>NZ_JACOMF010000058.1 GCF_014283215.1 Siccirubricoccus deserti
AACATGCTGGTCAGGACGGGCGGGCGCGAGCGCACCAAGGGCGAGTGGCGGGCGCTCCTCGCCTCGGTGGGACTACGGATCACGCGCCTGCTACCAACAGGGATGACGGTCGGCCTGATCGAGGCGGAGTTCGCCTAAAAACCTCGTTTTCTAATCGGGCTTCCAGTTCAAGCACCGAAGTGGAGGCTGACCGCTGCCGAGGTCATGGTTCTCTTCGGGGTCGGTGTGGTCTGCCCCATGATAGGGGTCAGCGGTGTGACGCCGCGATGTTTGCAACGGCCTGATCAGGCGGGGTACGCCGGAGCGGTCAACGGGCTCTGCGCGGTCGCCTCCACCCACCGTTCCGGCAGAGACAGCCTCTACGCCGGAGCGGAGCCTGGATGGTGGCGTGCGGGACAGGCCAGTTGGGCCTCCTCGCGCGTCCACCAGAACTCGGTGCCGTCCACCCAAATTCAGCGGAAAATGACAGCGATCTTACGCGCGACCGCGATCCGCTCTTTTTGGCGCCAATCCGCTGCATCAGGCGAAGGCCCCACTTAGAGCCTTGCTTGCTCTAGTGGAACCCTGAGCAAGCCCACGCGCTCCAGTTGGTTACGACATTGATACAGGAAGTGGCCGATGAGAAGATACGAAGCCGGCGGTATGGCACGAGATACGTTGACGGCTTGTCAGGCGGCTCTGCTGGAGTACGGCAGGCGCCTCTCTCGATGGGACTGCACCCAACCGCAGCTCTTTGCCCTCCTCGCGCCGCGCCAGTTCTTGCTACGGACTACCGGGGTGTCGTGACGCTCGTCGCAGCGTGGAGCAAGCTGCGGCGCGTGGCCCGTTTCACCTGAAGGCGATAACGTTTCATCCTCTTGTGAATCTGCTAGCGGCTGGATCATCAAAAACGATGCCTGCGGTGCACTTCTTCAGCGCCATTCCCATTAAGGGGAGGTATGCATGTCACGCAAGCTGGCGGCGGAGTTTCTTGGTACGTTCTGGCTCGTCTTTGGTGGCTGCGGCGCCGTGGTGCTAGCCGCCGCCTTTCCCCAGATCGGCATCGGCCTGCTAGGTGTCAGCCTTACCTTCGGCCTGACGGTTCTCACCATGGCCTACGCCATCGGGCACATCAGCGGCTGCCACCTGAACCCCGCCGTGTCGCTCGGCTTGGTCGCCGCCTGCCGGTTCTGCGCAGTGGAGGCGCCGGGCTACATCGCCGCGCAGCTCATCGGCGCGATCGCCGCGGCCTTCCTGCTTTACCTGGTCGCCTCCGGGCAACCGGGCTGGGACCTCGCCGCCAAGGGCCTCGCGGCCAACGGCTTCGGCGACGCCTCGCCGGGCAGGTATCCGCTGGTAGCGGGCTTGGTGATTGAGGTAACGATGACCTTCTTCTTCGCACTGGTGATCCTCGGTGCAACCGCGGCGCGAGCACCGGCAGGCTTTGCTGGCCTTGCTATCGGGCTCTGCCTGACGCTGATCCACCTAATCTCGATTCCGATCACCAACACCTCCTTCAACCCGGCTCGCAGCACTGGGCCGGCGCTGGCGGTGGGTGGGCTCGCGTTGCAGCAGCTCTGGGTGTTCTGGGTGGCGCCTATCGCCGGCGCATTAGCGGCCGGGCTGCTGCACCGCTGGCTGTCGGCAGAGGAAGCGTCTGACATGGCGGACACCTCCGCCGCACCGCGCCGCGCCGCCGCCTCGCCCGACGAGGCGCTCGCTCCCATGCTGGCACGTGAGCCACGCTGAGACCTGCGGCGTTAGCAGGAGGTCGGCTGTCGCTCGGAACGCGCCTGTTAGGCCAGTGACTGGCGCGCACTCTAATAAGACCCCTATGGAGAAATCGTGTGTCGAAGACTCCGGTCGATACAGGCGCAATTCTCAACCCGAGGCGGCTCGGCACGCTGTCGGCCACAGGCCTGCTCGATAGCCCGGCCGAGGAGGCGTTCGACCGCTTCACGCGCCTCGCAAGGGCCGTCCTGGATGCCCCGTTGGCCCTGGTCTCCCTGGTGGACGACCGCAGGCAGTTCTTCAAGAGCGCCCAGGGGCTCCCGGAGCCGTGGGCGAGTTGCCGTGAGACACCGCTGTCGCACTCCTTCTGCAAGCTGGTGGTCGTCAACCGGGAGCCGCTGGTGGTCTCCGACGCCCGCACCGACCCGCGCGTGCGCGACAACGGCGCCGTCGCCGACCTCGGGGTGATCGCCTACCTCGGCGTCCCGCTGCTCCTGAACACCGAAGTGCTAGGCAGTTTCTGCGTGGTCGACACGAAGCCCCGCGAATGGATGCCACGGGAGGTCTCCATGGTGCGCGACCTCGCGGCGGCGGTCGAGGCCGAGATTGCGCTCCGCGCCGCGACGGAGCGCGCGACACGCCTCGCGCAGGCCGCCGACCAGGAGCGACGGGAGAAGATTACCTTACTAGACTCGATCGGTGACGGCGTCTACGGCGTCGATGCCGAGGGCAGATGCACCTTCGTTAACAGAGCCGCCCTCGAAATGCTCGACTACGCGTGCGACTGCGTTCTTGGGCACGACATGCACGCGTTGATCCATCACACTCGCCCGGACGGGTCGCCCTACCCGAAGGACGAGTGTCCGATGCTGCGCAGTGTCCGTGACGGACAGGCGGTGCGGCTCGAGAACGAAGTCCTGTGGCGCCGTGACGGCACACCGTTCGCCGCCGAATATTCGTCCTTCCCAATCCTCAACGGAGGCGCAGTGGTCGGGAGCGTCCTCACCTTCTCCGATACCACCCGCCGCCAGGACGCGCACAAGCGCCTGTCTGTGCAATATGCCGCCAGCCGCGCGCTGGCGGAGGCGACCGACGTGCAGGACGCGCTGCCGCGCGCTCTCGCGGCGATCGGCACCGGCCTGGGATGGGAGGTGGGGGTTTTCTGGGCCGCCGAAGCCTCCGGGGAGGCGCTTCGCTGTGTCGCGACATGGTCGTCGCCGACCGTTTGCGCGGAGGAGTTCCTCCGAGCGGCGGAGGCCCTCTCATTCGCCCGTGGGGAAGGGCTGCCTGGGCGCGCATGGATGAGCGCTGAGCCGCTGGTTGTATCTGACCTCCTGGAGGACGCGGGCTTCGTGCGGCGGAAGACGGCCGTGGATGCTGGCCTCCACGCCGCTTTCGTGTTTCCGGCTGTGGCGGAAGCTGAGGTCATCGGGGTGGTGGAGTTCTTCATGCGGGCGCCGCTGCGCACCGACCCCTCCCTCCTGCTCTCCGTTGCAACTCTGGGCGGGATGCTCGGGCAGTGCCTCCGGCGAAAGCGGGCCGAGGAAGCGCTCTCAGCGGCGAAGAAGGCCGCGGAGGAGGCGAACCAATCGAAAAGCCAGTTCATCGCGAATATGAGCCACGAATTGCGCACGCCACTCTCCGCCGTGATCGGCTACTCGGAGATGCTCGAAGAGGAGGTGGCGGACATGGCGGGCGGCGCGGTGCTGCTTGGTGACCTGCGCAAGATTGAGAGCAATGCCCGGCACCTGCTATCTTTGATCAACGACGTGCTTGACCTCTCGAAGATCGAGGCTGGCAAGATGGAAGTACAGCTCGAGGACTTCGACGCCTGCCATCTTGTCGAGGAGGTGGCGGCTACTGTGCAGGCGCTAGTCGAGAAGAAGGGAAACCGGTTGGAGCTTGCTGTCGGGCCCGATCTCGGCGCTATGCACTCGGATCCCGTGAAGCTCCGCCAGTGCCTGATTAACCTACTTTCCAACGCCGCCAAGTTTACCGAGGATGGACAGGTCACCCTAGCCGGCCGGCGCTGGCGTGATGATTCGGGTGTCGAATGGGTGGAGTTCCGCGTCGCCGACACAGGCATTGGGATGACGCCCGAGCAGCTCGGGCGGCTCTTCCTGCGGTTCACTCAGGCCGACGCTTCCACCACGCGCCGCTTCGGGGGTACCGGGCTCGGCCTAGCAATCACCAAAGCCTTCTGTGCGCTGCTTGGGGGCGACGTCGCAGCGGACAGCGAGCCAGGCCAGGGCACAATCTTTGCCGTCCGTCTGCCCGCCGACCTGCGCAAGATCCGCACGCCGGACGACGATCCGGTTGTGGCCGCACGGGAGGGAACCTCCGAGAGGAAAGAGTACCAAGAGGACGGAGCGGCAGGCCTGGTGCTGGTGGTGGACGACGACCCCGCCACGCGCGATCTCTTAGCCCGCTTTCTCCAGCGCGAAGGTTTCGCCGTCCGCTGCGCCGCGGACGGCGCGGCGGGCTTGGCCATGGCCCGGGAACTGCGCCCGACCGCTGTTCTGCTCGACGTGATGATGCCGCGGATGGACGGCTGGGCTGTGCTCTCCGCCCTGAAGGCCGACCCGGAGTTGGCCGAGGTGCCGGTGGTGATGGTGACCATTGTGCAGGAGAGGGGGCTGGCCTTCTCGCTCGGCGCTTCAGACTACCTCACCAAGCCGGTGCGCTGGGAGCGGCTGAAGGAGGTGCTCGGCCGCTACCGCCCGCAGCCCACCTCGCCTAGCGCCGCGTTGGTAGTGGAGACCGATCCCCAGGGGAGGGGCGAGCTGCGCCGGCTGCTCGAAGCCGAGGGCTGGGCTGTGGCCGAGGCCGTCGACAGCTCCACCGCGCTGCACCTTCTTGA
This sequence comes from Siccirubricoccus deserti, assembly GCF_014283215.1. Taxonomy (GTDB): domain Bacteria; phylum Pseudomonadota; class Alphaproteobacteria; order Acetobacterales; family Acetobacteraceae; genus Siccirubricoccus; species Siccirubricoccus deserti. The sequence continues at coordinate 4,571 of NZ_JACOMF010000058.1, forward strand.
TACCTCCGATCCGCACCTGCCGGGCCTGTTGCTGGTTTCTGTGCAGCCGCCGGGTGATGACGCCTTCGCCTTAATCCAGGAACTGCAGCGCCGACCTCAGTGGCAGGCAATTCCCATCATCGCACTAACAGGCGGCGACGTGGCGCCGGAGGAAATCGAGCGCCTGCGCGGCCAGGTCCGCCGCATTCTTCCCGCCGAGGCGGAGCCGCCGGTGGAGCTGGCCGAGGAACTCCGCCGCATTGCCGTAGCGCGGCGCGGCGCTGCCGCGCTCGCCAAACTGACACAATCATAGGAATTCGCCGCCATGACCAAGATCCTGCTGGTGGAGGACCACGAGGAGCTGTGGGACTTCCTCTCGCGCCGCCTGCGGCGCCGCGGCTTCGACGTCGTGCTCGCTCATGACGGGCAGGAGGGGGTGGAGAAGGCGCGTGCCGAGCTGCCCGACATCATCCTGCTCGACATGAACCTGCCGGTGATGGACGGCTGGACCGCTGCCCGGACGCTGCGCGGCGACGAATCTACCGCGCGCATCCCGATCATCGCGCTGACTGCGCACGCGATGTCGGGCGACCACGACAAGACGCTTCAGGCCGGCTGCGACGACTACCACCCGAAGCCCGTGGACTTCTCGCGCCTACTGACACAGATCGACGCGGCGATGCTGGCTGGTGAAGACCGCGCAATGGAGCGAGATGGGAGAGGCTGAGGGCGCGACGCGGAGGCGTCCCATTTAGCCGGCCGCCCATCCTCCGCAGAGCTTGCGAGCGGGGTGGCGAAGTCCGGCCCGCACCAGAGCGCTGCCGCCGCGATGAGGACGGCCGGCGGTGAGGCCGTCGTGCGCTGCGGCCGCTGCCGGTACGGCGGCGAGAACGCCAATGATAACCGTTGGACGCGGTTGCTCGTCCTTCTGATTGCCGGGCGTTAGCGGCTGCCACACCGTGTGGTTCGCCCCACAGACACCCTCACCTCCGGCAACCTCCTCAATGCTGTGAGCGTTGCATGTACGGCGCTCGCTCCATTTCCGGGTGCGTGGCAACCCATGCATACGGGCGGTGACGATGAGAACGGACGACGACAGAGGCGTCATCTCGGCGAGCTTACCGGACCGGCAGCGGGCAACGGTTATGCCACCGGCGGCAGGTGTGCCAGCCTCAGGCCTCGTTACGCTCTGCGCTGGGGCGATCGTGGTCGCGGCGCTATATTTTGGCCGAGACCTGCTGGTGCCTCTGGTGCTGGCAGTGCTGCTCGCCTTTGTGCTGGCGCCTGTAGCGCGGGCGCTGCAGCGGTGGCTACGGTTGGGGCGTGTGCTCTCGGTCGTGGTCGCTGTGGCGCTCGGTTTCGCGGTGATACTTGGCATCGGCCTGGCGGTGAGCGGCCAAGTGGCGCAGCTCGCGGCGAACCTGCCGCGCTACCAGGCGGCAGTGCGGGCGAAGCTGGACTCGCTCCGCCATGGCGAGATGTTGCAAGCGGTGGATGGACTGCTGCGCAGCTTTGACATCGGCGGCCCCGGAAACCAGACCTCCTTGCCACCGCTGGTAGTCGGCGGCGCCACGGGTTCTGTTCCGGTGAGCCCGGCAGTGGGACCCGGTGCGGCGACCCCGCTGGAGGTGGTGCTCGGCGCCGCCGAGCCGCTGCTAGCACCCTTGGCGACGGCGGGACTGGTAGTGATCTTTGTGGTCTTCGTCCTGCTCTACCGCGAGGATTTGCGCGACCGGGTGATCCGGCTGGCGGGGGCGCGCGACCTGCATCGCACCATCGTGGCGCTGAACGACGCGGCCTACCGCCTTTCCCGCTACTTCCTGGCGCAGGTCGCGCTGAACGCCAGCTTCGGCCTGTTCATCTCCGCCGGGCTGTGGCTGATCGGGCTGCCAAATCCGGTGCTCTGGGGCATTCTGGCCGGGCTGATGCGCTTCGTGCCTTTCGTCGGCACGCTTATCGCTGTGGTGCCGCCTGTGCTGCTAGCGCTGGCGGTGGATCCGGGCTGGTCCCTCGCGTTGTGGGTGCTCGGGCTGTTTCTGATTAGCGAGCCGCTGATGGGACAAGTCGTCGAGCCGCTGCTCTACGGCCACTCAACCGGGCTATCGCCGATCTCGGTAATCGTCTCGGCGACCCTCTGGGCCTTCCTCTGGGGGCCGATTGGGCTGCTTCTGGCGGTACCACTCACCGTCTGCCTTGTGGTTCTGGGGCGGCATGTGGAGCGTCTGGAGTTCCTGGAGGTGATGCTCGGCGACCGCCCACCGCTGCGGCTCGAGGAAAGCTTCTACCAGCGCGCCTTGGAAGGCGATGCTGACGGGCTAGTGTCCCAGGCGCGGCGCCAGCTGCGTGAGGGGAACGGAGCGACGCTGGCCGGCTATGTCGACGAGGTGGCCCTGCGCGGTCTCGCTCTGGCCCAGGCGGATTGGTCGCGTGAGGTGTTGGATCCGAAGCGGACGGAGGTCATCCGCCGCCAGGTAGAGGTGCTGCTCGATGATCTTGTTGACACGCAGGATGCCTCGTCGAACGCCGACACCTCCGTCTCTGCTGCCACGGTGCCAGAGACGTGGCGGCACGAGGGGGCGGTCCTCTGCGTTGCTGGTCAGGGACCGTTTGATGAGCTCGCCGCATCAATGGCCGCACAGGTTCTGCGCGGCCACGGCTTCGGCGGACGCGTGAAGCCAAATGCGGCGCTGGATGCGGCTCAGATTGAACAGCGGCTGGATCCAACGCGGGTGCGTCTGTGCTGCCTTTCGGTCCTGGAAGGGGGGAGCAGCGCTGCAAGTGTGCGCTACTTCCTGCGCCGCCTGCGGCGCCACCTGCCCGAGGCGCGGACGGTGATTGCACTTTGGCACGCTGCGTCAGACAGTCCGATGCTGGCCGCGCTGAGGGCCGAGGGACCAGGCGAAACCGTCGTCACCTCAATGGGCGAAGTGGTTGCCCTGTGCCAGGCTGCATCGGCCGCGGCCGCTACGGCGGCGCACGCCGCGCAGGAACGGGGGACAGCAGAAGCAGTTGCGGATGCATTGACCACAACCCCATCCACGGACGGCGGCAAAGACGCACGGCCAGAAGCGGCGCCAAACGGCTCTGACCTTAAACCAACCCCAATGGCCTGTGCCTCACGAAAGGACTCCCCGACACGACGGCGATGAGATCCAAGCTGGCAAGCAACGGAGCCTCGCCATAAGTCAGCCGCTTCCCTCCGTCCTGACTATGATAGGCCGGCGCTGCGCGTCCTATCGCGGCGATTGAGGGACGCCAGACATTCGCGGCGGCTACTGGCGGTGGCGGCGATCGAGGCGGGGGCCGGTGCCCTCTAATTACAGTGTGGTGCGCTGGCGGTTGGTCGACCTCGGCCAGTGGCTGTGGGAGGAGTTCCGCATCTCATTGTCCAAGTAGACGCTGAGCCGGGAACTGCGCGCGATGGGTATTATTCTCCGGTGGACCCGCCCTGGCTAATCCGGTCTACGCGCGGCGTGGCGCAATTAGCGCGTCCAACACGACCGCGCCCCGCGCGCGCACGAGGAATGGGTTGATCTCAACAACGTCGATGGCATCGCGATGCCTTGCTGCAAACTTCGAGACGCGGCATAGCGCCTCCACCAGCGCTTCCCGGTCGAGCGCCGGTCCGCCGCGCCAACCAGCGAGCAGCCGTGCCGAATGGACCGAATTGATCAGCGCGTCCGCCCGTTCCGGCGTCAGCGGCGCCGAGGCGAAGGCCACATCCCCAAACAATTCGACCGACACACCGCCGAGCCCGAACATGACCATTGGCCCAAAGACTGGGTCGCGCTGCACGCCGATGATGGTCTCGACACCATCTGTGACCATCGGGGCGACCAGCACACCATCGAGCCGTGCCGCGGGCTTCGCCGCCCGCGCGCGCCGCATGATTTCGTCGAAGCCCTGCGCGACTGCCGTGACGTCGGCCAGATTCAACATCACGCCGCCGACCTCCGTCTTGTGCGGGATGTCGTCGGACAGGATCTTGAGCGCGACCGGAAAGCCGAGCGCCGTTGCCGCCTCGGCGGCCTCGGCGGCCGTCAAGCATACCCGCTCCGGCAGCACTGACAGGCCGGCGCCGGCAAGTAGCGCCTTCGCTGCGGCTTCGTTCGTCGCGGAGAGGTCGAGCGGGGGCCCAGGCCCGATCGCAGGCGGTGCCGCGGCCGCCGCCTGCAGCACGCGGATGCGGGCGGCGCCAAGGATCGCCCGCACGGCGCGGGTCGGATCCTCGAAGACCGGGACACCCAAGACATTCAGCCGCTGCCGGACCTCCTCCACACTGGTCATGACCGCGACGACCAACCGGTCCGGAAAGCTCCGTCGCAACGCCGTTAGCGCTTCCTCAAGCGGCGGGAAGCGCGCAACGTTCCGCCCGATATGCGCGAGGTAGAAGATGATGGCGCCAAGCTGGGCACCCTGCATCATCGCCTGGCTGATGTCCTCGAAGACATGCATCCGGCCGCCGAGCTGCGCGGTTGTATCGACGGGGTTTCGGCCGCCGGCGACGGGCTGGATCTCCCGGATCTGCGCCAAAACCTCGGGCGGCATCGGCGGCACGTCCAGCCCTGCCTCGATGCAGGCATCCGCCATCAGAACGCCGATGCCGCCCGAGACGCTCAATATGCCGACACCAGAGGAGGGCGGCAGCGGCGCAATGGCACAGAGCTGCGCGACGTCGAGCAACTCCTCAATTGAAGAGACACGCCAAGCGCCGCATTCGCGGAACACCGCATCGATGATGCGATCCTCTCCGGCCAGGGAGCCGGTATGCGTCGCGGCAGCGGCGGCGCCGACCTCGGTGCTGCCGACCTTCATGATGATGACCGGCTTGCGCGCTGCAGCCGCTTTCAGCAGCGCGCGCCGCAACCCGTCGCCATCCCTGCACCCTTCCAGCGAGGCGCAGATGACCGCTGTGCCGGGATCCTCCGCTAGATAGTCGATGGCCGCGGCAACATCGATATCGGCCTCATTGCCGGTGGCGATGGCGCGGCTGATGCCGATGCCGCGGAAGCCGGCGACCGCGTAGATATGCGAGCCATAGGCGCCGCTCTGGGTGGCGATGCCGACCTTGCCCGGCCCCGGCTTGGCAGTCGCCAGCAGACTGGAGAAGGTGCCGAAATAGCCATCGGGTGGGCTGATGCTGCCGAGACAGTTCGGCCCGGTGATGCGCATGCCGGTGCGGCGGATGATCTCCACCACGCGCTCCTGCATGACGACGCCCTCGCCGCCCTCCTCGGCGAAACCGGAGGAGAGCACCTGGACATGCAGGATGCCCTTGGCCGCGCAATCCTCCAGCGCCTGCGCAACGGCGGGCGCGGGCAGCAGGACGAGGGCGCTGTCCGGCACCTCCGGCAGATCGGCGATGCTTCGCCAGGACGGCAGCCCCTGCACCTCCTTGCCGCTGGTGTTGATGGGGAAGATCCTGCCGCGGTAGCCGAGTTCCTTGAGATGGAACAGGGTCCGCCCGCCGAGCTTCCCCGGATCGCCGGAGGCGCCGATGACGGCGACCGAGCGCGGGCGGAACAGCTTTTCCAGCGGGTGCACCGACGGCGCGCTCATGCCGAGGCCTCGGCCAACGGGTCCGCGGCCAGCAGCCGCGCCTCATGGGAGGCGGTGTCGCCGTACTCGAATTCCACCATCAGTAGGCGCTTCGCCAGGCGCGAGGCCGGCAGTTCCTCCGTCATGCCCATGCCGCCGTGCAGCTGGATGGTCGTGGCGGCGAAGCGGCGGCTGGCCGGGCCCAGGTACAGCTTCGCCAGATCCAGGTCGCGATCCGGCCAGGCGCCGGGCGCAGCGACCCGGTCAAGCAGCTCTGTCACCAACGCGCGGGCATTCTCCTGCGCAACGTAGAGCTCGGCCACCTTGTGTCGCAGCGCCTGGAAGCTCGCCAACGGCGCGTCGAACTGCACGCGGTTGGACAGGTAGGCGATGGTCTGCTCGAGTAGCGCTCCCATGGCTGCCACGGCCTCGACGCAGGCAAGGAAGGCGCCAGCGCGGAGGGCCCTGGCGGTGGCCTCGCCGACTGCCTCGCCGCGGGCCAGCAGCGTGCCATCCAGCCGCCGGTCCTCGCCGAAGTGGAGGTCGATGGTAGGGCGGCCGTCGATGCGTTCATGATGTCGTAGCGTCACCCGGTCATCGCCCCGCGGCACCAGCAGCAGGGCGGCCTCACCCTCGATCCGGCAGGTGACGAGGAAATGCGTCGGGTCCGGCGGGCAATCGATGCCGATCATCGCCCCGCTGAGCCGTGGCGCGGCGTCGGACCAGCGTGCCGCCATCGGCGATCCGGCGGCCGTGCCATGGACCGGCGCGATTGCCGCCGCGACCCGATGCGTGCCTGCCGCAATGCCGGCGAGCACTTCCCCGCCGGCACCACCCGCGCCGGCCAGCAGCAGCGGCACCACGCCGAAGGCGCTGGCGAGCGGCAAGGCCAAGGCGCTGCGCGCGCCGCCTTCAACCAGGGCGGCGACATCGCGCAGGGTGCCGCCGGCGCCGCCGGCTTCCTCCGCTACCGCAACGGCGGGCCAGCCAAGCGCCGTGATCTCCTGCCAGACCTCTGTGAGCAGGGCAGCACGCGCCTCCGGCTCAATCAGCCGTGCGAAGCGGGCGTCGCAGGCAGCGGCTAGCCTGGAGGCGGAGTCGAAGAGGTCGCCCGGCACCATCGGGGCTGCAGCAAAGGACATTGCGATCAAGATCCGAAAAGGGTGCGCGCCAGCACGTTTTTCTGCACTTCGCTGCTGCCGCCGTAGATCGTCCGGGCCCTGCCATGCAGGAAGTTGGTCAGCCATTCGACACCAGGCTCGCCTGCATTCGCCCGATCGTCGCCGGTAATGCGGAAGCGCGCCGCCACCCTTCGTCCGGTCGCGTCTAAGCCGATCTCGTCGAGCGTCTGCATCAAGTTCGACGACAGGAGCTTGATGGCGGAGGAGATGGTCCCGAGCGGCCGCTTGTGCACGATGTCCTCGATGGCGCGGCGACCTAGCGCGCGGACGCCATAGATCTCCGCCTCTGCGTGCAGCAGGCGCCGCTCGAGTGCCGCCTTCTGCGGGTGGCCGGGTTCGTCACGGAACTCCTCTGCGACCATGCGGCGGGTGCGGGCCAGCAGGCGCAGCAGCGGCGCGACATTGGCGCCCCCGAGCCGCTCATGACTCAGCAGGAACTTGCCATAGGCCCAGGCCTTGCCCTCCTCGCCGATGCGGTTCGCAACGGGCACACGGACATCATCGAAGAAGACCTCATTGACGTTGTGCAGGCCGTCGATAGTGCGGATGGGGCGGACCGTCAGGCCTACCGAGTCCATCGGGATCAGCAGCATGGTGATGCCATCCTGCTTGCGCGTGCCCCGCGCGGTGCGGACCAGCGCGTACATCATGTCGGCCTCATGCGCGCCGGTGGTCCAGATCTTCTGGCCGTTGACGATGTATTCGTCGCCGACGCGCTCCGCCTGGGTCTTGAGCGAGGCCAGGTCGGACCCAGCGCCCGGCTCAGAATAGCCCTGGCACCAATGCACCTCGCCGCGGATGATGCCCGGCAGAAAGCGCGCCTTCTGCTCCACCGTGCCGAACTCGATCAGGACCGGCGCGATGTGGCGAAGCGCCTGATAGGGCTGCGTCGGGCAGTCGCATTCGGCCAGCGTCTCATCGAAGATGTGGCGTTGGCGCAGGTCCCAGCCCGTTCCGCCATATTCGATAGGCCAGTTCGGCGCCCCCCAGCCCTTGGCGTAGAGGATCTTTTGCCAAGTACACATCTCGTGGCGACCGACCTTCTTCAGCCGCGTCACCGCCAGCCGCAGCTCCGGCGGGCACTGCGTCAGGGCGAAGTCGCGGACTTCGGCACGGAATGCCTCGTAGTCGATCGAGGCGCGGCGATCAGCATGCATGTTCTGCTCCTGCGGCCCCGGCCTATTGCACGGTGATGTTGGCGGTGCGGAAGACTTCGGCCCATTTCACCAGCTCTCCGGCGAGGAAGCGTTCGAAGGCGTCCGATGGCATGGCTTCGGGGTCGAGCCCATCCTGCACGAACATCTCCCGCATCTCCGCGCTGCCGGCAGCGGCGATGATGTCCGCCTCGATCTTCCGCCGCAGTCCGGCCGGCACCGAGGACGGCACGAGAAAGCCATAAAAGGTCCGGCATTCCACGTCGAAGCCGCTCTCGACCATCGTAGGAACTTCGGGCGAGATGCGGTTGCGTTGGGGGCCGGTGCTGGCGATGGCCCGCAGCTTCCCCTCCCGCGCATGCCTGATCGAGGTGGCGGAGTCGTACATGGCGTTGATGTGGTGAGCGAGCAGGTCGGTCAGCGCCGGCGCAGTGCCGCGATACGGAATATGGGTGATCTCGATACCCGCACGCAGGGCGAAGAGCTCTGCCGCCAGATGCGGCGTCGAGCCAATGCCCGAGGAGCCGAACTTCAGCGCGCCCGGGTTGGCCCTGGCATAGGCCTGCAGCTCCTTCGCCGTGGTTGCGGGTACGGACGGGTGCACGAAGAAGATGCCACCGCCGAAGGCGACGAGGGCGAGCGGCGAAAGCGCCGCTGGCGCATAGGGCATGTTGCGCAGCAATAGCTGGTTGGTGATGATGCCCGTCGATCCGATCAGCAGCGTGTGACCATCGGGTGGTGCGTTTGCCACTGCTGCGGCGCCGATGGCCGCAGCCCCGCCGGGCTTTGAGGAGATCACTACAGTCTGCTTCCAGATCTCAGCCAAGCGGTTACCGAAGGCGCGGGCGTAGCGGTCGGCGGGGCCGCCGGCGGCGTAGGGCACCACGATCTCGACCGGGCGGGTCGGCCATGCCTCCGCCGGCTGCGCCCGTGCCACCGTACCGGCACCCGCCAGCACTGCGCCGGCCAGCAATCTGCGACGTGGTGTGGTCATGGACCTGCCTCCAGCCGGATCCCGGCCTTGGTGATCACCTCGCGCCACTTCACCGATTCCGCGCGCAGGATCCGTTGCGTCTCCTCCGGCGTGCTGCCTTCGACCACGGCGCCGAATGAGGCGGTGCGGGCCAGGAAGGCCGGGTCCCGCAGCACCGCCCGGATCTCGGCATTAAGCCGATCGACGATCGGCCGCGGCGTGCCCGAACGAACCGCGATGAAACCGAAGGCGGTCACGTCGTAGCCGGGCAGGGTTTCGCCCACGCTCGGCAATTCCGGTAGCAGGGGGGAGCGGCGCGCCGAGGTGATGGCGATGCCGCGCAAGCTGCCGCGCTGGATCAGCGGCAGCAGGCTGCCGAAATTATCGAAGGAAACCGGCACCTGCCCGCCCATGACGTCGCTCAGCGCTGGGCCACTGCCGCGATAGGGCACATGAGTGAGGCTGGTCCCGGCCATGGAATTCAGCAGCTCGCCGGAGAGGTGCGGGCCCGACCCCACGCCGGCGGTGGCATAGGCGAGCCGGCCCGGCTGGGCTTTCGCCAGCGCGATGAGCTCGGCCAGCGTCTGCGCAGGCACGGCGGGGTGCACCGCGATGGCGTAGGCCGTGCGCGAGATCAGGCTGACAGGCTGGAAGTCTCGGTCGGCGTCATAGGGGATGTCCCGCATCAGGATCGGGAGCGTCGTAAGCTGCCCTGGTGTCCCGTAGAACAGCGTGTAGCCATCCGCCGGGGCGGTCGCGACGGCGAGCGCGGCAAGCGTGCCGCCGGCGCCGCTGCGGTTCTCGGCGACGACGGTCTGGTTCAGGCGCCGGAACAGCAGATCGGCAAGGCTGCGGGCCGAGCCATCGGCCGCGCCGCCCGGTGCGAAGGGGATGACGAGGCGAAGCTGCCGGCTGGGCCAGGCGCCGGCGCCCTCCTGCGCCATCGGCTTTCCCGTCCGAAAGAGACTGCTAGCCAGGCCCAGGGCGCCCAGCGCGCCGCGCCGCCGCAGCCCGCGCCCGCTGACATGATCCTCGCTGCTGCCCATGACGACCCTCCGGCAGTGTGCGTGGTCAGCGCCCCTTGAACTCCGGCTTGCGCTTCTCAAGCTGCGCCATGCGTGCCTCGCGTGCATCCTCGGTCTTCGACAGCTCGAAGGTGAAGTTCTGCTCGAAGCGGTAGGCGTCCTTGGGCGGCATCAGCTCGACGAGATTGCAGCTCGTCTTAGCATATTTGATGCCGAGCGGGCTCTTTCCGGCGATCCGCGCCGCCATCTGCATCGCCGACGGCAGGAGTTGGTCGGGCGCCCAGACAGAGTCGAGAATGCCCAAGCGGTACAGCTCGCTGGCTGGCAGCCGGTCGCCGGTGAACATCAGCCGGCGGGTGAAGGACTTGCTGAACAACTGGTTCAGCATCGCCGCGCCGCCGGCCAGGCCGACATCGATCTCGGGCATGCCGAAGACGGCCGTGTCCGAGGCCAGCATGATGTCGCAGGCCGCCATCAGCCCGAAGCCGGCACCAAGGGCTGCGCCGTTCACCGCGGCGATGACCGGCTTGGTGCATTCCTTGATGGCGTTGCCGGTCTCCCGCGTCAGCCGGTTGTGCTGCCAGTAGGCACCATGCTTGGCCGGGTCGGGCCGCTGCTTCAGGTCGGCGCCCGCCGAGAACACCTTTCCCTGCCCGGTGAGCACGACGACACGGATGTCGTCACGGTCGGTGGCCGCGTCGAATATCTCGATGAGCCGGTCGCGCATCTCCCAATTCACCGCATTGACAGGCGGGCGGTTCAGGGTGGCGACCGCAATATGGTCCGAAACTTCGAGCGTCACGACATCCGAAGACATGTTGTCCGTTCCCCCGCTCCCGGCAATGTGCCGGATGGCCGGTGCCATTTGCGGCTTCCCGACCGATCGGTCGGGAGGCTAGGGCCGTGCGTGGGATGCGCGCAAGCCGGAATCATTGGGCTGGGCGGCGGCAGGCGCACCGATTCCCTCCAGCATCATCCCGCAGAAGCGAAGCGCGATCTCGGGCGCTGGCAGCGGGCCTTTTGGGTCGTACCAGCGCGGCATCCAATTGACGGCGCCGAGGATCATCCGCCCGGCCACCGGGACGTCCAGCGCGCGGATCTCCCCGGCATCGATCCCGGCCTGCAGGATGTCGCGCACCAGTTGCTCGTAGCGGTCCCGCCAGCCGATACGTTCGCGGCGCGCGCGGATCTTTGGGTCGCTCCAGAAGGTCGTGGAGGCCGCAATCCAGGCCCAGCGGTACCGTTCAAAAAACCGCGCCGTCTCGGCCACGAAGGATCGCAATCGCTCCGCTGCTGGCCGCGCTGGATCGTCGTGCCCCGCGACGTGCAGGTAGAGCGACTTCGTTATGCCGAGCGCGAGCGGGCGCAGCAGCGAATCCTTGTCGGGGAAGTAGTGGTAGAGCGTTGCCTTCGACACCCCGCATTCCTGCGCGATGTCACGCATCGACACGCCGTCGAAGCCCTTCTGGGCGAACAGCCGGCACGCCACCTCGAAGATCTGGACGATGCGCCCCTGCGGCGGCTGGTCCTGGCCGTCGAGTTCCAGAATGCCAGCCAGGCTAGCGGCATGGGCGCGTCGCTCCGGAGCCGGGCGTGGCTTCTTCGCCGCCTCACCCTTCGCACTATCCGGCGCGAATTTCGGCTCGGCGGATGACCTCGCCCCATTTCTCGACCTCGGCGCGGAGCGTGGCACCCAATTCCTCCGGCGTACTGGACACCGGCGGGCTGCTGCCGGCGGCACGCATCCTGTCATGAAGCGCCGGCTGGGCAAGAACCTTCACGAAAGCCTGGTTGAGCCGGTCAACAATCGGTCGCGGCGTGCCGGAGCGGACGCAGATAAAGTTGATCACGCCGACATCAAAGCCCGGGACCGTCTCCGCGATCGTCGGCGCCTCTGGAAGCTCCGCGTTCCGGCGGGAGCTGGTGACTGCGAGGACGCGCAGGTGCCCCGCCTGGATCAGCGGGATCATCGGGCCGTAGGAATCGAAGGACATGGTCACCAGCCCTGCTGCGACGTCGCGCAGGGCTAGGCCCGTTCCGCGATACGGCACGTGGGAGAGCCTGAGCCCGGCGCGCATGGCGAAGAGCTCCCCGCACAGGTGACTGCCGGCGCCGGTGCCCGAGCTAGCGTATGTTAGCTCCCCGGGCCGCGACCGCGCGAGCGCGATAAGCTCAGCGACACTACGCACAGGAACGTCCCGATGCACTGCGAGCACATAGGCTCCAGAGGTCAGCAGGCTGACCGGAGCGAAATCCGCATCCGGGTCATAGGGCAGGGACGGCATCAGGAAGCGGTTGGTGATGATCGGCCCCGGCGTACCGTGGAGCAGCGTGTAGCCATCCGCCGGCGCCTGCGCCACGGCGAGGGTGCCGATGGTCCCGCCCGCCCCGCCCCGGTTCTCAATCACGATGGGCTGACCGAGCTCTACCCCCAGCGGCTCCGCGACCAGCCGCGCTGTCTGGTCCGACCCGCCGCCCGGGACGAAGGGCACCACTATTCGCACAGGGCGAGTCGGATAGGCTTGCGCGGCTGCGACCGAGGGGCACAGCGCCGCCGCGACAAGACTGCTGACGCTAAGCAGGGCGGCGCGCCGGGTGGGGTTTCCTGAGCGGGTCATTGTGGCGTTCCCTCCTTTGGTTCCGTACCTGCCTGGCTCGGGCTGGCGGTATTGCTGTCTGCTGGCGAGTTCACCCCGGATGGCTGATGATCTCTGTTAGGCTGTAGGGGCTGCACGTGGGTTGCTGAATGCCTTCCTGCGCCGGCGGTGCGATGCGTTGATGATCAGGCACGTTATGGGGAGCGACAAGAGATCGGAGTGCCGCGCTGCCTGGCATGGAGCGGCACGGCAAGGATGGTACCGTCAGCTGCTTTCGAAAATCCCTGCTGTTCGGCAGCCTGGGTCTGGCGCTGCCAGGCTCCGGCCGCCGCACCTCATCGGCGCAGCTGAGCGACCTCTCCACCAGGTCGGGCTTGGCCAGGCTTCGCTCAATGGCGCGCGAGGCCATCCCGTGGTGGCTTGCGGAAGCAGTGGGATGGATCAGATGCCAAACATGATGGATCACCGGACATTAAGCAGATGTCTCGGCCACATCGCCGTGCCCTCATCACTGGGGCCACTGGCGGCACTGGCAAGGCCTTTGCGGAGGCCGTGCCGGTGGCGACTGGCCTGCTGCTGGCTCGGCAGAACGCCGAGGCGCTGTCGCAAATCGTACAGGACCGGTGGCGGCCCGGGCGCCGGATGGTCAGGCCGGCTGGTAACCGGGCTATGGATCCTGGCAGAGACGCGGTGGCCGCAGCGGCCGAGGACTTCGCGGTGCACCTACTCATGTGCAATGCTAGGCGGGGTCCTTCAGCGATTTCTTGGATGCCGAGGAGGCTGCGCTGCGCGGCACTGTCTCGGTAAATGTCATGGCGCCACTGGTGCTGCTGCACCGCTTGCTACGGGGCATGTTGGCACGCCGGGGCGGCTGGGCGACGGGCCGAGGTAATCGTTATCTCGAGCGGAATGGCATTCTACCCGGCGCTGCGGCTGGCGACCTACGCTGTGCCGAAAACATCCAGCTGTTTCTGGCCGAGGCGCTTACTGCGGAACTCGACGGGGCTCCTATCGACCTGTTGGTGCTCTGCCCGCCCGTGACCATGAGCAACGTCGCGGAACGGTCGGGTTATGGGCCGAACCTGCCCGGGGCGCAGCATCCCTTCAAAGCGGGCGCGCAGCATTGCAGGCGCTGGGGCGGCAGCGGACTCTGGCCTTGAGACTGATCTGCGGCAGCATACTTATGTTACCCGCTTCGATGCGGGCAGGGCTGCCGCAGACCATCTCGCGGTTCGTGCAACGGCGTGGCGGGGCTGACCAGCGGAAGTCCAGACCCCCATGACGCAGCTGCTGCACGGCGATCCTCAGGCAATGGCTCCGCTGATCTTGACGCTGCGGCTCGATGCCGTCGCACAGGCACGGTTCGA
>NZ_JACOMF010000059.1 GCF_014283215.1 Siccirubricoccus deserti
CGCCGCGCGGACCATCGACGGGCTCTGGGATGCCATCCGCGACGCCCTGCCACGCTTTACCCCGGAAGAGTGCCGAAACTACTTCACCGCCGCAGGCTATGAACCAGAATGATCGGATTCCGCCCTAGCCAACCAGGCAGACGCATTCCACAGCCGCCTGATCCGGGCCGGCGTTCTGACCCGGAAGACGAGGCGCAGGGGCGTGCTAGGTCGGGCGCTCAAGGTCGCCTTTCTCGTTCCTGGCCTCACCGCGGGCGGCCACATGAAGATTGGCGGCAAGCTGTTCCTGGCCGCCAGCGGCCCGCACCTCGCCATAGCTGGGCACAGCCGTATCCGGCCGGAAGCAATGCGCGGCCTGCGCTCGCAACTCGAACATCCTGGCGATCCCGCTACCGACGGCGACGACAACCTGGTATGGCCCTGGGGAGACGACTGGCAGCAGCTCCTCGGCCTCCAGCTTCGCAATCTGAGGCAGGGCATCGCCGCCCTCATCGCGGCGCTTGCCGAGGCCGCCGAGACCAAGCCGCACCTGCTGCGTGGCGCCATCCGGGTCCAGCAATGCGAGGTCTGCCGCGATTTCGCCGTCGCCGATGCCGAGAGGCTGGCCCGTCAGCTGGCGGAGCAGCCGATCCAGGACGCCGGCACGCAGATCATCAGGCCCGGGCCGCGGCACGTCGGCAACTCCGTGTGCGTCGCCTGGCATGAAGGGTACGCCAACTCGCCAGAGCGGAAGGCATATGGCAAGCGGCATGATCTGCTGCGCACCGAGGTATCACTGCGGAAGCGGACCGCCGTAAATGCTCTTCTGACCCGGGCTGGCATTCGCCACCCAGCCAGCCCAGAGCTGACGGGCGACGCCGTCGCCAGCGCCCTGAGCGATGTCGCGGCTGCGGCAGCGCCCCTGCTCGACGACGTGCAAGACTTGGTGTGGCAAATGGCCAACGCGCCACGACGAAGCGGATACGAATTCGTACTCGGCTTGGCGCCACTTGTTCGCTTGGTGGAGCGGGAGGAGCGGCTAGCGGGCACTGTTGGCCGGCACACTGGGCCTAAAGTTGCTCAGGATGCGCGACTTGCGCTGGTAAACCTGATCGAGGTGGGGCGGTACCACGCCCGGAGTGGGGCTGGCATGTCCAGCACCAGCAAGGTCCTCGCGGCGCTCCGTGAAATGGTCGACGGAGGGTTTCTCGCGTCGGGACCGAGGAACAGGCGCCTGTTCGTGGTGCGGCCGGAGCATAATGCGGCACGGCGGGCGCTTGCCGCGATCCGATCGGAAGGCGGGCAGTGAGGGGGACGTCGCCGAACATGCCCCTTGGCTTCTGGAGTCCTGGGGTAAGAGGGCAATGGTACGCTAATGGCTATCGTCAGGGGTCAGCAGGAGATATCCGACCGGTGAGCATCGGGTTCCGACGCCATCAGGAAGCTAAGCGGTCATGGCCGCGACTTCACTGAGAACATCAGGCAGAGATCATCGGATTGCGTGAGAAAGCGGTTGGGATACGGTGAGATGCGAAGCAAAGAAAGATTCCGTCAGGGCGTGGGGGCTTGTAAGCGGTAGCCAATCTGAGGTGGTGAAGCCATCGAGGCAATAGAGGTATCCCGGCCGGAGGCTCGGTGGCTGCGACCCGTAAAAGGGCCGCAGCGCATAGGGCCTGGGATACGGCATCGCCAAATCCTCTCTTTCCTCGACCAGCTGGCGGCGCATACGGCAGTATGATTGGTCAGAGGCAGTCATCCTCGGCACGCCATCCGGAGTGAGGATGTAGAGGCTGAGGAAGCTGACGATTTCCACCATCTCGCCGACCGATACCGTGCCACCAGCGTGATCGGATTCCCACGAAGACGGTGCTATCGTCATCCATGGCTCGTTCTCCCTGCGCTGAGGATAGGCCCGCCCCGGCGGGCAAGCCTCGTTCAACCGCGCATCGTAGGACGGGCCACCCGCCTCAGCGCCGGACATACGGTCTTACGGGCGCCCCGCCTATGGCACCAGAGCTACGCTCCGGCCTTTGGCGATCGCGGCCGCTCCCTTCGCAGCGGCCTTCTTCTTTACCTCCTCTATCAAGAGGTCGAGGCCGATGAAGCGCACTTGCTCGCCAGGCCGCCGGGTGAATTCCACCAGCTCTATCCCGAGCTCACCGAACGCCGGACGGAAGTCCACACGCGCGTCGGCCTCCAGCACGGCCACCAGCACCGCGTCCGGGATGTTGAAGAACCTACTGTAGGCTGTCCGGCGTCCGCCTGAAGCCGCTTTCGCGGCAGACCATTGTCATCACCGGTGCGACCTCCGGCATCGGGTTGGCCACCACGCGCATGGCCACCGAGCGCGGCGCGGCGGTGGTGCTTGCTGCCCGCAACGAGGACGCGCTGCGGCGTCTTGCTGAGGAGATCCGTGGCCGCGGCGGACGGGTCGAGTACCAAGTGGCAGACGTGGCCGACCCGGTGCAGGTGGACGCGGTCGCGGCGATGGCCGTCAAGGCCTTCGGAGGCTTTGACTCCTGGATCAACGACGCGGGGGCATTCATCTATGGCCGCATGGAGGACGTCTCGCTGACGGACCAGCGGCGTTTGTTCGACGTGACATACTGGGGCGTGGTTCACGGCACCCTCGCCGCCGCGCGCCACCTTCGGGAGCGGGGCGGGGCGATCGTCAACGTCGGGAGCGTGCTGGGCGACCGGGCCATCGCGCTGCAGGGTCCCTACTGCGCCGCCAAGGGAGCAGTGAGGAACGCTACAGATGCGTTCCGGATGGACTTCGAGGGCGAGGGGCTGCCGATTTCGGTCACGCTGATCAAGCCCGGGCCGATCGACACGCCGTTCATGGAGCACGCGCGTAACGCGACGGGAACCAAGGGGACCCGCAACCCGCCTCCGGCCTACCACCCTCGTGTCGCCGCGCGCGCCATCCTGCACGCCTGCGAAACGCCAGTGCGCGACCTCTACGTCGGCACGGCCGGTTGGCTGACGAGCCTGGGTGGCGCGCTTGCGCCCCGTCTGGACGCACCAGCACCGGATAGATCCGCGGCACCGCGAACAGGCCCTGGCGCAGCTCCTCCGGCAGGTTGTCGAGCACCCGCAACTCGCCCTTCAGCAGGCCGTGGCTCTTGGCGTGGGAGGCACGGACGGCATGGCCGTAGCGGTCCGCCGTGATGCCGCTCTCGCGGGTCATGGCGGCGATGATGCTGTCGATGGTCTCGTCCTCGTCGGGCCGTCGCACCTCGATATCATCGCTGTAGCGGACATAGGCGCGCTGCTCGGACATGGGCCACCACCTGCCGGTCGGTCGTCCGGTCCGAACGCGCCGGCCTGCCTCCGTTTCCGCCGCGATGAGGCGCGCCGGCCACCCGCCGAGGCCCGGCTGCGGTCGGACGCCGTGCGGAACGCTCGTCCACCGTGAACGGTTACTACCAGACCAACCCAGACCGCGCCGGGAGCCGCTCCATCGTGCAGAGCCTACGCAACGCGACCGTGGTGATCGCCGGCGCCTCCAGCGGCATGGGCCTGGCGACGGCGCTGGCCTTCGCCCGGCGCGGCGCCAATCTCGTCCTCGCCGCTCGGCGGCCGGAGGCGCTTGGGCGGGCCGCCCGGCTGTGCGGTGAGGCGGGCGCCGCCCGCGCCCTCGCGGTGCCGACCGACATCGCCGATCCCGCGCAGGTCGGGGCGCTGGCGCGCGCGGCGGTGGAGGCCTTCGGCGGCATCGACATCTGGGTCAACATGGCCGGCCTCGGCGCCTTCGGGCCTTTCGAGGCGATCCCGATCGAGGTCCAGGCGCGCTTGGTCGCGGTGAACCTGGTCGGCGCGATGAACGGCGCCCACGCCGCCCTGCCGCACATGCTTCGGCGGAATCGGGGCGTGATCGTCAACATGGCCTCGATCGGCGCCCGCATCCCGCAGCCCTTCACGGCCGCCTACACCGCCAGCAAATTCGGCCTCGCCGGCTTCACCGATTCGCTGCGCTACGAGCTGCTGGCGCGCTCGCGCGTGCAGGTCTGCGGCGTCTATCCTTCCTTCGTGGACACGCCGGCCTTGCAGCACGCGGCCAACTACTCCGGCCGGGCGCTGCGCCCGGTGCCGCCGCTGCTCGACCCGGAGGAGGTGGCCGAGCGGATCGTCAGGCTGGCGCTGCGCCCGCGCCGCGCGCTGCACATCGGGACGCCGCACGCGCTGGTGCCGGCTTTCTGGCTGGCGCCCGAGGCGGCGGGGCGGTTGATGGGCCGGCTGGCGGCGCGCTTCGGCCTGGGCAGCGGCCCGCGCGCCGCGCGCACGGACGGCGCGCTCCTGGTCCCGATGGCGGAGGGGGCGGGCCTACGCGGCGGCTGGGCCGCGGCGGAGCGGCGGTGGGAGCGACAGATCGCCCTCGGCGCCGTGGTCGCCGCGGCGGTGGGGGTGGCCGCCTTCGTGATCGGCCGCCGCGGCGACCTCGGGCGCGATACCTCACAGCCGGCTCGCCCCCTCCGCCTGGCCGGGCGCTAGGCCATGGCGACGGAGCCGGCGGCCGGGAACCGCCGCGCCTCTGCGGAGTGCCCGGGTGGCGTCTGGCGGCGCAATTGGCGTGCGGCGGCGCTGCTCGGCCTGATCACCAGCACCTTCTCGACCATCCTTAGCCAGCTCGCCGCCGCCCGGATCGGGCGCGACGCGATGGTGGACTGGATGATCGTGGCGGCGATCCCGCTGCGCGACCTGGCGATCCAGGTCGAGCCGGGCTGGGTGGTCATCCTCGCGGGCGTCCTGTTCCACCAATGGGCCGACTTCTCCTGGGCGGTCATCTTCTTCGGGCTGCTCGGCCGGTGGACCGCACACCTCCGCCCCCGCACCCTCCTGCTCATCGCGGTGCCCTGGGCCGTATTCACTTCGAGCACGGAGTGGCTGTTCCTCGTGCCCATCCTGCCGTTCTGGCAGCCGATCTTCACCCTCAACCAGCCCTACTGGATCGGCTTCCTCGTCCACGTCAGTGCCGCCTTGCTCTACCCGCTCTTCCCCTGGCTCCGCGACTGGGTGGCGGGGCGGCAGCCTTCGCCCCATCGCCACTTCGCCAGGATCTGGGGCGGGTTGGCGGCAACGGGCGTCTGTGTTCTCGGCATCCTCGCATTCCTGGGCTGGTAGGGGCGGGAGCTGCCGCACATGGGCGGGAATGTCGCCTTCGACCAAGCCTACATGCGCCGCATGGCCGCGCACCACGCGCAGGGGGTCGAGCTTGGGGTGCTCGCCGCCGAGCAGGCACAGGACTCCCATCTTCGGGCCCTGGCGCGCCTGATGGCCGCCAACCAGAAGGGCGAGATCGCCGTTTTCGAGCAATGGTGGCGCAGTTGGTTCGGCGGCGCCCTGCCGCCCGCCACTGAGGAGGACCACGCCACCATGCCGGGGATGGTGCCGGCGGAGGAGATGGAAGCCCTGAGGCGGGCCGAGGCCGGCGCCTTCGACGCACATTTCGTCGCGACGATGACCTTTCACCACCAAGGCGCGATTGCGATGGCGGACGAAGCCCTCCGCGAGGCCGGCAGTCTTCGGCTCAGGCTGATGTCGCACGCGATCCGCCACGGCCAGCGGGGCGAGATCGAGCTGATGCGGGGCACAGGAGGCTTCGCGGCCGTCGGGGCGGCCGTCTCGAACATGCTGTTGCCCGCTGGCGCGGTCCCTGCGGACGGAGCCCCGCCCCTGGGCGCCGGCGCTGAGCAGCCCCGGCCCGTCATGCACCGCCCGAGCGTTGCCGGCCCATGACGAACCGCGGCGATCCACCGGGCGTTCGGGTGGCTTGATGCACGGCGCCCAGGCGCCAGAGGAGGGCGAGTTGCGGTTCATCTCCACGCGCACGCACGGCGTGATCGACTACCTCATGGGAGCGCTGCTGATCGTCGCACCCTATATCCTGGGCTTCGCCGACGGCACCGCCGCGCAATGGATCCCGCAGATCGTCGGCGCCGTACTGATCGGCGCCGCGCTAATGACCGACTACGAACTCGGGGCCGTCAGGATGATCCCGATGCCGGTCCACCTCTTCCTGGACGTCGCGGCCGGCGCGCTGCTGGCGGTCTCGCCCTGGCTGTTCGGCTTCGCCGACCGGGTTTTTTGGCCGCACCTGATCCTCGGCCTGCTCGAGATCGGCGCGGGGCTGATGACGCGCACAACCCCAGAGACGGCTGCAGCCACGGCCACGGGCCACGCCACCACGGTGGCCGACCGGCACCATTAGACCCCAGTCCGGCATGGGCCCGCGCGTTCCCGGTTCAGTGGCGCTAGACGATCTGCTCGTGGAGATCGGAGGGGGTGAGGTGACGTTCGAGGGTTTGATTGACCGGCTGGGTGAGCGATCCTTCGGCCTCGTCGTGCTGCTGCTGGCGATCGTCGCCCTCGCCCCTGGGGCCTCGACCCTCGCCGGGCTGCTGCTGGCGTTCCTGGCGCTGCAGATGGCGCTGGCGCATCCGCAACCCAGCTTCCCTCGGCATCTGGCCCGCCGCCGCCTCGATGGGCGGCACCTCGCCTGGGCGGCTCGACGGGCCGTCCCGGCGCTGCGGTGCCTGGAGGGGGTCGCCCGTCCGCGCTGGCCCACCCCGCATGGGGCGACGCAGCGGCTGGTCGGCGTCGCCGTGCTCCTGCTCGGGGCGCTGCTGCTCGCCCCCGTACCGCTGAGCAACATCCCCCCGGCGCTCGTCCTGGTCCTGATCGCCTCCGCCCATCTGGAGCGGGACGGGCTCCTGCTCTGCGCCGGCCTCTTGGCGGCCCTCGTCCTGCTCGCGCTCGCCTCGGCCGCCGCCTGGGCGGCGACGAAGGCCTGTGTCGGGTTCTAGCGCCATGGACCGGGAGTGTGCGGAGGGACCGCACCTCAAGGCGGCTGGGCAGGATCCGGATTCAGCCATGCCCTTCGCACGGTCCTGGGCGCTTGATGCCCCCGCGAGAGTGGCAGGCAACGCCCTGGCCATCCCGACCGCCCCGGCGCTACCCGCTGCTCCTCCCCCGTGGGCATTGGGGGCCTGTCTGCGGATGAGGAGCACAACGGGGCGAGCGGGCAGGCCCTGCGCCGGAGGACGCCGCCCTGGCCTGCGAGCGCGACGCCCTGGCGGCCCGAAGTCCAGGCGCTCAGGGCCGCCCTGGCCAGGACCGCAGCCGACGCCGCGCACCGGGACGATGCCGCCGAGCAGACGCGACGGAGGCTCGGCGCCACCGAGGCCCGGCTGACATCGAGGTGCGCGGAGTTGAGCGCCGCGGAGGAGGAGCTGCGCCTGTCGCTCGCAGAGGCGCGGCTCCTGGCCGAGTGCCTCGAAACCGCCAATGTCGCGCTCCTGCGCGCCAACCAGGAGCTCGAACGCCGGGTGTCCGAGCGGACGGCCGAGCTGGAGGCGGCCAACGCCGCGCTCCAGGCGGGCGAGGAGCACCTGCGGCTGATCTTCGAGAGCGCGACCGAATACGCGATCTTCACGCTCGGTCTCGACGGGCGCGTCACGAGCTGGAACCCGGGCGCGCAGCGCATCCTGGGCCGCGAGGCGGACGCGATCCTGGGCCAGCCCGCCGAGATCATCTTCACGCCCGAGGACCGTGCGGCCCGGGTGCACGAGATCGAGATGTGCCGGGCCGTTGAGGAGAGCCGCGCCGCGGACGAGTGCTGGCACCTGCGCGCCAACGGCTCCCGGTTCTGGGCGAGCGGCATGATGATGCCGCTGCCGGACAGCAACGGAGAGCTGCGGGGTTTCCTGAGATCCTGCGTGACCAGACGGCCCGCCGACGCGAGGAGGAGCGCCGCGCGCTGCTGCTCCGCGAGCTGGACCATCGGGTCAAGAACACGCTGGCCACGGTTCAGGCGGTGGCGGCACAAACCCTGCGCCAGGCGAAGGCGCCGGCGGCCCTCCGGACGGCCTTCGAGGCACGGCTCAGGGCGCTCGCCCGCTTGCACGACATGCTGGCCCGCGGCGGCTGGGAGGGCGCCCTGCTGCGCGAGGTGGTCGAGCGGACCCTTGAGCCCCACGCGGTCCCGGAGGGTAGCGGCGTAGTGGGGCGCGTCGCGGCGGACGGGCCGCCAGTCCGGCTGGCGCCGAACACCACCGTCACCCTCAACCTGGCCCTGCACGAGCTGGCGACCAACGCGGCAAAGTATGGCGCGCTCTCGGCGCCTGGCGGTCGCGTCGAGGTGGCCTGGACGCTGGAGCGGGCGGGCAAGCGTGGGGCGCCGCCCCTGGTCGAGATCGTCTGGCGCGAGCGCGGCGGACCGCCGGTGTGGCCGCCCGAGCACCGTGGCTTCGGCTCGCCGCTACTGGAGCGCGGCCTGACGCGGGAGTGCGGCGGCGAGGTGCGGCTCGACTTCGCGCCCGAGGGGGTCGAGTGCCGCATCCGCCTGCCGCTGAACACGACCGAGAATGGTGCGGCCTGACGGAGCCGCGCGGGCTCGGCGGTGCCGCCGCCCCGCCGCTGGGACGTCGGGACACCACGCGGGAAAGGGCGTGGAACAGCCGAGGTAGCGGTCACTCGCCCGCGGCCTGCTCCTCCAGAGTCTCGCTCTCGCGCAGAGCGGATGCCTCCACCGGTCGGCGCCGGCCCAGATCGAAGCTATCGCCCGCGCTGAGGACATGTATGCGGACGTCATACATCGACAATGCCCGCTGGGGCTCGGCCTCCGCGACGTTGGAGTGGGTGACGCCGGCTCCATCCACCACATAGACACCACCATCCCCGATCACCTCGAAGCGCCGGCCACGCACAACGATGGCGGTGTCCTCGTCGATGCCGACGCCGAGCTCCCGAGGGTTCTGCGCCACCGCCCCAAGCAGCCGGCCGATTCGGCCGCGCTCGGCGAAGTGCTGGTCGATGATCACGTCGCGGATCAGCCCGAGACCCGGGGCCATGTGCAGATCGCCAATGCGGTATGATTCCCCGCTACTGCCCTTCACCAGCATGGTATCACTCATGGCTGCGGCGCCGGCGGAGGTCCCGGCGACGACCCCACCACGCTGGAAGATCTCGCGCACGCGCTGCTCCACCAGCGTGTCCCCCAGCGTGCTGCTGATCCGCAGCTGGTCGCCGCCGGAGAAGAACACCCCGGTCGCGCCCTCGAAGACCTTCAGCTTTTCCTCGGAGGTCGTCTCCGACCGCTCCTTCACGTAGAGCTCGACGAGGTCGGTCACCCCGAGGTCTGCAAAGGCGCGCTGGTAGGCCTCGAAGTACCCCTCCGGCTCATGCGAGGCGACCGTGGCGAGCACGAGCCTGCCGCCCCGCACCAGGCGTGCAACCTCCTTCAGGATCACCCGGTCTCCATCCCTGTCCTCGTGGCCGCCGATGATCACGAGTGTTCCCTGCTTCCTGGTCATGCGTTCATCATGCGCTGCCCTCGCCCTCCTCCTCGCTCCTGTGCAGATGCACCCGTGGCCAGTCCATGGCACTGGTGACGTAGGCGACTGCGAAATGCGGGCTGCTGTGCGCCCAGCCGATCCGGCCCTGGCGGTTGAGGACGATACCGCCCGCCTCTCCCCCGACCCTCTCCAGGCGTCGGAGCGCCGCCTCTATGGCGATCTGCGGCATGTCCCCTGCCTCCAGGGATTGGATCACCCTGGCCGCCAGCATCGTCCGGGCGATACTCTCCCCGTCGCCGGAGAAGGCCACGCCGCCGGACCCATTGTCGGCATAGAGCCCACAACCGGGTAACGGTGAATCCCCGACCCGTCCGACTAGGCATCCCGTCAGGCCGCCGGTCGAGGTCCCAGCGGCAAGGTCGCCGTCGAGGTCGAGCGCCACGCAACCGACCGTGTCGTGCCCACCCTTGGTTGCGGCGCCCCCTGGCTCACGCGGAATTAGATCCTGCGGGTCGCAGAGTTCCGCTCCCCGCTCGGCGGCGAAGCGAGCCGCGCCCTCCGCCGCCAGGAGCGTCGGCGCCTCCCGCAGCATCAATCGAGCGACACTGACGGGATGGCGCACACTCTGGATCGCTGCTACGCCGCCGATGTCCAGCGTCGTCCCGTCCATCACGGCGGCGTCCATCTCGATCTCGCCCTTGGCATTGAGGACCGACCCGTGGCCGGCGTTGAAGGTCGGATCGTCCTCCAGAGCCCTAATCGCGGCCTCTACCGCATCGAGCGCGGTCCCGCCCCGGCGCAGAACCGCTGCGCCGACCGTCAGCGCCGTCAGGCAACCGGCGCGGTTGGCCTCCTCCTGCTCCGGCGCGATATCCTTGGCACCCCCGTGCAGGATGAGGGCCCAGGTCGCCCGCTCCGGCGACATTGCTCAGCCCCACGCCGTCGCCGCCACCTCGGCGACCGGTGGGCTTGCTGTCGGATCGAAGCCGACCACCTGCTGCCAGATCTCCTCAACCGAGCTCGGCGTCAGGACCACAAGGTCGCCGGGGCGCGCCATCCTGAGACAGGCGATGGCCGCCTCCGCCTCGTCGTGAATGCAATGGATCCGTTCGGGTGGAAAACCGGCCTCTTGCGCGCCTTCGGAGAGCAGCCGCATCACCTCACCATCCGCACGTCCCCGCCCGTCCGGACGCTCGCGGAAGACGAGCTCGTCGAAGACGCCGGCCGCGGCGATCCGCCCCATCTCGCGGATATCCTTCTCGCGGCGGTCGCCCGGGATGCTGACCATGCCGATGCTCCGCCGGTAACCCGACCGAAGCTTCCAGGCGAGATCGCATAAGGCGCTGAGCCCGGCAGGATTGTGGGCATAATCAACGATCACCCGAAAGCCGTGGCCGTCGAACACATTCAGCCGACCAGGATTTTGCTCGAAGGAGTTGGTGAAGCCCACCAGCGCGCCGCGGATTACCGGCAGCGGCACGCCCTGCGCGTAGGTCATGGCCACGGCCGCCAGCGCATTCTGGACGTTGAATTCCGCCATTCCGCCCAGGGTCGCCGGAATCTCCGCCGCCCCCATCAGGGGCAGGCGCCGCCGATCGTCATGGACCACGATCTCGCCGCCATGTGGGTTGGTCTCGCGCACCACGGCCAGCAAACCCCCTCCCACATGCCGCCGCAGGAAGTCGGGCATGTCCGCGCCGCCGCGCAGGGAGAAGTAGACGGTGCGTCCGCCGGCATGTCGCTCCATCTCGGCCACCAGCGGATCGTCGGCGTTCAAGACGCTGTGGCCGTCCCGATGCACCGCCTCCGCCACGATCGACTTGACCCGGGCCAGGTCCTCCAGCGTGTCCACGCCCTTCAGGCCAAGGTGATCGGCCGCCACATTGAGCACCGTGCCCACATCGCAACGGTTGAAGCCCAATCCCTCGCGCAGCATGCCGCCGCGCGCGGTCTCCAGCACCGCCGCCTCGACCGTCGGATCCCGCAGCACCGTGCGCGCGCTCTTGGGGCCGCTGGCATCCCCTCCCGAGACCAGCGCGTCATCCACGTAGATGCCGCTGGTCGTGGTGTAGCCGACCCTGAGGCCACTCCGGCGCAGGATGTGCGCCACCATCCGCACCGTGGTGGACTTGCCGTTGGTGCCCGTCACCGCCAGCACTGGGATGCGTCCGGTCTCGCCGCGGGGAAAGAGAATGTCCAGTACCGGTCGGGCGACATCGCGCGGGCGCCCCTCCGAGGGCTCTAGGTGCATGCGGAAGCCCGGCGCCGCGTTCACCTCTACGATGCCGCCGCCGGTCTCGCGCACGGGCTGGCCGATGTCGGGCGCCAGGAAGTCGATACCCGCGACGTCCAGGCCGACCGCCAGGGCCGCGCGTCGGGCAATGGCGGCGTTCTCAGGGTGGATCTCGTCCGTGCGGTCGATAGCCGTGCCGCCCGTGGAGAGGTTCGCCGTCTCGCGGAGCTGCACCACCCGCCCCGCATGCGGCACGGCGTCGAGCGAGAACCCGGTGCGCGCCAGCAGGCCGAGGACCTGCTCGTCCACCACGATGCGAGTCATAACCTTCTCGTGCCCCTCGCCGCGGCGTGGATCGCGGTTCGCCTCCTCGATCAGCTCGGCGACGCTGCGCCGGCCGTCGCCGACGACATGGGCCGGCACGCGCTCGGCAACAGCCACGACCTCGCCGCCAACGACGAGGATGCGGTGGTCGCGGCCGCGGACATGCTGCTCGACCACCACTCGCCGGCCATGCCGGGCCGCCTCGGCGAAGCCGCGGCGGATTTCGTCGGCGGTCGTCAGCCCGGTGCTGACGCCCCGGCCGTGGTTGCCGTCGAGCGGCTTGGTGACGACCGGGAAGCCCAGCCGCTCGGCTTCGCGCACGGCCGCCTCCGCGTCGCGCACCACGGATCCCTTCGGGACCGGTACCCCAGCCTGGGTGAGCAGGGCCCTGGTGAGGTCCTTGTCGCTCGCGTTCTCGACCGCGATGTGGGAGGTGCGCCCGGTGATGCTGGCGCGCAGTCGCTGCTGGTGCTTCCCCCAGCCGAGCTGGACCAGGCTGTGCTCGTCCAGCCGCATCACGGGGATGCCGCGGCGCTCCGCCTCCTCGACCAGCGATCTTGTGGTGGGCCCTAGCGCCGTGCTCCGGACCAGGCGCGCCAGCCGGTCGAGCGCGGCCGGCATGTCGAAGGGACTGTCAGCCTCTGTGAGATCGGCCTGCTCGTCCTCGGCGATGCGGTCCAGGCCCTGCACGCCGCGCATATCCAGAGGCAGGAGTGAATCGACTAGTTCCAGGGCGAGCCGGCCTGCGAGCAGTCCGACCGCCTCCTCGCGATAGGCGTAGAGGATGTCGTAGACGCCCTCGTGGCCCTTGACGGAGCGGGTCTTGCCGCGCGTCACCGGGCTGCCGGCGAGGCACTGGAGCTCGATCGCCACATGCTCCGCGACATGGCCGAGCCAGGTGCCATCCCGCAGACGGCGGACCAGGCCACCCGGCTCATTGAAGGAGCAGCCATGCTGGCCGAGACCGGGCAGCATGGCCAGCAGCGCGTCGTTGAAGCCAAGCAGGCGATCAGACGGCCAAGCCTCGAGGGCGCCGAGGTCCAGCCGGATCCGCACCATCGGGGTGTGGCTGTAGAAGTGCGGGCCCCGGTAGACGCCGGTCTCGATCACGCGCATGCCGCCGGAGGCTGTCCGAGGAGGGCGGCCATCTTCGGCCATGGAGGCGTTCCTTGTCGTCCTGCACCGCAGATGGTGGGACTGCGTAACCCGCTCGCGCGCCCCGCGTTCCTCCGCGCCTCGGCCTTCCTGCGTCTGGATTTGGGCAATTCATCGTTTGCCAGGGGCACCCGATCGTGCCCGCACCATCGTGGAGACGGCGGCGCAAAGATGTAGCGATGTGCTCCAACTCCATTGCCCCGATGCACGGGACCGCATCGGATTGCCCTACGGCGGACGCTCCGCGGCCTCCGCGAACGATGCGCGTCGTCGGAGCGCGATCGCTCGCAAGGGGCGCCCGGGCCGGCGCCGCGGGATAATGCAGGCCGACGACCTCGCGGACGACGTTGGTCCAGGCCGCGCCGGCCCGGTGGCCTGAATCGGCCGCTGTGGGACCTCAGCCCGAGGAGAGCCAGATCGCCGCGCTGGCCAGCGCGGCGACCAGCAGGATGCACCAGAGCAGGCGCAGGCCAAGCCGGCTCCCGCCGCGGTCGTGGGGGTGCTCCGGCGGGTAGGACTGGGTGCGCTCCGCCTGGCGGACGGCGGCCACCAGCTCCGGCGAGGGCGGCGCGCCCGCGCTTCGGCGTTGGTGCCGAGCTGCGACATGGCTCGGGTCGAGCACCGGCACTTTATCGCCGGTCGCGCCGCTGTCGATGTCCTGCCTCAACTGCGCGGCCGTGGCGCCGGGGCCACGGTCAGGGGCGTGCGGGGGCGCGGCTCCAGCTCCGTAGGGGCGTCGTGCCGGGGCATATCGTCGTGACGGGCCATGCTGGCGATCTCCGTGCCTCCGGTCACGGGCCGCGGGCGGTCCGGTGCGCATCGCGGCGATGCGCACCGCCGCCTGGCGACCACGCCGTGGCTTTGAGGGGACGCGGATTGCGAGCCACTCTCCTCCCGTCCGTCCGTCGTGCCGCCCGGGATCAATGCGCCACATCGCCCGAGCGCAGCACCGATTCCGCGGCGAACCGGGCAAGAACCTGGGCGGCGGCGTGCCTCTCCTGCGCCGTCAGGTCGAGGAGCCGGGCGATGAGGTGCGCCCCGGCGACGTTGGCGAGGAGCCGCAGGGCCACCGCCTCCTCGGCCCCGTTCCGCTCGCATCGCCGCAGGGCGTCGGCCAGGGCGGCGTCGGACCCCGGCCCCGGCCGGGACGCGGCGGCGCCCCGGAGCGCGTCGGCCACCGCTGTGACATCGGCCAAGACCCGTGGGTCGCCGCCGCCAGAGTCCTCGCGCAGCGACGCGAAGGCGTGGTCGAGGCGGTGCAACTGCTCCTCCGCCTCGCCGAGCAGGCGCACGAGCAGGCGACGCAGCGCGGGGGAGGCGGCGGCGGCGTCCGGGGCCCACCGGCGAAGCGCTTCGACCTGTGCCGTCGCGGCGGCGTACGCGTCGCGCAGCCCCGCCAGCAGACGGCGCCGCTGGGCATGCTTGGCCTTCTCGGCCGGTGGCCGAGGCAATGCAATGACGACACCTGCCACCTCCCGACGGCCCGGCCGGGCGGCCGGCATCGGCGGTCCGGAGGAATGCGGGCCGTGGATACCGCTGGATCTGGCGTTGTCGATGCCCTTCATGGTCGCTCCTCCTCCGCAGTCGCGTCAGCTCCCTCCGCCTCGGTCTTGCCACCGCCGGGCGGCGTGGCGCCGCGGAGCGGTCACGGCCGGGGCGAGGGTCACCCCGGCCTCGGGGTTGTCATTTGGTGGTACCCCGCGGCCGCTTGCGGACCTGGCCGCCGCGGGGCGGTCGCCCTGCCGGGTCGCTGCTGGTGGTCGCCTTCGCCCGGCGCGCCGGCGCTGCCATCTCCCCGGCCACGTTGTCATTGGAGGCCGGCAACTCGATCCGATAGCCGTCTGCCGCAGGCCCGCGCCGTGCGGGGAAGCGCTGCTCTTCAGCCATGCTCGCCCTCCTTCAGCCCTTGTCCCGGACCCTTCGACGCCACACGGCGCACGCCGCGGACCCAGAGAAGCCCACCCGAGGCGGCGTGCGCATGAACATCTGGCGATTCCGCGCCGGTAACAGCATCGATGCGACGAGGTCCGCCAGCCGAGGCCGCCGTGCGCGCGGGGGCGTCCCAGCGGGAGCGCTTGCTGCCCTGCCCTCGGGCGGACCCGAACATGCGCCGCTAGCGCACTTGGCTCCTGCCTTGGTGGAGGAGATCGAGGACCGCGTCCGTGACGGCGCCGTAGACCAGGTGCGCGACCAAGCCACGCGCATGCGCCTGCCAGGGATACCTCCTGGGATCGGCGGAGAGGCCGGTCGCGGCATTCAGCAACTCGTCGTGGACCAGGAAGAGGCTGAGCCCGTAGAGCAGGCCCCGCCCCGTCCCCACCACAGGGGCGCGCTCCCGCAGCGCGCCGTAGAGTGCGCCCGGGCCGATGCCGATGGCGTAGTGGACCGCGACACCTGCCGGATGAGGCTGCGGGGGCGAGAGTTCGGCGCCGATCGCCGCTTCTGCCGCTTTGTTCGCCATGACATGCGCGGGATCCATCTCGCCCGGGCGGACCGCCTGTGTCCGCCATCGCGCCTCTGGGTCCTCGTGGCGGAACATGAACCAATCCACCCGGTCCATGACCCACACACCGACCGCGCCCGCGACGGCGCCCAGCAGCATGTCGGCCGCGATGCCGCCAGTGCCGGATTCCCGCAGGCCGCCGTCTCCCGAATGCATCCCGTCCTCCGTCGCGCCGTGCTGCTCGACCCCAATCGCAAACAGGGGCGAAGGAATTCGGTTCCGGCAGGCCTTCGTTCGCCTCACCTGGGCCTACCGGCGCGCCACAGGCGGAAGGAATTCGCATGGCGCTGCCTTTCCAGCGTGCCTGCGTCGCATCCTCGCTCAGCAGACCAGGGAGGGCCCAATGCAGGACCAGGAGCGCATCCGTCGACGCGCACACGAGATCTGGGAACGGGAAGGACGGCCCGAGGGCCGTCACGAGGAGCACTGGGCGCAGGCGTGCCGGGAGATCGAGGGCGGGGGCGGTCCGTCGCTGGAGCCCAGCGCGCCCGACGATGCCCCGACGCCCACCGCCCCGGGCGGCGGCGCCACGCCCGCCCAGTCCGCCGCCGCCGCGAATGTCCTCGGCCCACTCGCAAGGCCGAGACCGGCTCGCCGGGGCGGGAGGCCGGTACAGCTGGCTCCGGCAGGGAGGCGAGCGGTTAGCACCGCACAGGCAGTTCGGATCCGAGGACGGCGGCAGAGCGCGACCGGGCTGGGGTCAGGCTTCGGTGCGTCTCCTCGGGGCTGCGTCATGGGACGCTCGGGCAGGCGGTCGTGCCTGGGTCGTCCTCTGCCGCCGCAACCCCAGGGACGCGGCTGCGCCGGGAGTTGACGGGGACGGCCATCCACCCGCTCACGCGAGGGCCTGCCATGCCCTACCGTAACGGCCCTGCGCGTCCTGCCCGCCCCTTCTGCACTAGTTGCAGCAAGCGACGGGACGGGCGGTGGCGGCGGAACAGGATCGAACCGGCCGAGGATGCGCCCGTTAGGGCTGCTATGCACGGACGCGCCCTGCACGTTCGGCGTCCCAGAGACGAGATCGGACAGGAGCATGGCACAGCGGGAGTATCGCCCATGACCGGCAGCGAGAGGGCCAAGGAGATCTACCTAACCGGCCTGCGGAACCAGCACGGGGTCGAGGCCCAGGCGATCGAGACCATCGAGCGCGAGCTAGGAGCGCGTCCCGGTAACCGCATTTCGGACTGACCGCCGCTGGGGCGGAGCGGTATTCCTCGCCGGCGCGCCCGCCGTGCATCAGGCAGCGGCTGCCCTGGCGAGCTTGGTGAGGTTATGGGC
>NZ_JACOMF010000006.1 GCF_014283215.1 Siccirubricoccus deserti
CCATTCGGCATCCGTCAGATCGGAGGGGTAGCGCAGCCCGCGCCGATCCGCCGCACGCCGATGCTCCGCTGTCCACGCCATCCTGCTTCCCCACAAATCGCCCGCAGGAGAAGGGAATCACATCCGATTCAGGTAACTCAATCCCTTTTCGGATGGGCTCTGAGGCGAAAAGGGGATGATCAGTATGTCGCTCCATCCGGACGTGGTGCTCAAGGACATCGGCTTGACTTCCTTGATGCAGCGGGCAGGTGCTTAGGCGGGAAGTGCCTCGACCGGGGGTTCCCTTGTTGCCGATCGGGCCACGTTCACCCTCGATGGCGTGTACTTGGCCATGCTGCGATCGCACTGCGAAGCAGTTGTCACGGCGAACAACATTGCCAGCCTCTTCCTGCCCGCTCATTCGCGCCTTGTCCGTGCGCTGGCCAGGGCGATTTACAACCTGCATTGCGGCGCATCTCGGAGAATGTTGGACGAGTCCCAGATCGCGCTGGAACGGCCAGATGCCATCGGGCTCCTCCTACTCCACCGCATGCTCCTGGCAGGCACACCGATCGGCGAAAATCTCCGCACTTCGGTGGGCCCAACATTGTATTTGGTGACCCGGGCAGTGATGATGGTGTCAGCAAGCGCGCGCGCCCGGGCAAGCAAGGCAGGCTCGAATCCTCCCGCCTGTACCAATGCCTCGAGGTCGGAGGTTTTAGCCGGATCATAGTGCATGCCGCGGCGATCGAGCACGTAGGAGAGCGCCGGTATCAAGGCAGCACCCAGTCCGACCGAACGGAGGAAGCCGTCCTCCATCCGCGCGACCGGAACCGCGGCCTGAGCGGCCCGCAAGGCGAGATCCCCTGGCTCACGCGAAGCCCAGACCACCACCTGGCCGTTGATACGGGCTGCCGCTTTCACGGCCCGCTTGGCTGAGCGTCGGAACAGTACAGGCGTGCCGCCGTGACCGAGAAGGCGGCGGATATTTCCCCGCTTCCAGCCGGAGAAGCCGAGGCAAACGGCAGGGCCATTCCCGATAAGGGATCGCCAGCGGGCGATGGTGTCGATGGTGTGCTCGAGCGTCGTGGCCGTCCCGGTGAACGGATCGACGTAGCGCGCGTAGAGCAGGTAGGCTGCCGCGAAGATCTCCTCGACGGAGCGACTGCGGGTACGCCGGACGCACTGGAACTCGTCCTCGGTTGCGCCCCAGCCGGCGTAGAACGGCATGCCGAAGCAGCGCACCGACTTGCCTGCCATCAGCGCCTCGAAGCCGAGCTGGCTTGTCACGGTGTAAACGCGATCGGCCCGCTCAACGAGGGCCCAGGGGTTCACCGGCTCCGACACGAGCTCCGCATCGATCTCCGCCGCGAGCTGTGTGAGATAGCCCGACCTGTGCCCCGACATGACGTCAGGGTGGGTCCGCACAAGCACACGCTTGCCGGGGTTCTCGCGCCGTGCGGCGTGCAGCATGGCGGTGAAGCTATGCGGGCCTGCCAGCCCAAGCTCGATGGATGCGTCGCCCATCGTCTGGTCAACAACCAGCACGAAGGGATCACGGATGCTGGCCGCAAGCTCAGGCGAGGGGGCAGCGCCAACGTTGTACTTGGAGATCTGCAAGCGTCGTAGCGAGGCAATGCAGGCCTTGGCCCGGCTTAGGAGCTCTCGACCCTCCCACCCGCCGTCTTGGAGCAGCGCTTCGAGGCGCGATGGCGCGGTTGCGTCGAAATGAATGCCTATGTCATCGATCACGATGCTCAGCGGGCGCGCTCCGT
This sequence comes from Siccirubricoccus deserti, assembly GCF_014283215.1. Classification (GTDB taxonomy): domain Bacteria; phylum Pseudomonadota; class Alphaproteobacteria; order Acetobacterales; family Acetobacteraceae; genus Siccirubricoccus; species Siccirubricoccus deserti. The sequence continues at coordinate 1,755 of NZ_JACOMF010000006.1, forward strand.
GTACGCCCAGGCCGAAAGACCGGACGAAGCCATCCTCAAGCAGGAGCAAGGGCTTATTGACCCTCTCCGCGTAGGATTTGGCTCGTGTTCCGCTTATCTTCCGGCCCCATCCGGCAGCGACATCGATGGTCGCCGGGTCGGACGGGAACAGTACAAGCTTGGATGCCGCCGGAAAGAATCCGTTCAGATCGGGGATCTGGGCGACCTTTTTCGAAAGAAGCCCGATGCGTAGATTGTCCTGTAGTGGGCAGGCGGCAGGTGCGGGATGCCCCCAAAGCGTCTCGGACGCACCGCCACTTCCTGTTGGGGCGACATGCCTGCTGGCAACCGCGGAGACAGGTTGCTGATCCAGAGGCACGAAATGGTTCATCATGCAGATTCAGTTGTGGCAGCGCGGTAGGACGGCCAGTTGCCGCCATCAAACTCCGCCTCACCGCAGCCTTTTGTGCCAGCGCTGGCCCATTCCTATATCGCAACAAGAAGGGTTGCGTGGCGGATCCGACGGTGAGATCGCATGATCTTTGCGGCGTCGTATTTGTGATGCAGATCGGTTAATGAATGGTTTGCGAGAGCGCAACAGTTGAATTTCTTGAATGCAAATCTATCTATAATTGCATTCGGCTATGGCAGCCGAACCATTCCAGCGGGCATCGGCAGGCGGTCTCGCCCCGTTTCTGGAACTTGCCTTACGGGCCTGGCAGCAGGGCAGCAGTGCACCGCCGGGTATCAGGACGGGGCTGCCGATTGCATGCCTGCGCGTCGGGGCCTTTCCCATACGACCGTCGCCAGGATGGGTGGAGCAGCCCGACCTTCGACACGCCTAAAGCGGCAGCCGATCGGTCCTGATCCTATCTGGCGGCGGCGAACATGTTGCTGCACTCGTCGGGAGTGATGAGGTCGATGAGGCGCCCGATGGCGTTCCAGAGGGCATCGACAGTTCAGGTGGCTTCCCGGCGGGCCTTGAGTTTGGTGAAGGCGTTCTCGATCGGGTTGAAGTCGGGGCTTTGGGGCGGGAGGTAAAGCAGGCTGGCGCCCGTGGCCTCGATGGCGGGCCTGATGCCGGCGCCCTTATGGTGGCCGGGATTGTCCCATGATGACGATACCGCTGGGACGCAACTCAGGCGCCAGGACCTGGTCGACATAGGCCTGAAAGCTGTGGCCGTTGATCGGCCCGTCGAGCACCATGGACGCAGCGCAAGGGTAGGCCGGTGGAGGAGATCCGGCGTGGTCTGGTTCCGCCGGGCGAGAAACCCTGGCATGGCGCCACGGCGATGACCGATACCGCCATGCAGTAAAAGCTCGACGGCAAGGCCGCAGACCGGATGAGAAGATCAGCGACGAGCAGTACCGGGCGGGATCGCGGGCGGCGTGACCAGGGCCGGCAGCGGTCTGCGCCCGGCCTTGGGCGCGACCCGCTGCGGGGGGCGCTACAGCGCCCGGTTCGCCCGCGCCAGCACCGCCTCGAACAGCACCTGGCAGCCGGCCTCCGCCTCCTCCGGCTCGATGCTCTCGGCCTCATTGTGGGAGAGGCCGTCCTTGCAGGGGGTGAAGATCATCGCCGTCGGCACGCTGCGCGCCACGTAGACCGCGTCATGCCCGGCACCCGAGACGATCTCCCGCGCCGGGTAGCCGAGCTTCGCCGCCGCCTGGCGCACCAAATCCACGCAGGCCGGGTCGAAGGGCTGGGCCGGCAGGCGGAACAGCTCGGTCAGCTCCAGCGGCGTGCCGCAGTCGCGCGCCAGGAAGCCCGCCTCGCGTGGGAATTGCGCGGCCAGCCGCTCGACCTCGGCGAAGTCGGGGTGGCGGAATTCGACGCTGAACCGGACCTCGCCGGGCACCACATTGCGGCTGTTGGGGAAGACATGCAGCTGCCCTACCGTGCCGCGGCCATCCTCGCCGCGCGCCCGCATCATGCGGTCCACCAGGTTGATGATCCGCGCCGTGCAGACCAGCGCGTCGCGCCGGGCGGAGGGTGGGGTGGTGCCGGCATGGGCGTCCTGCCCGGTCACCTTCGCATCGTACCAGACCTGCGCCTGGGCGCCGGTGACGATGCCGATCCGCTTGCCCTCCTTCTCCAGGATCGGGCCCTGCTCGATATGCAGCTCGAAATAGGCGTCGGCTGGGAAGGGCTTCGCCGGGTGCTCGCCCTTGTAGCCGATGCCGGTCAGCGCCTGCTCGACGGTGACACCCTCGACATCGGTCAGGCCATAGACCTTCTCCAGCGGATAGATGCCGGCCCAGGCGCCGCTGCCCATCAGCGAATGGCCGAAGCGGCTGCCTTCCTCATCGGTCCAGTTCACCAGCTCGATCGGCGCCTCGGTCTGGATATTGAGGTCGTGCAGCGAGCGCATCACCTCGAGGCCGGCGATGACGCCCAGCGCGCCGTCGAACTTCCCGCCCGAGGGCTGGCTGTCGAGGTGGCTGCCCATCAGCACCGGCAGGCGCCCGGGGTCGCGCCCCTCGCGCCGGGCGAACATGTTGCCGATGGCGTCGACCCGCACCGTCAGGCCCAGCGCCTGGCACCACTCGGTGAAGCGTTCGCGGCCGCGCCGATCCACCTCGGTCAGGGTCAGGCGCCTGACGCCGCCCTTCGGCGTGGCGCCGATCTCGGCCATGGACATCAGGCTGTCCCACAGCCGCTTGCCGTCGATCCGCTGGTTGGTGCCGCTCATCGGTAAAGCCCCGTCTGGTCATGCGCCGTCGCGCCTGGGATGGGGTCTAGCGCCGTTATGGGCCTGGCGGAAACCGCCGTAGCGCTGGCTGCCCCAGGCGCTACTCGATCACCACCTCGCCGCGCATGCCATGCTCCGCATGGGTCCTGCCGTCCGCCGCGCGAATTTCACAGCGCAGGTCGGTGAAGCGGCCGGCCTGGACCGGGACGAACCACCATTCCGCGGTCTGGCCGGGATAGACCTCGATCTCCCGCAGCGCGCCCTTGATCTCGGCGAGCACCATCGGCTGCCCCGCCGCGCTGTGGCCCATCACCTGCGCCTTGCGGGTCCAGACGCTGGCGGCGAGACCCTCCGAGGTGAAGTAGTGCGGGACCTGGCTGGGGTTGCGCAATACCAGCCGGTAGAGCAGCCCGGTGCGGAAGCGGAGCTGCGCGGGCTCGAAGCGGTGGTGGTCCGGGGTGCCGAGCGTGACCGTCACCTCGATCGGCGCCTGCCGCGACAGATCGCCGCCGCCCTGGGCGAAGGCGGTGCCGGCCGGAGCGCCGAGCAGCGCGAGTCCGGCCAGCGAGCGCCGGCCGAAAGCCTTAGTGTGTCCCAATCTCTTGGTCCTTGCGATGACTTGGCAGTAAACAAGATGCCAATTCGAAGATGGTGGCAATGAAAATCGGAAAAGGCCAGCATGGATGGCCAAAAGCAAAGAAAATGAAGCAATGAACAAGTGAATACTGCTGATGGCTGTTGAATCGTCGGCGTCCGCCGGCGGGCGCTTCCCGCCGGTGCCCGGGCGTGGGAGGCTCGCCGCGGCAAGAGAGAGCTGCGCGCATGGCCGAGGACACCGAGATCTTCCACATCCTGCATACCACCCGCGCCATGCGGCGGCTGAAGCCGGACCCGGTGCCGGATGAGCTGATCCGCAAAATCCTCGAAGCCGGCACCGCCGCCGCCAATGGCGGCAACACCCAGCGCTGGCGCTTCCTGGTGCTGAAGGACAAGGCGCGGAAGGAAGCGGTGCAGCGCTGGTACAAGAAGGCCTTCGACGAGGTGGTCGGGCCACGCTACGCCGCCAGCGCGCCGCCGCCCGGCGTCACCGCCGAACGCTACCACCGCCAGCACGCCGCCGTGGAGTATCTGACCGACCACTATGCCGAGGCGCCGGTCTGGATCGTCGCCTGCCTCGAGGAAGCGGCCAAGCCGACGCGCGCCTCCGGCGCCTCGATCTACCCGGCGGTGCAGAACATGCTGCTGGCGGCGCGCGCGCTTGGCCTCGGCTCGACCCTGACGACCCGGCACCTGCTGTTCGAGGCAGAGGCCGAGGCCGCGCTCGGCCTGCCGCCCGGGGTGCATTCCTACGCCATCCTGCCGATCGGTTGGCCGATGGGGAATTTCGGCCCGGTCGGGCGCGGCAAGCTGGCCGACATCGTCTACCTCGACGATTGGGGGAAGCCCTGGCCGGCGCTGGCCGGACGCTAGCCAAGCTGCCGAGAAGCGCGGATCCGCACCTCCCCTCGGGCGCGGACCTGATCCGCGCATCCATATGTCCGGCCAAGCCGGTTGGCCTGGGTGTCCCGGTCATGCCCGACCATGATGGTGGGGCACGGGGGGAGCCCTGCCCGGCATGTCCAACGGCCTGCCAATCCACCGCGCGATTCGCCGCAGCCTTCATTTGCAGGGCGGATTCACGCTGCGGGGCGTTCGCGCCCCTCCGCTATCCGCTCTGTCCAGGGTCGCATCACCCGGCCCGCGCGCCGGCGCGGGCGATCAGCCCGGCGATGCGCGGCACCTCCTCGGCCAGGAAGCTGCGCAGCTCCTCGCCGCCCATGCGCGGCCAGAGGGTGGTGCCGGTGCCGTCGAAGAACTCCTGCACCTTCGGGTCCAGCATCGCTTCCCGCAACGCCATGGCGAGGCGCGCCACCGCCTCGGGCGGGGTGCGGGCGGCGACGAAAAGCCCGGCCCAGGGCACCAGCTCCGCCCCCGTCACCCCGGCCTCGGCGACGGTCGGCACCTCCCGCGCCAGCACCACGCGCTCGGCATCGGTGACGGCCAGCGCTCGCAGCCTTCCGTCCCGCACATGCGCCAGGCTGGTCAGCGGGTAGTCCCACATCACATCCACCCGCCCGGCGATGACGTCGTTTAGCCCCTGGGTACCATTGGCATAGGGCGCGTGGACCATGCGCACCCCGGTCGCCTGCTGCAGCGTCTCCGCCGCCAGATGCGGCGAGGTGCCGACGCCGACCGAAGCATAGGTCAGCCCGTCCGGCCGCGCGCGCGCCGCCGCCACCAGCTCCGTCAGGCTGCGCCAGGGCCGGGCCGTGGCGGTGACGATGAGATGCGGCGAGGCGCCGATGCCATGCACCGGCGCCAGGTCGCGCCGCGGATCGTAGCGCAGCCCCGGGTACATCGCCGGTGCCGCGGCCATCGGCCCCTGGCTGCCGTAGAGCAGGGTCAGCCCATCCGGCGCGCTGCGCGCCACCGCCTCGGCGCCGATGGTGCCGCCGGCGCCCGGCCGGTTCTCAACCACCACATTCTGCCCCAGGCTCTGGGTCATCCGCTGTGCCAGCACCCGGGCGCTGGTGTCGGTGATGCCGCCGGCGGCGAAGGGCACGATCCAGGTGATGCCGCGAGGCTGGGCGGCGGCCAGCCCGGACAGCAGGGCAGGCGTGGCGAGCAGGGCACGGCGGGCGAGTTTCGGCATTGGTTGTCCTCCCCACCGGGGATGCTATCGGGCGCCGTCCCGCGCTGCCAGCTACCAAACGGGCCAGAGCCCCGGCGTCGCCAGCTCCAGCAGATGCCCGTCGGGGTCGCGGAAGTAGATGCTGACGCTGGATACCCCGCCCTTGGGCGGCCATTCGGTGCGGCCCTCGATGGCAACGCCGGCCGCCTCCAGCCGCGCCTCCCAGGCCGGCAGGTCGGCGGCGGCGACCGACAGCGCGCAATGCAGCGGACCGTGGCCATCATGCGGCGGGATGGTGCCACCGGGCAGGTGCACCGTGTCGGTCGTGCTGCCGCGCAGGAACACCAGCAGCGCGCTGCGGCCGCCGACCGGGTAGGCGGTCAGCCGCTCATCGGTGAACATCGGCTTGAGGCCGAGGGCGGATTCGTAGAAGCCGCGCGCCCGTGCCATGTCATCGACGTAGAGCGCGGTCTCCAGCACTCCGGCGAGCGACGGGGCGGTATCGGGCATGGCGGCTCCTGGCGCTGCGCTGCGGGGATGCCGATATAACGCCGATGCGCCGCCGCGGCTTCCTGCTCGGCTTCTGCCTGCTGCCCGCTTTGGCCGTGGCGCAGCCTGCCCCAACGCCGGCCGAGCGGCAGCGCCAGCTCGACCAATGGTGGGCGCGGCAGCGGGAGAAGGAAGCCGCCGACCGCTTCTGGAACGGCCCGCGCGAGGCCCGCCGCGACCTGACCCGCGACCAGGTCGAGCAGTGGGAACGCCAGCGCGACCGCCGGATGCGCCGGCCGCCCCACCCGTTCTGATCCGCGACGGCCCCGGTTCCGACGCTTGCCCGCATCGGCCGCGCCTGCGAACCTCGGTGCGATCCGCATCGGAGCCTTTCGCCATGGCCCATCAGCTCGGCACCTCAGCCGCGCCGCCCATCCTGCGCAATTCCGACCTCGACGCCGAGGCGGTGTGGCAGGCCCGCGTCGACCTCGCCGCCTGCTTCCGCATGGCGGCACGGCTCGGCCTGCATGAGGGCATCTGCAACCACCTGAGCTTCGTGGTGCCGGGGCGGGACGATCTGTTCCTGGTGAACCCCTATGGCTGGGCGTTCAGCGAGATCACCGCCTCCCGCCTGCTGGTGTGCGACTTCCACGGCAATGTGGTGGCCGGGGAGGGGGTGCCGGAGGCGACCGCCTTCTACATCCATGCCCGGGTCCACAAGAATGTCCCGCGCGCCAAGGCCGCCTTCCACACCCATATGCCGAACGCCACGGCGCTGGCGATGCTGGAGGGGCCGCCGTTGGTCTGGGCCGGGCAATCAGCGCTGAAATTCTACGGCCGTACCGTGGTCGACGAGGAATACGGCGGGCTGGCGCTGGACGAGACCGAGGGCGACCGGATCGCCGCCAGCATCGGCGATGCCGACATCGTCTTCATGAAGAACCACGGCATCATGGTGGTCGGTCCCAGCATCGCCGAGGCCTGGGACGACCTCTACTACCTGGAGCGGGCCTGCGAGGCGCAGCGGCTGGCGATGGCGACCGGGCGCAGGCTGAAGCCGGTGCCGCCCGAGATGGCGGCGCGGACCTATGCCCAGATGCGCATCGGCGACCGCGAGAGCGCCAGGCTGCACCTCGACAGCGTGAAGCGCATCCTGGCCAAGGACGAGCCGGACTTCGCCACCTGATATTGGCGGCGTGACTGTTCATTCATGTCGAAGCTGCAGGGATGCCCATGGGCACCCGGAACGTGGCCCACTGGTCCTGTCGCGCCGTACCTCAAGGTCGTGCCTATTGGTGCGACGCCTGGTGATTGAGGGGCGGTAGATCGGCAGCGCCGCCAGTATGAACCAGTACGAAAGATTGACGCCAGGCGGCTCAGCGCAGCGGCGGGCCGCCGCCTTGGCGCCGGATGTCGGCGTTGCCGATGCCGCACATGATGCGGGCGGGGCCCGGGACCACCGGCTGAACGGCGCTGCTGCCCAGATTGGCCGGCGCCGGCGGGCCGACCGCTCAGTGCAGGCGGCGATCCTCAGCAGGGCCAAGCTCATTCCACAGGGAAATCGTGATCTCACCATTTGGTTGCTCCGTTAAAGAGCAACGTCGAAATATGACTCCGCTGGAATTTGGCAAACCACTTGCGGTGGCGGGAAATGCGATCCCAATGCTCTCGCTGATCGGTCCAATTCCAAAAAATTATTGCGGAACCGGGTGATTCCTGGGCTTCCTGGCCCAGGCTGCGCAAAACTATTTCGCCTTTCTGGTGAGCGCAGGTTCAGGCCGTATCGGTAGAGGGACCGCAGCTGGCGATCCGCCGGCGCGGATCACATATTCCCGGATCGCTGCCATATTCCGCCAGCTTCCAGCCACAATGCCGCTGCGATCGTGGCGTTTCATGCGCAGCATCGACCCAGGAGGGTCTCGAACATGAAGCTTCGCATCGCTGCCGCCGCCCTTGTCGTCACCGTCCTGGCCGCGCCGGCGGCCCAGGCGGAGGGCTGGCACCGCCATGGCGGATATGGCTGGGGCGGCCCGCCGCGGCATCACCATCATGGCGGGAACAGTGCCGGCATCGCCGCCGGGATCATCGGCGGGTTGGCGCTGGGCGCGCTCGCGGCCGGCGCGGCCACGGCCTATGCCGCCCCACCGCCGCCGCCGGTCTACTACGCCCCGCCGCCGCCGGTGGTCTATGCGCCGCCGCCGACCTATTACGCGCCGCCCCCGGCTTATTATGCCCCACCCCCGGCGTATTACGCCCCGCCGCCGGTCGCCTACCGGCCGGTCTACGGCTGGTAGCGTCTGCCCGCCGGGTCAGGGCCCCTGGTCCAGCCCGGCGCGCAGCGCCTGGCCCTCGGCGGGATCGATCAGCCCCTCGCGCAGGAAGAGGTCGATCAGCACCAAGTTGACGTTGAACTTCACGTCATTGGTGTCGCGCACCGCCGCCAGCACCCGCCCGGCCGGCCAGAGTTCGAACCGCTCCACCTCGTCGTCATTCGGGCATGGGGTGAAGCTTTCGGGCAATTCCAGGTCGAAGCAGTGCAGTACGTCGCGCCGCAGCCCCTCCTCGTTGCGCATGACGTAGGAGAGCCGGCTGACCCGGCGCGCTTCCACGGCCAGCTCGGGCGGCAGGCTGGCCTCCTCTCCCGCCTCCTTCACCAGGCATTCCTCCGCCGAGAGCCCGGCCGGGATGCCGCCGGCGATGAGGTTGTCCAGCTTGCCCGGCGCGATGGCCTTGGCGCGGGAGCGGATGCCGACCCAGATCCGCAACCCATCCCCGCCCCGCACCAGCCCGTTCACATGCACCCCCTGGGCGATGATGCCGAAGGCCGGAATGGCGCCGCGGTCGAGCGTCGCCAGCACCGGGCCTTCCGCCGTGGCGCGGATGTCGAAGGGCTCGCCACGCTGGCGGAAGAAGCCGCGGCCGGAAAGCGATCGGGCGATCTCCGCCAGTGCCTCGGACCGGGCGCCCGGGCTGCGCAGCCGGGCGGCGAGGGCCGCCCCGCCGGCGTCGAAATGCACCTCCCGCGGGAAGAAGGTCAGCGCCCGGGCCAGCTCCGGCGCCAGCCAGCCGACCTGCTCGGCGCCGATTCGGAAGGGGATCAGCCCGGCGGGTGAGGGGGCGTTGTTGCAGGCGTCGATATGCCGCTGGAAGGGGCTCATCCGCCTTCCTTACCGCCGGGCCGATGGTCCCGGCCAGATGGCCGGTTTGCCGGCCCGGCGTTCCGGCCTATGTCCCGCAGCAGATGCCGGAGATTTCTGAAGTGGCCCAACAGAAGGCGGCCGAGCGAAGCCACCTGCGTACCATTATTTCCCTCCTGCCCTGGATCTGGCCGCATGGGGAGCCGGGGCTCCGCGCCCGGGTGGTGGCGGCGCTGCTGCTGCTGGTCGCCGCCAAGGCGGCGAATGTGATGGTGCCGATCGCCTATGCCAGGGCGGTGGATGCGCTGGCGCCGAAGGCGGGCGCTGCGGCGGCGCTGGTCGCAGTGCCGGTGGCGCTGGTGGTCGGCTACGGGCTGCTGCGGGTCGCCAGCAGCGCCTTCGCCGAGTTGCGCAATGCCGTCTTCGCCAAGGTGCAGGCAAGGGCAGCGCGGCGCATCGGGCTTGCGGTCTTCGCCCATTTGCACGCGCTGTCGATGCGCTACCACATGGACCGGCAGACCGGTGGCCTGTCCCGCGTCATCGAGCGCGGCACCCGCGGCATCACGCTGCTGCTGAACTTCATGCTGTTCAACATCATCCCGACCATCATCGAGATCCTGCTGGTCGCAATGATTCTCTGGGCGATGTTCGACTTCACCTTCGCCGCGGTGACGCTGGTGACGATCGGCGGCTACATCACCTTCACCCTGATGTTCACCAACTGGCGGCTGCGCTTCCGGCGGGAGATGAACCAGACCGATCAGGATGCCAATACCAAGGCGATCGACAGCCTGCTGAACTACGAGACGGTGAAGTACTTCGGCAATGAGGCGCATGAGGCGCGCCGCTACGACGAAAGCCTGACCCGCTACGAGCGGGCCTATGTGCGGTCCGAGATCAGCCTCAACATGCTGAACGCCGGCCAGGCGACGATCATCGCCGTGGGCCTGACACTGGTGATGCTGCTGGCCGCGCAGGGGGTGGTGGCGGGGCAGATGACCACCGGCGATTTCGTGCTGGTGAACACCTATCTGATCCAGCTCTACATGCCGCTGAACATCCTCGGCTTCGCCTATCGCGAGATCAAGCAGGGGCTGACCGACACCGAGGAGATGTTCGCCCTGCTGGGCGAGCCGCAGGAGGTGGCGGATGCGCCGGATGCGGTGCCGCTGGCCGCCGGCCCGGGCGAGCTGGTGTTCGAGGATGTGCGCTTCGGCTACCGGCCGGACCGGGAGATCCTGAAGGGTGTCTCCTTCCGCGTGCCGCCGGGGCGGACCTTGGCGATCGTCGGGCCGACCGGGGCGGGGAAGTCCACCATCTCCCGCCTGCTGTTCCGCTTCTACGATGCAACCAGCGGCCAGATCATGGTCGATGGCCAGCCGGTCCGTACGGTGACGCAGGATTCGCTGCGCGCCGCCATCGGCGTGGTGCCGCAGGACACCGTGCTGTTCAACGACACCATCCGCTACAACATCGCCTATGGCCGGCCTGGTGCGACGGACGCCGAGGTGGTGCGCGCCGCCACCCTGGCGCAGGTGCATGACTTCGTCCTCCGCCTGCCGGATGGCTACCGCACCATGGTGGGGGAGCGCGGGCTGAAGCTTTCGGGCGGCGAGAAGCAGCGCGTCGCCATCGCCCGCACCATCCTGAAGGATCCCCGCATCCTGATCCTCGACGAGGCGACCAGCGCCCTCGACACCCGCACCGAGCAGGAGATCCAGGCGGCGCTGCGCCAGATCTCGGCCGAGCGCACCACCCTGGTCATCGCCCACCGGCTGTCGACGGTGGTCGATGCGGATGAGATCATCGTGCTGCAGGACGGACGCATCGCCGAGCGCGGCGATCATTCCGCCCTCATCGCCCGCGACGGCCTCTATGCCGAGATGTGGCGGCGGCAGTCGGAGGCGGTGGCAATGGCCGAGGCGGCGGCGGCAGCGCAGGCCGCGGCAGACCTCGCCCGGCCGCGCACGGCGCGGCTCGGCGAGGACCTCGGCGCGACGCCCTGACATCCTGGCGGCAGGCGTGGCCTTGGGGTAACGCCCGTTTGCGATCTGTGGCCGGGGGTTTCAGCCGACCGCCCTAGGCCCTATTTCGGGACGAAGCAGGAGGCCGCCGTATGCAATTGGACCCCCAGGGCGTGGCCCCGGATGATCTCAGCCATGCCGGGTCGGTGGTGGACAAGGCCATCGAATACATGATGGACCAGAAGATCGCGCCGATCTCGGTCGCCTCGGCGCTGCTCGGCGGCGCGCTCGGGCTGCTGGCCCGCAGCCTCGATGATCGCGCCGTCGCCGCGGTGCTGCGCAATGCCCTCGCCTCGGTCGAATCCGGCGAGTTGCGGGAGATGCGCGACCAGCTGCCCGGCGGCGGCCACGGCGCGGCCTGAGCCCGGTCGGCTCCAGGCCGGCTTGACGCCGGCCTCGGCGCGCGGCATATCCGCCCACCTTGCAGACCACCCCCTGCGCGGTGAGGGTCCCTTCCGGCCCCTTCGACCGCGCATGGCTGTTTTCGGGATTAGCACCATGGCTCGCCGCTGCGGCATCACCGGGAAGGGCGTGCTGACGGGTAACAACGTCAGCCACGCGAATAACAAGACCAGGCGCCGCTTCCTGCCCAACCTGCAGGAAACGTCGTTCTTCTCCGATGTGCTGGCGGCCTCGGTGCAGCTGCGGCTGTCGACCAACGGCATCCGGACGATCGAGCACAATGGCGGGCTCGATGCCTTCCTGCTCGGCACCCCGAACCGGAACCTGCCGGATGAGGCGCTGACCCTGAAGCGCCGCATCGCCAAGGCGCAGGCGAAGAAGGCCGCCGCCGCGGCCTGATGTGCCCCGGGCTGACCGTTCAGCCCGGATTAGGCTCCCGGCCCCATGCTGGGGCGACGCCCGGTACCCTGATAGCGCTGAGCCTCATCCTGGTGGCGGTGATGCTCGTGCTGCACGCCTTCCGCCGGAGCCGCGCCGCCCGCCTGACGCGGGATGAGGATTGGATCGACCCGCGCCCGGTGTCGACGCCGGACAGCTTGGCAATCATCATCGAGGATGAGGGCGCCGGCCTGCCGGCCGAGGACCTTGCCCCCGGGCGCCGCGGATGGAACCCGGGCCCGGCTTCGGCTGCCGGTCGCCTAACCCCGCGGTTTGACGACGACCGATCCCTGACGGGATGTGCGCGAGTGCACGGAACCCCGCCCCTCAGCATGCGATGACATGACAGGCGACCCGGGAAGCGTCCCACTCTTTCCGGCGTTGCAGGAGCGGTTCCTGCCGCATGGTGCGGGCGTATCCCGCACCCGGCCTGTCGCCGGGCCGACACGTAGAGGGCGCTGCACCGCCCCGCGGCTACGGCTGCGGGGCGATGTCAGTGGCACCTGACCGATCCGGCTCAATCAAGGTCCCGCAGCGCCACCGCCAGCAGCGCCCGCACCCGGTCCAGATCACCCACCTCCCGCCCCAGCAACAGGGCCAGCTTGGCGAGGAACAGCGCCTCCCGCTCCGGCCCAGCCTGGTCCACCGCCTCGGCCAGCGCCGCCCACAAGGCTTCAATATCGTTCGCATCCATCATTCAATGCCTCATCAGCCCGGCTGGCGCCGCGGCGTCGAAATCCTGCCAGCGCCAAGCGACATGCCCATCCGGTCGCACCAGATACCCCGCGCCCGGCGCCGCCAAGCCAAGCCGCACGGTGGCGACCGCATCCAGGACCAGCCACCTGCGTCCGGCGCACCACGCCTCCGCTCCCGCATGGCCCGGCGCCAGCAGCAGCGTTGGGCGCGGCCGACCAGTACCTGCGCATGAGCCGTGCCGAGCGGGACGCTCGGCAGGGTCCTGCCCGGGCGGGCCGGCGCACCATTCGCACTGCGCCGATGTCTGCAACGCCGAGGCCGGGAAGACGATGGCGCCGCTCTGCCGCGGATTGATCAGGCCGCGGGTGAATTCCCCGCCCACCACCGGCGACAGCGCCGCCTCCCGCAGCAGCGCATGGCCGCGGCCGGGCGGGGTCATGAACAGCGTGCTCTTGCGGGCGGCGCGGATGTTCTCTCGCGCGGAAGATTTCTGCGGAATAGCTGTCGAGCAGGCTTGCCAGGCTCTCCCCGCCCATCGCCGCGGCCAGTTCCCAGGCCAGGTTGCCAGCATCGTCGGTGCCGAAGTTCGGCCCGCTGCCGAAGACCGGCACCAGATGCGCAGCGTCGCCGGTGAAGATCACCTTGCGGCGAGGATCGGCGCGGCGACGCCGAATCCCTCCTGGTATCTCCAGCGAGCGGCGGGAGAGGCAGGTGACCCGCTGCCGAAGCTCACCTGGTCGCGCGGCTCGATCACCGTGCAGGGCGTGCCGCGCCGCGCGAGGCCCGCCACCACCGCCAGCCCGACCGGCCCGGCAGCCGGCACCCCACGCCGCGCCGCCGTGGCCCGCCGATTCGGGATGCGGCGAAGCGCGGCGGGCCGGCGTAGACGCCGGGGCCGAGCGCCATGGGCTCAGCCCTTGCGGAGGAAGGCGGAGAGCGCCGCGGTGGCTTCCTTCGGCCCGGCATTGTCGGTCGCCATGGTCGCGTAGAAGCCGGCGATCGCCTGGTAGATCGCCGCTGCCTCGGGGCCGGTGAAATCGGCGATCTCCTCCATCTCGCCGACCCAGCGATAGGCCTTGTCGTACATCGGGGGCACCATCCGGCCGAACCAGGCGAGGAGTTGCGGCTGGCTGCGCTCCAGTTCCGCCCGCAGCCCCTCCGCCGCGCCGTTGCGCCCGGCTGCGAGGATCATCGCCGAGGCCAGCGCCACCAGCCCCTTGGTGATGCCGGCATAGGACATCTTGAGCGCCGAGGCGGCGCCGACCCCGCCCGGCGTCAGCCGCACCTCCAGCCCGTGGTCGTTCAGCGGCATCAGCCGTCCGGCCTCCTCGCCCGAGACATAGAGCACCGGGGTGTAGCCATCCTCCCGCGGCGGGCCGCCGATGATGCCGCCGTCGACGAAGCCGGCGCCGGTCGGGGCGATGATGCCGGCGACGAGCAGCGCGGTGCGCGGGCTGATGGCGTTGCAGTCGGCATAGACCGCCTTGCGCGGCGCCGCGGCGAGGGCGGGCGCCAGCCATTCCGCGGTGGCCTGGGCTTCGGCCGGCGGCAGCACGCTGAGGAAGATGTCGGCGCCTGCGAGCTCCGCCGGTGTCGCGTCGCGCATCCCGGCCTCCGCGGCGCGGCGGGCGCTGGCTTCGCTGCGGCCGGCGAGGCTGGTCAGGACCGTACAGCCGCGCTGCGCCAGGCGGCGGCCGATACCGGCGCCCATGGCGCCCTGGGCGAGGATGGCGATGGTCGGCATGCTGTGCTTCCCTGTGGATCGAATGCAGTCTAGCCCCGGGAGGAGGTGCCGCCATGCCCGCAATCGCCGAGGCCGGCCGGCCCTTGTTCGACCCGGCAGATTTCCGCATCCCCGCCGGCATCACCCATGTCTGCGCCGGCGGCGAGACGCCGTTCCTGCGCCGGCACGATGCCGCGCTGGCGCGCTACGCCGCCGACAAGTCGAACGGCCCGCCCGGCCGCGACGCGCAGGATGCGGTGGTGCTGCGGGTGCGCGACCGGATCGCCTCCGCCTGGGGCGTGGAGCGCGGCGACATCGGCTTCACCGCGCATGTCGCCGAAGGCGTCTCGATGATCGTCGAGAGCCTCGACTGGCGCGACGGCGACAATGCGGTGACCGACCCGGATGAATACCCCTCGCTGGTCGCGCCACTGGCGCTGCAGCGCCGCCCGCGCGTCGCGCTGCGCCATGCGAGCGCTGGCGATCCGGCGGCGCTGGCGGCGGCGGTGGATGCGCGGACCCGGCTGATCGCCGTCTCGCATGTCTCCTACCTGACCGGGGCGCGCCACGACCTCGCCGCCTTGCGCACCATCGCCGACCGGGTGGGGGCATTGCTGCTGGTGGATCACACCCAGGCGGCGGGATATCTGCCGATCGACCCGCGGCTGGCGGATTTCGCCTTCGCCGCCAGCTACAAATGGCAGCTCGGGATGACCGGCACCGCCATCGCCTATTGGAACCGCGCGCGGCGGCCGCAGTGGATGCCGAGCACCGCGGGCTGGCATTCCATCGCCTCCATGGCGCGGCCGGATTACCGCGAAGGGCTGGCGCTGCTGCCGGATGCGATGCGCTTCGCCCGCGGCAATCCCGCGCATGCGGCGCTCTACGTGCTGGACAGCGCGCTGGAGTATCTCGGCCGGTTTCCGCCTGGCGCGGTGCAGGCGCATGTGCAGGCGCTGACCACGGCGCTGCTGGCGCGGCTGGACGCGGCCGGCATCGCCAGCACCACGCCCGCCGATCCGCGGCGGCACGGCGCCAGCGTCTGCATCGCCACGCCGCATGCCGCGGCGCTGACCGAGGCGCTGCACCACCGCGGCATCTGGGCCTGGAACGGCCGCGGTCGCATCCGCTTCAGCCTGCATGGCTACAACGCGATGGACGATGTGGAGCGGATCATGGCCGGGCTGCTGGCGGAATGGCGGGGCTAGGCTAGGATGCGGGAGGAGACGCCCATGCACCCGAAAATCACCCGACGCCTGATCCTTGCCGCCGGCCTTGCCGCACCCGGCATCGCCCGCGCTGCTTTCCCGGACCGCGCGATCCGCCTCGTCATCCCCTATGGCGGCGGCGGCCAGACCGACATCGTCAGCCGCGTCACCGCGGAGGCGCTGACCCGCACCCTCGGCCAGACGGTGCTGGCGGACAATCGCCCGGGCGGTGCCGGCAACCTTGCCGCCGAGGCCGTCGCGCGTAGCCCCGCGGACGGCTACACGCTGCTGGTCGGCACTGCCGCGACCAACAGCGGCCTCAACGCGCTGCTCTACCGCCAGCTCAGCTACGACTGGCGGAATGATTTCGTGCCGGTCGGGCATTTCTGCTCCACCTACAACGTGCTGCTGGTACACCGTTCCATCCCCGGCAACAGCTTCGCCGAGGTGCTGGACTGGATCCGCGCCAACCCCGGCCGCTTCACCTTCGCCTCCGCCGGCGTCGGCGCGAACACCCACCTCATCATGGAGGATGTCGGGGCGCGGCTTGGCCTCGACATGGTGCATGTGCCCTACCGGCAGAGCACCCAGGCGATGACCGACATGCTCTCCGGCCGCATCCATGCCCGTTGCCTCGGCCTGCCGGAAGGCGCCACGGTGAGGGACCAGGCGAGCATCCGGCCGGTGGCGCTGACCGCGCCGGCCCGCCGCCCGGAATGGCCCGGCGTGCCGATCATGGCGGAGACCATCCCGGGCTTCACCGGCGGCGGCTATTTCGGCCTGGCGGCGCCGGCGAAGACGCCGCCGGAGGTGGTCGCCCGCATCAATGTCGCGCTGAACGAGGCGCTGGCCGACCCGGCGGTGCGCGCCGCCTATGCCCGGGTTGGCGCCGATGCGGCGCCGGCCAATACGCCGGCGCAATTCGCCGCCATGGCGGCCGCCGAGGGCGAACGTTGGGCGCCGCTCATCCGCCGCCTCAACCTTGTCGCTGAATAGGAATGCCGATGTCCGAGACGCTGAGCCCCGAATTGCAGTCCTGGGTCGGCCGGACCCGCGTGGTGGAGGAGGATGTCGGCCTGGCCGCGGTGCGGCGCATCGCCGGCATGCTGGACCTGGACCCCGCCGGTTTCCGCAATGGCGATCCGCTGCCGCCGCATTGGTTCACTCTGTTCTTCGCGGATTCGGCGCGGCAGAGCGACATCGGCCCGGACGGTCACCCGAAGCCCGCGGTCTTCCTGCCGCCCATCCCGCTGCCGCGACGCATGGGCGCGGGGCGGCGCGTCACCATCCATGACGTGCTGCGCATCGGCGACGTGGCGAGCAAGACCGCCGAGGTCGCCGCCATCCTGCCGAAGCAGGCGCGCACCGGCTTCATCACCGTGCTGACCATGCGCCACACCATCCGCCGCAACGGCGCGGTGATCGCCGTCGACGAGTTCGATGCGATCTACCGCGAGGCGGTGAAGCCGGGCGAGAAGAGTGGCACCGGCGCGCCGGTGCCGGCGCCGGCCGATGCGGCCTGGACAGTGGAGAAGCACCTCTCCTCGCCGCTGGTCTTCCGCTATTCCGCCATCACCTGGAACGCCCACCGCATCCACTACGACGCGGACTACGCGCGGCAGGAGGAAGGCTACCCGGCGACGGTGCAGAATGGCGGGCTGACCATGCAGTTGCTGCTGGACGCGGCGGTGGCGAATACGCCCGGCACCCTGCGCGGCTTCACCGCGCGGCTGACCCGGCCGATCTACGTCGGCGACACCATCACCCTGGCCGGCCATGCGCCGAAGGACGGCAAGGTGAACGCCTGGGTGCAGGACAAGAACGGCAACCTCTGCGCCCAGCTTGACTGCGAGTTCTCGTAATGCCGTCCGATCGCGGAGCGCCAGAGGCGCGAAGCGTGAATCGGCCGGCCAAGGGTACGGGTGGACCACTGGAAGGGGTGAAGGTCGTCGATCTGACGACCGTGGTGGTGGGGCCGATCTGCACCCGCACCCTGGCAGATCAGGGTGCCGAGGTGGTGAAGGTGGAAGCGCCGGGTGGCGACATCCTGCGCTATCTCGCCGCCGGTTCGCGCACCCCGGCGATGTCCGGCAAATTCATCAACTTCAACCGCAACAAGCGCAGCATTGTCCTCGACATCAAGCAGCCAGAGGGGCTGGCGGCGCTGAAGCGGCTGATCGCGGCGGCGGATGTCTTCGTCTCCAACGTGCGGCCGGCGGCGCTGGCGCGGGCCGGGCTCGATCATGCCTCGCTGGCGCCGCTCAACCCGCGGCTGATCCATTGCGGCATCGTCGCCTTCGGCACGGATGGGCGCTACGCCAACCGCCCGGCCTATGACCCGATCATCCAGTCGCTGTCCGGCGTCGCCGGCACCTTCGACCGGGCGATCGGCGAGCCGCGCTTCGTGCCGATGGTGATGACCGACCACATCACCGGCCTGGTCTCCGCCCAGGCGATCGGCTTCGCGCTCTATCGGCGGGAAAAAACCGGCGTCGGCGAGGCGATCGAGGTGCCGATGTTCGAGACCATGGCGAGCTTCGTCACCAGTGAGCATCTCGGTGCCGCCACCTTCGACCCGCCGGAGGGGCCGACCGGCGACGCCCGGTTGCTCAGCGCCGACTACCGCCCGCTGCCGACGCTCGATGGCTACATCACGGTGCGGCCGAACGACAACCGGCAGTCCTTCGCCTTCTTCGACGCCATCGGGCGACCGGAACTGAAGGAGGACCCGCGCTTCTCGACGCCGATCCGCCGCACCGAGAACGCCGCCGACTACTTCACCGTGCAGGTCGAGGCGCTGGCCACGAAGACCACCGCCACCTGGCTGGAGATTTTCGCCAAGGCCGATGTGCCGGCGGCCGGATACAACACCATCGATGATCTTCTCGAAGACCCGCATCTGCAGGATGTCGGCTTCTGGAATTTCGACGAGCACCCGACCGAGGGCCGCATCCGCCGCACCCGCACGCCGGTGACCTTCCGCGGCGGCATGCGCGAACAGGTGTTGCCGGCGCCGCGGCTCGGCGCGCAGACCCGGGAGATCCTGGCCGAGGCCGGCTATGATGCGGTGCAGATCGACGCCATGCTGGCCACCGGCGCGGCGCAATGAGGAACCTGTTCATGGCTGTTCCCAACTGGCGTTCCCTGATGTTCGTGCCGGCCACCGCCGAGCGCTTCATCGCCAAGGCGCACACCCGCGGCGCCGATGTCATCATCCTCGACCTCGAGGACAGCATCCCGCCCGGGGAGAAGGAGGCCGCGCGCGCCGCCCTGCCGGCCGCGGCCAAGGTGGTCGGCCAGGCTGGCGCCGAGGTCGCGGTACGCATCAACCGGCCGCTGGAGCTGGCGGTGCCGGACATCGCCGCCGCCATCATGCCGGAGGTGACGGCGCTGATGCTGCCGAAGGTGATGGGACCGGAGCATGTGAAGCTGCTGTCCGAGGTGGTGGCGACGCGCGAGGCGGCGCTGGGCCTTGAGATCGGCCGCACCCGCTTCATCGGGGTGGTGGAGACGCCGCAGGCGCTGCCGCATCTCTACGCCATCGCCGGCGCCGATCCGCGCATGGCGGCGCTCGGCGTCGGCAGCGAGGATCTCTCGACCGAGCTGGAAGCCGTGCCGGGCGCCGACATGCTGTATCACTTTGGCATGATGGCGGTGGCGGCGGCCCGCGGCGCCGGCATCCTGCCGCTCGGCAGCGTCGGCGCCTTCGCCGATTTCCGCGACCTGGAGGGTTATCGGGAGTCGCTCCGCCGCTCCCGCAAGCTTGGCTTCGCCTGCACCGCCTGCATCCACCCGGCGCATGTGCCGATCATCAACGCCGAATACGGCCCGGCGCCGGAGGAGGTGGACCGCGCCCGCCGGCTGATCGCAACCTTCGAGGATGCGCTGGCCCAGGGTCTCGGCGCCGTCGCCTTCGAGGGGGCGATGATCGACCTGCCGGTGGTCGAGCGTGCCCGGCGGCTGCTGGCGCGGGCGCGTTAGTTTCGCTTGAAACGGATGGGCGTGGGAGCAAGCTAGGCGCGTCAAGGGAGGTCGCCATGAACATCGCCCCGCGCCCGGCCGAGGCCGGGCTGGAGCTCGCCACCCTTTCCGGTTTCGGCAACGAGTTCGCCACCGAGGCATTGCCTGGAGCCCTGCCCGAAGGCCGCAACAGCCCGCAGAAGGTTCCCTACGGCCTTTATGCCGAGCAGCTCAGCGGCACCGCCTTCACCATGCCCCGGCACGAGGCGCGGCGGAGTTGGCTGTACCGGATTCGGCCCTCCGCCGGGCATGGCGCCTTCCGCCGCATCGACCAGGGGCTGCTCTGCGGTCCGCTGGCCGAGCCAACGCCGAACCGGCTGCGCTGGGACCCGCTGCCGATTCCCGAGGCACCCACCGATTTCGTCGCCGGCCTCGCCACCCTCGGCGCCAATGCGCCGGGCGAGGCGCTGTCCGGCGTTACCGTGCACATCTACCTTGCCAACCGCTCCATGGAGCGGGTGTTCATGGACAGCGACGGCGAGCTGCTGCTAGTGCCGCAGCAGGGACGGCTGCGGCTGGCCACCGAATGCGGCCGGCTGGACCTGCGGCCGGGCGAGATCGCGGTCATCCCCTGCGGCATGAAATTCCGCGTCGAGCTGCCGGATGGCGCGGCGCGCGGCTATGTCGCGGAGAACCACGGCGCGGCGCTGCGGCTGCCCGAGCTCGGCCCGATCGGCGCCAATGGCCTCGCCAATCCGCGCGACTTCCTCTCCCCGGTCGCCTGGTACGAGGAGCGCGACGAGCCTTGCGAGCTGGTGCAGAAATTCCAGGGCACGCTCTGGGCGACCACGCTGGACCATTCGCCGCTGGATGTGGTCGCCTGGCACGGCAACAACGCGCCGTACAAATATGACACCACGCGCTTCATGGCGATCGGCACGGTCAGCTTCGACCATCCGGACCCGAGCATCTTCACCGTGCTGACCTCGCCGACCACCGCGCCCGGCCTCGCCAACATGGATTTCGTCATCTTTCCGCCGCGCTGGATGGTGGCGGAGGCGACCTTCCGGCCCCCCTGGTTCCATCGCAACGTGATGAACGAGTGCATGGGTCTGGTGCACGGCGTCTATGATGCCAAGGCGGAGGGCTTCCTGCCCGGCGGCGTCTCGCTGCACCCGCGGATGAGCGGCCATGGCCCCGATGCGGCGACCACGGAAAAGGCGATCGCCGCCGATCTCAAGCCGCACAAGATCGATGGCACCCTGGCCTTCATGTTCGAGACCAGTCAGGTGATCCGCCCCACCCGCTTCGCCATGGAATGCCCGCAGCTTCAGCCGGGCTACGATGCATGCTGGGATGGGCTGCCGAAGATGTTCACCGGGGGCCGCTGATGGATCGCACGCACGACCCGAAGCTGACCAGCTTCGTCGCCAGCGCCAATGGCCATGATGACTTCCCGATCCAGAACCTGCCGTTCGGCATCTTCTCGCCGCCCGGTGGCAAGCCGCGCGGCGGCGTGGCGATCGGCGACAGCATCCTCGACCTCGGCGCCGTCGCGCCGCTGCTGGCGGGGGAGGCGCGCCGCGCCGCGGAGGCCGCCGCCGGTGATGCGCTGAACCCGCTGTTCGCCCTCGGCGCCGGGCCGCGGCGCGCGCTGCGGGCGGCGCTCTCCGCCCTGCTCGCCGCCGACAGCGCCAAGGATGCGGAGGTGCGGCCGCATCTGCACGATGCCGCCGGCTGCACCCTGCACCTGCCGGCGCGGATCGGCGACTACACGGATTTCTTCGCCGGCATCCATCATGCCGCCAACGCCGGCAAGCAATTCCGCCCCGACAACCCGCTGCTGCCGAACTACAAATATGTCCCCGTTGCCTATCACGGCCGGGCCTCCTCGGTGCGGCCCTCCGGCACCCCGGTGCGGCGACCGAAGGGCCAGCGCAAGCCACCGGCCGAGGCGGCACCGAGCTTCGGCCCCTGCCGCAACCTCGACTACGAGATGGAATTCGGTATCTGGATCGGCCCCGGCAATGCCCAGGGCGAGCCGATCCCCATCGCCGAAGCGGCCGGGCACATCGCCGGCTTCAGCCTGTTGAACGACTGGTCGGCGCGCGACATTCAAAGCTGGGAGGCGCAGCCGCTGGGCCCTTTCCTGGCGAAGAATTTCTGTACCTCGGTCAGCCCCTGGGTGGTGACGCCGGAAGCGCTGGAGCCCTTCCGCATCGCCCAGCCGAAGCGGCCGGAGGGCGATCCGGCGCCGATGGCGTATCTGCTCGATCCGGCGGACCAGGCGGGTGGCGCGCTCGACCTGGCGGTGGAGGTGCTGCTGCAGACGCCGAAGGGCGGGCCATTCCGGCTGTCGCTGGCCAATACCAGCCACCTCTACTGGACCTTTGCCCAGATGGTGGCGCACCACACCATTGGCGGCTGCAATCTGGCGCCAGGCGACCTCTTCGGCAGCGGCACCATCTCCGCCCCCAGCGAGGATGGCTACGGCGCGCTGCTGGAGATCACCTATGGTGGCCGCAAGCCGGTGCGCCTGCCGAATGGCGAGGAACGCAGTTTCCTGGAGGACGGCGAGACGGTGATCCTCCGCGCCCGCGCGACGCGCGAGGGCTGCGTGCCGATCGGCTTCGGCGAATGCCGCGGCACGGTGCTGCCGGCGACATGACCATCCTCTCCGGCATCAAGGTGGTCGAACTCGGCCAGGTGCTGTCCGGCCCCTTCGCCGGCGCCATCCTCGCCGATCTCGGCGCGACGGTGATGAAGGTGGAGAAGCCCGAGGGCGGCGACGACGCGCGCCAGATGGGCCCCGCCTTCCGCCATGGCGACGCGCTCAACTTCCACGAGTTCAACCGCGGCAAGCAGAGCGTCGCCCTCGATCTGAAAACGCCGGAGGGGCTGGACGCGCTGTTCCGCCTGCTGACCGACGCCGACATCCTGGTGCACAATCTCCGCCCCGGCGTCGCCGAGACCCTGGGCCTCGGGCCCGAGGTGGTGACGGCGCGCTTCCCGCGCCTGATCTACTGCGCCATGGGCGCCTTCGGGCATCTCGGGCCGTTGTCCCTGCGCCCGGGCTATGAGCCGCTGTTCCAGGCCTTCTGCGGCCTCTCCTCCATCACCGGGGAGCCGGACGGGCCGCCGGTGCGCATGGGCGCCAGCGTGGTGGATCAGGGCACCGGCATGTGGACGGTGATCGGCGCCCTGGCGGCGCTGCAGCAGCGCCACCGCACCGGCCGCGGCTGCGTGGTCAACACCTCGCTGTTCGAGACGGCGCTGATGTGGGCCGGGCAGAAGATCAGCGCCTATGTGAACATGGGCAAGCTGCCGGAACGCCACGCCTCCGGCCATCCGAATTTCGTGCCCTACCAGGCCTTCGACACCGCCGATGGCCCGCTGCTGGTGTGCTGCGGCAATGACCGGCTGTTCCGCAAATTCTGCGTGGTGGTCGGCAGCCCCGACTGGCCGGAGGACCCGCGCTTCGCCACCAACCGCGCCCGTCTCGCGCATCAATCGGTGCTGCTGCCGGAGATCGCCGCGCTGCTGCGCCCCTGGCCGCGCGCCGCCCTGGCCGAGGCGCTGATCGCCGCCGGCGTGCCCTGCGCCCCGGTGAACAGCATCCCCGAGGTGCTGGCCGAGCCGCAGACCGCGGCGATGTCCATGCTGCAGCCGGTGCCGGGCGAGGATTTCTCGCTGGTCGCCATGCCGATGTCCTTCGACGGCGAACGCCCGCGCATCCGCCATGGCGCGCCACGGCTCGGCCAGCACGGCATGACCTCCGAGGTAATCGAATCACCGCCTGAAAAGGGCTGATCTCCCCGCAGCGGCGGGGCCTGTCCTGCCGCGCAGCGAGGAGTTCCTCCCATGGCTTCGCATGACGCGGCCATCGACCGCTACATCGCCTGCTGGAACGAGGTCGACCCGGTCCGCCGCCGCGCGCTCATCGCCGAGACCTTCACCGAGGCCGCGCGCTATGTGGACCCGATGCTTGAAGGCGAGGGCCATGCCGGCATCGATGCGCTGATCGCCGCGGCGCAGGCGCATTTTCCCGGCGCCCGCTTCCGCCGCCGCGGCCATGCCGATGCGCACCACGACCGGCTGCGCTTCGCCTGGGAGCTGGGGCCGGAGGGCGCCGCCGCGGTCGCCGGCGGCACCGACCTCGCCGTGGTCGCCGCGGATGGGCGGCTGGCCTCGGTCACCGGCTTCCTCGATTTCGCGCCGCAGGGGTGAGTGCCATGGAACGCATCATGCCTTCTCCCTTCCTCCGCCGCGTCCTGCTGCTGGACGCCGCCTCCTGCCTCGGCATGGGGCTGCTGCTGGCCGTCGCCGCCGGGCCGCTGGCCGGCTGGTTCCACCTGCCGGCGGCGCTGCTGCGGGAGAGCGGAATCGTCCTGCTGGCCTTCGCCGGCCTGTTGCTGTGGATGGCGACGCGGGCGGCGGTGCCGCGCTGGCTGGTCTGGGCGGTGATCCTCGGCAATGCGCTCTGGGCGCTGGACAGCCTGCTGCTGCTGCCCTCGGGCTGGGTGGCGCCGAATGTGCTGGGCGGCGCCTTCATCACCGCGCAAGCGCTGGTGGTTGGGGTGCTGGCGACGCTGGAGCACGCCGGGCTACGGCGTTCCGCGCCGGTCGCGGCTTGAGGCAGGTGGGCCGGCGGCGGCACCGCCGGCCCGGACCGCTCACGCCACCTGCAACAGCCCGGCCAGCAGCTTCGCCCGCGGCACCAGGCTGTCGATCAGCAGATGCTCCTCCAGCGTATGCCCACCGGCGCCCTGCACCCCAAGCCCATCCAGGGTCGGGATGCCCATCGCCCCGGTGAAATTGCCGTCCGAGCCGCCGCCGGCGCTCTGGTGGGCAATGTCGAAGCCGATGCTCCTGGCGATGCCGCGGGCAGTGCCGTACAGCGCCATCACCCGCTCATCCGGCTCCCATACCGGGCGGGTGACGCCGCGGGTGACGGTCAGCTGCACGTCGTTGCCGGTGGGGCGCAGCGACAGCATCCGCTCCACCGCGGCATCGAGGTCGGCCTGGCGCTTGGCCATGGAGAGGCTCTCGGCATCGCAATAGGTGGCGACGCAATTCACCCACTGCCCGCCATGGATGACGCCGATGGAATAGGTGACGTCCTCATTGGTCATCGCCTCGATCGCCACCACCTGGCGGCACATCTCGCGGATCGCACTGCGGCCATCCGCCAGCCGCGCACCGGCATGGCTGGGCTTGCCGGTGGTGCGCAGGTTGAAGCGGGCGATGGCGTAGCGGCCGGTGACGACGCCGCCATCCGGCCGGGCCGGTTCCGGCACCAGCACCACCGCATGGCGCGCCGCCTCCGCCTCGATCAGGTCGCGGGTGGAGGGGCTGCCGATCTCCTCATCCGAAGTGAACAGCACCGTCACCGGCCGGCGCGTGGCGATGCCGGCCTTCAGCAACTGGCGGATCGCCTCCACGGCAATGTAGTTGCCGCCCTTCATGTCATAGACCCCGGGACCGAAGAGCTTGTTGCCCTCGCGCCGGAAGGGCAGCGGCTCCAGCGTGCCCATCGGATGGACGGTGTCGAGGTGCCCCATCACCAAGATGCCGAGTTCCTGCGAATTCGGATGCGGGAAGCTGGCGCGTACGCAGGGGCCGCAGCCCATGCGGCCGGGGATGGTCCCGATCCGCGCGCCGAGCAGCGCCAGGTCGCGCGCGGCGACATCCATCATCCGGGCGACGGCGGCGGCATCGAAGGTCGGGCTTTCGCATTCCACCCAGCGGCGCAGGCCGGGGATCATCGCCTCGGCGTCGAATGGCAGATCGAGGACGGGCGCGGTCATGTTGCAAGTGCCTCCTGGCGCGGGTCGAGTGGTGAGCCTCGCGCCTCCGGCACCTGGCTACAACCCCGGTGATGCGGTTGATGCGTCAGAGGGGGCGGTGCTGCTAATCTGTCGCCCATGACCCCACCCCCCCGCCTCACCCCCCAGGCCGGGCCGGCCATCTGGACCGGTGCCGCGCTCACCCCGTCGGACTGGATGCTGCCGGTCGGCGCCGAGATCGCGGCCGACCTGGCTGCGGCCCTCGCCGAGGATGGCGCAGGGCTGCTCCGGCTCACGCCGCTGCTGCACCAGGTTGCCGAGCGGCTGGAGCATGGCCGCGGCTTCGTGCTGCTGCGCGGCCTTAACCTCGACCGCCTGCCGGATGCCGGGGCGGCGCTGTTGCTGCTCTGCCAGCAGCTTGGCACCGCCCTGCCGCAGGATGCGACCGGCAGCCTGATCGGCCGCCTCGCCGGCCCCGGCGCCGCCGCCGAGGCGCCCACCCGCTTCCATGCCGATCCCGCCGATGCGGTGGCGCTGCTCTGTCTGCAGCAGCCGCGCGAGGGCGGTATGGTGACGCTGGTCTCCGCCCCGGCGCTGCACAATGCGCTGATGAAGCTGGATCGCGCGGCGCTGGCCACCTTGCACCAGCCGCTGCCGCACCTCGGCGCGGAGGAGCCATTGTCGCTGCCGGTGTTCAGCACGGCGAGCGGCGCCTTCGTCGGCCGCTATGACCGCGACGCGATGCTGGAGCCGGCGCTCGACGCCGCGCAGCAGGCGGCGCTGGCGGCGCTGGACGCCACGGCGGCGGCGCCGGGCCAGGCGCTGTCCATCCCCCTGCATGCCGGCGATCTGCTGTTTTACAACCCGCATCTCGTCTGGAAGCAGGTGAGTGCCGGCGAGGCGGCGACCTCCGACGCGGCGGAACGGCAGTTGCTTCGGCTCTGGCTGGCGATGCCGGGTTCGCGCGCACTGCCGGAGAGTTTCCGGCCGGTGTTCGGCGAGACCGCGGCGGGCGCGCCGCGTGGCGGCATGCCGGTGGCCACGGGCATGGTCGGCGGCTGAGGCGCCGCCGGAGCGTGATCGCCTGAGATTGGAACAACCGAAGGCGCGAAGCACGCGACCGGTGCAATGCGGCGCTACGGCAGCTGCGCAGGGCAAGCGAGGACGGAAGCGATGCGGCTGCTGGTGGCGAATGCGAATACGACCGAGGCGATCACCGCGCTCTGCGCCGCGGCGGCGCGGGAGGCCGCCAGCCCCGGCACCGAGATCATCCCCGCCACCCCGCGTTTCGGTCCGGCGGTGATTGCCACCCGCGCCGAGAACATCATCGCCGGCCATGCGCTGCTGGAGCTGCTGGCCGTGCACGCCGGCCAGGTGGATGGCGTGCTGCTGGCGGTCAGCCACGACACCGCGCTGGAGGCAGCGCGGCAGATGATGCCCTGCCCGGTGGTGGCGATGACCGAGGCGGCCTGCTTCGCCGCCTGTCTCGCCGGCGGGCGCTTCGGCCTGATCACCTTCGGCAGCACCGAAACCTACCGCGAGCGCATTGCCCAGCACGGGCTGGCGGCGCGGCTGGCCGGGCTGGCCAGCGTCGACGCCACTCCGCAGGAGGCGGTGCGCGACCCGGAGGGTGTCGCCCGGAAGCTGCAGGCCGGCCTCGCCGAGCTGGTCGGGATGGGCGCCGATGCGGTGGTGCTGGGCGGCGCGGCGCTGGCCGGCATGGCGCCGAAGCTGCAGCCGGACAGCCCGGTGCCGCTGCTGGACGGCATCGCCTGCGGGGTGCGGCTGCTGGAGATGCTGGTCAGCCTTCGCCTGCCGAAGCCGCGCCAGGGCAGCTTCGCCGCGGCGCGGGGACGTGAGACCGGCGGGGTGGCTCCGGCACTGGCGGCGCTGCTGCGAGGGTAAGGCCGCCTTGCTTCAGTCGATCTTTGCCCCGGAGGCCTGCACCACCTCCGCCCAGCGGCGGATCTCCTCGGTGATGAAGCGCTGGTAGCTCTCCGGCGAGGTGCCGCCGCCCTCGGTCAGGCCCGGCGGCGCGCCGCCGAGCTCGGCGAGCCGGGCGCGGTAGCCGGCATCGCGGGTGACGGCGTCGATCTCCCGCCCCAGCCGCGCCACCACCGCCGGCGGGGTGCGGGCCGGCGCCTGCAGGCCGAACCAGGCGGTCGCCTCGAAATCCGTCAGCCCGGCCTCATGCAACGAGGGCACCTCTGGCAGCACCGCGGCACGCCCGCGGCTGGTCACCGCGATCGGCCGCAGCCTGCCGTCCCGGACATGGCCGATGACCGAGGGCATGTTGTCGCAGCCGCAGTCCAGCCGCCCGGCCACGGCTTCGACCAGCATGGGCCCGGCGCCGCGGAAGGGCACGTGGTTGATGTTCGTCCCCGTGCGGGTCTTGAACATCTCCATGGTCATGTGCGGGCTGCCGCCGCTGCCGGCGCTGCCGTAGTTCAGCGCCCCCGGCCGCGCCTTGGCCAGGGCGATCAGCTCCGCCACGTTCCGCACCGGCGCCGAGGGATGCACGAAGATCAGGTTCGGCACCTTGGTGAGCAGCCCGAGGGCGGCAAAATCCTCCGGCTTCACCGGCATGCGGTCGCCGAAGAGGCTGTAGTTGATTGCCGTGGTGGCGATGTTGGAGGTCAGCAGCGTATGGCCGTCCGGCTCGGACCGGGCGACGATCTCGGCGGCGATGTTGCCGGTGGCGCCGGGCCGGTTCTCCACCAGTACCGGCTGGCCGAGCCGAGGCGTCAGCCGCTCCGCCGCCAGGCGGGCGGCGATGTCGGTGGTGCCGGCCGGCGGGTAGCCGACCAGCAGCCGGATCGGCCGCGAAGGGTAGCCGTCCTGCGCCAGCGCGGGCATTGCCAGCGGGGTGGCGAGGCCGGTCAGCAACAGGGAACGGCGGTGCATCGGCTCTACTCCACCTTGGCGCCGCTGCGGCGCACGACCTCCGCCCATTTCATCCGCTCGGCGGCGAGGAATTGCTCGAAAGGCTCGGGGGCGGTGCCGCCATCCGGCGTCAGCGCCGGCAGCTCGCCGCCCAGCTCCGCCATCCGGGCGCGGAATCCCGGGTCGCGCGCCACCGCATCCAGCTCCCGCCCCAGCCGGGCGATAACCGGCTTCGGCGTTGCCGCCGGGGCCAGCACGCCGAACCAGGCGGTCGCCTCGAAGCCCTTCACCCCGGCCTCATCCAAGGTCGGCACATCCGGCAGCACGGCGCTGCGCCTGGCGCCGGTGGTGGCCAGCGCCCGGAGCTTGCCGTCCTTGATGAAGGCCAGGGCGGAGGGGATGTTGTCCATCCCGGCATCGACCCGCGCGGCCATCAGCTCGGTCAGCATCGGCGCGCTGCCGCGATAGGTCACATGGGTCATCTCGGCCCCGGTCATCAGCTTGAACAGCTCGCCGCAGACATGTGGCGAGGAGCCGATGCCGGCGGTGCCGTAATTCAGCCCGCCGGGCTGGCGCTTCGACAGCGCCACCAGCTCGGCGATGCTGCGGGCGGTGGAGCCGGGCGGCACCATCAGCACATTCGGCACCCGCATCAGCAGGCCGACGGCGGCGAGGTCCTGCGGCCGGTAGGGCATGCGGTCGCCATAGACGGCGAAATTGATCGCCCCGGTGCCGATGGTGGTCAGCAGCATGGTGTAACCATCGGGCTCGGCGCGGGCGACGAACTCGGCGCCGACATTGCCGCCGGCGCCGGGCCGGTTCTCCACCACCACCGGCTGGCCGAGGCGCTTCCCCAGGAGCTCGGCGGCCAGCCGCCCGGTCAGGTCGGTGGTGCCGGCCGGGGTGAAGGGAACGACGAGGCGGATGGGGCGGTTCGGCCACTCCGCCTGGGCAAGCGCCGCCGCCGGGAGCAGGGCGGGGAGGGCGAGCAGGCTGCGGCGGCGCATGGCGCTATTCCACCGTCGCGCCGGATTTCCGCACCACCTCGCCCCATTTGGCGATCTCGGCCTTGATGAAGGCCTCGAAGGCCGCGGGCGTGGTGCCGCCATCCGGCGTCAGCCCAGGGGCCATGCCGCCGAGGTCCATGATCTTCGCCCGCGTCGCCGGCTCCTTCACGATGGCGTCGATCTCGGCGCCGAGCCGGTCGATGATCGGCCGCGGGGTGCGCGCCGGCACCTGCAGGCCGAACCAGGCGGTCGCCTCGACATCGGGAAAGCCGGCCTCGGCGGTGGTGGGCACGTCCGGCAGCGCCGGGCTGCGCGCCTTGGTGGTCACCGCCAGCGGCCGCAGCCTTCCATCGCGCAGATGGCCGATGACCGAGGGCATGTTGTCCACCGCCACCTCGATCCGCCCGGCGATCACCTCCTGCAGCATGGGGCCCGAGCCGCGGAAGGGCACGTGCTGCATCTGGATCCCGGCGACGGTCTTCAGCAGCTCCCCGGTCAGGTGCAGCGAGGTGCCGGCGCCGGAACTGCCGTTGTTCAGCTTGCCCGGATTCGCCTTGGCGTAGTCCACCAGCTCCTTCAGGGTGCGGACCGGCAGGCTGTTGGTGACGAAGATCACGTTCGGCACCTGCAGCATGAGGCCACAGCCGGCCAGCTCCTCCGGCTTGTAGGGCATCTTGGCGCCATAGAGGCTGTAGTTGATGGCGCCGGAGGAGACCGTGCCCATCAGCATCGTGTAGCCATCCGGATCGGATTTCACCACGACGTCGGAGCCGACGTTGCCGCCGGCGCCGGCCCGGTTCTCCACCACCACCTGCTGGCCGAGCCGCTGGGTCAGGCGTTCGGCCAGGATGCGGGCGGCGATGTCGGTGGTGCCGGCCGGCACGAAGGGCACGATCAGGCGGATGGTGCGGTTCGGCCAGTCCGACTGGGCCTTCGCGGCAGGCGCGGCGAGCAGGGTGGCGGTGGCGGTAAGGACGGCGCGGCGAGTCAGCATGACGTGGCAGTTTCCCCGGTTTGATGAAACCTAGCACGCTAACGGGTCGGTCCGTCCACCCGGTCAATCCACCTTGGCACCGGACCGGCGGATGACCTCGGCCCATTTGACGTTCTCCGCCTCGCAGAAGGCGGCGAAATCGGCGATGCTGCCGGCGCGCAGCCGGGCGCCCACCATATCCGCCTTGGCCTTTGCCGCGGGCTCGGCCGAGAGGCTCCGCACCTCGGCGTTCAGCCGGTCGATGATCGGCTGCGGCGTGCCGCGCGGCGCCTGCAGCCCGAACCAGGCGGTGGCGTCGAAGCCCGGCAGGCCGCTTTCGGCCACCGTCGGCACGTCCGGCAGCGCCGGGGTGCGTTCCGGGCTGGTGACTGCCAGCGCCCGCACCTGGCCGCCGCGCAGCAGGGCGATGGCCGAGGGCAGGTTGTTGACCGACAGGTCGATCCGCCCGCCGAGCAGCTGGTTGACGCTGTCGGCGCCGCCGCGGAAGGGCACGTGCAGGATGTCGACATTGGCCTGCGCCTTCAGCATCTCGCCCGAGAGATGCAGGCTGCTGCCGATGCCGGAACTGGCGTAGCTCAGCTCCCCCGGCCGGGCGCGGGCCGCGGCCAGCAGGTCGGCGAGAGTCTTCAGCGGGCTGTCGGCGCGCACCACCACCACGTTCGGCACATCGGCGAACAGCACGATGGGCACCAGGTCCTCCGGCCGCCAATTGATCCGGGCGTGCAGGTGCGGCAGGATGGCGACGGTGCCGATCGAGGCGAACATCAGGGTATAGCCGTCCGGCTCCGCCCGCGCCGCCTGTTCGGCGGCGATGACGCCGGCGGCGCCGCCGCGGTTCTCAGCCACCACCGGCTGGCCGAGCCGGGTGCCGAGCCCATCCGCCATGATCCGCGCCAGCAGGTCGGTGGTCCCGCCGGCCGGGAAGGGAACGATCATTCGGATCGGCCGGGAGGGCCATGGGCCGCCCGCCGTGGCGCCGCCGCCCTGGGCAGCCGCCCCCGGGACGATGGCGGCGGTCGCCATGAGGCCGAGGCCGGTTGCAAGCATCTGCCGCCGCGTGGCACCGCCCGCAGGCCCGAACATGTCACTCATTCCTGGTCGCTCCCCAGCCTTGGGGAACTCACGCCCCCGTTTGCCGATCATTCCCAATTCCTGCCGCACCATGGGGGCGGCAGGCAAGCCTTGCCGGTGGCATGCGGGGGAAGCTAGAGCGGATCGCGGAGGGGCGCGACCACCTCGGAGCGTGAATCCGCTCTACAAGCAGCGGGCTGCGGTGGATTGGCGTTCAGACATGAGCGCAATCCGCTGCAGGCAACGTCGCGGCACCGGCCCACGCCGGGCCGGAAGGCAAGCAGGGACCGCCGGATGCATTTTACCAGGCTTTACGGACGGGTACTTGGGCTGTTGGCGGCGGACCGGTGGGTTGCCATCGGTTTGGCCACGGCCAATGCCGCGCTGGCCGGGCTGCTGTTCCTGGAACCGGTGCTGTTCGGCCGGGTGGTCGATGTGCTGTCGCACTCCCTCAGCATGCCGCGCAGCACGGTGTGGGAGCAGGCGCTGGCGCTGCTGGCGCTGTGGGGCGCGGTCGGGCTGTCCGGCATCGGCGCCAATGTCGCCGTCTCGCTGCTGGCCGACCGCATGGCGCACCGCAACCGGCTGGCCGCCATGCATCGCTTCTTCGAGCATGTGATCGCGCTGCCATTGTCGTTCCACGGCGATGTGCAGTCGGGCCGGCTGATGAAGGTGATGCTGGTCGGCTCCGACAACCTGTTCAGCATGTGGCTGTCATTCTTCCGCGACCACATGTCGACCTTCGTCGCCATCCTGATTCTGCTGCCGCTGACGCTGGCAATGAACTGGCGCCTGTCGCTGCTGCTGATCGGGCTGGTGGTGGTGTTCAGCGTCATCACCGCCTTCGTCATCCAGAAGACCGAGGCGGCGCAGGGCGAGGTGGAGCGGTTCCAGACCCGCCTAGCCGGAAATGCCCAGGATGCGCTGGCCAATGTGATGGTGGTGCAGTCCTTCACCCGGCTCAGCAGCGAAGCCCGGATGTTCGGCGACATCGTCCGCCAGGTGCTGGACCATCAATTCCCGGTGCTGAACTGGTGGGCCGTGGTGAATGTCCTGACCCGGGCCGCGAGCACCATCACCACCATCTCGATCTTCGTCCTCGGCACCGTGCTGCACCTGGACGGCAAGGCGACGGTCGGCGAGATCGTCAGCTTCATGGGCTTCGCCACGCTGCTGATCGGCAAGCTGGAGGGGGCGGTGGCCTTCGTCTCACGGCTGGTGTTCCAGGCCCCGGCCATCCAGGAATTCTTCGAGGTGATGGACGCCACCAGCAGCGTACCGGAGAAGCCCGGCGCGCTGGCGCTCGGCCGGGTCGAGGGGGCGGTGGCGTTCGAGCGGGTGGCCTTTGCCTACCCCGGCGGGTCGCGCATCCTGACCGATGTGGATTTCGTCGCGCCGCCCGGCCGCACCATCGCCCTGGTCGGCCAGACCGGCGCCGGCAAATCCACCGCCATGGCGCTGCTGCAACGGCTATGGGACCCGGTGGAGGGCCGCATCACCGTCGACGGCCACGACCTGCGCGACATCACGCTGGAAAGCCTGAGGCGCAACACCGGCGTCGTGTTCCAGGAGAGCATGCTGTTCAACCGCACCATCCGCGACAACCTGCTGGTCGGCCGGCCGGAGGCAACGCAGGAGGAGCTGGAGTCCGCCTGCCGCATGGCCGAGGCGCATGATTTCGTCATCCGTCAGCCGCGCGGCTACGACACCCAAGTAGGGGAGCGCGGCTCCAGCCTTTCGGGCGGCCAGCGGCAGCGGCTGGCGATCGCCCGCGCCCTGCTGAAGGATCCGCCGATCCTGATCCTGGACGAGGCGACCAGTGCGCTCGACGCCGCCACCGAGGCGCGGGTGCAGCGGGCGCTGAAGGCGCTGATGGCCGGGCGCACCACCTTCATCATCGCCCACCGGCTGTCCACCGTGCGCGACGCCGACGAGATCCTGGTGTTCGAGGGCGGCCGCATCGTCGAGCGCGGCAGCTTCGACGCGCTGGTGCGCGAGGGCGGCCGCTTCGCCGAGCTGGTGCGGACCCAGCTCAACACCGATGTGGCGGTGCCGGCAGCGGCGGCGGTGAAGGCGGCGGAATGACCGGGCCGGGCCCAACCGCAACTCTTCTCGGTCCGGTCGCTTTTGCTTGCTTTCCGGCACGGCGGGGGCGCAGCCTGCCGGCCTAGGCCGCGGCTCGCTGGCCGCCCCGTGCCATGTGCCCCCGGCCCAGGGAGGTTACGCATGATCATCAGCTCCATCCTCAAGGGGAAAGGTAGCGAGGTGGTATCGGTGCGGCCGGAGGAAAGCGTCCTCGAGGTTGCCCGCACGCTGTCGCAGCACCGCATCGGCGCGGCGCTGGTGCGCGATGCGGCCGGCGCGCTGCTCGGCATCATCAGCGAGCGGGACATCGTCAGCGGCATGGCCGGGCATGGCCCCGGCACCACCGGCCTGCCGGCCTCGCAGTTCATGACGCATGAGCTGGTGACGGTGCGGCCGGAGACGCTGGTGACCGAGGCACTGTCGTTGATGACCAACCACCGGGTGCGGCACCTGCCGGTGCTGAATGCCACCGGGCAGTTGATCGGCCTGGTCTCGATCGGCGATCTGGTGAAGGCGCGCATCGAGGAGGCGGAGCAGGAGGCCTTGGCGCTGAAGGATTACGTGGTTTCGGCCGGGTAGGCGTCGCGGCGCGGCCTCGGCTGGGCGACCTGCTCGCTGCTCCGCGGGCGACCGGAGCCAGGGCGGCAGCCCGAACCAGCGCGATGGAGCCTCTTGCGGCCGGCGCCCGGTGCAATGCGTGTTCCGCCCGGAACGAAATCGGTCCAGGATGGACAGCCGTGCGCCTCGATTTCTGCCGCCTGCTGGGTGCCGCCGTCCTGCCGCTCCTCCCCCGCCCGCCCAGGCGCAGCCGCTGGCAGATGGCGGCGCCCTCTGCCGAGGCAGCTACCGCCTCGCAACATCCGCGAGTTCATCGTCGATGTGCCACGGCGGCCGCCGGCCGGGTGCAGAGGCAAATCAACGGCAGCCTGTTGCCGATGCCGCAGATCAAGCGCGGCGTGCAGCAGGACCAGGTGCGGCTCGGCGAGAGCCTGCTCCCGGCCTGCCTTCGGCCTGAACGAGGCCCGCCTCGCCGGGCGCGGCATGCGGATCGGGTGGCGGGTGCCGGAGCTGCTGGCCGGCCTCGCCGCGCTCAGCCGGACGATGTCGAAGGAATGGATCAGCCGGGCCGGCGAGGATGGCCGCAAGCTGATCGTGGCCTATCGCGCGGCGTAGGGTGGGCTGCGGCCTTGCCCCCTCTTGCCGTGCCACAGCGTTCTGCGCATGACTCATTACGCACAATGACCGGGAGCTTCACCATGACGCAGCTTTCCCGCCGCGCCCTGCTCGCCGCGCCGGCGCTGCTGGCCGGCACCGCCGCGCTGGCCCAGACCCGCTGGCAGATGGCCACCCCCTATCCGGACGGCAATTTCCACACCCGCAACATCCGCGAATTCACCGCCGACATCGAACAGGCCACCGGCGGGCGGCTGACCATCCAGGTGCACAGCAATGCCTCCCTGCTGCCGATGCCGCAGATCAAGCGCGGCGTGCAAACCGGCCAGGTGCAGATGGGCGAGATCCTGCTCACCGCCTATGCCAATGAGGATCCGTTCTTCGATGCCGATGCGGTGCCTTTCCTGGTGCCGGATCTTGCCGGTGCCCGCCGCCTGGCGGGACTGCAGCGGCCGTACATCGAGGCGCGCTTCGCCCGGCAGGGCGTCTCGCTGCTCTACACCGTCGCCTGGCCGGCGGCGGGCTTCTACACCCAGGTGCCGGTCGCCAGCCTGGACGTGTTCAAGGGCAGCCGCTTCCGCACCTTCAGCCCGATGACCAACCGCTTCGCTGCGCTGATCGAGGCCAGTCCGGTGCTGGTGCAGCAGGCCGAACTGGCCCAGGCCTTCGCAACCGGCATCTGCAACGCCATGGTCACCAGCGCCCAGACCGGCGTCGACACCTCCGCCTGGGACTACGCCCGCGTGTTCACCCCGGCCGGCTTCTCCATGACCAAGAACGCCGTGATGATCTCCCGCCGCGCGCTGGAGGGGCTGCCGCCCGCCGACCGCGAGTCGGTGCTGGCCGCCGCCAGGCGGGCCGAGGACCGGGGCTGGGGCTATGCGCGGGAGGCGGAGGAGAGCACCCAGCGCCGGCTGGCCGAACGCGGCATGACCATCGGCACCCTGCCGCCGGAGGTCGTGGCCGGGCTCAACCGGATCAGCGCGACGATGACCGAGGAGTGGATCCAGAAGGCCGGCGAGGACGGCCGCAAGCTGGTGAATGCGCTGAAGGCGGGCTGATCACGCCGCCACGGCCGGCTCC
The DNA here is from genome assembly GCF_014283215.1 of Siccirubricoccus deserti. Lineage (GTDB taxonomy): Bacteria > Pseudomonadota > Alphaproteobacteria > Acetobacterales > Acetobacteraceae > Siccirubricoccus > Siccirubricoccus deserti. Next base: position 37,257 of record NZ_JACOMF010000006.1, read on the forward strand.
GGCGGGGCGAGGCTGGCGGGCGGCACCAGCGGCATGAAGCGGATGCTCACGCGCAGCCCGCCCGGCTCGTGCAGCACCGCCACCGTGGCGCCCGGCCCCAGGTCGTTCGGCAATGCCCGCTCCAACAGGCGGGAGCCGAAGCCGCGCCGGGCCGGTGGGCCGACCAGCGGCGGGCCGCCGGTCTCGGCCCAGTCGATCGCCGCAGTGCCGTCCGCCGCCTCGCCGCAGTGGAGGCTGACCCAGCCGCCGGGCGCCGACAGCGCGCCGTATTTGCCGGCGTTGCTGGCGAGCTCGTGCAGCGCCACGATCAGCGCCTGCGCCTGGCGTGGGGCGACCTGGAAATTGGTTCCGTAGCTGACGCGAATCTGCCGGGCTGGCCCGGTGAGCCAAGGCTCCAGCCCGGCCGCGACGACGGCGCCGATGTCGGTGGCCTGCCAGCCGGTGGCGGTCAGCAGGTCATGCGCCCGGGCCAGGGCCGCCAGCCGGGCACCAAACTCATGCGGGAACCGCTCGGGGTGGCCGCTGGTGCTCTTCAGGGTCTGCGCGGCAAGCGCCTGCACTGTCATCAGCGTGTTCTTCACGCGATGGTTCATCTCCGCCATCAGCAGCACGCGCCAGCGCTCCGCCTCGGCGAGGCGGGAGGCGATCTCATCCACCTCGCGGAACCGCGGCGTGCCGGGCGCACGCCGGTCGGGTGCCGACAGCGCGCGGATCGCCGCGACGATGCGGGCGCCGAGCAGTACCGCGAGGCCGACCCCGATGAGGGTCAGCAGCAGCCCCCAGGCCGCGAGCTGCATCAGCGCCTGGCGCAGCGAGGCCGAGAAGATGGCCTCGGGCAGCGATGCCGCGGCCACGTAGCCACTGTCCGGCGCGCGGGCGAAGGCGATCACGACGCGCCCGCCGCCATTGCGCCGTTCGGCCCGCAGCACGCCGTCGTCACTTCGTGCGATGGCGGTGAGGAGAGGCCGCATCGGCGTACGCCCGACATGCTGCTCCGCCGCTTCGCTGCGGGCGACGACGTGGCCCTGGCGGTCAACCAATGTCGCCGCCCAGCCCGGGGGCATGCCCTTGCCGGCCAGGATGGGCACGAAGGTCTGGTAGGGCAGGACGATGCTCACCGCATGCCGCGCCGGCTCCCTGCCATCGGTACGGACCTCCGCCGGCACGGCGACGGCGACCTGCGGCATCGTGCTGACCGACCCCTGATAGAGGTCCGAGATCTCCGTGCGGCCGGTCGTCAGCGCCTGGCGCGCGGCGGTATTCGTACTCATGAGCATGGGCATCGGCACCGTCATCGGCACCCGGGTCGTCATGCTCAGGAATCCGTCCGGCCCGGTGAGGCCGATGATCGCGCCGGGCCATTGTCGCGCCGCGGCCTCGAGCTCGTCGCGGAACCGCCCGAACTCACCCCGCGCGAGGGCGACGGACCCCGCGAGAGTGCGGACGATCGCCGTGGCGGCTGCGAATTCGCGGTCGACGGCCAGGGCCAGCACGCCGGCCTGCATTTGCAATTGGTCCTCGGCCCGCGCCCGCGCCGCGGTGTTCCCCTGCCAGATCGCGAGCGAGGCCAGCGCCAGCAGCGGCAGCGACACGGCGGCGGCCAGCAGGATCAGCAGGGCGCGGAGAGTCGGCATGGCGGCCGGTGGACCGGCCGTCGCGGCGCTCGCCACACGGGCTGCTGCGCGGTTCATAACGCGATCTCCTGGCCCGCTGATCCTGGCGGCCTTCGTCATTGACGAGTGAGATACGGGATCTGATACAAATTATCCATGGCATTCCCGCGGTGGTCGAGGCATGGGCACCGCCTGCCGGCAAGACAGGCAGACTCGTGGCAGCAGCGCCAGTCCGCATCCGCCCGCCCCTTGCGTGGCGCAAACCGCGCGGCGCATGGTTCATGCCAAGCATCAAAACGAGGGGCTTCCGAATGGCTTTCACCCGGCGCGCGGCGCTCGCGGCCACCGCCACGCTTGCGTCCTTTGCCTCAGCCCGGGCGCAGACCCGCTGGCAGGCTGCCTGCGCCTATCCGGACGGGAATTTCCATACCCGCAACCTGCGAAGCTTCCTCGATGAGGTCGCCCAGGCCGCCGGCGTACAGGTCCAGCTGCACAGCAATGGCGCGCTGCTGCCGATGCCGCAGATCAAGCGCGGGGTGCAGACCGGCCAGGTGCAGATCGGTGAGATCCTGGTCAGCGCCTATGGCAATGAGGATCCGTTCTTCGAGATCGACAGCATTCCGCAGCTCGCCACCAGCACGGAGCAGGCGCGCAAGCTGCGCACCCTGGCGAAGCCCTACGTCGAGGCGCGCTTCGCCCGGCAGGGGCTGACGGTGCTGTACGAGGTGCCCTGGCCGCCCTCCGGCCTCTACACCAACCTGCCGGTGCCGACGCTGGAGACGCTGCGCGGCAGCCGCATGCGCACCTTCAACGTCATGACCAACCGCTTCGCCACCCTGGTGGGTGCGACCCCCACCCTGGTGCAGGCGGCCGAGATTCCGCAGGCCTTCGCCACCGGGGTGGTGAATGTGATGGTCACCAGCGCGCAGACCGGCGTCGACAGCCAGGCCTGGGACTTCTGCAAGACCTTCACCCCGATCGGCTTCACCCGGACGATGAACACCGTCTTCATCCAGCGACGGGCGCTGGAGGCATTGCCGGCGGCGCAGCAGGCCGCGATCCGCGAGGCGGCGTCCCGGGCCGAGGCACGCGGCTGGATGGCGGCGGACGAGGCCGGCGCGGCAGCGCAGGCGATGCTCGGCAGCCGCGGCATGACCATCGCGCCGCCATCGGCGGAACTGCTTGCCGGATTGGCCACGGTGGGCAACACCATTGCGGAGGAATGGGTCGGCCGCGCCGGCGAGGATGGCAGGAAGGCCCTCGCCGCCTACCGCGCCGGCTGAATCGTGTCGAGGAGCGCCCGCGGGCCGAGCTGTCAGGAGTAGGATCAATGATGTCTGCGGGCCTTCCCTCGCGCCCTCGCCACGGGCGCTGAGCGCATGCGTCGCTGCCTTGATGCGCTTTATGCGGCGGGGGCCGGCCTCGCGGCGCTCTCGCTGCTGTCGATCTTCGGCGTGATGATGGCGCAGGTGGTGCTGCGCGAGATGCGGATGCAGTTGCCGGCGGCGGATGACGTCAGCGCCTATCTCTGCGTCGCCACCACCTTCTTCGCCCTGGCCGCCACCTTCAGGCGCGGCGAGCTGATCCGCGTCGGCATGCTGGTCAACCGCCTGCCATCCGGCGTGCGGCGCTGGGCGGAGGCCGGGGTGCTGCTGCTGGCGGCGGTGCTGCTGGCCTACATCACCTGGTGGACCTTCCAGGACATGCTGTTCTCCTACGAGATCGAGGAGGTGGCGCAGGGCACCGTGCCCATCCCGCTGTGGATTCCGAAGATCGCCATGCCGGCCGGCTCAGCGCTGCTGCTGATCGCGGTGCTGGACGAGCTGGTGGCGGTGCTGCGCGGCGCGAAGCCCGGCTATGTCGCGGCGGCCGAGGAACGCGCCGCCGCCGGCGACTTCTCGGCGGAGGTCTGAGCGATGGATCTGCTGACCCTCGCGCTGCTGCTGCTGGTCCTGCTCTGCCTGCTGCTCGGCGCCGGCCTCTGGATCGCGATGTCGCTCGCCGCCGTCGGCTACGTGGCCATGGTGATGGTCCATCCGAGCCCGGGGCTGTTCCTCGCCTCCGCCTTCTGGGAGTCGACCGGCTCCTGGACCCTGGCGGCGCTGCCGATGTTCGTCTGGATGGGCGAGATCCTGTTCCGTACCCGGCTGTCGGAGGAGCTGTTCAACGGCCTCGCTCCCTGGATGCGCCGCATCCCCGGCCGGTTGCTACATGTGAACATCCTGGCCTGTGGCATCTTCGGCGCGGTCTCCGGCTCCTCGGCGGCGACCTGCGCCACCATCTCGAAGATCGCGCTGCCGGAGCTCAAGCGCCGCGGCTACGACGAGCGCACGGCGATCGGCAGCCTCGCCACCTCCGGCACGCTTGGCATCCTGATCCCGCCATCGATCATCATGGTGGTCTATGCCGTGGCGGCGGAGGTCTCGATCATCCGGGTCTTCATCGCCGGCTTCATTCCGGGCGCGATCGTCATGGGCCTGTTCAGCGCCTATATCGTGGTCTGGGCATTGCTCAACCCTTCGAAGCAGCCGGCGCCGGAGCCGCGGCAGTCCTTCGGCATGAAGCTGCGCCAGAGCGCCCAGCTCATCCCTTGCATGCTGCTCATCGCCGGCGTCATCGGCAGCATGATCTTCGGCCTGGCGACGGCAACCGAGGCGGCGGCTTTCGGCGTGTTCGGCAGCCTGGTCATGGCGGGGCTGACCGGCACCCTCACGGTGCGCAACTTCCTTGACAGCCTGACGGCTGCGACGCGCACCTCCTGCATGATCATGTTCATCCTCGCCGGGGCCGCCTTCCTCACCAAGGCGATGGCGTTGACGGGCATTCCCGCGGCGCTGGCGCAGAGCGTGGTGGCGCTCGATCTCGGCCCCTATGGGCTGATCGCCATCCTGACGCTGGTCTACATCCTGCTCGGCACCGCGCTCGACGGCGTCTCGATGATCGTGCTGACCACCTCCATCGTCATCCCGCTGGTGCAGGCCGCGGGCTTCGACCTGGTGTGGTTCGGCATCTTCATCGTCCTGCTGGTAGAGCTCGCGCAAATCACCCCGCCGGTCGGCTTCAACCTGTTCGTCATGCAGACCATGACCGGCAAGGAGCAGATGGAGGTCGCCTTCGCCTCGTTGCCCTTCTTCCTGATGCTGGTGGTGGCAGTGGCGCTCTGCACCGTCTTCCCGGTGACGCTTGTCACCGGGCTGCCGGATTATCTGCTGTCGCGCTGACGCGTCAGCGTGGCGCGCTGGGCGCGCTGCTGCCGGGGGAGGTGGTGCCGCCGGTGCCGCTGGTCACCGTGCCGGGCGGGCTGCTCGGGGTCATGCCGGTGCTGCTGCCGGTGGTCATGCCGGTGCCGCTGCCGGCGCTTGGGGCCGGTGCCATGCTGGTGCCGGTACCGGTGCTCGGGGAGGGTGCCATGCCGGTACCGGTGCCGGACGGCGTGCCGACCATCCCGCCGCCCATATAGGCACGGTCCCGCTCCGACAGGCGCTCACGCCGGGCTTCCGCGGATTCCCGGCCGCGGCGGGTGCTGCTGGCACGACCCCGGCGGCGGTCGTCCATCGGGGTACGCACTTCCGGATTGCTCCAGGGCGGGGTGCCAAGATTGACGTCGCTGGGGGAGGTGGTGGCGCCGGCGACGGCGCCGGCACCGCCGCCAATCGCCGCCCCGGCAAGAGCCCCGACCGGCCCGCCCAGGGCACCGATGCCCGCGCCGGTTGCCGCACCCGCCGCAGCGCCGCCGGTGGTCCGATCCTGGCTGTTGGTGCCGCAGGCGGCGACTGCAAGGGCCATGGCAGCTGCGCCGACCAGTTTCCAGCTCATTCCCATTCTCCGTGTCTGTTCGGGGGCCTCCGCTGCCGCGGGTCTGCCCACGGCGACCGGAACGCCTTCGCGCCAATTTAGTTGCGTTCGCAGTGGCGCAGCGGAGTCAAGCGAAAATGGCCGGGGCGACTTCACGCGAAACGGAGATGCCCGTGCGTAGCAACCACCACGCAGCAATCGCTTCGGTGGAACGACCTTCGGGTTGTCGGCGCGGTCCGCTGACCCGTGTTACGGCCGCGGCCAGTCTGGCCGCTCGAAGCGCTGGATCTCCAGCAGGTAGCCCGCGGGGTCGCGGAAGAAGATGTGGGTGATGCCGATGGCGGCGCGGACCGGCGGTGCTTCTGTGGCGATGCCCTGGGCCGTGAGCCAGGCATGCCATTCCTCCACCGCCTCGCTGACCAGGGTCAGCACCACGCCGCCCTGCCGTCGCGGATCGGTCACCTCGCGCGGACCACGGGCCTGGCAGATGCCGACGAAGCCGCGGTTGCCGCCCACCGCATAGATGGCGCAGCCACCCTGGTCCTGCACCAGCGGCAGTCGCAGCGTCTCGGCGTAGAAGCGCCGGCATGGGGCCGGATCCTCGGCATACAGGAAGGTGATCTGCTGAGCGAAGCCGGGCGGTGGGGTCATTTGCCGATTCCACCCCGGCGCCGGTTCGGGCACAAGAGTCGGGTCCCCCGCACCGGCCACACGCCATTCGGGCCGGTCGGCAGCCATCAATCGTCCATATCGGAGGCATCGATCCATGGCATCGCCCATCTCCTTGCGGGAGCCTGCCTGGCTGCAGGAGTTCAAGGCTTTCATCATGCGCGGCAGCGTGGTGGACCTTGCGGTCGGACTCGTTATCGGTGCCGCCTTCACCACCATCGTCACCTCATTGGTCGAGGATCTGATCAACCCGTTCATCGGACTCATCATCGGCGGCGTGGATTTCTCCAACGTCTTCGTGGTGTTGAACGGCGAGCGCCGCGCCTCGCTGGCGGCGACGCGGGAGGGCGGCGCGGCGGTGCTGGCGGTGGGCAGCTTCATCAACACCGTCATCAAATTCCTGATCGTGGCCTTCGCCATCTTCTGGGTGGTGAAGGCGCTGTCGCGGCTGCGGCTGCACGAGCTCGGCAAGGCGCCGCCGGTGGCAACGCCGACCGAGAAGCTGCTCGCCGAGATCCGCGACGAGCTGAAGGCGCAGCGCGCGAAGTAGGGCAGGATGCCGCCCCGCGGCAATCCGCTATAGCCTGTTGTTGCAGGGCGGAGTCACGCCCCACCGCGATCCTCTCTAGAGCAATATCCGATCAGGTGGAGTCACCTGATCGGATCTCTTGCTCTAGAAAATACAACAACTAGAGCAGCACATCTCCGACCTGATGGATCACGCCGTGATCCATCAGGTCGGAGGCTGCTCTAGGCGTGGCCGGAGACTTGCAGCAGCGACCGGCGCCGCATCGCGTCGGCCGCCTTCTGCGCTGCGGTCCGCTCATCGCCCAACACCTGGCGGATGCGCTGCTCCTCAAGATCGAGGGCGCGCTCCAGCCTGGCCAGCCCCTCGCTGTCCAGCGCGCCGGTCGCATGGTGGAACAGCAGGCTGCGGCGCGCCGCCTCCAGCGCCGCCAGCCGGATGCGGCGGCGGGCGGCGCGTTCCGCCGCCGCCGCCCCGCGATTGGCGGCGGTCCGGTGCAGATGCCCGGCACGGTCACGAAACTCCGCCACCATGTCGGCGGCGATGGCGCCTTCCAGCGGATCGTCCAGCCGCCTCTCGACCTCCGCCAGCGCCGCCTGGGCCATCGCCCTGCGCGCCTCGGCTTCGGTCGGGTCGATCCCGCCGTCATGGTGCGGCAGCGCGACCTTCAGCGTTTTGATGAGCCATTCCAGGGTGGTGCCCTGCAGCACCAGCGTCGCCAGTATGGCGCAGAAGGCAAGGAAGACGATCAGGTCCCGCTGCGGGAAATCCATCGGCAGGGCGAGGGCCGTGGCCAAGCTGACCACGCCGCGCATGCCGGCCCAGGCGACGATGGTCGCCTCCCGCCCTGTCGGCGGCAGCGCGCCGTCCTTGGTCGCGGTGATCCGCGGCAGCCAACTGGCCGGAAAGACCCAGAGGAAGCGCGAGAGGATCAGCGTGGCGGAAATCACCCCTGCCAGCCAGGCCAGCTCCGCTGCGCCGCGGTCGCCGATGCGCGCCAGTACCTGGTTGAGCTGCAGCCCGATCAGCACGAAGACCAGGCTGTTCAGGATGAACTCGACGAAGCCCCACACTGCAGTGCCGGCGAGCCTGGCCTGTGGAGACATCAGCGTGTGCTGCGCCGGGCCGAAGAGCAGCCCCGCCGTCACCACCGCCAGCACGCCGGAGACCCCCGCCGCCTCCCCGGCCAGGTAGGCGGCATAGGCGGCAAGGAAGCCGGTGGTGGTCTCCAGCATCACATCATTCAGCCGGTGCAGCACGAAGAGCGTGACCTGCGCCACCGCCCAGCCGATGGCGACGCCGCCCGCCGCCAGCGCCAGGAAGGTGAGCACGCCACCTCCCGCGGCCAGCGTGCCGCCGGCCATGGCCGCGCCGACCGCAAGCTTGTAGAGCACGAGGGCGGAGGCATCGTTGATCAGGCTCTCGCCTTCCAGCACGCTGACGATCCTCCGCGGCAATCGCAGCCGCTGCAGCACCGCCGCGGCGGCCACCGCATCGGGCGGGGCGACGATGGCGCCGAGGGTGAGGGCGGCGGCCCAGGGCATCTCCGGCACCAGCCAGCGGGCGACGGCGCCGATGCAGAAGGCGGTGAAGATCACCGCGCCCACCGCCAGCAGCAGGATCGGCCGCAGGTTGCTGCGGAAGGCCCGCCAATCCGTGCGGACGGCGCTGGCCTGCAGCAGCGGCGGCAGGAAGAAGGCGAGCGCGAATTCCGGGTCGAGCCGGACCACCGGCACATCGGGAACCAGCGCCAGGGCCATGCCGCCGAGCACCAGGATGACGGCGTAGGGCACCCCCAGCCGGCGCGCCAGGACGGCAAAGCCGATGCAGGCGGCGATCAGCAGCAGAACGATCTCGGTGAATGCCATGCGAGTTTCTAGGGCGCCCGCGGACCGGGCGTACACGGCTGTTCGCAGGCCATGCCCGAACTGTCGCAAGCACCGACGCGACAGGGGGTTCTCCCGAAGGGGCGGCGGGTGGGAAGGGCGCCGCTTCCGCATCCCGGAGGGCCATGCATGACATGCCCAGGTGTTCAGCGGGCGAAGCGCGCCCGGCGCTCGGCCGGATGGCGGGGTTGCGGCAGGGTGCTGCGGCCAACCGCCTGATCGCCTGCAATGCTCGACACGATCCTGGAGGACGAGGTTCTGCTGGATGCCTACTCCCGCGCGGTGACCGCAGCGGTGGAGCGGGCCGGGCCGGCGGTGGTGCATGTCGCGGTGCGCGGCAAGCATGGCGGCGGGGCGGGGTCCGGCGTGGTGGTCTCGCCGGATGGGCTGGTGCCGGCCGAGCGCCCCGGGGATTGATCGCGCCACGCCCCCGGAGCGTGACGCCGCTGTAGCCCTCAGCGCCGGCTGATCAGCTCCAGCACCGCCACCACGTCGGCGATGAGGGCGATGCCCACCATCGCCTCCACCACCCCGAAATTCGGCGCGTCGCGCGCCACGAACACCGCCGCCAGCGCGCCCGCCGCCACCAGGACCACCCGCACCAGCATCGCACCGCCCCCTCAACGAGGATGAAGCAAACAGGCCTGACGCGGGCCGATGCGCCTTGCGCTAGCCGTGGTCAGATCGCGATCAGCGCCTTGCCGGCCGTGGCGCATGCATAGATGAAATTGACCGCGCCGTAGACCGCCACGCCTTTGGTGCCGAGGCCGGTGAGCCTTTCCGCCAGACCGCCGGTCCAGCTATCCTCCCGCTTCAGTTTGGCGACCGCCTTCTTCGCCCGTTCCGAGAAGGCGGCGGCATTCCTCGCGCGGCGGCAAAGCTCGGCCAGCTCCTCCATCAGCGTCGCCACCGTCTTGCCCATGCGGCGGCCGAGGTTGATCTGCTCGGTGCTCAGCATCCGGTCGGGCAGGCCGGAGAGATTCTTGGTGATGATCTCGATCCGGCCGGACAGCGCATCGGCCTGGCTTTCCAGCTTGGACACCTGGCCGGAGAATTGCTGGCAGCGGGCTTCGATCGCGCTGGTCGCCTTCAGCATGTCCTTGGTGATCGGCAGGATGCCGGCCACCACCTCCTTGCCCATTTGGGCCGCCTTGGACGCCTTTTGACCCTCGCCCTTCTTCTTCGCCACCTCGCGCTGCTGGTTCAGCTTGTCAACATGGGCGAGGTCGTCGAGCAGCTTGCCATAGGTCTTGTCGATATCTTCGCTGTAGGTCTTCAGCGTCTTGCCGATGTCGGCGATGCCCTTCACCGCGGCGAGAATGTTCATCCAGGCCGTCCCGAAGCTGAGCGCAGCCGAGGAGACGGCGACGGCCACGCCGATGGTGCCGAGCACCACCTTGGTCGTGGTCTTCACCTGGAAGTCCTTCAGATCCTGCTTGCTCTGCAGGTAGCGCTTCCATTCCTGCTGGACCACCAGGTTCACCCGGTCCTCGACCAGCTTTCCGTAGTATTTGAGGACTTCGTTGGCTTCCTTCGACTTGGCCTCGATGATCTCCGGTGTCGGGTTCTTCTTGATGGTGGCGTCGACCTTGGCGATGGTGTCGCGGAAGGCGTCGCGCAGCTTGTCCAGCTCGTCCTTCGCGAGATTGCCGAGATGCTCGGCCCGGAGCCCGACCTGGCCGCTGTCGATCAACTGCTTGAAGACCTTGTCCACCTCGACCTCGACCTCGACCGGGATCGGGTCAAGCTTGAGGAACTGCGGCTTCACCCCGGCGGCGAGGTTGAAGCTGCGCAGCCGATAGGCCGCCACCATCTGGCCGGTCGGCCGCGGCGGCTGCGCCGCCTGCTCCGCCCCGCGCCAGATCTCCTCCAGTGCCCGTTGCAGCGCCTTCAAGGCTTTGTCGCCCTTCGGCGAAGCGGTGGATTTGCGGGCGCTGGCGACCTCGCGGAGGTATTCATCCAGGGCCCGCATCACGGCAGGCAGGGCTTTCGCCCGTTTCTCGAAGGTGGTCGCGGCGTCCAGGGCCTTGAGCGATGGTCCGAGGTCGGCGCCCCGGTTGATCATCATGACGAAATCAGGCGGCACATCCGCGCCGGTCAGCCCGGAGTTGAAGAAGGCCGACTTCGCGCCGCGCCAATCAGCGTAGAAATTCGAATAGAAGTTGGACACCCCGGCCTCCCAGTTGGCGCAGCATCCCGCGCCATCCGCCGAAGACTAGGATATTTTCGTTGCCGAAGTAATCTAGTTGCTTTGGGTAATGTGCATATTACTCAACCGAAGCGCGGGATATGGTCTGGATTGCCTCAAACCCCTCGAACTCCGGATGGCCGAGGTAGAGCGGCCGGGTGCCGCCGGCATTGCGATGCGCCTGGCGGAACGCCTCGGATCGGGTCCATGCCTCGAAATCCGCTCGGCTGCGCCAGATCGTGTGCGAGGCATAGAGGCGATGATCCTCCCGCTCCGGCCCGCGCAGCAGATGGAACTCGACGAATCCCGGCACCGCGCGCAGCTGGCTGTCGCGCGTGGTCCAGAGCTGCTCGAACGCCGGCCCAGCATCGAGTGCGACGCGGAAGCGATTCATGGCGATGAACATCGGCGGTCTCCCTGGAACAGGCCGGAACCACGGGCGGCCGGCCCGGTCAGCCTGGCACGCCGCCGTCCATCGGCGGCGATCAACAGCAGCAGCAGCAGCGTGGCGCCGCTGACCGCACAGCCGGCCCTTTCCCAGCCGGTGGTGATAATGCGCACGTGCAACTGCCGCGCCGGGCGGTCCAGCAGCACCTCGACGAAGCCGTCCGGCGTGGCGGCGACTGGCACCCGGCCATGGGTGTCCCAGGCTGCCCAGGCCGGAAACCAGAACTGCGGCAGGGCGAAGCGGCCCTCGGCGGCGGCGATGAGGTAGCCGTCGCGCAGCCGTGTGGTGCCTGGCGGCATCGGCGGCTTCGGATGCGGCGGGATCAGGCCGCCGGCACTCTCCGCCCAGCCGGCCGCCGCGGCCGTTGCGGGCACATGCGCCACCGCATAGGCACCCGGCTGCAGCCGGGCCATGGCGAGACGCGGCGCCGCCGGCATGAAGCGCGACCAGTGCGGGTTGCCGAAGGCCAGCAGCGCCAGCAGGAAGCCCAGCGGCAGCGCTGCCAGCCCAAGGCCGGTTCCCAGCGCCTCCCGCCCCCTCAGCCCGGCGGCCAGCGCCATTGCCGCGAGGCCGGTGACCGCGAGCGAGAGGAAGCCGCCGCTCCGCCAGGGCCGGGCCACCAGCGACAGCCCCGGCAGCACCGGCCAGAGTGGCAGGGATACCGCGGTCGCCAGGGCGAAGCTGGCGAACAGCATTGCCGGCAGCGCCAGCCGCAGCCGCGGCGCCAGACCGCCCGCCTGGCGCAGCACCGGCAGCAGCGCCAAGCCAAGCACCAGCGTGACCAGCAGTACAAACCAGATGATCGCCAGCCGCTCGCGCGCCGGGCTGTAGAACAGCAGGTCGTGGCGCCACGGCTCGGCGGACAGGCTGGCGGCGTGGATGGCCGGCGCCAGCCCATAGGCCGGCAGCAGAAAGCAGGCGGCGAGCGCCGCCCCGGCCAGCCCGCCGCCGAGTCCGGGCAGCAGCCCGCGCCGCCCGTTGCCCGCCAAGGCATGGGCCAACGCATGGATCAGGCCGAAATAGGCCCCGAGCACTGCCAATGGCAGGCTGGTCAGGGTGAGCGCCGCCGTCGCCAGGGCGACCGGCGGCAGTCCCTGCCGCCACGGCCGCTCCGCCGCGTGTTCCAGGGTGAGTAGCAGCAGGGGCAGCAGTGCCAGCGCCGCGGTATCGGCATAGGCGAAGCGCATCCAGGGATCGATCAGCGCGCCATAGGGCAGCAGTGCGCCGAGTGCGGCGCCGGCCAGTGCCGGGCGCGAGGGCAGGTGCCGGCGCAGCCACAACCAGGTGGTCAGCAGGCCAAGCAGCCGCCAGCCGGCGAGCGACAGGGTCAGCGCGTCCTGGACGTTCAGCCGTAGCAGCCGCTTCACCGCCAGCGCAACCCACCAGGCGGCCGGCGCATCGGCGAAAAAGGTGGCCGCGCCCAACCCGCCATGCCCGTCGAGGAGCCAGCGCGGCCAGGGGTTGTTAGGGCTGAAGCTCTCATCCAGCAGGTGCAGCGTCATCAGGGCATAATCGGCTTTCCGCCCCACCAGATTGCCGGTCACCGGCACACCGAGCAGGGGAGAGGTCGCCGCCACCACCACTGCCAGGCTCACCAGCGAGACCGCCATCCAGCGGGACATCCGCATCGCCCTCCGACTGGCCGGGAGCTATGCCACGCTTTCGGCAATTGTCGTGCAGCCCCTGGTTGCACGCTGATCAGGAGATTGTGAGTCGCAGGCAGGGAGCCAGCGGTCGGCCGCGGTCAGTGGCTGTAACGCCGGGTGCCGCCATCGACATGGATCACCTGGCCGGTGATGTAGCGCGCCAGCGGCGAAGCAAGGAACACCGCGAGCACCGCGAGATCCTCCGGCTGGCCGATGTAGCCGGCCGGGACCTCCTTCTCCGCCCAGGCGCGGCGGCTGGCCTCGTCGGGCATCACCCGCAGGTCGATCTGCTCCGAATGGATGCGGCCGGGCGGGATGGAGTTCACCGTGATGCCGTGCCGGCCGAGCTGGCGCGACAACGCCTTGGCCCAGATATGCGTCGCCCCGTTCGGCGCATTCGCCGGGTTGACGTTGTGCGGCTCGTCCTGGCCGGTGAGATTGATGATGCGGCCAAAGCCCGCCGCCTGCATCGCCGGGACCAGGGCGTGGGTGATGCGGCGGGCGGCGTGGAAGTTCAACTCCATCGCCTCCTGCCAGACCGCCTCCTCGCCGAGTTCGCCCGGCGGCTGCGGGCGGCTGCCGCCGGCGTTGTTGACCAGGATGTCGCAGCGGCCGAAGCGGCCCAGCACGGCGTCGCGGATGCGCGGCGCGGCGGTCGTGTCGGTGATGTCCTCGGTGAGGATCAGCGGCTCGGCGCTCTGCGGCAACTCGGCGGCGAGGCTTTCCAGCAGCGCCCGGCGGCGGGCGAGGATGGCGAGGCGGCAGCCCTCCTCCGCCAGCATCCGGGCGATGGTGCGGCCGAGACCGGCGGAGGCGCCGGTGACCAGGGCGACACGCCCGGTGAGTTGCATATCCATGAGGGGCCTCCCGGCTGGAGACGCCAGCCTGCGGCGCGCGGCGGCAAAAGAAAAGCCGCCCCGGCGAACCGGGACGGCTTCCTTGTCCGCGCGGGTGGCGGGGTTCAGCCCGCCATCGCCGCTTCCTTGCCCTTGCGCAAGGAGGGCAGCAGCATCGCGATCAGCGCGACAGAGGCGATGGCCAGCATGGTCGCGCTGATCGGCCGCTCCACGAACACCATGGGGTCGCCACGGCTCAGCAGCATGGCGCGGCGCAGGTGTTCCTCCATCATCGGGCCGAGCACGAAGCCGATCAGCAATGGCGCCGGCTCCATCTTCAGCTTGCTGCAAACCACCCCGAACACCGCGAACAACACCGTCATGTAGACATCGAAGACGTTGTTGTTGATGGAGTAGGAGCCGATGCAGCAGAACACCAGGATCGCCGGGTACAGGAACTTGTAGGGCACCTGCAACAGCTTCACCCACATACCGATCATCGGCAGGTTGATGATCAGCAGCATGACATTGCCGATCCACATGCTGCAGATCAGGCCCCAGAACAGGTCCGGCTGGGCCTCCACCATGCGCGGCCCGGGCTGGATGCCCTGGATGATCAGCGCGCCGACCATCAGCGCCATCACCGCGTTGGACGGGATGCCGAGCGTCAGCAGCGGGATGAAGCTGGTCTGCGCCGCGGCGTTGTTGGCCGCTTCCGGCCCGGCCACGCCCTCGATGGCGCCGGTGCCGAACAGGTGCCGGTTCTTCGAAACCTTCCGCTCCATCATGTAGGAGCCGAAGGAGGAGAGCGACGCGCCGCCGCCCGGCAGGATGCCGAGGCAGGTGCCAACCGCAGTTCCGCGCAGCACCGAGGGCGTCGCCCGGCGGAACTCCTCGCGGGTCAGAAACAGGCTGCCGACCTTGGTCTTCAGCACGCTCCGGGCTTCCGGACGCTCCAGGTTCAGGATGATCTCGGCGATGCCGAACATGCCCATGGCGAGGGCGACGAAGCCGATGCCGTCCGACAGTTCCGGCACGCCGAAGGTGAAGCGCTGCTGCCCCGTCTGCACGTCGGTGCCGACCAGGCCGAGCGCTACGCCAAGCACCACCATGGAGATCGACTTCAGCACGCTGCCCTGCGCCAGCACCGCCGAGATGATCAGGCCGAGCAGCATGAGCGAGAAATAGTCGGCCGGTCCGAAGGACAGCGCCACCGAGGTGAGCAGCGGGCCGGAGCCGGCGACGACGACGGTCGCCACCGTGCCGGCGAAGAAGGAGGCCAGCGCCGAGGTCGCCAGCGCCGCGCCGGCCCGCCCGTTGCGAGCCATCTTGTAGCCCTCGAGCGTGGTGACGACCGAGCTGATCTCACCTGGCAGGTTCAGCAGGATGGCGGTGGTGGAACCGCCGTACTGCGCCCCGTAGTAGATGCCCGCCAGCATGATGATGGCGGTGGTCGCCGGCTGTCCGAAGGTGATCGGCAGCAGCAGCGAGATGGTGGCCACCGGGCCGATGCCCGGGAGCACACCGATGGCGGTGCCGATCAGCGCGCCGATCAGCGCGAAGAGCAGGTTCTGGAAACTGAGCGCGACGTAGAAGCCGTGCGCCAGATTGCCGAGTAAATCCATGGCCGTTTGGTCCCTTTTCCGGCGCCTGGTCTAGAACTGCGGCCAGACGGAGACGCGGATGTCGAGCTGCTTGATGAACACCCACCAGCAGAGCGCGAGCAGAAAGATGGTGATGCCCATCACGCCGAGCGGGCGGTCCCGGTGCTCAGGTTCGGCAAGGGAGGCAACCAGGATGGTGCCGATCAGTGCCAGCATCAGCCCGCCCTGCTCCAGCAGCAGGGCGAACACGCACATCGCGGCGCAGATGCAGCCGATCAGCCGCCATCCCAATGACCAGCACAGCACCAGGAATCCGGCCAGCATACCGAGGCCGACGCCGTTGTAGGTGCTGCTGAAGAAGGTGCCGAAATTCGGCGCCACCCACCAGACCGCCGTGCCGACGGCAATCGCCAGCGCCAGGTTCACGCTTTCCTGCGTGGTCCATTTCTGCAGAGGGTCCGGCCCACTGAAGAATGCCGCCAGCAGGACCAGCCCGGCCAGCCCAAGCAGGGTCCAGAAGACCAGCATCGGCATGTAGCCTGGTCCCATCCGGCGGGCGGAGCCGAGATTATGGTCCAGGTTGAGCCACAGCCCGACCACGGCCAACAGAATCAGGATAGCGCTTGCGGCGATATCCTTTGAATTGACTTTCATGTTGCGCCCTTCCTCGGCTCCCAGCCCGGACCATTCGGTCCGGGATTTTCTGCAACGACACCGCGTCGCGCGCTCCGGGTCAAGCCGGTGGCGCGCGGGATTGCGAACGAAGACACTGCCGATCTCATCCGACCTCGGCCCCTGAAGCCCGTACCACCGGCGCCCAGCGGGCGACCTCGGCACGGACGAACTCTGTATAGCCCGACGGGGATAATGCGCCGGGCGTGCCGCCAAGCTCGGTGAAGCGGATCCGCAGCCCCGGCTCCGCCAGCACCGCAAGCGTGGACTGGGACAGGCGCTGCACCACCGCCGGCGGCATCCCGGCCGGGCCCGACAGGCCGAACCAGCTGTCGCTGACGAGGTCGATGCCCTGTTCGCGGAAGGTCGGCACCTCGGGGAAGGCGGGGTGGCGTTCCGCCGAGGCCATCGCCACGGCACGCACCGAGCCCTGGCGGATATGGCCAGCGGCGGAGGGCAGGCTGTCCGACATCAGCGGCACCACGCCGGCAATCACGTCGGTCATCGCCGGACCGGCACCGCGATAGGGCACATGGTTCACCCGGGCATTCGCCGCCTGGCCGAATTGCACGATCAGAAGATGGTTGGACGAACCGGAGCCGGAGGAGGCGATGTCGATCCCGCGCGGAGCCTCGCGCGACAGCCGGGCGACATCGGCGAGGGTCGGTCCGGCGAAGCGCGGGTTGGCGACGAACACCGAGGGATTGCTCACCACCAGCGCGACATGGGTGAAATCCTTCACCGCATCGTAGCGCAGCGTGCGGTAGAGTGTCGGCGCGATGCCGTGGCTGGCGATGTTCGACATCAGCAGCGTATGGCAATCCGGCGCGGCCTGCGCGACCTGCTGGCTACCGACGGTTGCGCCGGCACCGGGCCGGTTCTCAATGATGAAAGGTTGTCCGAGGCGATCCTGCAACCCTTGTGCGAGCATCCGTGCCACCAGATCCGTGGTGCCACCAGGGGCGAAGGGAACCACCAGCCGGATCGGCTGCGTCGGCCATGCCGCAACCCCTGAGGAGGCCGCGGCGGACAAGTCCTGGGCACGAGCATCCACCGGCAGCGCCGCCACGGCGGCACCGCCCGCAAGCAGTGCGCGGCGCGACAGCATCCCGGACATTGTCCTCCCCAGCTCGGGCGTGGCGTCCTATGGCATGTCTCCGTCCCACGGGGCAAGCGGGGGCGCGGCACCTTGCGGCGCCAGGATGGCCGGAATGCGTGGTTTTCGCGGCGCCGGGCGGCTGTCGCCTGTCGGGCCGCTTGTCAGCCAGAAAGCTTCCCGTAATCCTCCGGCTTCCATCCCCTCAGGATCCCCCATGACCGGCCGGCTGCTGAATGATCCCGAGACCCGCATCCGTGTCGCGACCGAGGCATTGGAGCCTCGGCTGGTGGCGATCCGGCGGGACATCCATGCCCATCCCGAACTGGCCTTCGAGGAGGTCCGCACCGCCGGCATTGTTGCTGCCGAGCTGGCGCGCATGGGCATCGTGCATCGAACCGGAATCGGCCGCACCGGCGTCGTCGGTGTCATCGAGGGCAGCAGGCCGGGGCCGACGCTCGCCATCCGCGCCGACATGGATGCGCTGCCGATCCACGAACAGACCGGCCTCGACTTCGCCAGCACGGTCGATGGCAAGATGCACGCCTGCGGCCACGACATCCACACGACGACGCTGCTCGGCGCCGCCGAGGTGCTGAAGGGGCTCGCGCCGCAGTTCGCCGGCCGGGTAGTGCTGGTGTTCCAGCCGGCCGAGGAGGCGTTGGGTGGCGCCGCCGCCATGGTCGCCGACGGCGTGCTGGAAGGTGTCGACATGGCGCTCGGCTTCCACAACTACCCGACCATGCCGGTTGGCCGCTTCGGCTACTGCCGTGGCTCGACCCTCGCCGCCGCCGACCGCTTCGACCTGGTGGTGCATGGCCAGAGCGGTCATGCGGCGCATCCCGAGGACGCGATCGACCCGATCGTCGCCGCCGCCGCCTTCGTTGGCAGCGCGCAGACGGTGGTGAGCCGGGAGATCGATCCGCTGCTGCCGGCCGTTGTCACCATTGGCATGCTGCATGGCGGCACCGCGCCCAACATCATCCCGGAAAGTGTCGAGCTGCGCGGCACGGTGCGCACCCTGCACCATGTCTCGCGCGATACCGCGGAACGCGCGCTGAAGCGGCTGGCGCAGGGGCTGGAGGCGATGCACCGGGTGCGCTGCGAGCTGAACTATCGCCGCGGGGTGCCGCCGCTGGTGAACAGCGACCGCGTGCTTGACCCTGCCATTGCCGCGGTGCGCGCGCAATTCGGCGAGGCGGTGGACGAGGGCCGCCCCAGCATGGGCGCCGAGGATTTCGCCGAATTCGCGGAGCGGGTGCCTGCGTTCCAATTGCGCATTGGCAGCGGCGCGCCAGGCCGCGACGATCACCTGCACAATGCCGGCTACCAGCCGGACGAGCGCTGCATCGGCCTCGGCGTGCAGGCATTGTCGCGCATCGCGCTCGAGATCCTGTCGTGACGCAGCATCGCATCGCCGAGCTCACCGCACCCGAGGTTGCCGCGCGGCTCGCCGCCGGGGCCTGCGCCATCCTGCCGATGGGCAGCCTTGAGACTCACGGGCCGCAAGCGCCGATGGGCGACTATCTGTTGGCCGAGTCGATTGCCGCGCGCATCGCCGCTCGCGCCGCCGCGGCCGGCGCCGATGCGCTGGTGCTGCCGCCGATCCCCTTCGGCGGCGAGGATTTCTTTTCATTCGTGCCGGGCGGGGTGGTGCTCACGCCGGCGACCCTGCAGGCGGTGATCGAGGAGGTCTGTGACAACCTCGTCCGCACCGGCACCCGGCGCATCCTCATCATCAACGGCCATGCCGGCTCCATCGCGCCGGCCGATGCGGCAACGCGGGCGCTGCGCCGCAAGCACGGCCTGCGCATCCCGACCCTGCATCTGTGGCGCGCCGCCGGCGTGCTGCATGCCGAGCTGGGCGGCGCGCCCGCCAGCTTCGGCCATGGTGGCGACCCGGTCTGGTCGGTGGCGCTGCATCTCCGCCCCGATCTCTGCCGGCCGGAGCTGGCGCGGGAAAAGCAGCCGGTGCCGCCGATTCTCGGTGTGCCGGTCGCGGATTTCGGCACGCTGAAGGTCGAAGGCGTCGCCTTCAGCGTGCCGATGGAGGTGGAGGAGGTGGCGCCCGGCGGCGTTGCCTGCGCCGACAGCCGGCCTGGCACCGCCGGGCATGGCGCCCGCATCACCGATCGCATCGTCTTGGCCGGTGCCGCCATGGTGGCGCATATTAAAGAGCATTCGTGACCCGGGCGCGGCTCGCAGGTCTCGATCGATTGGAGACATGGGAATGAAGATCTGCGTCTATGGCGCCGGCGCCATCGGCGGCCATATCGCCGCGCGCCTCGCCAAGGGGGGCGCCGAGACTTCGGTGGTCGCCCGCGGCCCGCACCTCTCCGCGATCCGCGCCAGCGGCCTCACCGTCGTCGCGCATGACGGCACGCTGCACAGCCGGCCGCGGGCGACGGACAACCCTGCCGAGCTTGGCCCGCAGGACGCCGTCATCGTCACGGTGAAGGCACCGGCGTTGCCTTCCGTCGCCGCCGCCATCGCCCCGTTGCTGGGGTCGGAGACGGCGGTCGCCTTCGTGATGAACGGCATCCCCTGGTGGTATTTCGACGGCACCGCGAAGGCCGGCCGGCGCCTGCCGGAGCTGGACCCCGGCGATGCGCTGCGCGCGGCCATCGGCGTCGGCCGCACCATCGGCGGCGTGGTCTATTCGGCAGCCAGCGTCACCGAGCCTGGGGTCATCCACGCCATCGCGCCTGACAGCCGCGTCGTTCTCGGCGAGTTGGATGGCGCGATGACGCCGCGACTGAAGGCGCTGTGCGACACAATCGCCGCCGGCGGCATCGGCGCCCCCGCGGTGCCCGATATCCGCAATGCGGTCTGGGCCAAGCTGCTCGGCAATCTGATGACCGGGCCGCTCTGCGTCCTCTCGCGCTCCTGCATGGAGGACACGCTGGCGTCGCCGGCGGTGCGGGAGACGGCAATCCGCATGGCGCGGGAGGTGATGGCGATCGCCGCCGCGCTCGGCTGCCCGATCGCCGGCGATGCGCCGGAGGCGCGCATCGGCCGGTCGTCGAAGCTGCGGCACAAGCCCTCGATCCTACAGGATCTGGAGGCCGGGCGGGCGATGGAGATCGATGCGCTCTTCGCCGCGCCGCTGACCCTGGCGCGGGAGGCCGGCGTCGCCGTGCCGATGCTGGAGACGATGACGGCGCTGGCCACCCGCGCGGCCATCGCCGCCGGGCTCTACACCCCGAAGGGAGTCGCGGCATGAAGGTTTGCATCTTCGGCGCCGGCGCCATCGGCGGGCATCTCGCAGGGCGGCTGGCGAAGGGCGGCGCGGAGGTGTCCGTCCTCGCCCGCGGCGCGCAGCTCGCCGCGATCCGGGCGAAGGGGCTGCGCGTGCTGGCGGCGGATGGCGACATCCATGTCCATCCGCGCGCCGAAGCCGACCCCGCCGCGCTCGGGCCGCAGGATGCGGTGGTGGTCTGCACCAAGGTACCGGCACTTGGCGACGTCGCCCGCGCCATTGGCCCGCTGCTGGGGCCGGAGACGTCGGTCACCTTCGTCACCAACGGCATCCCCTGGTGGTACTTCCACGCCCATGGCGGCGCCGAGGAAGGCCAGCGCGTACCGGAAGCCGACCCCGGCGATGTGGTGTGGGACAGCATCGGCCCGAAGCGGGCGATCGGCGGGGTGATCTATTCGGCCTGCTCCGTGCCGGAGCCCGGCGTGATCGAGGTGACCAGCCGCACCAACAAGCTGCTGCTGGGAGAGCCGGATGGCAGCCGCTCCGACCGCACGGTGGCGCTGGCCACGGCGTTCAAGCAGGGCGGGATGCCGTGCAGCGTCAGCGCCGACATCCGCAGCGATGTCTGGGCCAAGCTGATCACCAACCTGTCCAATGCGCCGGTCTGCGTGCTGACCCGGCGGCACATGCAGGACACCTTCGCCGATGCCGTGGTGCGCGAGGCGGCGGTGACGGTGGTGCGGGAGAGCCTGGCGATCGCCGCCGCCATGGGACGCCCGGTGGGCGGCGCGCCGGAGGAGCGCATCAACCAGTCCGCCCAGCTCGCGCATAAGCCCTCCATCCTGCAGGACCTGGAAGCCGGGCGGCCGATGGAGGTGGACTCCCTGTTCCAGGCCCCGCTGCGCCTGGCGCGGGAGAAGGGCGTGCCGGCGCCGACGCTCAGCCTGCTGGTGGCGATGGTGGCGCAGGTGGCCGAGGCGGCCGGCCTCTACAGGAGGAGTGCACAGGATGGCTGAACCGCAGATCGACCACATCGTCGTCGACGTCCGCGACCGCATCGCGGAGGGGGCGGAGATCTATCGCCGCCTCGGCTTCCAGCTCACGCCCATGGGCAAGCACAGCCTGGGCTCGGCCAATCACCTGGCGATCTTCGGCACCGACTACTTGGAGCTGTTGGGCACCGACGTGCCTGGCGGGGCGCTGCGGCCGGATCTGGAGCCGTTTCCCGTCGGGCTGAATGGGCTGGTGTTCCGCGGCTACGACTCCGAGGCGTTGCAGGCGCGGCTGATGGCCGCCGGCGTTCCGGTGCAGCCGGCGAATGCCTTCTTCCGCCCGGCCGACCTGCCGGATGGCAGCCAGGCGGATGCCAAATTCAAGACGGTGCGGCTGGACCGCTCGGCCGCCTTCGACGGCCGGCTCTACTGGTGCGAGCACCTGACGCCGGAGCATGTCTGGCGGAAGGAATGGCAGGAGCATCCGAACGGCGCGCTCGGCGTCGCCCGGATGCTGCTCTCGGTCCGCGACCCGGAGCGCCAGGCGGCGATGTTCCGCCGGATGTTCGGCGCCGAGGCGGTGCGCACCACGGATGACGGCCGCGCCCTGCTGCGGCTCGGCGCGGCGGCGGTGGTGGAGGCGGCGCCGCATGCGGCGGTGGCGGCGGAACTCGGAAACGCCGCGCCCGATCCAGCGGGGCGGGGCGACCATCTGGCGGTGCTCGGGCTGAAGGTGCGGGACCTCGGTGCGACGGCCGCGCTGCTGCGCACCAACAAGGTGCCGGCCACCGTCTCGGCGGGGCTGGTGCGGGTGCCGGCCAGGGCGGCGATGAACACCACCATCGATTTCATGGCCTAGGAGCGGCAAACACGCTCCAGCGGACTATCCTTCCGTCATGCGCGGGCTTGACCCGCGCATGACGCGCTCCAACGAAAGCAGGAGCCTGGAGTGGCCGGGTCAAGCCCGGCCATGACATTGAAGGGGAGGGCGCCATCGGGCCGGCGCGGCCTCAGCCAGCTTGGCGTGGCAGCGCCGTCTGCCCCAGCACCCAGCCCTCCCAGCGGCGGATCCAGGGGTCATCCGGCACGAAATCCGGCCGCACCCCGTCCAGAACGCCGATCAGCCCGAGCAGGCCGATCAGCGAATCGAAGCGATCCTCGCCGGCGGCGTCGCGGCCGAAGCCAGCCTCGATGGCGGTGGCCAGCGCCGGCTCCGGCGCCACGCCGCGCGCCGCCATCACCGCTCGCAGCGCCGGCGCCAGCGCCCGCCGGGCTGCCTCCGCCCGCTTGCTGCCGGCGAGCCTGAGCCCGCAATGGCGCAGCGCCTCGGCCGGGTAGACCTCGGCCAGCACCGCGACGCCGGGCGTCAGCAGCGCGTGCAGCCCGCCCTCAAAGGGCCAGAGCCGCACCGGGGCACCGCCGACGAGGGCCGGCACCAGCCAGTCCCGCCAGGCGGCGATGGCGGCCTTGCCGGATTGGTTGGCGCCGAGGGTCCAGAACAGCGGCGCCCCGGCTGGGCGCTCCGCCGTCGCCCGGTCGCACCAGCGGGAGAGGCTCTCGGGCCCAGGGAAGCCCAATGCCGCGGCATGCGCCGCCCGGGTCATGCCGCGTATCCCGCGTAGCGGGTAGAAGGGCCGGGCCGGGGAGACCGTCTCCAGGCCCGCACTCACCGCGAAGAACTCGGGCGTTGCCGCCAGCCCGGCGAGGAATTCCCGGAACCCCGGCTCTGGCCGGGCGGCGGCATGGGCGCGTGGCAGGCCGAGCGGCAGGTCGAGCCCGAGCGCGACCGGCATCCCCGCCGCCAGCAGCCCCGGCAGCAGTGCCGCGAGCTCACCCACCGGCCGCGGCGCCGCCGCCACCCAGCCGCCGGCGCCGCGCCAAGCCAGGCTGAGCCAGCGCTTGCGCGGGTCGATGCTCCAATCGGCATGCGCCGCGATCAAGTCGCACCCAGCCACAGCAGGCTGTGTCAGGATGCCGGCGGCCGGAGAGGGCTCCATGGAAAGCTACAACACCATTTCGAAGTGGTTCCACTGGATCACGGTCGCGCTGATGGCAGTGGCGCTGCCGGTCGGCTTCGTCATCCAGCACATCACCGACAAGGATGAGGGCGCGACCAAGCTGGTGTTCTACGCCATCCACGAATCGGCTGGGGTGACGCTGTTCGTCGTGGTGCTGCTCCGGCTGCTCTGGCGGCTGCGCCACCCGGCGCCGCCACTGCCCCCCAGCGTGCCGCGGCCGCTGCGGGCGGCCGCCGCGGCGGTGCACCATTCGCTGTATGCGCTGCTGCTGGTGCAGCCGGTCCTCGGCTTCGTGGCGACCAATGCCTGGGGCTTCCCGCTGCGGGGCGCGACCGCCTATCTCGGCTTCATCGACTTCCCGGTGGTGATGGAGAAGAACGTGGCGCTGGCCGAGGTGGTGCAGAACCTCCACACCATCATCGGCTGGTCCATACTGGCGCTGCTGGTCCTGCACATCGGCGGCGTGATCTTCCACCAGGCGATCCGCCGTGACGGGCTGCTGCTGCGGATGGTGTGAGGCGGGCGGGCGGATGGGCCCATGGGCGCCCACCGGACGGAGCGGCCCCCCCCGGCGAGCGAGCCGGTCAGAGCGGCTTCTGGGCCTTCTCCAGCAGCCGGGCAAGCAGGCCCGGCTTCTTCTTCTCCGCCGCCGGCTCCGACCGCTGCGTCTTCTCCGCCGCCGCGCGTTCCGCCGCGGACTCCTTCGCCTTCTGGTCGAGCCAGCGCTCAAGGCTCATGCCCGCCTTCTTGGCGCGTTTCGCCTCATAGGCGCGCTGGCCTTCGGTCATCTTACGGTGATCCATGGGAACTCCCTCGCCGCCGCTGATGTGCCTGGGACGCGGCGGGACGGCAAGCCGGGGCTTGCCTCGGCCAGTGATACGATTACCTATGCCCGCCATGGAACCCCGCGTGAAGGCTGGCATCTGGGTCTCGATGGCACTGCGCCTGGCCGATATCGCGGGCCGGAGCGGGGCGGTGCTGCGCCGGGGGGATCCGGATTCTGGCGGTATACTGTGTATATTACGTGGTCGCGAAGGGCTTTTGGTGCTAAGTCAGGTTCGCGACTCAGAAGGGCGGCCCGCTTGGCTCCGTGGTAGCGGTGCGGTGCCGGTCGACCAGCCGACCGCCGATGCCTACATAGAGCGCCAGGTGAAGCGTGACCCTGATCTCTGGGTGGTTGAATTCGAGGCTCCGGATCTTAGGCCTCCATTTGAGGGTCGCCTGCTCTAGCAGGGCCGGTCGGAGCGAGATCGCAATATTGTGTATGCGATCCAACGCTTCCGTGAGGTGCGTTTTTTCGCGCAATGGTTTCAAACACTATTGTTCCGGCGCCGCTCTCGGAACGTTCAGCTTCGTGCCACGTCTCAATCCCGTTGCTTTTCCAAACCCATTCTTGTCCCCGGAGGTCGTATGGCAACCCCCCGTCCTATCTTGATCGTCGAGGACGATGCCGCGCTGCGTGCGACGCTCGCGGAGCAGATCTGTCTCGAAGGTGACTTCACCGCCGATGAGGCGGAAAGCGCGAGCGAGGCGGTGCAGAAGCTCGCGAGTGCTGATGCGCATTACGATGCCATCCTGCTCGACATCGGCCTGCCCGACGGCGACGGCCGCGACCTGTGCGCCAAGCTGCGGCGCGACGGCATGAGGATGCCGGTCATCATGCTGACCGGGGCGGATGGCGAACAGGATGTGGTGCGTGGCCTTGACGCCGGCGCCAATGACTACATTGCCAAGCCGTTCCGGCTGAACGAGCTGCTGGCACGGGTCCGCGCCCAGCTCCGCGTGTTCGACAATTCGGAAGACGCGGTCTTCACCGTCGGGCCGTACATGTTCCGCCCGAGCGCGCGGCTGCTGCTGGAGCCGGCGCGGAACCGCAAGGTGCGGCTCACCGACAAGGAGAGCAACATCCTGAAGTTCCTCTATCGCGCCGGCGGAAGGCCGGTGCCGCGGCAGATCCTGCTGAACGAGGTCTGGGGCTACAACAGCGCGGTCACCACCCACACGCTGGAGACCCACATCTACCGCCTGCGGCAGAAGATCGAGCCGGACCCGTCGCGGGCGCGGCTGCTGCTGACCGAGGGTGGTGGCTACAAGCTGGACCCGGTGGCCACTTCCGCGGTCTAGGTGGATGCGAACCGGGGCGGTTCCCCCGCCTCCCCGGTGCGGACAACTTCCCACCGACGTGGCCCACGCTTCGGGCTGGCCCGCTGTTGCGGGCCACTTGCCCTGTCCGCATGGTTGCGATCTCGACGGGCAGTCCGGAGCAGTTTCACGCAGGCTGGAGACAATCTGCGTGAAACTGCCCTGGGATTCCCGCGCGCAGAGGGGTGGCCGATGTCTGGGTCGCCACCGCTCCTGGATCGGTTCCAGGATTCCGGAACCGAGGCCGAGGCCATCGCTGGCCGGCGCCTTGCGCCCGAGGCGCTGTCGCCGCTTCGACCGGCTCCACAACCTTGACACCGCCAGGAGGCTGAGGCCGGATCCGCCGGCGCATTGGGCAGGGCTTGCCGCCACGGCCGTTCATGTCGTCCGGCGGAAGGCAATCATGCGGGCCGCGGGCGGCATCGTGGATGCGAACAATCCGTTGGCGCAGGCGATGCCCTGGGTCGAGGGCGTTGCCCGCTTCGGCTTCGGCACCCCTATCGATCGGTCAGCCTGAGCTCGATCCGCCGGTTCCGTGCCAGCGCCTCCGGGCTGTCGCCGGAATCCAACGGCTGGTTGTCGCCGAAGGCGGTCGCCGCCACGCGGTTGGGCGGCAGCCCTTCCGCCATCAGCAGCTGCGCCACGGCGATGGCCCGCGCCGCCGACAGCTCCCAGTTGCTGGCGAAGCGGGCGCTGCGGATCGGGATGCGATCGGCATGGCCATCCACCCGCAGCAGCCAGTTCACGTCGCGCGGGATGCGCGCCGACAGCTCCTGCAGCACCCGGGCGATCTCGCGGATCTGGCTCTGGCCGGCGGCCGACAGATCGGCGCTGCCGGGCGGGAACAGCACCTCGGACTGGAAGACGAAGCGGTCACCGACGATCCGCACCTCCGGCCGGTCGCCCAGCACGTCGCGCAGCCGGCCGAAGAAGTCGCTGCGGTAGCGCTGCAGCTCCTCGACCCGTGCCGCCAGCGCCGCGTTCAGCCGGGTGCCGAGGGCGGAGATCTGCGCATCCTTGTCGCGGCCGCTGGCCTCGGCGATGTCGAGGGCGGCGGCGACGCGGGAGATCTGGGCGCGCAGCTCCTCGATCTGCCGGGTCAGCAGCGCCACCTGGGCGCGGGCGCTTTCGGCCAGCCGTGTTTGCTCACCGACGGCGCGCTCGGCGGCGGCGCGGCGTTCGGCCTCGGTGCTGGCGGCGGCCTCGGCGGTACTGCGGCGCTGCGCCTCGTCGCCGGCACGGCGTGCCGCCTCGGCCGCCTGGCGCTCCATCTGGTCGCGCATGGCGGAGAGGGCACGGATCTGCTCGGACAGCCGGGCGATGTCGGAGAGCCGGGCCTCGATGGTGGCGCGGTCCGCCTGCACCTGGCGGTCGAGCGCGGCCACTTCCGCCCGCATGGCGGCGAGCTGGCGCTGGGTCTCGGTCAGCCGGGCCTGGGCCTCGGCCAGCAGGCGGTTGACGCCCTCCAGTTCGCGCCGCGACGTCTCCACCGCGCCGCGGCTTTCCGCCAGCTGCGCCTCGGCCTGGGCCCGGGCGGCGCGTTCGGCGGCGAGGTTGCGGCCGGTCTCGGTCAGCCGGCGGACGGTCTGCGCGGCATCGCCGCCGGCCGCCTCGGCCCGGCGAAGCGCCTCGGCCAATTGGGATTCTAGGGTCGCCATCCGCTCCGCGCTGCCGCGGCTTGCGAGGTCGAGATCGGTCAGCCGGGCGGTCAGCCGGTCACGCTCGGCCCGCACCGTGTCGCGGTCGGCGCTGAGCTGGTCGCGTTCCTCCCGCGTCTCGCGCAATTGGGCGGCGAGGGTGTCGCGGGCGGTCGCCGCGCTGCGCAGCTCCTCGGCGGTGCGGGAGAGGGCGCTGCGCAGTTCCCCGGCCTGACCACGCTCCAGCGCCAGCATCTCGGCGAGCTCCGCGACCTGGCGGTTCAGCCGGTCCAGCGCCCGGTCGCGGGAGGAGAGCGCGACCGAGAGGAAGCCCTGGGCCAGGACGAAGACCAGCAGGACGAAGATGATGACCATGAGCAGGGTGGACAGCGCGTCCACATAGCCTGGCCAGGCATCCAGCCCACCACCCCGCTGCCGCCGGCTGCCGAGGCGCGCCATCGGCTAGCGTGGTGCCTCTTCGGAGAGCGCCGCGCCACCGGCCTGTCTGCGAGCTGGTGTCCCATTGCCAAGGATCGCGGTGCCCGGCGTGCAACGGGTCATCGCGGCGCCTCTTCGGAAAGCGCCGCGATCGTCCGCGCGACCAGCTTGATCTCGCTGCGCAGCTCCGCCGTGCTCTGGGCGCGGCCCTGGGTCACCTCCTCCAGCAGCCGGGCGAGGTAGATCTCGGAGTTCCGCAGATGGCCACGGGTCGCCTCGTCGATGGCGGGGTTGGCCTGGACCTCGGCCAGCCGCTGCAGCACCGGGCCGAGCGCCGCCTGCTGCTCGGCGACGCGCAGCATCAGCGACTGGCCGGCGCGCATCTGGTCGGTCAGCACCGAGAGCTTCTCGGTCAAGGTCATCATCGCCTGGCCACTGGCGGCGCGGCCTTCCTCGCCGCGCGCCAGGATGCGCTGGAGGCCTTCGAGGTTCTCCGCCGTCTGCTCCAGCAGCGCCTGGACATAGGCCGGGACGCTGCCGCCCTCGCTGCCGGCATCGCCGAGCACGCCGGAGGAGAGTCGGGTGATCCCCGCCAGCCATTCCTCCAGCTCGTTGTAGAAGCGGTTCTGCGCCTGGCCGGCGGTGAGGTCGAGGAAGCCCAGCACCAGCGCCCCGGCGAGGCCGAGCATGGAAGCGGAGAAGGCCGTGCCCATGCCCTTCAGCGGCTGGGCGAGGCCGGTCTTCAGCTGGTTGAACAGCTGGTTCACGTCGCCCGAGCCGACCGACATGTCGTTGATGACATCGGCCACCGAGGCGATGGTCAGCAGCAGTCCCCAGAAGGTGCCGAGCAGGCCGAGGAAGATCAGCAGCCCGGTCATGTAGCGCGACAACTCGCGGCTCTCGTCGAGCCGCGAGGCGATGCCGTCCAGCACGCTGCGCATCGCCGGGGCGGAGAGGCTGAGCCGGTCCGAGCGCCGGGCAGCGAACATGCTGGCCATCGGCCCGAGCAGCCGCGGCAGCGCCTGGGCCGGGGCGCCGAGCTTCGGCTGGCGGAAATTCTCCAGCCAATCCACCTCCGGCCGCAGGATCAGCACCTGCCGCAGGTTCCAGCCGATGCCGATCAGCATCACCCCGAGAATGAGGCTGTTGAGGATCGGGTTGCTGACGAAGGCATGCATCAGGGTCGGCGCCAGCAGCACGGCGAAGCCGAAAACCGCGGCGAGGAAGCCCAGCATGCGCCAGAGGAAGCGGAGCGGCGGGGTCATCGGCTGGCCATCACCTTGTCCCTTTGCTGGCTTCGGGCGGCTGGATATCGGCGCTGTCGAGCCGATCCTCGGTGTGGCCCAGCGGCCGGATGTCGATGCGGGTGGGCGGCAGCCCGCCTTCCGCCAGCGCCTGCTTCACCGCCAGCCCACGCGCCAGGCTGAGCCGCCGTGCGGTGGAGACATCCTCCGGCCCGCTGGCCTGGGCGAGGATGACGACGCGTCCCTCGGTCGCGGCGGCGAGGCGGTGACCGAGCTTGTGCAGCGCCGCCGCCGCAGCTTCCGGCACCGCCTCGGTCCCGGGCGGGAAGCGGAGGCGCCAGCCGCCCTGGGGCAAGGTCTCCATTCCAGGCGGCAGACGAAGCGGCACGCTGGCCGGCGGCGCGGCTGGCGGCATGGGCCCGGGCCGGTCGGGCAGGCGGGCCGGTTCGGGCGGCGCCGGTGCCGGATCGGGCGGCACCGCCTCCACCTGCGCCAGCGCGGGGAGCGGCGACAGCAGGGCGGCGAGCAGCAGGGTGCGGCGGCGTGGCTGGGTCACAGGGCGCAACCTAGAGCAAACGCCACCGCGCTGGACACCCCGCCGGTGAAATTCGCTGCCGGGCCGGAACGCTGCGGCGCCGGCAGGCGGCGCGCACTGCCAGGCGCTTCAGTCCTGCGGCCGGGCGCGGGCGGAGGCGACAGTGGTCATGCCCTCCACCACCACGTCCCGCAGCTTGCCGTGCAGCGCCTGGTTGCCGGCGACGACATTGCCCTCGGCATAGGGGTCGCCGCCCTCGGGATCGGTGACGAAGCCGCCGGCCTCCCGGACCATGATCAGCCCGGCCGCCATGTCCCACTTCTTGATGCCGAGTTCCCAGTAGCCGTCGTAGCGGCCGGCGGCGACCCAGGCGAGGTCGAGCGCGGCGGCGCCGAAGCGGCGGACGCCGGCGACCTGTGGCATCACCCGGGCCAGGATCTGGCTGAACTCCGCCTTGCGGGGGACGCCGGCGAAGGGGATGCCGGTGGCGAAGACGGCCTGCTGCATGTCGCGGCGGCCGGAGACGCGCAGCCGCTTGTCGTTGAGGAAGGCGCCGACGCCCTTCTCCGCCCAGAACAACTCATCCGCCGCCGGGTTGTAGATGACGCCGGCCATGATCTCGGTCCGCTCGGCGTCGATCCGCTTCTCGATGCCGACGCTGACGCACCAGTGCGGGATGCCGTGCAGGAAGTTGGTGGTGCCATCGAGCGGATCGACCACCCAGCGCCATTCCCAGTCGTCGCTGCCGTGGCTGCCGCTTTCCTCCATCAGGAAGGCGAAGTTCGGGCGGGCGCGGGAGAGGTCGGTGCGCAGCGTCTCCTCCGCCCGGAAGTCGGCCTGGGAGACGAAATCGCCCGGGCCCTTCATCGAGACCTGGAGCTGCTCCACTTCGCCGAAGTCGCGCAGCAGGCGCTTGCCGGCCTTCTGCACCGCGGCGACGACGACATTGAGGGCGGGGGAGAGGCGGGGGGATTGGGCCATGATGATCCGTGATGTGGCTATGGCCGGGTGCCGGTACATCTGCCTCGGCGCGGGCCGGGGCGGGATGTCCGGCCACGATCCGCCGGGCCGGTCTACCGGGCGCCGGCATGGCAGGCGCCAGGGCCGGACCTGTGGACCGCCCGCCGGGGCAGGGCGCCGGCCCGGCGCCGAAGGGCGTGAGGCGGCCGGTGTTCGGGCCGGCTACTTCGCGCGCTCGACGTAGGAGGCATCCTCGGTCTTCACCACCACCCGCTCACCAGTGGTGACGAAGGGCGGCACCATGGTCTTGACGCCGTTGGAGAGCAGAGCCGGCTTGTAGGAGGAGGCGGCGGTCTGCCCCTTCACCACCGGATCGGCCTCGACCACTTCCAGCGTGACCTGTTCCGGCAGGGTCATCGCCACCGGCTCGCCTTCAATGAGGCGGACGTTGACGGTCATGTTCTCCACCAGGAAGGGCAGGCGGTCGCCGAGAATATCCTTGGAGACGGTGGTCTGCTCATAGGTCTCGGGGTCCATCAGGACCAGGCTGTCGCCGTCGGCGTAGGAGTAGGTGAACTCCTTGTCCTCGGTCATCAGCCGCTCGACCACATCCGCGGTGCGCCAACGCTGGTCCTTCTTGGACCCCGTCTTGATGTTGCGCATGTCCACCTGGATGATGGCGTTGCCCTTCCCCGGGATCATGATGTTCTGCTTGAGGATGGTGTAGCGCTGGCCTTCGAATTCGATGACCATGCCGGCACGCATCTGATTGGCCTGCATCTTTGCCATGGGGGCGACCTGTCCGGGTGGAGGTGAATGAGCGGGCGCCGCGGCAGGGGTGCCGGGCGCGGGTGGCTGGGGTTTAGGCGGGACGGGGCCGGGAGGGAAGGGGGAAGGCCGTTCCGGCGCGGGCGGCCCTGCATGCGAGGGCCACCCATGCTATATAGACCCGGCGATACGAACCCCTGGCCTCGGCATGCCCGCCCCCGCGCACAACCCTTGGACCGAAGCCGACTTCTTCGCCTGGCTCGCCCGCCAGGACCGCCGCCACGAGCTGGTGGACGGCCAGCCGCGCGCCATGGTGGGTGCCACCCAGCGGCATGACCGCATTGTCACCAACCTGCTGATCGCCCTGGGCACGAGGCTGCGCGGCTCACCCTGCCGGACTGGCACCAGCGACACCGCCATCCGCATCCCAAATCGGAACATCCGCTATCCGGACGCCGCGGTGGATTGTGGCCGATTCGAGGAAACCGCCCGGGCGGCGACCGAACCGACCCTGGTGGCGGAGGTGGCGTCGCCTTCCACCGCCGAATTCGACCAAACCGAGAAGCTGGAGGAGTACCGCACCGTGCCGAGCCTGCGGCACATCCTGATGATCGACCCGGAACAGCCTCGGCTCCGCCTCCATACCCGGGGCGAGGATGGCCATTGGACCTCTGCGCCGCACGCCGGGCTGGAGACCGAGGTGGCGCTGCCGGCGCTCGGCATCACCCTGCCGCTGGCGGAGCTTTACGAGGGGCTTGGCTTCCGCCCACAGCCAAGGCTGGTGCTGCCGGAGTAGGGTCCGCGCCCCTAAACTCACGCCGGTCCAGGGGACGCCCGCTCCTTGGTAGGTGGGGTTTGGGGAGGACAGCGTCCTCCCCCAGGAGGTCAGCCCAGAGCCGGCCCCAACGGTACCTTCCCGCCCCCCCCCGGCGTCTCCTGCACATAGGTCGGCCAGGCCAGCCCGCTCACCCGCCCGCGCAGCGCCCGCAGCAGCGCCAGCCCTTCCTCAACCGGCACATGGAACCGCGCCGTCCCCGGCGCCGGGTCCAGCTGGTGCAGGTAATAGGGCTTCACCCGCGCCCGCAGCATGGCGCGGAACAGCGCCTCCAGCGCCTCGGCGCTGTCATTCACCCCGCGCAGCAGCACGCTCTGGCCCAGCAGCACCACCCCGGCCCGGTGCAGCCGGCCGAGCGCCGCCCGGGCCGACGGGGTGAACTCCCGCGCATGGTTGGCGTGGACGCAGAGGTACAGCGGCTTCTCCAGCTCCAGCGCCGCCGCCAGCGCCGGGGTCACCAGCCCGGGGGCGGCGACGGGCACCCGGCTGTGGATGCGCAGCAGCTCGATATGCGGCAGCGCCGCCAGCCGTTGCAGGATGGTGCCGAGCCGGCGGGCGGAGAGCATCAGCGGGTCGCCGCCGGTCAGGATCGCCTCCCGCACCGCGGGGGTGCGGGCGAACCAGTCGAGCGCCGCCTCAAGCTGCGCCTCGGTCAGCAGCCCGCCGTCGGGGCCCACCGCCTCCCGCCGGAAGCAGAAGCGGCAATAGACCGGGCAGGCCAGCAGCGGCTTCAGCAGCGCCCGGTCGGGGTAGCGGTGGACCACGCCGGGCAGCGGGGTGAAGGGGGCATCGGCGGTGGGGTCGGCCTGCTCATGCGGCGCGGTCACCAGCTCATCCGGGTGGGGCAGGTATTGGCGGGCAATCGGGTCGGCCGGGTCGGCCGGGTCGATCAGCGCGGCGACGCCGGGGGTGACGGCGATGCTGTAGCGGGTGCTGACCGCCGTCACGCCGGCCATCGCCGCTTCCGGCAGCAGCCCGGCGGCGTGCAGGTCTTCGGCGCTGCGGAGGGTGCGGGCGAGGGGTGGGCGAGGGGGGGTGCCATCGGGCATGGTCCGGCGGAGCTAGTCCCGAAGGTTGCCCGACGCAATGCCGCCCTCCGCTTCATCTCGTGGTTCCTCCTCCGGGCCGACCCCGCTCTGGCACCCGGAAAGCCTGGCCGGAAGGCTGCCCTTCCTCCGCCGCCGCGCCGCCCTGACCGCGGCGACCCGCGACTTCTTCACCAGCCGCGGCTTCACCGAGGTGGAGACCCCCTGCCTGGTGCCGGTGCCGGGCATGGAGGTGCATCTGCACGCCTTCCGCAGCGAATACGTCCCGCATCTCGGCGCCGGGGAACGGCGGGTGATGTGGCTGCGGACCTCACCCGAACTGGCCTTGAAGCGCCTGCTGGTGGCCGGCGCCGGCCCGGTGTTCGAACTGGCGCGGGTCTGGCGCAATGGCGAAGCCAGCCCGCGCCATGCCCCGGAATTCACCATGCTGGAATGGTACGCGCCCGGGCTGGGGCTGGCCGGGCTGATGGACCAGACGGAGGATTTCGTCCGCGCCGTCTGCCCGCCCGTCGTCGCCCATGCCGGGGTCGCGACCGCGCTGACCCTGCCCTTCGAGCGGCTGACCATGGCCGAGGCCTTCGCGCGCTGGTGCGGCGGGCTCGACATCCTCGGCACCGTCACCCCGGAGGGCGCCGGCGATAGTGCGGCATTGCGTGGGGCAGCGGCCGCCATCGGCACCCCGCCGCGCGAGGGCGAGGGGTGGGAGGATCTGTTCTTCCGCCTGCTGCTGGAACGGGTGGAGCCGCAACTCGGCCGCGACCGCGCCACCTTCCTGACCCACTGGCCAACACCCCAGGCGGCGCTGGCCCGGCGCGACCCCGCCGACCCCCGCGCGGCGCTGCGGTTCGAGCTCTTCGCCGCCGGGCTGGAACTCGCCAACGCCTTCGACGAGCTGACCGACCCGGCCGAGCAGCGCGCCCGCTTCATCGCCGATGTGGCGGAACGCCGTGCCCGCTACGGCGCGGAAGGCTGGGATGTGGACGAGGATTTCCTCGCCGCGCTGGAACACGGCATGCCCGCCGGCAGCGGCATCGCCCTGGGCTTCGACCGGCTGGCGATGCTCGCCAGCGGCGCCCGCGGCATCGGCGACGTGCTGTGGCTGCCCTCGCTGCCCTGACCGCCTCCGGCAGCGCCAGGGCGGGGCTGGCGAGGGACGCCAAGGTCGCCACCTGGCAACAGGCGCGGGGGGCGTGGTCCTCCACCCCTTCCTCCTGGCCGGGTATCAGCGTCGTGTTGGACACCCCCCTGTCTTCGCCACCAGTGCCAGGGCCGGCACGGTCTCCACCCGGTAAGGCCGGGAAGCCCTACCCGGCACTCTCCGGGGCCGGTGCCGAGCCGCGGTTCGCGCGACAGCAGGCGCGGCGGGGGAGCCATGCCGGCGCTCCCCCTTAGCCGCGATGGGTGTTGATGCCCCCTGTGGCGGCCGGGCGCTGGCCGCCCTTCAGGTGTTCTGGGCTGCCCTTCGGCCCATGCGCCTGGGCCCGGCTGCCATGCGGGCCGCTGTCATCGGGCCGGCCGAAGGCGGCACCGGCATCCGGGTCAAGCGCCAGGCGCCGCGCCAGCTCCGCCTCCTCCACCATCGCATCCTGCGCCTGCGCGGCGGGCAGGGAGAGGCGCACCTGCCCGCCTTCGAGCCCTGCCACCAGCTTGCGCGGCAGCCAGCGGTGCTGACCATCCTCGCCGCGCATCAGCTTGATGTATTCGCCCTCGATGCCATCCGCCGCCCCAACCGGGCGGCCATCGCTGCCGATGATCGGGGTGTGGTCCGGGATCTCGCCATGGGCGAGGTCTGCTGCATTGGCCATGGGAGCCTCCTACCGTTCTGCCCGGGAGAACGGCGGGGCCGGGGGGCGGTTCAGCCGCCGGCCTCGGCCTTCCGCAACCGGTCCAGCATCGCCGGCGCCTGTTCCCGCGGCAGGAAGTAGAAGATGAAGACATAGGGATCGGAGGCGGCGAAGACCGTCGGGTCGGGGCTGGCGACCTGCATGGTGGCCGGGTCGAACTCGGCCATCGGCCGCCACCTGCCCCAGGATTCCCAGAAGCCGTCATAGCCGAGCGCGTCAAGGAAGGCCGGCACGTTGCGGGTGCTGCCGGGGCGGTGGCGTTCCTCGATCTCGATCGAGAGCACCGGCCGGCAGCGCCGCAGCGTCTCCGCCGCGCCGCGCAGCACCTCGTACTCCGCCCCTTCGGCGTCCAGCTTCACCGCGGTGAGGTCGGTCAGGGCGAATTCGTCCAGCCGGCGCAGCGGCACGGCGAGGCGCCGCTCGGCGACGCGCGGGCCATGGCCGGCGTAGCCCTTGGCGGTGCTCGCCCATTGCTCGTTCGCCACGCCATCCACCACCGGGATGCGAAGGTCGATCTCGCCGGTTGCGTCGCCCAGCGCCTCCTGCCGCAGGGTCACGTTCGGCGCCGCGCCGACCGCCGCGCGCAGCCGGGCGAAGGCGGCCGGCAGCGGCTCGAAGGCCAGCACGCGGGAGGCAGGGAGGGTGGCGAAGGGCAGGGTGAAGGCGCCGTCATGCGCGCCGACGTCGAGCAGCGTGCCTGGCCGGTGCAGGGTCCGGTGGAAGCCGAGCTCGTCCATGCGGCGTCAGGCCGTGGCCCGCAGCACGCGGTAGCGCCCGGTCTCGATCTGCGCCCCGGCGACAATGCCGGTGACGGCGCTGCCGCCATCGAGGTTCAGACGGTCCTGATGCAGCACATGCGGGTCGTCGAGCCCGGTGAAGCCGTGCTGCTTCTTCGGCGGCGTGTGGCCATGCACCACGATCCGCCCGCCGAAGCCGCCGGCCCAGTCGAGGAAACCACCGGTAATCCAGGCCCAGTGCCTCGGCCGCGCCGCCAGATTGTCCCAGGGCAGCGTCAGGAAGGCTGCCGCATCCTGCGTCGGGTCGAGGCCGGCATGGACGAAGAGCAGGTTTCCCACCGCCAGATGCGAGCGCAGCGCCTGCAGCCGGCCCATCACCGCCTCGCCCAGCGCCTGGCGCAGCAGCGTGGCGTCGGGCGCCGCCGCTGGCCGGCTGGCGGCGGTGCGCAGCTCCGCCAGCATGGTGTCGCCGCTGAGCGAGAGCCACAGCGCCCGCACCGCCTCGTCCTCCGCCAGCAGCATGAGCTGCTCGTGGTTGCCCATCAGCCGGTCGACGCGGGGGATGCCGGGGGCGGGCTGGTCCTCGGCCCAGCGGCGCAGCGCGCCGATGCTGTCCGGCCCGCGGTCCACCAAGTCGCCGAGGAAGACCAGCCGCGGCGCCGCCGTGTTCCGGGCCAGCCCGGCGATGCCATCCAGCATCAGCGCAAGCTGCTTCACGCAGCCGTGGACATCGCCGATGGCGAAGAGGGTCTCGCCGGCGGTTTCGGTGGGGGCGGTGATCCAGGGGCCGGGGGTGAAGCTCATCGGGCGATGATCCTGCCTTGCCAGGCCGCCACCATGCCACCCCAAACCGTCGGATTGCCTCCGAAGCGGGCGGCGGTGAAGCCGCCGGCGGTTCCGAATTCAAGCTCCGTCAGCAGCCTCTGCGATGGCGGCGTTCATCGCCCGCACCCCGGCGGCGGGTCCCTCCGGGTGGTTCCACACCGCGCCCACCACGGCAATGAAATCCGCCCCTGCCCGCACCAGCGGCCCGCAATTGGCGGCGGTGATGCCGCCGATGGCGACGCTCGGCACGGTGAAGACCTCCGACCACCATTCCAGCAGTTCGACCGGAGCGCGATGCGTCGCCTCCTTGGTCGTGGTCGGGAAGAAGGCGCCGAAGGCGACGTAATCGGCCCCCAGCTCGCCGGCCTGCATCGCCAGGTGGCGGTTGTCGTGGCAGGTGATGCCGAGGATCCGCCCCTTCAGCAGCCGGCGCGCCCCGGCATGGTCACCGTCCTGCTGGCCGAGATGGGCGCCGTCGCAGCCCATTTCGGCTGCCAGGGCGGCGTCATCGTTCAGCAGGAAGGCAACGTCGCGCGCCTGGGCGATGGGCATCAGCGCCTCGATCGCCCGTTGCACCGCGTCGCGCGGCGCATCCTTCAGCCGGAGTTGCAGGCAGCCGACATCGCCGGCATCGAGCGCGGCGGCCAAGTGGTCGGCAAAGCCCGGCGGCAGCACGGGCGGGGTGACGAGGTAGAGGCGGCAGGGATCTTCCATGCCGGCTATCTCGCGCCTGGGGACCGGTTTGGGAAGCGGTCGGCGTAGGGCGTCAGGGCTGCGGCCCTAGCCACCGGCTGCCGCCTTGGGCGGCAGCCGGTGCAGGATCTCAACTCTTGTAGACGCCGATGATGCTCTCCAGCAGCGCCAGCGCCTCGGCCTTCGGCCGCTGGAAGGTGTTGCGGCCGATGATGCTGCCGTTGCCGCCGCCCTGGTGGATGCCCTTCGCCATATCGACCATCGCTTGGGTGGTGCCGGCCTCGCCGCCCGAGAACACCACCAGCCGGCGGCCGTTGAAGCAGGCCTGGACCACATGGGCGATGCGGCCGGCCAGGGTGTCGATCCCCGCCACCGGCTGCTTCTCATAGGTCTTCTTCGCGGCGTCGAGGCTGATCGCCTCGGTCGGCGGCTTCACCTTGATGATGTGGGCGCCGAGCAGCGCCGCCATGTGCGCGGCATAGGCGCAGATGTCGAGCGCGGTCTCGCCGGTCTTGTCCAGCATCGGGCCGCGCGGATAGCTCCACACCACCACGGCGAGGCCGGCGGCCTTGGCCTCCTCGGCCATCTCGCGCAGCTCTTCCATCATCTCGAACTGGTATTCGCTGCTCGGGTAGATGGTGAAGCCGATCGCCGAGCAGCCCAGTCGCAGCGCGTCGCTGACGCTGCCGGTCACGGCCTGGTCCTTGGTGGTGGACAGGCTGTTGCTGCTGTTGACCTTCAGGATGGTCGGGATGGCGCCGGCGAAGCTGGCGGCGCCGGCCTCGATCATGCCGAGCGGCGCGGCATAGGCGTTCAGCCCGGCCTCGATCGCCAACTCGAAATGGTAGCGCGGGTCATAGGCGGCGGGGTTGGGCGCGAAGCTGCGGGCCGGGCCGTGCTCGAAGCCCTGGTCGACCGGCAGGATCACCATGCGGCCGGTGCCGCCCAGCTTCCCCTCCATCAGGATGCGGGCGAGGTTGGCCTTGGTCCCCGGGTTGTCGCTTTCGTACCAGGAGAGAATCTCCTGCACCTTCGGCGTCAGCTTCATCAGGGAGCCCTTTCCTGGCATCGGGTTCTGTGTTGTCGCCGTGTAGCGCGGGGCCGCGCCGATGTCACCGGGCGGCGGCGAGCCATCCCGCGAGCTTGTTGCGCCCGCCCGCCCGGCGCAGGTCCAGTCGCCCGAGGTCGAGCGCCGGCGGAGGGGCGGGGAGGATCACGGCGCCGACCTCCGCCGCCGCGGCGGCCACCGCGGCGAAGCCGGGGCAGGTGGGGTCGAGCACCAGCCAGCCGAGGCCGGCGCGCAGCGCCGCCAGCGCCTGACCGGGCGCATCGGCGCAATCGAGGATCGCCCGGTACGGCACGCCCGGCTGCGCCGCCGTGGCCCGCGCCACCAGCGCCAGGAACCAGGCCGGCCCCAGGCTGCCCGCCGCGCCCCGCGCTGAGAGCAGCGCCACGCCGCGCGGCCCGGCGAGCGCCAGCGCCGCCACCGCCTCGGCCAGGCCGTGCACCACCACGGCGGGCGGTGTATCCTGGTTTCCCGGCAAGCGTTGACCCGGCCCACCCTGCATGCGAAGCCTTGCAGCATGCCGGAAAGCCCGCGTCCAGCGCGGCCCCCAGCCTGGGTTTCCGGCCAGGAGCGGCATGAACGGCGGCATGAGCGACGGCGCAGGGGATCCGGTGGTGCAGGCGGCGATGCGGCTGGAGATGGCGGTGGAGCGGCTGGCGGAAGCGCTGTCGCTGGCGCTGGTCCGGCCGCCCGGCAGTGCACAAGGCAGTGAGGATAGCGTGCCGCGGGCCGAGGTCGCGGCGCTGGCGGAACGGCTGGACGCCACCATCGGCCGACTGCGCGGCGTGCTGCACGATGAGCTTCGCGGCGAGGCCGCGGGCGAGGAGGAGTAGCGGGTGGGTCAGGTCACGGTCCGGGTCAACGGCTATCAGCACACCATCGGCTGCAAGGATGGCGAGGAGCAGCACGTCGGCGAGCTGATCGCGCAGATCGAGGAGAAGGTGAAGCTGATCCGCGCCATGGGCGGGCAATTTTCCGAATCCCGCATGCTGCTGCATGTGGCGTTGCTGCTGGCGGATGAGGTCGGCGACCTGCGGTCCGAAACCACCCGGCTGCGCACCGGCGCACCGGCCGGGCTCGCCGCGTCGCCCGCCGGCGACCCGCTGCTGGCGGAGCGGCTGGGGCGGATCGCCGAGCGGATCGAAGGCTTGGCGCAAACCCTTGACCGGAGCTAGGGCAAACTCCGGTCGGAGTAATCCGCTCGCCCGAACAAGAGACCGGGCCGGTTTCCGTGAGCCAGGGCGAACGGAAGCCGCTGCGGCGGTCCGGGCCGGGCGCGAGCGCGGGGCCATCCGGCCCATGGCGCCCCCTGGCAGCCGGTCCGCCGCGCCCCTATATGGGTCTGGCGGTTCTGCCCGGTGCGTCAGGCAATTCATCCCCAGGGCCAATAAGCATCCTCCGGGAACTGGCGCTGTCCGGATCTTGGTCCGGGTATCCGGTGCCCACCTGCTCACGCAGGCCTTGGGAGGATGATAGGCCAACGGCTGTGGTGGTTCCGCGCTCTCCTGCTTCCCCAGATGCTGCCGCCTTCGATGCCGCGCTCCTGCGGGAGCGCAAAGCGGAGGCGCGCAGCCTCGCGCTGTCCCGCCGCGCCAGCCGCGATCCGGCCCGCAGCGCGGCGGATGCCGCGGCGCTGGCCGCGCATGTGCTGGTGGATTGCCCGCCGCCGCCCGGTGCCGTGGTCGCCGGTTTCTGGCCGATGGGCACCGAGATCGACATCCGCCCCCTGCTTCAGGCGCTCGAGGGCCGCAGCCACGCCCTGGCGCTGCCGGTGACGCCGAAGCGGGGCCAGCCACTGAGCTTCCGCCGCTGGCGCTTCGGCGAGGCGCTGGCCGCCGGCCCCATGGGCACGCGCCAGCCGGCGGCGGGTGAGTTGGTTGCGCCGGACTGGCTGCTGGTGCCGTTGCTCGCCTTCGACCGCGCCGGCCGGCGGCTCGGCTATGGCGGCGGCTATTACGACCGGACCCTGCCGGATCTGCCCGGCGCCACGGCGATCGGCTGCGGCTTCACGGCGCAGGAGATGCCGGAGGTGCCGGCCGGGCCGACGGATTATCGGCTGCCGCGCATCGCCACCGAGGCCGGCGTCATCCTGTGCGGAGCCTGAGCGCGTGAGAATCCTGTTCCTTGGCGATGTCGTCGGCCGTTCCGGGCGCGATGCGCTGACCGCCGGCCTGCCCGGGCTGCGCGCCCGGCTCGCCGCCGACCTCGTCGTGGTGAATGGCGAGAATGCCTCGCACGGCTTCGGCCTCGCCCCCGACATGGCGCGGGCCTTCTTCGCCGCCGGGGCGGATGTGATCACCCTCGGCAACCATGCCTGGGACCGCAAGGAGATCATCCCCTATCTGGAGACCGAGCCGCGGGTGATCCGGCCGGCGAATTTCCCGCCCGGCACCCCTGGGCATGGCGCCTTCGTGGCCACCGTGGCGGGCGGCCGCCGCGCCCTGGTGATCAACGTCATGGGCCGGCTGTTCATGGATGCGCTGGACGACCCGTTCCGCGCCGTGCAGGCCGAGCTGGCGAAGCACCGCATGGGCCCCGGCGGCACCCTGCAGGCCGCCGTCATCGACGTGCATGCCGAGGCCAGTTCGGAGAAATACGCCTTTGGCCACAGCTTCGACGGCATGGTGAGCCTGGTGGTGGGCACCCATACCCATACCCCCTCGGCCGACCACCAGATCCTGCCTGGCGGCACCGCCTACATGACCGATGCCGGGATGTGTGGCGACTACGACAGCGTCATCGGCATGCAGAAGGGCGGCGCCGCGCTGCGCTTCTGGCGCAAGATGCCGGGCGAGAAGCTGGCCCCGGCGGAGGGGGCGGCGACACTCTGCGGCGTTTTTGTCGAAACGGATGACACGACCGGCCTGGCCAGGCGGATTGAGCCGCTGCGGCTTGGCGGGAGGCTGTCCCAGGCCATGCCGGAGGGCTGAGGCGCAACCCGCGTCCGGTTGCTTCACAGCCGCGCGACTTTCCCTGCCGCGGCGCCTTTTTTCATGCACGTGTCATGGCGCGCTCGGGCACCATCGCCGGTAGCAGCGACGGGGAAGTTTCGCATGTACCGCGGAAATGCCGTGCGTATTCCGCCGGGCGCATCCGTGCTGGGCGGTGCTGCCTGCGGGTTGAGCTACGAGGGCGTCATGCGCGATGCCATGGCGCGTGACGAGACCGCCCGGCGCCGCGAGGCCGGGCGCAACCGCGGCACGCCGGCCCCGCAGCAGCAGCGGGTACAGGGCATGCCAGCAGGACAGGCGCCGCAGGCCCGCCAGGCCGGGCAGTAGGTGCCCGGGAGAGGCCGAAGGGTCAGTACATGGTGTCCAGCAGCCGTTGCGGCGCCTCGGCGTCATAGCTGGCGACCTCGACCAGCCCGCCGGTATGGGCGGCGAGCAGCGCGCCCATGCTTGGTACCGCCGCCGGCCGTTCCCGTCCGCCCCATAGCTTCGATCGCATGATCGCCTTGGCGCATTGCATGTAGACCTCCCGCACCGTGACCAGCAGCACGGTGGCGGGCGGCTTGCCCTGGGCGAGGAAGCGGTCCCGCAGCGCCGGGTCGGCGGTCAGCCGGGCGGTGCCGTTGATCCGCAGCGTCTCGCCGACGCCGGGGATGAGGAACAGCAGCGCGACCTCCGGGTTCTCCAGTATGTCCCGCAGCCCGTCCAGCCGGTTGTTGCCGCGGCGGTCGGGCAGGGCCAGGGTCTGGTCGTCCAGCGGCACGATGAAGCCGGGCGCGTCGCCGCGCGGGGTGGCATGCGGCCCGTTGCCGCCGCAGGTCGCCAGTATGGCGAAGGGCGAGGCGGCGATGAAGGCCTTGGACTTGGGCTCGAGCTTTGGCGCCACCTTCTTCAGCACCAGCTCCCGCGGCGGATCATAGATCGCCCCGAGCTGTTCCAGGGTGGTGACGGCGAAGGGATCGGCAGGGGTCAGGGCGTCCATGGGAGGCCAGCCTGACAGGACCAGGGGCGAGGCTGCAAGCCTTGCGGTGGCGTCCTGCCCTTCATGCGGGTATAAGCCCTTCCTCACCCGCAATCTTAAGTTACCGGAGCCACCGGCCATGGCCGGCCATTCCCACGCCAAGAACATCATGCACCGCAAGGCGGCCCAGGGTGCCAAGAAGGCCCAGGCCTTCGGCAAGCTGATCCGCGAAATCACCGTCTCCGCCAAGCTGGGGTTGCCCGACCCGGCGATGAACCCGCGGCTGCGTGCCGCGGTGAAGGCCGCGCTCATAGCCAATATGACGCGGGACACCATCGACCGCGCCATCAAGCGGGCCAGCACCGCCGGCCAGGGCGAGGACTACCAGGAGGTGCGCTACGAAGGCTATGGCCCGAACGGCGTCGCCATCATCGTCGAGGCGCTGACCGACAACCGCAACCGCACCGCGGGCGACATCCGCAGCGCCTTCGCCAAGCATGGCGGCGCGCTTGGCGAGACCAACAGCGTGTCCTTCCAGTTCGAGCGCCGCGGCGTGCTGTGGTTCCCCGGCCTGCCCGGCAAGGAGGAGGAGATCCTGGAGGCCGCCATCGAGGCCGGCGCGCAGGATGTCGAGAGCGACGAGGAAGGCCATGAGGTGACCTGCGCGCCGGAGGATTTCTTCGCCGTGCGGGACGCCATGGAGGCGAAGTTCGGCAGCCCCGAGAGCGCCAAGATCGAATGGGTGCCGAATGTCCTCGTCGAGCTCGACGAGGAGAAGGCGCGCGAGGTCCTAAAGCTGCTGGACCGGCTGGACGAGAGCGACGACGTGCAGAACGTCTACGCCAATTTCGAGGTCTCCGACGCCGTCTCGCAGAAGCTGTCGGCCTGAGCGCGGTGATTGGCGCCGTCCGCCTGCTCGGCCTCGATCCCGGCCTGCAGCACACCGGCTGGGGGATGGTGGAGAGTGCGGGCAGCCGGCTGCGCCACCTGGGCGACGGGGTGATCTCCACCGCCGCCGACCAGCCGCTGGCTGAACGGCTTTCCACCCTGCACCGCGCGCTGGTGGCGCTGCTGACGGATTGGCAGCCGGATGAGGCGGCGGTGGAGCACACCTATGTCAACAAGAACCCGGGCGCGGCGCTGAAGCTCGGCCAGGCGCGCGGCGTGGTGCTGCTGGCGCCGGCGCTGCACGGCATCCCCGTGGCCGAATACCAGGCGATGGAGGTGAAGCGTGCGGTGGTCGGCACCGGCCATGCCGAGAAGGCGCAGGTCGAGGCAATGGTCCGCCGGCTGCTGCCAGGCGCCACGATCCGCCGCGCCGATGCGGCGGATGCGCTGGCCGTGGCGATCTGCCACGCGCATCACCGCGGCACGAAGCTGGCCTTTGCGCGAGGCTACGTGCCGGCATGAATGGCCCGCCGATCCAGCCCGCCGCCTCCTTCGGGTCCTCCGGCCATTGGAGGGCGGCATGATCGGGAAACTCACCGGCAAGCTCGACAGCCTGCATGAGGGCGGCTGCATCCTCGACGTGAACGGCGTCGGCTACCTGCTGTCCTGCTCGACGAAGACGCTCGACCGGCTGCGCGACGCCCCGCAGGCGGCCCGGGTGCTGGTCGAGACGCATGTGCGGCAGGACGCCATCGTGCTGTTCGGCTTCGCCACGGCGCAGGAACGCGACACCTTCACCAAGCTGACGTCGATCCAGGGGGTCGGGCCGAAGGTCGCGCTCGACATCCTCTCGGCCTTCGGGCCGGAGGAGCTGGCCGGCGCGGTGCGCGCCGCCGACCGCGCCGGGCTGCGCCAGGCCAATGGCGTCGGCCCCCGGCTGGCCGACCGGCTGGTGACCGAGCTGCGCGACTGGGCCGGCGGCATCCAGCCGGCCTCGGGCATCGCCCTGCCGGCCGCACCGGGTGCCGCGCCGCCACCCGGGGCCGAGGCGGATGCGGTCTCCGCACTGATCAACCTTGGCTGGAAGCGGCCCGAGGCGCAGGCGGCGGTGAGCCGGGCCAAGGCGCGGCTGGGCGAGGGCGCGGTGCTGGAAAGCCTGATCCGCGACAGCCTGAAGGAGCTGGCGCGATGAGGCGCCATCCCGGCCTGCCCGCCGCCTCCGCCCTGTCCGCTCGCTCCGTCATGCCCGGGCTTGACCTGGGCATCCACCCCGAGGCGCGCCTCGCGACTGATCCCCGGACCGAGCTGGGGGATGACGCTAGGCCGCGGCGCCGGCGCACCCTTGTGGCCGCATGCCCATGACCGACGACCGCATCACCGCCCCGGACCGCACCGAGGAGGATGCCGCGGAAGCGACCCTCCGGCCGCAGACCCTCGACGACTTCACCGGCCAGAAGACCCTGCGCGAAAACCTCGCCATCTTCATCCAGGCGGCGCGCGGCCGGGGCGAGGCGCTTGATCACGTCTTGCTCCATGGTCCCCCCGGCCTCGGCAAGACCACCCTGGCGCAAATCGTCGCGCGCGAACTCGGGGTAGGGTTCCGCGCCACCAGCGGACCGATTTTGCAGCGCGCCGGCGACCTCGCCGCCATCCTGACCAATCTGCAACCG
This sequence comes from Siccirubricoccus deserti, assembly GCF_014283215.1. Taxonomy (GTDB): domain Bacteria; phylum Pseudomonadota; class Alphaproteobacteria; order Acetobacterales; family Acetobacteraceae; genus Siccirubricoccus; species Siccirubricoccus deserti. The sequence continues at coordinate 81,682 of NZ_JACOMF010000006.1, forward strand.
CGCGACGTGCTGTTCGTCGACGAGATCCACCGCCTGCAGCCGGCGCTTGAGGAAACCCTCTATCCGGCGATGGAGGATTTCCAACTCGACCTCATCATCGGCGAGGGGCCGGCGGCGCGCACCGTGCGCATCGACCTGCCGCCCTTCACCCTGGTCGGCGCCACCACCCGGGCCGGGCTGCTGGCCACACCCTTGCGCGACCGCTTCGGCATCCCGTTGCGCCTGCAATTCTACACGCCCGAGGAATTGTACCAGATCGTCCGCCGCGGCGCCCAGAAGCTCGGCTTCCAACTGGCCGAGGATGGCGCGCGGGAGATCGCCAACCGCTCCCGCGGCACGCCGCGCATCGCCGGCCGGCTGCTGCGCCGGGTGCGCGACTTCGCCATGGTCGCCGGGGTCCCGGCCGATCGTGCCATGGCCGATGGCGCGCTGGCGCGGCTGGAGGTGGACCGGCTCGGCCTCGATGCCATGGACCGCCGCTACCTTCGCCGCATCGCCGAATTTCACAATGGCGGCCCGGTCGGCGTCGAGACCCTGGCGGCGGCGCTGGCCGAGGCGCGCGATACCATCGAGGATGTGATCGAGCCCTACCTCATCCAGGAGGGCCTGGTGATGCGCACCCCGCGCGGCCGGGTGCTGGGCGAACCGGGCTGGCGCCACCTGGGCATGACCCCGCCCGCCGGCTTCGCCATCCAGCCCGACCTGCTCTCGAACGGGGGGCGGGACCAATGAGCGCACCCAGAGGCCCGAACAGGCCGCGCCCGCTCGCCCAGGCACCGGACGGCCCGGTGCACCAGTACTCGCTGCGGGTCTATTTCGAGGATACCGACGCCGGCGGCATGGCCTATCACGCCAATTATCTGCGCTGGGCGGAGCGGGCCCGGACGGAATCCTTGCGGGCCATTGGCTTGCCGCATCAGATGATGATCGAACTTCACAATTCGATACTCGTGGTGCGGCGCATCGAAGTGGAGTATTGGCGCCCCGCCCGACTCGATGATGCGATCCTGGTCGAGACCCGGGTGATTGCCGTGAAGGGCGTCACCCTGACGCTAGACCAGCGCGTGCTGCGGCAGGACGGGACAAGGATCGAGGAGGCGCCGCTGGCGGCGCTGCGCGTCGAGCTGGCCTGCCTGGACCGGCAGGCGCTGCGGCCGAGGCGGATTCCGGAACCCTGGCGGTCGGCCCTTGGCGCGGCGCGCGGGGATACGCCGGGGGGCGTGCCTGGGGAGCGCGTGTGAGCATGGTTGGCCCGTGCCGGACGGCGCGGCCGCCTTCGATCGGACATGATCGCGGGCCAGAGTGGACAGGAGATTGAGCGGTGGACCGCAGCGTGACGGCAACGGCTTTGGGCAATGCGGCGAACGACCTCTCGCTCTGGGGGCTGTTCCTGCAGGCCGACTGGGTGGTGAAGCTGGTGATGCTCGGGCTGCTGCTCGCCAGCGTCTGGGTCTGGGCCATCGTTTTTGAGAAGGTCAGCAGCATCCGCCGCGCCAACCGCGCCGCCGATGCCTTCGAGGATGCCTTCTGGTCCGGCGGCAGCCTGGATGAGCTGTACCGCAAGGAAGGCGACCAACCCTCCCATCCAATGGCTGCGGTCTTCGTCGCCGCCATGCGCGAATGGCGCCGCAGCGCCCAGCGCCTGGCCGGCTCCGACCTCATCGCCAACGGGCTGCGCGAGCGCATCGACCGGACCATGGCGGTGACCGTCCAGCGGGAGATGGAGCGGCTGGAGCGCTGGATGATCTTTCTCGCCTCGGTCGGCTCGGTCGCGCCCTTCATCGGGCTGTTCGGCACGGTTTGGGGCATCATGAACAGCTTCGCCGCCATCGCCGGCATGCAGAACACCAACCTTGCCGTGGTGGCGCCGGGCATCGCCGAGGCGCTGTTCGCCACCGCCATCGGCCTGGTCGCCGCCATCCCGGCGGTGCTGGCCTACAACAAGATCAGCTCCGACCTGGCGCGCTTCGCCGCAAGGCTGGAGGGCTTCGCCTCGGAGTTCGGCGCCATCCTGTCGCGGCAGACCGAGACCGCGGTCATCGGCACCGAGGCGCGCAGCCCGGCGATCGCGGAGTAGAAGGGTGGCCGCCTCCCTCAACAACGGCAAGTCCCGCGGCCGCTACCGGCCGCTGGCCGAGATCAACGTCACGCCGCTGGTCGATGTGATGCTGGTGCTGCTCATCATCTTCATGGTGGCGGCGCCGCTGATGACGGTGGGCGTGCCGGTCGATCTGCCGAAGACCCAGGCCAGCGCGCTCAACCAGGACAATGAGCCGATCACCATCACGGTGAACCCCGAGGGCAGCATCTTCCTGCAGGAGACCGAGGTGCCGCTGGAAGGGCTGGTGGCGCAGCTGCAGGCGATTGCCGCCAATCAGCCGCAAGGCGCGCCGGAGCGGCGGATCTTCGTCCGCGGCGACCGGGCCATCAGCTATGGCCGGGTCATGGAAGTGATGGGCACCATCAGCGCCGGCGGCTTCTCCCGCGTGGCGCTGCTCGCGGAGCAGCCGGGCGCGCCCCGAGCGGCCGGACCGCAGGCCAACCAGCCGCAGCCTGCCGGTTCCCCCGCCGGCAGGTCGCAGCCGCCTCAACAGCGTGGCCAGGCGCCGCGCGGCTAGCAACGGGAGTCGCGCAAGGGCGCGGTGATGCGGACACGGGGGATGCGCTTCTGGGGCGGGGTGTCGGCGGCGGTGCACGTCGCCGCCCTGGTGCTCGGCCTGATCTTCGGCCTGCCGCGCCCGCTGCGCGAGCCGGAGGAGCAGGCCGTCCCGGTCGAGATCGTCAGTGCGGCGCCGGCCGAGCAGGCCCAGGGCGAGCAGCCGGCGCCGGTGCCGGCGCCGGCCAGCGCGCCGCAGCCGCCGCGGCCCGAGCCGCCGGCGCCGGCCCCGCAGCAGGAGGCGATCCCGACCCCGCCGCCGCCGCCGCCCGCGCCGGCCCCGCCGCCGGTGCCGCAGCAGCAGGCGCAGGCGCGGCCGACCCCGCCTGCGCCGCCGCCGGAGCCCTCCCCCCTGCCATTGCCGCCGCCTCCACCCCGGCCGCCGCAGCCGCAGGCCCAGCCGCAACCACGGCCCGAGCCGCCGAGCCCGGCGCCGCCCCGGCCCGAGCCGCCGCGGCCGACGCCGCCCACCCCGGTGCCGCCGCCGCCGACCCCGAGCCAGCAGGCCGGCACCGGCCAGACGCCGCCGGTGCAGCGGCCGCAGGAGCGCAGCCGCAGCGTGCTCAATACGCTCGAGAACCTGCGCAACGCGCAGCGCCAGACCGAGGCGCCGCGGGCCCGGCCGACACCGCAGGCAGGCGCGCCGCGGCAGGGCGGCGGCACGCCGACCGGCACCGCCGCGCTCTCCGCCGGGGAGAAGGCCGGGCTGGCCGACAAGATCAGCGAATGCTGGAGCGTCGACGGCGGCGGTGTCGGCGTGCGCGAGGTGGTCGTCGAGCTCCGCGTCGTGGTCGATGGTGGCGGCGTGGTGCGTAACGTCACCTCGAACGGCGCGGTGCCGAGCGACCCACGCGCGCGTTCGGTGTATGAAGCGGCGCGTCGCGCCTTGCTCGACCCGCGCTGCAATCCGCTGCCGCTGCCACGGGAACGCCTGGCGGCGCTGCGTGACACCGTGTTCCGCTTCAATCCGCGCGACCTTGGCCTGCGCTGACCAGGCGCTGCGCCGATGACGAAAGAGGAAGGATCTGCCGCATGACCTCCAGGGACAAGGCGATGCAAGCGTTGCTGTCGCGCCGGGCGGCGCTGTTCGGTGGCATGGCCGCGACCCTGCCGGCGCTCGGCGGCTGGCAGGCGGCGGCGCAGCAGACGCAGAGCTCGGTGGTCGACATCACCCGTGCCCGCACCGACCCGATCCCGATCGCGGTGCCGGATTTCGCCGCCGGCGGCGATGCCGCGCGCTATGGCCGCGACATCGCCCGGGTGATCGTGAACAACCTGCGCAACTCGGGCCTGTTCCGCCCGGTCGACCGCGCCGCCTTCATCCAGACCGCGGAGGCCGCGGCGCAGACGCCGCGCTTCCAGGACTGGCGGGTCATCGGCGCGCAGGCGCTGGTCACCGGCCGGGTGCTGGACCAGGGCGGTAGCCTGCGGGTCGAATTCCGGCTGTGGGACGTGCTGCCGGAGGCCCAGCTGGAAGGCACGCTGCTGACCGCCTCCACCGCCAATTGGCGGCGCATCGGCCATCTGATCTCGGATGTGATCTATGAGCGGCTGCTGGGCGAGAAGGGGTATTTCGACACCCGCGTGGTCTATGTGGCCGAAAGCGGCCCGCGCGACCGTCGGGTGCGCCGCCTTGCCATCATGGACCAGGATGGCGAGAACCATCGCTTCCTGACCGACGGCAGCTTCCAGGTGCTGACCCCGCGCTTCCATCCGAATGCGCAGCAGATCGCCTTCATGTCGTATTTCCGTAACGAGCCGCGGGTCTATCTGTTCAGCCTGGACAGCGGACGGCAGGAGGTGCTGGGGAATTTTCGCGGCATGACTCTCTCGCCGCGGTTCTCGCCGGATGGCCGCAGTGTCATTCTCTCCTCCACCCGTGGCAATGACGCGAATATTTATGTGGTGGACATGGGCTCGCGGCGGGAGCGGCAGCTTACCTCCGGCGGTGGGCTGGATGTGTCGCCCTGCTACTCGCCGGACGGCTCGCAGATCGTCTTCAACTCCGACCGCGGCGGCGACCAGCAGCTTTACGTAATGGATGCCGGCGGCGGCGGCGTGCGGCGGATCTCCTTCGGCCGCGGCCGCTACGCCACGCCTGTCTGGTCGCCGCGCGGTGATTTGATTGCCTTCACCCGCATCGCTTCCGGCCAATTCGCCATCGGGGTGATGCGGCCGGATGGCTCGGGCGAGCGGATCCTGTCCGAAGGCTGGGGCATGGAAGGCCCGACCTTCGCGCCGAACGGCAGGGTCATGATGTACTACCGGGAAACCCCGGCGCGGGATGCTCGCGGCAACGGCTATTCGGCGCGACTCTCCAGCATCGACATCGCCGGCTTCAACGAGCGGCAGATCGTCACCCCGACCGATGCCTCCGACCCTGCCTGGTCGCCGTTACTTGCCTGACATGAATGGCAGGAATTCGTGATTGATGCGGTAAGCCCCTGTAGGGTCGAGGTTTTGCTGCAGCGCAGCGGACAAGCAAACCAGCCATGACAGACGATGTGCAGAAATGCCACGATGTTGCCCAGTTTGCTTGACCCTCTCTGCTTCGGGTTGTACCGCCCGCGACGTAATTCCGCAGCCGCATGCTGCAAGACAGAAGGATCGAGAGGATGTTGAACGCGAAGCTGTTCGGCGTGATCGCCGTGGTCGCGCTGCTGGGGGCCTGCGAATCATCGACAACCGATAGCGCCAATACCGGCGTCGGCAACGCCACGACCGGCGGCGTCGGCGCGCGCCCGGGCAGCCAGGAAGACCTGATCGCGACCGCCGGCAGCGACCGCGTCTTCTTCGACACCGACCGCTCGACCATTCGTGCCGACCAGCGCTCGGTGCTGGAGCGGCAGGTGGCTTGGATGCAGCGTTACCCGGCGGTGACCGTGCAGGTCGAAGGCCACGCCGATGAGCGCGGCACCCGCGAGTACAACCTGGCGCTCGGCCAGCGCCGCGCCAATGCGGCACGCGACGTGCTGGTGGCCGGCGGCGTCGCCAGCGCCCGCGTCTCCACCATCTCCTATGGCAAGGACCGCCCGGCGGCGCTCGGCTCGACCGAAGATGCCTGGGCGCAGAACCGCCGCGCCGTCACCGTGGTACGCTGACGCCATCCCGGCGGGGGCAACCTCCGCGGGATGGCAGGGCCGGGGTGCGGAACCCCGGGCAGCAGGCGCTCCGGGGTCATGCCGGGCGCCGGGCTGCAATTCACATGACCGGAACGACGCCGCCCGCCGGTGGGGCGGCGGCGGATCCGGTGCTATCGAAGCGCGACCGGCGCCACGCCCCGGCCGATCCCGGTCCGCGGCAGGCTGATCCGGCCGGATCGGAGCCCGATTGATGCGACGCGTGCCCGCCGCCCTTCGCCTTCTTCCCCTGCTGCTGGCCCTTGCCGCGCCGGGGACCGCCTTCGCCCAGGCCGAGAGCCGCGAGGGCATCTACCTGCAGAACCAGATCCTTCAGCTGCGGCAGGAACTGGATCAGCTCCGCCGCGGCGGCGGCAGTGTCGCGCCGCCCGCCCCGGCGCCGCGTGCCGCCGGGCCGCAGGGCGAGATGGTCGGCGCGCTGCTCGACCGCGTGGCGCGGCTGGAGGAGGAGGTGCGCCTCCAACGCGGCCGGCTGGAGGAGAGCGAATTCCGCAACCGCCAGCTCGGTCAGCAGGTCGAGAAGCTGCAGGGCGACCTCGACTTCCGTCTGCAGCAGCTGGAAGGCCAGGGCAGCCCGGGCGCCACTCCGCCACGATCCGCGCCGGCCGCGGCGCCGCCGCCTGTCGCCGCACCCCGCCCGGCCGCCCGGCCGCCGGAGCGGGCGATCGCCGATGGGCAGGCGGCGCTCGGCCGCCGCGACTATGCCGCGGCCGAGGCGGCGGCGCGCGAGGTGCTGGCGGCCCGCGGCAGCCCGCGCACCGTCGATGCGCAGCTGCTGCTGGGTGACGCGCTCAGCGGCAAGCGGGACTTCGCCAATGCGGCCCTGGCCTATAACGAGGCCTTCACGCGCAGCCGCACCGGCCCGCGTGCACCAGAGGCCCTGCTCGGCCTGGCCGGTGCCTTCCAGAGCCTCGGCAACCGTCGGGAGGCCTGCGACACGCTGGACGACCTGCGGAGCAATTTCCCCAATCTGCGCGGTGCCCAGGCGGATCGCGTGGCCGAGGCCCGGCGCCGGGCCGGCTGCCGGTAGCAATGATCGCGGAGCCGGTCTCCGCGGCGGAATTCGCGGCGCTAATGGCGCCGCTCGGGCCCTTCGGCCGGCAGCCCCGCATCGCCGCCGGCGTCTCCGGCGGGCCGCACAGCCTCGCGCTGGCGCTGCTGGCGGATGGTTGGGCGCGGGCGCGCGGCGGCAGCCTGCTGGCACTGGTCGTGGACCACGGGCTGCGGCCGGAAAGCGCCGCGGAGGCTGCGGGCGTCATTGCCCAACTCGCCGGACGCGGGATCGCGGCGAGGCTGCTGTGGCTGGGCCTGCCGCCCGGCGCCGGGGTGCAGGCCCGGGCCAGGGCGGCGCGCCACGGAGCGCTGCGGGACGCCTGCCGGGAGGCCGGGGTGCCCTGGCTGCTGCTCGGCCACCACCGGGCCGATCAGGCGGAGACCCTGCTGTTCCGGGCGTTGCGCGGCAGCGGCCCGGCCGGGCTGGCGGGCATGGCCCCGGCGCTGGCGACCGCCGAGGCGCTGGTGCTGCGGCCGCTGCTCGGCATCCCGCCGGCCCGGCTGGAGGCGGTGGTGCGGGCGGCCGGGCTGACGCCGGTGCGCGACCCGAGCAATGCCGACCCGCGCTTCGCCCGACCGCGGCTGCGGCAGGTGCTGGGGGATCCGGGCGGCACCGGTCCGGCGGTCGCGGCGCTGGCCGAGGCCGCCGCCGCCTTCGCCACCCGGCGCCGACGGCTGGAGTCGGCGGTCGCCGATCGGCTGGCGGCGGCGGCGGTGCTCCGGCCAGAGGGCCATGCCGAGCTCGATCTCCGGGCGTTGGGCCGGGACCGGGTGGCGCTGGCTGCGTTGGCAACGCTGCTCTCCTGCATCGGCGGCCGCGGCTTTCCGCCACCGGCCGCGGCGGTCGCGGGCCTGCTGCGGCAGGGCCATGGCACCCTGGCCGGCGCCTGGCTGCAGGCCGCGCCCGCGGGCGGCACCGCCCGGCTGCTGCGGGAACCCGCGGCGGTGGGGCCGCCGGTGCCGGCGCGGCGGAACGCGGTCTGGGACGGGCGATTCCGGCTGACCGGCCCGGGCGACGCCGAATGCAGCCTGGGCGCCCTCGGCGTGGCGGCGGCGGCGCGGCTCCGTCACGCGGCTCCGGGGCTGCCGGCGGTGGTGCTCGCGACACTTCCGGCCATCCGGCGGCACGGCACGCTGGTCGCCGTGCCTGCGCTGTTCTATCCTGACGCCGAGGGCTCGGCGCGCTTTGCCATCGTTCTCGCTCCGGCAGCCGCCGGACGGGAATTGCGCGCTTTCGAACTGAACCATTCCCTGTCGCCACCAGCATCCCTATCTGGGTAGGACAGGATAAAGGGCATCGTGCCCAGAGTTGCGTGGCATGCCGGGACGGGCCCGGCGCTGCCATGGCGGAAACGGGAAATGCATCGGTGAACAATTTCGGCCGCAACCTGGCGCTTTGGGTGATCGTGGCTCTGCTGCTGGTGGCGCTGTTCAACCTGTTCCAGCCGAGTGGCTCCGGCCAGCGCGGGGCGCAGCAGGTGGCCTATTCGGACTTCCTGAACGAGGTCGGCGCGGGCCATGTGCGCGATGTCGTGATCCAGGGGCGCATCGTGACCGGCCAACTTTCGGATGGCCGCACCTTCCAGACCTATACGCCCGAGGATCCCAACCTGGTCGGCCGGCTGACCGAGAAGGGCGTCCGCGTCGTGGCGCGGCCGGAGGAGAGCGACGTCAACCCGCTGTTCCACTACCTGCTCAGCTGGTTCCCGATGCTGCTGCTGATCGGCGTCTGGGTCTTCTTCATGCGCCAGATGCAGTCGGGCGGCGGCCGCGCCATGGGCTTCGGCAAGTCCCGTGCCCGGCTGCTGACCGAGAAGCAGGGCCGCGTCACCTTCGAGGACGTGGCCGGCATCGACGAGGCCAAGGGCGAGCTGGAGGAGATCGTCGAATTCCTGCGTGACCCGCAGAAATTCCAGCGCCTTGGCGGCAAGATCCCGAAGGGCTGCCTGCTGGTCGGCCCGCCGGGCACCGGCAAGACGCTGCTGGCCCGCGCAATTGCGGGTGAGGCGAACGTGCCCTTCTTCACCATCTCGGGCTCCGACTTCGTCGAGATGTTCGTCGGCGTCGGCGCGTCCCGGGTGAGGGATATGTTCGAGCAGGGCAAGAAGAATGCCCCCTGCATCATCTTCATCGACGAGATCGACGCGGTGGGCCGCCACCGCGGCGCCGGCCTCGGCGGCGGCAATGACGAGCGGGAGCAGACCCTCAACCAGATGCTGGTCGAGATGGACGGCTTCGAGAGCAACGAGGGCGTCATTCTGATCGCCGCGACCAACCGGCCGGACGTGCTGGACCCGGCGCTGCTGCGCCCCGGCCGCTTCGACCGCCAGGTGGTGGTGCCCAACCCGGATGTGATGGGCCGGGAGAAGATCCTGCGCGTCCACATGCGCAAGGTCCCGCTGGCCTCGGACGTCGATCCGAAGGTGATCGCCCGCGGCACCCCGGGCTTCTCCGGCGCCGATCTGGCCAATCTGGTGAACGAGGCGGCGCTGCTGGCCGCCCGCACCGGCCGCCGCACCGTCGGCATGCATGAGTTCGAGCAGGCCAAGGACAAGGTGCTGATGGGCGCCGAGCGGCGCTCCCTGGTCATGTCCGAGGATGAGAAGCGGATGACCGCCTATCACGAGGCAGGCCACGCCCTCTGCGCCATGAAGCTGCCGGAGTGCGACCCGGTGCATAAGGCGACGATCATCCCGCGTGGCCGCGCCCTCGGCCTTGTGATGTCGCTGCCGGAAGGCGACCGGTACTCCAAGCACAAGTCGAAGCTGCTGTCCGAACTCGCCATGGCCATGGGTGGCCGGGTTGCCGAGGAGCTGATCTTTGGCCCGGACAAGGTTTCCAACGGCGCCTCGGGCGACATCAAGATGGCGACCGACCAGGCCCGGCGGATGATCACCGAATGGGGCATGAGCGAGAAGCTCGGCATGATCGCCTATGGCGAGAACAGCCAGGAGGTCTTCCTGGGCCACAGCGTCACCCAGTCGAAGAATCTTTCCGAAGAAACCGCCCGCCAGATCGATGGCGAAATCCGGAGAATCATCGACGAGGCCTATGCCCGCTCGAAGCAGCTGCTGTCGGAGCACATCGACGAGCTGCACCTGCTGGCCAAGGGGCTGCTGGAGCACGAGACCATCTCCGGCGACGAGATCCGGCAGATCATCCGCGGCGAGCCGATCGTGCGTGACCGGCCGGATGAGCCGGTGCCGCAGGGGCGCGGCAGCGTGCCGAGCAGCGGCCGCACCCCGCGGCCGAACCCTGGCGGGCTCAACCCGGCGCCCGCGCCGGGGACCTGACCCGACCGCTTCGATGCCGGAGCGCATTCTGGAGCCGCTGGGCCTGGTGACGGGCCCGGCGGCTTTCGCTTCCATCCGCAGCGGTCAGGCGCTGCCCTTCCAGGGCGGACCGGCCGGCTTCCTGCTGACCCGGTTGATCGAGGGCGGCGCCGATCGCGGCGTGGTGCCGGTGACCGCCATCCCGCCGGAATGGCAGGCGCTGCTGCCCCCCATCACCGCCGCGCTGCCGCGCTTCGCCGGCCTCGTCCCGCGCCTGCCGGGCGGGCCGCTGGTCATGGGCATCGTCAATGTCACGCCCGACAGCTTCTCCGGCGACGGGGTCGAGGCGGAGGCGGCGATCCTCCGCGGCCGGGCGTTGTTGGAGGCCGGGGCGGACATCCTCGACATCGGTGGCGAGAGCACCCGCCCGGGCGCCGCGCCGGTGGCGCCCGAGGAGGAGATCCGCCGCATCCTGCCGGTGGTGCGTGCTTTGGCTCCGCTGGCACCGGTCTCCATCGACACCCGCAATGCCGCCACCATGGCAGCGGCGCTGGCCGCTGGTGCCAGCATCATCAACGACATCGCCGCGCTGCGCCATGATCCGGACGCCCCGCGGGTGGTGGCCGAGGCCGGCGCTTCGGTGGTGCTGATGCATATGCTGGGCACCGATCCACGGACCATGCAGGCCGATCCCCGCTACGCCGATGTGGCGCTGGAGGTGCTATACTTCCTGCGCGATCGAATACAGGCGCTCGGCCTGCCGCCGGAGCGGGTGGCGATGGATCCTGGCATCGGCTTCGGCAAGACCCTGGCGCATAACCTGATGCTGCTCGACCGGCTGCCGCTGCTGGCCGGGCTGGGTTGTCCAATTCTGGTCGGCGCCTCCCGCAAGGCCTCGCTCGGCCGGCTGGGCGGGGTGGCGGAGGCCGGGAAGCGTCTCGCCCCCAGCCTGGCCGCCGCCCTGGCCGCCACCGCCCGCGGCGCCGCCATCCTCAGGGTGCATGACGTGGCGGAGACGGTGCAGGCGCTGCGGGTCTGGCTGGCGGCCACCACGAATTCCGTTGCGAAAATGCAAGCCTGACCGCCGTGTTGATGGACCTGGCAGTCCGCTGGCGCTACTCAATCCACCCGGCAACCTCCGATGATCGGTCGGCAATGAACGCAGCGGCGCCCCGATGAACGCTCCCGCATCCGTGCCCACTCCCCTGGCCACGCCCCTGCCCACATCGGCGACCGGCCGCCGGCTGTTCGGCACGGATGGCATCCGCGGCACCGCCAACCGGGCGCCGATGGATGCGGCGACGGCGCTGCGCCTGGGCCAGGCCGCCGGCCGCATCTTCAACCGCGGCACCCACCGGCACCGGGTGGTGATCGGCAAGGATACCCGCCTCTCCGGCTACATGCTGGAACCGGCGCTGACCGCCGGCTTCATCGGCACCGGCATGGATGTGGTGCTGGTCGGGCCGCTGCCGACCCCGGCCATCGCCCTGCTGACCCGCAGCCTCCGCGCCGACCTTGGCGTGATGATCAGCGCCAGCCACAACCTCTACGAGGACAATGGCATCAAGCTGTTCGGCCCGGACGGCCTCAAGCTCTCCGACGCGCAGGAGCTGGAGATCGAGGCGCTGATGGCCGGCGACCTGACCAGCGGCCTCGCGGCGCCCTCGAAGCTCGGCCGCGCCAGCCGGATGGAGGACGCCCGCGGCCGCTACATCGAGGCGGTGAAGCAGAGCTTTCCCCGCCACCTGACCCTGGAAGGGCTGCGCGTCGTCGTCGATTGCGCCCATGGCGCCGCCTACAAGGTGGCGCCGACGGTGCTGTGGGAGCTGGGGGCCGAGGTGGTGGCGATCGGCGATGCGCCGGACGGCTTCAACATCAATCGCGGTGTCGGCTCCACTGAGCCGGCCCGGCTGGCGGAGCTGGTGCGGGAACGCCGCGCCGACCTCGGCATCGCGCTCGATGGCGACGCCGACCGGGTGGTGCTGGTGGATGAGGCGGGCACCATCATCGACGGCGACCAGATCCTGGCGCTGATCGCCGAATCCTGGCACGCCCAGGGCAGGCTGCGCGGCGGCGCGGTGGTGGCCACCGTCATGTCCAATATGGGGCTGGAACGCACGCTGAAATCGCGCGGCCTCGGCCTGCTGCGCACTGCGGTCGGCGACCGCTATGTCGGGGAGCGGATGCGCGAGGCCGGCTGCAACCTCGGCGGCGAGCAATCCGGCCACCTCATCATGACGGATTTCGGCACCACGGGGGATGGGCTGATCGGCGCCCTGCAGGTGCTGGCGGTGCTGGTCGAGGAGAACCGGCCGGCGAGCGAGATCTGCCGTCGTTTCCAGCCCCTGCCGCAGCGCCTGGTGAACATCCGCTTCGCCGGCGCCTCGCCACTGGAGGATGCCGTGGTGCAGCGCGAGATCGCGGCGCATGAGGCCCGGCTCGGCGAGCGCGGCCGGGTGCTGATCCGCGCCAGCGGCACGGAGCCGGTCATCCGGGTGATGGCCGAGGCCGAGGATGAGGCGCTGGTGAAGGAGACGGTGGAGACGCTGGCCGAGGCGATCCGGGCGCAGATCCGGGCGGCGGCATGAGCACCCCGGGCCCGCGCGGCCGAGTGCTGATCGTCGCCGGCTCGGATTCCGGCGGCGGCGCCGGCATCCAGGCCGACATCAAGGCGGTGACCGCGCTCGGCGGCCATGCCGCGACGGCGATCACCGCGCTGACCGCGCAGAATACCCTGGGCGTGCATGGCGTGCTGCCGATCCCGGTGGCGTTCATCCGCCAGCAGATCGCCGTGGTGCTGCGCGACATCGGCGCCGATGCGCTGAAGACTGGCATGCTGCACGACAGCCCGACCATCGCCGCGGTCTGCGAGGCGCTGGCCGCCGAGGCGCCTGGCGTGCCGCTGGTGGCCGACCCGGTGATGGTGGCCAAGGGCGGCCACGCCTTGCTGCAGCCCGATGCGGTGGAGGCACTGAAGCGGCTGCTGCTGCCGCTCGCCGCCGTCATCACCCCGAACCTGCCGGAGGCGGAGGTCCTGACCGGGCTTGAGATCCGCGACGAGGCGGCGATGCGCCGCGCCGCCGAGGCGTTGCTGGCCATGGGCGTGCGCGCGGTGCTGCTGAAGGGTGGCCATCTGGAGGGCCCGCGCGTCATCGACCTGCTGGCGACGCCGGATGGCATCACCCGCTTCGAGGATGCGAAACTCGAATCCCGCCACACCCATGGTACCGGCTGCACCCTGGCCAGCGCCATCGCTGCCGGGTTGGCGCGCGGCCTGCCGCTGCAGCGTGCGGTGGCGCGGGCGCGGGCCTATGTGCGGGCGGCGATCCTGGCCGCGCCCGGCCTCGGCCAGGGGCATGGGCCGCTCGGCCATGGGGTGACGGTGGATCCGGCGCGGATCGAGGCGCTGGGATGAGGGCCTACCGCTTCGTCACCCTCGACGTCTTCACCGACCGTCGCTTCGGCGGCAACCAGCTGGCGGTCTTCCCCGACGCACGCGGGATGAGCGACGCCGAGATGCAGGCGCTGGCGGCCGAGTTCAATCTCAGCGAGACCACCTTCGTCCTGCCGCCGGCCGACCCGGCCAACACCGCCCGCGTCCGCATCTTCAACCGGGTGGCGGAGATGCCCTTCGCCGGCCACCCCAGTGTTGGCACCGGCTTCGTCCTGGCCGAGGCTGGGCAGGCAGGCAGCTTGCGGCTGGAGCAGATCGCCGGGCTGGTGACGGTGGAGGTCTGGCGCGACACCGCCGGCCAGGTCACCGGCACCGCCATCGCCGCGCCGCAGCCGCTTGCGGTGGGGCAGGAGCTGCCGGCCGAAGTGGCGGCCGCCTGCGCCAGCATCCCCTCGGCCAGCGTCGTCACCGCGCGCCACGCTCCGACCCTTGCCGCCGATGGCGGCAACCCGCGCCTGCTGGTGGAGGTGACGGCGGAGGCGCTGGCCGCCGCGGCGCCCGATCTGGCCGCCTTCCGGCGAGTGGTGGCGGAGGTTCCGGCGCTGCGCGGCTTCCTCTCGCTGTATCTCTACCGGCGTGACGGCGCCACGGTGCGGGCACGGATGTTCTCGCCGCTGACCGGCACCTGGGAGGATCCGGCGACCGGCAGCGCGGCGACGCCGCTGGCCGGTTTCCTGCTGCGGCTGAGCGGGGCGGAGAGCGCGGCGCTCGACATCATCCAGGGCGTCGAGATGGGCCGGCCAAGCCTGTTGCGGACGACGGCGCGGCGGACCGCCGAGGGCATCCGCGCCACGGTTGGTGGCGGCTGCGTGCAGGTGCTGCGCGGCGAGGCATTGCTTTAGGCCAGCGGCGCTCGGTCCGGGTCACTCCTCCTTCGGCCAGCCCAGCCACTCCTGCACATAGCCCCGCCGCACCAGCACCAGCCCCAGCGCGGTCAGCGGCGCCGCCAGCGCCACGCCGAGCAGCCCGAACAGCGCCCCGGTCAGCACCTGTACCAGCAGCAGCAGCGCCGGCGGGATGTCCGCGGTCCGGGACTGCACCATCGGTGTCAGGAAATTTCCCTCGATGGTCTGCACCGCGACCACCAGCGCGATCACCCAGAGGGCGAGGGGCGGCGACTGGGCCAGCGCCAGCAGCACCGCCGGTACCGCGCCGATCAGCGGGCCGATGATGGGAATGAAATTCAGCAGCCCGATGATCGTCGCCAGCAGCCCGGCCAGCGGCACGCCGAGCGCCATCAGCCCGAGCCAGGTCAATAGCCCGGCCACGGCCATCCCGACCGCCTGGCCCAGCAGCCAGCCGCGCAGCGCCGTGCCCGCCTCCGTCAGCGTATCCGCCACCGGCGGCTCGAGGTCCGGATGAAACAACTGACGGAGGCCGCGCAGATAGGGCTCCGGCTGCGCCGCCAGGTAAAGCGCGAGCAGTACCACCAGCACCAGATTGCCGAGGCCACCGAGGGTGGAACTGGCTGCCTGGGCGGCAGCGGCCGCGGCATCGGCGCCGCCGCCGCCGCTCAGCAACTGCCCAGGTTCGGCTTGGCGCAGCAGCCAGTCGCCCCAGCCGGTGCCGGCCATACGGTTGCGCAGCGCCTCCAGACTCCGCGGCAATTCCGCGGAGAGCTGCCGCGCCTGCTCGGCCAGCGGCCCGGCGGCGGCCCAGCCGGCCAGACCGATCGCCAGCGCGACCAGCGCGGCGATGATCAGCACCGCCGCCCAGCCCGGCAGCCCGGTGCGCCGCGCCAGCGGATCAGCCCCCGCCCGCAGCGCCACCGCGAGCAGCACGGCCGCGAAGCCGAGCAGCGGCACCTCCGGTGCCAGCCAAAGCAGGGCAAGCAGGATGCCGAGAAGGATGAGGACGGAGGCATGCGCGCGGGTCACGCAGGACGGAACCGCAAGCGGCGCATTCGGTTCCCAGGCGAGACAGTCGCGCTGCCAGGGGCGGCCCTGCCGGCCGGGCATTCCATATGCTACCAGGATACCCACGCAGGGCCCAGCAGAGGACCGGATGACCCAATCCACTACCCCCGCCGAGGATCTGGTCTTCGGCCTGACCCGCATCATCGACCTGCCTGGCCTGACCGGCGGTGCCCTCGGCCCGGAGGATATCGCCGCCATCATCGGCGAGGCCGACCGCTATTCCCGCGAAATGCTGTGGCCGCAAGCCCAGGCCGCCGACCACCATGGCGCAGTTTATGAGAATGGCGTCGTCCGCACCCCGCCGCATTACCAAGCGGCCTACAAGGCCTGGATCGAGGGCGGCTGGCAGGGCCTCGCCGCGCCGGCTGAGCTGAATGGCATCGACGTCGGCGGGCAGGAGCTGCCGCAGGCGCTGTGGATGGCGGTCTCCGAACTCGTCACCACCGGCGACATGGCCTTCAGCCTCTGCCCGCTGCTGACCGCCGGCGCCATCGAGGCGCTGGCCCGCTTCGCCACCCCGGCGCAGCAGGCGGAATGGCTGCCGCCACTGGTCTCCGGCGCATGGACCGGCACCATGTGCCTGACCGAGCCGCAGGCCGGCAGCGACCTGTCGCAGGTGCGCAGCAAGGCGGAGCCGGACGGGCAGGGGGGATATCGGATCACCGGCCAGAAGATCTTCATCACCTTCGGCGACCATGACCTGACGCCGAACACCCTGCACCTGATCCTGGCGCGGTTGCCGGATGCGCCGCCCGGTACCCGCGGCATCTCGCTTTTCGCCGCGCCGAAGCTGCTGCTGGACGGCAGCCGCAATGCGCTGCGCTGCGGCGGCATCGAGAAGAAGCTCGGCATCCACGCCGCGCCGACCTGCGTCATGCTGTTCGAGGGCGCCGCGGCGCAAATGGTGGGCGAGCCGAACCGCGGCCTCAACGCCATGTTCGCGATGATGAACGCCGCTCGCCTCGGCGTGGGTGTGGAGGGGGTGGCGCAGGGCGCCCGGGCGCTGGCGCTGGCCGAGGCCTATGCCGCGCAGCGCATCCAGGGCGGAAGGCCGATCGACCGCCACCCGGATGTGGCGCGCATGCTGGCGGAGATCCGCGGCATCACCCTGGCCGGGCGGCTGCTGGCGCTGGAGGCGGGGGCGGCGCTGGACCGCGCCCGGCGGCAGGGAGCGACGGAGGCGCGGGTCGCGCTGCTGACGCCGATCGTCAAGGCGTGGTGCACCGACCGTGGCGTGGATTGCGCCAACCTTGGTCTGCAGGTGCATGGCGGCGCGGGCTTCATCGAGGAAACCGGCGCCGCCCAGGTGCTGCGCGACGCCCGCATCGCGCCGATCTACGAGGGCACCAACGGCATCCAGGCCATGGACCTGGTCAGCCGCAAGCTGCTGCGTGATGGCGGGGCGGAGATGCGGGCGCTGCTGGCCGAGGTCCGTGCCGCCGATTCCCGCCTGCTGCCCGCCGCCGAGGCGCTGGAACGTGTCACCGCCTGGCTGCTCGACCGCGGCCAGCGCGATCCGGCTGCGGCGGAGGCCTCCGCCGCGGCCTATTTGGATGCCGCCGGCTGGACCCTCGGCGGCTGGATGCTGGCCCGTGCCGCGGCGGCCGATGCTCGCTACGCGCCGATTGCCGGCTTCTACCTGGCGCGGCTGCTGCCGCGGGCGGCGGCGCGGGTGGCGGAGATCGAGGCGGCCGACGCCCTGCTGGCGCTGCTGCCGGCCGCCTGACGCAGGCCGGCTGCGGATCTCGCCCGGACGGGCGTGGTCCTGCGGCGCGGCCTCACGCAGCGGTAAGGGTTTTCGGTTCCATTTCCGCGCAGGGGGCGAATTTTGTCGCCCTAAGGCCCATTGATTTTGACACGGGAACGCTGTTGGCGTTTTCCTTGTCCGTTGGCAGGATGCCAAGCAGGGGACGGCGCGTGGCACCATTGTGTCTGGAATCGGGAAGCGCGGCATCGGCTTCCCGGTGCTTCGGGAATCGTCTGCTCGACACCCTGGCCATGGCGGATGCGGCATTGCTGCAGCCTCATCTGACGCCGGTCATGCTCATGCCGGGCGCGGTGCTGCACGCGGATGGCGAGGCGGCAACCCAGGCGGTCTTCCCCTGCGCCTCGACCGTGCTTTCGATCCAGATGGCCGGCCAGGACGGCGGCGCGGTGGAAGCGGTGCCGATCGGCTCCGAGGGCATGATCGGCTGGAACGGCGACATCGCTGCGCTCGCCAGCTTCCGCAGCCTGGTTCAGGTCGGCGGCCCGGCGCTGCGGCTGGAGGTCAACCGCCTGGTATCGGCCGCCAGCATCGCCCCCGGGCTGAAGTCACGCCTGGACGGCTACCACTCCGCGCTGCTTGGCCAGGCCCTGCAGGCGGTGGCCTGCGCCGCACTGCATCCGGTGGAGGCGCGGATTTGCCGCCGGCTGCTCTCCCTGCACGACCGCACCGGCCGGCCCGAGCTGCCGCTGACCCAGGCGGTGTTGGCCGAATCCCTCGGCGTGCGGCGCACCACCGTTACGCGGATCATGGCCGGGCTGGCGGAGCGCGAGCTGATCCAGCACCGTCGCGGGCGGATCCTGCTGCATGACCGCGCCGGGCTGGAGGCGGCGAGCTGCGACTGCCATGCCGCGGTCCGGGCAGAGTTCGGCCGGCTGGCACCCGGCCTGTTCCCGCCCGTGATCACCGGTTGAGCGCCGCCCCGGTGGTTTGATTGAACAAGGTATGAACACGGGCCGTCGAAGCCAGCGGAGAGTCGCAGCGGAATCAGGCCCCTCGCCCGAGTCGCTGGAACGAATCGGCGCCACACGACTCGGGCGAGGGCGAAAGCCCTGGACCGCAAGGTTTTGTGCCATCCGGCCAGCCCGGGCACAAAGCCGTTCCCGCTCCGGTCCAGCGGCGTAATCGGCCGCTGCCCGAGTCGCGGCGTCCGGTCCGGCCGGCTGCAGCAGGTTGCGATCATGTCTGAACGCCACGCTGCTGCAGCTTGCTGGTCACAGAGAGGATTCCCGCTCCGCGGGGTTCACGCCCCTCCGCGATCAGCCGATGCGAGGCGACCTCAGAAATCGGAAACCCGGCCCTTCCGTTCCCAATCGCCGTAGCGCGTCGGCTCCGGGCCGCTCGGCCCGCCGATCTCCTTCATTCGTACCGGCGCTTCCGAGGGCGGGTCGCCGGCGGGGGGCAGGCCGGGGTCGCCGGGCAGCGGCGCCTCGGGGCCGGGCGGGTCATCGATCGGCACTTCCGGCAGATCAGGGCCGGGCGGCGGCACTGGCGTCGGCGGCACCGGCGGCGGCGGGTCGTTCGGCGACAGCGGATCGGACATCGCCAGGGCGTTTTCCGGGGCGAATGAGGTCGCCCCTTGTCGGGTCTTGGTCATGAGCATCATCTGGGGCCTCGGGATAGGGTTGCGCTACCCCTGCAACGCGGAACCCGGGGAAGGGAAGCATGGGCGGTTATCTGCGCACGGCGGTGCTCCTGGCGGGGCTGACCGCGCTGTTCGTCGGCATTGGCTATGCGCTGGGCGGCCAGCAGGGCATGGTCCTCGCCTTCCTCTTCGCCTGCGGCACCAATCTATGGGCCTGGTGGAACAGCGACCGCGTCGTGCTCTCCATGCACAACGCCGAGCCCATCGCGCCCGAGAGCGCACCGCGGCTGTTCCAGCTGGTGCAGGGGCTGGCGCAGCGCGCCGGGCTGCCGATGCCGGCGCTCTACGTCATTCACGAGGACCAGCCGAACGCCTTCGCCACCGGCCGCAACCCGCAGAATGCCGCGGTCGCGGTCAACACCGGCTTGCTCAACCTGATGTCCGAGCAGGAAGTCGCCGGCGTCGTCGCGCATGAGCTGGCGCATATCCGCCATCGCGACACGCTGATCATGACCATCACCGCCACCCTGGCCGGGGCGATCGGCATGCTGGCGCAATTCGGCTTCCTGTTCGGCGGCCGCGATGCTGAGGGGCGGCGCAGTCCCTTCGGCCCGATCGGCGCCATCCTGCTGATGATCGTCGGGCCCCTCGCCGCCATGCTGGTGCAGATGGCGATCAGCCGCTCGCGCGAATACGAGGCCGACCGGATGGGCGCCGAGATCTGCGGCGACCCGCGCTGGCTGGCAAGCGCGCTGCAGAAGCTGGAGCACTACAAGCAGGGCATCGTGAACCCGACTGCCGAGGCGCATCCGGCCAGCGCCCATATGTTCATCGTCAACCCGCTGTCGGGGCTGCGGCTGGACAGCCTGTTCACCACCCACCCGCCGACCGAGGAACGGGTCGCGCGGCTGCTGGCGATGGCCCCGGGGTCGGGTGGTGGCCAGGGCCGGCCGTGGCGGGCGCCGGCGGCACCTGGCTCGCACTGGGGGGCGCCGGGGCGGCGCAACCCTTGGGGGTGAGCCCAGGCCCAGGGTTGGGGGCGGGGGCTTGGGGTTGGCGGCGTTGCGCGACCGACGACCGATGCTTGCGCTTGACGAGCCGGGGCATGACGCGCATGCCGCAAGGCGTCGCAATCGGAGCACAACGCATGGCCCGTGTCGCACCCCTCGCCCTTGCTGTCGCCATGGTCGGCGGCCTCGCCCTGCCCGCCGCGGCGCAGGATGCCGCCGCCGGGCAGCGGGTATTCAATCAGTGCCGCGCCTGCCACAGCATCAACGCCGGTGGGCGCAATGGCGTCGGTCCCAACCTGCACGGTGTCGTCGGCCGCAAGGCGGGCGTCGTCGAAGGCTTCCGCTATTCGGCGAATCTGCGGGAACGTGCCGGCCAGGACCTCACCTGGGATGAGCCGACGCTGCGCGCCTACATCACCAACCCGAAGTCGGTGCTGCCCACCGGCTCCATGTCCTACCCGGGCCTGCGCAACGAGCAGCAGCTCAACGACCTGATCGCCTACCTCAAGGCCAACGGCTGACGCCGCTTCTTTCAAGCGGAACTGCCTGGACGAGATGGGTCGGCGGGCTGGTTCACCAGCCCGCCGCCGTCAGATGTTGATGCCGATGATGTTCTCCGGCCGGGCCGGGATCTCGCCGCGCTCGACCCGCTTGACCACCGCAGCCAGCGCCGCATTGGCCGGCGCGGCAATGCCGGCCTTTGCGCCCTCGGCGGCGATGAAGCCGTTGATGAAGTCGATCTCGGTCTTGCGGCCCTTGGCCATGTCCTGCGCCATCGATGGACGTTGCAGGTCGCTGCGTTGGGCCTTGCGGCCATTCTCCAGCAACGTCGCCTCGGCGGTCTCCAGCGCCGCCGGGTCGCCCTCGCCGGCCAGCGCCAGCAACTCCGGCGCCATGTTCTGGATCTTTTCCAGGCTGTAGCCGAGCGCCTGGCCCACCCGCACCGCCTCCGCCCCGACCCGCAGCGCGAAGCGGCGGATGTGCGGGTTCTGGTCGCAGTCATTGCCCGAGAGCCCGGTCGCCGCGCTGGTGCCGTTGCGCATGCCATTGACGCAGAGCTTCGACCAGCGCTCGCCCCAGAGGTTGCTGGTCGCCTTCACGCTGTCGATGCCGGCGACCATGTCGCGCAGCATCTCGATGCGTGGGGTGATGCGGCCATGCACCTCGCCCACCGCGAAGACCATGCGGTTCGGCCCGCCGCGGCCCACGGTGCGGCGGATCTTCCCAGGCTCGTAAAGATCGACGGAGATGGTCGCGGCGATCATGCCGACGGTGCGGCCCCAGCCGACGACGCCGGCGATGCGTTCCTCGTTGATGCAATTCTGCAGCGAGACGACGAAGCCCCCCTCGCTGAGATAGGGCGCGATGAAATGCGTCGCCCAGACGGTGTCGTAGGATTTCACCGAGACGAAGGCGATGTCG
This sequence comes from Siccirubricoccus deserti, assembly GCF_014283215.1. Taxonomy (GTDB): domain Bacteria; phylum Pseudomonadota; class Alphaproteobacteria; order Acetobacterales; family Acetobacteraceae; genus Siccirubricoccus; species Siccirubricoccus deserti. The sequence continues at coordinate 102,955 of NZ_JACOMF010000006.1, forward strand.
ACCGGCCGCGCCTTGGAGAGCCCCTGCACCTCGGTCAGGTGCAGCGCCGGCACCTTCACCGTGACGTTCTCCTCCGGCTCCAGGCCCGAGAGCGCCAGGCCCTTGGCGCGGATCGCCTCGACATGCTCCGGCCAGGGGTCGATCAGGGTCACGTCATGGCCGAGCCGGGCGAGATGCCCGCCGACATAGCCGCCAACCGCGCCGGCTCCGACGAAGGCTATCCTGGGCCGCATCACCGTCTCTCCCTTGGCCGGGGTACGCGCCCCGTCGGCGTAGATTCGGCCGAAGCGCGGGACGGATCAATCCCCGATGGCGGGCTCCCGCGCCGGCCGGTCGAGGAAGGCCGGCCGGGCGGCCGGGTCGAAGCCGATGGCCGCCGCGGTCAGCGAGGCTTCGAGCGCCGCCCGTGGCATTCGCGCATGGCGAACCAGGAGTTGCAGATAGAGGCCCACGAAACCCGGGCCGTGGCCGTCATTGCCGCCATCGGCGGTGCTGCTCATCGCATGCGCCAGCTCATGCAGCAGCACCCAGCTCGGCAGCTCCGCCGGCGCCTCGATGGCAAGGCGGGTGGCGCGCGCCACCGTGCCGCGAGCCTGGCGCGGCAGCGGCCGGACCCGGGGCGGGAAGCGCAGCCCCTCGGCCGCCCAGACATGGTCTACCAGCGCCTGCAATCGGGCGAAGGGCACGCGGGAGGCATCGCGCGGCGCCACCTCGGCATCCTCCCAGGCGTAGAGCCGGCGGGCCGCGCGGTCGCCGCGGCTCATTTGCGCGGTAGCGCCCTTGCCCCGGCGGCGCCGCCGACCGGCCGGTCCAGCCCGACCCGCCCGCCAGCCGCTGCGCCGCGGCCATAGGCGCCGCGGTCGCGCACCGTCGCCGTGCTGTAGACCGTGCGCAGCCGCACGCCGAGGCTGCGCAGCCCTTCCTCGACCTTCTTCTCCTTGGCCAGCACCAGCGCGGTGGAGGCGCTGGCCGTGGCCGGCGCCACGGTGGCGCGGCGAGCCTCGGCGGCGGCCTGGCGCTCCTCGACCATCGCCTCCAGACGCTTGCCGAGCCGGTCGGCGAAGCCGTAGCGGAAGCTGCGCAGCCGGGTCTGCGGCGTGGCGCGGCTGCGGAGGTATTCGGCGCTGCGGCGGTACTGCGCCTCCTCCCACAGCAGCGCGCCTTCGATGACGCGCAGCAGGTATTCCGCCATCAGCACATCCGGCTCCAGCCCGTAGAGCACGAAATCGGCGCGGCCGTCGGTCCAGCCGCGGCATTCGCAGAAGCGCAGCAGGGCCGGGAACATCCAGCGCAAGGCGAGGCGCTGCGGGCCAGGCACGCCAAGGCGGCGCTGCACGCAGGCTTCCTCGCGCAGCTCCACCTCGGACATCGACAGGCCATAGACTTCCAGCAGCTCGCCGACCTTGGCGGCGGCAGCCAGTGCCTCGGCTTCGGAGCAGCCGCGTTCCACGGTCTTGGCCGTGAGGGCACGGATGCGCGCCTTCACCTTCGAGAGTTCGGTCTGCTGATCCATGATGCGATAGGTGGCTGGCGCCGCCGCCGCTGGTCAAGCCTCAGTCGAGCGACACCGCCGCCGCCCTGACCACCGGCTCCCAGAGGGCGAATTCGGCGTCCCAGAAGCGCTCCAGCTCCGCCGCCGAGGAGCCCACCGGCGTGATGCCGTTCTCTTTCAGCTTCGTCGCCACCGGTACGGCCCGCACCGCCGCGCTCATTCCGGCTTCCAGCCGGGCCAGCAGCGGCGCCGGGGTCGCCACCGGGGCATAGGTGCCGAACCAGTTGAGGATGCGGAAATCAGGCAGGCCGGCTTCGGTCGCGGTCGGCACCTCCGGCAGCTGCGCGACGCGCTGCTCGCCGGTCACCGCAAGGCCGCGCAGCGCGCCGCTGCTGACATGCGGATGCAGCGAGGCGAAGCCCTCGATCAGGAAATCGACATTGCCGGCAATGAGGTCGGGAATCACCGCCCCGGCGCCGCGATAGGGCACGTGCACCGCCTGGCCACTGGCGCGCATCGCCAGCAGATGCCCCGCCAGATGGTTGATCGAGCCTGGCCCGGCCGAGCCATAGGTCAACGGCTTCGGGCTGCTGCGCAGCAGGCCCATCAGCTCCGCCAGGGTTCGCGCCGGCACATGCGGCCCGACCACCAGCAGCATCGGCATGGTCCCGACCAGGGAGACCGGCGCCAGGGCGCGCCGCGTGTCGAAGCGCAGAGTCTGGCGGAGCAGCGCATTCAGCACCGAGGAGGTGACGGTGAAGAAGCCGATGGTGCTGCCGTCCGGCGCGGCGTTCACCGTCGCCTCGGTGCCGATGACCGAGCCGGCGCCGCCGCGATTCTCGATCACCACGGGGCGGGACAGCACCTCCGCCAGGGTGGGGGCGATCAGCCGGGCGGCGACATCGGTGGCGCCGCCCGGGGCGAAGGGGACGATGACGCGCAGCGGTGCCGTCTGCGCCCGTAGCGGCGTCGCGACGAACCCGGCGGCCCCGGCCAGGGCCAACCGGCGGCGGATCTTGAGCATGATGTTTCCCCCTGGTGATGGCGGCGATTCTCGACCGGCAAGGACCCTCTGTCCAGCCGACCCGCTCCGGGCCTAGGCTCGGGCGGAGAGTCCAGGAGAGGAAGAATTCCATGGCGAAATTCGGCTTCGACCACATCCACCTGCGCAGCCCAGACCCCGAGGCGACCGCCCGGTGGTTCGAGGACAAGCTCGGTGCCGAAGTCATCCGCAGCACGCCGCAGGGCAAGCCGCGCATCGACCTGAAGCTCGGCGGGCAGGACATCTTCATCGCCCAGACCGATGCCTCGGTCGCGGCGGCGCCCTCCTCGCCTTACCAGGGGCTCGACCATTTCGGGCTGATCGTGCAGGGGCTGGATGCGGCGGCGGCGGAGCTGAAGGCCAAGGGCGTGGAGTTCACCATGGAGCCGACGCAGGCCCGCCCCGGCGTCCGCATCGCCTTCATCCGCGGGCCGGAGAACATCTCCATCGAATTGCTGGAGCGTACCGCCGCCTGACGGGGAGACCCGCGTCATGCATATCGTTCAGATCAACTACCGCCGGCCAGAGATGGCGAAGGCCGAATGGGAGGCACGCTACACCGATGAGCGCGCCAAGCCCTTCCTGCAAGTGCCCGGCCTGCTGTGGAAGATCTGGCTGGACGGCGATGCCGAGCGGCTGGCCGGCGGCATCTACCTCTTCGCCGATCGGGCCAGTGCGGAGGCCTATGCCAATGGCCCGATCGTCGCTCGCATGAAGGCCAACCCGGAGTACTCCGAAGTGCTGGTGCGGGTCTTCGAAGTGCGGCAGCGGATGAGCGAGATCACCCGCGCGCCGATCGACGTCACCCGTCTGGTCGCGGAGTAGCGGCCACTGGCCCGGCGCCTGCGTGACGTCAGGCGCCGGGTCCTTGCTGCTGTTAATTGCTTCCATGGCGGAATCTACATTGTGCGCCGCAGCAAAACTCTGCTACTCCTTCATCCCGATGCTGTTCGCGCCGCCGTAACCCTCCGCTCCGACGCCCCGTTGCGCCGCCTGCCGGCGCCGGAGCAGGCGCGCCCCGCCCATGGCGGGCTGGCCGAACGCATTCCATAAATCCCGCGAACCGCCTGGGTGCGCCGCACCGGATCAGGCGCCGAGCCCGGAGTCCATCCCGCATGTCCCTCGCACGGCTCCGCGCCGAATGGTTTCCTAACGTCCGCGCCGATATTCTCGCCGGCACGGTGGTCGCCCTGGCCCTGATCCCGGAGGCGATCGCCTTCTCCATCATCGCCGGTGTCGATCCGAAGGTCGGCCTCTACGCGTCCTTCTGCATCGCCGTCGTCATCGCCTTCGCCGGCGGCCGGCCAGCGATGATCTCCGCCGCCACCGGTGCCATGGCGCTGGTGATGGTCGGCCTCGTGCGCGACCATGGGCTGCAGTACCTGCTGGCGGCGACGATCCTGGCCGGGTTGCTGCAGATGGGGGCCGGGGCGTTGCGGCTGGGCGTGCTGATGCGCTTCGTCTCGCGCTCGGTCATGACCGGCTTCGTCAACGCCCTGGCGATCCTGATCTTCCTGGCGCAACTGCCGGAGCTGATCGGCGTCACCTGGGTGACCTATGCGATGGTCGCCGCGGGGCTTGCGACCATCTACCTGCTGCCGCGGCTGACCCGGGTGGTGCCCTCGCCGCTGGTCGCCATTGTCGTGCTGACCGCCCTCTCCATCGGCTTCGGGCTTGAGGTCCGCACCGTCGGCGACATGGGCGAGTTGCCCTCCGACCTGCCGGCCTTCCTGCTGCCGCAGATCCCCTGGACCTTGGAGACCCTCGGCATCATTCTCCCGGTCTCGGCGACGCTTGCGGTGGTCGGCCTGCTCGAATCGCTGATGACCGCCTCCATCGTCGATGAGATGACCGACACCACCTCGGACAAGAATCGCGAATGCCTCGGCCAGGGCATTGCCAACATCGTCGCCGGCTGCTTCGGTGGCATGGCGGGCTGCGCGATGATCGGCCAATCCGTCATCAACGTGAAATCCGGCGGGCGCGGCCGGCTCTCCACCCTCTTCGCCGGCGGCTTCCTGCTGTTCCTGATCCTGGTGCTGGATGATCTGGTGCGGCAGATCCCGATGCCCGCGCTGGTGGCGGTGATGATCATGGTTTCGATCGGCACCTTCTCCTGGAAGTCAATTGCCGATCTGCGCCGGATCCCGAGAAGCTCCAGCATCGTCATGCTGGCGACGGTGGCGGTGACGGTGGCAACGCATGACCTGGCGCAGGGCGTGCTGGCGGGCGTACTGCTCTCCGGCATCTTCTTCGCGCGGAAGGTCGCCGGGCTCTTCGACATCCGGGCGGAAACCTCGGCCGACGGCGCCAGCTGCACCTATACCGTGACCGGAAACATCTTCTTCGCCTCTGCCGCGGTCTTTGCCGATGCCTTCGACTTCCGCACCCCCGCCCGCCGTGTCGTCATCGATGTCTCCCGTGCCCACATCTGGGACCTGACGGCGGTGGCGGCGCTGGACCGCGTGGTGCTGAAGTTCCGCGGCGCCGGTACCGAGGTGTCGCTGGTCGGCATGAACGAGGCCAGCACCTTGCTGGTCGGCCGGCTGGCGATCCATGACAAGCCGGCCAGGCTGGGAAGTCTGGCGGCGCACTGAGCGGGACGGAGCGTCAGGGACGGACCAGGGGGCAGTTCCCCTCGTTTACCGGCCGGAAGGCCTGGTCCGCCGGGATGGTCGAGAGGATGCGGTAGAGGTCCCACGGCCCCTGGGACTCCTCCGGCTTCTTCGCCTCGACCAGGTACATGTCGTGGACGTGCCGCCCGTCCTCCCGCACCCTTCCGCCGCGGGTGAACATGTCGTTCACCGGCAGCGCCCGCATCCGGGCCGCGACCGCCATCGCCTCATCCGTCCCGGCCGCCTCGATCGCCTTCAGATAGTGCCGCACCGCGCTGTAGATGCCGGCCTGGTACTGGCTCGGCATGTTGCCGCGGTGGCGTTCGGCGAAGCGGCTGGCGAAGGCGCGGCTTTCCTCATCGCGGTCCCAGTACCAGCCCTCGGTCGCCACCACGCCCTGCGCCGCGGCCAGGCCGAGCGCCTTGACGTCGTTGATGTTGATGAACATGCCGATCAGCCGCTGCCCCTGCCGGGTCAGGCCGAATTCGGCGGCCTGCTTGATGGCGTTGATGGTGTCCGTCCCGGCATTCGCCAACGCCACCACCTGCGCGCGCGACGCCTGCGCCTGCAGCAGGAAGGAGGAGAAATCGCCCGAGTTCAGCGGATGGCGCGCATGCCCCAGCACCCTGCCGCCGTCCGCCCGCACCACGCTTTCCGAGGCGCGTTCCAGCGCGTAGCCACCCTCGTAGTCGACGGTCAGGAAGTACCAGCTCCGCCCACCCTGCCGCATCACCGCCCGGGTGGTGCCGGTGGAAAGCGCGTAGCTGTCGGAGACCCAGTGGAAGCCGACCGGGGAGCATTGCCGCCCGGTAAGGTCGGAGGTGGCGGCGCCGGTGTTGATGATGATGCGGTTCCGCTCCCGCCCCACCTGGTGCACCGCCAGCGCGACCGAGCTGTTCGGCATGTCGATGATCATGTCGATGCGGTCGAGGTCGATCCAGCGGCGGGCGAGCGCGGTGCCGACATCCGGCTTGTTCTGGTGGTCGCCGCCGGCGACCTCGACCGGCCGGCCGAGCACGCGGCCGCCGTGGTCTTCCACCGCCATCCGTGCGGCGACGACCGATCCCGGCCCCGCCCAGTCGGAATAGGGGCCGGAGAGGTCGGTCAGCACGCCGATGCGCACCATCTCATCCGATAGTTGCGCGCGCGCCACCAGCGGCGCGAGCAGCAGCGCGAGCACCATGCCGCAAAGCCCGGACATCCGAACCCTCCTGTATGGCGCTTTGGCGCGCCTTGTGCGGGAGGCTACACCACCGGCAGCGATCCGCCAGCGCCGTCGCGCGCCTCGATCCGGACGCGGGACAGGCGGCGCGGCCCGCGTCAGCCGATCTGCAGCTCCTGCAGCACCAGCTCCAGTTCCTGGAAGGATGGCATGGCGTGGCTCGGGGCGGTCTTGCGGCCGGCTTCCACCGCCACCTGCGGCGCGTTGCCATGCAGATGGGCGACGATCACCGCGCGGATCACCTCGTAGAACTGGGCCTCCTCCTCGACCACGCCCTTCAGCCGCGCCGCCATCGGCCCCACCATCCCATAAGCCAGCAGGATGCCGAGGAAGGTGCCGACCAGCGCGCCGCCGATCATCGCGCCGAGCACCGCCGGCGGCTGGTCGATGGACGCCATGGTCTTGATGACGCCGAGCACCGCCGCGACGATGCCGAGCGCCGGCAGCGCATCGGCGATCGCCTGCATGGCGTGGGAGGCGTGCATCTCCTCGGCGCCGAGCTTCTTCAGCTCCCGCGCCATGATGTCCTCGATCTGGTGAGGGTCGTCGGCGTTCATGCCGACCATCCGCAGGTAATCGCAGATCATCGCCGTGGCGATCCGGTCGCTGGCGATCTTCGGGAATTTCTGGAAGGCGGCGCTGTCCTCCGGCTTCTCGATATGCGGCTCCAGCGCCATCGCGCCCTTCGACTGCGCCAGGCGAACGAACCAGTAGAGCAGAGCGAGCAGCTCGGTGTACTCGTGCCTGTGGAAGCGACTGCCCTTGATGACCTTCCCGAAGCCGCCGAGCACATGCTTGATGTCGTGCGGGCTGTTCGACATGACGAAGGAGCCGACGGCGGCGCCGCCGATCATCATCATCTCGTAGGGCAGCGAATGCAGGATGATGTCGAATTTGCCGCCGGCGACGACATAGCCGCCGAACACCATCGCCAGCAGGAAGACCAGCCCGCCGATCGTCGTCATGGTGCCGCCGCGGATCGGAGCAGGGTGATGGCGACCCGGCGGTTGGCGGCGGCGGTCGGCTGGTCGGGCAGCAGCGGCTCGCGGTCGGCCTTGCCGGTGACGCTGTGCAGCCGGTGCTCGGCGATGCCGCCCTCGACCAGGATGCGGCGCACCGCATTGGCCCGCTCGGCCGAGAGCTCCCAGTTGCTGCGCTCGCCGCCACCGCGGAACGGCGTGGCGTCGGTATGCCCGGCGATCTCGAGGCCATTCGGCAGCCTGGCGGCGATCTGCGCCACCCGCTGCAGCAGGGCGCGGGCGCGGTCATTGGGGGTGGAGCCGCCAGATGGGAACATCGGCTGCCGCTCGGTGTCCAGCAACTGGATACGCAGCCCTTCCGGCACCTGTTGGATGACAAGCTGCCGCGCCAGCTCGGCCAGGGCCGGGTCGTCGCGCACCGCGGCGCGAATCTCCTCGGCCGCCTGCTCGAAGGCGATGCGCTCGCGCCGGGAGACCTCGGCGCGCAGCTCGGCGTCGGTCATTCCCTCAGGCCGGGTGCCGCCAGGCTGGCCAGGGCTGGTGGCCGGGCCTTCCGAGGGCGGCTGCGGCGCCTCGGCGGCCGGGCAAGGCGGCGGTGGCGATGGCATCCGTCGGGCCCGGCTGGTTCGGCGCCTCGCCCTCCTCCTCCTCGATGTCGATGCGCATGGGGGCGGGGCCGCGCTCCACCCGCATCGCGCCGGAGTCCGAGGTCATCTCGCCCAGGGAGTTCGGGGTGCGGCCGCCGAAGGGCTGGCCTGAGCCGGTGCTGTTGCGGCCGAGCACATTGGTCGGGGCGAAGTAATCGGCGAGGCCACGCCGCTGCTCCTCCGAGGTGGCGTTGAGCAGCCACATCAGCAGGAAGAAGGCCATCATCGCGGTGACGAAATCGGCGTAGGCGACCTTCCAGGCGCCGCCATGGTGCCCATGCCCGCCTTCCTCATAGCGCTTGATGACGATCACCGGCGCCGCGTCGCGCTTGCCCTTGCCCGCCATAACCCCATTGGCTCCTGTCGGCGCAGTCTGCGGCCGGATGCCTTAAGGCGGGGCTAAGCCGGCAAAGGATGCGGAGCGCCCCAAGGCGTGCAGATTGCCGTCGGCTTGGGCAGATCGGGCCCGATTTGGCCGCGCCGCCCTGGCCAGGCGGGCGTCCGGTGTCTGGCATGGGCTTTGCGAATCCCTCCGCCAACAGCGGCACAACGCCGCTGCCCCTCGCACCGGCGGCGGCCGCGCGAGGACAACAGCCGTGCCTTCCGGGAGCCGCTTCGCCATGACCCTCAGGCGCTTACTGCTTGCTGCCTGCCTTGCCACGATGCCCGCTCTCGCCGGACCTTCCACGGCACAGGCGCAGGGCACCATCCGCATCGGCATGACCGCGGCCGATATCCCGCTGACCCACGGCCAGCCCGACCAGGGCTTCGAGGGCAACCGCTTCACCGGCATCCCGCTGTACGACGCGCTCACCGCCTGGGATCTCTCGGCGGCCGACAAGCCCTCCGTCGTCATCCCCGGCCTGGCGACCGAATGGGCGGTGGACGAGGCCGACAAGACCCGCTGGGTGTTCCGCCTCCGCCCCGGCGTCACCTTCCACGACGGCACCCCGTTCAACGCCGATGCGGTGGTCTGGAACGTCCGGAAGGTGCTGGACCGCGAGGCGCCGCATTACGACCCGCGCCAGGTCGGCCTGACCGCCAGCCGCATGCCGGCACTGCGCCGGGCGGAGAAGATCGATGACCTGACCGTTGCGCTGTTCACCAGCGAGCCGGACAGCCTGCTGCCGATCAACCTGACCAACCTCTTCATGGCGAGCCCCGCGCATTGGGAGAAGCTGCGCGCCGGCGCCGCCAATGCCGAGACGGCGTGGAACGCCTTCGCCGCCAACCCCTCTGGCACCGGCCCCTTCCGCCTGACCCGCTTCGTTGCGCGGGAACGGGTGGAGATGGTGCGAAACGATGCCTATTGGGGCACCAAGGCGAAGGCCGAGCGCATCGTCCTGCTGCCGATCCCGGAGGCGAATGCCCGCACCGCGGCGCTGCTGTCGGGCCAGGTGGACTGGATCGAGGCACCCTCCCCGGATGCGGTGCCGCAGCTCCGCAGCCGCAGCATGGTCATCACCCAGAACCTGCAGCCGCATGTCTGGCCGTGGCAACCCTGCTTCACCGCGGGCAACCCGCTGGCCGATGTGCGGGTGCGGCGGGCGCTGAACCTCGCCATCGACCATGACGGGCTGAAGCAGCTGCTCGGCGGCTTCATGGTGGCGCCAGTCGGCACGGTGGCGCCGGGCCATCCCTGGTGGGGCAACCCGAGCTTCCAGATCCGCACCGACAAGGCGGAGGCGCAGCGCCTGCTGGCCGAGGCCGGCTACACGCCGCAGCGGCCGCTGAACCTGAAGGTGCAGATCAGCGCCAGCGGCTCCGGCCAGATGCAGCCGCTGACGATGAACGAGTTCCTGCAGCAGGACCTGAAGACAATCGGGGTCAACGTCGAGTTCGACGTGGTCGACTGGAACACACTGTTCACCAACTGGCGCCAAGGCTGCCAGGCGGCCAGCGCCCGCGGTGCCCATGCCACCAACGTCTCCTTCGCCGCCATGGATCCGTTCTTCGCCATGGTGCGCTTCTGGGACAGCCGGATGGCGCCGCCGGTCTCCAACAACTGGGGCCATTTCAACGACCCGCGCTTCGACGCCATGATCCGCGAGGCGCGCAATACCTTCGACCCGGCGGCGCGCGATGCGGCGCTGGCCAGGCTGCACGCCGCCGGCGTGGATGAGGCGCTGTTCATCTGGATCGCGCATGACGTTTCGCCGCGGGCGATGTCCCCGCGGATCCGTGGCTATGTCCAGCCGCAAAGCTGGTTCGTCGACCTTCGCCTGCCCTACGTCCAGTAACCGCGGCGGGCCGGGCGACGATGCCTGGCCTCTCGCGCAACCGGGGATAACCGCATGATCCTCTACCTGCTCCGTCGCCTGTTCTATGCGGTGCCGATCGCCCTGGCGGTCGGGTTCGTCTGCTTCATGCTGGTGCAGATCGCCCCCGGCGACCCGATCAACGCCATCGTCCCGCCCGATGCTCCCGCCGATGTGGTGGAGCAGGTGCGGAAGGATTACGGGCTCGACAAGCCGCTGCCGGTGCAGTTCGGGCTCTGGCTGCTGAAGGTGGTGCAGGGCGACCTCGGCCGCTCGCTGGCCACCGGAAGGCCGGTCTGGTCGGATCTGCAGACCGCGATCGGCAATACGCTGATGCTGGCCTTCGCCGCCTCCTCGCTCGGCTTCGTCCTCGGTTGCGTGCTGGGTGGGCTGGCCGGGACTTTCCGCGGCTCGGTGCTCGACCGTACGGCGGTGGGTGTCGCGGTCGCCGGCGTGTCGGTGCCGCATTACTGGCTCGGCATGGTGATGGTGGTGATCTTCTCCGTGCAGCTGAACTGGCTGCCGGCGATGGGCGCCGGGCCCGGCGGCTCCTCCGACTGGTCATGGGATTGGGAGCACATCCAGCACCTGGTGCTGCCGATGCTGACGCTTTCGGTTATTCCCATGGGCATCGTGACGCGCACCGTGCGCGGCATCGTCGCCGAGATCATGAACCAGGAGTTCGTTGTCGCGCTACGCGGCAAGGGGCTGACCCGCATGGGTGTCTTCCTGCATGTGGTGAAGAACGCCGCGCCGAACGCGCTGGCGGTGATGGGGCTCCAGCTCGGCTACCTGATGGGCGGCTCGATCCTGGTGGAGACGGTGTTCTCCTGGCCCGGCACCGGGCTGCTGCTGAACAGCGCCATCTTCCAGCGCGACCTGCCGGTGCTGCAGGGCACCATCCTGGTGCTGGCGATGTTCTTCGTGGCGCTGAACCTGATCGTCGATCTGGTGCAGACCACCCTCGACCCACGGATCAAGCGCGCATGAGAAGGGCATCGTCATGAGCACCGCAATCACCCCGACGGCGGCGGAAGCCGAGCTGGCCGTCCAGGCGCGCCAGGCGCAGGCGAGGTCGGACGGCTACTGGGCCGGCGTCTGGAAGCGCCTGCGCCGCGACCCGGTGACCATCGTCTGCGCCAGCATCCTGCTGCTGATGCTGCTGGCGATCGTCTTCGCCCCGCTGATCGCGCCGCACGACCCCTACCAGGGCAGCATGATCCGGCGGCTGCGCGGCATCGGCACGCCGAGCTATCCGCTCGGCACCGATGAACTCGGCCGCGACATGGTGACGCGGCTGCTCTACGGCGGCCGGCTGTCCTGGTTCATGGGCATCATGCCGGTGGTCTTCGCCTTCGTCATCGGCACCAGCCTCGGCGTGCTGGCCGGCTATGTCGGCGGCAAGGTCAACATGGCCATCATGCGGACCACCGACGTGTTCTACGCCTTCCCGTCGGTGCTGCTGGCGGTGGCGATCTCGGGCGCGCTGGGCGCCGGCATCTTCAACGCCATACTGGCGCTGACCCTGGTGTTCATCCCGCAGATTATCCGGGTGGCGGAGAGCGTGACGCAGGGGGTGCGCAACCTCGACTTCGTCGATGCGGCGCGCTCCTCCGGCGCCTCCGGCTTCACCATCGTCCGGGTGCATGTGCTGGGCAATGTGCTGGGGCCGATCTTCGTCTATGCGACCAGCCTGATCTCGGTCTGCATGATCATCGCCTCGGGCCTCAGCTTCCTCGGCCTCGGCACCAAGCCGCCGGAGCCGGAATGGGGGCTGATGCTGAACACGCTGCGCACCGCGATCTATGTGCAGCCCTGGGTGGCGGTGCTGCCCGGCGCCTGCATCTTCATCACCTCCATCTGCTTCAACCTGCTGGCCGACGGGCTGCGCCAGGCGATGGATGTGAAGGGCTGAGGCTGGTGGAGGCGCCGCGCCCCCAACGGGCGCGGCGCCGAAGCCGGTCGGCATTGCCGCGGCATGAAGCCGCGCCAGGGTGCGGAACCGGGGCTGCGGGGACACGTTCATCCGCCACCGCACCATTTCGGGGGGCGCCATGATCACCACCAACCGTCGCCGCTTCGCCCGCCTGCTGCTGGCCGGCGGCGCGATCGGCACCCTTGCCCTGCCGCAAGCCGGCCAGGCGGCAACCCGCCGTGAGATCGACGCCGAGGTCGAGGCGGCGCTGGTGCGGCTGCGCGGCATGCCGACCGCCGCGCCGCTGGTGGGGGAAGCCCGGGCGATGCTGATCTTCCCCAGCATCATCAGCGGCGGCTTCATCGTCGGCGGCCAGTATGGGGAAGGCGCGCTGCTGCGCGGCGGCGTCGCCCAGGGCTACTACTCCATCGCCGGCCTCTCGCTTGGCCTGCTCGCCGGGGCGCAGTCGGCCGGGCTGGCGATGTTCTTCCTGCAGGATTCGGCGCTGGCCGCGCTGCAGCGCGCCGATGGCTGGGAGATCGGCACCGGGCCTTCGGTGGTGGTGCTCGACCAGGGGGTACAGGCAAACGCCACCTCGACCACCCTGCGGGAGCCGGTCTATGCCATCACCTTCGGCCAGCAGGGGCTGATGGCGGCGCTGGCGTTGAACGGCACCAAGATCACTCCGATCAACCCGCCGGCGGCGTGATCCGCCTTCACCGTCGCGGCGCCTCGAACCGGTAGGGTGCGGCGCTGGTCACCAGCGGGTCCAGCGCCAGCCGGTGCTCCAGCGGCGGAAAGGCGCGGCTGCGGCAATCTGCCCGGTCACACAGCCGGCAGGACAGGCCGATGCCGACCATCGCCCGCTCCAGATCCAGCCCATCGGCATAGACCAGTTCCGGCGCGCGGGAGAGGTCGCAGCCCATCGCCACCACATGCACCGCCGGCGGCTCCCCCCAGCGTGCCGCCGGCGCTTGTACCGTGCGGGCGAGGGTGAGGAAGCTGCCGCCATCCGGCAGCTGCGCCAGCTGAACCCGCACCGTGCCCGGCGTGGCGAAGGCATGGTGGAGGATCCATTTCGGGCAGGAGCCGCCGAAGCGGGCGAAGGGGAAGCCCGCCGCCGAGAAACGCTTGTCGACATTCCCCGCCGGATCGACCCTGAGGAAGAAGAAGGGCACGCCGCGGGCGCCCTCCCGCTGCAAGGTGGTCAGCCGGTGGCAGGCCTGTTCGAAGCTGACGCCGAAGCGCGCCGCCAGCGCCTCCAGGTCATGCCGCAGCGCCCGCGCCGCGGCGAGGAAGGGGGCGTAGGGCATCAGCAGCGCCCCGGCGGCGTAGTTCAGCAGCCCGATGCGGATCAGCGCCGCGGCCTCCGGGCTGCTTGGGGTGAAGCCGCCCAGCGCCGCCTGCACCGCCTCCCCGGTTTCCAGCAGCATGAGCTGGAAGGCGAGGTGGAAGCCGCGGCTCTCGCGCGGCAGGGCCTCCGACAGGTCGAGCCGCCGGCCGGCCGGGTCGTAGCGCCGCAGCGTGCCCTCCAGCGGGCCGACGGTCACCAGCAGCCCGTGCCGCTCCCGCAGCCGCTGTGCCACCGCATGGTTCATCTCGGAGGGCGCGGCGATGTGCATCTCGGCGGCAATGGCCTCGGCAGCGGCTTCCAGCGCGGGGAAGTGGTTGGCGTGGTCATGGAAGAAGTCCCGTGCCTCCTCGGTCGGCAGCAGGATGCGGCGGCCGGTCGGCAGGGCGATGCCGCCGCTGTCCTCCCGCGCTACGCGCCAGGCGCGGTACAGCGCCAGCATCGCCCGCCCGGCATTGGGCGCGCTGCCGGCCAGCGCCGCCACCTCCGCCTCCGGCACCTGGTCGAGGCCGAGCAGCGGGTCTGACAGTACCTCCCGCAGTCCGGTTTCCAGCGCCTTCTCGCGTTGGCCCGAGAGAGCGGCGAGATCGACCTGCAGGGCCTCGGTCAGCTTGATCAGCAGGCTGGCGGTAACGGCGCGCTGGTCGTGCTCGATGAGGTTGAGGTAGCTGGCGGAGATGCCGAGCCGGGTGGCCAGCGCCTGCTGCGCCAGCCCTTGTTCCTGCCGCAGCCGCCGGACGGTTCGGCCGATCAACGCCCGTGCCATGGTTTACATCCTTTACATAATTCACAGCAAATCCGTGAAAACCGCCACGTGTTTGCCGCCCGCAGCGCCAGATAGGCGTCGAACTCCGGCCTGGAAATGTCAATTATTCACGCACTCACCGGCGCACAGGCCGGCGTGCTTGGAGAAACCCGATGCGACCCATGCCCAGCCCCGCCCAGGCCCCAGACGGCAGCCATGGCGGCGACCGCCCCGATCCCGGCCGGTTCGACGGCATCCGCCGCGACTACACCCCGGCCGATGTGGCGCGGCTGGCCGGCAGCTTCCGCATCCAGCACACGCTGGCGGACCGCGGCGCGCGGCGGCTGTGGCAGTTGCTGAAGACCCAGCCGCAGGTGCCGACCCTCGGCGCGCTCACCGGCATGCAGGCGCTGCAGCAGGTGAAGGCGGGGCTGCAGGCGATCTACCTCTCCGGCTGGCAGGTGGCGGCGGATGCCAATACCGCCGGCACCATGTACCCGGACCAGTCGCTCTACCCGGTGGACAGCGTCCCCAATGTGGTGCGGCGGATCAACAATGCGCTGCGCCGGGCCGACCAGATCGCGGTGCAGGAAGGCAAGGGCGATGCGACGCACTACATGGCGCCGATTGTCGCCGACGCCGAGGCCGGCTTCGGCGGCGCGCTCAACGCCTATGAGCTGATGCGGGCGATGATCGATGCCGGCGCGGCGGGCGTGCATTTCGAGGACCAGCTCGCCTCGGAGAAGAAGTGCGGCCACCTCGGCGGCAAGGTGCTGGTGCCGATCGCCCAGCACATCCGCACCCTGAACGCCGCCCGCCTCGCCGCCGATGTCGAGGGCGTGCCGACCGTGCTGCTGTGCCGGACGGATGCCGAGAGCGCCCAGCTTCTCACCAGCGACGTGGATGAGCGGGACCGGCCATTCATCGGCACCGACCGGACGCCCGAAGGCTTCTTCCGCATCAAGCCGGGTGTCGGCAAGCAATACGCCATCGCCCGCAGCCTGGCCTATGCGCCCTATGCCGATCTGCTGTGGTGGGAGACCTCCGACCCCGACCTGCAGGATGCGCGCGACTTCGCCGAGGCGATCCACCGCGAATTCCCCGGCAAGATGCTGGCCTATAATTGCTCCCCCAGCTTCAACTGGCAGCGGAAGATGGGCGTCGAGGCGGCCAGCAAATTCCAGCGCGAACTGGGCGCCATGGGCTATAAGTTCCAGTTCGTGACGCTGGCCGGCTTCCACAGCCTGAACCTTTCCATGTTCAAGCTGGCGCGCGGTTATGCCGAGCGCGGCATGGGCGCCTACAGCGAACTGCAGCAGGCCGAATTCGCCGCCGAGGCCGAGGGCTTCACCGCCGTCCGCCACCAGCGCGAAGTGGGCGTCGGCTACTTCGACGCCGTCGCCACCGCGGCCGGCGGCGGCCAGTCCAGCACCACGGCGCTGGCCAGCAGCACCGAGGCTGCGCAGTTCCACGACGCAGCCGTGCCGGCGCATTGAGTCCAAGTGGGCGCCGCCCCGCGCGGCGCCCGCTTTCCCCACAGGCAGGAGGAGCGCTTCCCATGTCCCATGACAATTACGACGACGGCCTGGTGCATTCCCACGGCTGGGCCACCCAGCAGCCGGCCCATACGACCGGCCATGCCTCTCGCCGCGCCGAGGTCGCCGCCGCCATGGCGCAGCACCCGGAGGAGACGGAGCTCTTCGACGACGGGCTGGTCCACGCCCATGGCTGGGCCAGCGCCGAGCGCGGCCGGATGGCGCCGCGCTGAGCGGCCGCAAGCGGGGCAGGGCCGATGAGACTGCCCATTTGGTGCGGGCTGAGCGGAGCTTGTCCTACCCCACCAGCCCTGGCCGATGGCGCAGGCCGAGGCGCATCACCGGGCGGCCAGCGCCCGCGCGAAGACCGCCGGATCCACATTGCCGCCGCTGACGACGACGCCGAGAACGCGCCCCCGCGTCGCCAGCTTGCCGGCCAGCACCGCGGCCAGCGCCACCGCACCGCCCGGCTCGACGACGATCTTCAGATGCTCGAAGGCGAAGCGCATGGCGCGGAACACCTCGGCCGGGGTCACTGCGACACCGCCGGCCAGGCGCGGCTGGTTGAGCGCGAAGGTGATGGCGCCCGGCTGCATCGACAGCAGCGAATCGCACAGCCCGTCGCCGCTGCCGTTATTGGCGATGCGCCGGCCGGCGGCGAGGCTGCGGCGGGTGTCGTCCCAGCCCTCCGGCTCCACCGCCCAGACCTCGGCGGCCGGTGCCAGCGCCTCCATCGCCAGGGCGCAGCCGGCGGTCAGCCCGCCGCCGCCGGTGCAGACCGCCAGTGCATCCAGGGCCAGCCCCAGCGCCTTGGCATCCTCGACCAGCTCGATCGCCAGCGTGCCCTGGCCGGCGATGACATGCGGGTGGTCGAAAGGCGGGATCAAGGTTGCGCCATGCTCGGCGGCCAGGGCTTCCGCCAGCCGGTCGCGGTCGGTGGTGGCGCGGTCGAAGGTGATGATCTCGGCGCCCCAGCGTCGCGTGCTCTCGACCTTGATCGCCGGCGCATCGGCCGGCATGGCGATGATGGCGCGCATGCCGAGCTGATGCGCCGCGCAGGCGGTCGCCTGGCCATGGTTTCCCGAGGAATGGGTGACCACGCCGCCCTGCCGGGCCGCCGCATCCATCAGCAGCGCCGCATTGGTGGCGCCACGCAACTTGAAGCTGCCGGTTTTCTGCAAAGGCTCCGGCTTCACCAGCACGGTGCCGCTGGTGAGCCGGTCCAGCAGCGGGTGGCGCAGCAGCGGCGTGCGCAGGACCCGGCCGCGCAGCCGCCCGGCCGCAGCCTCGACATCGGCGAAGCTGACGGTCTCGCTCATGTGGCTTGCCCTCCGAAGCGCCTCGGGTCGCACAACGGCACCGCCGCCGCCAGATCGGCGTCGGGCGCCATGCCGTTGACCAGCGCGGCCAGCAGCCGGCCCGCCGCCGGCGCGGTCTGGATGCCGTAGCCGCCCTGGCCGACCATCCAGAAGAAGCCCGCCTCGCGGGCCTCGCCGACGGCGAGGCCGCGGTCGGGCGTGAAGCTGCGCAGCCCGGCCCATTTGTGCTCGATCCGGGCGACCGGGATGTCCAGCGCCTGCTGCATGCGGTCGATGGCGATGGCGACGTCCATCTCCTCCGGTTGAGCGTCGAGCGGGAGGCTGTCGGTCTCGTCCGCCGGCGAGATCATCAGCTTGCGTCGTGCTTCCGGCCGGACGTACCAGTTGTGGTCGACATCGCCGAGCAGCGGCCATTCCGTGCAGTCATGCGCACCGGGGTCGATGATGCAGGCGGTGCGGCGCTTTGGCTGCAGCCCGATGATGCCGACCCCGGCAAGTGCCGCCACCTCGTCCCCCCACGCCCCGGCGGCATCGACCAGCACCGGCGCGGCGAAGACGGCGCCGGAGGCGACCTCGGCATGCCACAGCCCGGCCGTTTTCCAGATCCGCCCGGCGCGGTGGCGCAGCGCCAAGGTGCCGCCGCGCTCGCGCAACTGGCGCAGGAAACCCTGGTGGATGGCGGCGACGTCGAGGTCGAAGCAATCGGTCTCGATGGCCGCCAGCACCGCGTAGCCGGGGCGCAGCGGCGGCACCATGGCGTGCAAGGCCGACAGCGGCAGCGGCCGGATATCACTGCCCTCGGCGATCATCGCTTCCAGATGCGCCACCTGGCCGGGCGGCGCGAGATGCACCACGTCGCGCCGCCGGGTCAGCGGTGCCGCGGCGAAGCCTGGTGGCGGGGTGTCGAAGAAGGCACGGGAGGCGGCGGTGAGGATGCGCGCGTCCGGGCTGCCATAGTTGCGGATCCAGATGGCAGCGGAACGGCCGGTGGCATGGAAGCCGGCGACCTCCTCGGCTTCCAGCAGCGCCACGCGGCGGCTGGCCGAGAGATGCGCGGCGGCGGTGGCGCCGGCCATGCCCGCGCCAATGACGATGGC
Source organism: Siccirubricoccus deserti (assembly GCF_014283215.1). Taxonomy (GTDB): domain Bacteria; phylum Pseudomonadota; class Alphaproteobacteria; order Acetobacterales; family Acetobacteraceae; genus Siccirubricoccus; species Siccirubricoccus deserti. The sequence goes on from NZ_JACOMF010000006.1 coordinate 121,173, forward strand.
CTCGACGGAATGGGTGTCCATCAGGCCATGGTCCACGCTGCCGCGGCCGGCGGCAAGCGCTGGCCGCTGATGCCCCGGGTGCTTTCACCCGGGGCGATTCCGCTCTAGCGATCCGGGTTGCGGGCGGGCGGCATTCCGGTGCCGGGGGTGGCGCGCTTGCGGTCGTCGTCCACCTCCACCTCGGTATGGCGGACGGTGTCGGAGACGGTCTCGACCCGCTCGCCGGCCTGCTTCCGCACCACCACCTCCTCCCGTACCCGGGCCTCCTTGCTGACGACGGCCTCCTCCGAGGTTTCCGTCGCCTCGATGACGCGGTCGGTGAAATCGGCACGGTCGGCATCGGACAGCGGCCGGTCCACCGGGCGGCGCTCAACTTCCACCCGTTCCTCGTGCAGCGTCACCTGCTCCTGCACCGGGGTTTCGACGACATAGGTGCGGACCCGGACCCGGCCGTGGCCGGTCTCTCGCTTGCCGACCCGCAGGCGTTCCTCGACCAGCGGGATCGCCTCCTCCTCGCCGGTGGCGGCGGTGCGGCCGCCCTGGGCCGCCGGGCGTGCCGGTTGCGCAGGCGTCATCGCATCACCCACGGGCTCGGCGGCCAAGCCAGTGCGCGTGCCGTCGGAACTAGGGCCGATCACCGCGTCTCCGGCATAGGCCGAGTAGGGCGCAGTGGTGACCGCCTCGCCGGTCCAGCCGCCGGCACGCCATTCCGCCTCGCGCGCGTCGAGGTCGACCGCGCCATGTCGTTCGAAGGCGTCCATCACCGCCTCGACCTGGTCGTCGGACGCCTGGACGGCGACCATGATGCCGCCGCGCCGCAGCCCTTCGGCATAGGTGGCACGGTCCTCGTCCGGCATGAACAAGTCGCGCAGCGAGGCGAGGAAGCCGTGATGCTCCTCGCTGCGGCGCTCGGTGGTGCCAGCGGTCACATTCTCGCTGCCGGCGGCGGTGACGGTGACACGGTTGCGATCGATGCCATGCTGCTGCACCAGTGTTTCCACCGTGCGTTCCGCCTCGGCGCGGGAATCAAAAAGCCCGGTAATCGTGCGCATGTATTGCCTCTCCTGTTGTTGTGCCGCGGGGGGAAGGTGGTCGATGCGGACGTCCTGGCGGCGGAGCGTGACGGTCGCGGTCTCGCGCCGCTCGGTCACTGGCAGCCGCAGCCGGAGCTCCTCGCGCAGCACCAGCCGGCGTTCGACCACCAGCACCTCCTCCACCACCGGGATAACCAGGCTGCCCGCCTCCTCCCGCACCGGCGGCGGCTCGGCCACGGTCCGGCCTATCGGCACGCGGGTGATCTCGACCTCGCGGCGGCGCAGCGTCTCCTCCACCAGCCGCTGCTCCGCAGTGGTGGTGACGGCGACGCGGACGCGGCCGGTCGGGCGCCTCGCCCGTTCGATCGTCAGTCTTTCCTCGATCAGGGGGATGACGGTCTCGGCCCGCTCTTCCTGCATGCCTTGGGCCTTTCCGCCAGACAGCGGCCCAACGGCGCGTGGCCCCCGGATGTTCCTGCCGGTCACGCATCATCACACGACGCGACCACCCGTTGTCACACCCGTCCGGAACGCCGTAGGTTACCGTCTGGGGTCGGAACAGGCCTGGCTAACGACGGTGGGAATTCCGCCGCAAGGGAGACCAAGGATGGCAGACAAGGAATTCACCCGCGACGGCGTGAGCCGCCGGCAGGTGCTGCGCGCAGGGGCAGGGGTGCTCGCGGCCGGGGCGGTCGCCGCGCCGATGGTGCATGCGCAGGGCACTGGCGGGACGCTCCGCTGCGGCTTCTGGGACCACTGGGTCCCGGCCGGCAACGGCATCCTCCGCGAGCTCGCCAAGGAATGGGGCGACAAGAACCGGGTCGACGTCCAGCTGGACTTCGTCACCTCCAACGGCAACCAGATCCTGCTGACGATCAATGCCCAGGCGCAGTCCCGCACCGGCTACGACCTGATGTCCTTCCCGACCTGGGAGCCGTCCAACCACGCCCGGATGCTGGAGCCGGTGGACGACATCATGGGTCGGCTGATCCAGAAGTACGGCCCGGTGAACCCGGCGGGCGAGTACCTTGGCAAGCAGGACGGGGTGTGGCGCGCCGTCCCCGCCGTCTCCGGCACCCAGATGAAGCCGCCCTGCGTGCGCTTCGACCTGTTCAAGCAGCACGCCGGCATCGACATCCGCGAGATGTGGCCGGCCGAGCCGAAGCCCGGCCCGACCGCCAGCACCTGGAACTGGGAGACCTTCGCGGTCGCTGCGGAGAAGTGCAACGCCGCCGGCTTCCCCTTCGGCCTGCCGATGGGCTCCTTCACCGATGCGGTGGATTGGGTCGGCGCGCTGATGACCAGCTACGGCGCCCATCTGATGGATGAGAAGGGCAATCCGACGGTCCGCAACAACCCGAAGCTGCGGACCGCGGTCGACATGCTGGTGCGGATCTCGAAGACCCTGCCGAACGACGTCTGGGCCTGGGACGACGGCGGCAACAACCGCGCGCTGATCTCCGGCCGCTCGGCGCTGATCTTCAACCCGCCCTCGGCCTGGGCGGTGGCGAAGCGCGATGCGCCGCAGGTGGCGGAGAATTGCTGGACCGTGCCGATGCCGGCCGGGCCGGAGGGCCGCTTCCAGCCCTACCTGCCATATTTCTGGGGCATCTGGAACTTCAGCCGGGCCAAGCCGGCGGCGAAGGCCTTCCTGGAGTTCCTGTCGCAGCGCGAGCAGGCCGAGCGGCAGACCAATACCTCCAATGGCTACGACATCCCGCCCTTCCCGAGCATGGCCGACTTCAAGGTGTGGGAGACCGAAGGGCCGCCGGTCGGCTCGGTCTACAATTACCCGCTGAAGCCGCACCACAATGCGCGCACCTCGGTGGCAATGGCGCCGGCCCCGGCGGCGCTGGCGGTGCAGGCCTACAACCAGGGCCTGAACACCAAGCTCATCGCCCGCATCGTCCAGGGCGGCGAAAGCGCGGACCAGGCGATGGCCTGGGTCGAGCGGGAGCTGAACACCATCCGCCGCGGCGGCTGATTCCATGCGGCTGCCCAGGGGGACTCCCAGAAGGGGCTGAACCCCCGGGCGGCCGCACCGGCCGGACCCGAGGCGCGGGCGGCATCAGCCGTCCGCAGCATGCTGCATCGCTCCACAGGAGATTCCGATGGCCGCGGATGGCACTCTCGCCGCCGGCGCACCGCGTACTGCCGGGCATGGCCGGGCAACGACGCTGGAACGCTTCGCACGGCGTCGCTCGACGATCGCCTTCATGATGACCCTGCCGCTGATCCTTGTGGTCGCAGGGCTGGTCGCCTACCCCGCCGGCTACGGCATGTATCTGTCGACACTCAATCGCCGGATGACCGAGAACATCGGCTTCGGCAATTTCGAGATCCTGTTCGACAGCGACACCTTCTGGAACGTCGCCTGGCAATCCTGCATCTTCGCCATCACCGCGGTGGTGCTGAAGGCGCTGATCGGCTTCTGGCTGGCGCACATGCTGCACGACATCCCCGCCAAGGGGCAGCGCAAGTGGCGCGGCATGCTGCTGATCCCCTGGGTGATCCCGCCGGCGCTGTCGACGCTCGGCTGGTGGTGGATGTTCGATCCTTCCTACGGCTCGATCAACTGGCTGTTCTCGGTGGTCGGCGGGCCGCAGATTCCCTGGCTGGGCGAGCCCTGGTGGGCCCGCGCCTCCATCATCATCGTCAACGTCTGGTACGGTGCCCCATTCTTCATGATCATGTACCTGGCGGCGCTGAAATCGGTGCCCGACCAGCTGTATGAGGCGGCAGCGATCGACGGCGCCACCGGGCTGCAGCGGCTGCGCTACGTGACCCTGCCGATGATGGCGAACATCATCTCCATCACCGTGCTGTTCAGCCTGATCGTCACCTTCGCCAATTACGATATCGTCCGGGTGCTGACCAACGGCGGGCCGCGCGACCTGACGCATGTCTTCGCCAGCTACGCTTTCCAGGTCGGCATCCTGTCGGGGAACATCCCGCGCGGCGCCGCGGTGTCGCTGTTCATGTTCCCCATCCTGGCGATCTGCGCCTTCTTCGTCCTCCGCGGCGTGACCCGGCGCAACAAGGAGCAGATGTGATGTCGGCCACCACCGCAACCGTCGGCGGCGGCATCGCCCGCAAGGTCGGCTCGCTCCACAGGGAGCGCCGCTGGGCCCTGGTCACCGCCTATATCTCGCTGGTCTTCAGCGCCATCATCATGCTGGCGCCACCCTTCTACATGCTGATCACCAGCCTGAAGACCAGCGCCGAGATCGCCGACCAGAAGGGCAACCCCTGGATCGTGCGCAACCCGACGCTGATGAATTACTGGGAGCTGATGACCGACAAGCTGTTCCAGGGCTTCTTCATCAACAGCGTCATCGTCACCGTCATCGTCGTGGTGTTGACCATGGTGATCTCGGTGCTGGCGGCCTTCGCCCTGGCGCGGATGCGCTTCTTCGGCAGCCAGGTGCTGGCGACCGGCGTCTTTCTCACCTACCTGGTGCCGGACACGCTGCTGTTCATCCCCTTATACCAGATCGTCGGCGGGCTGGGGCTGCTGAACTCGATCTGGGGGCTGGTGCTGGTCTACCCGACTCTGACGGTGCCCTTCTGCACCTGGATCATGATCGGCTACTTCGCCTCCATCCCGAAGGAGCTGGACGAGGCGGCGCTGATCGACGGCGCCAATTGGATGCAGATGCTGACCAAGATCTTCATCCCGGTGGCGCTGCCCGGCATCATCGCCGCGACCATCTTCGCCTTCACTGTCTCCTGGGCGGCTTTCGTCTACCCGACCGCCTTCGTCACCACGCCGGACCAGATGCCGCTGACCATCGGCGTCGTCAGCCAGCTGGTGCGCGGCGACACCTTCGCCTGGGGGCAGATCATGGCCGGCGCGCTGCTCGCGGCACTGCCGCCGGTGATCGTCTACGCCTTCCTCATGGATTATTACATCGCTGGCCTGACCGCCGGCGCGACGAAGGGTTGAGCGATGGCACAGGTAACTCTGCGGAAGATCGTCAAGGAATATGAAGGCGGCGTGCAGGCGGTGAAGGGGATCGACCTCGACATCGCCGACCATGAGTTCGTCGTCCTCGTCGGTCCCTCTGGCTGCGGCAAGTCGACCACGCTCCGGATGATCGCGGGGCTGGAGGAGATCACCTCCGGCGACATCGCGATCGGCGGCGCGCTCGTCAACGACATTCCGCCGCGCGACCGGGACATCGCCATGGTGTTCCAGAATTACGCGCTCTATCCGCATATGACGGTCTACGACAACATGGCCTTCGGGCTGATGCTGCGGAAATTCGACAAGGGGGAGATCCGTCGCCGGGTCGAGAACGCCGCCCGCATCCTTGACATCGGCATGCTGCTCGACCGCAAGCCGAAGGCGCTGTCGGGCGGCCAGCGGCAGCGGGTGGCGATGGGCCGTGCCATCGTCCGCGATCCCAAGGTGTTCCTGTTCGACGAGCCGCTGTCGAACCTCGACGCCAAGCTCCGGGTGCAGATGAGGACCGAGATCAAGAAGGTCCACCAGACGGTGAAGACCACCACCGTCTACGTCACCCACGACCAGATCGAGGCAATGACCCTGGCCGACCGGGTCGTGGTGATGAACCACGGGGTGATCGAGCAGGTCGGCCCACCGCAGGAGCTGTACCACCACCCCGCCACCAAATTCGTCGCCGGCTTCATCGGCAGCCCGGCGATGAACTTCATCCCGGTGCGGCTGGAGCAGGGTGGCGCGGCGCTGAACCTCGAACTGCCGGGAGGCATCGTGCTGCCGGTGCCGGCCGACCGCACCAGACGCTACACCCCGCACATCGGCCGCGAATTGCTCTTCGGCCTCCGGCCGGAGCACCTGACCGAGGTGCGGCCGAACGACCACCGCGAGAACATGGCGGTGTTCGAGGCGGTGCCCGAGGTGGTGGAGCCGATGGGCATGGAGACGCTGCTGCACTTCTGGATGGAGGGCGCCGAGATCTGCGCCCGCATCGACCCGGCGACGCCGGCCGAGCCGGGCCGCGGGCTGCCGCTGGCCGCCGACATGAACCAGATGCACCTGATCGATCCGAAGACCGACCGGGTGTTGTAGGCTGCGCCTCGCCCGCCTGATTTCAGCCGGGCGGGGATTGCTCTACAAGGAACGTCATGGACACCAATGCCCCGGTGCTGATCGGCGCCGACACGCTCGAAGCCCTCGTTGCCAACATCTTCCGCGCCTCCGGCTGCGATGCGGCGGAAGCGGGGCGGATCTCCCACCACTTGCTCGGCGCCAACCTCGCCGGGCATGACAGCCATGGCGTGGTCCGGGTACCGCGCTATGTCGAGTGGCAGAAGGCCGGCTATGTTGTCGCCGGCCAGCAGGCGGAGATCGTCACCGACGGCGGCGCCTTCGCCGTGCTCGACGCCAAATGGGGGTTTGGCCAGACCGTGGCGCCGCAGGCGACCGCCCTCGGCATCGAGCGCGCGCAGCAGCACGGCACCGCCATCATCGCGCTGCGCAACGCCGGGCACATCGGCCGGGTCGGTGCCTATTCCGAGCAGGCGATCGCCGCCGGGCTGATCTCCATCCATTTCGTCAATGTCGCCGGCTCCGTGCTTGTGGCACCCTTCGGCGGCACGGAGCGGCGCTTCTCCACCGCGCCCTTCAGCGTCGGCGTGCCGACCGACCCACCGGTGGTGCTGGACTTCGCCACCTCCCGCGTCGCCGAGGGCAAGGTGCTGGTCGCCTCCAATGGCGGCAAGGCGCTGCCGGCGGATGCGCTGATCGAACCAGATGGCACATTGTCCGGCGATCCGCACACCCTCTATGGCGAGTATGAGCAGGTCGGCCCGCGCAGCCCCTCCAACGGCCTCGGCGCCATCCGCGCCTTCGGCGAGCACAAGGGCTCCGGTCTCGCCTTCATGTGCGAGCTTCTGGCCGGCGCCTTCACCGGCGGCGGCTGCTCCGGCCCGGTCGATGCGCGCGGCCGCATCGCCAATGGCATGCTCTCCATCTTCATCTCGCCCAGGCATTTCGGCACCGAGGCGGCGTTCCGGCAAACCGCCGAGGATTACGTCGCCTGGGTGAAATCCTGCCAGCCGGACACCCCGGGCGGCGAGGTGCTGGCGCCCGGCGAGCCGGAGGCGCGGCTGCGGGCCGAGCGGCTGAAGAACGGCGTGCCGCTGCAGCCGGACACCTGGGAATCCATCATCCGCTGCGCCCGCAGCCTCGGCGTCACCGTCCCGAACTGAGCTGATGTCCGAAACCCTGACTCCGGCGGCACGCTACCGCCGCTACGCCGATGCGCGCCGCCGCATCCTCACCGCCGCCTGGAATCGCGTGCCGCTGGCAAGCATCGCCCAGCAGGCCCGCGCCCTTACCATCTGGGACGGCAAGCGGGTGGTGCCGGGCATGGAGGAGCAGCTCGTCGCGGCCTTCGACCTCGGCATGCTCGACCCGCTCGGCGACCACGGCCGCGGCATCGACCGCCAGGCCAAGGCCGAGCCGCCGCCGCCCGGGAGCGACGAGGCGCGGATGCTGGCAGCCCTGCAGGCGACGCGCTTCGACATCTACCGTCTGCTTGGCCGCGGCGCCGAGGGCGGGGCCGCGGTGGAGCGCCTCGCCGATCAGGCGCCGATGACGATCTGGGACAGCTATCTGGGGGAGCGCACCGCCCCCGGCATGGTCTTCGGCGCGCGCCTGGCCTGGCCGGAGCCGGATCTGGCGCTGACCTGCGGCATCGTCGTCGCGGTGGACAGCCGGATGCTGGAACGGCTGCTGCTCGGCACCCCGCCGCAGCGCGGGCCGGTGATTCCGAGCAAGGTCGCCCCCGGCGATGCCGCGGCGATCCGGAAGCTGCTCGAGGAACCGGCCGCCCGGATGAAGCTGGAGACCCTGCCGGGCATCCCGGGCTTCGCCGCGCTGGTCTACCGCACCGCCATCGACCTCGGCCTGATGGGCCCGGTCCCCGGCCGCACCCCGCCCGAGGCCATGCCGCGGGGCTGAGCGGGATTTCCTCGCCGGGGCGGCTGCTCTAGACTTCGTTGCAGGGCGCGACAACGGCGCCGGTGTGACGAGGAAATGTCCATGCAGCGCAGAGGATTGCTGGCAGTCACCGGACTGCTGGCCATGCCGGCCATTGGGCGGGCGCAATCCGAGTATCCAGGCACCCGGCCGGTGCGCATCATCATGCCCTCCACCCCCGGCACCCCGCAGGATCTGTATTCCCGGCACCTGGCGGAGCATTGGAGCCGCACCCTCGGTGGCACCTTCGTGGTGGAGAACCGGGCTGGCGCCTCCGGCACCATCGGCCTCGCGCATGTCGCCAATTCGGCGCCGGATGGCTATACCCTGACCTTCAACTCCAACACCGCCCAGACCATCTCGCCGCAGGTGATGCGCAACCCGGGCTTCGACTCGCTGCGCAGCTTCGCGCCGGTGATGCTGGTCTACAAATATGGCATGTTCCTGCTCATCAACCCGCAGATTCCGGCGCGGAACACCCGTGAGTTCTTCGCCTGGGCCAAGGCCAAGCGCAGCGGCGTCAACATGGCGAGTGTCGGCCTCGGCAGCGGCGGCCAGTTGATGGGCGAGCGGATCAAGCTGCGCGGCGGCTTCCCGGCCGAGCCGATCCACTACCGCGGCAGTTCGCCGGCGCTGCTGGCGGTGTCGCAGGGCGAATGCGACTACATCATGGACAATGTCGGCGCCTCCGCCCCCTTGCGGAAGGAAGGGAAGCTGCGCGGCCTGTCGCTGACTGGCAGCAGCCGGGCGGCCGATGTGCCGGAGATCCCGACCCTGGCCGAGGAAGGCATTCCTGGCTTCGACGAGGAGATCTGGTTCGGCATCTCCGCTCCCGCCGGCACGCCGCGGCCGATCATCGATCGGCTGAATGCCGAGGCCAACCGCTGGCTGCGCACCGATTTCGTACGGGAGCGGATGACCGGCTTCTCGCATCAGCCGATGGGCGGCACGCCGGAAGCCTTCGCCGAATTCGCCGCCCAGGATCTCCGGATCTGGAGCGCGGTGGTGAAGGAGACCGGCGTGCGGGCGGAATAGGAACGCCCGTCAGGACCGCTGCGCAGCCTTACGGAGGGAAGGCCGGATGGTCCCTCCCGACCTGCGCCTCGGCATGGGCGCCCGCGGCCAGGATGCGGCAAGGTCCGGCAGCACTCCAACCCTGTCCGGGCCGTCAGGTACGCTGCTGCGGCTCCTCCACCGCCACCAGCCGGCGGATCGCCGCCAGCATCGCCGGCTGGTCCCATTCCGCGGCGCCCTCCAGCCGCGCCCGCTCTCGCCCCTGGCGGTCGATGATCAGGGTCGTCGGCAGCCCGCGCACGCCAAGCGCCCGGCCGGCGGCGCCGCGCGGGTCGAGCCAGAGGCCGAGATGCCGGATGCCGCGGTCCCGGTAGAAGGGCTCCACCTGGGCCCGGCCGCCGCGGTCGGAGGACAGCGCCAGCACCGTGATCCCCTCCGCCGCCAGCGCCGCCTGGGCGCGGTCGAGCGCCGGCATCTCGGCGACGCAGGGCGGGCACCAGGTGGCCCAGAGGTTGAGCACCAGCCCCTGGCCGGCGAAGTCACCGACGCCATGCGGCTTGCCCTCGGCATCGGTGAAGCCGAATTCGGGCAGCGGCCGCGGCGGGCTTTCCGCCAGCTTGCCGAGGCCATCGGCGCGGGCTTTGCGCCCGGCCAGCGCCGCCGCTACGGTCCCGGCCGCCGCCAGGGCCATGGCCCGACGCGGCGCCCGCAGAGACGAAAGTACCGGCATCGTGTCCCAACCCACCTCTGGCCCCTCCAACGGCATTTCCCTCGGCAGCAACGCCCAATGGGGCGGCCGCTTCGCCGCCGGTCCCTCGGCCATCATGCAGGCGATCAATGCCTCGATCGGCTTCGACCGCAAGATGTGGCGCCAGGACATCGCCGGCAGCCTCGCCCATGCTGCCATGCTGCGCCATGTGGGGATCATCTCGGCCGATGACGAGACGGCGATCCGGGACGGGCTGGGGGCGATCGCTACGCGAATCGAGGCCGGGGAATTCCCCTGGGACGAGGGCCTCGAAGACATCCACATGAACATCGAGGCCCGGCTCACCGAGGCGATCGGCGAGGCGGGCAAACGGCTGCACACCGGCCGCAGCCGCAACGACCAGGTGGCGCTGGATGTCCGGCTTTGGGTGCGGGATGCGATCGACGGCCTCTCCGGCCAGGTGAAGGACGTGATGCGGGCGCTGGTGGCGCGGGCGGCGGAACATGCCGGCACGGTGATGCCGGGCTTCACCCATCTGCAGCCGGCCCAGCCGGTGACCCTCGGCCATCATCTGCTGGCCTATGTCGAGATGCTGTCGCGCGACCTCTCGCGCCTTGCCGATTGCCGGGCGCGGATGAACGAAAGCCCGCTCGGCGCCGCGGCGCTGGCCGGCACCGGCTTCCCGATCGACCGGCACATGACCGCCGCCGCGCTCGGCTTCGACGGGCCGACCCGCAACAGCCTCGACAGCGTCGCCTCGCGCGACTTCGCGGCCGAGTTCCTGTTCGCCTGCGCCATGTGCGCCACGCATCTCTCCCGCTTCGCGGAGGAGATCGTGATCTGGACCAACCCCTATTTCGGCTTTGTCCGGCTGTCCGATGCCTTCACCACCGGCAGCAGCATCATGCCGCAGAAGCGCAACCCGGATGCGGCGGAGCTGGTGCGCGGCAAGACCGGCCGCATCTTCGGCGCGCTGATCGGGCTGCTGACGGTGCAGAAGGGTCTGGCGCTGACCTATTTCAAGGACATGCAGGAAGACAAGGAAGGCGTCTTCGACGCCGCCGAGAACCTGACCCTGAACCTCGCTGCCATTGCCGGCATGGTGCGCGACATGCAGCCCGATGTGGCGCGGCTGGAACAGGCGGCGGGCGCCGGCTTCTCCACCGCCACCGATTTGGCGGATTGGCTGGTGCGCAGCCTGAAGATGCCGTTCCGCGACGCCCACCACGTCACCGGCCGCCTGGTCGCCCGGGCCGAGGCCAAGGGCTGCGACCTCGCCGGGCTGACCCTGGCGGAGTTGCAATCGGAGGAGCCGCGCATCACCGAGGCGGTGTTCGGCGTGCTGACGGTGCGGGCCTCGGTCGCCTCCCGCACCTCCTTCGGCGGCACCGCGCCGGAGAATGTGGCGCAGGCGGCGGCGGCATGGCGGGAGAAGCTTGGATGATGCGCCTGACGACAGTGATGCTCGCCGTGCTCATGCTGGCCGGCTGCGGCCGGGTCGGCCCGCCGCGGCCGCCCGGGCCACCGGAGGCGGTGACCTTCCCGCGGGCCTATCCGGCACCGCCGCCGATGCCGGTCGAGGGGGAGACGATCCGGCGCTGAGGCTGCGGCGCAGTGGCGAACGGCGCTACCCCACCTGGGTCCACCGCGCGACCGAGGGCACGCCCTGCTGGTCCACCAGGAACAGCATGTACCAGCCGGCCGGAGCCACATTGGCGTTGCCGGGCACCGTCGCGCGCAGCGTGCCGCCATCGCGGCCCTGGATGGGTAAATCCACCAGCCGTTGCCCGCCATCGAAGGCATGGGTGGTGACGCAGTTCCGCATCAGCGACACAAAGCGGATGTTCGCGGCCTGCGGCGAGGCGATTGCGATGGTCTCGCCATGCGCGCAGCGCTCGGGCGCGCTGCCGATCACCGGCCGCGGGCCGCGGAACAGGTAGGGCGGGCTGTAGACCTCGAGCCGCATCTCCTCTTCCGGGTCGGGCGGCATCCATGTGACGGAATGCCCGCCATTCGGATTGCCGCCGGCGGTGACGACGCGGCCATCCGGCAGCAGCACCGCGGTCGAGTGGTAGAGGCGCGGCACCGCCGCCGTCGCCATGACGCGCCAGCTGTCGCTGGCGGGGTCGTAGAGTTCCGCCTGCAGCCGAGCACGCTCCAGCGCTTCCTGCTGCAGCGCGCCGCCGCTGGCGAAGACCGTGCGGTCCGGCAGCAGCACGGTGTTGTGGTGCATGCGCGGCAGGGCCATGGGCGCCGCGGCGGCATAGGCGGGGTTCGCCCCCCGCAGGTCCACGATATCCGCCTTGTCGGTGGCGTAGGTCGGGTCTTCCCGGTCGAAGGGGCCGCCGCCGCAGACCAGGATGCGCTGCTCCTGCGCCGGCGCCAGCAGGACGCTGTTCGACTGGTTGCGCAGCGCGAGGTCGCGGAGGCCGCCCACCATCTGCGCCGGCACCGGGTTCTGCGCGATGTTGAGAATGCTCGGCGGCGGCATCAGCGGGTCGTCCATCCGCCCGCCGGTGAAGAACACCCGCCCGTCGGCGAGCTGGAAGAGGTGGGCGTAGAGCGGCAGTCCCGCGAAATTCCCGGCGAGGTTCACCTGCTGCCAGGCATTGTTGGCCGCCGAGTAGATCTCCAGCACCTTCTTCTGCACCGGCTCAAGGCCGGAGGCGGCGAGCAGCCGGCCATCCCCCAGGGCGATGACGGTGGGATACCAGCGCTCATGCGCCATCGGTGCGAGGAAGGCCCAGCTGCGCGTCGCGGGGTCGAAGGCCGCGGCCTCCTTCCTGCCCTTGAAGGGATAGTCGATGGTGCCGCCCGCCGAGACCATCCTGCCATCGGGCAGGAAGGCGTCGCCGCCGCAGAACAGGTCGTAGACCTTCTGGTCCGCGGTGCGGAGCGTCGGCGGGTGGAAGAAGCTGTTGCCCGGCGGGTTCCACACCACGCTGACCGCCGAGCCCTTCGCCACATCGCCGAAATCAGGCGAGTCGAAACGGTTCTGGCTGCTGCCGGAGCCGGCGAAGAACAGCACCTCGCCGCCCGGCAGCAGCGCCGCATGCACGCCGAGCACGCCGGAGAGAAAGGGCAGCACCTCCCACTGGCCATGCACCGCCGGGTCGGGTTCGAGGTCGACCATCTGATAGAGCCCGGCATTCTGCCCGCCGGGATTGTCGACCATCAGCACCAGCAGCCGGTCGCGCCCACCGAGGCGCAGGGTGGCGATGCCGCCATGCTGGTTCTCCCAGGAGAACCAGTGCGGCACGCCGAGCCAGCTCTGCGACCAGGCGGCGACCGCGCCATTCGCGCCGAGGCCGGTGCCAAGGCGGAAGAAGGCCTGGTTCTGCCCGCCGTTGGCAGTGGCCGGCGCATTATCGATCTGGAAGACGACAAGGCCCGGCGCGCCGCCGCCGGTACCGGGCATGACCGCGATGTCGCCGCCCTGGTTCTCCCAGGAGAGCCAATCCGGCACATCCATCCAGGGCGTCCAGCCGCCGGCGATGGTGCCATTGGCGTCGAGCCCGTGGCCCAGGCGGTAGAGGCCACGATTGAGCTCAGGCCCGTTGTCGATCATGAAGACGATGAGGTCGCGCCGCCCCTGCGCGTCGGGCGGTGTCACCGCGATGCCGGCACCCTGGTTCTCCCAGGAAAACCAGTCCGGCACATCGATCCAGGGCGTCCAGCCGCCGGCGATGTTGCCGTTGGCGTCGAGGCCTCGGCCGATGCGGAACAGGCCGCGATTCTGCTGCGGCCCGTTGTCAACCATGAAGACGATGAGGTCCCGCCCGCCGCCGCCGAGATCCGCGATGGCAATGCCGGCGCCCTGGTTCTCCCAGGAGAACCAGTCGGGCACGTCGATCCATTGTGTCCAGCCGCCGGTGACCCTGCCCTCGGCGTCGAGGCTCCGGCCGATACGGAACAGGCCGCGATTCTGCTGTGGTCCGGCATCCACCATGAAGACGACGAGGTGCGGTGCGCCGCCCCCCGGCGGGTCGAGCACGGCGATGCCGGCGCCCTGGTTCTCGGCGGAGAACCAGTCGGGCACCGGGACGAAGCCGCGCGTCGGTGCCGGTGCTCCGCCGCCGGCGGGCTGCGCCCGGGCCGGGCGGACCAGGGCGGTGGCTATGGCGGCACCGGCTAGCGTTAGCGCGTCACGCCGGCTGGGTTGCGCGATGCCGAGGGGCGGTTTTCCGGACGAGGAAGGCGGATGTTGCGGCATGGCGATGGATCGCCTTGTTGGTGGGTGTCGCAGTCCAATGCGACCTTGAGGCCGCCGGAGCCCGACGGGAAATCAGGAAAGCGGGGGCTGCGCGAATCAGCGTGGCGAAGCCGGTCGGGCGCCATGAAAGGCCCGCCTGCTGCGGGTGAGACGCGGCGCGATCCTACCGCACGGCAGGGCTGATGGGGCCGATCGGTGACCAGGCGAGCCGTTCCGGTGGACGTCCGGTTACCTCGCCCTGGGGCAGGATGCTCCGCTCAATGCCGCGCTGCCGCTCGCAGTTGCTGCTGCTTCTGCTGCTGGCGCAGGCAGCGCCCGGCGTCTTGTGCGAAAGCACGTCGAGGCTGGCGCGGTTCGGGACGTGGGCGCCGGGCACGAAAGCATGCTCAGGCCGATCAGAGGTCCGAGAGCAGCCTCCATCCAGGTGATGGCGCCAGAATGGAGCGGGTTCCTCGTAAGGCACAAAGCGAAGGTAGCTTCGTGAGCTCGGTCGAACGGAAGCGTGCCCTACAGCGGATGGCGTTCATGTCTGAACCCGATCCGCCGTAGCCTTCGTTCGTGGAGCGGACTCCCGCTCCGGGGTATTCGCGCCCCGCCGCGACTGCCTAGAGCCGTTTCACGCAGGCTGGAAACAGACTGTGTGAGAATTCCGCTTCAGCGCCCCGGCAGCGTCGCCATGGCGCCAGCAAAGGCGGAGAGCGTCTGCTCCACATCGCGCGTGTCATGCGCCGTGCTGAGATAGTATTTGCTGTCGCCCTTCAGGATGCCGGCGGCGCGGAGCTGGGTGTTGACGTGCTTCTGCACCGCGGCGTCGCCGCGCAGGGTGCCGCGGTAGTCGCGCACCGGCTCGGCGCTGAACACCACGTCGAACAGGGTCGGTTCACCCAGCACCTGCGCCGGCAGCCCGGCCTTCTTCAGCATGCCATCGATCTCCGCCATCAGATGACGGCCGGTGGCGAAGACGCTGTCATAGGCGCCGGGGCGCTTCAGCACCGCCATCGTGGCGAGGCCGGCGACGGCGGCCACCGGGTTGCCCGAAAGCGTGCCGACCTGCATCAGGAATCCGTCGTCGCCGACCAGGCCACGGTCGAAATGCGCCATGATGTCGGCGCGCCCGGCGATCGCCGCCAGGGCGAAGCCGCCGCCGATGATCTTGCCGAGGGTGCAGAGGTCCGGCGTCACGCCGTAGTAGGATTGCGCACCGCCATAGCAGAAGCGGAATCCGGTCACCACCTCGTCGAAAATCAGCGGAATGCCGTATTGCGCGGTGATGTCGCGCAGCCCCTGCAGGAAACCGGGGGCGGGCGGGATCAGCCGCTGGAAGGGCTCGACGATCACCGCGCCCAGCTCGTCGTGATGCGCGGCGATCAGCGCCTTCGCGGTCTCCAGGTCGTTGAAGGGGGCGACCAGCACCTCCTCCTGCACCGAGCGCGGGATGCCGGCGCTGTCCGGCACGGCAACAGGGAAATTCGCCAGCTGCTTCGGGGCCAGGCTCATCAGCCCCCAATCGGACATGCCGTGGTAGCCGCCCTCGAATTTCAGGATGCGGTCGCGCTTGCGAAAGGCGCGGGCGACGCGCAGCGCGTACATATCGGCCTCGGAGCCGCTGCTGACGAAGCGCACCTGCTCGGCGCAGGGAAAGGCCTCGACGATCGCCTCGGCGAGGCGGATGCCATGCTCGTTGTTGGCGAAGAAGGTGGTGCCCTTCGGGATCTGCGCCAGCACCGCCTCGACCACCTCGGGGTGGGAATGGCCGATGAACATCGGCCCGGAGCCGAGCAGGTAATCGACGAACTCATTCCCGCTGACGTCCCAGACGCGGCCGCCGCGGCCCTCGCGCAGGATGATGTCCGAGGCGAAATTGCCGAAGCCCCCGGCCGGCAGCACGCGATGCGCCGCCTGCACCAACGCGGCTTCGGTGTCGCTGCGGGCGATGACGTTCATGCGCGGGCTCCTGTTGCTGCGGCGTGGCAAGCCTATAGGGTTTCAGATGAGGCGGAAACGGGTCGGCGCGGGATACCGCTCGGCCACGGTGCGGATCATCCCGCGGCAGGATCGGCCGGGTGTAGTCCCGGCTCTTCCACCGGCTGGCCACCCCGCCAGGGCAGGTGGGCGGCGGGCCAGCCGCTTGCCAGATCCGGGATGTTGCGCGGGCGGTCGGGCGCTGCCGGTGACCGCGACTCTGGCCAGTCGCCACACCACTTCGGTAACAGCAAGCGGGAATTTCGCGCGATGCGCGCGGAAAACCGGAAACTCTCGCGGCGTTGAGCCTTTCCAGGCGGGTAAGCCTGTTCAGGAGGCAGTGCCCGGGCAAATCACCCGGCGCATGACACGGAAAGGCGACGCCTTCCGGATTGGTCCCGCCATGACGGCACGATCAAGCCTTATCCAGCCGCCCAGCGTCCGAACAGGCCAGCTCGCGGCGGCACATAAGGGAGAAGCCATTGCTGGACGACGTCGATACTGCTGCCCGGCAGGTCATCGCTTCCTTGGTCTGGGCGCCTTCCTGGCTGGTCAGTCTCCTCGTGCTGGGAGCGGCGGTCCTGGTCGCGCTCGGCATCCATCGCGTCGTGTACCGGTTCATAACGCATCTGGTGAGCGGTCGGGATCTGTTCTGGCGCTCGTTAGTCGCGCGCACGAAGGGGCCGACGAAGCTCGGCTTCATCTTCCTCTGCGCCAATGCTGCGGTTTCGATCGCTCCGCTCACCTTGCGACAGACCTCGGTGCTGCGGCACCTGCTGCTGCTCTGCCTCATCAGCCTCCTCGGATGGGTGGCGATAACGGCGCTGCGGATCTGGACCACGGTCTATCTCCGGCGCTTCAAGCTTGATGCGGAGGATAACCTCCTCGCTCGCAAGCACGCGACGCAATCGCGCATCCTGCAGCGCGTCGCCTCCTCGTTGATCCTCGTCATCACCGCGGCCGTGGCGTTGATGACCTTCCCAGGCGTGCGGCAATACGGCGTCAGCCTCCTCGCCTCCGCCGGCGCCGCCGGTCTGGTGGTCGGCCTTGCGCTGCAGCCCGTACTGAAGAATTTGATCGCGGGCATCCAGCTCGCGGTGACGCAGCCCATCCGGATAGAGGATGCGGTGATCGTCGAAGGCGAATGGGGCAATGTGGAGGAGATCAACTCCACCTATGTGGTGGTGCGGCTGTGGGACTGGCGGCGCATGGTGCTGCCTCTGTCCTATTTCATCGAGCACCCCTTCCAGAATTGGACACGGGAAGGTTCGTCGCTGATCGGTACCGTGTTCCTCTATGTGGACTATACCGCGCCGGTGGGCCGCATGCGGGAGCAGCTGGAGGCGATCGCAAGAGCCTCTCGGCTCTGGGACCGTCAGGTGGTCAATATGCAGGTTACCGATTTCAAGCCGGATACGATGGAGATCCGTATGCTGGTCAGCGCCGGCAATGCGGGACGCGCCTTCGACCTGCGCTGCGAGGTGCGGGAGAAGATGATTGCCTGGCTGCAGGCCGAGCATCCCACATGCCTGCCACGCCGCCGTAGCGAGATCGTTGGCCTTCCGGAAGGCGCTGCCTGGATGGCGGAGCGGCCGGCCGAGGCGCGGCAAGCCTCGGCGGCCTGACCTGGCCCACACCTGGGACGATAGGGTGGCCGGCAAGCCTCACGGCATTACCCCCCCCCATGAGGTTGAGGTTCTCGGCGTGCTGCGGATCGAGAAAGGTCGCGTCGCCAAGCCGGCGTTGAATGGCCAAGGCAAGGTAGTGGATTGCGGGCTTGGGCGGAAAGCTGAAGCCGCACGGCGACTTCATCGGCCGGGTGCTGGCGCAGCCGCCCGTGCTGACTGTTCCTGAGCGGCCCGGCTGGCCAGGCCACGTGGCCTCAATGCGCTGCCGCCCCAGACCGCCACCGATGCCTTCGAGCTGGCTGCCGCAGCAATACTGGCGGCGCATGCCTTCGAATGGCTGCAATCCGCCGCGGCGGAGTACGACCGCGAAGTCAAACCGCACCGCGGTTCAGGGACGGTTGATCGGTCACAAGGTCAGCGGCCTTCAGTATCACCTAGCCCCGCGCGGCTGCCGCTTGCGGAAATCCGCCACCAGCTCCTCCAGCGTCACGAAGCGCACGCCGGGGTGCTTCAGCATATGGCCGATCAGCCGTTCCAGCATCATCAGCACCTGCGGCCGGCCGGAGACATCCGGGTGGACGGTCATCGGCACCACCGCGTAATCATATTCGCGGTAGATGAAGTCGAAATGGTCGCGCCAGATCTGCTCCAGCTGATGCGGCGAGACATAGCCGTGGCTGTTGGGAAATTTCTTGATGAACATCATCGGCGGCAGGTCGTCGAGGTACCAGCTCGCCGGCACCTCGACGAGGTCGGTCTCCCGCCCCTTGGTGAAGGGCTTCATCCAGCTTTCGGCGGGCTTCGCGTAGTCGATCGGCGTCCAGCCATCGCCGGTACGGACGTAATAGGGGATGCAGTCATGGTGCATCAGGCTGTGGTCATAGGCGATGCCGCGCTCGATCAGGATCTCGATGCTGGTGGCGCTCACCTCCCACCAGGGGGCGACATAGCCCACCGGCCTGCGGCCCCAGTGCTTCTCGATCAGCCCAATGCATTTGTCGAAGATCGCTTCTTCCTGCTGGCGGGACAGCGCCAGCGGGTTCTCATGGCTGTAGCCATGCAGTCCGATCTCGTGGCCGGCCTTCGCCACCATGTCGGTCGCCGCGGGGAAGCTCTCGATGGTGTGGCCAGGGATGAACCAGGACTGCTTCAGCCCGAAGCGCTCGAACAGCGTCAGGATACGCGGCATCCCGACCTCGGCGGCGAAGACGCCGCGGCTGATGTCGCCCGGGCTGTCCTCGCCCATATAGCTGCCGAGCCAACCGGCAACGGCGTCGCAATGGATGCTGAAGGCGCAGAGGATCTCTTTCGGCATCATTCCCTCCGGTCGTTGCTGCGCCGCCATTGCTCGATGGCGGCAATGGCCTCGGCGCCGCTGATCACATCGGCATAGCGGCGCTCGACGTCCTTCAGGTTCTGGTCATGCGCCGCCTGGTCGTGGTCGCCGACGCAATCCTGCGGGATCATCACCCGGAAGCCCAGTGAAAACGCGTCGATCACGCTGGCGCGGACGCAGCCGGAGGTGATGCAGCCGGTGACGATCACCGTATCCACCCGCTCCTTCGTCAGGATCGCCGCCGCTGGCGTGGCGAAGAAGATCGAGGGTGCCGATTTCATCAGCACCACATCCGGCCCGGCAGCGGCGATGCGTGGGTCCAGTTCGACCTGAGGTGTGCCTTTCAGCAGGTCGAGCGCCGGGGCGGCCTTCCAATGCGGCGCGGCACGGGGCGTGTCGTAGCCGTTGACGCAGGCGATCACCGGCAGCCCGGCCCGCTTCGCCGCGGCAATGACCGGCACGGTGTTGCGCACGGCCGCATCCACCATGGGCGCGCCGCCCATGGGGAATTCGGGGTCGATGAAGCCGCGCTGGAAATCGACCACCACGACGCCGATCTTCGCGCCGAAGCCGAGCGGACGGCTGCCATAGCCACGTTCAGCGTAGATATCCGACATGCAGGCGTCCTTCCGGCGGGTGTTGCGGCACGGGGATTGCAAACTCCATGCCCCGGAGGTGCGAGCATGGGCTGCCACATTTCCGCCGATACGCCTGGGCGTCGCGGCGATAGCATCGGGTTGCATCCGGCGCGGCATTTGCCCAGCAGAAGGGCACCGCGCGCTCCGGTGCTGCGCAGGGAGGAACAGGCATGACCGAGTTGGTGCGCGACCCTGGCCGGGTGCGCGATCTGGCCGCCGCCATGGCGGCCGGCACGCTGAGCGCGGAATCGCTGGTGCAGCGCTGCCTCGCCCGCATTGCCGAGGTCGATGGCCAGGTGCGGGCCTGGGTCCAGGTGCAGGCGGAGGCGGCGCTGGACGCCGCGCGCGTCCTGGATGCAGAGCGCGCCGAGGGGCGGCTGCGCGGACCGCTGCATGGCATTCCGGTCGCGGTGAAGGATGTGATCGACGTCGCCGGCCTGCCGACCCGGGCGAACAGCCCGAGCCGCGCCGACATCGCGCCGGCCACCGCCGATGCCACGGTGGTGGCGCATCTGCGCGCCGCGGGGGCGATCATCCTCGGCAAGGTCCACACCACCGAATACGCCTATTTCGAATCCCGGCCACCGACCCGCAACCCCTGGAATCTGGCGCGGACACCGGGTGGCTCCTCGGCCGGATCGGGCGCCGCCATCGCCTGCGGCAGCGTGCCGCTGGCGCTCGGGACGCAGACCGCGGGCAGCGTGAACCGGCCGGCGGCCTATACCGGTGTTGCCGCCTTCAAGCCCTCCACCTTGGCCATCGGCGGGACCGGCGTGGTGCCGCTCTCGCCTTCCTTCGACACGGTCGGGGCCTTCGGCGCCACGGCGCAGGATGCGGCACTGCTCGCCGCCGGCTATACGGCGGACCATCTGCGGCTGCGCGCGCCCGCGCCGGCGGTGCCGCGCATCGTGGTGCTGGAGGATGCGATGGTGGCGGCGAAGACCGCACACGCAACCGCGGCGCGGGTTGCCGCGCTGGCCGGCACCCTGACCGATGCCGGCCTCGCGCTGCGCCGCGCCAAGGCGCCGGTGCCGCTGGAGGTGCTGCTGGCGACACACCGCACGGTGATGCTGGCCGAACTCGGCCGTACCCATGCACGGCTGCCGATGGACGGCATCGCCCCGCGCATTGTCACCGATATCGCCACCGGCCTGGCGATCCCGGACGCCGAGTACCATGCTGCGCTGGCCAGCCTGGCTGGCCAGCGCGCCAGCTTCTGGGCCGGCTTCGATCCGGATGAGCTGCTGCTGCTGCCGGCCGCGCCGGACGTGGCGCCGGATGCCGGCACCACCGGCGACCCCTCCTTCGTCATCCCGACCACGGCGCTCGGCGGACCGGTGGCGACGGTGCGGGCCGGGCTGGCTGCGGATAGCGGCATGCCGGTGGGCGCGCTGCTGTTCGGCGCGCCTGGGGCGGATGCGCGGCTGGCCGGCTTCCTGCTGTCGGAACTCGGCACCAGGCTCGATCTGTAACGGCGGCGCCGGGTCAGGCCGCGTCGGCGGCAGGCATCCGGCCGCGGATGAAATCCGCCGCCTTCTCGGCGATCATCAAGGTCGTCGCGTAGGTATTGGCGGAGGGCATGTTCGGCATGATCGAGGCATCCACCACCCGCAGCCCCTGCATGCCATGCACCAGCAGGCGGTCATCGACCACGGCACCCGGGTCGGTGGCCGGGCCCATGCGGGCGGTGCCGATCAGGTGGTAGGTGGTGCTGCCGTTCCGCTTCGCGAAATCCAGCAACTCGTCATCGCGCTGCACCTCGCGGCCAGGCAGCGTCTCGGCCTCCAGATAGGGGGCCAGCTCAGGCGTGTTGAGCATCCGCCGCAGCAGCCGCATGCCGCCGAGATGCACCTGCCGATCCATCGGTGCCGAGAGGTAGTTGGGGTTGATCTCCGGGTCCTCGAACACATCCGCACTGCGGGCGCGGACCCAGCCGGTGCTCTCCGGCCGGTGCTGCCAGGCGCCGGCGGTCACGCCGGGGTAGTTGTCCAGCACATAGACCTTGCCCTCGGCATAGCTGCCCGGGGTGAAGACGCATTGCAGGTCGGGCGCGTCCATCCCCTCGAAGCTTTTCCAGAAGACATGCACATGGGAAGGCGAGGTGGCCAGGATGCTCGGCCGCTTCAGCCCCCAGCGGGCGATCTCGCGGCCGAGGCGAAGGCCGCGCGACAGCTCGTTCAATGTGGTGACGCCGGGCTTCGCCCGCATGACGAAGCGGGAGGCATAGTGGTCGCGGAAATTGCTGCCGACGCCGGGCAGCGCATGCACCAGCGGCACGCCGAGCCGTTCCACCAGCTCGGCCGGACCGATGCCGGAGACCTGCAGCAGTCGCGCCGTATTCACCGTGCCGGCGGAGACGATCACTTCCCGCCGGGCCAGCACCGTCCGTGGCGCCGCGCCGCGCGCCGCCTGGTAGCGTACGCCGATGGCGCGCCTGCCCTCGAAGAGGATGGCGCTGGCGCGGGCATTGGTGCGGACATTCAGGTTGCGGCGTGACATCGCCGGATGCAGGAAGCCACGCGCGGCGGAGACGCGGCGGCCATTCAGTATGGCGCGCTGGAAATAGCCGACACCGGCCTGATCGCCACTGTTGTAGTCCGGGTTGCGCGGGATGCCGAGACCGACGCAGCCGGCGATGAAAGCTTCAGACAGCGGGTGGATCCAGTCATTGTCGGTGACGGGAATGCCGCCGTCCCGCCCGCGCCGCGCCTCGTCGCCCAAGCCGATGCGGCGTTCGCTGCGCCGGAAATAGGGCAGGCAATCAGCATAGCCCCAGCCGCGGTTGCCGCGCTGCGCCCAATTGTCGAGGTCGGCCGGCTGGCCGCGGTTGTAGATCATGCCGTTGACCGAGGAGGAGCCGCCAAGCGTCCGCCCCTGCACCGTGCTGATGCGCCGGCCACCGGTCATCTCCAGCGGCTCGGTCTTGAACTGCCAGGTCACGCCCGGGTCGGCGAGGGTCTTGATGAAGCCGGCGGGGATATGGATGAAGGGGTTGCGGTCGGGCGGACCGGCTTCCAGCACGCAGACGGTGGTGGTGCCGTCCTCGGTCAGCCGATTGGCGAGCACCGAGCCAGCGGCGCCGGAGCCGATGATGACATAGTCGAAGCTGTCGGCGCCTGGGTACCGGGCATTCATTGCGATGCTTCCTGTGGAGTCAGCGGCCGAAGCGGGCGGACACCCTGCCGAGCACCCCGAAATCGGCGACGACAAGATCGTCGGCCTCGATTTCCAGCGGGGTGGTGCAGGTGCCGGTGGTGATGACCTGCCCTTCCCGCAGCGCCACCCCATCCGCCGCCTGGGCATTGGCCAGCCAGGTCAGCGCCAGCCGCGGGTCGCCCAGCACATTGGCGCCGAGCCCGGCCCGGGTGTAGCGCTCGCCGACCCGCACCTGCACCGGATGCGCGGCAAGATCGAGGTCGCGCCAGCCATCCGGCGCCGGCGGGCCGAGGACGAAGTGACGGGCGCAGGCGTTGTCGGCGGCGATCTGCGCCTCGCCGGCGGAAGCGACATCGGTGAAGCGGCTGTCCGGCACCTCGACCGCCGGATGGAGCGTGGCGACGGCCGCCATCACCTCCTCCATGCCGTAGGGCTGGATGCGGGCCGGCAGGTCTCGGCCCAGGCGGAAGGCGAATTCCGGCTCCGCCAGCCGCATCGCATTGCCGGCGAGGGGCACGCTGCCCGTCTCCGCCACCACCATCTCCGCCAGGATGCGTCCGGCCACCGGGCCGGTGAGGCCGATATGCGCCTGGCCGGCGGCGCTGGTGGCGGCGATCTTCCAGCCGTAGAGGGGCTGCGCGCTGCGGGCCTCGAACTGCGCCTGGATGGCATAGCCTTCGGCCCGAGTCGCCGGGCGCAGCGCCGCGGGCAGGCTGTCGATGCGGCTGCCCGCCTGCCAGTGCCGCCACAGCAGCGCGGCGGCGGTGGCGATATCCACCGGCATCAGCCCTGGTCCAGCCAGGCGCGGATCTCGGCGCCATGCTCGTCGAGGTCGGGGGCGCGGCGGCGGATGCGCGCGGGCGTGTCGCTGAGGTGCACCGGCGACGCCAGCGCCCGCTGCGGCCCGAGCGCCGGATCGTCGTATTCGGTGATGACGCCGCGCGCCTCCGCCTGCGGGTGGCGCAGCGCCTCGTCATAGCTCAGCACCGGCTCGGCGGGGATGCCGACGGCCTCGAATTGCGCCAGCCAATGGGCGCTGTCCTGCGTCGCCAAATACTCCTGCAGCAGCGGGATCAGCACGGCATTGTTCTTCACCCGCTGCGCATTGCTGGCGAAGCGCGGATCATCCGCCAGCGCCGGCTGGCCGATAATGCCGCAGAGGGCGCGCCAGAATTTCTCCTTGGAGGCGCCGAGGGTGATCCAGCCGTCCCGGGTGCGGAACACCCGGTAGGGCGCCGAGCCGCGATGCAGCTGGCCCAGCCGCTCCGGCTTCGTGCCCAGCGCCAGCACATGGGCCGCCTCATAGACGCCGAGCGACAGCCCGGCTTCCAGCAGCGACTGGTCGATGCGCTGGCCGCGCCCGGTGCGGTGCCGCGCCTGCAGCGCGCCGAGCACGGCGATGGCGGTGTACATGCCGGCGGTCACATCGGTGATGGCGATGGGCAGGCGATAGGGCTCGCCATCCGGCGGGCCGTTGCCGGCCATCAGCCCGGACATGCCCTGCGCCATCATGTCGAGCCCGCCATGCGTCGCCCAGGGCCCGGTCTGGCCGAAGCCGGAGATCGAGGCGTAGATCAGCCGCGGGTTCTCCGCCTGCAACGCCTCCCATCCCAGACCGAGGCGATCCAGCGTGCCGGGGCGGAAATTCTCCAGCAGGACATCGGCGCGCAGCGCGAGGCGGCGCACCACGGCGAGGTCGTCCTTGGCCTTCAGGTCGAGCGCGATGCTGCGCTTGTTGCGGTTCCATACCGCGAAGGGCGCGCCGCGTCCCTCGACGAAGGGCGGCATCCGGCGGGCGTCGTCGCCACCATCCGGACGCTCCACCTTGATGACGTCGGCGCCCATGTCGCCGAGCAGCATGGCGCAATAGGGGCCCGAGAGAAAATTGGTCAGGTCGAGGACGACCAGCCCATCCAGCGCCATCTCCATCCGCCTTGCCTCCCCAATGGCGGAAGTAAAGCCCCGGCCGTGGCTGGCAGCAACCGCGGCTTGACCGGCCCGGACCGCAGCCGGACAGTCCCGCGCAAAGGGAGTGAAGGCCATGGAAGCCAGAAGGCTGGTCGATCTTGCGCAAGTGATCCGCAGCAAGAACGCAGGACCGCTGCACCTGACGCTCGACATCATCTTCGCCGATGCCGAGGGCTTTGCCCTGGCCGCGCAATCTCCGGCGCTGGGGGCGGCGGCGATCGCCGGTCTCTATGGCGTGGCGCCGGCGACGGTGCAGGTGATTCCCTTCGCCGCGGCGAATGCCATCAAGGTGGTGCTGGACCGGCCGGTGGTGGCGGGCTCGCCCGGCGATGCCGATGTCTACGGCGCGCAGCAGCATCGGCCGCTGCTGAGGGTGGTGCTGTGAGCGTCATCGCCCGGCTGCGCGAGGACGGCCCGCGCCCCGGCCAGCCGCTGCGGGTGCTGGCGGCCTCCGGCCAGCTCGGCAACGGCATTCCGGAGCCGGCGCTGCGCGCGGGGGTGGCGCGGCAGCCGCATGTGATCGGCTGCGACATGGGCTCGATCGACCCCGGCCCGTATTATCTCGGTGCCGGGCAGATGGCGACCTCGCCGGCGGTCACCCGGCGCGACCTGCGGCTGGTGGTGCAGGCGGCGCGGCAGGCGAAGGTGCCGCTGCTGATCGGCAGCGCCGGCACCGCCGGGGCGGCGCCGCACCTGGCGGCGGTGCGGGAGATGCTGCATGGCATCCTGCGGGAGGACGGCCTGGCGCTGCGCGTCGCCGTCATCCACGCCGATATGGACCGCGCCTGGCTGAAGGCGATGGCGGCGGCAGGCCGGATGCGGCCGATCGGCGGCATCGGCGCGGCCACCGCGGCCGAGATCGACGGCGCCGCGCAGATCGTCGGCCAGATGGGCACCGAGGCTTTCCTGCGGGCGCTGGCGCTGGAGCCGGACATCATCCTCGCCGGCCGGGCCTGCGACACGGCGGTCTTCGCCGCGGTGCCGCTGCTGCTGGGCTATCCGCCGGCGGCGGCGACGCATATGGCGAAGATCATCGAATGCACCTCGCTCTGCTGTGTGCCGGGTGGCCGCGACGCCATACTCGGCACGCTGTACGGCGATGAATTCGAGCTGGAGAGCATGAACCCGGCGCGCGCCGCGACCCCGGTCTCGGTGGCGGCGCACAGCCTCTACGAGCAGGCTGACCCGTTGCAGGTGGCGGAGCCGGAAGGGGTGCTGAACCTCGCCGAGACGCGTTTCGCGGCGCTGGACGAGCGCCGGGTGCGGGTTGGCGGCGCGCGCTGGACGCCGGCGGTGCAGCCCAGCGTGAAGATCGAGGGCGCGAGCTGGTGCGGCGAGCGGGCGGTGATGCTCTCAGCCAGCTGCGACCCGAAGGTGATCGAGAATCGGAAGGCGATCCTCGCCGGTGTGCGCGGCATCGTCGCCGATATCCTGCCCGGCCAGGACTACGAGCTGCGGGCCCGGGTCTATGGCGCCGGCGCCTCCGGCCTGTTCCCTGGCATGGCGCCGCTGCCCGAGCCGGCGGAGGTGTTCTTCCTGCTGGAATGCATCGCCCCGACCGCCGAGCTGGCCAAGGCGGTGGTCGGCGTCGCCAAGCAGAATCTGTTGCACTTCGGCTTCCCTGGCCGGCTGTCCACCGGCGGGAACATCGCCTTTCCCTTCACCCCGCCGGAGCTGCCGGCCGGGCCGGCCTACCGATTCTCGCTCTATCACATCGCCGAATGCGACGATCTGGCCGCGGTCTTCCCGGTGGAGCTGGAAATCATGCGCTGAACTCGCTGGCGGCAGGCCGCCGCCGCCGATCGATGTGAGGTGCTGTTCGAGGCCGACCGGCGCGTCGAGCCTAGCGAGGCGGTGGGTGTCGTCGGCCTGAACGGCGCCGGCAAGACCACTCTGCTGCGGATGATCTCCGGCCTGCTGCGGCCACGCTCTGGCAGCCTGCGCTGCGGTGGGCAGGACCTGGCCATGCTGCCTGCGCTTATTCCCGGGCCACGCGGAGGCATTTCGAGCAGCGCCGCGACCACGTGTTCGAGATGTATAGGACGGGTCACGCCGGCTTGGCGCGCCGCCGCGTCGCCAACGCCGGCAGCACCGCCAGGGCGCAGGCGATGGACACCCAAAGGAAGCTGTCGCGGAAGGCCAGCATGCTGGACTGCGCCTGCAGGGTACGTGAGAGGAAGTTATAGGCTCCGGCCAGCCGCTCGGTCTCCGGCACGCCATCCTGGGCCAACAGTCCCTGGGTCAGGCGGAGGAATTCCTGGGTGCCGGAGTTGCCGGGATTCTGGGTCGGCGTCAGCGATTGCGCATGCAACTCGGTATGCTGCTCCAGCACCACGGAGAGCAGGTTCACCCCCAGCGCACCGCCGAACTGTCGGGCGAAATTGATCCCGCCCGCGCCCTGGCCGAGGAAGCGCGGCGGCAGCGCCCGCAGCGCCCCGGCATTCATCGAGGGCATGGTAAGCCCGAGCCCGATGCGCCCGACCATGATCCACAGCGCCATGGTCCAGAAGGGCGTATCGGTATCGACGCCGCGCAGCAGCCAGCAGGACAGCGCGAACAGCAACAGGCCGGCCACCACCGGCTGCCAGACCGGAATCCGGTCGGCCAGCCTTCCGGCGATGGGGAAGACCACCACCATGATCAGCCCCGCCGGCATCAGCACCAGCCCTGCCCGCGTCGCGGTGTAGCCCTGGATGGTCTGAACGAAGAGGGGGATGAGATAGGTAGTGCCGAAGATGCTGGCGCCGTAGACCAGCGCCACCGCGAAGGCGGCGGCGAAGCCGCGGTTGGCGAAGACTCGCGGGTTCATCAGCGGCGCCGGCGTGCGCATCTCCCAGCCCAGGAACAGTGCGGCGGCCAGGCCGGCGAGGCCGAGCTCGACCAGCACGCGGTTCGACCCCCAGCCCTCGCGCTGGCCGCTGGACAGGCCGGTGAACAGCGCCAGCAGCGCGACCAGCAGCAGCGCGAAGCCGGGCGCGTCGAACCGCCGCCGCGGCCCATCCTCGGCACGGTCCGGCATGAACACCATGGCCAGGGCGACACCGATCAGCGCCGGCGGGACGGAGAGGAAGAACACGCTCCGCCAGCCGTAATTATCCACCATGACGCCGCCGAGCGTCGGCCCCAGTGCTGGCGCCAGGACGATGCCGACCGCGGCGATGCCCATGGCGGAGCCGCGCTTCTCCGGCGGGAAGACCTGGAAGATGATCTGGGTGCCGAGCGGCTGCATCATCCCGGCCGACGCACCCTGCAGGATGCGCCCGAGGATCAGCAGGCCCTCATTCGGCGCGAAGCCGGAAACGACGGAGCCGGTCAGGAAGATCACCACCGCCCCGGCATAGGTGGCGCGGTAGCCGAAGCTTTCGGTGAACCAGGCGTTCAGCAGCATGGTGCCGGTGACGGCGGCGAGGAAGCCGGTGGAGAGAAGCTGCGCATGGTCCTGGCCGATGCCGAAGGCGCCCATCACATCCGGCAGCGCGACATTGACGATGGTGGAGGCAAGGATGGTCGAGAGCGTGCCGATGATGGCGGTGATGGTGACCAGCCAGCGGTAGGATGGGCCGAAGCGCTTGCCGAGCGTCTCCAGCGTCCGCTCACTCAATGGCGCTGGCCTCGACCTGCACCATCATCCCGGGCCGCAGCAGGCCAGGCTCCGGCGCCGGACGCAACGCGATCCGCACCGGCAGGCGCTGGGTGATCTTGGTGAAATTGCCCGAAGGGTTGGGGCTCGGCAGCAGGGCGAATTCGCTGGTGGCGGCGCTGGCGACGCGTTCCACCACCCCGTCGAAGCGCCGGCCGGGCAGCGCATCCACCGTGACCCGCACCGCCGTGCCGGGACGGAACCAGCGGATCTCGGTCTCCTTCACATTCGCCTCCACCCGCACCCGCGTCGGGTCGTGCAGCATCAGCACCCGCTGGCCGGCGGCGACATACTCGCCGGGGTCGATGAACACCCGGTCGATGCTGCCGTCGAAGGGCATCAGGATGCTGCGGTCGCGCAGGTCGAGCGCGGCGCGGTCGCGCTGCGCCGCCAGCTCGCGCGCCTGCGGCTCCAGCGATTCGATCTGGCGGCGCAGCACCCTCAGCTCCTCCCGCGCTGCCGTCGCGGCGGCGATCTGTGCCTCGGCATTGAGGATCTCGGCGGTGGCGCCCAGCACCTTCTGTCGCGCCGCATCCAGCAGGCTGCGGGTCTGGTCGTGGCGCTGCCGCGTGCCGCTGCCGCTAGCCATGAGCTGCATGGCGCGGCCGTACTCGGCCTCGGCGAAGACCCGCTCGGCCTCGGCGGCGGGCAGGGCGGCGCGGGCCACCTCCAGCTTCGCGCGGCTGCCGGCCTCGGCGCTGCTGGTCTGCAGGTCGACCATCGCCAGCCGCGCCTCCAGCTCGGCCCGCCTTGCGTCGACGCTGGCCAGCCGGGCTTCCAGCTCACGCAGCATGATTTCCGATTCGCGGCTATCGATGCGCACCAGCAGGCTGCCCCGGCTGGCGATGTCACCGGCGATGACCCGCACCTCGGCGACCCAGCCCGGGACGCGGGAGGAGACGGTGATCATGTCGGCGGCCACCCGGGCGTCATCGACGAAGACCAGGGTGACGAAGCGGTGGATGAACCAGGCGGCACCGGCGGAGGTCGCCAGCAATGCCGCCACCAGCCCCAGCAGCCGCAGCCGCCGCGCCAGGCCGCGATCGGGCGCGAACAGCTTGCGGGCAGCGCTAGGCTGGCCGATGTCCATCGGGATCCTCCTTGGGGCCCGGGTCCGGCGGCGGCGCCAACCCGACGAGGATGCGCTCCAGCACGGCGAGGCAGGCGGCGAGCTCGGCTTCCGGAATGGCCGCCATGATCTCCGCCCGCACCTGGGTCGCCGCGCCTTCGATCCGGTGGATCAGCGGGCCGGCCTTGTCGGTCAGGTGCAGGGTCTTGGCGCGGCGGTCGAGTGCTGATTCGCGCCGTTCGACCAGCGCCTCCGCCTCCAGCCAATCCAGCGTGCGGACCAGCGTCGGCCCCTCGATCGACAGCAGGGCCGCGAGCTGCTTCTGGGTCAGCCCATTGCCGCCGCGCGACAGCGTCAGCAGCGCCAGCCAGCGTGCCTCGGTCAGCCCGTATTCGGCGATGCGCGCGTCCAGCCGCGCCCGCCAGCGCCGCGAGATCTGCGCTATCGTGATGCCGATGCGCCATTGGGTATGGGCGAGGGAGGAACCGTCCCGCATCCGGCTACAGTAGGATGCCAGCGAATAGCTAGGAAGCTAGATATTGGGGGCTTACCAGCCGGCGCCGCCGGACGCAGGATGGGGGCAGGGGAGGGCAGGTTGATGCGCGAATTCCGCATGGTGTCGGTCAGCGGCATCCTGGGCTACGGCTATCCGGAGGCGTCGCTGGATGCGGCGGTGGCGCGTGGCATCGACATGATCGGCTGCGACGGCGGCAGCAGCGACCCCGGCCCCTACTACCTCGGCAGCGGCAAGCCCTTTGTCTCGCTGCGGGCGATGAGGCGCGACCTGCGGCTGATGCTGCGGGCCGCCATCCGCAGCAAGGTGCCGATGGTGGTCGGCACCGCCGGCGGCGCCGGCGGCGCGCCGCATCTGCAGCTGGTGGCGCAGATGGTCCGCGACATCGCGCGGGAGGAAGGGCTGCATTTCAACCTCGCCCTGATCCATGCCGAGCAGGACAAGGCGAAGATTGCCTCCCGCATCCGTGAAGGCCGCACCGCGCCGCTCGGCCGCATGGCCCCGCTGGACGAGGCGACGGTGCAGCGCGCCACCCGCATCGTCGGCATGTGCGGGCCGGAGCCCTACATGCGGGCGCTGGACCAGGGCGCGCAGGTGGTGATCGGTGGCCGCAGCAGCGACCCGGCGCCCTTCGCCGCAAATGCCATGCGGGCGCAGCTTCCTCCGGGGCCGGCGTGGTACGCCGGCAAGATGCTGGAATGCGGCGCCGCGCCCGCGCTGCCGAAGGGCCCGGATTGCCTGCATGTGATCGTGCGCGAGGATGGGGTGATCTGCGAGCCGATGGGCGACCGCGCCTGCACCCCGATGTCGGTCGCCAATCATTCGCTGCACGAGAATGCCTCCCCGGTCCGCCATGTCGAACCGGGTGGGGTGCTCGACACCAGCGACTGCCGCTTCGAGGCGGTCTCGCCCAAGGCGACGCTCGTCACCGGCATGCGCTGGACTCCAGCCGAGACCTATACGGTGAAGCTGGAGGCGGCGGAGATGCTGGGTCATCGTGCCATCACCATCTGCGGCACCCGCGACCCGGTGCTGATCGGCCAGCTCGACCATTTCCTCGACCTGGTGCGGGGGCTGGTGGCGGGGAAGGCGCGCGACCTCGACATCGCGCCGGAGGATTACCGGCTGACCATCCACAGCTACGGCGCCAATGGCGTGATGGCGGGGCGGGAGCCGGTGCGTGAGGTGCGTGGCCACGAGATCGGCTTCCTGGTCGATGTCATCGGCCGCGACGCCGACATCGCCGGCGCGGTCATCGCGCTCGCCCGCACCAGCATGCTGCACAGCGACTTCCCCGGCAGGCTGTGCAAGGAGGGCAACATGGCCTTCCCCTTCTCGCCGAGCGACCTGGCGGCGGGGGAGGTGTATCGCTTCAGCATGTCGCATGTCGTCATGCCCGACGATCCCTACGAGATGTTCCCGATCGAGCATGAGGTGGTGTGATGGCGCTGATCCGCGACATCGCCAAGGTCTGCAAGAGCAAGAACGCCGGCCCCTTCGACCTCACCATCGACGTGGTGTTCGACGACGAGGCGATGTTCGACCGGGTGGCGGCGAGCGGCGTGCTCTGCCCGGCGCTGTTCGCTCGGCTCTACAACGTGGCCGAGGCGGATGTGCTGTTCACCCCCTACCGTGCCGGCCGCGCCTTCAAGGCGACGCTGCCACGGCTGGTGCCGGCCGGCGAGATCGGCGACACCGACGTCTATGGCGCGCAGCAGCACGCACCGCTGCTGGACGTCGACATCCCGCTGTGACCGCCGTGATCCTCAGCCGGGAAGGTGACGTCGCGACCCTCGGCCTGAATCGTCCGGCGCGCGGCAATGCGCTCGGGCCGGAGCTGGTGCAGGCGCTGGAGGAGGGTTTCGACGCCGCGCTGGCCGATGGCGCCCGGCTGATCGTGCTGCGCGGCGAAGGCCGGCATTTCTGCACCGGCTTCGACCTGACCGACCTCGAGGCGCTGTCGGATGGCGACCTGCTGCTGCGCGTCGTGCGCATCGAGCAATTGCTCCAGCGCATCCATGCCGCGCCGGTGACGACCCTGGCCATCGCCACCGGCCGTACCTTCGGCGCCGGTGCCGATCTCTTCGCCGCCTGCGACCATCGCATCGCCGTGGAGGGCGCCAGCTTCGCCTTCCCCGGCCCGGCCTTCGGCTTGGTGCTCGGCACCGCGCGGCTGGCGGCGCTGGTCGGGCGGGACCGGGCACGGGCGATCCTGCTCGCGGGGCAGGAGGTCACCGCCGAGGCGGCGCTGGCGGCTGGCCTCGCCACCGCGGTGCTGCCGCCGGCGGCGATCGCGGCCGAGCAGGCGCGCATCGCGGCCGCCGCGGCGCGGCTCGACCCGCCAACGGTGGCGGCGCTACATGCCCGGACGCGGCAGGCGGAGGACGATGCCGACCTCGCCGCGCTGGTCCGTTCGGCGGCGCGGCCGGGCCTCAGGCAACGCATTCTCGATTACCGCGCCGCGGTCGCGGCACGACGCAACGCATAGGGGAGAGACACCATGCCGAAGATCCAGGCGGAGAAGCTGCGGGAGATCGGCCGCGCCCTGCTGATCGCCAATGGCGTGCCGGATAGCGAGGCCGCCACCGTCGCCCGCCACGTCGTCAACGCCAACCTGGCCGGGCATGACAGCCACGGCGTCATCATGCTGCCGAATTACATCGAGCGGGTGCGGGTCGGCCACATCGTTCCCGGCGCGCCCTTCACCATCGTGCAGGAAAGCCCGACCACCACCGTGGTCGACGGCAATTGGGGCTTTGGCTACGTCACCAACGAAAAGGCGATGGCGCTGACCATTGAGAAGGCGGAGAAGAGCAACATCGCCGCCTGCACTGTTTTCCGCCAGGGCCATGTCGGGCGGCTGGCGAGCTATCCGCTGATGGCGGCGAAGGCCGGCATGATCGGCATGGCCTGGGCCGATAGCGGCCGCTCCCCCAAGGGGGTCGCGCCCTATGGCGGGCGTGAGGCGCGGCTCGGCACCAACCCCTGGGCCATCGCCGTGCCCTCCGACCTCGAAGGGCCGATGTGCATGGATTTCGCCACCTCGGCGGTGGCGATGGGCAAGGTGAAGCTGGCTGAGGCCCGCGGGCAGGAAATCCCGCTCGGCTGGGTGGTGGACAAGGATGGCGAGCTGACCACCGATCCGGCGAAGATCAAGGGCGGCGCGCTGCTGCCGCTGGGCGGTCCCGGCGAGGGCTACAAGGGCACCGCCCTGGCGGCGATGGGCGAGATCTTCTGCGGCATCCTCACCGGCCTCGGCTTCGGCGTGGAGCCGAGCGGCCGCCACAATGACGGCTGCTTCCTGATCGCCATCAAGGTGGAGGCCTTCCGCCCGCTGCTGACCTTCCGCAAGGAAGTGGCCGATTTCGCCCACTACCTGAAGGACACGCCGCCCGCGAAGGGCAGCAAGGGCGTGCTCTATCCCGGCGAGGTCGAGCACATGGCGGAGAAGCAGCGCGCCGCCGAGGGCATCGAGATCGAGGACGCCACCTGGAAGAAGCTCGGCGCCCTGGCCAAGGAAGGCGGCATCGCCGACAAGCTCGGCTTCAGCTGATCCGGTGCACCAGCCGGTGGATGAAGTCGAGCTTGGCGATCGCCGGTGGTGACAGCACGAAGGGGTAGAGGTCGGGCGTGCCCATGCAGCGGTTGAGGCTGTTCACCGCATAGGTCAGCGGCAGCCAGGCCTTCACCAGCTCCCCGGCACCGCGGGCGCGGTAGGGATCGATGTCGATGCGCGCGTCAAGGCCATCGGTCCTGGCGACGCGCGGCTGCACGCTGAGGCGGAAGGCGCTCGCCATCTCCAGCGTATCGACGATGTGGAGGTAATGCGCCCAGGTCTCCGCGAAATCCTCCCAGGGGTGGGCGGTGGCATAGGCGCTGACATGCGCATTCTGCCAATCCGCCGGCGCGCCATTCATGTAATGCGCCTGCAGCGCGGCGGCGTAGCCCTGGGTGTCGTCACCGAACAACGCCCGGCATTCAGCGAGCCTGCCACCGTCGCGGACCAGCAGGTCCCAGAAATGATGCCCCGACTCATGGCGGAGATGCCCGAGCGGCGTGCGGTACGGCTCGCCCAGGGCGGTGCGGCGGCGCTCGCGCTCGGTGTCGTCCGCTTCGGCCAGGGCGATGGTGATGATGCCCTCCTCATGCCCGGTCATCACCTTGGGCGAGGTGTCGTCCGGCGGGTCGGCCAGCACGTCGAAGGCCAGGCCATGCGCCGGATCCTCGATACGGTTGGCGAGCGGCAGCTTGAGCTGCTGGAAGGCGTAGACCAGCTGGCGCTTGGCATCCTGGATGCGGCGCCAGGGCGGCAGGTTGTCCGGGATGGTCAGGTCGGGAATCATGCGGTTGTGCCGGCAGGCGGCGCAGAGCGCGTCGTTGGAACCTTCGGGGACCAGCCAGTTGCAGGCCTCGTAGCGCGCATTGTCGCAGAAGCGCCGCGTCTGCTCCGGCGCCGCCAGCGGGCGCCATTGCTCATCCGCCGCCGGCTCCAGCGCCGAAAGCTCGGACGCCTCGGGCATGAAGCCGAGCACGTGGCCGCAACGCTCGCAGCGGGTATTCTCGAAGTACAGCACCTGGTCGCAGGCCTGGCAGCGGAACAGCTTCATCGTCAGTGACCCTCGGGCGCGGGCAGGACGCGTGCGAACCCTGGGAGTTCCACGAGGGTTACGCTGCCGCTGCCGCCTGCTCAACTCAGTTGTAATGCCCCAGCCCATGCGCCTTGCGCCAGCGGATGCCACAGGCCGCGGACATCCTGCAGCACCGCTTCCAGCACGGTCGCGCGCCGTGCCAGGGCTGCCCAGGCCGCAGGCAGGCGAGACGCCGGCAAGACCGGGTGTTCATGGGGAGGGTCCCTTCGGTGGGTGCCGAAGGCAATGCAACGAGGATGCCACCCTGCCGCGGCGGCTTGCCAGGGCCCGTGGTGCTTCCATACTCGCCGACGAGTCCAAACAGGAGACCGCCATGCCGCTGATCGACCTGTCGCGCGACATCATTCACAAGATGCCGCGCCTGCCGAACCACCCGATGGTCATCCTGGCACCCTTCAGCACCCATTCGGAGAAGCGCGAGGTGGATGGCTATGTCTTCTCCTCCGCGGTGATGTCGCTGAACATGGGCGATCATTCCGGCACCCATGTGGATGCGCCGGTGCATTTCGACGAGCGGCCGGGGGCCAAGGGCATCGACGAGATGCCGCTCGAGAATTTCTTCACCGAGGCGGTCTGCCTCGACCTCTCGCACAAGCCGCTGAAGAGCGACATCTCCATCGCCGATCTGGAGGCGGCGGAGAAGGCCGCGGGTATCGAGATCCGGCGGCGCGATACCGTGCTGCTGCACATGGACCACTACCGCCGCACCTGGGGCACCGAGGGCTACCTGACCGACTTCCCCGGGCTGACCAAGGAAAGCGCCAGTTGGCTGGGGCAGAAGGGCATTACGATGTTCGGCGTCGAGGCGGTCAGCCCAGGCCGGCCCGGCCGCAGCAATTTCGAGGTGCACCATGTCTGCCGCGACATGGGCTTCACCCATATCGAGGGGCTGGTGAACCTCGATAAGCTGGTGGGGAAGGGGCGGTTCCGATTCATCGGCTTTCCGCTGAAGATCAAGGGCGGCTCCGGCAGCCCGATCCGCGCGGTGGCCTGGATCGAGGATTAGCCGGCGCGGGACTTGCTATGCCTGGCGGAGGCCACAGCAGCGGAGAGGCGCCAATGAGCTGGATCGAGACCTCCTACATGGGCCGCAAGGGCGTCGCCCGCGGCCGGCGCGGTGCCACCCATGCGCTGACCGAGGCGCGCCAGGGACCCTACCACTACGTCTATGGCCCCTATGCGACGCCGGTGCTGCGCGTGCAGCCCGGCGATGTCATTGCCGCCGAGACACATGACGCCTTCGAGGGCAAGATCAGGACCGAGCAGGACAGCCCCTCGGCGCTGCTGAAGATGCCCTTCCTCAACCCGCAGAACGGCCCGATCGCGGTCGAGGGCGCGGAGAAGGGCGATGTGCTGGCGGTGCATATCCTCTCGATCCTGCCGCGCGGCCCGCAGCCGGCCGGCACCACCGCGCTGATCCCGGAATTCGGCGGGCTGGTGGCGACGCCGGCGACCGCGATGCTGAACAAGCCGCTGCCGGAGCGGGTTAAGAAGATGGTGGTGACGCCGGAGGGCGTGGTCTTCAGCGATCGTGTGACCCTGCCCTACGAGCCCTTCATCGGCACCCTCGGCGTCAGCCCGGAGATCGAGGCGGTGTCCTCGCTGCAGCCGGACTACTGGGGCGGCAACATGGACCTGCCGGATGTGGCGCCCGGCGCGGTGGTGTATTTCCCGGTGCACCACAAGGACGCCTACCTCTACCTGGGCGATTGTCACGGCAGGCAGGGCGATGGCGAGCTCTGTGGCGTGGCGGTGGAAATCCCGGCCGTTGCGACCATCCAGGTCGACCTCATCAAGGGGTGGCACATCCCTGGCGTGCGACTGGAGACGGAGGCGTTCATCATGTCCGTCGGCAGCGCCCGGCCGATGGAGGATGCCGCCCGCATGGCCTATCGCGACCTGATCCGCTGGATGGTCGACGACTATGGCTTCGAGGAGAGCGAGGCCTATTTCCTCTGCACCCAGGCAGGGAAGATGCGCGTCGGCAATATGGTGGACCCGAAATACACCCTCGGCGCCTCCATGCTGAAGACCTGGCTGGCATAGGGGAGGAGACGCCAATGGACCTCGGTCTGAAGGGCCTCCGGGCCATCGTCACCGGCGGCAGCAAGGGCATCGGCCGGCGCTGCGCCGAGCTCTTCGCCGATGAGGGCGCGCATGTCGCGCTCTGCGCCCGCAATGCGGCGGAGGTCACCGAAACAGTCGTGGCGCTGCAGGCCAGGGGCATCACCGCCTTCGGCCAGGCGGTGGATGTCGCCGACAGGGGCGCGCTGGAAGCCTGGGTCGCGGCCAGCGCCGCGGCGCTTGGTGGCATCGACATGGTCGTCGCCAATGTCTCGGCGCTGGCGGTGCAGGATGACGAGGACGCCTGGCGCCGCGGCTTCGAGACCGATCTGATGCACAGCGTCCGCACCGTGAACGCGGCGATGCCCTTCCTGGAGGCGTCGAAGGCGGCGTCGATCACCCTCATCTCCTCGGTCTCGGGCCGTGAGATCGACTTCACCGGCCCGGCCTACGGCGCCTTCAAGGCGGCGCTGGTGCACTACGCCCAGGGGCTGGCCTTCCGGCTTGCCGGCAAGGGCATCCGCGCCAACACCGTCTCGCCGGGAAATACCTATTTCGAGGGCGGCATCTGGCAGTGGATCGAGCAGAACAACCAGTCGCTCTTCGCCGAGGCGATGGCGCTGAACCCCACCGGCCGCATGGCGGCGCCGGAGGAGGTCGCGCGCGGCGTGGTGTTCCTCGCCAGCCCGGCGTCCTCCTTCACCACCGGCACCAATCTGGTGATCGATGGGGCGTTGACGCGGGGCGTGCAGCTTTAGGTGGGCGGGAAAGGGCGGCCGATCGCATCTTTTCCCATCATGCGCGGGCTCGACCCGCGCATCCGATTCTGCCGTGAACAGGCTCTTGGCCTCGACGGCCGGAATGTTCTCCCGCCGCGGATGATGTCCTTCGAACAGCCGGCGGGGCGGATGTAACCCTTGTCAACCATGCAGGCGAGGCCACCGGTGCCGACCAGCCTTCCGGGCCGGTCGAATCGAGCCCCGGCCGCGCCAGGTAGCCGGGGAAGTTGGAGCAGCCGCGGACCTGAAGCCGGCCCTGCGCGCCGTCGGGCAACACCCGGCTTGCCGGGTCGATGATGCGCAGTTCCACCCCCGGCGGGGAGCAGCCATCGGCGGAGGTGGTCTTCGCCTCGGCATTATCCGGCTGGGTGGTGGTGACGGTACCATTCTCCGACATGCCCCAGGCGGAGTTGGCGGCGGCACCGAGGGTCTGCCGCGCCATATCTCCTTGGTCACGAAGACATCCTGCAACACGGCCGTACCGCCCAGGACATGACTTGGCTGCGGTCCTCGGCCGGTTGTTGGCGCAAGACCGAAACGACATGGTGCATCCCCGATGGCCGACGCGTTTGCGATGTGCGGGAAAGGCGGCGATGGTGGCCGGGCCAGGCCCCGCGCAGGGGCCCGGCCAAGCGATGATCTCGAAGGGGGTGAAGCGGATGCCTGCAACTGGGATGGTAGAGCCGAATGCCGGTGGACACGGTGACCTGGACGCCATCATCATCGGCGCGGGCATTGCCGGCATGTACCAGCTCTACCGGTTGCGGGAACTCGGCCTGCGCGTGCGGGTCTATGAGGCCGGAACCGACGTCGGCGGCACCTGGTACTGGAACCGCTACCCCGGCGCCCGCTTCGATTCGGAAAGCTGGTCCTACGGCTATTCCTTCTCGAAGGAGCTGTTGCAGGAATGGGAATGGCCGGAGCATTTCTCCGCCCAGCCCGACACGCTCCGCTATCTGAATTACGTCGCCGACAAATTCGACCTGCGGCGGGACATGCGCTTCGGCCACCGCGTCACCGCCGCGCATTTCGACACTGCGACCAGCCGCTGGACCATCACCCTCGACAATGGCGAGCAGGACAGCGCCCATCTGCTGGTCACCGCGCTGGGCCCGCTCTCGGCCTATACCCTGCCGAACATCCCGGGCCGGGACAGCTTCCAGGGCACGGCCTGCCACACCGCTCGCTGGCCGCGGGAGGGGCTCGATCTCAAAGGCAAGCGCGTCGGCATCATCGGCACCGGGGCCACCGCCATCCAGACCATCCAGACCATCGCCAAGGAGGTCGGGCACCTCACCGTCTTCCAGCGCACGCCGAACTGGGCGGCGCCGCTGCACAACCGGAAGATCACCGAGGAGGAGCAGAAGGCGATCAAGGCCAGCTACGACGAGATCTTCGAGCGGTGCCGCCAGACCAGCACCTGCTTCATCCACAACACCGACCCGCGCAAGGCGCTGGAGGTCTCGGCGGAGGAGCGGGAGGAGTTCTGGGAGAAGCTCTATGCCGAGCCCGGCTTCGGCATCTGGGTGGGCAATTTCCAGGACGTGCTGGTGGACCCGGAGGCGAATGCCCTGGCCAGCGAGTTCATGGCGAAGAAGATACGCCAGCGCGTCAGGGATCCGAAGGTCGCGGAGAAGCTGATC
Source organism: Siccirubricoccus deserti (assembly GCF_014283215.1). Taxonomy (GTDB): domain Bacteria; phylum Pseudomonadota; class Alphaproteobacteria; order Acetobacterales; family Acetobacteraceae; genus Siccirubricoccus; species Siccirubricoccus deserti. Next base: position 160,156 of record NZ_JACOMF010000006.1, read on the forward strand.
CCCCGGAACCACGGCTTCGGCACCCGTCGCCTGCCGCTGGAGAGCGGCTATTTCGAGGTCTACAACCAGGACAACGTGCGGCTGGTGGACATACTGGAAACCCCGATCGAGCGGATAACCCCGGAGGGCATCCGCACCAGCGCCGAGGATTTCGCCTTCGACGTGCTGATCTACGCCACCGGCTTCGACGGTGTCACCGGTCCCTACGACCGCATCGACATCCGCGGCCCCGGCGGCCGGCGGCTGAAGGATGACTGGACCGGGACGCCACGCACCTTCCTCGGCATGCTGGCGGAGGGCTTTCCCAACATGCTGATGGTCCTCGGCCCGCATACCGCGCGCGGCAACATCCCCCGCAACATCGAGGAAATCGTCGATTGGCTGACCGGGCTGATCCGGCACATGCGGGACCACGGGCTGACGCGGGTGGAAGCCCGGCCCGAGGCGGTGGAGGATTGGGGCCGGCATGTGGAGAAGGCGGCGTCGGGCCTGTTGTTCAGCCAGGTGAATTCCTGGCAGACCGGCGTCAACCGCAATGTCGAGGGCCGGGATGTCCTCCGCATCCTCGGCTACTACGGCGGCGCCGTGCAGTACCGCCGCAAGGCCGGGGCGGTGGCGGCGCAGGGCTACCGCGAATTCCTGTTCGGGTGACCGGGCCGGCCACCCTGCCGCGCCGGCCGAAGCGGCCAGCGTGGCAGGCCGGCGCGATCCCCGCCGCGACTACAGCATCTGCCCGCCATCGACGATGATGGTCTGCCCGGTGACCCAGCGCGCCGCCGGGCTCGCCAGGAACAGCACCACCTCCGCCACCTCCTCCGGCGTGCCGAGCCGGCCGAAGGGGATGCTGCCGAGGATGGCGTTGTAGAGCTTCGGGTCGCTGGTCTTCCGCGCCTCCCACGACCCGCCGGGGAATTCGATGCTGCCCGGCGCCACCGCATTGGCGCGGATGCCCTTCGGCGCATACATCGCCGCCTGCGACTGGGTGTAGTTGATCAGCAGCGCCTTCACCGCGGCATAGGCCGGGGTGCGGATGCTCGGCCGGTAGCCGGAGATGGAGGAGACGTTGACGATGCTGCCGTTCGACGCCTCGAGGAAGGGCAGCGCCGCATGGGTGGCGCGGACCGTCGCCATTACATCCACCGAAAGCCCCTGCGCCCAATGCTCCTCGGTGTCCTGGGAGCCGAAGCCGGAGGCGTTGTTCACCAGTACGTCAATGCCGCCGAGCGCCTGGCCCGCCGCCGCCACATAGGCGGTGACCGCGGCGCGGTCGCCGAGGTCGCATTGCGCGGCATGCGCCGTCACGCCATGCCCGGCGATCTCGGCCTTGGTCGCGTCCAACGGCCCGGCGCTGCGGGCGCAGACCGAAACCGCTGCCCCGGCCGCGGCGAAGCCCAGCGCCACCGACCTTCCGATGCCGCGGCTGCCGCCGCAGACCACCACACGCTTGCCCTTGAAATCCTGCATGTCCGTTTCCCTGGTTGGTGATCGCCGGCGCAGGCTGGCGAAGCCGAGGCGGAAGGGCAAGCCGTGGCGCCGAAACTCGCGGTTGCAGGCTTGATGCCGGCGCCGGCGCGGGCATCTGTTGCAGCCATGAACCTTCCCTTCCTCGATCGCCGCCCGCGCGTCGCGCTGGTGCGGCTGCAAGGCACCATCACCCCCCGGCCAGGCATCGGCGGCGGGCTCAACCTGGCCAGCGTGGCGCCCCAACTGGACCGCGCCTTCGGGCTGAAGCGGGCGGTGGCAGTGTTCCTGGTCATCAACTCACCGGGCGGATCGCCGGTGCAGTCCAGCCTGATCGCCGGCCACATCCGTCGCTTGGCCACCGAGAAGAAGCTGCCGGTCATCGCCTGCGTCGAGGATGCGGCGGCCTCCGGCGGCTATTGGATCGCCTGCGCGGCGGATGAAATCGTGACCGACCCGGCTTCCATCCTCGGCTCCATCGGGGTGATCGCGGCCGGCTTCGGCTTCCAGGGCGCGCTGGAGAAGCTCGGCGTCGAGCGCCGCCTGCGCACTGCGGGGACGGAGAAGAGCTTCTGGGACCCCTTCCGCCCGGAACGGCCCGAGGATGCGGCGCGGCTGGAGGGGCTGCTGGAGGAGCTGCACGCCGAATTCCGCAACTGGGTCACGGAGCGCCGCGGGCCGAAGCTGAAGCTCCCGCCAGGAGAGGCCTTCACCGGGCGCTTCTGGCCCGGGCGGCGGGCGGTGGAGCTGGGCCTCGCCGACCGGCTGGGCGATGCGGCGGGGGAGGCCAGGCGGCGCTTCGGGGAGAAGGTGCGGCTCGTTCCGATCGGCGGCCCGCGCCCGCCGCTGCTGCGCCGCCTGCTGCCGGGGTTCTCCGCCGAGGCCGTGCTGGCGGTGGCGGAGGAGCGGGCGGCCTGGGCGCGACTGGGGTTGTAGCTGGCGCCGGTAGAGCCGAGAGGGCGCGTTGCCCTATGGCCTTTCCCGCCAAAGGCCAAGGACTTTTGGAAATCACGGGTCTCAACTCAAGGGATCCAAGGGCCCTTCGGCCCTTGGTGGGGGAGTATGAGGGGGCAAAGCCCCCTCATACCGGCTTTTCGGCGAACTCCGTCCACCAGGATCTAGGCAATCGTCCAGCCTCCTGTTCAAGGAGTTGTCGTCTGACCCTGCGGCGCGAAGCGCTCTATTGCTTTGATTGTGGGGTAGATTCGGGCTGTCGGCGCGGCCTGCAGCTATCCTCCCACCTGTCGTAGCCAGTCCTGCAGATTGTAATAGGTTGTCACCCGGGTGATCCTTCCGCCGGCGATGGTGAAGAAGGCGCCCGCCGGCAGCCGGTAGCGCTGGCCGCGCGCCTCCGGCAGGCCGGCATCGGTCGCCAGGTATTCCCCCTCCACCACGAATTCCGCCGCGGCCCTCGTGCCGGTGGCATCCACCATTACCGCCAGTTCATGGATGCTCTCGCGGTAGCAGCGGTCCATATGGTCCAGGAATTCGGCGAAGGCCGGCTTGCCGATCGCGCGGCTGCCCTGGTTCACGTCATGCGCCACATCCTCGGCCAGCAGGGCGAGCATTGCCGCCCGGTCGCCGCGGCCGAAGGCGTCGTAATAGGCGTGGATCAGCGGGGTGGTTTCGGTCATCGGCGACTCCATCAAAATGGCCGCCACTATGTTCCGCGGCGCCGCCATGGCAAAAGGCGCCGCATGTCGACCAGCGCCACCACCCTGCCCTTGGCCAAGCCCCCCAGCTTCCAGGAACTGATCCTGCGGCTGCACGCCTACTGGGCCAGCCAGGGCTGCCTGATCCTGCAGCCCTATGACATGGAGGTGGGCGCCGGCACCTTCCATCCGGCGACGACCCTGCGCGCGCTGGGGGCGAAGCCCTGGAAGGCGGCCTATGTCCAGCCCTCCCGCCGCCCGGCCGATGGCCGGTATGGCGAGAATCCGAACCGGCTGCAGCACTACTACCAGTACCAGGTCATCATGAAGCCCTCGCCGGCCGACCCGCAATCGGCGCTGATCGGCAGCTACCGGGCGATCGGCCTGGACCCGCTGGTGCATGACGTGCGCTTCGTCGAGGACGATTGGGAAAGCCCGACCCTCGGCGCCTGGGGCCTGGGTTGGGAGGTCTGGTGCGACGGCATGGAGGTGACGCAGTTCACCTATTTCCAGCAGGTCGGCGGCATCCCCTGCGAAGTGCCCTCCTGCGAGCTGACCTACGGGCTGGAGCGCCTGGCCATGTATATCCAGGGGGTCGACAATGTATACGATCTCGATTTCAACGGCCAGGGCGTGAGCTATGGTGAGGTATTCCATCGCGCCGAGCGGGAATACAGCGCTCACAATTTCGAATATGCCGACACCGAGAAGCTGTTCCGCCACTTCCGCGACGCCGAGGAGGAGTGCGAGGCGCTGCTGAAGCATGGCCTCGCCCTGCCGGCCTACGACCAGTGCATCAAGGCCAGCCACCGCTTCAACCTGCTGGACGCCCGCGGCGCCATCAGCGTGACCGAGCGCGCCGCCTATATCGGGCGGGTGCGGGCCCTGGCGAAGGGATGCTGCGAGGCTTGGATCGCCGGGGGCGGCTAGGGTGGAATGACCATGCGATATTCTACCATGAGGGCGGCATGGGTCCGTTGAACCTGAAGGACGAGGCGCTGATCGCCGACGCCCGCACGCTGGCGGGGCTTCTGGGCGCCTCCACCACCGATGCCGTCCGGCGCGCGGTGCAGGAGAAGCTGGCGCGAGAGCGGGGCGGCCGCGACGCGGAGAAGCGCCGGAAATCCGCGGCGGTCCTCGCTGCCGCCGCGGATTTCCGGGGCGTTGGCGGCGAGGTCTTGGCCAACGCTGAACTCGGCGGCATGCCCTATGACCCCGAGACGGGGCTGCCGCGGTGATCGTCGATACCTCCGGCTTCAATGCCATCCTGCGCGCGGAACCCGATGCACGGCATTTCGCCGAGGCACTGGCCGAGGCGCCCGTGGCTTGCATCACGGCCGCGACCTTCCTGGAGACGGCCATCGTCGCCGAGGGGGGCGAAGGCTCTGCCGGCGCCCGGAAGCTCGACCGGGCTCCGGAACAGGCCGCCATCGCACTGGTGTCGGTGACGCCGGATCTCGCGCGGCGCGCCCGCATCGCCTGGCGCCGCTTCGGCAAGGGGTGCCACCCCGCCGGGCTGAATTTCGGCGACTGCTTCGCCCATGCTCTCGCCGAGGAGCGCGGCGAGCCCCTGCTGTTCAAGGGCGATGAGTTCGCCCAGACCGATGTAAAGGCGGCGCTGCCACCCCATGCCTGAACTCCTGATCGAGCTGTTCTCCGAGGAAATCCCGGCGCGCATGCAGGCCCGTGCCGCCGAGGATTTCTGCGGCCTGCTGCACAAGGCGCTGGTGCCACTGATGGCTGCCGCGCCGCGGCCGCTGTACGGCCCCCGCCGCATCGCCGCGGTGGGCGAGATGGCGGCGCGGGCCGAGACGCCGGGCAAGGAGGAGCGCGGGCCGCGCATCGGCGCGCCGGATGCGGCGCTGGAGGGTTTCCTCCGCAAGCATGGCGCGACCCGCGACGCGCTGACCCAGGAAGGCCAATTCTGGGTGCTGTCGAAGCCCGGCGCGGTGATCGAGGCGCCGGCGCTGCTGGCCCGCGTGCTGCCCGGCCTGCTGCGCAGCTTCCCCTGGCCGAAATCCATGCGCTGGGGCACCAGCGGCTTCGCCTGGGTGCGGCCGTTGCAGCGCATCCTCTGCCTGTTCGACGGCGTGCCGGTGCCCTTCGCCCTGGCGGAGGGCGAGGATGCGGTGCATGGCCTGGCCGCTGCGGACCTCACCGAAGGCCACCGCATCCTGGCCGGTACCGAGCCCTTCGCGGTGCGCAGCCTCGCCGGTTACGAAGCCGGGCTGCGGGAGCGCTTCGTCATCGCCGATGCCGCGGAGCGCGAGCGGGTCATCGAGGCGGGCATCGCCGCCCTGGCCGCGGCCGAAGGGCTGGAGGTGGTGCCGGACCGCGGGCTGCTGGCCGAAGTGGCGGGGCTGGTGGAATGGCCGGTGCCGCTGCTCGGCTCCATCGACGCGGGCTTCATGGACCTGCCGCCCGAGGTGATGCGCACCACCATGCGGGTGAACCAGCGCTATTTCGCACTACGCCGGCCGGATGGCAGCGCGGCGCCGCGCTTCGCCCTGGTGTCCAACATCGTACCGCAGGATGGCGGCGCGGCGATCGTCGCCGGCAACGAGAAGGTGCTGCGGGCGCGGCTTTCGGATGCGCGGTTCTTCTGGGACCAGGACCGGAAGCAGCGGTTGGAGGATTTCCTGCCGAAGCTCGATGGCGTGGTGTTCTTCGAATCGCTCGGCACCCAGCGCCAGCGAACGGAGCGTCTGGAATCCCTGGCGGTGCGGATCGCGCCGCTGGTCGGTGCCAATCTGGCGCTTGCCGCCCGCGCCGGCCGGCTGGCCAAGGCCGATCTGGCCAGTGGGATGGTCGGCGAGTTCCCTGAATTGCAGGGGGTGATGGGGCGCTACTACGCGCGGCAGGATGGCGAGGATGCGCGCATCGCCGAAGCGATAGGCGCGCATTACCGCCCGCTCGGCCCGGGCGATGCGGTGCCGGACGAGCCGGTTGCCATGGCGGTGGCGCTGGCCGACAAGCTGGACCAGCTTGCCGGCTTCTTCGCCGCGGGCCAGAAGCCGACCGGCTCGGGCGATCCCTTCGCCCTGCGGCGGGCGGCGCTCGGCGTCATTCGCATCATCCGCGAGAATGGCCTGCGCGTACCGCTGCGCGAGGTGCTGCTGGCCACCCAGCCGCTGCTGCGGCCGCTGGTGCAACAGGGCCTGCTGCCCGCGCTGCCCGACGTGAACGACATCATGGAGTTCCTCGCCGAACGCCTCCGCGTCCAGCTCCGCGCCGAGGGCGCCCGCCACGACCTCGTCGCCGCGGTCTTCGGCGCGACGCCGGACGATGATCTCGTCCGCCTGCTCGCCCGCGCCGCGGCGCTGGAATCGCTGCTCGCCACGCCGGATGGCGCCAACCTGCTCACCGCTTACAAGCGCGCCGCCAACATCCTCCGCATCGAGAACCGCAAGGACGGCCCGCATGATGGGCCGGTCGACCGCGATCTGCTGGAAGCCGATGCGGAACGCGCGCTCGCCGGCGCCGTGGAGTCCGCCACCACGGCCGTCGCCGCGGCGCTTGCCGCCGAGGATTTCGCTGGCGCGATGCGCCATCTCGCCGCGCTGCGCCTCCCGGTCGATGCCTTCTTCGACACCGTCACGGTGAATGATCCGAAGGCGGAACTCCGCGCCAACCGGCTGCGTTTGCTCGGGCGGCTCTGCGCCGCCATGGATACGGTCGCGGATTTCTCGAAAATCGAAGGTTGAATGACGCACGGCATGGCACAATCGGGCCGGCTCCGCCCCGACCGATGCCCGCCATGCCCAAAGCAAGAGGAACACCGCCTATGACCCAGTGGGTGTACAGCTTCGGCGCCGGCCATAACGAGGGCAAGGCGGAGATGCGCAACCTGCTCGGCGGCAAGGGTGCCAACCTGGCCGAGATGGCCAGCATCGGCCTGCCCGTGCCGCCCGGCTTCACCATCACCACCGAGGTCTGCACCTACTACTACGACCACGGCAAGCGCTACCCGGAGGAGCTGGAGGCGCAGGTCGCCACCGCCCTCGCGCGTGTCGAGAAGGCGGTGGGCAACCGCTTCGGCGACCATCGCAAGCCGCTGCTGGTCTCGGTCCGCTCCGGCGCCCGCGTCTCCATGCCCGGCATGATGGACACCGTGCTGAACCTTGGCCTGAACGACCAGACGGTGGATGGGCTGGCCGCCGCCTCCGGCGATGCGCGCTTCGCCTGGGACAGCTACCGCCGCTTCATCCAGATGTTCGGCAGCGTGGTCCTCGGCGTCGACCACCACCGCTTCGAGGAGATCATCGAGCATGTGAAGCTCGACCGCGGCATCACCGAGGATACCGAGCTGACCGCGCAGGACTGGCACCGCGTGGTCGATGGCTACAAGGAGATGGTGGCCGAGGTCACCGGCAAGCCCTTCCCGCAGGACCCCAACGCCCAGCTCTGGGCGGCGATCGGCGCGGTCTTCGGCAGCTGGATGAACGCCCGCGCCAATACCTACCGCCGGCTGCATGACATTCCCGCCGACTGGGGCACCGCGGTGAACGTCCAGGCCATGGTGTTCGGCAACATGGGCGAGGATTGCGCGACGGGCGTCTGCTTCACCCGCGACCCCAGCACCGGGGAGAACATCTTCTACGGCGAATACCTGATCAATGCGCAGGGGGAGGATGTCGTCGCCGGCATCCGCACCCCGCAGCCGATGGCCCAGCTCAAGGCCAAGCCGGGCGAGCGCAGCATGGAAATCGCCATGCCGAACGCCTACCGCGAGCTGGTCGAGGTCCGTGCGAAGCTTGAAAAGCACTACACGGACATGCAGGACATCGAGTTCACCGTGCAGCAGAACAAGCTGTACATGCTGCAGACCAGGAACGGGAAGCGCACCGCCGCCGCCAGCCTGAAGATCGCCGTCGACATGGCGCAGGAGGGGCTGATCAGCCAGACGGAGGCGGTGAAGCGGGTCAACCCCGCGGCACTCGACCAGCTGCTGCACCCGACCCTCGACCCCAAGGCTCCGCGGAAGCTGCTGTCGAAGGGCCTGCCGGCCAGCCCGGGCGCGGCCTGCGGCACGGTGGTGTTCTCGGCAGACGAGGCCGAGGCGCGGGCGGCGAAGGGCGAGAGCGTCATCCTCGTCCGCATCGAGACCAGCCCCGAGGACATCCACGGCATGCACGCCGCCAAGGGCATTCTCACCACGCGTGGCGGCATGACCAGCCACGCCGCGGTGGTCGCCCGCGGCATGGGAAGGCCCTGCGTCGCCGGCGCTGGCGGCGTGACGGTGGACTACCACGGCCAGATCCTGATGGCTGGCGGCCAGCAGGTGCGCGGCGGCGAGACTATCACCCTGGATGGCGCCACGGGCGAGATCTTCATCGGCAGCGTGCCGATGGTGGAGCCCCAGCTCTCCGGCGATTTCTCCACCCTGATGGGCTGGGCCGATGCGGTGCGGCGGCTGAAGGTGCGGGCCAATGCCGAGACCCCGCTGGATGCCGATACCGCCCGCAAATTCGGCGCCGAGGGCATCGGCCTCTGCCGCACCGAGCATATGTTCTTCGACCCGGCGCGTATCGGCGCGGTGCGGCAGATGATCATGAGCGAGACCGAGCGCGGACGGCGCGAGGCGTTGGCCAAGCTGCTGCCCTTCCAGCGCCAGGATTTTGCCGATCTGTTCCGGATCATGGCGGGCCTGCCGGTGACGATCCGCCTGCTCGACCCGCCGCTGCATGAATTCCTGCCGCACAGCGAAGCCGAGATCGCCGAGCTGGCGGAAAGCCTCGGCACCGATGTGACGACCATGCAGCGCCGCGCCGCCGACCTCGCCGAGGCGAACCCGATGCTCGGCCACCGTGGCTGCCGCCTCGGCATCTCCTACCCCGAGATCTACGAGATGCAGGCCCGCGCCATCTTCGAGGCGGCGGTGCTGACCGCCAAGGAAGCCGGCAAGGCGCCGGTGCCGGAGATCATGATCCCGCTGGTCGCCACCCGGCGCGAGCTGGAGATCACCCGCGCCCAGATCGACAAGGTGGCGCAGGAGGTCTTCGCGGAATCCGGCTACCATGTCGAATACGACGTCGGCACGATGATCGAGTTGCCGCGCGCCGCGCTGACCGCGGACCGGATCGCCGAGGTCGGTGATTTCTTCAGCTTCGGCACCAATGACCTGACCCAGACCACCTTCGGCCTGTCGCGCGACGATGCCGGCAAATTCCTGCCGCTCTACGTCGAGAAGGGCATCATGCCGAAGGACCCCTTCGTCTCCATCGATGTCGATGGCGTCGGCGCGCTGGTGCGGATCGCGGTCGAGAAAGGGCGTTCGGTGAAGCCCAACCTCAAGCTCGGCATCTGCGGCGAGCATGGCGGCGACCCGGCCTCGATCCAGTTCTGCGAGGAGGCGGGGCTGGATTACGTCTCCTGCTCGCCCTACCGGGTGCCGGTGGCGCGGCTGGCAGCGGCGCAGGCGGCGCTCAGCGCGGGCGGCAGCGACCAGACCGCCTGAGGCTCATGCCGCTGGCGTGTCGCGCGGTGCGGCTCGCCGGCGGCTGGCCTACCCTGGCGCGTCGAAATGCACGTCATGGCTGACCAGCGCGGTGCGCTCATCCGGTGGCTCCAGCCAGTCCAGGTGCCGCAGCGTCCGCACCAGGTCGTTCCGCCCGGCCTGCCAATGGTCGAGCATGGTGTTGCGGGAGAATTCGTAATCCTTGTAGTCGCGGTCGTACTCCGACTGCCGGTACACCAGCTGTAGCAGGTTCAGCCGCGAGGGCGGGATCTGGGCGGCGATGCGCTGCACCTCCGGATCGGCCTGCATCGCCTCGGGCAGCTTCGCCAGCAGCGTCTCGATGGCGCAGCGCATGTCGTGCATGCGGCGGTAGACATCGGTCACCAGCCGGGTGCGGCTGGAGAAGCGGATGTCCTTTGCCCGCTCATCGGCCTCCGGCAGGGTGCGTGGTGCCTTGCCACGGCTGCTGAACAGATCCACCTGGAATACCAGGCTGGTCGGCGCCGGACCGGCGTCCAGCACGTATTGCAGCGGCGTGTTGGAGACCAGGCTGCCATCCCAGTAGTATTCGCCGTCGATTTCCACTGGCGGGAAGCCCGGGGGCAGGGCGCCGCTGGCCATGATGTGCTCGGGGCCGAGCCGCCGCTCGCGCGTGTCGAAATACACTGTATTGCCGGTGGCGACGTTGACCGCGCCCACCGAAAGCCGTGTCGGCCCGTCGTTCAGCAGGTCGAAATCGACCAGCTCCAGCAGGGTCCGGTGCAGCGGTTCGGTGTCGTACCAGCTCACCGCGCAGGCATGGCCGGCCGGCTGGAAATACGGCACGACGCCGCGTGGCCGGAAGAAGCCAGGCTGGCCGGTGAGCAGCGCCGACCAGGCGGCGAATAGGTTGGCGGCGCTGCGCAGCGCGTCGCCATCCGGCAGCCAGGACCAATGCACCGAATTGGTGACCCGGCGCCAGAATTCGCGCAGCCGTTCCACCCGCCGCTCCGGCGGATTGCCGGCAATCAGCGCGGCATTGACCGCGCCGATCGAGATGCCGGCGACCCAATCGGGCAGGAAGGGCGTCTCCGCCAGCACCTCGTAGACGCCACCCTGGTAGGAGCCGAGCGCACCGCCACCCTGCAGCAGCAGCACCACGCCATCGTATTGCGTGCGCATGTGCTGCCATGCGGCGCGGCGCGCCGCCTCCGGCCCACGCCGTGGCGTTCCTGTCTGGTCAAGCATGGTCCTGTCGCTCCGGTCGCGCCCATCCTGCACGCCCGGACACGGTGTGTTCTGCACGGCCGCGTGACCGGGCTGAAACCTTCGCCGCCCGCTCCCCGTTGCCGCGGAACCGAGGGAGCCAAGCCATGCCGGACGAAAAGCCCACCCCCCAGCCGAAGCAGCATCAGGACCGCCATCCCGGGCTTGAGACCGAGATGACCCCGCAGCCGCGGGACCGCATGGAGAATTGGCGTGCCAGCGGCAAGCTCGACGGCAAGACCGCCATCATCACCGGCGGCGACAGCGGCATCGGCCGCGCCGTCGCCATCGGCTTCGCCAAGGAAGGTGCCGATGTGGTGGTGCTCTACAAGGACGAAACCGAGGATGCCGAGGAAACCCGCCGGCTGGTGGAAGCCACCGGCCGTCGCTGCCGGCTGATCCCCGGCGATATCGGCGATGTCGATTTCTGCCGCCAGGCGGTGGAGGAGGCGGCGCGCTTCCTCGGCGGCCGCATCGACCTGCTGGTCAACAATGCCGCCGAGCAGCACGTCTGCGAGGATTTCGCCGAGATCCCGGAGGCCCAGGTGGAGCGCACCTTCCGCACCAACATCCTCGGCATGTTCTGGATCACCAGGGCGGCGCTGCAGCACATGCCGGAGGGTGGGGCGATCATCAACACCACCTCGATCACCGCCTACAAGGGCAGCCCGGGGCTGATCGACTACGCCAGCACCAAGGGTGCCATCCTCGCCTTCACCCGCAGCCTGTCGCAGGCGCTGTACGAGCAGCGGAAGATCCGGGTGAATGCGGTGGCGCCGGGGCCGATCTGGACCCCGCTGATTCCGGCGAGCTTCGACGCGGAACGCACCGCGAAGCACGGGCAATCCTCGGAGATGGGACGTGTCGGCCAGCCGGATGAATGCGCGCCGAGCTACATCTTCCTCGCGGCCGAGAGCGATAGCAGCTACATCAACGGCCAGGTGCTGCACCCGAATGGCGGGACGGTGGTGAACGGATAGGGGCGGCGGACCGTCCGGTCAGGCCGGCTCACGCGCCGGCAGCACCATCCAGCCCGGAATGCGGGGGGTGAGCTGCGCCGCCCCGCAGCCGAGTGGCCTGCCGTCCAGCGCCTCCAGCCGCAGCAGCGCGATGCCGAGCCCATCTCGCCCGGAGCGCATCTGGCCAAGCTCGGCGCCATTCGAGAGGATTGGCGTCCCGGCTTCGGGCATGGGGCCGTCTACGCCGACCGGCACCAGCCGCCGCTTGAGCAAGCCGCGGTACTTGGTCCGTGCCGTCAGCTCCTGGCCCATGTAGCAGCCCTTGGACCAGCTCACGCCCTGAAGTTCATCGTACCCCGCTTCCAGCAGCACGCTCTGCTCCGGCACCAGGTCGTGGCTGCCCTCCGGCAGGCCCAGCATGAGGCGGTGGCGGTCCCAATCCTCCGGCGTCGCCTCGGTGCCCGGCAGCGGGGCGGTTGCCAGGGTGCGCCAGCCGGCCTCCGGCAGCCGCGGGTCGGGCGCAGTGATGGCATCCGTGGGCAACGGCGCGCCGCCCCAGCCGGCATGGACCACGAATTCCGCCGAGGCGTCCCGCAGTGCCACCTTGGAGCGCAACCGGAAGCGCGACAGCCGTGGCATCAGCATCGGCACCTGCGCCGCCTCGCAGTCCAGCAGCAGGCGGTCGCCCTCGGCGAGGATGAAGAAATCCGCCAGCCACTTGCCCTGCGGCGTCAGCAGCGCGGCGAAGACCGCCCGGCCCGGCGCCGCCGCGGCCACGTCATTGGACACCAGCCCCTGGAGGAAGGCGACGCGGTCCTCACCGGCGACCTCCACGACGCCCCGTGCGGGCAAAAGCGCTATCGGCATGGCAAGGAGTTGGGCATACCGGCGCCCGGCTGCAACGGGTCGTTCGCGCGGCGCGGACATGCTACAGCCGCGGCCCGTGCGCATTCTCTTCATCACCTCGACCCGAATCGGCGACGCCGTACTCTCGACCGGGCTGCTGGACCACCTGATCCGCGCCTATCCGCAAGCGAAGGTGGTGGTGGCCTGCGGCCCGGTGGCGGAGGGCGTCTTCGCCCGCATGCCGAACCGTGCCTGGACCATCGTGCTGGAAAAGCAGCGATTCCGGCTGCACTGGTTGGGGCTGTGGCGGCAGGTGGCGGGCAGCCGCTGGGATCTGGTGGTCGATCTCCGCGGCTCCGGCTTCGCCTGGATGGTCCGGGCGAAGCGCCGCGTGGTGATGCGCGGCGGGCGCAACCCGGGGCACCGGCTGGCCCAGCTCGGCGCGCTGCTCGGCCTCGACCCGCCGCCGCTGCCGGTCGCCTGGTTCGGCCCGGCGGAGCGTACCCGGGCCGCGATGCTGCTGCCGGGGGAGGGGCCCTGGATCGGCCTCGGCCCTACCGCCAATTGGGACCGCAAGGTCTGGCCGCCGGAGCGTTTCATCGCGCTGTTCGAGGCGCTGAGCGCGCCCTTCGGCCCGCTGCCCGGCGCCCGGGCGGCGATCCTCGGCGGGCCGGGGGCGCAGGAGCGGGCGATGGCGGCGCCGGTGCTGGCGGCACTCGGCGACCGCGCAGTGGATCTCGTCGGCACCCTTTCCCTGCCGGAGGCGGCGGCGGTGCTGGCGCGCTGCGCCATCTTCATCGGCAATGACAGCGGGCTGATGCATCTCTCAGCCGCGACCGGCACGCCGACCCTGGGGCTGTTCGGCCCCTCTCGCCCCGAGGAATACGCCCCGGCCGGCCGCCGCACCGCCATCGCCGTGGCGCCCGGCTCACCGGCGGTGGATTCGATGCCCGGCCTGACCCTGGCGGCGGCGCTGGATGCGGCGGAGCGGCTGCTGACCGCGCCGGTGGCGGCCTGATGCCGAAGCTCTCCGCCCTAATCGTCGCCCGGAACGAGGAGGCGCGGCTGCCGGCCTGCCTGGCCGCCGTCGCCTTCGCCGATGAGGTGGTGGTGGTGCTCGACCGCACCACGGATGCCAGCGCCGCCATCGCCCGCGCCGCCGGCGCCCGGGTGCTGGAAGGCGGCTGGGAACTGGAAGGCGCCCGCCGCAACGCCGGGATCGCCGCCTGCACCGGCGACTGGATTCTGGAAGTCGATGCCGATGAGGTGGTGGAGCCGGCGCTCGCCGCCGAGGTGCGGGAGGTGATCGCCGCCTCCCCGCATGGCTGGCACACGGTGCGGGTCGATAATTACATCGGCGAACGGCTGGTGCGGCACGGCTGGGCCGGCAGCTTCGGCACCTCCGCCGTGCCCCGGCTGTTCCGCCGCGGCGCCAAGCGCTGGCGGGAACAACGGGTGCATCCGGGGCTCGACTGGCAGGGCAGCGAGGGGCCGCGCCTCAGCCGTGGCGCGCTGGCGCATTACGTCGACCGTGACATCTCCGACATGCTGCGGCGGCTGGACCGCTACTCCTCGGCCAAGGCGGCCGATCTGCTGGCAAGCGGGCAGATCGGCACGCTGCGCGCCAACCTCCGCCGGGTGCTGACCCGCGGCTGGAAATCCTACGTCTCCCGCAAGGGCTACCGGGAGGGCGCCTGGGGGGTGCTGCTGGCCTTCTGCACCGCCGCCTTCCCGCTGCTGGCCTATCTCAAGGCGCGGTTGGAGCCGGAGCGGCACCGGCCGCCGGCGTTGCATCCGGCCGCCGGTGCCGCCACCTCTGCCGCCATGCCCAGCCCCGAACCACCCCGGTGAGCGCCACCGACGCCCTGCTCGACGATGCCCAGGCCGCGCCGACCGCGCCGCTCCGGATCGCCCATGTCATGGCCGGCGCCCGGGTGGGTGGCGCCGAAGCCTTCTACGAACGGCTGACCACGGCGCAGCATGCGGCGGGCGAGGCGGTGCTCGCCGTCATCCGCGCCGAGCCGGCGCGCGCCGCCCGGCTGCGCGCCGGCGGGCTGGCGCCGGTGGAACTGCCGCTCGGCGGCTACTTCGACCTGCGAAGCGGGCCGGCGCTGCGCGCCGCGCTTGCCGGGTTCCGGCCGGATGTGGTGGTCGCCTGGGCCAATCGCGCCAGCCGCTTCGCTGGCGCGGTGAAGTGGCGCGGCGCGCCCTGGACCCTGGTCGGCCGCATGGGCGGCTATTACGACCTGAAATACTACCGGCATTGCGACCATGTGGTCGGCAACACCGAGGATCTGCGGAGCTGGATCATCGGCCAGGGCTGGCCGGCGGCGCGGGCGCATCACCTGCCGAATTTCGCCGCCGATCTGGCCGGCGCCATCCCCGCGCCGCTGCCGGCGCCGCCCGGGGTGCCGAAGCTGCTGGCCCTCGGCCGGCTGCACCCCAACAAGGGCTTCGACATCCTGCTGCGGGCGCTGGCGCTGCTGCCGGGGACGCATCTCTCGATCGGCGGGGAAGGGCCGGAACGGGCGGCGCTGGAACGTCTCGCCCAGGACCTCGGCATCGCCAGCCGGGTCGGCTTCCTCGGCTGGCGGCAGGATGTCGGCGCGCTGCTGGCCGGCTGCGACCTCTTCATCTGCCCTTCCCGCCACGAGCCGCTGGGCAATGTGGTGCTGGAGGCCTGGTCGGCGGCGCGGCCGGTGGTGGCCGCCGCGGTGCAGGGACCGGCGGCGCTGGTCCGCGACGGCGAGACCGGCCTGCTGGTGCCGAAGGAGGAACCCGGCCCGCTCGCCGCCGCCATCGCCGCGCTGCTGGCCGATCCGGCCCGGGCCGCCGCCATCGCCGCCGCCGGGCGGGCGGAGTTCGAGCGCTGCCACGCCGCGCCGATGGTGCTGGCCCGCTGGCGGGCCTTCCTCGCCGCGGTTGCGCCGCCACGGGACGACGGCTGATGTGCGGCCTGGCCGGGCTGGCGCTGCAGGGCGGCCAGACTCCGCAGGGCGCGGTGCTGGATGCGCTGACCCGGGCGCTGGCGCATCGCGGGCCGGATGGCGCCGGGCATCATGTCGCCGGCAATGTCGCGCTGGCGCATACCCGCCTCGCCATCATCGACCTCGTCACCGGCGACCAGCCGCTGTTCGCCGGCGCCGCGGCACTGGTGGCCAATGGCGAGGTCTATAATTACCGCGAGCTGCGCACGCACAACCAGCTGCACTGCGCGACCAACAGCGATTGCGAGCCGCCGCTGCATCTGTTCCGCCGCGACGGCATCGGCTTCGCCGAGAGCCTGCGCGGCATGTACGCCATCGCCCTGCACGACCGGGCGGCGCGGCAGCTGGTGCTGGCGCGCGACCCCTTCGGCATCAAGCCGCTGTACCTGGCGGAGATCCCCGGCGGCGTCGCCTTCGCCTCGGAGCCGCAGGCGCTGGTCGCCGCCGGGCTGGTCGCCCCGAAGGTGCGGCCGGAGGCGCTGGCGGAGCTGCTGCAGCTGCAATTCACCACCGGCGCCGAGACCATCTTCCAGGGCATCGTCCGGGTACTGCCGGGGGAGACGGTGGTGGTCGCTGATGGCGCCATCACCGCGCGCCACCGCCGCGCCGCCCTGCCGGAGGGCGGGCCGGAGTCCATCACCGCCGAGGCGGCGCTGGCCCGGCTCGACGCGGCGCTGGAGGACAGCGTTGCCCTGCACCAGCGCAGCGACGTGCCCTATGGCATGTTCCTCTCGGGCGGCATCGACAGCGCCACGGTGCTGGCGATGATGGCGCGGCTCAATGAGCGCCCCGTGCTCGCCTTCACCGCCGGCTTCGATGTGCCGGGTGCGGTGGATGAGAGGGAACGTGCGGCGCAGCTTGCCGCCTCGGTCGGCGCGAAGCATGTCACCGTCGCGGTCGATGAGGCGATGGTCTGGCGCCACCTGCCGGAGATCGTCGCCACCATGGACGATCCGGCGGCGGATTACGCCATCATTCCCACCTGGTTCCTGGCGCGGCGGGCGCGGCAGGAGGTGAAGGTCGTGCTCTCCGGCGAGGGCGGCGATGAGATCTTCGGCGGCTATGGCCGCTACCGCTCGGCGATGCGGCCCTGGTGGCTGGGCGGCAAGGCGCCGCGTTCGCGCGGCAGCTTCGACCGGCTGGACGTGCTGCGGACGCCGCCGACCGGCTGGCGCGACGGTGTCGGCGCCGCCGAGGCCGCCGCCGCCTCCCCCGGCCGCACCCGCCTGCAGGCGGCGCAGGCGCTGGACATGGCGGATTGGCTGCCGAACGACCTGCTGGTGAAGCTCGACCGCTGCCTGATGGCGCATGGCATCGAGGGCCGCACCCCGCTGCTCGACACCGGCGTGGCGGCCGCCGCCTTCCGCCTGCCGGATGCGCTGAAGGTGCAGGGCCACACCGGCAAATGGCTGCTGCGGCAATGGTTGGCCCGGCACCTGCCGGCGGCCGAGCCGTTCCGGCCGAAGCAGGGCTTCACCGTCCCGGTCGGCGCTTGGATCGAGGGCGTGGGCGAGAAGCTCGGCCCGCTGGTCGCGGCACAGCCAGGGGTGGCGGAGATCGCCAAGCCGGACCGTGTCGCCGCGCTGTTCCGCCATGCCGGCAGCGAGAAATACCGCGGCTTCGCCGCTTGGCACCTGCTGTTCTACGCGCTCTGGCACCGGCGGCACATCGAGGGCCGGCGGGCCGGCGGCAACGTGTTCGAGACCCTCGCTGCGCGCTGATCCCGTCCTGCAGGCGAAGAAGCCGGGGAATGTCCGGCCCGGCCGCTTCCGGGGCGGTGGGTGCCGCAGGTCTTTCCGGCCGGTTTTGCCGTGCCGGCGCTCTACCGGGGTTGGAACTCGTGCTTGAACGCTGGCCCGCCGCAAGATCGGGGCGGATGACCGGCCGGCGTGGCGATCACCCCGTCCGGGCGGATCCGCCCGGACGGGGTACCTGGATGGCGCCGCTGGCTACCAGTTGAAGGCCAGTCGGGCCGCGACCGCCTGGAAGGCGCGGTCATTGCCATCCAGCCGCACGGTCCCGTTGCTGTACTGGAGCGAGGCGCGCAGCCTGCTGGTCGGATAGTAGTTCACGCCGATGGTGGCGATACCCTGCCGGCCGCCCCGCACCGTGCCGTCATTCAGGGTGGCGGTGCTGTAGCGACCGGCCAGCTCCGCCCAGCCCCAATTCCCGGAGGCCGGATCCAGGTCCTTGAAGCGCGGCCGGGCGAAAACCCCACGCGTCTTGTTGTACTGCCGGGGCGCGCCGATCAGCGGCACCGAAGCGGCGATGTACCAGCCCTCGAAAACCCGGTCCGGCGCGCCGCGATTGGCGTCGACCTCGATGTGCTGATACTCGGCCGCGAAATGCACCGGGCCCAGCATGCCGGAGACTTCAGGGCCGATCGCGGTCGCCGAGCCGGCGGAGATGGCGCGGGTGTCGAGGAGCCGGGTCGGCTCCAGCCGCAGCTCCGGATAGTCGCGCAGACGGACGCTCTCGGTCGAGCCGGCGCCAGGATGGAACTGCGTCGCGACATTGGCGCCGACCAGCAGCTTGAAGTCCGGGTTGTTGAAGGCCATGCCGGCGGCCCGGCCGACCAGGCCGCGCTGCCTGTCGTCATGCTGCGTGGACAGCACGCCGCCGGTGACATAGCCGGCGGCGAACCAGCGATTGCCGCGCGCTTCCAGGCCGGCGGCCAGGCGGGTGTCGCCGGAGGCGAGGCTGGCCGCCAGGTTGATGATGGTCGGCCGCTCCAGGAACATGGTTTCGAAGGAGCTGCCGGAGTACTCGATGGTGTGCATCAGAGTGAAGGCGCCGACCCGGACGGTGCCCCAGCCAAGCCCGTTCCAGGCGGTCTGCAGCTCGAAGATCTTGCTGTTCTTCGAGATGTCGAACTGGCTGCCGGGCCCGGGCGCGAACTCCCAGGTGAAGTTGTAGGTGAAGTCCTTCAGATAGGTGCCCTGCACGCCGAGCCGGCCACGGCGGACATTGATGCCGTCATCCGGCACGCCGCGGCGGCTGCTGTCCATGAACTCCGGCGGATTGCCGCCAGGATAGGCGTGCTGCCCGAAGTAGCCGCCGAAATCCAGATCCATGCGAACAACGGGCTGCACGGTGAAATTGCCATCGGCGAGCGAAAGGGTCGGCCTGCCGCTGCGCATCGAGAAGACCGGCTGGGCGGCGGCGGCTGGCTGCCCGGCAGATGGAGAAGCAGGGGACGTCGCCTGGGGCGCGGCAGTCTGTGCCATCGCGCCGGCACCGAGGGTCATCAGTCCCGCGGTGGCGGCAAGGAAAAAGCGCATGGATGGGTTCCTGTCTGGACGGTATTGCACCGCTGGCCGCGCGGTAATGGTTGCATAAATCTTCCTCAATCACAGACTGATGACGGTTCGAAATCGATATAATGGGGTGGGCCGTTGAAGCTGCCCTAAAGGCGGTTGTGAAAGACAAGGGGCAATGGCCGCTCCGCCGTCCTATCCTCGGCCCCTGGTGAGGTCAGGGCCGGGGCAGGGCTTTCTGCCGCCCGCCTCCGGTGCGACATAGGCCCCCACGACGAGCGAAAGGGACGGCCATGGCGAGTTTCGATCTGGTGCTGCGGGGCGGCACCTGCGTCCTGCCCTGGGGGCAGGAAATCACCGATGTCGGCGTGCGGGAGGGCAGGATCGCCGCCATCGGCGACCTGCGCAGCGCGGCGGCGGCGAATGAGGTCGATTGCCGCGGGCTGCACGTGCTGCCCGGGCTGATCGACGCGCATGTGCATCTGCGCGACCCCGGCGATCCGGCGGTGGAGAACCTGTCGGACGGCACCCGCGCCGCGGTGCTGGGCGGCCTCGCCGCGGTGTTCGACATGCCGAACACCGCCCCCTCCATCACCGACCGGGAGCGGCTGGACTGGAAGCGCGACTATCTCGGCGGCCGCGCCTTCTGCGATGTCGGGCTCTACGTCGGCGCCTCGATGAAGAACATCGAGGAGTTGGCGTCTCTGGAACTGCAGCCGAACGTCTGCGCGGTGAAGGTCTTCGCCGGCAGCTCCACCGGCGACCTGCTGGTGGCCGACGACGCGAGCCTGGAGGCGGTGATGCGCAGCGGCCGGCGGCGCATCTGCTACCATTCCGAGGATGAGTACCGGCTGCAGGCGCGCAAGCCGGAGTTCACCAGCGGCATGCCGCATCGCAACCACATGATCTGGCGCGACGTGGAATGTGCCTTCCTCGGCACGCGGCGGCTGATGGCGCTGGCGCGCAAGACCGGGCGCCCCGCGCATATCCTGCATGTCTCGACCGCCGAGGAGCTCGACTACCTGAAGGATTTCCGTGACGTCTGCACGGTGGAGGTGCTGCTGAACCACCTTACCCAGACCGATGAGGCCTATGACCGGCTGGGCGGCTATGCGGTGATGAACCCGCCGATCCGCGATGCAAGGCACATGGAAGCGGCCTGGGCTGCGGTCGCGGATGGCACGGTGGATGTCATCGGCAGCGACCACGCGCCGCACAGCCGCGCGGCGAAGGAACGGCCCTGGCCGGATTGCGCCGCCGGCCTCACCGGCGTGCAGACCATCGTGCCGCTGATGCTGGACCATGTGAACGCCGGGCGGCTCTCATTGAGCCGGCTGGTGGACCTGATGTGCGCCGGCCCGGCGCGGGTCTATGGCGTGGTCGGCAAGGGGCGGCTGGCGGCCGGCTACGACGCCGATTTTACCCTGGTGGACATGAAGAAGACCCGCACCATCGAGGAGAGCTGGATCGTCTCCCCCTGCGGCTGGACGCCCTTCGCCGGCCATCGCTGCACCGGCTGGCCGGTGGCGACCGTCATCCGCGGCGGCGTGGCAATGCGGGAGGACGAGGTGATCGGCGCGCCGCAGGGCCAGGCGGTGCGCTTCGCGGAGGCGCGGGGGGCGTAGAAGGCCGCGCCCCGGCCGCCTCGGCGCGGCTGAGCAGGTCCTCCAGCATGTCGAGCAACTCCTCGTCGGGCGGCAGCGTCTCGCGCAGCACATCCCCGTAGAGCGTCGCCGCGAGCGACTGGCGGAAGGGTAGGGGGTTTCCCCGCTCGGCCGCCGCGCGGGCGGTGGACAAGGTGAACTCGTCCACCGGCACGATGATGCCGAATCCGGCATGGAAGGGACCAGCATCGAAGAGGCGCATGCCGAATACCGCGTCCTCGGGCGCCGAAGCCTCAAGCCCCTTGTCCATCAGCCAGAGGCGCGCATCCCCCGCCAGCAGATCCTCCGCCCAGATGCCGGCGGCGGGGTGCCGCCCGGCGACGCGGAACAGCGAGAAGCGCGCGCCGGCCATGGCCTCCGCCAGCGCCCGGTCGGGCGCATCGAGCGCCGCCGCGCCCTTGGCGAGGAAGCCGTCATAGGCGCGCCGGCCGCGCTGGTTCGGCTCGAACAGCGCAACGTCCATCAGCATCTCAAGGGCCTGGTCGTCATCCGGAAACGCATCGGCGCCGGGCAGGAGCTGCCGCAGCGCCCGGGTGAGGTCCGCCTTGGTGCAGGCCTTGACCGCGAGGCGCAGCACGTCCTGGATGCCGGCGCGGATCGGCCGGTAGGCGGCGAGGGCCTGCCGCCGGGTCATGCCTCCTCGCCTCGCTCCCGCAACCAATCCTCCGAGGTCCGCGTTGCCGGCCGCGCCGGCCCCGCATAGGGGTCGACGCCGCCCTCGGTTGCCGCCACGGCGCGGCAATCCTCGCACATTTCCAGCACCGCCAGCCGCGCCGGTTCGGCGAACATCCAGTGGCCCGATGCGGTGAGCTTCGTCTTCACCCGGGCGATGCTGCTGCGCGTCCCGAAGGGCTTGGCGCAGCGGGTGCAGTGCGCCGGCGCCTCCTCCTTCACCACCTGCGGCTGCGCCGCCGTCGCGGCGAAATTCAGCCGCGGCTCCAGGGTGATCACCTGCTCCGGGCAGGTCGTGGCGCAGAGGCCGCATTGCACGCAGGCGTCTTCCAGGAAGCGGAGCTGCGGGGTTTCCGGGTTCGCGCCCAGCGCCCCGGTCGGGCAGACCATGGTGCAGGCGAGGCAGAGGGTGCAGCCTTCCGCCACCCGCGCCAGGCCGAAGGGCGCCTTCTCCGGCATCGGCACGAGCTCCGGCCCGGCGGCGCCATGCAGTGCGCCCAGCGACTGGCGCAGGATCTCCCGCAGGCTGCCGAGGGCGAGGAATTGCGCCGCCGGGCGCGGAGCGCGCAGGGGCATCGCCGGGGCCAGCGCCTCGGCCAAGGTGAAGGGGTCGTCGGTCTCGATCGCCGCGGCGCGCGGCAGGGCCGTCGCCAGCCCGAGGCCGTCCAGCGCCACCCCGGCGTAGTCGAGGTTGCGGAACAGCCCCTCCACCCCATGCCCGCGCTTCGCCGGCAGCAGCACCCGCACCGCCGCGGCGCCCCAGGCGAATGCGGCGGCCAGGATCGCCAGGTCGAGCTGCGACACCTTATTCAGCCGCAGCGGCAGGACGCGGGCCGGCAGCCCCTCGCCATGCCGCGCCAGCGCATCCAGCAGCGGCTCGCCATGCGCCGCATCGTGCAGCAGCAGCACCGGGTCATGCCCGCCGGCCTCGGCGAAGCCCAGCAGCAGGGCGCGCAGCCGGGCCAGGGTGGTCGTCGGCGGTGGCAGGGCGTAGGTGGCGGCGCCGGTCGGGCAGACCGCGGCGCAGGCGCCGCAGCCGGCGCAGATCTCGGCCGAGATCTGTACGCTGTCCTTGCCCGGCGTGATCGCTCCGGTCGGGCAGAGGTCGAGGCATCGGGTGCAGCCGGTGCGGCGGTTACGCGAATGGGCGCAGAGCCCGGCGTCGAACTGCACGAAACGCGGCTTGTCGAACTCGCCGACCAACCCGCCGGCCTCGCCGATCAGCCGCTCCACCGCCGCCGCATCGCCGGGGTCGGCGCGCAGGTAGCCCTGGCGCAGCGCCCCCGCAGGAAATAGCGGCGCCCCACCCGTCAGGTCGAGGATGATATCGCAGCGGCTACGCGCCGCATCCTTCGCCGCCCCCCAGACGAAGGCGGCGCGGGAGGAAGGCGAGGGGGCGGCATAGCCATCCACCACCACCTCGAAACTGCCGAGCCAGCCGGTGGCGGTGCGGGCCCGGCCACGCAGGATGGGGAATTCGGCGCTGCGCGGCGGCGTCACCGGCTCCGCCCCGGTCAGCAGCACGGTCAGGTCCAGCCGGTCCGACAGGCGCTCGGCGGCGGCGATCGCCACCGCGTCGCGGCCGAGCACCAGGGTAATGCCCTCGCTCTTCAGCGACACCAGCGGGATCTGCGGCAGCGGCACCGCGGCGGCGGCCAGCAGTGCCGCCATCTTTGGCCCGGCCGCGGCCGCTTCGGCCGACCAGCCGGCATGCTCCCGGACGTTGACAAAGGCGAGAGGGGTGGTGGCGCCGGCGGCCTCCGCCTCCTGCGCGAAGAGCGGGGCCTCCTGGGTGCAGGCCACGGTGATGGGCCGCCCGGTCTCCAGCGCCGCCAGGAAGCGGTCGAGCTGGCTGCGGCAGAGCTGCTCGGCGGTGCGCAGTTCGGTGCCGCGAGCGGCGCAGCCGCTCCCCAGCGCCTTGCCGTCCAGCGGCATGCTGTCCTCACAACTGCAGACGAAGGCAATGCGCTCGTTCATGCCGCGGTCCCGGCGGCGCCCGAAGCGGATCGTGGTCCAGATGGGACCGTCATCGCTCCAGCCTGTTGTTTTTCCAGCAGATTCATGCCTTCAGGCCACCAGCCATCCGGCGATCCACTCTGGTCCAGGTGCCGAGGGGCGCATATATGCCGTCCTTCCTGTCCTTGCGAGGGAGAGCCCGCCATCAGCACGACCGGCCTGCCGGACCTGCCGAGCGTCTTCGCCCCCGTCGCGCTGCGGGAAGGCGGCGATGCGCTGGCCCGGGCGCTGGCGCTGGCGCCGGAGCGCGGCGCCGGGACGCTGGCCTGGGTCCGCGCCTATGCCAGGGCCGAGGCGGCGGTGGTGCTGGAGCCGGAGATGCCGCTGGCCTCCGCCCGCCTCGCCTTCCACGCCGCGGCCAATGCCCTGGCCGATGCGGTGGCCGCCCTCGGCCCGCCAGAGGTGGCGGTGCAGCTTCGCTGGCCCGGAGTGCTGCTGGTCAATGCCGGGGAATGCGGCCGGGTGCGGCTGGCCGCACCACCGGGCACACCGGAAGATGCGGTGCCGGATTGGCTGGTCGTGGCGATGGAAGCCCGCCTCGCCTTCCCCGAAGGGCATGAGCCGGGCCGCGACCCCGGCCGCACCAGCCTGTTCGAGGAAGGCTTCTCCGACCTCGACTCCGCGGCGCTGACCGCCGCCTGGGCCCGCCACCTTATGGCCGGGCTGGATGATTGGCAGGCGCGTGGCCCGAAGCGGCTGGCGGAGCATTGCCTCGCGCGGCTGGCGGATGCGGTGCCGGGCCAGCGGCGGGGGATCGACCCTGGCACCGGCGATCTGGTGCTGGAGCGCGACGGCCTGCGCGAGCGCCAGGCGCTGCCGGCATGACCCGGCTGCCCCGCACCCTGCGGCTCGACCCCTCGGATCTGGTGGTGTTCGAGCGGGCGGCGGAGCCCGGCGAATGGGCGGTGCCGGGCGGCTTCAGCTTCTGGGACGAGGACCCGTTGACGATGCCGGGCAAGCGCCGCCAGGCCTTCCGCAGCGGCTTCCTCGGCCTTGGTAGCTTCGGCTTTGCCACCCTGGTGGAGGTGGTGGAGGCTTCGCCGGCGCAGCGTGCGCAGGCGGTGGCGGCGCTTGCCGCGCATATCCGCGCCGCGCATGGCGCGCCGGACGAGGCCGCTGCCCTGGCCGCGGCGGAGGAGGAGATCGGCTTCGCCGCCTCGCTCTGCGACCATCCGCCGGGGACGGTGCTGGCGCTGTCCCGCAGCCTGGAGGCGGGCGCCGTTCGCGAGCAATTCCGCACTCTGCACCGCCGCGCCGCACCGCACCGCGACTTCGGCGCCCTGCCGGTCTTCGCGGTGGTGGAGGTGGAGGGCGAGGCGCCCGAGCACCCCGATCTGCGGAGGCTGCCGCCGTGATCTCTCCAGGTGATTTCTGGCTCGCCTCCGGCCACCATCTTTGCGACCGCGACGCGGCCGGGCGGCTGGTGGCGACGCCGGATCTGTGGCGCGCCTTCCTCGCCCGGCCCGAGCTGGTGCCGCCGGCCGAGGCCTGCGACGCCGAGCTGGCGCTGCACACCGGCCTGCTGGCGGCGCCGCTGCGCCCGGTGCCGGCGGCCGAGGTCGCCGCGCTGGCGGATGCCGATGCGCGGGAGAATTGGCAGCTCTTCCTCGGCTTCCGCGACCTCGTGCAGGCGCGGCCGACCCTGGAAGCCGCCTGGCTGGCGCTGTTTCGCGGGAACGTAGCGGGTATCCCGCCGCTGTTCCTGCAGATGCTGACGCACCTCATCACCCGCGCCGCGCTGGAAGGCTGCGGCGACGCCTTCACCCTGCGCGCCGCCGAGCTGTTTTTCCGCCCGCAACGCGCCGCCATCCACCAGGGCGCCACCCTGCTGGCCGATGAGGAGCATCTGGATGCCCGCGCCGCCGGCGGCGACCTCGGCACCATCGGCCGGCTGCTGACCGAGGCCGACGCGACGCCGCGGGAGGTGGAGCTGGAGGTGCTGTCGGAGGCGAATGCGCCGGCGTATCCGGCGCGGTCCGATGCGCATGACCTCGCCCTGGATATCGCCGAGGGCCGGCCGGGCCAGCACGGGCTGGCGCGGGCGCTGGAATGCTTCATCCTGCACGTGATCGGTGAGCCGGTGACGATCCGCCCGGTGCCGGTCATCGAGGACCGGAACTGGCGCTGGCATGTCGGGCTGGACGTCGAGGCAACTGCCATCGCCAACGCGCTGTGGCAGGGCGAGCGGGTGCAGCAGGCGCGGCTGGCGCGTATCCTCTGGCTTGGGGTGCTGGAATTCGCTGACGCCTCCCGCGTGCTGCCGCGCGCCGCCGGAAGACCGGTCTACCTGGCGCTGGCGATGGATGCGGCGCAGCGGGTGCGCATGAAGCCGCAGAACCTGGCCACCGGCCTGCCGTTGAAGACCGTGGAGCAGGCCACATGACCGAACCGCCACGTCAGGGCGCCGGCCGGCTGGAGGTACCGGGGACGCTCCACATCCCGGTTGCGGTGCTGGCCGAGCGCCGGCCCGGGATGACCCGCTGGGCCGAATGGGCCTGGTACGCGGTGGAAGTGCTGGAGGTGGCGCCTGAGCTGCCGCCCTGGACCCTGCTGCGCGAGGAGGCCGGGCGCAGCCTGTTCTTCGCCGGCACCGCCGAGGTGGCACTCTACCCCACCGACACGCCGAATTACCGCGATAACCTGGCCGCTGCCGCGCCGCGCATCTGGGTGGTGCTGCGCCCGGTTCCGCAGCAGCCGGGCATGGCCCTGCACGCGGTAACGGTCGATACCGGAGAGGCGCATGTCTACGCCGAGAGCGGCGCCGATTTGCTGGAAAGCCTGCCGCTGCCGCCCGGCTTGCGGGCAGTGATGGAAGCCTTCGTCGCCGAGCACCATGTCGAGCGCGCCTTCCACAAGCGCCGCCGCGACCGGGCCGATCCCGATGCGTTGGGCAAGCGGCCGGGTGGGCGGCAGGGCAAGGAGGCGGAATGAGCGGGCAGGAAGGCTTTCTCGCCCGCTGGTCCCGCCGCAAGCGCGCCGCGGCAGAGCCGTCCGCGCCTGAGCCGTTGCCCGTGCCGGCGTCGGTGGAAGCCGTGCCCGAACCACCCGCGGTGCCGGAATTCGACCCGGCCAGCCTGCCCGCGGTTGAGAGCCTGACCTTGGAGAGCGACTTCACCGCCTTCCTGCGGGCGGAGGTGCCGGCGGCGCTGCGGCAGGCGGCGCTGCGGCGGATGTGGAGCCTCGACCCGGACATTCGCGACTATGTCGGCCCGGCCGATTACGCCTGGGATTTCAATGCGCCGGATGGCATGCCGGGCTTTGCCCTGGAGCTGGGCGGCGATGTGAAGCGGCTGCTTGCCCAGGCCATCGGGCTCGGCGAGCAGCCAGAGGCGGCGGATGCCGAGGCCGTCCCCGACGCGCCGCCGCCGGTGGCCGAACCCTCGCCGTTGCTGGCGCAGGCCGCCCCGCCGGCCCCGCCGCTGCCACCGGTGCCGGAGATGCCTGCCGCGCCGGTACCCTCGCCACGGCGTTCGCATGGCAGTGCGCGCCCCAGCTGACCCCATCCGTGGCTTGATCGGCGACTGGAACCGATCCTTGTGGAGGCTCGGTCGGTTCCGGCACCTTGCAGCCTGGTTCAGGACACCGCTTCATGCAGGCGACGATTTTGCGAGAGGGTGTGGCTAGAGTGGAAGCGGCGGGACCGGATGCGGTGGACAGGGAGCGGGCGCAGCTTTTCGCGCTGCTCGGCCGGTTGCTGTCCGCTGCCCCGGATGCGGCGCTGCTCGCCGGCCTTGCCCGGCTCGACGGCGATGCGACGCCGCTGGGCACCGCCTTCGCCCGGCTGGCGGAAGCCGCCGCGGCGGCACGGCCGGAGACGGCGGAGCGCGAGTTCTTCGACCTGTTCATTGGCGTCGGCCGCGGCGAGCTGCTGCCCTATGCCTCCTACTACCTGACCGGCTTCCTGCATGAGCGGCCGCTGGCCGAGCTGCGCGCCACACTGGGCGCCCTCGGCATCGCCCGCGCCGCCGGCGTGCCGGAGCCCGAGGACCACATCGCTTTCGTCTGCGAGGCCTATGCCGGGCTGATCGAGGACCGCTTCGGCGGCGCGGCGCCGGATGCGGCGGCGGAGTTCTTCGCCCGGCATCTGCGCCCTTGGGCCGGCCGCTGCTTCGCCGATCTGGAGGTCGCCGCGGCGGCCCGCTTCTACCGCGCGGTCGGCGCCCTGGGGCGCATCGCGATCGAGATCGAACAGGCCGCCAGCGAGCTGCCCGCATAAATCATAAATTAAGCATGAGATGCCCTGGGGCACCAACCGGCGTTGCCTCGTCACCATCATCGACGGCAGGCCGGGCGAGCGCAGCATCTCCATCGCCGGCATGCATGGCACCGATGCGCCCTGCGCCGCGGCCTGCCTGGTGAGCTGCTTCTACACCACCGCCGATGCAGGGGTGCCGCATGACAAGGATCGGGGCATCGGTTGCGGCTACTCCTGCTACGCCAGCCCATCCCGGACCAGTTCGACATCGCCCGGTTGAAGGCCGGCGGTGGCTTCAGGCGCAGCAGCCACCCGCCGGCGGGGCGCTGTAACACCGGGTGCGAGCCGATCTTCCGGATCACCGTGCCGGGCGGCGGGATATGTACTGGTCTTCCCCTTGCCGTCACCGGTAATGCCGGACAGCCGCTTTCTCCTGTCGTGCACGGGCTGCTGGCGGTACCGACGGTTGCCGCCATGCTGGCGCACATCTACATCGGGAAGGCCGGCATGGAAGGCGCATGGGCGCCGGCCAGGTCGATGCCAACTAGGCGAAGGAACATCACGCGCTGTGGGTGGACCAGGAGCTGGCGAAGGCAGGCGCGGCGGTGATCGCCCCGGGCGCGAAGGCGGTTGGCGCAAACTGGATCGGATCGCGGAGCGGTCTGAACGCCGCAGCGTCCGGACGAGCCGCGTGACTCCGACCGCTCCACCTATGGGCCTGGCGCCATGAAGCTGATTGGCCTCGCCGGCTGGAGCGGGGCCGGCAAGACCACCTTGCTGGCGAAGCTGATCCCCTGTCTGGTCGCGCGGGGGGTGGGCGTCTCCACCATCAAGCACGCCCATCACCGCTTTGACATCGACACCCCGGGCAAGGACAGCTGGATCCACCGCCAGGCCGGGGCGCGGCAGGTGCTGGTCGGCTCCGACCAGCGCTGGGCCCTCCTGACCGAGCTGCGCGGCATGCCGGAGCCGGCGCTGCCGGAGCTGCTCAGCCATCTCTCCCCGGTGGATCTGGTGATTGTCGAGGGCTTCAAGCGCGACCGTCATCCGAAGATCGAGGTTCATCGCGCCGCCAACGCCAAGCCCTGGCTGCACCCGGAGGACCCGGCCATCCTCGCCATCGCCAGCGATACAGCCCCGCCCGCCGCCCTGCCCTGGGCGGCGCTGGACGACGCCGAGGCGATCGCCGACCTCGCCTTGCGCTACGCCGTGGACGCGGGTTCCTGGTAGGATCGGCCCATGGCCCAGCTTTCCGACGATTGCTTCGCCTTCGGCGGCCCCTTGCTGAGCGTGGAAGCCGCCGCCGCCCTGATCGCCGACCGCGTGCCGCCACTGGTCGGGGAGGAAGCGGTGCCGCTGCGCCAGGCGCTGGGCCGGGTGCTGGCGCGGCCGCTGATCGCACCGCTGCCGCTGCCGCCGTTCTTCAACTCCGCGGTCGATGGCTATGCCTTCCGCCATGCCGACCTCGGCGCCACCGGCGCGACGGCGCTGCGGCTGGAGGGGCGGGTGGCGGCGGGGCAGGCGGCGGCGGCGCTCGGTCCTGGCGCGGCGGTGCGGATCTTTACCGGCGCGCCCATGCCGCCCGGCGCCGATACGGTGGTGATGCAGGAAGATGCGCGGCTGGAGGCCGAGGCGATACTGGTGCCGCCTGGGCTGAAGCCTGGTGCCAATGCCCGGCCGGCCGGCGAGGACGTGCCGCAGGGCGCCGCCGCGCTGCCCGCCGGACGGCGGCTGCGGGCGCCGGAGATCGGGCTGGCGGCGGCACTCGGCGTCAGCGCCCTGCCGGTGGCGCCGCTGGTGCGGGTCGGCGTCTTCTCCACCGGGGATGAGCTGGCATCGCCAGGCACGCCGCTCGGCCCGGCCCAGACCCATGACAGCAACCGCTTCACCCTGCTGGCGCTGCTGGCAGGGCTGCCGGTGGAGGCGATCGACCTCGGCATCCTGCCCGATGACCCCGTGGCGACCGCCGCGGCGCTGCGGGCGGCGGCGGCTTCGCACGATCTGCTGCTCACCTCGGGCGGCGTCTCGACCGGGGAGGAGGACCATGTCCGCACCGCGATCGAGCAGGGCGGCCGGCTGGTGTTCTGGCGGCTGGCGGTGAAGCCGGGGCGGCCGGCGGCCATGGGGGTGGTCGATGGCACGCCGGTGGTCGGGCTGCCGGGCAATCCGGTGGCCGCCGTGGTCACCTTCCTGCATCTGGCGCGGCCGCTGGTGCTGCGGCTCGGCGGGGCGGTGCCGGAGCCGCTGCCGCGCTTCGCCGCCCGGGCCGGGTTCGGCTACCGCAAGAAGGCCGGGCGGCGGGAATACGTGCGGGTGCGGCTGGAGGCCGGGCTGCCCCTGCCGGTCGCCCGGAAATTCGAACGCGACGGCGCCGGGCTGCTGAGCTCGCTCACCGAAAGCGACGCCTTCGCCGAGCTGGATGAGGCGGTGCTGACGGTGGCGCCCGGTGATACCGTGGCGGTGCTGCCCTTCGCCGCGTTGTTCTGATCAGCCATATCCGGCCGCCCGCAGCGCCTCGCCCAGGGCGTTGATCTGCGCCGCGAACAGGATGCCGGCCGGCACCACCGGCAGCCCCGCCGCGGCCAGTCCCTCCGCCGTCCAGGTGTTGCAGGTGTAGAAGGCGCTGTACTCGCGGGACGCGGGCAGGAACAGGCTGCCGGGATAGGGCCCCGCCCGCAGCGGCTCCGCCGCGGCGAGGGAGGCGGTAATGAAGCCGGCTACCCCTTCCATCCCGCCCGGTGGCAGCCGCAGCGGGATCGAGGCCGCCGCGCCGAAAGCCGCATCGGGGGCCACCCGCAGCCCGGTGACGAGGATCGCCCCCGGGCTGGGCCAGAGCGCCGCCAGGGAGGTGCCGAGGCCAGGGCTCTCCGCCAGCACATAGTCGCGGTCACCGAAGCCAAGGACCATCCAGGCCGCGCCCGGAAACAGCCCGGCCAGCCGCCGGTCCAGCACCCCGGCCGGCAGCCCGAGGTCGGTGTGCCAGCCGCGCCGCACCAGGTGCAGTCGCGGTCCGCCCTCCGCCGGGCGGCCGGGGCCAGCGAGCCGCGCCGCGCAGCCGCCGAGCGCGCCGGCCAACAGGGCGCGGCGGCGCAGCCGTCAGCGCGCCGGGGTAAGGACGGTCCCCGGCGGCACCACGATGGTCTGCGGCGGCGGCGAGGGGTTGCTGCTGCTGATGCAGCCGGCCAGCGGCAGGCCCACCAGAAGCGCGAAGCCGACCGCCATCACTATCCGCATGCTTTCACTCCCCAGGCGATGCGCCGGCGCTGCCGGCGCGATGTTTCGCCAGCCAACTATGCAGAGGCGACCGGGACGGCGAAACCGACGTGCCCGTGAGCAGCCGAAGCTTGGTGCCGTCCGCGCCGCCCAGCCTCTGGTTGCCAGAGCGGATCGCCGGCAGGCTGGCAGCCTGAAGGCGTGAAGCTGCTCTGAAGACGACGGGCTACACCGGTAGCCGCAGCCGCGCCCGGAGGCCGCCCAGCGGGCTTTGCTCCAGCGCGATCTCGCCGCCATGCGCGCGGACGATGTCGCGGGCGATCGCCAGCCCCAGGCCGGTGCCGCCGGGGGCGCCGCTGGCGAAGGGGCGGAAGGCGGCCTCGCGCCCCGCCGCCGGAATCCCCGGCCCGTCGTCATCCACCGTGATCTGTGCCCAGGCCGGCGCCGCCTCGTCGCCCGGTTCGCCGCGCGAGACCGTATCCACCGCCACCATGATCAGCCGCCCATGCCGCCGCGCATTGTCGAGCAGGTTGCCGAGGCAGCGGCGCAGCGCATCGGCGCGCAGCGGCAGCATGAGGCCGGAGGGCGCCACCACCTCGACCGTGGCGCCGGAGCGGCGGGCCTTGGCCGCGACCTCCTGCACCAGCTCCACCAGATCGGCCGGCGCCGCCTGCTCGGTGCCCTCGCCCCGGGCGAAGGCGAGATAGGCGGCGATCATCCGCTCCATCTCCTCGACATCGGCGGTCAGCGCCGAGAGATCCTCCTCGGTGTCGGCGCTGCGGGGCAGCATCGCCAGCGCCAGCCGCATCCGGGTGAGGGGGGTGCGCAGGTCGTGGCTGATGCCGGCGAGCATGTCGGTGCGCTGGCCGACGAAGCGGCGGATGCGGTCCTGCATGCGGTTGAAGGCCTGAGCCGCCTGCCGCACCTCCGCCGCGCCCTCCGGCTTGATGGTGCCGATGTCGCGGCCGAGCCCGAAAGCCTCCGCCGCGCCGGCCAGCCGGCGGATCGCCCGCACCTGATTCTTCATGAACACCACCGCAACCGCCGAGAGCAGCAGCGCCGAGCCGACCAGCCAGATGACGAAGAGGTAGAGGGTGGCGGTGAACAACCGCTTGCGCGGGGCTTCCACATGCAGCACGCCATCCGGGGTCTGCACCCGGATGATCACGCTGCGCGGGTCGGATTGCCAGTCGGTGTCGAAGGGCAGCCGCAGGCGTTCCTCGAGCGCGCGGTTGAGGTCCTCCTCCAGCGGCAGCAGCGGCATGCTGGCGCGGCGTTCCACCGCATTCAGCCGGGCGCCCGCCTCGAAGGCTAGGGCGAGGTCAAGCCGCCAGGAGGCCTCGCGGAAGATCCAGCTGCGGTCCTCGATCGTCTCCCGCTGCAGCAACTCCACCAGCATCGCCACATCGCCGGCGACGCCGCCGGCCAGGCGGCGGGAGATCACGTCGAGGTGGCCGCCATAGAACAGCTGCAGCGCCACCGCCTGCAGCAGCAGGATCGGAACCAGGATGATGAGTACAGAGCGGCCGAGCAGCCCGCGCGGCAGCAGATCGCGGAACAGCGGCAGCCGGCCGCCCAGCCGCGCCGGCGCGTCGGGGACCGGCCGGGTTGGTGTCCGCAAGCTCAAGGCCCGGGCCGCAGGACATAGCCGCGGTGGCGGATGGTGTGCAGGAAGCGCGGCTCGCGCGGGTCGGGCTCGATCTTGCGGCGCAGCCGGGTCACCTGGACGTCCACCGCGCGTTCGCCGGCTTCCGGCGTGCCAAGCGCGGTGGCGATGTCCTCGCGGCTCAACACCTCGCCGGCGCGGCGGGCCAGCGCCGCCAGCAGCGAGGCCTCGCCGCCGGTCAGCCGCACCGTGCCGTCCGGCCCGCGCAGCTCGCTGCGCTCGGCGTCGAACCAGCGCATGCCGAGCTGCACCGGCGCGGCCGGCAGCAGCTGCGGCGGCGGCGGCGTCACCCGGCGAAGAATCGTGCGGATGCGCAGCGCCAGCTCGCGCGGGTCGAAGGGCTTGCCGAGGTAGTCATCGGCGCCCAGTTCGAAGCCGGCGACGCGGTCATCCGGGCCGCCACGAGCGGTGAGCATCAGCACTGGCACGTCATTGCCCTCGCGGCGCAGCGACTCGACCAATTCCAGTCCGCTTTCGCCGGGCATCATCACATCGAGCACCACGAGGTCGAAGGCGACGGAGGTCAGGGCGGCGCGCGCCGCCGCGGCGTCGGCGGCGACGGTCACGCGGAAACCCTGCTCCGCCAGGAAACGCTGCAACAGCGAGCGCAGCCGGGCGTCGTCGTCGACGACCAGCAGATGCGCCGTGTCCACAAGTGTCTCGCCGGGCATGGCCCCGATCTCTCCTTCATTCACCGAGTGGACGACTATAGGGCAGATGCGCGCGGGTGGCGCCGATTCTGCCGTAGCCGGCCGGTCCAGGGCGGTTGCACACCGACAGGAAGCGGCCCGCGTGACGCCTCTGCCCTAGCCGATTGGCGCCAGATGTGTGTCGCGCGGCCGCCCGGTGGAAGGCCGCGCGTCCTTCTGTTCGAGCCGTTCGAGCTGCTGCCGCGCTGCCGGTCCCATCAGCCCGCGCATCACCCGGCGGAAGCCGTCCACCGCCACCGGCCCGGCTTCGCGGTAGGCGCGCATCACCCATTCGCGCTGTCGCTCAAACAGCCGACGTTCCAATGCCTCACCCTTCGGCGTCAGCGAGAGCAGCCGCTGGCGGCGGTCGTTGCGGCCGGCCGATTGCTGCACATAGGCCTCCTCGACCAGCGGCGTCAGCACCCGGCCGAGCGACTGCTTGGTGATGCCGAGAATGCCGAGTAGCTCGCCAACCGTGATCCCCGGCCGGCGGCCGACGAAATGCAGCACCCGGTGATGGGCGCGACCCATGCCGAGCTCGGCGAGCAGCTGGTCGGCCCCGGCGGTGAAGTCACGGTAGCCGAAGAACAGCAGGTCCTGGGCGAGGCGCAACTCCTCCTCCCGCAGGAACAGCAGGTTGCGTCCGGCTCCGACGGGTGCGCTGGTGGTGGCGGCCGGCTCGGTGTCCGGCTTCGGGTCAGTCTGTTCCGGCATGGCTGGCATGCTGCCTCTTCAGGCCCGATTTGGACAGCCATATTGACACATTTTTCCAAAGCATTCTAGCTTACCCCAGCTACGAGCAAGGAAATTGCGGAGAAGCATGTCATGACGCTGGTTCCTTTCAAAGGTGGGGATGCCCCGAGGATGTTCCAGCTCTGGCACGAGGCGATTCGCCGGACCCCGGCCGGGATCGGAAGCCTGCCGGCCTGGGCCGGGCAAACCGGCTTCTCCCCGTTCCCGGTGGGGCCGTATTCACGGTAGCCAAGCAACATCAGCCGAAGACCACGAGAAGGAACGCAGAGCATGGGCCTTTTCCCGATCACCCGCACCACCACGCCCAAGCCGAAGCCCGCGGATGACGCGCTGTCCTTCGGCAAGGCGCTGACCGACCACATGTTCCTGATGAATTACGACGAGGGCAAAGGGTGGCACTCGCCGCGCATCGTCCCCTACGGCCCCATCAGCATGGACCCCGCCACCACCGTGCTGCACTACGGCCAGGCGATCTTCGACGGGCTGAAGGCATTCCGCGGCAGCGACGGCCAGATCCGCCTGTTCCGCGCCCAGCGCCATGCCGAGCGCTTCAACACCTCGGCGAAGATCATGTGCATGCCGGAACTGCCGGTGGACGTCATCCGCCAAAGCTTCGAGGCGCTGGTGGCGGTGGACCAGGAATGGGTGCCGCACAAGCCGGGAACCTCCCTCTACCTGCGCCCGACCGTCATCGCCACGGATGTGATGCTCGGCGTGCATCCGGCGCACAGCTACCTGTACTTCCTGATCCTCTCGCCGGTCGGCAGCTACTACAAGGAAGGCGTGAAGCCGGTGAAGATCCTGGCCTCCGACACCCATGTCCGCGCGGTGAAGGGGGGCCTCGGCGAGGCCAAGACGGCGGCGAATTACGCCGCGAGCCTGGCCGGCCAGCGGGACGCCGAGGCGGCCGGCTACACCCAGGTGCTCTATCTCGATGGCGTGCAGCGCAAATTCCTTGATGAGGTGGGGACCATGAACATCATGATCCGCATCGGCGACGAGGTGATCACCCCGCCGCTTGCCGGCACCATCCTCGACGGCGTCACCCGCAACAGCGCCCTGCAACTCATGCGCGACTGGGGCCTGCGGGTCAGCGAACGCCCGATCAGCATCGAGGAGGTGATGCAGGCCGGGCGGGACGGCACGTTGCGCGAGATGTGGGGCACCGGCACCGCCGCCGTGGTCTCCCCGGTCGGCACCCTCGGCTACAAGGGGGAGAACGTGGTCATCAACGGCGGCGAGACCGGCGAGCTGACCCAGAAGCTCTACGACACCATCACCGGCATCCAGTATGGTCGCAGCAACGATCCGCATGGCTGGACCAGTGTGGTGCCGGCCGAGGCGGCGTAGCCAGGGCGGTGCCGTGGAGAGCTTCGGCCATCCGCGGCACCGGCCGGGCGGCGCGTGATGCAGGAGCTCGGCTGGCTCGCCGCGGCTGCCGGCTTCGCCGTGTCCATGTCGGCGACGCCGGGGCCGAACAACGCCATGGTCGCCGCCTCCGCGGCAAATTTCGGCCTGCGGCGGAGCGTGCCGCACATGCTCGGCGTGTCGCTCGGCTTTCCGCTCATGCTGGTGCTGGTGGCGCTGGGGGCGGCGGAGGCGCTGCACCGCAGCCCGGGCTTTCAGGCCGGGCTGCGCTGGGGCGGTGCGGCCTGGATGCTGTGGCTGGCCTGGGCGCTGGCCACCGCGCCGCCCGATATGGCCGAGCGGCCAACGGCGGCGCGACCGATGCGGCTATGGCAGGCCGCGCTGTTCCAATGGGTGAATCCCAAGGCCTGGATCATCGCCACCGGCGCCGTCGCCACATACACCGGAACCAGCGCCGGCGTGCTGCTGGATGCACTGGTGCTGGCGGCGATCTTCGCCCCGGTGGCCTTCCTGTCCCTGCTCGGCTGGGCGGTGCTCGGGCGCGGCGTGGCGCGAATGCTGAAGCCGGCGGCGCTGGTCTGGTTCAACCGGGTGATGGCGCTGTTGCTGGTGGCCTCGCTGGTGCCGCTGCTGTTGGGGTAGCTGGCCCCGCTGCCTGTCTGCCCTATCGCCACGATCCGCGCTTCGGATTGGACCTGATGGGCCGGACGGGTACAGCCTCGCCGCGGAGGATCCCGCCATGGCCGATGCCGCCCTTGCCCCGGACCGGATGCTGCTGCGCCAATTCCTCGCCTGGATCGGCGAGGCCCCACGGCCCTATGCCGAGGCGATGGAGGGCTGGCGCACCTCCTGCCCACGGCTGTCGATCTGGGAGGATGCGCTGGCCGAGGAGCTGGTGCGCATCATCCCGGGCGGGGCGGGCGGCATGGCGGCGGCCAGGGTTACCCTGACCGCGGCCGGCCGGATGATGCTCGAACGGCCTGGTTCCGAAGCCCGCGCCGGCTGACGCCGCCGGCTACGAGCTGGCCGTCGCGCCCGCCTCCTGCCTTCGCGGCGGCGCCGCGGCCCGGCGGATGATCCAGCGATGCGCCGGCACCTCCACCCAGCGCCAGGCGAGCCAGCCGGCGACAAGGCTCGCCACGAAGCCAGCCAGCATCAGCCCGACCCGCCCCGTCGGCCCCGGCTCCACCAGCCGCAGCACCAGCACCAGCACCGCCTCGACGAAGACCCAGCAGAGATAGACGCCGAAGGAGGCCTCGCCGAGCCGCAGCAGCAGGTCCGGTCGCGCCGGTGCCGGCTGCGCCGCCCGGCTGCCCGCGGTTCCGGCCTGCCACACCGCGACGATCAGCCCGGTCAGCCCCAGCACCGAGAGCGCGTCGTCCCACCACAGCACGCCGACCGGCAGCGCCGCCACCGCCAGCAGTGGCAGCGCCCGCGGCAGCATCCCTTCGGTCGCCATGCGGCCGAGCGCCAGCCCCAGGGTGAACTCCAGCCCGAATCGCACCAGGCCGAGATGCAGGGTCCAGTTCAGCCCCACCTCCGGCACCGCCGAGGCGAAGCGCCAGAGCCCACCGAATGCCGCCAGCGCCACCAGCGGGGAGGCCCAGCGCGGCACGCCCACAACGCCCCGGAGCAGCAGCGGAAAGGCAAGGTAGCCGGCCCATTCCACCGATAGCGCCCAGGAGGGGTAGTTCCAGGCGAAGCGCTGGGAGGTCTCCCACGCATTGACCAGCAGCAGTTGCAGCACGAACTCGTCGAGCCCGAACCGTTCCGGATCGCGGATCGGCAGGCCGGCGAGCACGCTCAGCCCGACCAGCAGCGCCAGCGCCAGCAACGCCAGCGCATGCAGCGGCCAGATCTTCGCCACACGGCGCAGCAGGAAGTCGCGGACCGTCGCCGAGCTCCAGGGTGGCCGCGTGCCGTAGCCGAGCCAGAGGGCGAAGCCCGACAGCAGGAAGAAGCCATCCACACCAAGGTAGCCGTGCCGCAGCAGCGCTTCCGGCCAATGCAGTTGCGGCCAGATCGCATCGACCTGCAACGGCAGGTTGAGATGATAGAGGATTACCCAGCTGATGAAGAAGAAGCGTAACCGCGTGAGGCCCGCCTGACGCGGCGCTGCGCCCGCGTGTTTCGCTGCGCGAACGCGCTGCTGCATGCACTCTCCTGACAAAACGCTGATTGGCCGGACCGGCGGCGGCATGGGACAACCTTGCGCATGCTTGCCCTGCCGGCACCACACATCCAGGGGATCATTGCGCTCGGGCTGGCAGCGTCGCTGCTGCTCGGGGCGGTGTTCTTCCCCATGACACTCCTGCTGCTGCTGCCGCTGCCGGTGCTCGCACTGGCGGTGATGGCCTTCTACCAATTCCCGGCGGCAATGGTCGTTGCGCTGGTGCTGACCTTCGGCCTCGGGATCGATCTGCAGGTGGATGCCGGCATGCTCGCCTCCCTCGGCGGCGGTGCCGCGGCGGGGGCGCTGGTGAAGGTGGTGCCCTTCGCGCTGGCCGGCGCGCTGCTGCTGCGCTACGGCCCGGAACGCTCGATCAATTGGCCCTTCCTGACCTTCGCCGCCATCGCCGCGATCAGCATCGTGGTGCTGCCGATCGGCCGGGTGGTGACCACCGGGGAGATGATACGCAGCCTGATCGGCTCCACCGCGCCCTTCGTGCTCGGCTTCGCCATGGCACCGCGGCGGGTCTGGTCCATGGTGGTGCGCGGCGTGACCTTCGTGCCGATCATCAGCCTGCTGGTCGGTGGCGTGGTGCATGTGCTTGGGCTCTATCCGATGTTCGACGCCATCGGCCGGCTGCAGGGAATGCATACGCCGC
Source organism: Siccirubricoccus deserti (assembly GCF_014283215.1). Classification (GTDB taxonomy): domain Bacteria; phylum Pseudomonadota; class Alphaproteobacteria; order Acetobacterales; family Acetobacteraceae; genus Siccirubricoccus; species Siccirubricoccus deserti. The sequence continues at coordinate 198,084 of NZ_JACOMF010000006.1, forward strand.
CCTTCCTGGCCGGCTTCTGCGTCACCGCCATCTTTGCCGCGACCTTGGAATACCTGCGGGGCTTCCGGCTCACCTGGCTGGTGATCGGCGGGCTCGACCTCGCCATCCTGCTGGCGACCCAGGCGCGGGCACCCTTCATCTCCGTGACCCTTTTCCTGCTGCTGGTGTTCCTGCTCTCCGGGCGGAAGGTCTTCCCGCTGCGGCGCAAGGTGGATCTGGTGATGGGCGGCATGGTGCCGGGGCTGGTGGTGCTGGGGCCGGTGCTGGTCTTCGCGCTCGACCGCTTCATCGGCGCCGCCGATAATTTCTCCGGCCGCGACATCATCTGGCCTTATTTCATCGAGGCCATCGAGGCGCGTCCGTTGTTCGGCTTCGGCCTCGGCGCCGGCAAGCTGATCGTCAACCCGGAGGACCCGACCATCAAGCTGCTGCGCAGCACCGCGGCGCACAACGAGTATCTGCGGCTTTCGGTCGATGCCGGCATCATCGGCTGCGCCGCCATCTTCCTCTCGATCATCGCCTGGATCTGGGGCGGGTCGCGCAACGCGCCGCCGGCCGAGAAGCTGGTTCTGCGCGCGGCGCTGCTGGCGGCGCTGCTGCACAGCGCCTTCGACAACACGCTGATCGCCAGCACGGCAGTGGTGCAATTCAGCTTCTTCGCCGCCGCCCTGGCCCGCGCCCGGGAGGATGGCCGGGCGCTGGCGGAACAGCGCCGGCGCCAGGGCGGGCGGCGCGGCAGCAACGCGGGCCATCCGGCTTTTGCTCGCAGCGGCTGAGGCGTCACGCCGCGTGGCCGAACAGCAGGCGCCCGTGGCCAAGCCGGCCAGGACGCGGCGCCTCGACCTCGACCGCGCCAAGGGCATCACCATCCTGCTGGTGGTGCTGGGCCATGTGGTGGCGCAGGCGCCGCCCGCCGATGTCGGCTGGTATGAGCCGTTGCGCTACGCCATCTACCGCTTCCACATGCCCTTCTTCCTCTATCTCAGCGGAACGGTGGCGGTGCTGAGCGGGGCGCTCGCCACCCCCATCGCCGGCTGGCCGCGACTGCTGGCGCGGCGGGCAGAGCGGCTGCTGCTGCCGTTCTTCGCGCTCGGGCTGCTGATCCTGGTGGCGAAGCTGGTGGCGATGCGCTTCGCCCATGTGGACAATGTGCCGCAGGGCGGGTTCGGCGGCGGGCTGGCTACGCTGTTCTGGCACACCGAGCACAGCCCTGCGCTGACCGTCTGGTACCTGCTGGTGCTGTTCGTCAGTACCGTGCTGGCGGTGGTGCTGCGGCGTTGCGGGGTGGGCAGCACCGGGTTGGTGCTGCTGGGCTTCGCGCTGCAACTGGTCGAGATTCCGCCGGTGATGTACCTGGACCGGGTCGCCGGCTTCTTCCTGTTCTTCGCCGCCGGCATCTGGGTGGCGGAGCGGCAGGACCGGCTGCTGCCGCTGTTCGACCGCTGGCTGCCGCTATGGTGGTCGCTTTTCGGCGCCGGGCTGCTGGCGTCCATGACCATATGGGTTGATGCGCCCTGGCATCTAAGGCCGCACCAAGCGCTGCTGCTCTGCGGCCTGCTGGCCATTCCGGCACTGCACGGGCTGGTGCGCCGGCCGCTGGTCGCGCGCCTCCAGTGGCCGTTGGTGCTCGGCCATTACGCGATGGCGATCTACCTGTTCAACACCCTGGCGATCGGCGGCGGCAAGGCGCTGCTGCTGCGCTTCGGCGCAAGCTGGGATGCGGCGCATTTTCCGCTGCATGTGGCGGTGGCGCTGGCGCTCGGGATCGGCGTGCCGATCCTGCTGAAGCGCCTGGTCTTCTCCCGGTTGCCGCGGCTCGATCGGCTGACGGCGTAGGGGCGGCCGATGGCGGCGGCTCAGCGGTCGCCGTAACCCCGCGGATGCGCGGCGTGCCAGGCCCAGGCGGTTCGGACGATGTCGTCCAGCGCGCCGAAGCGCGGCAACCACCCCGTCTCGCGCTGCAGCCGTTCGGAGGAGGCCACCAGCACCGCCGGGTCGCCAGCGCGGCGCGGCCCGAGGCTGTGCGGCACCGGCCGGCCGCCGATGCGCTCCACCGCCTCGATCACCTGCCGCACCGAATAGCCGGTGCCATTGCCGAGGTTGTAGCGGACGCTGCCCTGCTCCAGCCGGTCCAGCACCCGCAGATGCGCGTCGGCGAGGTCGGTCACATGGACATAGTCGCGGATGCAGGTGCCATCCGGCGTCGGGTAGTCGGTGCCGAAGACGGTCAGCGGCGGCCGCAGGCCGAGCGCCGCGCCGATCGCCAGCGGCACCAGATGCGTCTCCGGCTCGTGGTCCTCGCCGATTCGCCCTTCCGGGTCGGCGCCGGCGGCATTGAAGTAGCGCAGGCAGGCGGAGCGCAGCCCATGCACCCGATCCGCCCAGAGCAGCCCCTTCTCGACCATCAGCTTGCTCTCGCCATAGGCGTTGGTCGGCGCGAGCCTGGCATCCTCAGGGATCGGCACCTGCTCGGGGTCGCCGAACAGCGCCGCGGTGGAGGAGAGCACGAAGCGCAGGCAGCCGGCCTTCACCGCGGCATCGGCAAGGCCGAGGCTGTTCGAGAGGTTCTCCATGCAGTAGCGCAACGGGTCGCGCATGCTCTCGCCGACCAGCGACAGGGCGGCGAAATGGAACACCGCATCGAAGCGCCAGCTGGCGAAGACCTCGCCCAGCCGCTTGCGGTCGGCGAGGTCGCTGCGGATCAGCTCGACCCCTTCCGGCACCGCGCCGCGGTGGCCCTGGCGGAGGTCGTCCACCACCACAACGGTGTCGCCGCGGTCGGCCAGCGCCCGCACCAGGTGGCTGCCGACATAACCGGCGCCGCCGGTGACCAGATAGCAGCCCATCGCCCCGCTACTCCCTGAAATAGCCTCCGTAGCGCGGGTGGTAGACCTCGGCATCGGCGTAGCCGGAACGGCCGTGCACCTTGGCATCGACCTGGGTCAGCGCCGCACCCACCACCCGGGCATGCGCTTCCTCGAGCAGGCCGAGGGAGTTGCGCACGACCGAGCGGGGGGTATCGCGCCAGCGGATGCAAAGCAAGGTTGCATCGGCCAGCCGCGCCACCACGCGGGCATCCGCCATGGCCAGCGCCGGCGGGGCGTCCAGCACGATCAGGTCGTAGTCGCGGCGGACCCGGTCGAGCAGCCCGGCCATCGCTTCCGACATGAACAGGCCGAGCGAATGGATCTCCGCCGCCCCCGCCGGGATGTAGTCGAGCGAGGAAAGGTGGTCGCGGCGGATGATGCGCTCCAGCAACGCCTGGCCCAGCAGCAGGTCGGTGACGCCGGGCGCGCCCTCGCAGCGGAACACCCGGCCCAGCGAGGGCTGCCGCACGTCGCAATCGATCAGCAGCACCCGTTCCCCGTTCATTGCGGCGCTGCGCGCCAGGGCGACGGAGGTGGTGGTCTTGCCCTCGCCGGGCCGGGCCGCGGTGATGACCACGACGCGCGGCGGCTCCGTCCCCAGCCAGAGCGCGGCGCGGAGCGTGCGCATGCTCTCCGAGAAGGGGCTGAGCGGCTTGCGCACCACGTAATCCTCGACCCGGTGGCGGCCGAGCAGCCCGCGTCGCAGCATCGGCACCAGCGCCAGGCAGGGCAGGCCGAGCGCCGCCCGCACCTCCTCGCCCGAGCGGATGGTGCTGTCCGCCTGTTCGAGGAACCAGATCACCAGCAGACCGAACAGCACGCCAAGGATGGCGGCGGCGACGACGAACAGGGACACCTTCGGAAAACTCGGCTCCCCCGGGACGGTGGCAGGGCTCAGCACCCGCGCATCCGGCTTCTCGATCGCGGTCTGCGACACGGTCTGCTGCGAGCGTTCCAGCACCGCACGCAGCAGGCTGCGGGAGGCTTCCGCGTCGCGCTCCAGCGCCGCCACCTGGATCTCGGCGGATTGCGACTGGTTGACCCGGGCTTCCTGGCTTCGCAGCGCCTCCTCCAGGCTGCGGACCCGGGCCCGGGCGGCGCGCGCCTCGGCATCCAGCGCCTGGACCACGCGGCTGGTCTCGCCGCCGACGGCGCGTTCGGTCTCCGCCAGCCGGGACCGCGCGGCGCGGACATCCGGGTGGTTGCTGCCGAGGGTGGCCTGCAACCGTTCCAGATCGCGCCGCGCCTCGTCGCGGGCAGCGCGCCCGCTGGTGAGATTGGCCGCGCCGAGCGCGGTGAGGTCGGCGCCGCCGCCGGCCCGCGCGGCATTCAGCCGCGCTTCCGCGGTCGCCAGCAGGTTGCGGCTTTCGATCAGGTCGGTGTTGATGCGGCTGACCTGCTCCGTCGCCAGCCCGGCGCTGACGCCCCGGGTCAGGCCCGAACTGGTGCGCAGTTCCGCGATCCGGCTCTCGGTGAGCTGCAGCTCCCGGCGCAGCTGGGCAACGCGGCTGTCGAGCCAGTCATTGGCGCGGCGCACCGCGTTGAACTTCATCTCCAGCTGATCGGCGATGTAGAGCTCCGCCGCCATGTTGGCGACCTCGGTGGCAAGCTTCGGATCCTCGGAGGTGAATTGTATGTTCAGCACGCGCGAGTTGCGCACCACCTGAACCAGCAGCCGGTTGCGCACCGCCTCGGCGGCGGAGATGTTGGCTTCCTCCTCCGGCGGCATCGGCTCCGGCGGCTCCGGCGCCACTAGCTCGGCCAGGTTCGGCGAGATTGCGCCGAGACGGCGGGCCAGCGCGTCCTGCCAGCGGTAGCGCAGCGTTTCGACGCGCTTCGCCTCGTTCACCCACCAGCTGAATTCCTCGCTCTCCGTCAGGTTGAATTCCCGCACGATGCGGCGGGCGACGGAAAGACTGCGGATCACCTCGACCTGGCTGGCGAGCACCGCATCGGTCGTCGTCTCGTCGCGCAGGATGCTCTGCAGCTCGCGGGCGGCGTAATCCGTCGGCTCGAACATCACCGTGGTCGAGGCGGTGTAGCGCGGCGTCAACTGCTTCGCCGCGACATAGGCCGCGATCGGGAAGAGCAGCGCGCAGAGGATCAGAACCCAGCGACGTCGCCGCAACGCGGCGATCAGCGCAGCAACCGTCATGCCCTCCGGTTCAATCGGCGCGGCAACCGGTGTCGGCGTTCGCAGATTGGGACGTTTGTCGGAAGGTGGACGTGACTCAACCGGTCTGTCGAGCATGCGGGTGCAGTCTTCCCTTCGCGACGGCGCTGACTCGGGATGGGCAATACGCGCACGCGAAGAAGCGGGTCAATCAACGCCACGGCGAACATCGCGACACCACGCAAACATCGGCGTGATGAACCACTCGCGCAAGGAAACGGGAATGTGCGCGCGGCCTGCGCTCTGGCAGGAAGATCGTGTCGCCTATCGTGCCGCGTGCGGCGGTGCTGTCGCACACACCTAAATGGGAAAGCAAGATGATGACCGGACGTCGCCTGTTCTGCCTGCTGACGATGAGCACCCTGGCCGCCTGCGCCTCGCCCGGGGCGGGGCTGCCGCCGCTGCCCGACGCGTCGCTCGCGGCCTACCGCCTTGGCCCGGAGGACCAGGTGCGGGTCACGGTGTTCAACGATCCGCGACTGACCGGCGATTTCCGGGTTTCGGACGCCGGGACCATCGCCCTGCCGCTGGTCGGTACCGTGCGCGCCGCCGGCCTGACCACCGGAGAGGTGGAGCAGAACATCGCTACCGAGATGCGGAACAAGAACCTGTTCCGCGATCCCTCCGTTGCGGTGCAGGTGGTCACCTACCGGCCGATCTTCGTGCTCGGGATGGTGGAACGCGGCGGGCAATTCCCCTATCAACCGGGGATGACGGCCCTCACCGCGGTCGCCGTTGCCGGCGGCTTCAACTATCGCGCCATTCGCGATTACGTGTCCATCACCCGCATCGGACCGGATGGACGGCCGGTGGAATATCGCGCGCAGCGTGAATCGCTGGTCCAGCCGGGCGATACCATCACCGTCTTCGAGCGACGGTTCTGAGGCGCCTCGCGCTCCTCATCCTGCTGCTCGCCGCCGGCCTCGCGCCGGCGGCGGCGCAGCGTGGCGAGGCCAGCGACTGGGCCGCCGTGCGCGGCCCGGCCGCCGGGCCGCCGCATATCATCGGCGGCACCTCGCTCGGCTGCCTTGCCGGCGCGGTCGCGCTGCCGTCGGAGGGGCCGGGCTGGCAGGCGGTGCGGGTCTCCCGCAACCGCCATTGGGGGCACCCCGCCCTCGTCACCTTTCTGCGCGACTTCACAGCCAGGGCGCAGCGGCAGGGTTTCCCGGTACTCTGGATCGGCGACATGGCGCAGCCACGTGGTGGGCCGCTGCCCTGGGGCCATGCCAGCCACCAGACCGGGCTCGATGCCGACATCTGGCTGGAACTGTCGCCCAAGCCGGGGGTGCCGGCCGCGGCGCGCGAGGATATCAGCGTGCCTTCGCTGGTGCTGCCGGATGAAAGCGGCGTCGACCGGGCGCGCTGGCGGCCGCAGCATGCGGCGTTGATCCGGCTGGCGGCCGAAAGCCCCGGTATCGACCGGGTGCTGGTCAACCATGCCATCAAGCGCGAGCTCTGCCGTACCCACGCTGGCGCCCCCTGGCTGCGCTGGGTGCGCCCCTGGCGCGGCCATGACAGCCACATGCACATCCGGCTGCGCTGCCCGCCCGACCAGCCGGATTGCCGCGGCCTGCCGCCGCCCCCGCCGGGCGATGGCTGCGATGCCTCGCTTGCCTGGTGGCTGAGCCCCGAGGCGCGCCGCCCGGCACCGCGCCCGCCCGGCCCGGCGCCGCGTTTGCCTGAGGCTTGCGCGGCGGTGCTGGAGGCAGGTTAGGGCGTGATCGCTTGAGGTTGGAACAGCCGAAGGCCTGAAGCCCGCGGCCGATCGACCAGGCCGGAGCGGATCGCGGAAGGGCGTGAACGCCCCGGAGTGTGCCTCCGCCCTGCGAACGACAGGCTTCGGCTGGAACGCCGCATGACAGGACCATACGGCTGCCGAACGACAGGGCAGGGCGGATGCTGTACCGGCACCTGGTCCAGCGCCAGCACGCTGCGGCCGGCGGCGGCGAGCTGGCGTGCGACCACATGGCCGATGAGTCCGTCGACGCCGGCGATCAGGACAATCCGCAGATCGGCAGCCTCGCCCGCGTCCATCCTACCGAGGCCCGCGTCTATCCTACCGAGCCGGTACATCGATCAGTGTCCCCGGAAGACGGGCGCGCGCTTCTCGACGAAGGAGCGGCTGGCCTCGCGGTAGTCGTCGCTGGTTGCCGCGCGCTCCACGATGGCGTGGATCTCGGCGGCGCGCGCCGCTTCATCGCCGGCCGCCATCACCTCCAGTACGCGCTTGGCGCCGGCGACGGAGAGCGGCGCATTGGCGGCGATCTCGGCCGCCAGCGCTTCCGCCGCCGGCAGCGCCGCGGCCGGTGCCACCTCGTTCAGCAGGCCGAGGCGGAGGCAATCCGCGGCCGGCAGCAGCCGGGCCGAGTAGAGGATGAGCTTCGCCGCCGAAAGCCCAACGGCGCGCAGCAGCAGCCCGGTGTCGAGCGCGCCATAGACCACGCCGCGCCTTGCCGCCGGGATGCCCATGCGCGTGGTCGCGTCGCCGACCCTGAGGTCGCAGGCCAGGGCGAGGCCGCAGCCGCCGCCGACGCCATAGCCGCTGACCGCGGCGATGGTCGGCTTCGGGCAGTCACGGATCGCCGCGGTGGCGCCGTCGGCGGCCTCCTCATAGGCCGCGATGTCGGCCAGGGTGCTGCGCACCGCGGCGAATTCCGAGATGTCGGCGCCGGCGCAGAAATGGTGGCCGGCGCCGGTCAGGATCACCGCCCGCACCGCAGGGTCGGCACCGAGCGCCCGGTACAGCGGCCCGAGCGCCCGCCACATCGCCAGCGACACCGCATTGCGCTTCTCCGGCCGCGTCAGGCTTACGGTGACGACACCGGAGGCGTCGCGGCGCAGCTCGATTCCATCCATCATGCAATTCCTCAGATCAGGCCGCGACGCAGCACCTCATTATCGTCCAGCGGACCCGCGGCGGGGCCACGACGGACGACGCAGCCACCTTGCAGCACATGTGCGGAGTCGGCCACCACCGTGGCGACGCCGAGCTTCTGCCCGACCAGCGGGATGGTGAGGCTTTCCGCGCGCGGGGCACGATGGCGGCGACCATGCCGCCGACAACATTGGGCGCCATGCCGACGGAAGGCTCGTCCATCAGCATCATGCGCAGGCGGCGATCATTGCACCGGCCGGCGGCTTTGGCGCGACGCCTGGCCATGCCATCCTCGGCACAACGTCCTGGCAATGAGGAAGTACCCGTGCTGCACCGCCGCGCCTTGCTCGCCGCCCCCGCGCTGTTCACCCCGCTGGCCGCCCGCGCCCAGGCCTGGCCGGAACGTCCGGTGACCATGGTGGTCCCCTTCGCCCCAGGCGGCAGCCCCGACGTCGCCGCGCGCATCCTCGCCCCGAAGATGACCGAGCTGCTTGGTCAGCCGGTGGTCGTCGAGAACCGTAGCGGCGCCGGCTCGACCATCGGCACCCGCAGCGTGATCCAGGCGCGGCCGGACGGCCATACCGTGCTGATGGGCAGCATCAGCATCATGATGGCGCCATTGGCCATGGACCCGGTGCCCTTCGACACCGCGGCGAGCCTGCGCGTGGTCAGCCTGCTGGCGACGGTGCCCTACATCCTGGTGGTGCGCGCCGATGCGCCGCCGCGCGATATCGCCGGCTTCCACGCCTGGGCGGCGGCGAATGGCAGCAAGCTGAACTACGGCTCCGCGGGCAATGGCACGCCGCTGCACATGGGCGGCGCGCTCTACACGCTGATGACGGGCACCGAGCTGACCCACATTGCTTATCGCGGCACCGGCCCGGCGATGGCCGATCTGCTGGCCGGCAATGTGCAGATGGTGTTCGGCGACCTGCCGGGAGTGCTGAGCCATATCCGCGCCGGCACCGTCCGGCCGCTGGCGGCGCTGGTGCAGCGGCGCGTCCCGGAATTCCCAGATCTGCCGACCATGGCCGAGAGCGATCCGCGGCTCGCGGCCTATGATGTCTACACCTGGGTGACGCTCTCGGGGCCGAAGGCGACCCCTGACCTGCCGGTCCAGCGGCTGCACGGCGCCCTGGTGGCGGCGGCCCGTGACCCGGTGTTGGCGCCGCGGCTGGCCGAACTCGGCTTCGTCCCGGCCCTGACCAGCCCGGCGGAGGGGGATGCGTTCCTTGCGGCCGAGCAGAAGAAATGGGCCGAGGTCATCCGGCGGGCGGGTATCCGGGCCGAATTCTGAGGCGGTGGCGCGGCCCTGCAGCGGATTGGTTTTGCGTTCAGGTTGCTCTGTTGAAACCCTGGCTTGGCTGGGTACTTTGGGCGGCTATCTTGGGATGAGCGGTCCGGAGGTGGTCGATGCGGACGCTTTCGAAGTCGGCGCTGCGGGTGGCCGGTGAGGCGCTTGCGGTGGGGCGGACGGCACTGCCTGCCTATGGCAGCCACTACTCG
>NZ_JACOMF010000060.1 GCF_014283215.1 Siccirubricoccus deserti
CCATTCGGCATCCGTCAGATCGGAGGGGTAGCGCAGCCCGCGCCGATCCGCCGCACGCCGATGCTCCGCTGTCCACGCCATCCTGCTTCCCCACAAATCGCCCGCAGGAGAAGGGAATCACATCCGATTCAGGTAACTCAATTCCTTTTCGGATGGGCTCTAAGGCTCAGAGCGCGGCAAGACTCCGTTGCAGTCGCGTGATGGCGCCGGGCAAACCGCGCACCTTTAGTACCCGGCCTGTCTCGCCATACTCCTCGGACAAGACCCGCGCGCTTTCATACACCTCGCCTATCAGCCCTTGTTTCGCATAGGGTACAGCCGTGGCGTCTACTCGTCGCGGCGTATTGCGCGCGCCTGCGAGGAGCGCCTCGACTTCCAAGCGGTGACGGCGCTGAACCGGCCGGACTTCCGCACCATCAGCGAGTTCCGCCGCCGCCATCTCGCGGCGCTGGCCGAGTTCTTCGTGCAGGTGCTTGCCTTGTGCCGGCGTGCCGGCCTGGTCAGGCTCGGCCATGCACGAACATCCGCTTGGGCCTGATGCCCACGCTAGCACCCGCCAGCTGACGCGGCAGGGCCAGGACAGCCCGAGCCGCGCTCACCCGCCCCGAACAGGCGTCGCCCCTCAAGCCCGGCCAGCAAGGCCCTCTTTCAACGGAATCGGCAAGTTCAGGAGATTGGCGGACGAGGCATCCAGGCGCAGACCACCTTCATCGCCGAGCTGTTCCAGGTCACCGCCTGATCTGTCGCCTCCGCCGTCATCGCAACCAACGGCAATGTTTGCAACGGAACCCACCTTCTGTTTGAAGAAGTGCAACATAGTCCGCTGGGCATGAGGATGCCGCCGGCGGTCAGGCCACACGGCTGCCGATCCGTGCTTCGATTTCATCCTGGAAGTGGCAGGCAACGGCATGCCCCTCCTCCACCGCAGCGAGCGATGGCTCCTCCTCGACACAGCGCGATCTGGCGAAGGGGCAGCGGGTGCGGAAACGGCAGCCGCTCGGAGGGTTGATTGGCGAAGGCACCTCGCCCTCGATGCTGACCGTATTGCGCCCGCCGCGCGGCAGGTCGGTTGCCATGGCGGCGCGCATCAGCGCCCGGGTGTAAGGATGCAATGGCCGCCGATACAGCGCCGCGGCGTCGGCCTGTTCCACCATCTTGCCGAGATACATGACGCCTACGTGGTCCGACATGAACTCGACTACGGCCAAGTCGTGGGCGATGAACAGATAGGTCAGGCCGAGTTCTTCCTGCAGGTCGCGCAGCAGGTTGAGCACCTGGGCGCGGATCGACACATCGAGCGCCGAGACTGGCTCGTCCAGTACCATGAATTTAGGGCGTACCGAAATCGCCCGGGCAATGGCCAGACGCTGGCGCTGTCCGCCGCTGAACTCGTGTGGATACTGATCGACAACGTGTGCCGGGAGGCCCACGATGCGCAGCAGTTCCTGGACCTGCTCGCGCAACGCCGCTCCCCGAACGCCATGCTGGACAGCAAGTGGTTCCCCCACAACATCAAGCACCTTGTGCCGCGGGTTCAATGCCCCATACGGGTCCTGGAACACCGCCTGCGCGTCCTTGCGGAAGGCTCGCTCGGTGCCGGAAGGCAGGTCCGAAAGGGTGTGGCCTGCCACCGACAAATGCCCCGCCGTCAACGGCTCCAGATACAGCAGCAGCTTGCTGATCGTGGTCTTGCCACAACCGGATTCGCCGACCAGCCCAAAGGTTCCGCCCGCGTCAATGCTGAAGTCCACCCCGTCGACCGCATGCACGACGCGCCGCTCGGCGAAAGGGCGGCGGGCCAGGGGGAAGTGCTTCACCAGACCCTTGGCGGTGACCAGCGGAGCCACAGCTTTCATGCCGGGCTCCCTTCATGCAACCAGCAGCGAGCCGTGCGCTCCGGCCCGGTGTTGAAAGCCGGCGGAAAGGCGGTGGTGCAGCCAGACATCGCCGAAGGGCAGCGCGGCGCAAATGCGCATCCAGGCGGCAGGTCGGCAAGGTCGGGGATCTGGCCGTCAATGGCGGTGAGCCGCCTTCCGGTATGGCCGATGCGCGGGATCGAGGCGAGCAGCGCGCGGGTATAGGGGTGCTTCGGGTCGGTGAAGATCGCCTCGGTATCGCCAGTTTCCACAGCCCGCCCGGCATACATGATCATCACCCGGTCGGTGATGCGGCGCACGACGCCAAGGTCGTGGGTGACGAGGACGATCGCGGTACCGAGGCTGCCACGGATATCGGCCAGTAGCCGCAGGATCTGCTCCTGGATGGTCACGTCCAGTGCCGTGGTCGGCTCATCGGCCAGCAGTAATCCGGGGCTGAGCGACGTCGCCATGGCGGTGAGCACGCGCTGCTTCATGCCGCCACTCATCTGGTGCGGATAGCTGCGGAGGCGCTCGACCGGCGAGGGAATATGCACCAGGCGCAGCATCTCCAGGGCACGGCTGCGACGTTCCTCGCCGCGCATTGAGGAGTTGTGGCGTAGCACCTCGTCAAGCTGGTTGCCGACGGTGAACAGCGGATCCATGGCGGTCATCGGGTTCTGTAGCACCATGGTGATCTCGCGTCCGCGCAGCTCACGCATCTCCGCGCCAGACTTGGTGAGCAGTTCCTCACCACGGTAGCGGATGCTGCCCGTCACCTCGGCATTTTCCGGAAGTAGGCGCACCAGCGACGTGCAGAGCGTAGACTTGCCGCAGCCGGACTCGCCAACCACGCCCAGGATCTCGCCCGCGGCAAGGCTGAAGTTCACCCCATCGACGGCTTGGACCGGTCCCCGGCGAGTGCGGAAACGCACGTGCAGGTCGCGCACTTCGAGGATCGCGCCGGCGGCGTCGTCCATGCACTCAGTCCCTTCCTTGACGCGGGTCAAGCCGGTCGCGCATCCAGTCCCCGAAAATGTTCAGGCTGAGCACCGCGAGCAGGATGGCGAGCCCTGGCATGATTGTGAGCCACCAGGCCACCGTCATGTATGCGCGGCCATCTGACAGCATCAGTCCCCAGGAAATGTCGGGCGGCTGCACGCCGAGCCCGAGGAACGAAAGGGAGCTTTCCAGAATGATGACGCGGCCGAGGTCCAGCGTGGCCAGTACGATGATGCTGTTGGTAACGTTCGGAAGAATGTGCCTGATGCCGATGCGCCAGCGGGGCTGGCCGGCGACGCGAGCCAGGGCAACGAAATCGCGACTCTTGATGCTCAGCACCTCGCCGCGCACCAGGCGCGCATACCGGGCCCAGTTCGTGATGCCCATGACGATGATGATGTTGGTGACGCTCGGCCCCAGCGCCGCTACGAAACCCAGGGCCATCAGGATGAAGGGCAGGGCCAGGAAGGCGTCGACAATGCGCATAATTAGCGAATCAATGGCGCCGCCAACATATCCCGCGATCAGACCCAGCAGCACGCCCACGCTACCGGCCAGAGCGATGGCAAAGACCGAAATGATCAACGACAGCCGCGCCCCGTAGATGATGCGCGAGAGGATGTCTCGCCCGAGGTTGTCGCTGCCTAGCGGATAGGAAAGGCTGCCATCCTCCTGCCAGAAGGGCGGGGCCAACGAGACAAGGAAATTCTGGTCGGCCGGATTGTGCGGGACAATCCAGGGAGCGAGCACGGCCGCACCGACGAACAGCGCCACCAGGATCGTCGCCAGGACCGGTGCACCGCGCATTGAATCCTGCAGCCCGAGGTTCCACCGGCGAAAGAAGAAGCGGTCCGACATTCCGGCCCCGTTCAGTAGCGGATGCGCGGGTCGAGCCAGCTGTACAGCAGGTCGACCAGCAGATTGAGCAGGAGAATCAACATGGCAGTGACCATCACCGCCGCCTGCACCACGGGATAGTCGCGGGCATTGATGGCGTCCACGACGATCAGGCCCACGCCGGGCCAGGCGAATACCGTCTCGGTCACTACCGCGCCGGACAGTAGCACGCCGAACTGCAGCGCCATGTAGGTGACGATCGGGATTGCTGCGTTGCGCAAGGCGTGTTTCAGCACCACGATGCGCTCAGGCAGACCCGACAGGCGCTCGAAGCGTACGAAGTCGCTCTGCATCGCCTCCAACATGGACGAGCGGGTAAGCCGGGCGATAGCCGCGGCCGAGAACCACCCGAGGGTGATTGCCGGCAACACCAGGTTCTCCACCCCGCCGCGTCCCGATGTAGGCAGCCAGCCAAGATGGACCGAGAAAACCAGAATCAGGATCAGACCAAGCCAGAAGGTCGGCGTGGCTTGTCCCAGTGTTGCGAACCAGCGCGCCAGCGTGTCGATCCAGGTGTCGCGGCGAACCGCCGCCAGGATGCCGATCGGCAATGCGATGATAGTGGCGAGCAGCATCGACACCGCCGCAAGCTGCAAGGTGGCGGGCAGCCGGTTGAGTACAATGCCCAGTGCCGATTCGCGGTAGCGGAAGGACTTCCCCATGTCGCCTTCCAGCACCCGGCCCACGAAGGTCAGGTATTGGAGATGCAGAGGCTGGTCGAGTCCGAGTTGCCGGCGGAAGAAATCGCGGTCTTCCTGGGTTGCCTCGGTTGGCAGGAGCGAGATCGTGGGGTCGCCGGTAACTCGGGCGAGGCTGAACACGATCATGCTGACAAATACGGCGGTAAGCGCCGTCTGGCCGATCCGGCGCAGGATGTAAAAGCCCATCGGATGCCGACCCGGTATTCGGCTCAGTCCTTCTCAATCTCCCAGAATACAGGCCAGGAGACATTGGCGCGCGGCGTCCAACGGATGTTCTTGCGCGTGGCATAGATTTCGCGTGTGGTCCACAGGAAGATGTAGGGCGGGTTCTCGTAGATGTGGGTGAAGGTATTCCTCAGGTGCGCCAGCCGCTCATCCGGGTCGACGATGCCGTTGGCCTTGTCGATCATCCCATCCAGCACGGGGTCGGAATGCCACGAAAGCGAGCCGCCGGTGCGCATCGCCCGCGGCAGGCGGCCCATCGGGTCGTTGTTGTAGTCTGTCCAGTTCTGCCAGTGGATGTCGTACTTGTCATACTCGCGGGCGGTGACGCGGGCGAGCCACGCGCCGTATTCCAGGAACTCCATGCTTGTCTTCACGCCGACCTGATTGAGGTAGAAGGCCACCGCTTCCGCCACTTCCTTGCTCTGCGCGGCGCGACCAGGTGTCTGGCCCCAGAAGCTGTAAGTGCGCGAGAAGTCGAAATTCGCCTCCTCCAGCAGGGCGCGGGCCTTTTTGGGGTCATAGGGATACGGGTCGCGGCCGATGTCGCAGCCGGTGATGTCGATGTGGCAGGGTGCTGCGGAAATCGTGGCGTACCCGAACATCACGCGCCGGATCAGAGTATTCTTGTCGATGGCGTGGTTGAGGGCACGGCGCACCCGCGGGTCTGCGAATTGGCCGTGCGCCGCGCGGGTATTCAGCAGAATGAATATGTTCTGGAAGCTCGGCGACACAACGACATTGAGGTTTCGGTCGCCTTCGAGCTGTTTGCCAACCTGCGGGGGAACAGCAACGATGGCATCGACCTCGCCAGCGCGGATCATGGCAATGCGGGTCTGCGGGTCCGCAACGACGCGCATCACGAGGCGGCCGATCTTCGGCACCTTGCCCCAATGTTCGGGGAAGGCGGCAAGCACTATGTTCTCCTTGATGCTGCGGGAGACAAAGCGGTAGGGACCGGTGCCGATGGGCTGGCGACCGAACGCATCGTTGCCCATGGACTCAAGGGTCCTCTTATTGACGATGTAGAAGAACTCACCGAGGTTCTCGAGCAGCGAGGCGTCCGGTGCCTTGAGCTTCAGGCGCACGGTCAAAGGATCGACGACCTCCACCTCCTCGATGTTGCGCGTGACAATCGCGGCACGGGGATTGCGGGTTTCCGGATCATTGGAGCGCTGCCAGGAGAAGCGCACATCCTCGGCGGTGAAGGCCTCGCCGTTGTGGAATTTTACGCCGGGCCGCAGCTTGAACGTATGGACGCGGCCGTCAGCACTGACTTCGTGGCTCTCGGCCAGTTCCGGCACGAGGCGCCCTTCATTGTCGTGGCCGTACAGCCCCTCGAACACATGGTTAAAGAACTGGTAGTCGCCGCCGCCGGAGATCTTGTGCGGGTCGATGCTGGTCGGATCGATGCCCACTGCTACCGTCACTGTCTTCAGCGCGACCGCTGGCACGGCGGCGAAGGCAAAGGCTGCTGCGACAGCAAGCGCCGAAAGCCCCCTCGCAATTGCACGGGCCATGATGTCCTCCCTGTTTTGGTGGCGTTCTCCGCGCCTGTGGCCAAGGTTACCAGATCCGGATGGTGCTGCAATCTTGGATAAAGCGCCTGCCGGTGGCCGTAGGCTAAGGACCGACTAGGTGTGCAGTCCCGAGGTGTTGTGCCGCGTTCTGTCGCGAGCAGGAGGACGCCTTATGGCAGGAGGTCTTCACCGCTCAGCCCGAACGACACCGCAAGTTCGAGCCGGTTGAGCGCATGCGTTCAACCAAGCGTCGCAAGCGCCGGCCCGCGCCCTGGCCGCCCAATACCGCCTGAACCTCAAGACCGTAGCGCAATGGCGCGGCCGGACCAGCACGGCCGATGCCCTCATGAGGCCGCGCCAGCCCCGTAGCAGCGTCCTCACCGAAACCGCAGGTCCCCTCCGGCAAAGGACCTGACTCTACGCGGGTGGCTCACTCTTCAACCGACGGACCGGCTCAGTTCTCAGCGGTGGCTACAGCCCCTCGGGCCAGCGGCGCTCCAGGTGATCATGGCAGGGGTCCAGCATGCTGCCGCGCTGGGGCTGCTGTCAGTACGGCAGGGCGCCGGCGCGCAGGCACTCCCGCAACGTCTTACGGTCGGCGCCCAGCTGACGGGAGATCGCGCTCAGCGACGCGCCCGCCGCGTGCAGGCGAGCCGCCTCGTCGAACCAGCCCTGGCAGCGCGCGTGCGGCAGCGCTCCGGTGCCGTGCATCGCCTGGACGGCCGCCGTCAGCCGGAACTGGGGTGCTGGGCACCGTGGGCTGCTGCATCACCTCTCGGGCGACCCGACGCGCTGCTGCATGGTGGCGCTCGGCCGCGGCGTGGACGGCGTCGCCCCGGCCAGGCCCCCATTTCAGCCCCAAGCACCGCAATCCGCACCTCGCCGCCGGCAGTCTTCGCCGGCCCGCAGCCAGTGACCGTCACGTTGAGCAAGCTGGTGGTGCCGGGCGCCAGTGAGGGCGGGGCGCAGGTCACCTTCGCCGCGAACTCCCGCTGGCTTCCCAGTACGACGGGCGTGGCACAGAGTAGCGCTCAGCCAGTTGATGCGTTGTCCGACCTCAGTGCCGCATCGACCTGACGATCAAGGCGCGCGACCAAACCATCCGGTAGCTTGAGGCGGTGGGCGAGCGCCTGCAGATAGGCGCGCTCGGCAGGCTCGTCCGGATCTACCGCAAGGCGGGATACCAGGTAGATCTCCGAAGCCTGCTCGGGGGTCCTGGCGGCGGCGGCGACCTCGCTTACCCCGATCGGGGCGTCCAGCGTGTCGAAGACAAAGGCCTTGGCCTCGGCGTCCAGACCAGCCTTATCCACCTGCTCAAAGATGCGGCCCCGCTCAGTAGCGTCGATGTGGCCGTCCGCGTGGGCGGCGCCGATCATGGCCCGGATCAGCGACAGCTCGAAGGGCTCCCCGCTGGCCGCCGTGGCGGCAGCCGGCAGAAAGCGCGGCTCCACATCGTCCATGTCATGCGCGGTGGTAGTCTTGGCGGTCGCCGGCGCCTGTCCGGCCTGCCAGTTCTGCCAGGCACGATGCGCCAATGCGCCGAGCAGCGCGGCGCCACCATGGCTCAGCATCCCGCCACCACGCTTGCCGCCTTTCTTGCCAAGCAACAGACCGAGCAGTCCACCAGCCGCGGCGCTGCCGACGAGGCCCCCTGCACCGCCGGCGCCCCCAAGAAGCTGCCGCGCGGCTTCGGTTAGCCCACCGCCCGTGCCGGCGCCGGATGGCGGCTGTGTCGCTCCCCAAGGGGAGGCGGGACGGCCAGACCGGTCAGAGGCGGGACCGGACAGGGTGCCGGCCACCCCGCCGGGGCCGAGGAAGCGATCGAGAAGGGCTTTGGCGTCTATCATGCTGGGGAGATCGGGATGGGACAGCCGGGGCACAAGATTACTGGCGATTCATGTTCCCGTCGGTGAGCAGCATGGGGACGCCGTTCGAACGCGGCGAAGCGCTCAGGAGCGAGGATCCGAACCTCGGGCCATCAAGTGCAACTCCGACGCCACGTCCCGCAGGCAACAGCGCACAGCGCATCGAGGTCGATCCAACCGCCGCAGCTGACTGTGCTGATCGGCACGAAGAGTGCCCCAACGCCTATCTCGGCGTTGGGGTCAGTTTGCTGGTACTGGTGGTCGCCTGCGGTCAGGCCGCGGTGCTAATGCAAAGCCTCTCGGCCACGAAAGCCTCCACATCCTCCACCCGGTAGCGGATGGTCTTATGGCCGAGCCGCACGAAGCGCGGGCCATCACCGGTGCCGCGCCAGCGCTCCAGCGCCTTGCGGCTGACGCCGAGCCGGACGGCCACATCCTCCGGCGTCAGCAGGGTCTGGGGCAGCCTGGGCGCCGGCGCGGCGGCAGGTGTGACGGGCGCCAGGCTGCGCCGAAGGATCAGCTTGGGCTGGTCCATGACTTGGTCCCTTCCGTATCGCTGGGAAACTCGCTAGGGCGCATGGCGCTGGTGCTGCCGACGCCTGAGTGGCCCTTCATGGGGATGGCGCCCACGGCGTGGCCGCCGCGGGCAGATGGTCTTGGCCGGGGCAGGACGGACCTAGCGGTGGTAAGGCGTTCACCACTGCCGTGAGCCGGCAGCGGCCCCGTGATGGGTGTCCTGCCGGGTGCCCTGGTCCCGAACCAGCGCGATGATGGCGACGGCCGAGCCCTATCCCTCATTCTCCGGGAACAGCTTGAAGCCGCGGGCCCTGTTCCGAGACCATGCGGTCGGCCGGTTCAGGGCGGCGTCCACATCACAGGACCAGGCCGCGCCGAAAAGCCCATCGGACCACCACTCGCCCGGGCCGCGGATGCCTACCCTTGGCACTTGGCATTCGACGAACCGGGCGAGGCACTCCGCCCGTCGGTCCCCCGGAGCGTAATCGTCGGAGCCCGCTGCGAGGCATATCGCGTCGCTCACGGCGGATGGCGAAACCAAGCTACCGACGCGCATGTCGACCGGAATCCCCAGCGCGGACGTGGCCACCGCATTGGCGCTCGCCGCCGCGGCCCCTTCCGGTTTGGCTAAGCGGGGCCCCAGCACAACGTTCAGCCACCTCGCGAACAAGGGGAAGCCCGCAGCGAAGCGCGTGACGTCCGCCTGCGTGACGGGCCGCGCCCCCGCGGAAACGTCCATGCAAGCGGACGGCGAAGGCGATGCGGCCAGCGCTCCCAATTCGGCAGGGCATCGAGCGCAACGTCACCCTGCGCGAGGCGGTGCAGGACCTTGCGGAACCCTGCTGCGCAGGTCTGCAGCGTGTCGGTCGCGGGCAAGTCGATGAACGCCAGCACGGGGGCGATCTGCCACACGCTGGTCAGGCCGCTGAGCGCCGGATGGTCCGGGCTCGGTGCGTCGGATAGCATGCCATGCCGGAACCAACCGAGCAGGTAGCCCGGGTCGCAGGTCTCACCGCCGCTCAGCGGCTTGGACTGATCCACTCCGAGATCGACTGCCGGTGGGATCATGACCTGCCCGAGCGCCGCGGCGTAGGCCTCATCCGGGATGCCATTCCGTCCGGCTTCCGCCAGCGGCAAGCCGAGGCCGCCGAGCGGCATGCCGCGGTAACTCTGGGCAAAGAGGTCGGCCCCATACGGGAGCAACTGGACCGGCTGGGCATGGGGTCGCCAAGCGAGTATTTCGGGCAAGACTGCCTCCTGCGTAGCTCATGGTGGGGAAGGGGTCGGTGCTCGGCGCCATGGCCGGCAGCGCGACCTATGAGACTGTTCGCCGCGGCGCTTTGGCGCGCTAAGCGACTGACGCTGGGCTATTCTCGGAGGCGGCGTGGTACCCGGGACCACCTTGCGCCATGCGCACTGCTGGGCTCCGGCCTGGGCCAGGCGGCGCGCTCACGCTTCGGTTGGTGCCCGCTTTTCGGATCAGGGCTCTGGCGGCGCATCGCGGCCCGCCAGCATCCCGGCTTTCCGAGCAACGGCCGCAGGGTCTTCCCGGGTCGTATCCTGCTCCGTGGTGGCACCGGCTCCGACCGAGCAGTTCCACCGGCCGGCGCCTGCCGCATCGGCGTAGGAAAAAAGGTCGAGAAAGGCCTGGAGGGCGGCTCAGCCGCCCTCCGTCTTCACGTCGCCCGCGCTGGCTGGGCTTGGCCGCGAGATCTCGCCCACTGCATTGGCCGCCGCGACCAGGCGGTCCTGGCTGAGGTGGGCGTAGCGGGTCGTAGTGGCGACCTGCTTGTGCCCGAGGATCTGGCCGATCTCGTAGAGCGAGTGGCCCCGGTTCGCGAGCGCGCTGGCGAAGCTATGGCGCAGGTCGTGCAGGCGGAGGGAGGCGGGCAGGCCCGCTGCCCGCTTGGCCCTTGCCCAGGCGCCCCGCACGTTCTCCAGCGGCTGGCCGCGGCGCCGGGCTGAGGGAAAGACATGCGGGTTGTCGAGTGCCCGGGGCAGGGCGCGCAGCACGGCCAGGGCGGCATCGGAGAGTGGCACGTGCCGCCGCTCGCCGTTCTTGGCCAGCGGCACGGTCAGGGTCCGCCGCACCAGGTCCACGTGCGCCCAGCGCGCCCGGAGCACCTCGTTCCTCCGGGCACCCGTCAGCGCCAGCAGCCGGATCGCCGCGGCCGCCACCCTGTCCGGCTCGGCATCAAGCGCCGCCAGCAGCCGGACGTGCTGCGCGTCGGAGAGGAACTCCTCCCGGTGCCGCTCCGGCAGCATGTCGGGCTGTGCCGCCGGGTTCCGGCCCTCATAGGCGCCCCAGCGGAGCGCCAGGCCGAAGATCCGCCGCAGCACGGCCAGGTGCCGGTTGACGCGGCCGTTCGACAGTCCCTCGGCCAGGAGCTTGCGGCGGAGCTCGCTGACGTCAGACGGCGTGACCTCGTCGAGGGCCCTGCGACCGAGCGCCGGAACCAGGCGCAGCCGGCACATCGCCTCGTAGTCGGCCGCGGCACGCAGCGCGTCGCGGACCTTGGGCAGGTACTTCTGCTCGACGAACTCTCCGAAGCTGGCGACCGAACGGACCTTGTCGCGGTCCGCGCCGGGATCGCCGCCCAGGGTGACGGCGGCCCTGAGCTGCTCGGCCCTCTGGCGGGCCTGGTCGACGGTGATGTCACCAAGCCGGCCGATGCGCACCTCCTTGGCGCGGCCGCGGGCGTCGGCGTAGCGCAGCCAGAAGGTGATGCTGCCGCTGTCGCGCACCTCCATGATGAAGCCGCGGATCCTGTCGTCGAAGACCCTGACCTGACGCTTGCCCGCCGGCACCGCGGGTGGGGATTTGGCGAGCGTGCGGGTGATCGTGGCGGTGGCCATGCCGCGTCGCCTCTCTTTCGTGGCTATGGGTGGGAAGGGGGGCCGCCGCCGTGGCCCGAGGGCGGGCACGGCGGCCTGATGGGATGTTCACGTCCCCTCGGGGAAAATGCTGGGCATTGGGGCTCAGCGGTGGCGCGAGAGGGCCACCGTCACGGTGTGGGGAGATGCGGGCCGCCAGGACCGCGTGCCCGTGTCTGGTCAGGCGCCGGTTCCATCGGCACTGCGCTGGCGTTTCCTCTCCCAGCAGAGACAGGCATCACGGCCCGGCACGAGACCGCCAGTGCGTCAGCACGGCACTGAGGGATGTCACCATCGCCATGCCAAGCAGCACTTGGTCTGCCGCGCTCGGCAGCAGACCCGGCCTGACGTCCCGATCCTCGCCTCGCGGGTCAGGGCAGGGGCGACCCAGCTGTCGCCGCCTGTACCGAACCTGGCGGCTGCGGGTGCAGGCATGGCGGCCCGATGGCCTGGTGTGGCTTTGACGGGCAAAGCGGCGCATTCGGGACCAGCGGCGCGGGGAGGGCGCAGGGGGCCAGCTCGGGGCACACGGGCCGCCATGAGACGGCCGGCGTCCGATCCTCCACTTCCTTCCCGTCGGCGTTCCTGCCCTCACGTCAGGAGCGGGCATCAGGGTCGCGGCCGGCGGCGCTGGTGGGCGAGGCGCGCGACCTCGCAGCGCAGCGCCGTGGTGGCGTGCGATGACGCCAAGCCGAGCACCGCGTCGGCTGGGAAGGCAAGCGCCGCGTCGGCGAGGAGCTGGTCGAGCACATGCAGCAGCAACTCGGGCGACACGCCTTCCTGGCGGCCGAGCGGATCCGGGCAGAGGAGGATGCGGTTGTCCTCTTGTTCGCCGAGTGCCGCCACGGTCCAGGCGTAGGGGGAGGGCGCCGCCCCCGGCAGGAGCAGGACGGGGGGCGCGGCAGCCGTGCCTGAGCGGGCGTCCAGCATCTTGCCGAGCTCCAGCAGGTGAAAGGCGGATTGCAACGCCATCGGGCTGGGGCGCCGCTTGGCCTCGGCCTGCTGGCGCAAGGCAAGGAGGTGGGCGAGTTCGCGCGCGGTCCAGCACTCGTCTCGGCCGGCGTTCTCGTCGAGGCGGACGCGGATGGTGCGGACCTCGCCACCGCCGTGGTCGAGGCGCGCGAGCCACCAGGGCATGACGCTGCCAGGCGGCAGGTTGGTGCGGAGGAACAGGGCATAGCGTTCGGCGCGGTCGCGGCGCAGGGCCACGACGTCCGGGTGCGGGGCGTCGGTCATGGTGCCAGTGTCCGGTGGGTTGATAGGAACGAACTCAGCGCCTGGCCGTGCGACAGCATGGCGGAAGGCGTGAGCGACACCATGAAATGCGACTGAGCGAGGCAGTTGATACCGCGGTTCAGCGGCAGCGGGACGTCGCGGGTGAGGGCGGCCGAAACGCCCAAGGTGGCACCCAGCACGCCGGGAAGAGAGACGCACGGCTGCGTCTCCTTCGGGCTATTGCGCTGGTTGCTGGCTCAGCGGCCACTGCCGGTGTTGATCTTGATCTTGAGCAGGCTAATGCCGCGCACCGGCTGGATGTTCATGCGGCCTACCTCCGGCTCGCTGACGTTGGGCGGCTGAAAGGCGGGAGACGCATCATGGTCCACTACAGTGCGGGCGGGGCTTGCCGCCGTGGCTCCCAGAGCCTGCCGTCCTCGCCACATTCACCGACCTTGCGGACCGTCATGCAGAGGTGCTGTTCGGCCGGCTTCTGACGCGTCGAGCCGGTGACGAGAATGTCGATCTTCTGGTCACGGGACATATCCTGCCGCGACGCTGGATGCATGCAACGAGCGAAGCGCCAATAGCCGTGTAGACTGAGGCTGCCGACAAGATGAACCCAGTCAGGCCAGCTCCACCGACACTCGCGGCAAAGTCGGACCTCGGTGGGCGTGGCGGGGGAAGTAGACATTGCGGTCTCCTCGTTCGGATGGGTGTCTTGGGTTACGAATTGGCCGCGGTCACGCATGCCGTCAGCGGTTCAAAACGACGAAGGGGAACACCAAGGGTTACCGCTGATGTCCAGGACGTGGAAGCCGAGGCCATTCCCGTTTCCTTGGCATTCGTTCCCTCGTCTTACTGGTAGCCATCAGGGCTGTGGCCGGCGGTGCTGGTGTGCCACCTGCCTGAGCGGCTTGCCCACGCCGACGGCCGGAGGGCGGCAGACGCCACGATAACGTCGGCAATGCTGCCGACGTCGACGCGAAGAGGCGCATGGTTGGTCTCCTGCTGCTTGGGCATAGGCAGCCGCAGCCCTGTCAGTCCGCAGCCACGGATTGAAGGTTGGCGGTCGTTAGTGGGCCAGAGACAGAAGCAGTCATCGCGTGATCCGAAGGCTGACGATGCGCTGGATCTCCAGGCCGAGTGCCGCGCGTATGTGGTCCAGGCCGCGCCGCAGCCTGCCGTCCCACGGGATGGCCAGCAGTACGTCGGCGAACAGCTGGTCGAGCACGATCAGCAGCTGCTCCAGCGTGACGCCGCTCTCGTGCCCCTCAGGATGAGTGCAGAGCGGCAGCTCGGGCCTAGTGTCCAGCACGGCTACCCGGATCGCATGGCCCAGTTACACCACAAGCACCGGCTTCGCGGCGCTGTCGCCATCGAGGCCGTCGAACAGCGTGCACCGCCTTCAGGTCCGCGAAGACGGGTAGGTCATGGTCGGACATGTTGGCTTCCTCGCGGGACTGTCAGTGTCCAGATGCTGACCGGCAGTCCGGAGGCATGACATGCGGGCAGAGCGGGAGGCTGCTGCGGCACTCAGCCGCCGGGCGGCCCCGGGTTGTGCGATGTGGCAAGTAACGGAAGAGGGATCACACGTCCGACCGGCGAGCTTGCAGCATGCCGCAGGCGCGGGCGAGATCCCCACGGCACGTGGAAGATCGGGTGGTCCCGGTGTTCCGCAGCCACTGCAATCGGCCGGAAAGGGAATTCGGGCGCGAGGCGGCTCTGCCTCGGCAATCCTCAATCTTCTCCATCCCGGCAGGGGGGCGCCGCTGCAGCCAGTAAATCCTGGGCTGAGCGGCCTCTGCCCGGGGAAGGCCAGGATTTCCTGGCTAATTCCGGGGTGCGCTGTTTAAGGGCGTAAGTAGATCGCCCGTGAAATTCTTTTTGGCTTAGTTGATGGTCCCCCCTTTTCATGGTCGTGCGTTAGTCATATCTGGTCGGCGGCCGACGTACTTATGGTCGGCTTGTGATGGGGACCTCCAAAATGGACGATTTCCTCTACCCACCCGAAAGGGGGGGCGACTCCACGCGCGCCCAAGACGGGCATGACAACACATTTGGGCCCGAAGGCTCCGACGGCGGTACTGACCCCGGCCCGCAGCACGAGGGCCTACCCGAGCATCCGGACGCCGCTGGCAGTGCGGATGGTCCGCCCACTACGCCACTTCGCAATCCCAGCGAGGGCTCTGACCGGATCGCGGTTTCCCGCCTGCTCGAGGAAGCGCAGGCGCTGGAGAAGCCAAGCTTCGAGGAGATGCGCGGTCTGATCAGGAATGCCCGCGAGATCCGCGCCACGCCCGCGGAGATGAAGGTGCTGCAGCTCCTTCTGGCGGAGAGGTCCAACTTAACTACCGGCATCATCGCTCAGTTTGCCATCGACGAGAGGAATCGGATCAATGGCTTCGGCGTGATTGGCACGCCGGACGACGCCAAGGCTGCAATCGTCACCATGCTTCTGAATGACTTCGAGCAGTTGGTATGGTCAGGTGGATCGCTCTACGGATATTGTGGAGAGGCCGAAGGGCGGCCGGTGAGCGAGACGGGGTACTTTCAGCGCATCAGCCAGGATAGGCTAGACGCGCTGATCATCCAGCACCTCAGCCAAACGACCATTGTTGAGTCGCGCCGGCAGCGCGCCGAGTTGATCGACCGAATCGCGGCTGAGGCTCGGGAGCAAGATTTCTTCGACAACGCTGCGCCGGGCGTGAATCTCGCCAGTTGCCGCCTGTTCTGGGATGGAACGAATTTCCAGCAGAGCGACGTTAGCGTTCAAAATCGTGCTCGAGAGCGCCTGCCTTTCGCCTACGACCCTGAGGCTCAGGCTCCCGTCTTCAATCGCGCCATACGGCGTGTGATCGCGAGTGAGGCCAAGAGGGCGGCACTTCAGGAGGTGTTTGGCGCGGTGATCTTCGGCATCACGCCAAAGAAGGATGCCGCACGCCGCATTGTCCTTCTGCTCGGCGGCCCGAACAGCGGCAAGAGCACGATCATCGCCTTGCTCCAGCTCTTTGTGCCCGACTACGCCACCGTCTCGGTCCCGCCCGAGGAATGGGGCAAGGAGTACAGCCGGGCGCGTCTCGAGGGCGCGATCCTCAACATCGTCACTGAGCTGGGCGGGCGGCAGCCGCTGGCGGGCGAGCAGGTCAAGCGCATTGCCAGCTGTGAGCCCGTCTCGGCCAGGCATCCCTATGGCCGGTCCTTTGAGTACCGGCCGAGGGCGTGGCACCTTTTCGCTTCCAACGAGCTGCCACGGGTGACCGACACGTCTCCTGCCTTCGAGCGGCGGATGCTGGTGCTCAACTTCGACCGGCCGCTCGAGCGGGGAGAGATCGACGGCGACCTGATCGAGCGGGTGCGGGAGGAACTGCCCGGGGTGCTGAACTGGGCCATGGAGGGCGCCAAGAGGCTCGCGCAGCGGGGCTACTTCCTTCCGCCGCCCGGTCACCATGAGGCGGTGCTCGGCATGCAGTTCGGCACCGACCCGGTCCCCTTGTTCGCCCATCTAGCGGTCGAGGCAGCGCCTGGCGACCCGCAGGGTGTCACGACGGAGCGGTTGCGCGCGGCCCTCAAGGCGTTCGCTGAGGCGCGCGGCCTCGACACTGACGGCTGGAACGAACTCACGCACATGAAGCGGCTGGCCGACTTCCTCAACAAGCTCTACGGCGCGGAGCGCGCGGCGCGTGACGGGCGGCCCTTCTACCGCTTCGTCAAGCTGCGGGCAGAGCAGGGGTATAGGGAGCGCCGGGACCTGGGGGCCTGTGTGCCCCCGGTTTTGGCCAACCCGTGGATCGCCATGATGAACAACGACGCAATCCCAGACCCCAACCTGGCCCATCCCCTGATCGGGCTTACGGCGCCTGCCGCCGTGCTGTTCGACCGCTTGCAACTCAGCATCAACGTCAGCCTGCCGACGGTACTAGAGCGAAATCTGACCATTCAGAGTCGCTGAGGATTCCCGCCCGGCGCGAAATCTGATTCACCGTGCCTGCTGGGCACGGAGGCCAGCTTGCATGGCGAGAACCCTGTCCGAAGATCTACGCGCCC
>NZ_JACOMF010000061.1 GCF_014283215.1 Siccirubricoccus deserti
GACCACTCCTATGACCGGTCTCGGCCGCCTCCGCCTCGATCTCCAACGCCACCTCCGCCGCATGCCGTAAAGCGACACGGCATCATCAGCAGGGCGTTTCGCAAGGTGAGGTCAGGACGACGGTTACGTCCATCTCGGCCACAGAGCCGAAAGGCCGGCGATGTAGGGCACGTGCTCCGGCATGGCCGAAGTGGGTGTCGCTGGTGAAGAAGACCGCCATGGCGCCATCCGATCCGGTCAGCCGCCGCAGTGTAGCGGGCTTGGCTGCCGCCGGTTCTGGGGCACTCTGGCGTCAGTTGGAGTAGGGATTCGCCCTCCCAGCCTCGATCGGCAGGCGATCGGAAGCGCAACTTCTGGCCGTGATGTGTCAGGTAATGCTTAGCAATATCAGTTGGTTAAACCTTGAGGGTCAAATCACCCCACCCTCAAGGTCCGGAAAGTCTCCGGCATTTCGGAGAGAAAACCCGGTCCCGTTCCGAGGTCGCACCATCAAGGTCGGCGTGGAAAACCGCAGGAAACCTGCGCCTCACAGGGCCGATCATTGGGACTGAGAATGGTTGGAAGGAGACTGACTGGAGCAGCGGTGGCAACCCAGGAACGAAATTCTCTGGGCGTTCACCGCCGATTCAAGCCGAAGGCTTGCGAGGCGATACGGTCCCTTTCAGCCACACGGCGCACGCGCGTCCGCCTCCTCAGCCCCTGTAGCGCAGCGCCTCGACCAGCAACGCGAAGGCTGGCGTCGGCTGGCGCCGGCTGGGGTAGTAGAGGTGGTATCCGGGAAAGGGCGGGCACCAGTCGGCGAGCACCCGGACGAGGCGCCCTTCAGCAATGTGCTCCTGCACCTGGTCCTCGAATACACAGGCCAGCCCTAGCCCGGCCAGGGCGGACCTGAGGAGCAACGGGGCGACGTTGAATACCAGCGGCCCCTCCACGTGCACCTTGATCTCGTGCTTTCCCTTCTGAAGCTCCCACGCGTAGAGGGAGCCGTGAGTCGGCAGGCGGATGTTGATGCAGGCGTGCTCGGTCAGGTCTTGCGGTACGTTCGGCCGCGGCCGCCGGGCGAAGTAGGACGGCGCGCCGACGACAGCCATGCGCATATCCGGCCCGATTCGCAGCGCGATCATGTCCTTGGCCACCTGCTCGCCGAAGCGTATGCCCGCGTCGTAGCGCCCGGCAACGATGTCGGTCAGGGTATTGTCGACGTCGACCTCGACCCTGATGTCCGGATAGTCCGGCAGGAGCCTCTCCAGAGCTGGCATGAGGATTGTGTCGACCGGATGCTCGCCCGCCGAGATGCGGATGGTGCCGGACGGCTTCTCGCGGAACGCGCTGAGCGCGGCCAGGGTGGCGTCGATCTGGTCGAAGGCCGGGCCTAGGGTCTGGAGCAGGCGCTCGCCCGCTTCGGTGGGCGCAACGCTACGTGTGGTGCGGGTCAGCAAACGGAGGCCGAGCCGCGCCTCAAGCCCGCGGAGGGTCTGGCTGAGGGCCGACTGCGAAACCCCGAGCTTCGCTGCCGCGCGGGTGAAGCTCCGCTCTCGGGCGACTGCGAGGAAGGCCTCGAGGTCATTGCGGTCAGTCCGCGCCATTGAGAAGCCCTGCTTATAAGCGTTTGCGGGTTTTACCGCCTAATCCCCGACTGCCGCACCCCCCACCTTCCAGCTCGAAAGTAGGCCCCCGAGGGGGGCGGGCTCTCGGCAGGTGAAGGAGAGAGGCTATGGAGATCACGCGCGCGGGCTCGCAGCCATCGGGCAAGGGACCGGCCGAGTGGTTCACCGGCACGGTACGGATCGACCCGCTGTTCAGCCCGCCCGACCCAGCCCGAGTTGCCGGTGCACTGGTTACCTTCGAGCCTGGCGCGCGGACGGCTTGGCACACGCATCCGCTCGGCCAGACGCTGATCGTGACCGCCGGCTGCGGTTGGGCGCAGCGCGAGGGCCGGCCGGTCGAGGAGATCCGTCCCGGCGACGTCGTGTGGTTCCCGCCCGGCGAGAGGCACTGGCACGGCGCCACTGCCACCACGGCCATGAGCCATATCGCGGTCCAGGAGCGGCTCAACGGCTCGCCCGTGGACTGGATGGAGCAGGTCACCGACGAGCAGTACCGCGCCGGCATGTCGCCGGGCCCGACGTGCCGGACGGCTACCGCGCCATGAACGCGCGCGAGGCGCTCAAGGTGATGATCCGGCCGTGACCGGCGCGACCCGAGGAGCAGGAGGAATAGCCATGAGCGACAACGGTAAGCCGTTCTTCGGCAGGGTCGCCTTCGTGACCGGGGCAGCGAATGGCATCGGCCGCGCCGCGGCGATCGCCTTCGCGCGCGAGGGCGCCACCGTGGTGGTCGCCGACGTCTCGGAGGAGGGCAACCGGGAAACGGTTCGCATGATCGAGCAGGCCAGCGGGCGCGCGCTCGCCGTCCGGTGCGACGTGTCACGGGCCGCGGACGTGAAGGCCGCGCTGGAGGAGGTCGCCGGGACCTTCGGCCGGCTCGACTTCGCCTTCAACAACGCCGGCGTCGAGCAGCCGGTCGCGCCCCTGACCGACATCGCGGAGGAGGAGTGGGACCGGATCGCCGGCATCAACCTCCGTGGCGTGTTCCTCTGCATGAAGCACGAGATCCCCCTGATGTTGAAGCACGGGGGCGGTGCGATCGTGAACACCTCTTCGGGCGCCGGGGTGAAGGGCTTCGCCGGCCAGGGGGCGTACTGCGCCGCGAAGTGGGGCGTGGTCGGCCTCACCAAGGCGGCGGCGCTCGACTACGCGAAGGCAAACATCCGCATCAACGCCGTCTGCCCCGGCATCATCGAGACCCCGATGATGGACCGCTTCAGCGGCGGCACGTCCGAGGGACGGGAGCGCGTGATCGCGCAGGAGCCGGTCGGGCGGATGGGCAGGCCCGAGGAGATCGCTGCGGCGGTCCTGTGGCTCTGTTCCGACGCCGCGGCCTTCACGGTCGGCGCCGCCCTCGTCGTCGATGGCGGCCAGACGGCCTGACCTCGGCCGGCACCGAATGCCGAGCCCGACCCGAATTACGAGTTCGCATCCCAACCCGCATCAACAGGTCATGGAGGTCCGACGATGAACGAGAAGCACCGGTTCCGGAATCCGGCCGAGCAACGGGGCGCCGATCCGGGACGCCGCGACCTCCTGAAGCTGACCGGAACCGGCGTCGCCGCCTTGGGCGCAGCGTCACTCATCGACGTCTCCAGTGCGAAGGCTCAGGCCATGACAGAGAATTGGGACAAGGTGTTCCCCAGGAGCGGGGACGTCGACAACCAGAAGGTCACGTTCAGGAACCGGTATGGCATCACGCTCGTGGGCGACCTGTACCTGCCCAAGGGGCACGCCACCGGGCGGCTGCCGGCGATCGCCGTCGCCGGTCCGTTCGGCGCCGTCAAGGAGCAGTCCTCCGGCCTCCATGCCCAGACCCTGGCGGAGCGCGGCTTCGCCGCACTCGCCTTCGATCCGTCCTACACCGGCGAGAGCGGCGGGGAGCCGCGCAACGTCGCGTCCCCAGACATCAACACCGAGGATTTCTGCGCCGCCGTGGACTATCTCGGCCTGCACCCTGCGGTCGACCGCGAGCGGATCGGCATCCTCGGCATCTGCGGATGGGGCGGCATGGCGCTGAACGCGGCCGCCGTCGACAAGCGCGTCAAGGCCGTCGCGACCACCACCATGTACGACATGTCCCGCGTCATGGCCCGGGGCTATAACGACAGCGTGACGCCCGAACAGCGCGCTAGGACGCTGGAGGGGCTGAGCCGGCAGCGTTGGGAAGACGCCGCAAACGGAACTCCGGCGTACCAGCCGCCCTACAACGAGCTGAAGGGCGGCGAGGCGCAGTTCTTGGTCAACTACCACGACTATTACAGGACACCACGGGGCTACCACCCGCGCGCGGTCAACTCAGGCAATGCCTGGACGATCACGACCCCCTTGTCGTTCATGAACATGCCGCTCCTGATCTACATCCAGGAGATATCGCCGCGTCCCGTCCTGCTGATCCACGGCGAGAAGGCCCATTCGCGCTACTTCAGCGAAACCGCCTACGCGGCCGCGGCGGAGCCCAAGGAACTCGTGATCGTGCCGGGGGCCAACCACACCGACCTCTACGACAAGGTGGACGTCATCCCGTTCGACAGGCTGACCGCCTTCTTCAACCGGCACCTCTCGGCGTGAGCATGGCGCCGCGAGCGCAGGGACGGCGCGGCTGGCTCTCCCTGGCCGCCGGCCTGGCGCTCGGCGTGCCCACCGGGACGCGGGCGCAAGAGTCGGGCGGGAGCCCAGTGCCGGTGCCCACGGCAGAGAGCGCGCTCCCGACGACGATCGCGGGCCAGCTGATCGCGGTGCCTGGCGCCGCGCATGACCTGGAAGGTGTGGTGTTCGACCGCGACGGTCGCCTCCTCTTCTCCGACGTCCAGGGCGAGCGCGTCCTCGTCTGGACGAGGGGAGCCGGATCATGGAGGTGGCGAAGCTGGACGGGCTGATGCCCGCCGGCTTGGCCCTCGCGCGCGATGGCCGTGTTTTCGTCGCGGCCGCCAATTGCCGAGGTGGCGGCGCAATTCTCGCCATGCAACCCGACGGCACGGGGCTGCGGACGGTCGTGCCCGAGAGTGCGGGCCTCTTTCCCAATGACCTCGTGCTCGATGCCGTCGACGGTCTCTACGTCACGGATTGCCGCGGCACGGTGGGCGATTCGTCGGGTGGGGTCTGGTACGTGCCGCCGGACGGGGCGGCGCCGGTGCCGGTGGTCCGCAACCTCGCGGTGGCAAACGGGGTCGCCCTCAGCCCGGAAGGGCGGCGGCTTTGGGTGGGGGAGTTCGCGCTCGGCCGGCTCTATCGCCTTGACCTCGTCGGTGCGACCGCCCTGGCCCCCTTCGGCGCCGTCACGGCCCATCACTTCAGTGGCCCCGCGCCGGATACCGTGCGCGTCGATGCAGAGGGCCGCGTCTACGTCGCGCTCTACGGTCAGGGCCGGGTCCTGATCCTCTCCCGCGAGGGGCTGCCGATCGGGCAGGTCCTGCTGCCCGGGCGCGATGAAGGGCGGAACCTCTCCCTCAGCAGCTTGGCCATCCGGCCCGGCAGTTGGGTGGTGGCTATCGTCTCCAGCGACGGCGGACGCGGCGGCAGCGCGACGATCTTCCGCGCGGAGGCCCTGGGCAACGGCCTCGCGCTTCGCACCCCTGACGCGGCGTAGCAAGAAAGGACAGAGATGAACCCGACCTACGACTTCAAGGACCAGGTTGCCCTCATCACCGGCGCCAGCTCCGGCATGGGGCTGGCCACCGCCAGGGCCTTCGCCGAAGCGGGCGCGGCCGTCGTGCTCGCGGACGTCAAAGAGGAGGCGGTGCAGGCGGCCGCGCGGAAGCTGGCCGCCGCCGGCCACAGGGCGATCGCCGTGACCTGCGACGTCAGCGATGACACCCAGGTCGAAGCGATGGTCGACCGCGCCGTCGCCGATTTCGGCCGCCTCGACATTGCCTTCAACAACGCAGGCGTCATGGCATCTGTCGTCCCGACCGCCGACAGCACGCTGGAAGACTGGGAGCGCGTCATCGGCGTCAACCTCCGCGGCGTGTGGAGCTGCATGAAGCACGAGTTGCGGCAGATGCAGCGCCAGGGCAGCGGCGCGATCGTCAACAACGCCTCCGTCGGCGCCTTGACCGGCAATCCCGGCATCGGCTCCTACACCGCCTCGAAGCATGGCGTGGTCGGCCTGACCCGGACGGCGGCGCTGGAGTATGTCGGGAAGGGCATCCGCGTGAACGCGGTGAATCCCGGCACGATCGACACACAGATCGCGCGCGACGTGGTGAAGGGGGACGACAAGGCCTACGCGGAGATGGTGAGCACGGTTCCCATGGGGCGCGTGGGCCAACCTGAGGAGATTGCCTCGGCCGTGCTGTGGCTGTGCAGTCCGGGCGCGAGCTACGTGGTCGGCCAGGCCGTCACCGTGGATGGCGGCTTGACGGTGCCGTGATGGTCAACCGGCACGACATCACCTGCCCCGATGGACGCTCCGCATGCAATCCCGCGATCGCCGAGAAGGACATCCCCATGCACACGCTCGTTGCAGGGGCAGCCCTCGCTGCCACGATCGCCTTCGGAGGAGCCACCATGGCGCATGAGCGCATCCGGATCACGTCGGCATGGGGCGAGGTCACG
Source organism: Siccirubricoccus deserti (assembly GCF_014283215.1). Lineage (GTDB taxonomy): Bacteria > Pseudomonadota > Alphaproteobacteria > Acetobacterales > Acetobacteraceae > Siccirubricoccus > Siccirubricoccus deserti. The sequence continues at coordinate 6,165 of NZ_JACOMF010000061.1, forward strand.
GCCGAGTTGAACGACCATGCCGCTGGGCGCGCGCTGCTGCCTATGCTGCCCCTGACGATCGAAATGCGCGATCATCTCCGGCAGGAGAAGACCGGCAATCTGCCGGGCTCCTTGCCGGAGGTCGAGCGGCAGCGAGACTTCGCCCGCGGGACCTTGGGACTGTGGGGGCCCGATCACTTCGTGATCTACTATCGCGGCGGGCGCGTGCCATCGCCCGGCATCATCGAGCTCGGCCGCCTGACGGGGGATGTCGGAATCTTCGACCGCCCGGGGCCGGTAGAGGTCAGGACCGAGAGATTACCGTGACGTCGTTCGAGCGGACTCCCGTCTGCCCGATGCATCGTCACCGGGGCCGGAGCCGGGCGGCTTGCGGCGCCATGCCTGAGCAGGAATGAGGCCGCCTGCCTGTCACGCGATCGCTGCCGCTCGATCCGCTTGCAGGCCGTCTCGTCGCCTCTCCGGACGTCAACACCGAGGGCTTCGCCGGCGAGGCCCGGTCACCGGATCACCGATGATGTCGCCTCGGCGGAGGTGCGGGACAACTCGCGGCATCACGTCGCACGACCCAGGAGGATCGCATGAAAAAGACGCTGTTCGCCGCGACGGTCGCGTCGCTTGCCCTAATCACCCCAGCCCTGGCCCAGATCACCGGAGCGAACACGGTGTCGAGCACGAGTGCCCTCCCGTCGGCGCTGACGCGCGACGAGGTGCGGAGCGTCGCCCCGGCTCTCGAGCGCTACGGGCGGGAAACCCTCCTGGACCGGCTGTGGCGGCGCCCTGACCTCTCGCCGCGGGACCGCAGCCTCGTCACCCTCGCGGCGCTGATCGCGCGGGGCCAGGCGGCCGAACTGCCCACCTACGTGAACCTCGCGCTCGACAGCGGCGTAAAGCCCAGCGAGGTCTCCGAGGTCGTCACGCACCTCGCCTTCTACGCCGGCTGGGGCAACGCCATGGCGGCGGTCGCGGCCGTGCGGGAAATCTTCGCGGCGCGCGGGATCGAGGCCGATCAGCTCCCCGCTGCCTCGCCGCCGCTGCTCCCGCTCGACGAGGCGGGGGAGGCGCAGCGCGCGGCCGGGGTGGCCCAGAGCGTCCGCCCGGTCGCCCCGGGCCTGGACGAGTTCACGACCGACGTCCTGTTCCGCGATCTCTGGCTGCGCCCGGACCTCGCGCCAAGGGATCGGAGCCTCGTCACGGTCAGCGCCCTGATCACCGCCGGCCACGTGGCCCAACTTCCCTTCCACCTGAACCGGGCAATGGATCATGGCCTGACCCGCGCGCAGGCATCGGAGGTCGTGGCGCACCTCGCCTTCTACGCCGGATGGCCCAACGCCTTCTCGGCCGTGCCGGTCGTGAAGGGTGTCCTCGAAGGCCGCCCGGGCTGACCCACCCGATCAAGGGAGCATCGTGATGACGCGAATTGGCATTCTGGCCGTGACCATGTCACTGCTCCTGCCCGAGGGGGCGCGAGCAAACACTGCCGTGCCGGCCCAGGCGGCCAGCCCGCTTTCGGCCGCAGCAGCACAAGGACAAGGCGGGCTCCGGATTTCACGCGCGGGCGCGCAGCCCTCGGCGAGGGGCCCGGCGGATCAGTTCACCGGCTCCGTCCGCGTCGACATGCTCTTCCAGGCCACGGCGCCATCGCGCATGTCCGGCGGCAATGTTACCTTCGAGCCCGGTGCCCGTTCCAATTGGCACACGCACCCGGTCGGCCAAATTCTCGTTGTGACCACTGGAGTGGGCTGGGTGCAGCGCGAGGGCGGCCCGGTCGAGGAGATGCGGCCGGGCGACGTGATCTGGATTCCACCAGGATTGAAGCACTGGCACGGCGCCGCGGCGACGACCGGCGTGACGCACATTGCCCTCACCAAAGCCGTGAACAGCCAGGCGGTGACTTGGCTGGAGCCGGTTTCGGACGAGCAGTACCGTCGATGAAATCGATCTTCGACTTCAACGGCAAAGTTGCCGAGCCGTATTTATTGAAGATCCTTTGCTGCCCGGCGTCAATTTTCTAGATGAAGGAGTGTGGCAATGGCGACCATCAAGGTGAATGGGACCGAGCATCGCTTCGACGGTGACCCGGATACCCCGCTGCTTTGGGTTCTCCGCGACGAGCTTGGTCTGACCGGCACGAAATACGGCTGCGGCATTGCCCAGTGCGGCGTCTGCACGGTGCATGTGGACGGCACCGCATCGCGCGCCTGCATAACGCCCGTCTCGGCGGTTGAGGGACGCGCCGTGACGACGATCGAGGGGCTTTCCGCGGATGGCGACCACCCGCTGCAGGTCGCCTGGCGCGCGCTGAACGTCTCCCAATGTGGCTACTGCCAGACCGGCCAGATCATGCAGGCGGCAGACCTGCTCGGCAGCGTTCCAAACCCCACCGATGCGGACATCGATGCGGCCATGCAGGGCAATCTCTGCCGATGCGGCACCTACACGCGGGTCCGCGCCGCCATCAAGCAGGCCGCGGCGCAGGGAGGCAGCCGATGAGCACCTCTCGGTCCGGTTTTGAGAATGTCAGCCGGCGCGGGTTGCTCGTCGGCGCTGCCGCGGGCGGGCTGGTGCTGGCGCTGCGGCTGCCCGGGCAGGCGCAGACCGCGGCGCCAAAATTTGGCGCCGATGGCATGCCGAATGGCTGGCGCGACGACCCGCGCATCTTCGTCGCCATCGCCCCGGATGGCATAGTCACGGTGACCTGCCACCGCTCGGAAATGGGACAGGGCGTGCGCACCTCCATCGCCATGGTCGTGGCCGAGGAGCTGGAAGCCGACTGGTCCCGCGTGCGCATCGCCCAGGCCGACGGTGACGAGGAGCGCTACGGTAACCAGGACACCGACGGCTCCCGCAGCCTGCGCCACTTCCTGCTGCCCTTGCGCCGGGCCGGGGCCGGCGCGCGCACCATGCTGGAAGCGGCCGCGGCCGCGCGATGGGGCGTGCCGGCGGCCGAATGCCAGGCACGGGACCATGTCGTCACGCATGCCGCCAGCGGCCGCAGCGCAGGCTATGGCGAGCTCGCCGAGGCGGCGGCCGCGCTGCCGGTGCCGGACCGCGAGGCGCTGCGGTTGAAGGACCCCTCCACCTTCCGGTTGATCGGCCAGGACCGGCTGGTGGAGCTGATCGACAACCGCGACATCACCACCGGCAAGGCCGTCTATGGCATCGACGCGACGCTGCCCGGCATGCTGCACGCCGTCGTCGCGCGCCCGCCGGTCTATGGGGGCCGCGTCGTTTCGGTAGACGACACCGAGGCGCTGAAGGTGCCCGGCGTGCTGCGGACGCTGCGCATCGAGACACCCGGCATGCCCTCCGAGTTCCAGCCCGTGGGTGGCGTCGCCGTGATCGCGCGCAACACCTGGGCGGCGATGAAGGGGCGCGAGGCGCTGAAGATCACCTGGGAGGACGGGCCCAACGCCGTCTATTCCTCCGACAGCTATCGCGAGATGCTGCAGCGCGGCGTCCGCAACCCGGCGAAGGCTGTACGGGAACAGGGTGACGTCGATGCGGCTCTGCGCACGGCCGCGACACGTGTCGAGGCCGAGTACTACATCCCGCACCTCGCACAGTCCCCGCTGGAGCCGCCGGCGGCGCTGGTCCGCATCCGGGATGGCAGGGCAGAGTGCTGGGCCTGCACCCAGGCGCCGCAGGTGACGCGTTTGCGCCTGGCGCAAAAGCTCGGGCTTCAGCCAGAGAATGTGACGGTCCATGTCACGCTGCTCGGCGGCGGCTTCGGCCGCAAATCGAAGCCCGACTTCGTGCTGGAGGCGGGGCTTTGCAGCCAGGCGATGGATGGTGCGCCGGTGAAGCTCACCTGGACGCGCGAGGACGACCTGCACAATGGCTACTACCACACCGTCTCGATGCAGCGGCTTGAGGCGGGGCTGGATGCCGGCGGCAAGCCGGTCGCCTGGCTGCACCGCAGCGCCGCCCCAACCATCGGCGCGATCTTCGCGCCCGACCCGAAGGTGCAACTGCCCTTCGAGCTCGGCATGGGCTTCCTCAACGCGCCCTTCGCCATCCCAAACATGCGCATGGAGAATCCGGAGGCACCGGCGCATGTGCGTATCGGCTGGTTCCGCTCGGTCTCCAATGTGCCGCACGCCTTTGCCGTGCAGTCCTTCATTGCGGAGATGGCGCATGCCGCCGGACGCGACCCGAAGGACTACCTGCTGGAGGTGATCGGCCCCGCGCGCATTATCGACCCGACCGAGATCGGCGACGCCTGGAACCACGGCGAGGACCCGAGGACCTACCCGATCGACACCGGCCGGCTGCGCCGGGTGGTGGAGCGCGCGGCGTCCGAGATCGGCTGGGGGCGGCAGATGCCGCGCGGCAGGGGGCTTGGCATCGCGGGTCACTACAGCTTCTGCAGCTACGTCGCCGTGGCAGCGGAGGTCGAGGTGGACGACCGGGGGACCATGAGGATCCCGCGCGTCGACATCGCGATCGACTGCGGGCCGCTGGTCAATGTGGATCGCGTTAGGTCGCAGATGGAGGGCGCGGTCGTCTTCGCCACCGGCCTCGCCACCTCGGCGGAGATCTCGTTTCGCAATGGGCGTGCCGAGCAGGCCAACCTCGACAGCTACGAGCTCACGCGCATCGACAGCGCACCGCGCGAGATCCGCGTCCATCTTCTGCCGAGCCGCGACTACGATCAGCCGCTGGGTGGCGTGGGCGAGCCTGGCGTGCCGCCGGTGGCGCCGGCCTTGGCCAACGCCGTCTTCGCTGCCACCGGCAAGCGCATCCGTCGCCTGCCGATCCGTGACCAGTTGACCTCGTGAGGGTGGATCGCATGCGGAGCATTATCATGGCCGGTGCATGCCTCGCGCTGGCAAGCCCGGCACTGGCTTCTCCCTGTGGCGAGCGCATCGCCGCCCTGGATGCCAGGCTGGATGCGGCGACAAGGAGCAGCGTGGCTGCATCCTCGGCTGGCCAGGGCGTCGCCGCAGCCCGGGAGGGGCGAGCCGCGCAGGACGGCGCCGGCCCGACCGTGCCCTTCCAGGAGACGGGACGGGAGGAGGACGCAACGCACCGTGCCGCGCAGGCCGGTGGTGGCGGCAGCGTGTCAGAGGCGCGCGCCGCGCTGAACCGCGCGCGCACTGCGGAAGGTCGAGCGGACGAGGCCGCGTGCATGCGTGAGGTGGACGAGGTGGAGCGCTTGCTCGCCACGCCGCGCTGAGGCGAGTGTTCGGCGGCCGCGGCGTTCGGCGTGTGAAATAGCGCACGACCGTGACCTCCCCAGCCGCATAGCATGGGCCGTCTCCTGACCGCAACACGAGCTGCTGCGTCACGGCAGGCGCCGCTTTGACACGCCCACCGACAGCGTCGCCGCCGCCAAGTCGAACGTCGCCGCGGAGATGTTCCGCGCCATGACCCGCACCGTGTTGTTCGACCACACGGCAGCGTCGAGCTCGACGAAGCGCGTCGACGAAACGAGCGACGCCGATGCCATGTCGCCGGCCCGCGCCCCGTTCACCGTGAGGTCGATCAGCGACGTCGCCCCCGGTGCCAGGCTCGGCAGATCCCAGGACACCTCGGCCGCGAACTCGCGCCGGCCCGAGCCGGACAGCAGCCCCGAGAGCAGCGACGTGCCGTTCAGCACGGCGGGCGCCGCCTCCGGCAGGCCGTAGACGCGCAGCGCCTGCAGGTCATCGGCCCGTCGAAGCCGACGCTGCCGACCCAACTAACGGCCTGCTCTGGCTCTCAGGCTGTGGTGCCCCCGTCGACCGGCAATGCCGCACCGGTGATGAAGGACGCCTCATCCGAAAGCAGGAACAGCGCAGCGTTCGCGATCTCCTCGGGCCGAGCGGACCGATTAATCGGATTGGCTGCACCGCGTTTCCTGACCAGCTCTTCCACGTCATTGCCTTGCGTGGATGCCTGATCCGGGCGAGCGACGAAGACGCGCAGCATCGGCGTGTCCACGCTCCCCGGGCAGACCGCATTTGCCCGAATGCCTTCCGGCGCGAGCCGTTTCGCCAGGGACCTCACGAAACCCACCACGCCGAACTTCACCGCTGAATAGACCGGGCTGAACACCGAGCCTTGCAGGCCGGAGGTAGAGGCGGTGAACAACAGGCTGCCACCGCCGCGGGCGCGCATCTGCGGGATCGCCGCTTCAGTGGTCACCAGCACGGTCCGCAGGTTGAGGTCGATCGCCAACTCGAAATCGGCCATATTGATCCCCTCCACCGCAGCAGGACCTGGATGGCCGACATGGTTCCATGCGAAGTCCAGGCCACCAAAGGCAGAAGCCGTTTGCAGCACGATGTGCCGGGCAAACTCGTCCTCGCGCAAGTCCCCTACGATGCCGATCGCCTTGCCGCCGGCCGCCTTGATCTCTTCGACCACCTGCGCCACGCCGGCTGCATCGCGGTCCACCACGCCGACCGAGGCACCCTCGCGCGCAAAGCGGAGTGCCCCTGCACGCCCCATCCCTGAGGCCGCCGCGGTCACCAATCCGACCTTGTTCTGCATGCGCATATCGTCGTCTCCTCCGGCGCTGTTGTTTCGGCCGGTTGCCGCCCGGCGCCGATTTACGTAACACACGACGCATCGTGCCTCGATGGCTGCGGAAGCCAAATCCGGTTCGAGGCTGCCGAAGTACGAATCAATCCTTGGCGCGATGCCGGAGGACCGTGCGTATCGTCCCAATCCTGATGCACCGGCGAAGTCAGCAGCGTCGGTCCATTTTGTGCTTGGCTTGAGGGCGGAACAGAGCAAATAGCCTGATGCGCGCCAGAATGAAGGAGGCGCGTCGCCCCGACTGGCTCATCGGCGGGGCTTGGGCTCGTAGGACCTGGCTGATCGGGTCCTGCACCAGGAGCCCGACCATGACCCTCTCCGACACCCAGCGGCAGATCCTCACCGCCGCCACGCAGCATGAAGCGCGGCTCGCCACGGCCCCTCGCGGTCTGCCCGCCGCCGCCCGCAACGCGGTGTTCCGCAGCATGCTGAAGCACGGCCTGCTGACTGAGGTCCCGGCGCCGACGGAATACGTCGGCCTCGGCTGGCGGCAGGACGAGGCTGGAGCCTGGATCGCGTTGCGCCTCGACCCGCTGTGGGAGCAGCTATTCCCAGCCGAACAGGCGCGGATTGTGCGGTCGCTGGTAGAGAGGGTGGTGGTCGGCCCGGCCGGCGCTGACATTCGGCTCCGGGTGGAAGGCTTGGCCAGTCTGGTCCGGGACCTCACGGCCATCGCGCCCGATGCGTTGAGAGCGGCGGCATGACGACCGCGACCAGCATCACGGTTCGGGTGCCACTGACGATCCGGCGTCGGCCGGGGCGGAAGACGGTGGTGACGCCGGCTCGGGACGGCGCTGAGCCGGTGGTGAGGACAGGCGCCGACCCTGCGCTCCTGAAGGCCCTGGCGCGGGCGTTCCGGTACCAGCGGATGCTGGACGAGGAGCGCTACGCCTCGATCAGCGAGATGGCAGCCGGCGAGCGGATCGAGCGGGGCTACCTCGGAACCCTCCTGCGCCTGACCCTCCTGGCACCGAACATCGTCGACGCCATCCTCGGTGGGCATCAGCCGGAGGGTCTGGGTTTGCTCAGGCTGCTGACGCCGGTCTCGTTGATCTGGGCGGAGCAGCGAAGGGCGCTCTCCGCCGTAGGCGTAACCAACGGCAGCTGCGGTGCCCGTAGACCGCTGAGGGTGGGAACTGCTCCTTCAGTGGCTGAACCTGTTCCGCAAGCGACCGATTAAGATACGCGCCGCTCCGGCGCCGCGCGGCAGGCCAGCAGGTTGCGGCAGAGGGGCACCACCCACGACTGCGCCGCGCAGGCCGCATGCAATAGGGCCGCTTGCGTCGTGACCACGATCTGGGACGATGGGGACCGCAGCAGGGCCCGGGGCTGGCCGGCATAGGCTCCGCGGGAGGAAGACGCGAATGGAACGATACTATGGCTGGGTCATCGTCGCCATCGGGGCGTTGATGGGCTGCATCGGCATGGGGTCGTTGTTCTCCCTCGCCGTCTTCCTCGACCCCATCGCAACCGGGACGGGCTGGTCGCGCGCCGGGATCTCCGCCTCGATGACGGTCGCCTTCCTCGCGATGGGTGTCGGCTCCTTTGGCTGGGGCTGGATCAGCGACCGCCACGGTCCGCGAATCGTCGGCATCGCTGGCGGCCTGATGCTAGGCACTGGGCTGGTGCTGGCCAGCCGGGCGACGAGCCTGCTGGCCTTCCAGCTCGCCTACGGCCTGTTCCTCGGGGCGGCGGTCGGCGCCTTCTTCGCGCCCATGATGGCGACGGCTAGCGGTTGGTTCGACCGGCATCGCGCGCTCGCCGTCTCCCTCGTCTCCGCCGGGCTTGGCATGGCGCCGGTAACCGTCGCGCCCTTCGCGCAATGGCTGCTGCTGTCCGGCCACGACTGGCGCACCGCGCAGCTCGTGATCGGGCTTGTCGCCTGGGCGGTCCTGCTGCCGGCCGCTCTGCTGCTGCGCCGCCCGCCGGCGATGGCCCCGCCCGCCACAGTAGCCGGCCTCCCAGCGGGCGAAGGCTTTACCGCGCGCCAGGCCCTGGGCACCCGGCAGTTCGTGGTGCTCGCGGCGACCTTCTTCGCCTGCTGCCTCGCGCATTCCGGGCCGATCTTCCACGTGGTGAGCTATGCCGTGGTCTGCGGCCTGTCCTCCATGGCCGCTGTCAGCGTCTACAGCCTGCAGGGCTTGGCAGGGCTCGGCGGGCGCCTGCTGCTGGGCGTACTCGCCGATCGCCATGGCGCCAAGCCGGTGCTGATCGGAGGGTTGCTGCTGCAGGCGCTGGCAATCGGGGCCTTCCTCCCGGCCCGCAGCCTTGGGGAGTTCTACGCCGTCGCCGCGGTGTTCGGCCTCGCCTATGGCGGAGTGATGCCACTCTATGCGGTGCTGGCGCGCGACTACTTCGGTCCTCGCATCATGGGCACGGTGTTCGGCGCTGCGACCATGGTCTCCTGCCTTGGCATGGCGGCAGGTCCGGCGGTCGGCGGCTGGATCTTCGACCGCTTCGGCAGCTACGCGGGGATGCACTTCAGCTCCCTGGCGATCGGGCTTGGGGCCGTAGCGATCGCCTTCACCTTCCCACCGCTGCCCCGGATGCGGTCTGAGCGCCTCAAGCCGGCGTAGCGCGCCAGCAGGGGCCGATGGCGGCGAGCGCCTGGACCAAACGGGCGGTCCGCTAGGTTGGGTCGACAGCCGGCCGCCAGATCGCCTGGGTGCACCGAGGGCGGCGCGACCATGGCGACGAGCATCACTGTTCGGGTGCCGCTGACCATCCGGCGGCGGCCAGGGCGGAAGACAGTGGTGACGCTGATCTCGCAGGAGGGGCAGCCGGCCATTCCCACCCGCGCTGATCCGGCGCTGGTGAAGGCGCTGGCGCGGGCGTTCCGGTACCAGCGAATGCTGGATGAGGGGCGCTACGCCTCGATCAGCGAGATGGCTGCCGGCGAGCGCATCGAGCGGGGCTACCTCGGGACACTGCTGCGGCTGACGCTGATGGCGCCGAATATCGTGGAGGCGATCTTGGACGGGCGGCGACCGGACGACCTTAGCCTCCCGCGACTGCTACAGCCGTTCCCGTGGAACTGGTCGGAGCAGCCACCCGCACTGGATCGCGGACAGCGGATGTGAATTTGTCGTAGTGCCCACTGATCGGTGCGGGCCGTTAGCGGCTGTAGATAGCTCGCGCCTCCGATGTCCGCTCTGCGCCCATCTCGGTCGTCAGCCATCCAAGATTGCCTCCCCTGAAGCGGACATAACCGGGTCAGGGGCGCTACTGGTCGACATAGACTGGGAAGCGAGCATCGATCCAGCGCCTCCCTACGAGCTAGCCCGGATCATTCACGTGGGCTGACGGGCATGGTGCAAGCCGCTGACCGGCAATAGATTTCGGCTGCGACACTCGAAACCAGCCGTTTGCGGAGACCATGCCCGCCAAGGTTGAACCTACGCCGCCCC
>NZ_JACOMF010000062.1 GCF_014283215.1 Siccirubricoccus deserti
TCGTCCTCGACCGCCATCTCCACCCCGTCTCGCCGGAGCGCTCAGGCTACCGCGCCATCATGCGCCCGAGAAACCAGCCGAAAGGCAGATCAGCCGAGGCTCACCGTGCGGGCGGGACGACGGTTACGGTGAAACACGAATGGGCGCTGGTCTGCACCGCCCATAACCTCACCAAGCTCGCCAGGGCAGCCGCTGCCTGATGCACGGCGGGCGCGCCGGCGAGGAATACCGCTCCGCCCCAGCGGCGGTCAGTCCGAAATGCGGTTACCGGGACGCGCTCCTAGCTCGCGCAGCACTTCCATGAAGCCTGCGAAGCGCTCGGGGCTGATCTGTGCGGTGGAATGCCGGAGCAGCCGCGCCGGCACGGGTCCTGAGAGCGCTACCTCGGTGGGACGCTACCAGCGACGGCCATGCCCGAGGCGAGAGGTGCTGGCCCTTGCGCTGACCAAGACCGCACCCAACGCCGCTGCGAGCCCTGCCGCAATCGCGGCCGCCTTCCCAGGGTTCATCTGGACGTCCAGCAACAGGCTCCTGCCGCGTGGCGACGGTCCAGCCAGGCTGCTCCGCTCGGAGAGATCCTCCTTCGGCTCGTACAGGTTGTCCCGTCGCTCCGCACGCCCAGGGTCCTCGCTCGTTTGCATCGGCTTGGCCAGCATCTCCATGGCGTAGTCGGTCAGCCGGGGCGCGAGCGCGCTTCCTACGCTGGTCAGCCAGCCCGCTGAGCCAACGTAGAGGTCGCGCACGGAGGTCTCACAGGCGTGCAGGATGGCGCGCGCGGCCACGCGCGGGTGGTAGGACGGGGGTGGATTGCGGGTGCCCCTGGTCCCCATCGCGTTGCGCGCGTGCTCCATGAAGGGCGTATCGATCGGCCCGGGCTTGATCAGCGTGACTGAGATCGGCAGCCCCTCGCCCTCGAACTCCATCCGGAACGCGTCAGTGGCGTTCTTTACCGCTGCCTTGGCCGCACAATAGGGCCCCTGCAGCGCAATGGCGCGGTCGCCCAGCACACTCCCGACGTTGACGATCGCCCCGCCCCGCTTCCGGAGGTGACGCGCGGCGGCGAGGGTGCCGTGGACGACGCCCCAGTAGGTCACGTCAAACAAGCGCCGCTGGTCTGCGAGGGAAACGTCCTCCATGCGGCCGTAGATGAAGGCACCAGCGTCGTTGACCCAGGAGTCGAAGCCGCCGAAGGCCTCAATGGCCTTCGCCGCGACCGCGTCCACCTGCACCGGGTCGGCCACGTCTGCCACCTGGTACTCGGCCCGTCCGCCTCGGCCGCGAATCTCCTCAACAAGGCGCCGCAGCGCGTCCTCGTTGCGGGCGGCGAGCACCACCGCCGCGCCGCGCTCGGTGGCCATACGCGTGGTGGCCAGTCCGATGCCGGAGGTCGCACCGGTGACGACGATGGTCTGCCGCGAAACCGGCTTCAAGCGGATGCGAGGCATGGGGCTCTCCTGGCTTCAAGCCTCAACCCACAGTCAGGGGAGCAGTTGCCACAGGCACGCCTGCGCCCATCGACACCCTCGACCAGTTGGCGCTCTAGCAGCCTGTCGGGTTTGAGTTTGCTGGCGGTGGGATAGTGGAGTTGCGGGTCAGGCGGCGAGCCGCAGGCGGTGAAGCCTGCGGCAGTCGCCCTAGGCATCGCTGAAAGGATAAGCCGCTGCCGGCTCCCACGGTCCGCCCCGGTAGTGCCACAGCAGCAACCCGGTGCCCTGGACCTCGAATGGCGCGAAGCCGGAACGAAGCCGGTCATGCAATGCGCGCGCCTGCTCCGCACTGGCCTTGTTCTGGATAGTGACATGCGGCCGCAATAGCTGCCGGTCCTGCGGCGTTAACCAGTCCCGCCAAACCTCGGCCAGCTCGGCATGCAGCCGGGCGAGCGCCGGTGAGCGCAGCCGGTAGGCCACCCCGCGCCCCATCATCCAGAGGTCATGCACCTCGAGCGTGAAGCAAGGCTGCCCTGCACACGCCGCACGCAGTCGGCTACCGATGGCCTCGATCGCCGCGCCCGGCAAGTGGTGGAACAGCGTCAGATGCGCTGGCAAGTAGTTCCGCTCGGATGGGAAATGAACTTTGCGCTCGGCGTGCAGATGGTCGACATCCTCACCGCGGTGCTGAGCGACGGGCTGACGGCGGCCGAAGCGGCCTGCGCCGAGGCATTGCGCGACGGCGTCCACTCGGCCGACGTCATCCTGAACATCCTGGCCCGGTAGCGCGAGCCGATGCCGCCGGTCGCCATCCTGACCCCCGAGGCGCTGCGGCTGCGGCACGAGCCTGCCGCCGACTGCGCCCGCTACGACAGCCTGAGGAGCGGCGTGTGATGGAGCGTACCGAGATCCTCGCCACGATGGGCGAACTGAAGCTGTACGGCATGAAGGCGGCGTTCGACCAGATCGTCGCCACGGCAGTGAAGCGCCAGCATGAGCCGCAGCGGGTGATCGGCGACCTCGTGGCCGCCGAGATCGCCGAGAAGCAGGCCCGCTCGATCAAGTACCAGATCACCATTGCTAAGCTGCCGCTGGCCAAGGACGTGGACGACTTCAGCTTCGACGGCACGCCGATCAACGAGGTGCTGGTGCGCGACCTCGCCGGGGGCAACTTCCTGGCGCACCAGCGCAACGTGGTGTTGGTCGGCGGCACCGGTGCCGGCAAAACCCATCTGGCGATCGCCATCGCTCGGGCCTGCATCCGCGACAGGGAGCGCGGCCGGTTCTACAATGTGGTCGATCTGGTGAACCGGCTTGAGGCCGAGGGCCGCGCCGGTCGGCATGGTCGCATGGCCGACCACCTCTGCCGGATGGACTTCGTCGTGCTCGACGAGCTTGGCTACCTGCCGTTCGCGCAGTCCGGCGGTCAGCTGCTGTTCCACTTGGTCAGCCGTCTCTACGAGCAGACCTCCGTCATAGTCACTACCAACCTCGCCTTTGGTGAATGGCCGAGCGTGTTCGGCGACGCCAAGATGACAACGGCGCTGCTCGACCGGCTGACCCACCACTGCGACATCGTCGAGACCGGCAACGACAGTTGGCGGTTCAAAAACCGCGCCTGACCCTTCCAGAAGCAACGGCCACGCTCGGGTCGTCCGCCCCTCCGCCTACGGCTCCGGGACGAACGACCCAAGCGAATACAGCGTGCCAGCAAGGGGTCCCTTTTGGGCTCTCCACGAGTTCTGGTGCAGCGAGGCGTGTCCGGGGCGGCGCGCGCCCCATACCCCATATAGGTAGGCTCTTGTCCTTTGTTTGTACTGTGCCGAGTTGCTTCGCCGTTTATTGCCTCTGATCCCGGCGGTCCAGCAGGTCCTGCCCGAGCCCGACTGCATCGTCATCCTGACCCAGCCCAAATCCTCCACCTGCGCCTGCCCGCTGTGCGGGCAAGCCTCGGGGCGGGTGCATAGTGCACTGACCCAGACGGAGGATTCACAACGAGGCGCTGCGGTGGAATTCTCCAGGCATGGCCCAGACCGTCAGCGTCATCGTTGGATCTGAGGATCGCATCCGCCTTGCTGCGATCCTCAGTGAGCCGTCACCGCAGCAACCCGCATAGCCGGTAACGAGGCCTGCGAGCCGCCGGTCGAGGCTGCAGGGCCAGCGTCGCGCAGCCCACGCATTGCCAAGGCCCAAGGCCGTCGGCCGTCAGCAGGACAATCTCGGCCCGCCAGACGTGCTTCTGCGGGCTGTTGCGGTCCGCCACGATCGCCTGCAGCCGGGTTCGGTCGGCGGCGCTCACCTCGACGATGATGCCTGTGCGCATGCACCAGACTCGCATCTCAGGCCGAGCGCTGGAATCCCTTCCGGGACTCTTCCGTCAGGCGCGATCCACTAGGTGTCGAGCAGCGCTTGTCGGAGTAGATCGTTCGCGCGGCTCTGCCAGCCGTCGCCGGTCGCACGAAGCCGGTCGACCACATCCCTGTCCAGCCGGATCGATACCAGCAGCTTGGTCGGTGCCTTCTGCGGGCCACGCTTGCGCCGCGCATGTGCGGCCACCACCGCCGGCACCACCTCGACTGCCGGCCGCGCCGCGGCGAAATCCGCGTCGGTCCACTCGGGGTTGTCGGGATCCTCGGCAATGCCGCGCTGGATCGCCGCCTCTTCCTCTGCCGTGGGCAGCCTATACTTGGGCGCCATATTGCTTTGCCTCCTTAGTGCTGGCGCGTCGCAGGCTGATGATCCGAAGGTGCGTCCTGCGGATCGTGAAGACCAGCACATGCAGCAGGTCACCGACCGGGCCGATCGCTACCAGCCTCACCTCGCCGTAGTTCCTGCGGGTGTCCGCAAGGACCAGGGCCACTGACCAGTCGAAGTCCTCAGCGGCAGCGAAATCGACGGCGTGCTTGGCGATGTTCGCGGCGCGCTTCTCTTCGTCCCACTCGGTGACCATGCATACTGTGTATATACGAAAAGCCGAAGCATGCAAGGTTTATCGTAGCTACAAAAATATCGCCCGTCGGCACACTGTGGTGACGCGCTCCTTCGGACGGCCGGTAACGTTATGCGAGGAGATGCGGGCCAATGCGGTGCTAGACCAGATGTCCGCCTGAGTTAGGGGCGACCCGTCTCACAGTATGCAGGTTGCGAGGGTTGCGCCGGGTAGTCCGGCACCGGTGCACGCATGCGTGCACCATGTATAGGGAGACGAGTCATGGAGAAGCCTATCACCTATATCGGCCTTGATGTGCACAAGGAGACGATCGCGGTGGCCTTGGCCGAGGCGGGCAGGCGGAGCGAAGTCAGGGAGTACGGCACCATCGCCAACACCCCGACGGCGCTGAAGGCATTGGTGAGCAAGTTGGCGGAGTCCGGTTCGGTGCTGCGTTTTTGCTACGGTTGACGGCACTGCCGTCAACGGACCGTGCGGCTACGGAATTCAGCGGCAACTGAGCGCCGCCGGGTATGAGTGCGCCGTGGTCGCGCCCTCGCTGATCCCACGCAAGCCGGGTGATCGGATCAAGACCGACCGGCGGGATGCAGCCAACCTGGCTAGACTGCATCGGGCGGGAGAGCTGACCCCGGTCTGGGTGCCAGACCCGGCACATGAGGCCGTCCGCGACCTGGTGCGGGCACGTCAGGCAGCCGTGCGTGCCCTGCGGCAGGCTCGCCAGCATCTATCCGGCTTTCTGCTACGACAAGGTCAGCACTACAGCCGACCGGCCTGGACCCTGATGCACCGACGCTGGCTGGCCGGGCTGCGCTTCGCGCAAGCAGCCCACCACCTCGTCCTGGAGGACTGCATCGCCGCGGTCGAGGCGGCGACGGCTCGGCGCGATCGCTTGGAGGCTCATATCGCGGCAGCGTTGCCGGACTGGTCCTTGGCACCGGTGGTGCGGGCGCTGCAGGCCCTGCGCGGCATGGCGCTGGTAGCGGCAGCGACACTGGTCGCCGAGCTTGGCGACATCACCCGCTTCACCAATCCGCGGCAGCTGATGGCCTATCTTGGGCTGGTCCCGTCCGAGCATTCCAGCGGCGGGACCCGACGCCAGGGCGCGATCACCAAGGCCGGGAACGGCTCAGCCCGGCGCATGCTGATCGAAGCAGCCTGGAGCTACCGGTTCCCGACCCGGATCAGCCGGGAGCTTCTGCTGCGCCAGGAGGGTTTGGCCAAGCCGATCCGCGACACCGCTTGGAAGGCACAAGAGCGGCTGTGCGGGCGCTACCGCAAGCTAGCCAGGGCGGGGAAACCGCCGAACGTGGTCACCGCTGCCATCGCCCGCGAACTGGCGGGTTTTGTCTGGGCTATTGCCAGACAGGCCCAGCCTGCTGCCGACTGACACTCCGATCCTCCACAACGCTGGCCAGGGAGGCCGATCACCGACACGATTTCATCCCAAGCTGGACAAGGCTGGGGGCACGGTCACGGCAGGAGAACCCTCGTGTGCACTACCAACCGGATCCGATCCGACGCTGGCCGCTAGACAGAGGAAGCTTCGCGACGCATCACCGGTCCTGCGGTAGCCAACCCGCGTATCAGAGCATGATCAACCGTCGTCTTATGATCGTGCCTCCTGCCCTGTCCAGCGACGGTCATGCTGAACAGCCTGTAAAAACAGGCCAAGGATCACTGCACCTGCTGCTTGAAACGGCGGACATGAGAGTGCACTGACCCAGACGGAGGATTCACAGCAGGGCGCTGCGGTGGAGTAATCTGGGCATGGCCCAGACCGTCAGCGTCATCGTTGGATCTGAGGATCGCACCTGCCTCGCTGCGATCCTTGGTGACCGGAACCGTCCGCTCAGGCGTGTGCAGCGGGTCAACATCATCCTGCTGTCCGCGGAGCGGCTGCCGGTTCTGGAGGTGGCGCGCCGCGCGGGCGTCAGTCGCTCCGCGGTCTGGCGCTGGCAACGGCGCTACGCCGAACAGGGTTCGGTTCAGCGCGTCGGCAGAGATCGCCACCTCGGTCACCTGCCGACCGTCGGTTTGCGAACGGAGCCCGTCACCGATGACGCGCTTCTAGCGCGACACATCGGCCTCCACCAGGGCGCGCCAGTTGTACCGCGATGCCCGCTGCCAGCCCATGCGGTCGCGCTCGGCAATGCACTGCAGATGCCGGTCGCGTTGTGTCGGTGCAGTCTTCGCAGTATCGCTCGGAACCGCACTCGCGCGTGGCGGCACGATCATGACCGCATCGGGATGCCGTGCCGCGACGTTGGCGTAGACATCATCGCGGTCGTACGCGCCATCCCCGGTGAAGGACGCCACCGGGCCGTCAACTTGTTCGAGCAAGGGGCCAACCTGCAAGCCGTCGTCGGCATCATGCTCAATCAGCACCCCAGCGACGATCCAGCCGGTATCGGCGTCGGTCGCGAGATGCAGCTTCCGCCACGACCGGCGTCGCCGCGTTCCATGTTTCTCGACCAGCCACTCGCCGGGCCCGCAGAGCCGCAGCCCCGTGCTGTCCACCAGTAGATGTACGGGTTCCCGCCCGCCGCCCAGCCGCGGCAGTTTTAGCGTTTCAGCTCGGCGGCTCATCGTACTGCGGTCGGGTACCGCGAGATCCAGACCAAGCAACTGCAGAATGGAGCCGATCAGGCCCTCGGTCTGGCGCAGCGCCAGGCGGAACACCGCGCGCAAAGTCAGCGCCGTGGCGATCGCCAAGTCCGAATAGGAGGGTTGCCCACCGCGGGTGGTGCGCGGTGCAGCGCGCCACCCTCCGACGGCTTCTGCGGAAAACCACACCGTCAGGCTGCCGCGGGCGCGGAGCGCGGCCTCGTATGCGGCCCAGTTGGTCACCCGGTGCCCCTGCTTGAGAATATGATGGCGGCGGTCGGCGCGCGCTTTGAGCGGCAAGAGGCGGCCCCTAAACAGTGGAGGGCCTCGCCCCGGCCTCACTCTACCCGAAGCCGTTCAATCGGACGATCCGTGCAACAAGATCCCGCTGCGCCTGAGTGCCAAGGGCCGGCACAACCCCTGCACGGCCCGCACAGGAGCAACAAGGGCATGCTCCGCGCAGAGCTTGCAGGGACCACGCAGGAAATCAGCTGAGACCGGGCACACGAGACCAATGAACGGCGGAGCGTGCTTGCGATGTCCTGCGCAGGAGGAGGCCACGCCCAGGTATACCTGGAGCACCGGCCGCGCCATGATCCTCTCGGGAGGAACACCATGTCGAACGATGGAAAGAGATTCGCTGGCAAGACTGCGGTCGTCACCGGAGGCGCGTCCGGCATCGGTCTGGCCATCCTGCGGCGCCTGCTCGCGGAGAGTGCCGCCGTCGTTTGCGCCGACGTCGATCCCGAACGGCTACGAACTGTGGAGGCGGAGTTCGAGAGCGACAGCATCCTTTGTGTTCAGACTGACGTCACGAAGGAACGCGAGATCGAGGAGCTGGTGCGCAGCGCCGTGGGCCGGTTCGGCGTGCTGGACTGTGCATTCAACGCCGCGGGGGCGTCCCGTCCAGGCTACCTCGTGGACCTAACCGAGGAGGCCTGGGACTACACCGTGGACCTTTGCCTGAAGGGGGTGTTCCTCTGCATGAAGCACCAGGCGCGGCAGATGCTCGCGCAAGGGGCCGGGGGCGCCATTGTGAACATCGCCTCCCTCAACGCGCATGTGCCGATGCACGCGGGCGCGGCCTACGCCTCGGCCAAGGCGGGGGTGGAGATGCTGACCCGCAATGGCGCGTTGGAGTGGACCGACCAAGGCGTCCGCGTAAACGCAGTGTTGCCCGGCCTTGTGCAGACCCCCTTGACCCGCCGGCATTTCGGCAACCCTGAGGCGCTAGCCGCTTTCAAGGCGCGCATCCCGCTCGGCCGGCCGGCGCAACCGGAGGAGATAGCCGGTCCGGCGCTGTTCCTCGCCAGTGAGGATGCCACCTACGTCTCCGGCGCGAGCCTGCTCGTGGACGGGGCCTGGGCGGTCAGCGGCTATCCGGACATGCGCCCCTTCCGCGGCACACCAAAGTGGAGGGCTGGTTCGGAGATCGCCTGAGGTGCTGAGAGCGGGTCAACGCGGTGCGTCACACTTGGGGCATTCTCCCGGCCCTCGATGCCTCGGCCGCTGCTGATGCGACGCACCCCAGGAACGATGCGCCACATGGTGACCAGTGATGCCGCCCGGCTCCTCATGATGTCGAGAGCGGAGCTGGACGAGCTCTTTGCCACCGCGGAGGCGGGGCCGGTGCCGGGCGGCGAGTACCAGGGAACGCTCATCCTCCCGCTGGGCGTCGTACCCCTACGTGGCATCGCGGCATCGGCCGGGCGCTTGGCGTGGCGCGGTAAGGTCTTCGACGCTGAGGCGCGACGGCTGACCAATCAGGTGTTGCACTTGGGGGTCCATGCCGTCACTGCCGAAGTCCGTACGGGGCCGAGCCGGCTGGACGGGCGCGAATGCATCATCCTCGACTACTCCCGGAGCTCCCTGGTCGCGCGCGGCGTCCAAGACGAGCTACGGCTGCTCCGGCCCAGTTTCTATCTCGGCGAGGCGTACTGGCATGGGCTCCGGATCGCCGACTTTGCTCTTGAGGCTGACTGGCGCGCCCCGCCTCGCGGCACACAGACGCGATGACCATATTTCCTGCCATCCCGCCAACGGAGGCCGCCATGCCGCCGCCCATCACGCCGTCTCTGCTCGGTCGTCGCCTCGTGGCTTCGGGGCTTGCCGCCATCGCGGTCGGGCCGCTGATCTCGGGCAGGATGGGGCTGGCCCAGACCACCACGCTACTGCCCACTCCGCGGCAGACGGCCGGGCCCTTCTACCCCGTGGACTAGTCGGGCGACGTGGACGTCGACCTGGTGCGGGTCACGGGTGAGGCGGCGCGGGCGCAGGGCGTGGTGGCGCACCTGCGCGGCCGCGTTCTGGATGCGCGGGGTGAGCCCTTGCCGGGCGCGGTGGTGGAGATCTGGCAGTGCGACGCCTTCGGTCGCTACCGCCCCCGCGTAACCAGGTAGAGGGGCGCGATCCGGGCTTCCAGGGGCGAGGACGGGCGTTGACGGGGTCGGACGGCGGCTATGCCTTCCGCACCATTCGGCCGGTCCCATACCCTGGGCGGACACCGCACATCCATGTCGCGGTGACGGCGCCGGGGCGGGCCCCGCTGGTGACGCAGTTCTATCTGGCTGGCGAGCCGCTGAATGAGCGCGACGGGCTGTTCAATGCCTTACGCGACCCGCGCCAGCGCGAGGCGCTGTTGCTGCGCGTGGAACCCGCCGATCGGCTCGAGCCCGGCGCCCTACGTGCTAGCCGGGACATTGTGCTCGCCTAACTCGGCAGCAAGCCGGGGCAGTGTCAGCCGGAACCGGATGCCTGAATTCCAGTTTTGGCGAAATCCTGCGCGGAGCACATCATGGCACAGCAAGGCAAGGAATCGGCGCCGCCCGATGACAACCGGCATGAGAGGGCGAGGGACCTCGGCGAAGCGGCGCTCGGAAAGCTCGCGGAGGGGCGGGAGGCCGAGGCCGACCAGCTGATCGAGAAAGCCAAGAGGCTTGATAAATCGGCGCTAAAGGAAATCGTGGAGGACCTCGACGAGGATGCCGGCTCGAACCCGGATGCCGCTAAGAGGGCACCTGGCTGATCGCCGAGCCTACCCAATGGGTCGTCGTCGCGCTCGATGCCCGGCGCCGCGGCAAAGCTTTGCCTGGCGCCCTCGTTGCCGCTCCGGTCGTGTGACATCCCGCCATCACGCCGGAACCCAACAAGAACCAGGTCTGACCGCAACTGGGGCGCTGCGCATGGCGTTTCCGAGTGATGGAGCAGCAGATCACCATCGCCCGTCCAGCCGACGAGGTCTTTGCCTACCTGGCGGACCTGGCCCATTTGCGTGACTGGTTACCGCAGCTGCGTCGTGAGGAGACGGAACTGCCGGAGACTGGGTTGGAAAGCGACCGTGCCGCCGGCACGGTGCGCTGGTCCTTTGACCCGGTTGGAGAGTGGCGGGTGCATGGGACAGAGGGGGTGACGACGCTGACGCTGTACCTGCAGCGCGACACCGCCCCGGCGGCCGACCCCACCGGACCGGAGACGCCGGAGGACGCTGCTCGTTTCAGCGCGGAGGCCGCGTTGCAGAGCCTGAAGTCGCATCTCGAGCGGGCCGGAGGAGGCGATCCGGACCTGCATACAGCTGATGTTTCTGGCCGTGCTTTCGGCCATAGCGCCACCAGCGACCCAGATATCTGAGCTACGCAGCCTCAAGTCGACAAAGGGGGACCTTACACGGCCCCGGGCCAGCGACGATGAGACAGTCGCGCCGTCGGTAAGGTCGGCGGGGGACTTCACGCGAGGGGACTGACCGGCGCATGGGGCGGTGCAGACAGGAACAGAACCAGCGACCGCAATGGTCAGTCCCAGCGGCGGCAAAGTTTAGCATGCGGAACGTAGCACCGATTCGCTTCCTCGGCGTGACCGGCCGCACGACGTACCGGAACTGCTTCTTGCGTTGAGCCTTCCAACTTCGTGCCAAAGGAGCCGCAAGTGCCGAACGACGAGAGTAAGGGAACCGGGGAGCCCGGCTGGACCGAGGAGGAGAAAGGCCAAGGAGCTCCCACACTTGGTAATGCGGACGCAGGGAACACGGCGGGCGAAGCAGTGCCCAAGTCAGGCTATGGCGGCGACGACCGTGCCGCGACGGAAGCCGTGGCGGCGCGAGTGAAAGAGGACTCTAAGGGCAAAGCCAACCCTGAGGATCGTGAGCAATGACCAACCTGCGTCCGATGTGAACCCTGTGGCGCCTGATTGTTGTGAACTCGGAGTTCCACATGCCGCGGACCCGGATGGTTCTCGCCCTGCCGCCTGCCAGTCCGCTCTACACCTTGGGCTGCCGCACCGTACCGGACCAGGGTCTCACGAAGGCGAGCCTCGAGGCGAGGCGCGAAGCAGGTCGTGAGGATGGAAGGATTTCCGCCGCACCTTCCGCGCATAGCCAGCCTCGCTGCGCTGCACCGAGGCTTTTTCACCAAGCATCGGGCCTATGCCGCGGCAGCCGATCCTTACAGAGATGCACCTGCGGCCCCCGCACTGGAGAGCTGATGGATGCGACACGACGGCAACAAAGTGACACGAACGCTTCAGTGATGTACGCCGGCAGAAACGTCCCCTGGTGCGGCAGCGTCAAACCTTGTTGTCATTGAGGGGGAGAATCGCCATGCCCAGAACAGTCAGCGGTGAGTTCGACATCCGGCGCGAGGCCGAGCTTGCAGTCGAGCGCCTCGTTCAGGAGTACAACATCGACCGCTCCACCATCGAGGTAATGGCAGCGAGCGATGAGAACACCGCTGGTGTGGTACCCTCAGGGGCGGATCGCGACACGAAGACGGGAGAGCCAGGATCGAGCCCCACGCGCGGCAGAATCCGTGTTTCGGTAACCGTCGACGATGCCGTGGCCGACCGAGCGCAGGAAGCGCTGAGGCAGGCCAGGGGCGTATAGGCAGGGGGCGCGGCCCGGCTCACCGCCACCGACCCGAGAACAACTGCATCCAATGGGCCTCGGCTCACGGATTGACGTTAAGGTGTCGAGATGCCTTCGGCGGTTCATCGCCCTTATGCATGGCGGCGGCGTGGGCGAGTGCCGCGCGGTCCGCCTCGTCCAACCGCGTCGCTTCCCGCAAGTGCTCGGTCCAGGACTCGACGGCCCAGAGCTCCGTCCAACGGTCGGGCTCGGCAACATCCTCGTAAAGTCTCCAGACAAGGGCCCCAGCACGCATACGTACGTGACGGACCTCCCCCATGGCTGCGACGAAGGCATCGCGGTCAGCAGGATCTATTCGGTAGTGAACTGCCTCTAGCACTCGCCTAGAGTCTTCGTGCAGTAGGTCAGCAAGCGTTGAGGCAGGCCTCTTGGGTCGGGGAAGGGGGATGCTGGGCAAAGCCTTGATCCGCGATCCCGCTGTGCCCGGCGCCGCACCGTCAAGTCGCCAAGGCCGTACCACAGCCGCAGCGATAGCCCCGGTGCCAGCACAGAGGCTGAGGGCCATCGGCACGCCCCACCTCGTTCCCACCCATCCCCACAACGCAGCACCGAGTGCCAGCGCGCCGAAGAAGGCGAAGTGATAGACGCCGAGCGCCCGGGCACGCGCCCAGGCCGGTGCGGTCAGCTGCGCGGCAACCCCGAGCGTGCTGCCAGCTACGAGCCAGGCCGCGCCGAAAAGCAGCATGGCTGCAGCCGCAGGCGCCCAGTGCGAAGCCAAGGCAAGCAGTGCCGTGGCGGCGTAAGCCAGAAGCGAGGCGAAGAACACCAACCTGCCCTGCGGGAGGCGCTCCCGGAGCATTGGCATCGCTACCCCCGCCGCTACGGCGCCGGCGCCAGCCACGCCCAGCATGAGACCAAAGGCTGCCGGGCCCAGTTCCAGCCTCTCACGCACAACAAGGGGAAGCAGCGCCCAGACAGCGGAAGCGAAGAGAAAGAAGGCGCAAGCGCGCAGGATCGCCGCACGCATGGCCGGGACCGCAATGGCACAGCGCAGGCCGGCACGTACCGCCGATGGCAGTCGCTCCGGCGGAAGGTGCGAGCGGGGCGGCATGGGGCGGCGCCAGGCGACCAATGCCCAGAGCAGCGCGAGAAAGCCGAGGGCGTTCAGGGTGAAGGCGGCCGCGGCGCCCGCGGCCGCCATGACGAAGCCGCCGAGCGCTGGGCCGAGCGCGCGGGCCAGGTTGAAACCGACGCCGTTCAGAGCGACTGCCTGAATCATGTCCTCTCCCGGCACCAGCTCGGGTGTCGCTGCTGCCCAGGCCGGGAAGATCACCGCAGTGCCCGCTCGATTGCGAAGGTCAGGGCCAGCAGGCCCCAGGGGCCGAGCAGGCCCAGCGCAGCCAGCGCGGCGAGCAGGAGCCCGGCCGCGGCAATCCAAAGCTGGGCTGCGACGAGGGTGCGGCGGCGGTCAAGGATGTCGGCCAGCGCGCCCCCGGGTAAGGCGAAGAGGAAGACCGGCAGCATGGCCGCGGCCTGCACCAAGCTGACCATCACCGGCGAGGGGGCGAGCGAGGTCATCAACCATCCGGCACCAGTGTTCTGGATCCATAACCCAGTATTGCTGGCCAGATTGGCGACCCAGAGTGCGCGAAAAGCACGGTGGCGGAGCGGGGCGAAAGCAGGGGATGCTAACACGACGGAAATCGCCTCTGGGGCGGGAGGACAGCCGTGGCGCGGCAGGGAACTACTCGTCCGCCCGTGCCTGAGATATGCGCCCCGACCAAGCGCATTCACCGGCCAGCGTCGGTGCGCTTCGCAAGCTGGCAGGCAGATGAAGCCTGGCGCAGTCCCTCACTGCCGGGCGCCATGGAACCCCACGGCACCTGTAACTTCCAGAACCAATCGAAGCGGTGGCGCTCGGCAAGGAGCGATACCGACCTGGCGCCGCGTGGCCGCGCCGGCGCACCTGTGCCGCGCCCTCAGCCGCACGGTCAGCAACGAGCGACCCCTCAGACCGACTGCTGCATCGCTGCCGGGTTGATCTCGCTCTCGGCCAGCATCGTCAGCTTCTCGTCGGTGGCCTTCTCCTCTTTCAGGGTCTGCTCCAGCAGATCGGCCACGGGCCGCAGACCGGACGATCGTGCCAGCGTGCGCATGGTCCCATAGGCCGCAATCTCGTGGTGCTCGATGGCCTGTGCGGACGCTACCAATATGACATCCAGCAGCGGGCCGCGCTGGTGCTGTGCAATGAGGCGCTCGGCTTCGGCGGCGAGGCCCTGCATCGCCTCGCAGGGGGCACCTTGGATCTGCGCACCCATCTGCTGCCCTGCCTGCTCAAGGCGGCTGACCTGTTGCTGGGTTTCTTGCCGATGCGTCTCGAAAGCCTGCTTGAGGGAAGATGACGTTGCCGCTTGCGCCAGCTTGGGCAGGTTCTCGAGCGCCAGCTTCTCGGCGGTGTAGGCCTGGTTCAGCTTCTCGATCATCAAGGCTTTCATGTTCTCGGCCATCTTGGCTTTCCTCCTTGCTCCGGCGATGCCATGGCGCCCCTCGGCACCACGCCGCTTACTGAGCATCCGTTAACGGTGGCGCGGAGAGGAGGTTTGTTGGTTTCCGCCAATGGCCCGCCACTATGCTCTCCAGCGCCGGAAGAGCGCCGCAGCCGAGCCCGATCAGGATGCGCCTCGGCTTACGCGCCATGCTGATCGGAAGGTGGTCCCTGCTTGCCGCCAGCTCAGGTCAGTCGGCCGTCGCCTCGATAATGCTGAGCGCCGATGTGACCTGCGCCCGTGAGTTGGTTCCGAGTTTGGTGAGGGAGTTGGCCTCCTTGGAAGGAGGCAGGGATGCCGAAGAAGCGTCACTCGGCGGAGCAGATAATCGGGCTGCTGCGGCAGGCCGAGGTGGAGTTGGCGCAGGGCCGGACGTCAGGGAGATCTTGTACCGCCTGCGGATGCTGAGACACCGAGCTGCAGCCTATGCGGCGAGAGCCGCGGATGAAAGCTGATCCTGCCGAACGGCACTGGGCGGCCTGAAGCGGTGTCGCTCGATCAGCCGGGTCGCGTTGTAGGTATCGCGCAACTCGAGCAGCGCCTGCCGCAGGTCCTCGACGGTGTTGAGGGTCCGCACCCAGAGCAGGTTTTCCTTCAGGGTACAAATGGTCGAAGCACTGCTCCGACCGCCGCGCAGCCATTGCCCTCCGGCGCGTGGAGGAAGGCGGGCGGGTGGCCGGGAGCGGTGGCCCGACACGAGCAGAACTGGCAGCAGCGCGAGCCTATCTCGCGCGGAACTGAACTTGAGTACGGCCCCTGTGGAAATCTCGGTGAAACACCTTGCTGACAGTGCCGGATGCTGATTCGCTTGCGCCTGCAGGGTAACGGTGGAGGCAAGGATGGGTCAGCGGCGGATCGGGCTGGCCCGCCCGACATGGCAGCCATCGTCGAGGGCGCCGATACCATCCTCGACCCACGCACCGGCCTCACTGGCTGGGCGCAGAAAGGCAGCATCAGCTCCAGCTCTACCTCGCCGATGGGCTGGCCATCGCGGCCCGCGCCGACCCCGACGCTCTCGCCTTCCGGCCGCTGGCGGAGGTCCTGGAGGCGCACAGCGCGGTCATGGTCAGCCAGCTCGACGCCCTCGAGGCCTAAGTTGCGGAGGCCGAGCGGGAGGGGCTTGAGAAGTACCCGCTCTACCGGTGGACGAAGGCGACGCTCGACGATCCGGCGAAGCGCCTGAAGCATATGCGAGCTTTCGCGGTGCGTCTCTCCGGCCGGGAGGTGTACCCGAAGGAGACGGCGGACGCGCTCAAGGCCGCGCTGCGGCCCCTCGTGGAGTGCGGGCTCGTCGAGCGCCTGTGCAGGCACGACACGAACCCGGGAGTGGCGCCATCAGCGCCGGCAGGGTCACCCTTTCCGACTGCCGCCCATAAAGGATCGTCTCCCAAATGTCCGGCGCCAACAGTGTCAGCCGCATCACGCGAGAGACGTAGGAAGAGTTGATCCCTTCACCGGCGGCGAGCTTGTCTATCGTGCCGTAGCTGCCTCCCTCGAGCATATTACGTCGTCGAAAGACTTTGGTCAGCGCCTTGACGAGCGTGGGGTGCGGCTGGCCGTGCGCGCCGACGTCACCATATCACCCATATGAGACAACCAATGCCGCGCGCCCGACAGCCGGACCCGACCCAGTCCCTGAAAACTGCCATCGTCGGCCGCGTCGTCGCCCTTTTC
>NZ_JACOMF010000063.1 GCF_014283215.1 Siccirubricoccus deserti
AAGCGCATGGTGGATGCGATCGAGCGTCCGGTCCTCGTCCCAGCGCCGCAGGTAATCATTCACCGTGCTCCGCGGCGGCAGGTCCTTCGGCAGCGCCGCCCATTGGCAGCCAGTGCTCAGGACGTACATCACCCCGTTGACCACCGCGCGCTCGTCAATCGTCCGCCTGTTGCCGCCCGGCTTCGCGGGCGGGATCAGCGGTGCGATGAGCGACCATTCTTCGTCGGTCAGATCGCTCGGGTAGCGCAGCTTGCTGCGGTCGTATCTCGGCCGATTCTCGGGCGTCCACATGACCACCCTTCTCCCGGCTCATACCATCCCAGGCCAGTCACAACCGATTCAGATGACTCGTCCTGTTCCCGGATGGACACTCAGGTCGCCCACCACAGGGTTTCAACAAAGCAAGACGGGCTTCAACAGCCCCGGCTCACCCGCAGTAAGCACTGTTCCCGATAGTTTACCACCACGGCGGCAGCCGTGAGGCTATGTCTCCATTTATGGCTGCTCCTGCCAGGGATCGAGGAGGGTGATGCCACAGCCCTCGAAATCCGCGGTGTTGCGGGTGACGAGGGTGGTGACGCCGCGGGCGCGGACAATGGCGGCGATCATGGCGTCGGCGGTGGCGACCGGCCGACCGACGGCACGACGGGCGGCAGCAAAGTCCGCGTAGTGCGGTGCTGCAGCGCGATCGAATGGCAGGACACGGCCGGCGAGTAGCTGGGCGAACAGCGCCTCCATCGCTGCGGTCAGGGCGTCCCGACGCTGCCCCGCCGGCAGCAGCGCCAAACCGTAACGCAGCTCGGCCTCGGTCACCGCGGTCGTCGCCAGTTCCGAGGGCCGCACGCCGCGGGCCCAAGCGAGCACCATTGGATGCGGTGCCGGACGGGCCAGTTCGGATAGCACGTTGGTGTCGAGCAGGATCACCCGGAAAAATCCGGCGGCTCGCGGGCCGGCTCGCGTGGTGGCAGGTCGAGCGCGAGGCCGCCAAGCGGAACAAAGAGCGCCCTCACCGCATCAGCCAGGTTTGGCTCCGGCGCCCCGGCCTCTTCGGTGGCGAGGGCGCCCCGCAGGATGGTGCGGGCCTCCTCCTCCATGGAGCGGCCATGTCGGGCGGCACGGAGGCGGAGGCTAGCCTTCAGGGTATCGTCGAGGTTGCGGATGGTCAGGCTGCCCATGCGCGGGTCTCCAAGGCGGTGCGGCCCAGGGTACTGCATGCGTTGCAGACAATGCAATCAACGCAACATCGTCCTCGCGAGCTGATCCCTCACCCGCGACAAACCCCGCTTCCGAAAGCTTTGCAGTACTGGCTGCCGATGGAGCTGGCCCGCACCTGTTCGGCTCGTGGTATAGTCCCGTCATGGAGCCAGAAGTAGAATCCACCCCGCCTCCGTCGCCGCGCCTCCCCTGGGATTTCCATCCGGCCCTGACCGAGGAGCGGCTGCGCCTCTGCGCCCGGATGCTGGCCAATGCGCGCCGCGACGCGCTCGCCATGGCCAGCTACGAGCTTGGCGACGATCCCTGGTCGGTCGGCTGCCGGGCCTTCGCCTTCGGCCGGCATCGCCTCAAGCGGGCGGCGCAATCCGGTGAATACCCCTGGCTCGAAGTACTGGACGACAGCGCGCATTTCGTCTTCGTCATCGGCTCGAACGGCCATGGCGTGCCTGTGCGCTTCTACCGCGGCGCCGCCGAGGATCCGACGGACCGCACCCTCCGCCGGCAGGAGCTGGAGGCCGAGCAGCTCTCGCTGGCGCTCGGCGAGGCGGCGGCCGAAGGCCTGGTCTTCCGCTTTGCCGTCGAGACCGGCGAGGGCGGCCGGGTGGAGCGGGTGGTCTTCCTGGCGCTCCGGGGCGAGGAGCGGGTGGAGTGCTTCTGGCCGGTGCCGCTCGATCTGCCGGCCGCCGCAGGGGGCACGGCAGAGCAGCTGCGCCTGATCGCCGATGACGGCTATGCCGGCCCGGCCCGCTCCCAGACCGGCACCCCGCCCCTGCCTGCCGCCCTGCCACGGCGCCCGCTGGCCGTCGCGGCGCAGCGGCGGCAGACGACGCTGTTCTGACCTGGCGGCCAGGCACGAGGAGGTGGTCCTCACCTCATGAGCACGTCCTACGCCGCTGCGCCCACGGCGCCTGATCTGGCCGCGGCGACCCGGATCTCGCCGAAGCCGTCCGGCTGGTCGAGGGCCCCAGCGGCCCCGCGCACCGTCACCGTGTCCGCGCAAAAGATGGCCGTCTACCAAACCGTGGTCGCGGATGCGCTCCGCGACCCAGAGAGCGCTCGCTTCCGGGGCGTCCGCGTCATTCGGGAGGCCGACGGCAGCGACGCCTTGTGCGGCGAACTCAATGCCAAGAATGCCTATGGCGGCTACGTCGGCTACGAGCCGTTCTATGCAGCGTTGGTGATGGTCGGAAACAAAGCGGTCGCGGTTCTCTGGTCGTCGTCCCGTGTTGGCCTGGAAGCCATCCTGGAGAGGTGCGGGCGGGGATAGGCTTGGTGTCCTTGAGCACATCTAGGCCGCCCCGCTCCAGGAACACTCGGCACTGAGGCCAGCCTGGTCTCTAGCCGAGGAGAACTTCCATGCCGCCGCTACTGGCCGAGGCCCTTCTGCTCGGGGCACGTTGCGCCACCGCCTTGGCCCTGTTCCTCCTGTTCCTGCATTTGGATTGATCAGACTGACCGCCTCGTCCGGCAGAATGCCGAGGGCGACGGGCACCGGCTGCGCCGCGGGCTCGGCCCCTCGCCCTTCGCGCCCCGGCAGAACTTCTCGGCGTCGAGAACTTGGGGTGCCGCCACAGACGCGGACCGCCGGCAGCATGCCGTACAGGGCCGGCAGGTTCGCCCCGTCCGGCCGCACGAGGCGCTCGGCCTCGGCGACGCCGCGCGCCAGTCTGTCCCAGCCAACCGTGTCGGCCACCGCCGCCTCCAGGTCGCCTTTGCTGTCCCGGGCCGCGATCAGCGCCGCGCCGAGCCTGGCCAGGAGCCGCACATTGTCGTTGACCGCGCGCGCATCGCGCAGGACGCCCTCCTCCTCGCGTGCCTCTGCGCGGCGGAACATCCGGCCCACGGTTCGGTCGAAGAGGGCCACGCCGTCGTCGGTGAGCCGCACGACGGTGTCGAGGACGGTGGCGACGAGCACCACGCGGCGCCGGACCGGCGACAGTGCCCGCAGGTGCTGCGCCGTGAGGCGCCCGTCCTCCCGCGCCAGGCCGCGGAGCCGCGCGGGGTGGATGCCGCCGGCGAGGGCCGGGTTGAGGCCGACAGCCCGGAAGCATTCGAGCCCCTCCACCAGCCGGGCCAGGGCGCGGTGCCCCGGCGCGCCCGGCGGCTGGCGTGCCCAGGCGAGGGTGCTGACCGCGTTGCCCCGCCGCTGCCCGAGCAGACCCTCGAGCGCCGCCACCTGCGCCGCGGTCAGGCCGCGGGTGAGCCGCGCCGCGACATGCCGCTCGGCCGCCAGCAGCGCGGTGGCGACGAGGCGCTCGAGCACGCTCGGCCCAGGGGCGAGGATCCGGCGCCGGCGCAGTTCGTCCATCAGCGCCGCCGCGATCGCCGCCGCGTCGGTCGTGGCGAGGGCGACCGGCAGCAGCCACGCCGCGATCTCCTGCCGGTGCCCCGGGCCGAACATCCGGAAGCCGAAGGCGTCGCGCAGCGCTCCGAGCTGCTCGCGCCGGGTCTGGGGCCGCCGGGCGTAGTCGGCCAGGGCTGTGGCGTCCGCGCAGACCCCCTCGGCCACAAAGCGTAGCGCCGCCTTGGGGATAGCCTCCCCCGGCCGCAAGAGCCGCCCCGGGTAGCGGCAGGCGCAGAGCTGCAGCGCGAAGCCGAGCCGATTGTGGTCGCCCCGGCGCCGCTCGACGGCGACAAGGTCGGCGCGGTCCAGGGTCCAGTGCCGGACGAGATCGGGTTCGGAGGCGGGCAGCGCGAGCAGGCTCGCGAGCTGCGCGCCGGTGAGCACGCGGCGTCTCGGCATGGCGTTCGTCCCAGTTGAGGTGTAGGCTGATTGCTACGGTGCCGACCCGAGCAGAGACAGGAGCTTGCGTGCCGCCGCGCAGGGAGGGTTCGACTGGGACAGCGCGCCGCTCTCTATTGCCAGGTTTCGACGGCCGACCAGTCCTGCGAGCGGCAGGAGCGAGATCTGACGGCCTTCGCCGTGCGCGCCGGCTATGAGGTGGTCGGGGTGTTCCGCGAGACCGGCTCGGGCGCGTGGACGGACGGCGTCGAGCGCCGGAAGGTGCTGGCGCTAGCGCAGCGGCGGGAGATCGACGCGGTGCTGGTCACCGAGTTGTCGCGTTGGGGCCGCGGCACGCTCGACCTGCTGCACACGCTGCAGGAGCTGGAGGCCCGGCGCGTGTCGGTCATCGCCATGAGCGGCCTGGCCTTCGACCTCTCAACACCGCACGGGCGCATGCTGGCAACCGTAATCGTGGGCATCGCCGCGTTCGAGCGCGAGTTGATCCGCGAGCGGGTCCGCTCCGGCATGGCGGCCGCGAAGGCGCGCGGGAAGAAGCTGGGCCGGCAGCCGGGGCAACGGCCGAAGTCGGACCATCTGGCGCCGAAGATCCTCGCCCTCGTCGCGCAGGGGCGGTCGAACCAGGCCTCTCCAGCAAACAGCGCCTGCTCGGCAGGCCCCTTGCTGCTATCCTTGCCTATGGCGTGGTCTCCGCCGGCGCGCCAACGCCGGTCATGGCTCGTTGAACAAGCCGGAGACTACGCCACCCCGATTTCCTACCACACCCGCGACGGCACCTGGGTCCTCCGCCGGCCCGTGCGTCGGCCAGGGCCACCCAGTAGCTGGCCGACTGGGAGCCAGTCGTCCTGCACCGGCGCATGGGCGCCCGCCTCAGTGCCATCGAGCCCCCACTCTCGCAGTTGCGCCCGGACACGCGCATCGGCGACGTATAATGCGGCCGAGAGGTGATGACGGCGGAGCCAGGCACCGGAGAGCACGCGGTGATGGTTGCGGCGCACTCCGAGCGCGTGGAGCCGCTCCGCCATCTGCGTCCAGCTTTGCTCGTGCGTGTCGCGCAGCGCAACCAGGAGGTCCCAGCGGGTGGCAAGCCATCGGCCAACGGGCAGGTCCGGATGCCAGCACGTCCGAAGCGCTTCGGCGAGCTGCTCATACAGGGCGTCGAGCGAGGGTGGGTTGGCGGCGTCGCAGGACGTCGCGGGGGAGCTATTGTGTTTCATGGTCTGCAGCATACCTGGCTCGCCGGAAACCATATTCGGCAGTTGGCACCGCAAGGGATGCATGGATGCGGTTTGCAGCCGACGACAGCACTCACCCCGACTGGCGAGTACGTCTCGTGACTTGCGGTATGCTGCC
Source organism: Siccirubricoccus deserti (assembly GCF_014283215.1). GTDB lineage: Bacteria > Pseudomonadota > Alphaproteobacteria > Acetobacterales > Acetobacteraceae > Siccirubricoccus > Siccirubricoccus deserti. Next base: position 5,312 of record NZ_JACOMF010000063.1, read on the forward strand.
GCCTCGCTCCGACCTCTCACCGAGTAAAGAGGGCAGCTCTGAACTGAGCAGCTTGTGACCGCGCTTCTCCCAAGCAGCGGTTAGACTCTACGCATGATCTCCACCGGGCGCACTCCGATATCGGGTCTCACGGCGGCGTCGAGCACGCGCGTAACCGCGGCCCGGCGTGTCAAGGCAATAGCGACGAGATAGCAGCCCCGCATGATACCGGGGCCGCCACGGAGGCAGCCCCCGGATGGATCATCACCCCGGCATCCCCACCCACCAACTCACCCCTGCGAAGAATGCCTCGCTGCTCGATCCAGCCCGTTATGGCCTGCCAGCTGTTGCGGTGCTCACTGGGCGCTGCACCGGACGATGCGCCATCAGCGGAGCCGTGCGGTCATGAGCGGCGAGGCTGAGTGGCCTGAGATCCCTGCGGCACGTCCGGGCTCCGGCTTGGCAATCTGGTGTGAACTGCACCGCTGGCGTGCAGGCGAGGTGATGGCGCGGGCGGCCCTGCGCGCTGCGGCCGAACGGCTGGGCTCGCGGGAGGCCGCCGCAGCACGCCGCCTGTTGCTCGAGCATGATGTGGCTGCTGGCCGCCTCCTCGCGCGCCAGCTCGACGCCGCGCATCCTGGCGGCGACCACGCCCCCTGCTGCCTGTGGCTCACTTGGCGTGCCTCGCGGACGACAAGGCACGCGGCGGGCACCTCCCCGGCGGTGGCAACAGCCAACGGTGAACTCGCCACCGTACTCGAGTTTGCCGCGGTGGCAGCCGAGCGGGAGGCGCGGACCCGCATCAAGCCTCCCCATCAGGTCACGTTGGGAGAGCGACGGCGCGCTCATCGTGGCCTGCGGGCGGCGGTCTGGGCTCTTGCTACGACGCTCCGGTCCAATGCTCAGACCGCCATGTTGAACCCTTCCGACGTGTTTGCTCGCCTGATGGGCGATCCTACTGGTTCCCGGGAGACGCCGGTGGCAGAGGCAGGTGGGGCCGGACAGGGAGGCGGGCACGACGGGGAGGCCGCGCAGTGGGTGAGTGCCTCCTCCCCTGCCCTGCAGAGCCCGCCCCAGGTGCGTGGTGAGGAAGTCTTGGCGGGTTTCGGGTTCCTGAGGAGCGCCGGAAAGACCGTAGCGCCGCGGGCGCGGGATGCGATTGCCCGGCTCGAGAGGCAGGACCGGGCACGTCTTGGCTATCTGGAGGTGCTGGCGGAACCCCTGCCCCTCACGCCAGCCCCTGCCGACCTTGAGGCGCGCTTCGACGGCCTCCAGGCCGAGTTCCCGAATATGTCCGCCGCCATCGCCCGTCTGCACGACGAGGTGCGCCTGCACGCTGTAACAGGTGCACCGGCCCTATCGCTGCGGCCACTGCTGCTGGTTGGGCCGCCGGGCATTGGCAAGACCCGGTTCGCCCGCCGCCTCGCCGCCACGCTCGATCTTCGCTTTGCCGCGACGAGCCTGGCGGGGGTGAGCGACGCCCGGGCACTGGAGGGCACCTCCAAAGGCTGGGGATCAGCCCACTCCTGCTGGCCGCTCGAGGAGGTTGCGACGCTTGGGGTGGCCAACCCTCTCCTCTGCGTCGACGAAGTGGACAAGTGCGGGCGGGACGGCCGCAACGGTGACCCGCTGGCGGCGCTGCTCGGATTTCTCGAGCCCGGCTCCGCCGCGGCGCACCGCGACCCGGTGCTGGGAGCACCGTGCGACTTGGCGGCGGTATCCTGGATCCTGACCGCGAATGACGCCAGCCGGCTGCCCGGGGCGCTCCTGTCGCGCCTGCGGGTGGTCGAAGTAAGGCCACCGTCCGTGCAGGCGTTCAGGACAATCATGGCGGCCATCCGGAGCGACCTTGCCGACGACCTCGGCTGCCGACCGGAGGTCCTGCCGGTGCTCGAGGACGCCGACCTGGACTGGTTGGAGGGCAGATGGCGGGCAACGCAGAGCCCGCGCGTCCTGCGCAAGCTGGTTGAGCGCCTGCTCGGCGCGGCCACGGCGCGGCGCCCAGCCCGGTTGAACTGATGCGAACCTGTTGGGGGCATGGCACTCGGGCGAGCGCAAAAGTCCGACTCTGTCGAGCGGCCGGTCCTCGCGAGCGCGGTCGGCCGGACGGATCGCCGCACCGCATGAGTGCCGCGCCGTGGCTCCATCATTGGACCATGGTGGTACCATGATGGCTCCATGGCAGGGCACCCGTCCGCTGTGCCGAAGGCTGCCGGAGTGATCCCCTAGTCGGTCCCTATGGTTTCCGCCAGCGATGCGACCATGCGCCCATGGGATACCAGTTCGCACACACCGAGACATACGCCCGCCGGATCTCCCGCCTCGGCGGCCGCGGTGCGCGTACGACGCGCCAGATCTTCGCCGAGCTCGCCCGGGAGCCGGGGCATTGCGAGCACGTGCGCATGCCATCGTGCCCAGTGGTACTGCACGGCATGTCACCCGCGCAGGCGGAGGCGGAACATGACCGGCTCGCTGCCGAGGCACGCAAGCCAGCAGGCCGCCGCATCCGTGCTGATACCCGGACCCTCTACACCGAGGTGCACTCGCTTCCCAGGCCGCCCTCCGAGGTGGACCGCCCGGAGGTCCAGGACTGGCTGCGGCGGATCACCGCAAGCCGGGTGGCAGCGGTCGAGGCGCGCGGCGGCGAGGTCCTGGGGGTGTGGCTGCACGTCGATGAACCACACCTGCACGTCCACCTATTGGGGGTGTCCCTGGGCGACCTGCAATGCCGCGCTGACCTGCTGCATGACGGGCGCCGGGCGCAAGCCGAAGCCCGGGCCCGGGGCGAGGACAGGAGGGGCCAGACGCGCGCTTACTGCGCGGCAATGCGGGCATGGCAGGACGAGGTTTACCGAAGCGTTTCGGCTGTGTGCGATTGCAGCCTGGCGCGGATTGGGCCTCGCCGGCGGCGCCTCACGCGCGCCGGCTGGCATGCCGAACAGCGGGCGTTAGGAGCTATGGCAGAGGGGCTCCGCCGGGCGGAGGCAGCACTCGCTGAGGCCGACCGACGATGTGGGGCCGCCGATGCGGCGCAGGCCGATGCAGAGCGGCTGCTGGCTGAAGTGGAGCGCCAGCGAGTGCTCCTCGGCAGGGCTGCCGGCAAGCTCGCCGCGCGGGAGGCTGCCCTGGGCGAGCGCGAGAACTGCCTCGGGATGCGTGCAGAGCAGGCCGCCGCAAAGGAGGGCCGCCTGCGGCGGTCCTCCGAGCTCGTTGCGAGCGTGCTCCGCGCAACCCGGCAAGTCCTCCGCGATCACCTGATAGAGCACCCGGATGAGGCGGTGCGGTGCGTCGCGCGTGGCCTCCATGAGGGCGTGGCTGCTGGACTGAGGGCGCCCAGTCCAGAGGATGCTGCGGAGATCATCCGAACGGGATGGCAGGTCCCCAGGACCGAGCCCACCCTTCCGAGGTCACCATGAGCGACGGCTCCGTCTCGGTTAGGGCTTTGCGGTGGGGGACATTCCTCGTCGGAGGCAGGTGCGTGACGGATGCAGAGGAAATAAAGATCAAAGGAGACATTGGGCAATCATGGCGCGCTTTCTGCCGGCCAGCGGCACCAACGCGGCACATTTCAGTTGATGAAGCGGTAGTTCAGCCGCCCGACGATGCTGTGGGACTGGCCCAGTGACCGATCATCCCGAACATAGCGGGCATACTGGTAGCCGACATCGAGGCCGAAGCTCCAGCCGAGTTCCCGGCCACCCGAGATCTCCAGCCAAGTCTGCGTCGGCAGGGCATTGAAGGACCGCTTGGCCTCTTCGCGCTGCCAGACGAAGGTCGCCCGCCAGGATCCGATCAGGGTCTGGGTCCCGAGCGTCGAGAAGCGCCGCCGCTCCGACAGCACGCGCTCGGTGCCGTCCTCGGCCGCCTCCAGCGGGTTGCCGCCGGCATTGCGGAACTCCACGACCTCGCCGAAGACCAGGCTGCGGGCCGTCTCCGTCCAGGCGTGCTCGTAGCGCAGCCCCGCGGCCCAGGCCCATTCGCGCCGCGTGCCGTCCTTGCCGGCGCCGCGGGAGAGCAGGCCGAGATTGTAAGTCAGCCCCGGCAGGGCTGGGATCGCACGCCCCTCCACGGAAAGCGCGAGGTTGTCCAGCTTGCCCGTGTTGCCCGCGCCGCCCTTGCGCAGCGTGGTGCGCACGTAGCGATTGAAGCCCGGGTCGCAGCAGCGCTGCCGCGTGATCAGGCTGTTCGCCAGGAGGGAAGTGTCGAGGGTAAACACCGCGGCGGAGACGGTGTGCTCGCCCCAGTCCTCGGGCAGGGGCAGCGTCCAGTTCGCCCCGGCACCCAGCTGCTCCCGGATCAGGTAGGCGTCGTGGGCACGGAAGGAGGCGAGGACGCCGGGGAAGTACTCGTAGCCGTAGCCGAAGGGCGCGTTGAACTTCCCGGCGTAGAGCTGCAGGCCCGCGGCCGGGCGCCACTCGGCGAAGAGCTGTTCCAAGATCACGTTCTGGCGGCGCAGGAAGGCTACCGCCCCGTTGGGCTCGAAATCGCCTGCCGGATCGGGATGGATGAAGGCCTGCACCGAGACGTCCGGCGTCAGGTGCAGGCCCGGGTTGATGTGGCCGAACAGGAAGCCGGCAAAGCCCTCGCGCCGGGATGCCGAGGCGGATGGCGTGCCGATGCCATACAGGTTCATGTCGATGTCGAGGGTGAGCCGCGGATGGACCAGCGCGTCCGCTGGGGGCGCGCTGCCAACCTGTGCGGGCGGCGCCTCCTCGAAGGCCGGCGGCCGCACGGAGGCAGGCTCGCTCTCCGCCAGGGCAGGGGCAGCGAGGCAGGCGAGGACCAGCGCGCCCGCGCCTATCGGCGCGCGCCGCGACGCGGTCGCGTCGGTCGGGATCACGGATCGTCTCCTTGAGTGGTAGAGTGGGGTGCCCGCCACGGCGTGCCGCACGTGGCGTCAGCGCCTCCTGGCTGGGGACCGCGCGTCGGAAGGCCCGGTCGCCGCGCCGCCAGCTGTGTCAACTACGCACGCCCTCAGCACGGCGCGCGCTCCGGTACGGTCGGGCGCCACCCTATTCGGCGGCCGCCGGCGCGCGGACGGGAATGGCCACGCGACGCTGTGCGCGCCCTGCTGGCCCGCGGCGGCCGAGCAGGCAGGCCCCGACGAGCAGGAGGCCGGCAGTCACCGCCATCATCCCGGCCGCGTTCAGCCCGTGGTCCAGCCCCAGGACACGCGGCGCCAGGGCGGCCGCCCAGTAGCCGCCCGCGCCCATCGCCAGGGCTGCCGCGCCGGAGAGCAGGAACTGCCGGGCATAAGCATCGGTCAGCAGGCGCGCGATCGCCGCTGGCGCGACTAGCGCCGCGATGACCAGGATGGAACCCACCGCCCAGAAGGCGGCTACACAAGCCACCGAAACCATGACGAGCACGAGCAGCGAGAGCGCGCGCGGCGCGAAGCCGATGGACCGGGCGAAGTCGGGGTCGAAGGCCGCCAGCCGCAGCTCCTTCCACAGCAGCGCGAGCAGGCCGAGGATGAGTAGGAGGACGAGGGCGAGCGTCTTCGCCTCGGCCGGGAACTCCGCCAGCGCCACCGGATCGAGCAGCGAGCCAGGGCCCGTTGCCGCCGGCCAGATCAGCGCCTCGAGCTGGCCGTAGAGCACGCAGTCTACGTCGAGGTCGACGGCGTGCGCGCCGCTCACCTCGATCAACACGAGGCCGAGGGCGAAGAAGCCGGAGAACACCACGCCCATGGCCGCGCCCGGCTCGAGGCGGGCGCGGCTGCGGACGAGCGCGATCAGCAGGGTCGCGCCTACCGCCGCCGCCATCGCGCCGGCCACCATCGGCGCCGCGGCGCGCGTGCCGCTGACCCAGAAGCCGGCGACGATGCCAGGCAGCACGGCATGGCTGATGGCATCCCCGAGCAGGCTCTGCCGCGTCAACAGCAGCAGGTTGCCGAGCAGCCCGCAGGCCAGGCAGGCAAGTGTCGCGGCCAGCATCGGCGCAAGGTCGAGCTGCAAGAACTCCGTCATGGCCGCTTCATCCCCGTCTCGCCCGGTGGCGGCAGCCCATCCACGGGGCCCAGCCGGTCCGGGTCGTGCCGCCTGAGCCAAGCCTCGGCCTCCCGCGCCACCTCAGGCGGCAGGGTGTGTTCCACCTCGTCGGCAGCGTGGTGTGCCGTGCCGGGCGGCAACCCGCCGGCCGATTGCAAGTAGTGTTCCCAGAGCCGGTGCCGCCGCGTCAGGTCACGCGCCAGGGCGAGGCCCGCAGGCGTCAGCGCGACGCCGCCCGCCGCCTCGGTGGTGGCGAGGCCGGCTTGGCGCACCCACCAGGGCAACAGGGCGCGCTGCCAGGCAGACCAGCCGGCGCCGCGGCCGAGCTCCGCCCAGGCGGCCAGCTGCCCGGGCGCCTCGCTCTCCCGTGCCTCGAAGGCGGTGCGGAGCGCGTGGTCGCGCGCCGTCACCAGCGACAGCTGCGCCTGCCGCCAGGCGAAGGCGAGCACCCCGCGGCGTGGCGCGAAGACCAGGGTCAGCACGAACAGGGCGCAGGCGACCAGCACGATGGTCGCGCCGGTCGGCAGACCGGGCAGCGTGGCGGAGAGGCCGGCACCGAGCCAGGCGGCAAAGGCGCCGAGCAAGCCGGCGAGCAGCACCATCACCGCCAGCCGCTCCGTCGCCAGCCGGGCGGTGGCGGCCGGGATCACCATCAGCCCGACCACCAGGACCAGCCCGACCGCGCGCAGCCCGGCGACGGTCACGGCGAGCATCAGCCCCATCAGCGCGAGGTCGAGCAGCCGTACCGGCAGGCCGACCGCAGCGGCGAATTCCCGGTCGAAGCAGAGCACCGCGAGCGGCCGGAACAGCGCTGCCAGCAGCAGCACGGCGAGCAGCGCCAGGGCGCCGATGAGCTGCGCGTCGAAGGCACTCATCCCCGCGGCCTGGCCGAGAATGAAGCCCTTCAGCCCGGCCTGGCCGCCGACCGGCAGCGACTGCACCACCGAGAGCAGCACCACGCCGAGGCCGAAGCTGATCGAGAGCACCAGCGCCATGGCCGCGTCGTCGCGCAGGCGCCCGCCCCGCGTCAGGGCCCCGACCGCGAGCACGCCGAGGCTGGCGCTGGCCGCCCCGCCCGTCAGCAGCAGGGGCAGGGAGCGCACGTCGCCGCCGAGCAGAGCGGTGAGGATGAAGGCCAGGGCGACGCCGGGCAGCGTGGCATGCGCCGCCGCGTCAGCAACCAGCGCGCGGCCGCGCAGCAGGACGAAGCAGCCGAGTGAGCCCGCCGCCAGCCCGAAGGCGGCACAGCCGAGCGCGACGACGATGGCATTGTACCCACCGGCGAGGAGCAGCGCATCGAGCAGGGCGGCGCTCATAATCCCGCCCTGCCGCCCTGGGCCGCCGCCACCGCCTGCTCCAGCAGGGAGAGGCGGCCGCCATAGGTGCGGGCGAGGTTCTCCGGCGTGAAGGTGATCGCCATTGGCCCGGCCGCGATGGCCCGCACGTTCAGCAGCAGCACATGCGCGAAATACTGCGGCGCGGTGGCGAGGTCGTGGTGCACGGCGATCACCGTCCGGCCCTCCCGCGTCAGCCGCTGCAGCACCTCGACGATGGCGCGTTCGGTCGCGGCATCGACGCCGGCAAAAGGCTCGTCCATAAGGTAGAGGTCGGCCTCCAGCGCCAGGGCGCGGGCCAGGAACACGCGCTGCTGCTGGCCGCCCGAGAGCTGGCCGATCTGCCGCGCCGCGAGATCGGCCATGTCGACCTCGGCGAGTGCGGCGCGGGCGCGCTCCCTCTCGGCCCGTGGCAGGGGGCGGAACCAGCCGGCGCACGGGTAGCGCCCCATGGCGGCCACCTGCAGCGCCGTCGCGGGGAAGTCCCAGTCGACGCTCGCCCGCTGCGGCAGGTAGCCGACGCGGCGCCGCGCCTCGGCGAGAGGCCGGCCGAAGATGCGGACCTCGCCCGAGAGGCGCGGGACAAGGTCGAACACGGCCTTCAGCAGGGTGGACTTGCCGGCGCCGTTCGGCCCGACGATGGCGACCAAGCCCGCCGGCGGTGAGGCCCAAGAGACGTCCCACAGCACCGGCTGCTCATGGTAGGCGACTGAGAGGTGCTGCACCGAGAGCGCCGGGACCGGGAGGGGATGTGGCTCGGCGCTCATGGCGCGGCCAGCCTGCCCTGGAAGCCGCGCGCCGGCGCCTCGCCGCCGAGGGCGCGGGCGATGGTCGTCACGTTGTGGTCGATCATGCCGATATAGGTGCCCTCGTAGGTGCCGGGGCTGCCCATGGCGTCGGAGAAGAGCGCGCCGCCCACGACGGCCCGATGGCCGCGCGCCGCCGCGCCCTCGACCAGCGCCAGCACATTGCGGTCAGAGACCGAGGTCTCGACGAAGACGGCGGGGACGCGACGCACGACCAGGACCTCGACCAGTTCCTGGATGCGGCGGAGACCGGCCTCGGACTCGGTCGAGAGGCCTTGGATGCCGAGCACCTCGATGCCGTAGCGGGCGGCGAAGTAATTGAAAGCGTCGTGCGCCGTGACCAGCACGCGCTGGCGCTCCGGGATGCTGGCGATCGCCTGCTCCGCATAGGCGTCGAGCCTGCGAATGCGCTCCTGAAGCGCGGCAAGGTTGCGGCGATAGGTCGTGGCGCCCGCGGTGTCCTGCGCGATCAGCTTCTCGGCGATGAGTTCCGCCGCGCGCGACCAGCGCCGCGGGTCCATCCAGACATGCGGGTCGTAGTGCCCGTCCGCCCCCGCGGGCTCGATGAGTTGGTCTTCCGGCAGCAGTTCAGTTACCGCGTGGACCGGCTTCCCGCTGCGGGCGACGCGGACGAAGGCGTCGGCCATTTTCCCCTCGAGGAGGAGGCCGTTGTAGAAGACGAGGTCGGCGCGCAGCAGCCGGGCGACATCCTCCCGCGTCGCCTTGTAGAGGTGGGGGTCTACGCCCGGTCCCATCAGCACCTCGAGCTGGATGCGGTCACCGCCGATCTCCCGCACCAGATCGCCGATCATGCCCGTGGTCGCCAGCACGGCGGGCGGACCGCGGCGCTGCGCCTGCGCCGGCGGCGTAGCCAAGCCCGCAGCCGCGGCCAGAAGCGTCATATGGGCCAGGAGCGCGCGACGGCCCTGCCGGCGATTGCGACCGACGTCTTGTTGCTCAAGTCGGTTCATCGCTCTGCCTCGGCTTGGTATGTGCCTCATGATTTACTCTTGATGTCGCACTCAATCATCATGTGCAAGACCCAACATGTAGCTAATGCTACATTTTGGCCAAAAACGCTGAGGCTGTTAGAGTCGCGCCATGAACCTTCGCGAAGATGTTGCCCCCGCGGCAGAGCGGGACCTGGACGAGGCCGCTCGCCACGCCTCGGCCCGCTCGGCACGCGCGGGCGCTCTGACCGAAGACTATGTCGAGATCATCGCCGACCTGCTCGAGAGCGACGGCGAGGCGCGGCCGACCGACATTGCCCGCCGCCTCGGCGTGGCTCATACGACGGCGATAAAGACGATCGCTCGCCTGAAGCGGGACGGGCTGGCGCATGCCAAGCCCTATCGCGGCGTCTTCCTGACTGAGGCCGGGCAGGCGATGGCGCGCCGTGTCCGGGCAAGGCACCAGACGGTGGTTGCCTTCCTCCGCACCATCGGCGTGCGGCCGGAGGTGGCGGAGATCGATGCCGAGGGCATCGAGCACTACGTCAGTGAGGAGACGCTCTCAGCCTTTGAGCGTTTCATCGCCAGCGCTCCACGGGACAGTGACTAATCTGGCGGAGGAGGCCCGGTTTCGTCTGACGATGCCGGCGGCGGTGTTCTTGCTCAGGCCGAGCTCGCGCCCGATCAGGCGGTAGCTCGTCGGCCGTGAAGTTGGCTGAATGGGGCGGCGTTCTGCGGTTTTTGGGTGCTTGGGAAGTATCCGGATTTGCAAGATCGGCCAGGGTTGGGGGCGAAAGCCTTGCAAACTGGCATGTTGGTTGCGGCCCGGGAGGGAGCGTGATTCGCTCGGCGGCGCCCTAGACGGGAGCCTGCCGATGCACCCCAAGCAGCCCAAGGCCGAACCGCAGGAGGACCTCTTCCGCGCTCGGCTGGAGAACTTGGTAGACCCGCGGCATGCGCTGGTGCGCCTTGCCGGGCTGATCGACTGGGGCCGGTTCGAGGCCGAGTTCGGGCCGCTCTACACGGACGGTGGCCGTCCCGGGCTGCCGACGCGCCTCATGGTCGGCCTGCACCTGCTGAAGCACATGGACGGGCTGTCCGACGAAGCCACCTGTGCGCGATATCTCGACAGCCCCTATGTCCAGCTGTTCTGCGGCGAGGCGTTCTTCCAGCATGCCCTGCCGCTGGACCGCTCCTCGATGACGCGCTGGCGCCAGCGCATCGGGCCCGAGCGGCTGGAGCTGCTGCTGGCTGAGAGCCTGGCTGCCGCGCAGCGCGGCGGCGCGGTCCAGGAGAAGCACCTGCGGCGGGTGAGCATCGACACCACCGTTCAGCCCAAGGCGGTGACGCACCCGACCGACAGCAAGCTGCTGCAGCGCGGCATCGAGACCCTGGTGCGCCTGGCCCGGCGGCATGGGGTCCGGCTGCGCCAGTCCTATCTGCGGGTGGCGAAGCGGGCGAGGCGCGAGGCCGCCAAGCTGATCCACGCTGGCCGCCGCCGTCAGGCCGAGCGGCAGGTCCGACACCTCCGCACCTGGTTGGGGCGCCTGGTCCGCGACATCGGCCGCAAGATCGCGCACAATGCGGCCATCCAGGCTGCCGTCGCCGG
>NZ_JACOMF010000064.1 GCF_014283215.1 Siccirubricoccus deserti
CGCCGCGCGGACCATCGACGGGCTCTGGGATGCCATCCGCGACGCCCTGCCACGCTTTACCCCGGAAGAGTGCCGAAACTACTTCACCGCCGCAGGCTATGAACCAGAATGATCGGATTCCGCCCTAGGTTCCGCTCAGATGCCTGGTCACGGCGCCAGCCATTTGCAGGCTCGGGCGCGTCACGAGCACGTAGCACGTTTGTAACGTGGTGCGATTGCCTCGAGAACTAGACAGAGGAGGCTGGATGGTAGCCCTACCATGGGAAAGCTGAGTAGATTCAAGAACAACATACATACATGGTAGGCTGGCAGGGTCACATAGGTGCTCTATCCGGCTGAGTTACGCGGACGTGCCGGCCAGTGCGGGCTATGGAATCCAGACCGGCCGATTTGGGAAGCCGAGGCTCACGCCGCCTCTGCCGCCGAGGTCTGCGGCCGCAGTGGCGCGGCAATGTCGCAGACCACGCCCTCCGAATGAAACCCGAGGTGCACGCTGCCGCCTAATTCGCGGCCCAGCCCGCCTTCCAGCAGCCGCGTGCCGAAGCCGCGCCGCATCGGTACCCGCACCGGCGGCCCGCCGCTCTCCTTCCAGGAAAGCCGCAACATCGCCGGCTGGTTCTGTTGTTCCGGCTCCAGCCGCCATCGCACCGCAACTTGGCCTTCCGGCACGCTCAGCGCGCCATGCCGCGCCGCATTGATGGCCAGCTCATGCAGCGCCACGGCCAGCGGCACCGCCAGCCGCGGCGGCACCCGCAGCAACGGCCCCTCGGTCAGGCAGCGTCGGCCGGATGGCGTCGTCTCATGCGGGGCCAGCGCCAGCGCCACCAATTCGCCGAGGTCGGCGCCGGTCCAGCCTTCGCGGGTCAGCACCTCATGCGAACGGGCCAGCGCCAGCAGCCGGGCCTGGAACGCCAAGCGGGCCGTGGAAGGAATGGCGGCGCCCGGTCCCTCTGGCCCCCGCAGAGTCTGAGCAGCAATCGACTGCACCGCTGCCAAAGTGTTCTTCACCCGATGGTTGAGCTCACCAACGGTCAGCCGCAGCCGCGCCTCGATCCGCCGCCGCTCAGTCACGTCGACCAGCACGCCGAGCACCTTGCCCGCCCCCTCCGGCCCTTCATGCAGCGCGCCGCGCGCCTCCAGCCAACGGATGTCCCCGTCGCCAGCCCGGCGGATGCGGAACTCCAGGGTGAGTGCAGCGGGCCCCGAGCGCTGCGCCCGGAATGCCGCCTTCACCAGAACCCGATCCTCCGGCAGCACATGCCGCAGGAAGATCAGCCAAGTCCAATACGCAACCGGAGTCGCATAGCCGAACAGCTGGTCGTGTCGGGCCGAACGCTGGATCAGGCCAGTGGCGCGATCCAGCTCCCAGGCCGCGAGGCCGCCCGCCTCCAGCGCCAAAGAAAGCCGCGCCTCGTTCTCACGCAGCGCTGCGGTCGCGCGGTCGCGCCCGGCCGCGGCCTCGGCGACGCGATCCAGCGCGCCGGCCAGCCGGGCCAGCTCGGGGATCGAGCCACGCAGCGCCGGCGCGGCGCGGGTGCCATACTGTCCCTTCTCCCATTGATCAGCCGCGCCCAGCAGCACCTCCAGCGGTTGCAGCACGAAGCGCCGGCCGCCAACCCAGGCCGCTGCCAACGCCATGACGGTACCCCCCAGCATCAGGATGATACCGGCGCGCGCCGCAGCCTCGACCGGTGCCAACGCCCGCGCGGCATCAAGTGAGACCACCAGCCGCAGCGCCCCGCCAGTGGCCGGCACGAAGGGCGCCGCGCCATAGATACGGGGCGAGCCATCCCAGCCGGGACCATCGACCACAGTGCCGACGGCATCCGGTTCCTGCTGGTTCGGCTGATGGCTGAAGGGCGGCAGCAGCTCAAGCAATTGTTGCGGGGCCGGGGTGCCGGGCCGCAGCGCCAGCCCCGGCGTGTCGGTGAGCTGCAGCATGACCCGCGCCTCGCGATCGACGACCGTCAGCGTTGCACCGGGCGGCAGGCCGATCGGCCGCAGCAGGTCGGCCAACCAATCCACCCCAACCGCAGCGCCGACCGCGCCGAGAGGCGGCTGGCCTGGGGCGCCGCGGATCGGCAGGCCAAAATGCACGCTGCCGCCGCGCAGGAAGGGGGCCGCCGGCTCCCATTCGCTGACCACCACCTCGCCGCGCTCCATCGCCAGGCGGAAGAAGGAGCGGTCGCCGTCGTAGATGGTGCGCGGCGGGGTGCCGAGGGTCGTGCAGAGCAGCCAGCCTTCGGGATCGACGACGCCGAGCAGCACCTGCTGGGCGAAGCGGTCGCGCAGCTGGACCAGCATGGCGGTGCAGGCCACCGGGTCGCCGCTGCGGATAGGTGGCGCCTCGGCCAGCACCACCAGCGCCTCCCGCAGGCCCTCGACGAAGCGGCCGAGCCGGGCGGAAGCGTCGCGCGCCAGCCGCAGCGCCTGATCGCGCGCCGCCTGAGTCCGCTGTTCGCGCAGCTGCACCTGAGCACCGTAGATCTGCAGCACCGCCGGCAACAGCGCCAGGGCAACCAGCAGGAACAGCCGCGCCAGCAAGGTCAGGGGGGTTCGCACCGACGCAAACTAACGCACTGCGGCAACAACGCCATCCAGAAAGGTTTCGCTTCCGGCCATGATTATTGTCGAAATTAGCATGAGCTGCATCGCAGCGATTTGGCCACGAAGCCATGGGTGCGCCGAAGGCACCGCCACGCGGCAGCATCACCCAGACCAAGCACCGCGGTCCGGCTCGCATGCGGACCGCGCCGCCAACGTCACTCGGATCGGCCCGTACCCACCCCCACGGCGGGTGGCGATCACGTCCAATTCAAACCGCCAAGGCTGTTGTTCCTAGGCTGGATGCACGCCCTTCCGCGATCCGCTCTAGCCGCGCAGCGCGCGCACCAGCTCCGCCTTGCTCATCCGAGACCGCCCGTGAATGCCGCGCCGGGTTGCCTCGGCGTACAACGCCGCCTTGGTGTCATCCGCCGCCGCCTCGCGTCGCTTGGTTCGGGCAAGGTTGCGGCGGTTGGCGGTCGGGCTCTCGTCGCGCGAAGTGCCGGCCTCATGCAGCGCGATCGCGACCGCCTGGCGGCGGGAGCGGACCGGGGTGCCACGGCTGGTTTCGAGCTCGCCTTGCTTGAACTCATGCATCACCCGGCCGACGGTCTCCCGCTGGGGCTTCGACTGCTGTGGCATGATCCGCTCGTTCCTCCGGCTTCAGGGCATCGCCTCAAGCAGCGCACGGCAGGCCCGGGCGCAATCGCGGCAGGCTTCGGCGCAGACGCGGCAATGCGCGTGCATGCCCGCATGCCGCTCGCATTCGGCGGCGCAGGCTTCGCAGGCGGCGATGCAGGCGTTCAAGGCGCCCGCCATGCTGGCCCGGTTCGGCTTGGTCAGCCGGGCGACCATCCGGCCGGTGGCGGTGCAGAGATCGGCGCAGTCGAGGTCGAGCCGGATACAGACGGCCAGCGCATCGGTATTCTGCTCCGCCAGGCAGGAATCAGCGCAGAGGGTACAGGTCGCGGCGCAATCGCTGCAGGCGGTGATGCAGGCGCCAATGGTCGCCAACGCCGAGGGTTGGTGCGGCTGGCTCGCCAGCATGTGCTGCACATGGTCCATGGGATCGCCTCTGTTCTCAGATGCGTCAGCAACGCCAGGCGGGCCGGGCGGCTCCCGCGCGCGCCGCTGCTCACGCCGGTGTGGCACCCTCTTGCGGTCGCGGTATGATCCCCGGCCGCGACCCGGCACCGCATAACGCGCTGATGAGCCGGATGCAGGCAAGACGGCGCGGCTGCTGCACCAGACGCCGCAGCCGCAGGACGGCAACGGCGATGTGCCGGGCTGCGGCAGATTGCGTTCGTGTCTGAACGCCAATCCGCCGCAGCCCCTTGTTTGTAAAGCGGATTCGGAACCCAGGGCGTTCAAGCCCCTCCGTGATCTGCTCCAGAGCCTGAAGGGTTCAAGCTAAAGCAACAGGCTCCAGCTCCGCTGTTGGTCGCATGCTTCACGCTTTCGGTTGTTCCAACCTCAGGCGATCACGCTCCGAGGCGGCCGGGCGGCAGCGCGGCGGGACGTCACCTGCCACGCGCCCTCTGCCCGGCCGAGTTCAGTTCAGCGCCACCGCCATCACGCCGATGCAGCCCTTCGGCAACGGCACCTCCTGCCAGGTGGTGCCGCCGTCCACCGTGCCGAAAGCCTCGCCCTTGCGCGTCGCGGCATAGACCACGGCCGGGTCGCGCGGCGAGGGCACCGCCGCCATCATGGTGCTCTGCGGCTTGGTCGGCGTGTCGAAGCGCGCCCAGCTGCGGCCGAGATCGGTGCTGCGCCAGACCGAGCCGGTGGCGCCATTCGCCGCGGTGGAAAGGGTGGCGTAGAGCGTGTTCGGATCGTGCGGGGAGACGCGGATGTCGCGCCCGTAGAAGATCGGGCTCAGCTTGCGCATTTCGAAATCCTGCCAATGCGCGCCATGATCCTCGCTGCGGAACAGCCCCATGCGCAGCGCCACCAGCGGAACCTCCGGCGCGGCCGGGCTGATCGCGATGGCATGGACGTCCAGCATGCCCTCGGCGGTGTTGGTGGTGATGATGGCGCTCTTCAGATGCGGCTGCTCCGACAGCCGGATCAGGTCCTGGCCGCAGTCCTGCCAGGTCTCGCCGCCATCGGTGCTGCGGATCACGCCGCGGACTTCCAGCGCCGCGAACATCTCCTCCGGCCGCGCCGGGTTGAAGGCGAAGCGCATTACCCGGTTGACGAAGCCGCGCATCTCGGTGATGTCCGGCAGCACCGCGCTCGGCGTCTCGCGCCAGTTGCCGCCGCCATCCTCCGAGATGAAGACGCCGAGCGGCGAGGTGCCGACGTAGAGCTTGCGCGGGTCGCGCGGATGCACCGCGATCGCCCAGACCTGCCGGTCTTGCCGCGGGAAGTCCAGCCGCCGCCAGCTGCTGCCGCCATCGGTGCTGACATAGGGGCCTTCCTGGGTGCCGGCATAGATGCGGCTGCCGTCATGCGGATCCACGGTCAGGCAGGGCACGTGGCATTCCGCCGGCAGTCCCTGCGACAGATGCTCCCATTCGGACTCGCCGACGCCGAGGCGGAAAACGCCACCCAGCGTATTCGGCGGCGGCGTCATATTGGCGCCACCCGGCCAGCGCACCGCACCCACGAAGACATGCCCCTTGCTCATCGCCGTTTCCTCCTTGGCGTCCCGCATTTCAGGAAATGCTAGAGCAATCGGGCAGGGCGGGAAATGCCGCCCTTACTCCACCTTGATCCCGGCCAGCCGGACCGCCTCGCGGGTGCGCGCCAGGTCGGTGCGGAGAAAGGCGGCGAACCAGGCGGGCGTGGTCTGCGGCGGCCGCGCCAGTTCAACACCGCCCTGCTCCATCCGCTCACGCAGCGCCGGCTCGGCCAGGCATTCCGGCAGCAGGCCGGACAGCAGGGCGACCACCGCCTCCGGCGTGCCGGCCGGAGCGCAGAGCCCATTGTAGGAGAGCATCACCGCGCCGGCATAGCCGGCCTCGACCAGGGTCGGCAGGTCCGGCGCCAGCGGGGTCCGGTGTTCCGCGGTGATTGCCAGCAGCCGCACCTTGCTCTCGCGTGCCAGCGGCAGGGCGACGCTGATCTGCTCCATCACGCAGGTGACATTGCCGGCCAGCAGATCCGGCAGCATCGGGCCGCTGCCACGATAGGGCACATGGGTGATGCCGGCACCGCTGGCGGCATCGAACAGCGCCAGCGCCAAGTGGTTGGAGGAGCCAATACCGGCGCTGCCGCAGGTGACGCTGCCCGGCCGCGCCCTGGACTGCGCCACCAGCGCCTGCACATCCTGCGCCGGATGATCGGCCCGCACCACCAGCGCCAGCGCCACCGTGGCGCAGAGGCCGATGGGCTGGAGCTGGCGGAACGGGTCGTAGCTGAGATTGGCCTGGGTCAGCAGGTTGCCGACCAGGGAACCGTTGGAACCCATCATCAGGGTATGGCCATCCGGCCTGGAGTTGGCGACCATCTCGGCCCCCATGGTACCGCCTGCACCAGCGCGGTTCTCCACCACCACCGGCTGGCGGAGCCGGGCGGTGAGTTGTGCCGCGAGCAGCCGGCTCAGGATGTCGATGTTGCCGCCCGGTGGAAACGGGACGACCAGTCGCACCGGGCGCTCGGGATAGGACTGGGCGGAGGTTTGTGCCGGCGCCGGTGTGGCGGACAGCAGGGCAGGCGCGGCCAGCAAGCCGCGGCGGGTCATCATGGGCATGGCATTCCTCCCGGTATTTTCCCGGGAGTTTGCGCGGCTCCGCTGCGCAGGGAAATAGGGCTTGGGCCGCGGCTCTCGCACCCCGCTACAGCGGGTTGCGCTCACGTCCGAACGCCGATCCACGGTAGCCTGCTGCTTGTAGCCAGTCCGGAACCTCGTCAAGCGCGTACGGCTCCCGCGCCGGAATGCCATTGCGCCCTCGCCGCCAAGCGGAGAGCGCCGGATAGGCCCGCAGCCGTGTCTGCATGATGCGGCCAAGCGGGCGATGCGCGGCGAGGGAGGGGCGGTTCAAGGCTCTCTCGTCGGGCGGGTCGCGAATGCGATGCAGCGCTTCATCGCCACCCACTCGCACCCGGAGCTGGCGTGCGGCAATTTGCCGCCCGCCATTCTCCGTCCCATGAGATGGGGCTCCTGCCATGCCGAAGCCTTCAATGCGGGTATGAGGCGCTCCACCCTCCGGTCGACGGTTCCGGCACGATGCTTATCGTTCCATTGGCCTCCAGCACGGCGAAGCGGATCTGCTCCAATCGCTCCAGACCCTGTAGCTCCCGCGCAGCGCCCAAAACGTCCCCTTCATCCAGCCGCGCACGCGCCAGCCGGTCCCTGAGTGGTCGGCCGTGCACGACCAGCAACGTTGGCACGCCTTCCACCACCCGGCCGACGCCCGGGAAACGTATCTTCAGCAGAGACAATCCAACGTTGCACAGCAGCAGTGTCGATATCACCAGCACGGCATTGGTGATGGAGTTGTCCTCGCCCACCATGGCCTGCTGCGTTGCCTCGCTCACGATCAGAAGCAGCACGAAGTCGAAGGGCGTCGTGTCATGCAGAGTGCGGCGCCCGGTCATCCGGAATAGCAGCAGCAACAGGGCGAACATGGCGATGGCGCGCAGCACGCTGTCCATGGTGCACTCCTCTACGGCCAGATCAGCACAGCAGGGCGCGAGGGCGGTCCATCGCCAGCGGCGACCGAAAGGCGGCGGACGCCCACACGCCGCGGCTCCACCATGAGCCGGATTGTGGTCCCGGCCCCCGCCGGTGCAGTCTCGAATACCAGGGTCACGCCATCCGAGCCGCTGCGCGACACCACCGCGGAGGGCATGGTTCCATGGATTTCCCAGCCCTCCAGCATCTCCGGCCCCAGACGCAGTTCCAATTGGCCGTCCGGCCTTGCGCGTGGCAGTTCCACCAGCAGGGTGGTTCGCAGCAGAAGACGCTGCACCCGCTCATAGCGCAGCCGAATCGCCTCATCGGGTGTCAGCGCGGTTGCTGCCACCAGCGGACCGCTGCCACCGAAGATCCCCAGCAATCCTGCCGCGACCAACACCAGCAGCATGGCCCAGGACAGACGCTCCACCTGCCAGCTCCTGTGCTGGAAGGGCAGATCGGCCTCCATGCGGCGCATGGCATGGGGCAGGTCGGAGGGCGCTTCAGCCATCAGGGTCTCAGGAGCAGGGGGATGGTTCCATCAGCAGAACGCCCGGCCCAGGCTGGCGTTGCCGTGCGCGGCACCAAATGTAGAGATCTTACCACCGCAGGATGGGGCGGCACCCTCGCCACCCCGGTCGTCGAGGAAACGGCCACCGTGTCATGGAATGTCTGGCCGGGCGGAGGAGGTGCACCTGCGCTTCGCCTCCGCAGCGGCCCTTCGAGGGGGACGGCCGCCGCAATTCCGCACGACGCGGGTCAGTCCTTCCGTCGCCGGGGATCCATGATCGTGGGCCGGGATGCGGCCCCGGTGTCACCCTGGCGACGACCCCGTCCAGCCCGCTTCGCCCGGTCGGCCGGCGCCGGATCGCGCCGGAAACGGACCAGGACCTCGACCCTGTCAGGCCGCTCGACCAATGCCTGCCGCAGGATGGCGAGCAGCGTCTCGGGCGAGACGTCGAGGTCGACAGTCTCCGCCGTCTCCTCGTAGACGAGATGAGAATGCGGCCTCGGCACCATATCGAACAGCGGCTCAGCCATGGTACTCGGCAGCCGCCCTAACAGCCCCAGGTCGGCAAGGGTTTCCAGTTGGCGGGCGACCTCGACAGGCGCCATCGCCAGCCCGGTATCCGCGGCCATGCGGATAACGTCGGCAAGCCCGAAATGCGTGTTCGGCGCGGCGCGCAGCAGTGCGAGCAGCCGCGCGAGCGCCCCGTGTCCGGGAAGTCCGGCCCGGCGCAGTTCCTCCTGAAGCGCGGATTGCACCGCTTGTGTCATGTGTTCCTCCCGCTACCGGCGCATCGGGTCACCGCAGGTGTGGAACGCTGCGAGCCCGAAACCGGCGCCCGGGCGCAGCCGGACCTGGGCTGCGCCCGAACCTTGGTCGCGCAATCAGGCGAGGTCGAAGCGGTCCAGGTTCATCACCTTGTTCCAGGCCGCCACGAAGTCACGCACGAAGGCTTCCTGCGAGCCGTCGCTTCCGTACACCTCCGCCAAGGCACGGAGCTGGGAGTTGGAGCCGAAGACAAGATCCACGCGCGTGCCGGTCCACCTGAACTCGCCCGTTGCGCGGTCACGGCCCTCGTACACCCCCTTGGCGTTCTCGGCCGGCTTCCAGCCCGTGCCCATATCGAGCAGGTTCACGAAGAAGTCGTTGCTGAGCGTCTCCGGCCGCTTCGTGAAAACGCCATTCGGGGAGCGTTCGAAATTGGCGTTCAGCACGCGCATGCCGCCGACGAGCACCGTCATCTCGGGCGCGGTCAGCATGAGCTGCTGCGCCTGATCCACCAGCAGCTCCTCGGGCGCGGTACTGTAGTCGGCCTTCAGGTAGTTGCGGAACCCGTCCGCGATCGGTTCGAGGACGGCGAAGGATTCGACGTCGGTCTGCTCCTGCGACGCATCCGTGCGCCCTGGCGCGAAGGGAACCTCCACCTCGACGCCGGCCTTCCGCGCCGCCTGCTCGACGGCGGCGCAACCGCCAAGGACGATCAGATCGGCGAGCGAGACCTGCTTCCTGCCAGCCTGCGCGGCGTTGAACTCCTTCTGGATCCTCTCAAGCGTCGCCAGCACGTCGGCCAGCTGCGCAGGCTGGTTGACCTCCCAATCCTTCTGCGGCGCTAGGCGGATGCGTGCCCCGTTCGCCCCGCCGCGCTTGTCGGAGCCGCGGAAGGTCGCCGCCGAGGCCCAGGCGGTCGAGACCAGCTGGGCGATGGAAAGCCCCGACGCGAGGATCCTGGCCTTGAGGGAGCGGAGATCCTGCGCGTCGACCAGTTCATGCGTGACCGGTGGAATGGGATCCTGCCAAAGCAGATCCTCCGCCGGGACCTCGGGGCCGAGGTAACGGATGCGCGGCCCCATGTCGCGGTGCGTCAGCTTGAACCAGGCCCGCGCGAAGGCCTCCGCCAACTGGTCGGGGTTTTCGTGGAAGCGCTTCGAGATCGGCGCGTAGATGAGGTCGACTTTCAGCGCCATGTCGGCCGTCGTCATCATCGGCGCGTGCCGCTTGGACGGATCATGGGCATCAGGCACCGTGGTCTTCGCGGTCGGGTCCGTGGGTGTCCACTGCCAGGCGCCGAAGGGGCTTTTCGTCAGCTCCCACTCGTAGTTGAACAGGTTGTCGAAGTAGCCGTTGTCCCACTGCGTCGGGTTGCTGGTCCACGCGCCTTCCAGGCCGCTGGTGATGGTATGGATGCCGTGACCGTTGCCGAGGCTGTTCTTCCAGCCGAGGCCCATGTCCTCGATCTCGGAGGCTTCGGGTTCACGGCCGACATGCGCCGCCTCGCCGGCGCCGTGGCACTTGCCGAAGGTGTGCCCACCGGCGATGAGCGCCACGGTTTCCTCGTCGTTCATCGCCATGCGCGCGAAGGTCTCGCGGATGTCGCGCGCGGATGCGAGCGGGTCCGGCTTGCCGTTCGGACCCTCGGGGTTCACGTAGATCAGGCCCATCTGCACCGCGGCGAGCGGCTTTTCCAGGTCACGGTCCCCGGTGTAGCGCTTGTCGCCGAGCCAGCTGTCCTCCGAGCCCCAGTAGATGTCCTCCCCCGGCTCCCAGACATCCACGCGCCCGCCGGCGAAGCCGAAGGTCTTGAACCCCATCGATTCGAGAGCGCAGTTGCCCGCGAAGATGATGAGGTCGCCCCAGGAGATCCTGTTGCCGTACTTCTTCTTGACCGGCCAGAGCAGCCGCACCGCCTTGTCGAGGTTCCCGTTGTCAGGCCAGCTGTTCAGCGGCGCGAAGCGGAGCGTGCCGGCGCCCGCGCCGCCGCGGCCGTCCCCGGTGCGGTAGGTGCCGGCGCTGTGCCAGGCCATGCGGATGAAGAGCGGACCGTAATGGCCATAATCCGCCGGCCACCAGTCCTGCGAGGTCCTCATCAGCGCGAAGATGTCCTTCCTGAGGGCATCCAGGTCGAGTTTTTTGAACTCCTCGGCATAGTTGAAGGCGGCGCCCAGGGGATTGGACAGATTGGAGCGCTGGTGGAGGATCTTGAGGTTCAGCCCGTTGGGCCACCAATCCCGGTTCGACCTGCCCCCGAAGGTCGTATGTCTCGGCGTGCCGTGCATGACCGGGCACTTGCCGCCGCTCGGGCCACTGTTTCCGTCCATTTTCTTCTCCGTTCTTGGATGCGTTGATCTGGCCAAGTGAGGGCCGCGACCGCTTCGGAAGGCGCGTTCGACCTGATGTCGGCATGATGCGGGCGCGCCGGAGAGGCCGCGGCACTGGGCCACACGGGCCTGCGCCTGGGCTGTCCCGATTGCCAGGACCAGTGCGGCGACGCTCCCGGTCAGGCGTGGGGTCTGCCGTTCCTCCCTTCGTTGATTGGTCTTGCGTAAGGCTAGCGGTAGTCCGAGCATGAATGGAAGGACAAGTATTCAACCAACCTGATAGGTGTCATCTATAATGGCAGTGTGGCTGACCCGATGAACCTCCGGGATCTGCGCTACCTGTTGGCAGTCGCCGAGCACGAGCATTTCGGCCGCGCCGCAGAGGCCTGCGGCGTCAGCCAGCCGACGCTGTCCGTCCAGCTTCGCAAGCTTGAGGAATTGCTAGGCGTTACGTTGTTCGAACGCGGCAGCAAGACGGTGGCGGCGACCGCCGCCTGCAAGCTGCTGATCGGCCATGCCCGCGTCGCGGTGGCCGAGGTGGATGCGATGCTCGCCGTGGCACGCAGCCTTCATGATCCGCTGGCCGGGCGCTTCAGGCTCGGCATCATCCCGACGCTGGCGCCCTACCTGCTCCCGCTGATCTTTGCGCCGTTGCGCGAGGCGCTGCCCGCGCTTGAGGTGGAACCGTGGGAGGACCAGACCTCGGTGCTGCTCAAGCGGCTGCGCGCGCATGAGCTGGACGCAGCCTTGCTGGCGACCGAGGTGGACGGGCCGGACCTGGCAAGCAAGCCGCTGTTTGCCGAGCCCTTCCTTGCGGCATTGCCGCCCGAGCATCCGCTTGCTGAGCGGGCGGTGGTGGCGGAGGCGGATCTGGCGCCAGACATCCTGGTCCTGGCGGAGGGGCATTGCCTTCGCGACCAGGCGCTTGAGGCATGCGGGCGCAGCGGGGCGCTGGGCAGCACGCTTCGCGCGGCGAGCCTCTCGACTTTGCTCAACATGGTGGCCGCCGGCTACGGGACGACACTGCTTCCGGGGCTCGCGGCCGGGGCGGCGCAGGATGCAGGCATCGTGCTGCGGCCGCTGGCGGCGCAGGCGGGCCGTACGGTGCGCGTCGCCTGGCGCGTGAGCTTCCCGCGACGCGCGGCGTTGGACGCGGTGGGCGAGGTTATCGCTGCGCGGCTGCGCGGCTTCGCGGAAGGGGCAGCGGCGGGGACGATCTAGAAGATCGGTTGAGGAGGCGAACGATGCTGAACGGCTTTGTCACGCCAGCGTCCCCCTTGATCATCTGGGTGACGCTGTCTCCGGTGACGACGGTGCCGGGCCAGACGGCCGCCATGATCTCACCCTTGGTGACCGATCTCCGGCGTTCTCGATCATTGGGCGCAGCAGCGCAAAGACCCTCAGCCGCAGGGCGGCCTCGGTCCCACTCACCGCGAGCAACGCCCCCACCGGATCAAGCGTAAAGCGGCTGGAGCGGCAGACAGTACTCTTCGGTACGCCTTGGTCCAGATTCATGGCCGGTCCTCCCTTCCCATTCCGGTCATGGACACGAGGTGGAGGATGGTCGCGCCCACAGGCCGAGGCTCCCGTGCCGGACTGTCTCCACCCGTTGCCGCCTCAGTGCCCGTTTGCGAAGGCATGAGGCGGGCAGTCGCCTGCGATTGGGATGGACGAGGCGGTGGAGCATCAGGCGGGTCATCGCCAAGGTTACCATTGCTTGGGAGACCTTGGGCAGCGTCTCGTAGTCCTTCGACAAGCGTCGCTGTCTTCCGAGCCAGCCGAGTGCCCTTTCAACCACCCACCTCGCAGGCACCACCGGCTTCGTCGTGCAGCCGCGGATGCTCTCCCAGCCTCCGTCCCGCAGGAGGGCGCGCCTATAGCCGTACACCGTGGGCCAAGGCGGGAAGGCCGGGGTGGCGGTAGGTGCCGCCATGGGCAGCCGGTACGCACGAGGTAGAACAAGCCGCCCAACAGGTTCCGCATGTCCGTGATGGCAGGGCAATGGAACAGCCCGGGCCGATAGCTGCGGGCGACCTTGCAGAAGTGCTCCACCGCGACCAGCAACGGCCCGGCGCTGGCGGTGCCGGGCCATAGCGCCGACGAGGCCATCGAACCGGCGCTGGACCATGGTGGCGGTCTCGCCGGCCTCGTTGCCCAGGATGTGCGCGGCCCGATGCACCCAGCCATAGCGGGGACAGAGCCTCGAGCGGCGTCATCGGTGATCTGCGCCACCGTAGCCCCCTCGGGACGGCGGAGCATGGCGAGGACCTGCTCCTGCTTGGTGCCCTCGAGGGCGCCGATCATCTCGATGTCGCGGTTGGTCGCGTCCTCCCAGGCGGCGAGCACCGCGGCGGCGGTGTCGCGCAGGCTGGCCCGCGGCTTGGGGCCTGGCGCCGCGAGGGCCTGGTCCAGCAGGGCGAGGTCCTCCGCGCGGGTGGCGTCGTCCGGCGCCGCAGGCGCGGCCTGGGCGGGTTCGGTGGTGCCGGCGGGGTTGGCCTGCGTTGGCGCCTCCGGCGCGCCCGTGGGCGCCGCGTCCGTGGCCGGTGCGGCGCCCTGCGGCGCCATACCGATGGCGCGCAGCCCCTCGTCCGTGATCTTCAGCAAGACGCTGTCGCCGTCCACCATCCAGAGGGCCTGCGCATCGTAGGCGGGGCGTTGCACCGCGATCACCAGGTCGTTCTTCAGCAGCGCCTTCGCCACCGTCTGCCGCGCGGCGGCCGGCAGGCGCTCGGGCGGCACTGCCAAGTGCTCGGGCTGGTGCGCGGCGGCGGTCAGGATCGCCATCTGCGTGTCGGTGAGCTTCATCCTCGGGGTCCTCGGTCCAACACCCGACCAGCTGGGTGCTGCCACCCCGAGCCCCGCCGGGGCCTACCGGTCGGGGCAGCGCACCCGCGATCCCCGGCGCGCGACAGACCATTCGCGCTGCGGCGCCATCGAGCCAAGTGAGTTCGAGCGCAATGCCACTGTTATATGGGCCAAAAGGTGGAAGGGTCTCGCATCCTGGCGCCGGTCTCTGCCCTGTCAGCTGCAGCTTGCCGATCGCGCGATGATTTGCTAAAGATATATGACTTAAAATTTCCAAAGCATTTTTGACTTTAGCATAGGAGAAGGTGGAGATGAACGGAGTTGCTGTGCGGCGCTGGATTAAGCAGCTCGAAGCCGATCAAGACGTGCTCAAGCAGCTGCGCGCGGATGCGAAGACCGAAGGCGGCAAGCTCACCCAGTTCGGCCGCGACGTGCTGTGGGCTGCGAAGAAGAACGGAATCAAGCGTGCGGACATGGCGCGCCTGCTCGACATCACGCAGGGCGCGGTGACGCCCTACTACAAGTAGTCCGCGGCTCCTGGCTGTGCTCACATCAAGAGTCTAGTCGGCCCCGCTCCGGCCGTCCCGCGTGGCTGACCGAGTAGACGGTGCAACCACGCTGAGCGAGGTCGCATGCCGCCACTGCGGGTTGGACATGAGCCAGGTTTCAATCACTTGCGAATTCCGTTGCGGCGCCGCCGGTGCGCACGGCGCCGACATCGGTAAAGGTGCGCTCCTCGCTCTCTAGCGCGGCGGCCTCGCCGGTCGCCTCCTGCCAGCGCCGGACGATGACATCGGCATAGGCCGGGTCGAGTTCTAGCAGCACCGCTTGCCGCCCGATCCGCTCCGCCGCGATCATGGTCGTGCCTGAGCCGCCGAAGAGATCGAGCACGGGGTTCGCGCTGCTTGCTGCTGTTGCGGATGGCGCGCTCGACCAGCGCCACCGGCTTCATCGTGGGATGCAGGTCATTCCGTGCAGGCTTGTCGAAGTGCCAGACATGCCCTTGGTCGCGGGCACCGCACCAGTAGTGCTGTACACCGGCCTGACCTTCCCCCTGCCTGGGATCCACCTGTGATGGGAGAGTTGGCCCCCTTGGAAGGAGGCAGAGATGCCGAGGAAGCGTCACACGGCGGAGCAGATCATCGGTCTGTTGCGGCAGGCTGAGGTGGAACTGGCGCAGGGCCGGACGGTGGGGGAGATCTGCCGGCGGCTCGAGATATCGGAAGCGACGTTCTATCACTGGCGCTCTGAGTATGGCGGCCTGAAGGTGGACCAGGCGCGTCGGCTGAAAGACCTTGAGCGCGAGAATGCGCGGCTGAAGCGGGCGGTAGCGGAGCTGAGGCTGGACAAGCAGGTCCTGAAGGAGGCTGCGGAGGGAAACGTCTAGGCCCCGAGCGCCACCGGACTGGTGTGCGGCATGTGCAGTCGGTGCTCGGGGTGTCCGAACGCCGGGCGTGTCGCACGCTGGGCCGGCCGCGATCGACGCAGCACAAGGTTCGGGTGGTGCGGTCCGATGAGGCGTCACTGACTGAGTCTGTGGTGTCGCTGTCGGCCGAGTATGGCCGCATCATCGTCAGTGGGGGCTAGGAGCACGATGTTCGCTGCCAGGACCTTCTGGTCGGGCGTCCGGGTTTCCAACCAGGGCTCGCCAAGTAAGCCGAAACTCGGCCTTTTTCCTTGGCCGCAACCTTGCGACTAAGAACGCCTAAGAGCCCATCCGGGAAGTTTCGATTCACGCTGAGGGCTTTCTGGCCAGCCGGCGGAGCATGATGCGGATCATTGCCATGCGGACGAAGGCGGCGGCGATGCGGCAGTGTCGCTCGAAGTCGCGGGCGAGGCGGCGGTTGCGGCTGATCCAACCGAT
>NZ_JACOMF010000065.1 GCF_014283215.1 Siccirubricoccus deserti
TCCGGGCCTGGCTGGCTTGGCTCTTGGCGTGCCTGCTCAGCCTGCTGACCTCCGCTCATCAGGTCGGACAGGGCCGCCAGCCGCGAGCCCTGGCCGCGTGAAAGTCGCGTAGTTCACAGGCGACGAGCTAGTGCTCAGACGCATTCAGAAGATTCAGGAGCCAGCAGGGAGAGGCCCTTCATTAGGAGACATCTTCCAATCGGGGCTGCACCTTCCGTCTGGGTCAGTGCACTAGCGCAGCGCGTCGACACCCAGCTCCCGCCACATCCAACCGAAGTCGTACTCGCCGATCGGGTCCCCAGCCAGGCGCTTCGCCGAGTGGTTCTCCAGCGTCTTGAGCCAAGCCACGACCTTTTCCTGCCCCTTCGGCGTCTTCGCCGCCGCGCGGGGCGACTTGCCACCGAGGGAAGGGATCGGCTGGTCGAGGATGTGCAGGTAATGGTCCTCCAGGGTCTGGCGGATCAGTGCGCGCTCCTCTTCAGGCGACAGGCCGCTTGGCTCCGGGGGCGGCCGCTCGGCTGCCAGCATCTGCTCAAGGTCGGTCCGCTCGATAAGGGGCGAACCAACCAAGCCGGCCAACACGGGCCCGAGCAGCGCCCGACCGCGCTCCGCCCGCGCGGTGGAGTACACCTCCAGTGACAGGCGACGGCCTTTCAGTGCCAACGTGCCGAGCACCAAGGACCCGTCCTCCATCGTGCTGAAGAAGGTCTGGGCCTTTCCCCGACGCGGCGCGGTCTGCGGCCCCGCTCCGGGCGCGTCCAACCAGTTCCAAAAGCCCGGGTCTTCCTGCCGGAGTGCTAGGACGGCAGCCAGCGCCGTGCGGACCTGCTCGGGCTTGACGCCCGGCAATACAGGGAAATGCAGCGTGGTAAAGTCGAGCGGGTCACCCTCGCTGTTGAGCAGCTCCGGCCGGTTCCGACCCTGTGCCGCCTTGAGCGCTGCATCGAGCCAGAAATCCGTGACCATGAAGGCGGCGCCGGCAAGCAGCAGATCCGGTGTCATCATGCCGGCCAGGGCCTTTGCGTCAGCCTCTATCCCGAACTCCTGCGCGACCTTGGCGACTTCGCGGGGCGCCTTCGTCCGTGTCTTCCGGAGCGAGGCAAGCAGCGCCTCGCTGGTGTCGTGCTCGAAGGGCATCAGCGTACCACTGATCACGGCGCATTCGCGCAGCGGGATCAACCGCGTGGCGACGCGGTCCCATTGCCGCAGCCCTTGGGAGCCCAGCTCCTCCGACACCCGCACCGGATCGCCGCCGCGGACCAGGTCGCGCAGCTGCATCGACTCGCCTGGCACAAGCCCGCCCACTTCATAGAGGCTGATCGTCGACCGGCGCAGGCCCGCAATGTACTCGCGTGTGGACGCGCCCTCTTTCCAACCGCGCCGGCGGAGATAGTCGTCCGCGAGATTGCGCCCGTCGGGTAGGTTGGTGGCGACCAAATCCTCGAAGGCGGCACCCCAGACGACCGTGGCGGCATCGATGCCGAGGACGTCCGCGATCTCCTGCACCTCGATACCCGCCGCGGCACAGGCCTGGGCACTGTGGCGGTCAAGGAACTCGGCCAGAGTGCCCCGCCAATCTTCCCGCTTGGCCCAGGCGATCAATCCGGCGATGTCGTGCGGCGTGGACAAGGTAACCGCCTCCGATCAGCGTGGACGCGGATGGTCTACCGGGGCGCCGCAAAGGGGCAAGAGCTTGAGGGCGGAAACGCCAATTCTGTTCGCAGCTTTGACCGGTACGCGATGGAGACCCTGAATGAAGGGTCCGCGTCTTGTTTGAAGAACGTGTCTTTTCAACGCGGTAAAGCTTGAGGGTTAAATCGGACTACCCTCAAGGTTTGGAGACTCTCCGGCATTTCGGAGAGAAAATCCATCCTCGTTCCAGCATTGCACCATCAAGGTTCGCGCGGAAAACCGCAGGAAACCTGCGCCTCACAGCGTCGGCCATCAGGACGGAGAATGGTTGGAAGGAAACCGACTGGAGCAGCGGTAGTAACCGGAATCCAACCTTCTCTGGGGATGCCACGCTCATCATTGCGCCACCAAGGTGGCGATCTGGTCGAGCCCTTAACCTTCCTCGCCATCAGTTTCGACGTCCACCGTGGAACATGGGACCAATACAATGGTGCCATCCCGGGCGATCAACCGTTCAAGCCGGACGCCGAAAACATCATCCAGAGCTGGACTGCACAGGACCTCGCTCGCCGGCCCTTCCGTCACGCACTGGCCACCTGCCAGGATGAGCAGCCTGTCGCACCAGCGAGCAGCCAGGTTCAGATCATGCACAACGATGGCGACCGCGGCGCCTGCTGCCGCCTGTGCGTTCAGCCGCATCATCAGCGCCGCGGCTTGGCCCATGTCGAGCGCCGCCGCGGGTTCATCGGCCAGCACCACAGCCGGTGCCGGGGCGAGAACCGACGCCGCCAGGGCGCGCCCGCGCTCGCCACCGGACAGGTTGGACCATCGCCGGTCGAGAAATGGCTGGAGTTCGAAGGCGAGCGCGGCCGCCGCCACGGTGGTAGGCACAGTCCGAGTTCCGCCCCGTTCCACGCCCAGCCGCAGCAGTTCCCGCACGCTGTAGTCCCAATGCGGCAGGAAGTGCTGTGGCAGGTAGCCGATGCGTGCGGCGCGTTCACGTGCCGGCCAATTTGCCAATGGCCGTCCAAGGAGCGTCACCGATCCCGCCGTCGGGGCGAGCAGACCCGCACAGGCCTTTACAAGGGTCGACTTCCCCGCCCCGTTCGGGCCGATGATCCCGAGCACGCGGCCCGCTTGCAGGCGCAGCGAGACATCCAGCAGAAGGGCACGACCACCGGCCTCGACGGTCATCCCCACCGCCTCCAGCGCCATCATCCGCGTCGGGCCTCGCGCGCCAGGATCAGCAGGAAAAACGGCCCGCCGATCAACGCGGTGACCAGGCCGAGCGGGATCTCGGCCGGCGGCAGCAGCGAACGCGCGGCGCCATCGGCCAGCATGGCAAGCCCGGCGCCGATCGCCGCCGCGCGCGACATAAGCCTGGCGTGCAGCGGCCCGCAGCGCCAGCGGGCGAGATGCGGTGCCATCAGCCCGACGAAGCCGACCAGCCCGCCCCACACGACCGAGACCGCGACCAACCCGGCACCGACCAGCACCGCACCGGCGATGAAGCGCCGCACCGGCAGGCCGAAGCCCTCCGCCATCGCCTCGCCGAGGCCGAGCAGATCCAGCCCTCTGGCCAGCGCGTGGCACAGGCCAAGGGCCGCGGCGGTCAGCGCGGCGAGCAGACCGAGCTGGCCCCAGGACGGAGTCTGCACGCCGCCGAACGACCAAGACAGCACGGCCTGTAGGCTGACCGTCTCATCCGACAGCGCCAGCATGAGGAAGGACCGCACCGCGCCCAGCACCGCCGCGACCGCCACCCCCGCCAGCAGCAGCGCGGCGATGGAAGCGGGGCCGGCAAGCCGCGCCAGCAGCAATACCAGCCAGCTTGCCCCCCAGGCGCCGGCGAAGGCCAGCAGCGGCAGCGCCACCGCGCCAGGCACCGGCAGGGCCACCAGCAATGCAACGGTGGCGCCGACCGCCGCGCCACCCGCCGAGCCGAGCAAATAGGGCTCTGCCAAAGGGTTGCGGAACACCCCCTGGAACACCGCGCCGCCCAGCGCCAGCAGGGCGCCGACGCAGCCCGCCGCCAGCACGCGCGGCAGCCGCCAGGCGAGGATCAACTCGGCCAGCGGCGCCTCGGGCGTGCCCAGCAATGCGGCCGCCTCGGCCGGGGACAGAGTCTCGGCGCCCAGCAGCAGCCCGGCGATGAAGCCGAGTACCAGCAGCCCGGCTGTCAATGCCGGGTGGCCAGCAGCGGTGCGGCGAAGGCATCCGGGTGGAGCAACCGGGCCAGCCGCTGCACGCCGGCGATGACGCGCGGCCCCGGGATCAGCAGCTCGGCCCGGGAGACGGCATGCAGCCGGCCGTCGCGGATCGCGCGCAAGCCGTCGAAGCCCGGCCGTCCAGGCACCTCGGTCGCCTGGTCGGCGCGGCCGGCGAGCAGGTAGACCTCCGGATCGGCGCGCAGGATCGCCTCGCCGGAGACCTGAGCGGGTCCGCTCGTGGACAGCTCCGGCAGCGCCGGGCGGCCGCCCGCGGCGCTGACGATATCGAAGGTATAGCTGCCCTGCCGCGCCGTGCCGAAGGCACCGCGGCCATTGGTGCTGGTCTCCAGGAAGACGCGCGGGGCAGGCCGCCCGGCGATGCGGGAGGTCACCGCATCCAGCCCGGCCTGCATGCCGGCCAGCAGCGCCGCTGCCGCCGCCTCCGCCCCGGTGGCCTGGCCGAGCAGCGCGATATTGCCGAAGACCTGGGCTAGGTCGCGATGGGTCACGACGATGGTCGGAACGCCAAGCCGGGCCAGCGGCTCGGTCAGCGCATGCGCGGCCTGCCGGGCCGGCGTCATCACCACCAGGTCGGGCGCCAACCTGGCGATCGCCTCGACCGAGAAGCCGAGCCGGCCGCCCACCAGCGGCTTGCGGGCGACCTCGGGCGGGAAGCGGGTATAGGCCTCGATGCCGATGATCCGGTCGAGCAGGCCGAGCGCCGCCAGCATCTCGACGTTGGAGGCGAAGATCGCGACGATCCGCCGCGGCGGCGCCGGGATCTCGACCAGGCGCCCCAGCCCATCCTGCAGCACCCGCGGCCAGCCCGCGGCGCGCGCCGTTGGCGCCGCCAACAGGGCCGGCAGGGCCAGCAGTGCCCGCCGGTGCATCAGAAGGTGAACCGCAGGCCGCCGATGAACTCCCGCCCCGGCGCGCTGTTGCCGCGGCCGCCATTGGAGAAGCGCCCATCGGAATTATAGGGCAGGCTTTCGGTGGCGATGAAGATCGGGTGGTAGTTCTTGTCGAACAGGTTGTTGACGGCGCCGAAGGCGCGCAGCCCGGGGACTTTCTCCGGCAACAGGGCGACGCTGCCGCGCAGGTTCCAGACCCAGAAGCTGCCCTTGCGATGGACGAATTTGCGCGATGGCTCGGCCTGCGGGATCAGCAGGTTCTCCTCGGTGTTGTAGTACATCGGCCCGCGCAGGATGCCGAGCAGCGTCACATCCCAATCCTGCTGCCCCAAGGTGCTGCCGAGCGCGGTTTGGTAGCGGTACATGCGCTCGACATAGCGGATATTGGCGGTGGCAGGTGCGCCGCGATCCGCCATCTCGAAATTCCAAGACCCGTTGGCGAAGGCGCGCCAGCGCCATTCCGCCCAACCGAGCAGCCGGGCCAGATCGGCTTCCAACGGCAATTCCAGCCCGCGCACCCGCACCGCGCCGGGGTTGTTCGACCAGTCGCTGGTATTGGTCGCGCCGGGGCGCAGCCGGGTGACGATGCGGTCCTCGATGGTGTTCTGAAACAGCGCCATGTCCGCCCGCCAGCCATTGCCGTACCAGCCGGCGCCGAGCTCGAACTGCTCATTCGTCTCCGGCCGAAGGTTGGGGTTGCCGAAGACCCGGCCGCCGCCGAGCGCGGTGAAGTCCGCCGCCAGCTCGGTCGCTGTCGGCGCCCGAAAGCCGGTCGCAGCATTGACCCGCAGCACCAGTCGCTCGGTGGCCCGGAAGGTGGCGCCGGCGGACCAGGTGGTGGCGTCGTAGCCGACCTCCCGGTTGCGCTGCAGCGGCAGGTTGGGGGTTGGGTCGAAGGCGGTATTGCCCCAGGTCTGGCGTACCCCCGTGCGGAGGGTCAGCCGGTCGTCCAGCAGCCGTTGCGACAGCTCGATGTAGAGGCCCAGGTTGCTGTCGGTCTGGTTGTTGTCCTGCGGCGGCACCTGACCTGTGGCACCACCGGGCAGGTTGGTGCGGTCACGGGTCGAGCGCAGCCAGGAGCGTTCGATGTCCAGCCCGACCAGCGCCTCCGCCCCGGCCCAGAGCCGCACCACCGGTTGCAGCCGCGTGCCGACGATATCGAGCCGCCGGAAATTGAAATCCCGGGAGGTGCCAGGCGTCGGCAGCCCCGCCGCGCTGCGCACCACCGGCGAGAGCCAGCGGAATTCGTCGTCGTCGCGGATCAGGTAGCCCTGCAGGTTCCAGCGCAGCCGGCCATCCGCCGTCCCGCCATCCAGCACGAGGTCGGCCGAGGCGTTCGAGCGGTCCTCGCGGTTGCCGAGGCTCCAGGAGGACCCGCGGAAGCCGACGTCGTAGATGCCGTCGGTCCGCAGGGTCAGACCGAGCCGCCCCGCTGCGCCGAGATCGGCGCCGAGCGCGCCGGTGACGCCTTGCCGGCTCCACTGGGTGTTCGGCAGCCGGGTGCCGCCACCCACCCGATAGCTGTCCCGCTGGCCGCCTGAAAGGCCGATGTAGCTGTCGAAGCCCGGCACCTGCAAGCCGTAGCGCGCCCGGCCCTCGACCAGCCCGAAGGACCCCCCGCTGGCCTCGACCTGCCCGCCGGGTGAGGTGCGGCCGTCGCGCAGGATCAGGTTGATGACGCCGCCGATCGCCTGGCTGCCATAGACCACGCTGGCGGGGCCACGAATGATCTCGATCCGCTCGACATCAGCGGGCGACAGCTTCGAGAGGTTGGCGGTGCCGGCGCGGCGGCCGTTCAGCAGCACCAGCACTTGGCTGCGGAAATCCCGCCCCTGGCCGTCGCTGGTGCCGCCGCGGATGTTGATGCTGGTCTGGCCCGGTGTCCATTCGCTGAAGAAGCCGGCGCCCTGTTCGGCCAGCAGGTCGGTCATGCTCTGGGCGGTGCTGCGGCGGATGGCATCCTCGTCGATCACCTGGACGGTGCCGGCGATGCTGCTGCGCGGCTCCGGCCGCCGGGTCGCGGTGACCACGATCTCATCGAGCGTCGTCGTGGGGCCCGGCTGCGCGGCGGCAGCCAACGGTGCGAGCAGCAACAGGGCAGGCACGGTGCGGCGCATCAGGCGAGGTCCCAGGCCAGCAGGGCGGAGAGTTTCGGTGCGGCAAGCTCGACCCCGCCCTCCGGCAACGGCCGGAGGATAGTGTCGAGATGCGCGGCGAGGGCGGCGTGGCACGGCGCATCCGGCGCCAGGGCAAGCTGCGCGGCACAATGCGCGATGGCCGCGCCGGCATCGGCGAAGCGGGCCCGGAAGGTCCAGGGAAACACCGCGGAGCGATCCGGTCGCGCGACCGCGCCCAGCCGTTCCAGCACCAGGGCGACAGCGGGTTGTTCATCCTCGCCATGCAGCGCGGCCGGCAGGGCACCGGACAGGCACCAGCGCCGCGGCCCGCGCTGCGCGGGGACGATCCAGGCGACGGCACCGCTCGCGTAGCGGCGCATCAGCGCCAGCAGTGGATGCGGCTCTGCCATGGGTCCGGCAATATTGGCCGCCAGTGCCACCCCGTGGCGCGGCAGGCCGAGCCCTGGCAAAGCTTCCCACGGTGCCGCCAGCGGGCGCAGCCGCGGATGCGTCGTGCGGGCCAGCCTGCCAAGCCGGGCGCGTAGGTAGCGATTCGGCTCCAGCGCGGTCCAGTGCGCCGTCGCCGGCAGCCATCCGGCCACTGGCTGCCCAGCGCCCGCCCCGATATCGAGCAGGCTGGCGGGAATGCCAAGCAACCCGCGCAAGGCCGCCGCGGCAGCGGCGGCATAGTCGGATCGATCGAGCGCCGCGGCGTAGAAACGTGCCGCGTGGTCGGGCCAGACGCCGGAGGCGCCCGCCTGCGGCGCCACGGGAAGCGGCGGGGCCATCATTCGCGCCAGGCGGGGACAGGATCGGGCAGCGCGGCCCAGGCGCGCGGCCCGCCCCGCAGCTCCGCATCGCGCAGCAGGCAAGTCTCCAGGCCGTGGCGCAGCGCGGCTTCCTGCATGTCGACGCCGATGAAGACGATCTCCTGCCGGCCCTCGCGGTTCGCCAGGATGCGGTTCAGCAGCGTAGTCTTGCCGGCGCCAAGGAAGCCCGAGAGCACGGTGACCGGCAGGCGCGGTTGGTCAGTCATCGAGGGGAATCCGTCCTGGTTCGTCGATGCAGAGCAGCAGCCGCGCCCGGGCGCCGGTGCCGGCGCGGTTGGTCAGTCATCGAGGGGAATCCGTCCTGGTTCGTCGATGCAGAGCAGCAGCCGCGCCCGGGCGCCGGTGCCGGCGGGTGGCGCGCGGTGGATGCAGCCCGCGCCGGCATTGCCGGGATGGCCTTCGCCCTTGAGGATGGCGGCGGAACCGGCCGGCATCTGGGCGGAGGCGATGGGGGCGGAGCGGTCCGGCGCCAGGGCGCGGGCGGTGCCGGCACCGCCGGGACGTGCCAGCCATTCCGTCCCTAGCCCGCGATAGGTGCAGAGCAGGCGGAGACCGACTGCATCGGCGTGCCAGCGGTGGCAGCCACGACCGGTAATCGCCTCCAGCCGAATAGAGACCACACCCTGGGTCGCGGCGATGGCGGCAAAGGCGGTCGCCAAATCCTGCAGGTCGAACATGAGTTCCAGCGGCGGCGTGGCGGGCAACTTCCCCGCCAGCGTTACCAAGGCTGCGTCGATCTCGCCCTCGGCAACGGCGGTGAAGGGTGCGGCCATTAGCAGGGGCCGGAGCGCAGCGCCCAGCCGCTGCGGCAACTGGCGATGCCAGATGGCCAAGTTTACCTCCGGCCGGCAGATCTCGAACAGGGTTGCGGGATCGGTACTGGCCACCGCCATGCCACGCGGCCAGGTGACGGCATCGGGCGGCGGCAGGGCCGCCCGGCCGGGGAAGCTCTCGATCGTCAGGACGGCCATGCGATGACACCCTCCGGCGCTTCCGGCAGCCAGTGGTGCGGCGGCAAACGGGCGAGGATGCCAGCCCGCAACCGCTCCGGGCGCAGCGCCCGCGGGAGATGGCCTTCGGGCGCCATGGCATGGGCCCGTGCCGCGGCGAGCAGGTCGGCGGCGCTATCCGCATCGGGCGACACGTCGCCAAACAGGTAGCCGACCTTGCCTGGCGCCATCAGCGCGGCGGCACAGGCGCGACGGCAGCCGGAAAGACAGGCGATTCCAACAACCCTGACCCTGTCGTCATCGGCAGCAGCGCGGCAGGCGGCTGCGTGGAGGATACCGCCTGGACGAGGCGCATCCGCCCCTGCTTCCGCCAGACGGCATCGGGTGCAGATCAGCAGGCTGGTGAAGGGAGAGGAGGGCTGCATGGGCTATACGTTATGTTATAACATAACATTCATCACTCCGCATTTTGCGGCAGCGCAAGGGGCCAGCGTGCTGCAC
Source organism: Siccirubricoccus deserti (assembly GCF_014283215.1). Classification (GTDB taxonomy): domain Bacteria; phylum Pseudomonadota; class Alphaproteobacteria; order Acetobacterales; family Acetobacteraceae; genus Siccirubricoccus; species Siccirubricoccus deserti. Next base: position 9,152 of record NZ_JACOMF010000065.1, read on the forward strand.
GAGACGGCCCGGCGGTGCTCAGGTTGGCGGCTGGTGCCGGGGTTCGGCCTTCGGTGCGGCGCAACGGGCGCATTCGCCTTCCAACTCGACCGTCATGCGATGCGCGGAGAACCCCACCTGGCCAGCGGCTCCGGACAGCGCGAGGGCGACGGCGGGGTCGTGGATTTCCTCGGCCCGGCCGCAGCGTCGGCAGACCAGGAACTGATGCAGGTGTGCATGGCCGCCACCATCCCGCGCCGCGGCGGCGCAGGCGACGAAGGCATCAAGCCGCTCGATCCGGTGGACTAGGCGCTCGCGCGCCAGGAAATCCAGCGCCCGATAGACCGTGGGCGGCGATACCGCTTGCCGGGTCGTGGCCCGCAGACGCTCCATGAGCAGGTAGGCGCCCAATGGCCGCTCGGCTTCCAGCAGCAGGCCGAGAACCAGGCGGCGGGTGGCGGTCAGCCGAATCCCGCGCGACGCGCAGCTTGCCGCGATTCGGGCAAGCGCCGCGGATGGGGTGACCAAGGGAGGTTCGATCAGGCTGGCCAACCTAAACGTTATATTATGACATACCAAGTCATGCCAGCTGCATCCATCCCCGTCACCGTCCTGACCGGCTTCCTCGGCGCGGGGAAGACCACGCTGCTCAACCAATTGCTGCGCTGTCCGGAACTGCGGGACACCGCCGTGCTGATCAACGAGTTCGGCGAAGAAGGCCTCGACCATCTGCTGGTCGAGCGGCTGGACGAGGACACCGTGCTGCTGAATGCCGGGTGTCTGTGCTGCACCGTGCGCGGCGACATCCTGCGGGCGCTGGACGGCTTGGCCGCCAGGGCGGCGGCTGGGCGACCCATCCGCCGCGTGGTGATCGAAACCACCGGCTTGGCCGACCCGGCACCCATCCTGCAGACACTGATGGCCGAGCCTCGCCTGTTGCGGAGCTTTCGGCTGGATTGCGTCTTGACCATGGTGGATGCGGTGAATGGCGACGCCACGCTCGACGCGCAGCCGGAGGCGGTGAAACAGGCCGCGGTCGCCGATCGCCTGGTGCTAACCAAGGCCGACCTGGTGGCCGCCCCCGCCGTCGCCGCGCTGGAGGCCCGGCTCCGGGCGCTGAACCCGGGCGCGCCGCTGCACCGGGCCGTGCTCGGCGGGATCGGCCCGGACATCCTGCTTTCGGCCGGTCCCTACGATCCTGCGGCGAAGGCGCCGGAGGTCGCGGCCTGGCCCGATGCCGAGGCCTGGGCCACGGCCCAGGCGCATCACCTTGGCCACCACCACCACCATGACATCAACCGTCACGACGCCCGCATCCAGTCCTTCTGCCTGAGCTTTGACGAACCGCTGCCGCTGGAGGGGCTGGCCAGCTGGCTGGAGATGCTGGTCGCCACCCGGGGCGACGCGCTGCTGCGGGTGAAGGGCCTGCTGAACCTGGCGGGCGAGGACCAGCCCGTGGTGCTGCATGCGGTGCAGCACGTGTTCCACCTGCCGGCGCGGCTTGCTGCCTGGCCCGCCGGGCATGACCGGCGCTCGCGGCTGGTCTTCATCCTGCGCGACCTGCCGCGGCAGGTGGTCGAGGACGGGCTCGCCGCCTTCATCGCCGCGGCGCGCGGCGCGCCGGTCGCCATCTAGCGTCACAACCCACTTTCGGGAGCATCCGTCATGGCCACCCCCCGTCCGCAGATCCCCGTCACCGTGCTGACCGGCTACCTCGGCGCCGGCAAGACCACGCTGCTGAACCGCATCCTCTCGGAGCACCACGGCAAGAAATACGCCGTCGTGATCAACGAGTTCGGTGAACTCGGTGTGGACAACGACCTCGTCGTCGATGCCGACGAGGAGGTGTTCGAGATGAACAACGGCTGCATCTGCTGCACCGTGCGCGGCGACCTGATCCGCATCATCGGTGCCTTGGTCAAGCGCAAGGGCGACCTCGACGGCATCATCATCGAGACCACCGGCCTGGCCGACCCCGCCCCGGTCGCGCAGACCTTCTTCATGGATGAGGATGTGAAGGCCCGCACCCGGCTGGATGCCAGCGTCACCGTGGCCGATGCCCGCAACCTGCCGGCGCGGCTTGCGGACAGCCGTGAGGCCGAGGAGCAGATCGCCTTTGCCGATGTGATCCTGCTGAACAAGACCGATCTTGTCTCGCCCGACGAGCTGGTGGCGGTTGAGCGACGGATCCGCGTGCTGAACCCGCATGCCCAGCTGCACCGTACCGAGCGCGCCGCCCTGCCGGTGGACCAAGTGCTCGGCCAGGGCGGCTTCGACCTGGCGCGCATCCTAGAGGTCGAGCCGGACTTTCTCTCGGGCGAGGACGACCACGAGCACGACAGCGCGGTGACCAGCGTCAGCTTCGAAGCCGACAGCCCACTCGATATGGGGCGCTTCAATGCCTGGATCGGCGACCTGCTGGCGAAGCAGGGTCAGGATCTGCTGCGCACCAAGGGTATCCTAAATTTTGCAGGCGAGGACCGGCGCTTTGCCTTCCAGGCCGTGCACATGCTGGCGGATGGCGACTTCATCGGCCCATGGCGCGCTGGCGAGCAGCGTATGTCCAAGCTAGTGTTCATCGGACGAAATCTCAGCCGGCCCGTGCTGCGCCGCGGCTTCGAGGGTTGCCTGGCGAATGGCGCTTAGACGGCAACTGCAAGGGGCGGCCGCCATCAAGACTGGAAGCGTCCAGGCGAAAGTGGGGCCGCGCCTGCCCGACAATGATCGAACGGTGCGGGAGGCGATCTGGTGGCGATTCGGCGGGGATGAGTGGGCCGCCTTCGATGCCTTGCCGCCGGCCATCCGCCAGCGCATCCAGTGCCACGCCTATGATGCATGATCGGTGAATGCGCTGATCCTCTGGCGGCAGTTCCGGCAAAGACAGCGTGCAGCCAGCGTGCCGAGCGCCGTCTGCTACGTTACCTCGACGAATGCGAGGCGCTGGAGCGCGAGGCGTTCGCCGTGGCCTTTTCGCATCAACATCAGCTGGAGCTGCCGCACCTGGCGGCGCGGGCGACAGTCATGCGACGAGGATTGCCTAAGCCACCCGTCGCTTCGTTACCTGTACTGACAGCGGCGTCGCGGCGAGGTCAACCGTCGAGGCGCTGACGTTCCGCGCCGTCACGCGTACGCTGTTGTTTGACCAGACATGGCAGTCCAGCACGAAGGCGATGCTGCTGGTGTCGAGCGAGGCGTCCGCGAAGTCACCACGCCTTGCGCCCGGCACGGTGACGTCGATGTTGGCCGTCGCGCCGGGGCCAAGGCTCGGCAGGTCCCAGGTCGTCTCCAGTGCCAGGCTGCGCGTCCCCACCGGCACCGAGGGGCAGCCATAGAGCACCGCCGGCGCCGCCTCCGGCAACCCGAACAACCGCAGCGCCTCGAGCTCGATCTGCCGTCGAAGCCGACGATCCCCACCTGCGCAAAGGCGACGCCGGCGCCGACCCGGATCGTCTGCCGCCGGTTCAGCGAGGCATCGGCCATCACAGCACCCGCGTTCCAGCCCCTCGCCGGCGCGTTCCACTGCATGGTGGTGCCGGAGGCCAGCACGTCGCCGGCGATGTTCTCCCGCACATTCCCCGCGCCATCGAACACCCGCACGAACAGGCGCCCGCCCGAGGCGCCGCTCGTCAGCCAATGCGCCAGCGCGAACTCCTTCGCCGAGGAGGTGTCCACCACGAAGGCCAGGCCGCGATTGGCATCCAGCAGCAGCCCGCGCGCGGTTGCCGCGATCCCGTCCAGTCCGTTGAAGCAAAACCCGGCCAGCGTGGTGGCCGCGGTGGTCGAGGTCGCCAGCTTCTCGACACCGATCTCAGTCGCGCTCTGACGGAAGGCTGAGGCGCGGAGGTTCGGCACCGCCTCGAGCAGCCGCGAGGCCGGGGCGCAGTGCCGGTAGTAGACCGCATTGCCGGCTTGGGCCGCGGTCGCGGTGCTGAAGCGGGTGCTTCAGGTCGGGCCGAACGAGGAGGGTACGGGTGGTCCCTACCCAGTGTACACCACTGGCGGCTGACCGCGGGAAGATCGGCAGGACCGCCGTGTACTGCCGATTCATCGCGTCATTGGTAGAGAGGGCGTTGGTCCATGGCATAGGTCAGCCCTCAACGCGGATGCCATTCTCGCGCACGACGCGCGCCCACCGCACCATTTCGGTATCCAAGAAGGAGGCAAAATCCTCGCCCGATGAGGCGAGCACATCCATGCCCTAGGCCTCCACTCGTGCGCGAACTTCAGGCTCCGCAAGCACGCGTGACAAAGCGATTTCCATCCGTTGCCTAATGTGCGTCGGCACGCCCGCCGGAGCAAAGACACCCCACCAGGTCGGTGCCTCGAAGCCGTTGAAACCAAGGTCGTGGAAGCTCGGGACACCCGGCAGGTCGCGCCAGGGCGCACGCGTGGTTACACCGAGGCCCTTCAGGGCACCGCTGCGCACATGTGGCCCGCCAACCGGCGCATTCGTTACGAAAAGCGGGACCTGTCCTGCCAATGCATCCTGCAGTGCCGGTGCCCCACCGCGATAGGGTACATGGGTCATCTGGATACCGGCGACATTGCACAGCTGCACCATTGCCACGTGCATCATCGTGCCGATGCCGGCCGTTGCGTAGGGAATCGACCCGGGCTGCCTGCTGCGCGCGGCGGCCACAAGCTCAGGGAAGCTGGCCCATGGTGTGGAGGGATGGGCGGTGACGACCAGCGGGCCACGCCCGATCAGGGTCACCGGGGTAAAATCCCGCCGCGTATCATAGGGAAGCGTCATGATGGATGGGATGATCGCGTGGCTGTCCACGACGACGAGCCAGGTATAACCATCGGCGGACGCCCTGGCGGCCTCGGCTGCCCCGACCGAACCCGTGGCACCGGGCCGGTTCTCGACCACCACCGGCTGGCCCAGTGCTGCCTGCAGCCGCGGCTGGAGAAGGCGGGCTAGGATGTCGACCGACCCACCCGGCGGCCAGCCGACGAGCAGGCGGACTGGGCGGGTCGGCCAGGCAGCATCCTGCGCGGATGCCAGTATTGGGGCGGAGGAGGCTAGAGCCAGCCCTCCAAGGAGCGTTCGGCGCTTCATGTTGTAGTCCTCCCGAGACTGCGTCAATCGAAGCGGATGTCCTTGTTCATTCCCGCCTCACTGCGCGAGCCTGGGCTCGATCTGGTCGCTGTCAATACGTGAGCGGCGTCGCCGGGCAGCGCCTCCTCTATAGCCAGAGCGAGCCAGATCGCGTTCAGCCGGCGCCACCGCCGGACGCAGATCACCCTGTCGGCAGGGCGGCCGGGACCCAGGGCGGATCAAGTACTGTGTGGCGGCCGCGGCGGGCGCTTCAGGATCACGAAGTTGGCCCGCTCCAGCTGCAACGCGAGCTGTTTGGCGAGTAGGGTGGTAGCCATCTCCCAGGCCACCCCGCGGCGGGGGCGACCCCGCTCGTCGAAGCGAAGCGCGTAGGCCAAGGCCGACGCGACCTCGGCCGGCTCGGCCGGAGACAGTGGGACTGTAGGTGCTGGTGAGGCGGCTGCGAAGGACGGTTCAGGACACTTCGGGTCAGTGGGGCTCATGCGACCAAGGGTGGCCGCGCCTCAGGAACATTTCAAGAACAAATGTGTTGCCAAGCAGGGCCTATCTGCGGGCCCCACCGGCATGGCTTTGAGCCGGCACGCCGCACCGCTCCACGCGAGCGGCCGCAATGAGGTGGTCCCCGGATTTCGGACAGGTGGGTAAGCTCGGTTCGCCTGTGAGAAGGACGGACCCGGATGACGGGCAAGCGGACGCGGTATTCGGCGGATTTCAAGGCGAAGGTTGCTTTGGAAGCGCTGCGGGGTGAGTTGACGACGGCGCAGCTGGCGGCCAAGCACGGCATTCACCAGACCATGGTGGGCGAGTGGAAGCGACAGGCCATGGAGGGG
>NZ_JACOMF010000066.1 GCF_014283215.1 Siccirubricoccus deserti
CGCCGCGCGGACCATCGACGGGCTCTGGGATGCCATCCGCGACGCCCTGCCACGCTTTACCCCGGAAGAGTGCCGAAACTACTTCACCGCCGCAGGCTATGAACCAGAATGATCGGATTCCGCCCTAGCTTGGCGGCCACCGGACGGTGGCCGGGCGGGTGTGTCGGCTTCTCCGGCGGCACGGCGCAGGAGGACGAATTATGGCAGCCAAGGCCATCATCGTCGGGCCCTGGTCGCGACACCGGGGCGGCTGGTCACCCAGCCGCCCCGGCGTGTATCCGATGGCAAGCGGCGGTTACGCCGCGGCCTGGTCTTCCTCGGCCTCCGGCTGCTCCGGCTTCGGACCGCTGTCGAGGCCCTTGGCGGCGACATCGCGCTCGACCAATTCGATCACCGCCATGTCGGCGGCGTCGCCGTAGCGCATGCCGGCCTTCAGCACGCGGGTGTAGCCGCCCGGCCGGGTCTTGTAGCGATCGGCGATGGTAGTGAAGAGCTTCTCCACCACCTTCGCGTCCATCAGCTGGGCATGGGCCTGACGGCGCGCATGCAGGCCACCGCGCTTGCCGAGGGTGATGATGCGCTCGACATACGGGCGCAGCTCCTTCGCCTTCGGCAAGGTGGTTGTGATCTGCTCGTGCTTCAGCAGGCTGGTCGCCATGTTGCGAAACATGGCGAGCCGGTGGGTGGAGGTGACGTTGAGCTTCCGCCCCGCCATTCCGTGACGCATTGTCGTGTTTCCCTGATGGCGGAGACTAGAACGGTTCTTCCAGCTTCTTCGCCAGATCCTCGATATTCTCGGGCGGCCAGCCGGTGACGGTCATGCCGAGGCCGAGCCCCATGGAGGCCAGGACCTCCTTGATCTCGTTCAGCGACTTGCGGCCGAAGTTCGGGGTGCGGAGCATCTCCTGCTCGGTCTTCTGCACCAAATCGCCGATGTAGACGATGTTGTCGTTCTTCAGGCAATTCGCCGAGCGGACCGAAAGCTCCAGCTCATCCACCTTGCGCAGCAGGTTGCGGTTGAAGGGCAGGTCGTCCCGCTCCTCCTCCACCTTGCGCTCGCGCGGCTCGTCGAAGTTGATGAACAGCTGCAGCTGGTCCTGCAGGATGCGGGCGGCGAGCGCCACCGCATCCTCCGGCGCCACGGTGCCATCGGTCTCGATGTTCATAACCAGCTTGTCGTAGTCGGTGACCTGACCAACGCGGGTGGGCTCCACCCGATAGGCCACCCGGCGCACCGGAGAGTAGATGGCATCGACCGGAATCAGGCCGATGGGCGCATCCTCCGGCCGGTTCATCGCCGCGGGGACATAGCCCTTGCCGGTGCCGACGGTAAGTTCCATCGACAGCTTGGCACCATCGTCCAGCGTGCAGATCACCAGGTCCGGGTTGGCGATCTCGATGTCGCCGGTGGTCTGGATCTGGCCGGCGGTGACCTCGCCGGGGCCGGTCGCGGTGAGCGCGAGCCGCTTCGGCCCCTCACCCTGCATCCGGATGGCCAGCTGCTTCACATTGAGGACGAGGTCGGTGACATCCTCACGCACGCCCTGGATGCTGCTGAACTCATGCAGCACGCCGTCGATGCGCAGCGCGGTCACTGCCGCGCCCTGCAGGGAGGACAGCAGCACGCGACGCAGCGCATTGCCGAGCGTCATGCCAAAGCCACGCTCCAGCGGCTCGGCCACGATGGTCGCCGTCCGGTCGGGGTCCGCCCCGACCTCCACGCCCAGTTTCTCCGGGCGAATCAGCGACCGCCAATTCCTCTCGATCACGTCTGGTCTCCTCTCGGCCTCACCCCCAGGACGCGTGCCGCAACCGGCCCGCGCGGCACGCCGCGTCTCAGACGCGGCGGCGCTTGCGGGGACGGCAGCCGTTGTGCGGGATGGGCGTCACGTCGCGGATGGCGGTGACGTAGAAGCCAACCGCCTGCAGCGCGCGCAGCGCCGATTCACGGCCCGAACCGGGGCCGCTCACCATGATCTCCAGCGTCTCCATCCCGTGCTCGCGGGCCTTCTTGCCGGCATCCTCGGCAGCGACCTGCGCGGCATAGGGGGTGGACTTCCGGCTGCCCTTGAAACCCTGGCTGCCGGAGGACGACCAGGCGATGGCGTTGCCCTGGGCGTCAGTGATGGTGACGATGGTATTGTTGAAGGAGGCGAGCACATGCGCCACGCCGGAAGAGATGTTCTTCCGTTCCTTCTTGCGGGGGGCGCGGGCGCCGCCCTTTGGGTCGCGCGCCATGCTACTTCGTCACCTTCTTCTTGCCGGCAATCGCCACCGCCTTGCCCTTGCGGGTACGGGCGTTGGTATGGGTCCGCTGGCCACGCACCGGCAGGCCACGGCGATGACGCAGGCCACGGTAGCAGGCCATGTCCATCAGCCGCTTGATGTTCATCGCCACTTCGCGGCGCAGATCGCCTTCGACCCGATACTCGCGGTCGATCAGCTCACGGATGCGGATGATCTCCTCATCCGTCAGCTGATTGACCCGGCGCTCCTCGGGGATGTTGAGCGCGTGGCAGATGTCGAGCGCGTTCTTCGGCCCGATGCCAAAGATGTAGCGCAGCGAGATCGGCACCCGCTTGTTCGTGGGAATGTTGACACCGGCGATGCGCGCCACTGCTCAGCTCCTGGAGCCCTAGCCCCTGCTCGCGCCGACATGACCGGGGCCATGGCAGCGTCGTGTCGAAACCTCGAACCGGGACATCCGCAGCCCGCACGGCCAGGGACATCGATCGGTCCGCCATCAATTCACTGGACACCTAGATGCTGCAGCGGCAGCGTGACGAGGAGCCAGCGCTCAAACGGCTGAACGCGGCCGCGCGACCCACGACTGGGCGCCCGGAACCGCGGGAGGCGCGGACTATACCCGCGCGCCCCCTTGCGTCAAGCCCTGAAGCCCGGTGCGCTCATGCCCCGGCCCTTCTTCATGCCTTGACCGGGATCGGGCCAAGGATCGTCTCGATCTGCCGCGCAACCTCATCCATCTCGGCCATGCCATCCACCACCCGCAGGATGCCCTGGGCGGCGTAGTAGGGCAGCAGCGGTGCCGTCTGGCGGTGATACGCCTCGAGCCGTGCCGCCACCGTCTCCGCCTTGTCGTCGGCCCGGCGGGTGAATTCAGTGCTGCCGCAAGCGTCGCAGATGTTGTCCTGCTTCGGCTGCTTGAACCGGTCGTGGTAGCCCTCGCCGCATCTGGCGCAGGTGAAGCGGCCGGAGATGCGCTCGACCAGGGCGGCATCATCCACCTGCAGCTCGATGACGTGGTCGAGCGGCATGGATTGCTGCTTCAGCACCAGGTCCAGCGCCTCCGCCTGCGGCACGGTGCGAGGAAAGCCGTCCAAGATGAAGCCCTTGGCGATCGCCGGATCGGCCACCCGCGCCGCCAGCATGGCGATGATGATGGCATCGGGCACCAGCTCGCCCCGCTCCATGATCGCCTTCGCCTGCAGGCCGACCTCGCTGCCGGAACGGACTTCGGCGCGCAGCATGTCGCCGGTCGAGATCTGCTTCAGGCCATAGCGATCTTCCAGCCGCTTGGCCTGGGTACCCTTGCCGGCCCCGGGGGGGCCCAGAAGGATCAGGTTCATCACTCGCCTCTCCCCATCGCCGCCGCCCTTGTCCTACCGCGGTCGCGGCGCGCCGCGACCGCCCAGCCGGGACTTCCGGATCAGGCCTTCATACTGGTGGGCGAACAGATGCGACTGCACCTGCGCCACGGTGTCCATGGTAACCGAGACGATGATCAGCAGCGAGGTGCCGCCGAAATAGAACGGCACCCCGTAGTTGCTGATCAGCAGCTCCGGCAGGATGCAGACCAGGCACAGGTAAAGCGCGCCCACCGCGGTCAGCCGGGTCAGTACCCGGTCGAAGTAGTCGGCGGTGTTCTGGCCGGGCCGGATGCCGGGGACAAAGCCGCCATACTTCTTGAGGTTGTCCGCCGTCTCCACCGGGTTGAACACCACCGCTGTGTAGAAGAAGGCGAAGAAGATGATCAGCGCCATGTAGAGCGCCATGTAGAGCGGCTGACCATGCGCGAGCGCATTGGTGATGGTGGTCAGCCAGCTGTCCGAACTCGGATCGCCGGAGAAGCCGGCCACTGTCGCCGGCAGCAGCAGCAACGAGGAGGCGAAGATCGGTGGGATCACGCCGGCGGTGTTAAGCTTCAGCGGCAGATGGGTGTTCTCACCCCCGAACATCCGGTTGCCGACTTGGCGCTTTGGATACTGCACCGGAATGCGCCGCTGCGCCCGTTCGACGAAGACGACCAGGATGATCACCGCCACCGCGATCAGCAGGAAGAAGATGATGAAGAAGGTCGAGAGCGCGCCAGTACGGCCGAGCTCCAGCGTCGCCACCAGCGCCGACGGCAGGTTGGCGACGATGCCGGCGAAGATGATCAGTGAGATGCCGTTGCCGACGCCACGGGCGGTGATCTGCTCGCCCAGCCACATCAGAAACATCGTCCCGCCCACCAGGGTGATGATGCAGGACAGCCGGAAGAACATCCCCGGGTCGTGTACCGCCGGGCCGAAGGCGCCGCGCATCCCCTCCAGCCCCACTGCGATGCCCCAGGCCTGGAACACCGCGATCAGCACTGTCAAATAGCGGGTGTACTGGTTGAGCTTCTTCCGCCCTGATTCACCTTCCTTCTTCAGCGCCTCAAGGGTTGGCACCGCGGCAGTCATCAGCTGAATGATGATGGAAGCGGAGATGTAGGGCATGATGTTCAGCGCAAACACCGTCATCCGCCCAAGGGCACCGCCGGTGAACATGTCGAACATGCCGAGGATGCCGCCGCCATGCTGGGCGAGGATCTCGCCCATGACGGCCGCATCAATCCCCGGGACGGGCACATAGGTACCGATCCGGTAGACGATCAACGCCCCCAGGGTGAACCAGATGCGCTTCTTGAGCTCGGTGGCCTTCGAAAGGACGCCGAGATTGAGATTGGCCGCAAGCTGCTCGGCGGCGGAGGCCATGGACCCTTAACCCTCCTCACGACGACGGCGCCCCCAACCGGAGGGGAACCCTCCGGCCGTGGCGCCGCAGCCACGCATTCATGCTAGGTAGGCTCCGCCCAGCCGGGCGGCAAGCGTCACGCCTCGGCCGCGGGGGCCTCGGCTGGCGGGTTCAGCAGGGTGACGGTCCCACCCGCCGCCTGCACCGCGGCGATCGCCGCGGCAGAGGCGCCGGAGACGGTGATGGTCACCGCCCGGCTGATCTCGCCCCGCGCCAGCAGCCGGACGCCGACGATCTTGCCGCCGGTGCGGATCAGCCCGGCCGTCCGCAGCACCGCCTCGTCGATCGCCTCGCCCGCCGGCAGCTTGCCCGCCTCGATCGCCTTGTCCAGCGAGCCGATGTTCAGCGGCGCATATTCCTTGCGGAACAGGTTGACGAAGCCGCGCTTCGGCAGCCGCCGGTAGATCGGCAGCTGGCCGCCTTCGAAGCCGTTCAGCGCAACGCCCTCGCGCGCCTTCTGGCCCTTGACGCCCTTGCCGGAGGTCTTGCCCTTGCCCGAGCCGATGCCACGGCCAAGCCGCTTCGACTTGTGGCGCGCGCCCGGATTGTCGCGCAATTCATTGAGCTTCATGTCACATCCCTCGGTGGCAACCCGGCCGATCGCCCGGGCCTTGCGGCTCCCTGGCGAACGGCCTGCTGCCTCAGTCCCCGACCTTCAGCAGATGGGCGACCTTGCGGATCATCCCGCGGACCGAAGGGGTGTCCTCCAGCTCCCGCGAGCGGTGCAGCTTGTTCAGGCCAAGCCCGATCAGCGTCTCGCGCTGGCCGGGCTTGCGGCCGATCGGCGACCCGATCTGGGTCACCTTCACGGTCGGCTTCGCAATATCAGACATTCGCTGCCTCCACGGCCGGCGCCTCGGGCGCGGCCTGGTCCTTGCGCGGGCCCAGCAGGTCGGAGACCTTCTTGCCGCGGCGGGCGGCGACCACCCGTGGGCTGGTGCTGCGCGTCAGCGCCGCGAAGGTCGCCTTGATCATGTTGTGCGGGTTGGCCGAGCCCAGGCATTTGGCGACGACATCGCCCATGCCCAAGGTCTCGAAGATCGCACGCATCGGGCCGCCGGCGATGATGCCGGTGCCGGCCGGTGCCGCGCGCAGGATCACCCGGCCGGCGCCGAACTCGCCGATCACGTCATGGTGCAGGGTCCGGCCTTCCCGCATCGGCACGCGGATCATGGTCCGCTTCGCCTGCTCGGTCGCCTTGCGGATCGCCTCCGGCACCTCACGGGCCTTTCCGGCGCCCCAGCCGACCCGGCCCTTCTGGTCGCCGACGACGACGAGGGCGGCGAAGCTGAAGCGCCGGCCACCCTTCACCACCTTGGCGACACGGTTGATGGTGACGAGCTTGTCCTTCAGCTCATCGCCGTCCGAACGGTCCTGCCGGTTCTCGCCGCCGCGGTCGCGGCCGCGGCCGCGGCGGCGGTCGCCCTCGCCGCCATGCTCGCCGCCGCCACCGCTGTGTGGGGTACGTGCCATCTGTGCGATCCTTAGAAGGACAGCCCGCCCTCACGGGCGGCGTCCGCCAGGGCTTTCACCCGGCCGTGGTAGAGATAGGGCCCGCGGTCGAAGACAACCAGCGTGACACCCGCGGCCAGCGCGCGCTCTGCCACCCGCTTGCCGACCACCACCGCGGCGTCCTTGTCGGCGCCGGTCTTCAGCGTGGTGCGCAGCTCCTTCTCGATCGTCGAGGCCGCCGCAAGGGTGCGGCCCTGCTGATCGTCGATGACCTGGGCATAGATATGCTTGCCAGAACGGAACACCGAGAGCCGCGGCCGGCCACCCGACTTGATCTTGAGCTGGTAGCGCAGCCGGGACCGGCGACGCGTCTGAAGTTCGAGCTTCTTGGCCATTACTTCTTCTTACCCTCCTTCCGGAGGATCTGCTCGTCAGTGTAGCGAATGCCCTTGCCCTTATAGGGTTCGGGGCCGCGATAAGCCCGGATCTCGGCGGCCACCTGGCCCACCTGCCGCTTGTCCGCACCGCTCACCTTCACGGCGGTCGGACGCTCGCAGACGATGGTGATGCCCTGCGGGATCGGGTAGCGAACCTCATGGCTGTAGCCGAGGGCCAGGACCAGATCCTGGCCCTGCACTGCGGCACGGTAGCCAGTACCGGTGATCTCCATCGACTTGGTGAAGCCGGTGGAGACGCCGGTGACCATAGCGTTGATCAGGCTGCGGGTGGTGCCCCACATGGTGCGGCTGCGGCGGTCGTCCCGGCGCGGCTTCACCGCCACCTGGGATGCATCCACCTCCACATCCACGTCGTCCGTCAGGTCGAGCTTCAGCTCGCCATTCTTGCCCTTGGCCACCACGGTTCGCCCCTGCAGCGCCACCTGGACGCCACTCGGCACCGGGACGGGATATTTGCCGACGCGCGACATCGCTTCTCCCTCCCTCAGAACACGCGGCAGAGGACTTCGCCGCCAACATTGGCAGCGCGGGCCTCATTGTCGCTCATCACCCCGCGGGGCGTCGACAGGATGGAGATGCCGAGGCCGTTGTAGAACTTCGGCAGCTCCTTGATCTTCGAGTAGACGCGCCGGCCGGGCTTGGAGACGCGGGTGATCTCCTTGATGGCGGGCTCGCCTTCCGAATACTTCAGCTCGATCTCGATGTTGCGGAGACCGGGACGGACATCCTCGACGCGCCAGGCGCGGATGTAGCCCTCACGCTTCAGGACCTCGAGTACGTCGGTGCGCAGCCGGCTGGCGGGCGCCAGGCAACGGGTCTGCCGCGCACGCTGCGCGTTGCGGATACGGGTGAGCAGATCCCCGAGCGGATCGGACAACGACATCTGCGTGCCCTCCTACCAGCTCGCCTTGGTCACGCCGGGGATTTGGCCGCTGTTGGCCAGCTCCCGCAGCATGTTCCGGCTGAGCTTGAACTTGCGGTAATTGCCGCGCGGGCGACCGGTCAGCTCGCAGCGCAGGCGCACCCGATTGGCGGCACCGTTACGCGGCAGCTGCGCGAGCTTCAGCGACGCGTCGAACCGGTCCTCGACCGGCAGGCTGCGGTCCATCACCACAGCCTTCAGCGCGGCGCGCTTGTCAGAATGCAGCTTGGAGAGCCGCTCGCGCCGCTTGTTCTTCTGGACCGATGAGGTCTTGGCCATACGGTTCTATCCTCCGGAACCTGCCGAGCGCACCCGGCGGTTTTCCAAGATCAATTCTGGAAGGGAAGCTGGAAGGCCTTCAGCAGCGCCTTGGCTTCCTTGTCGGTCTTCGCCGTGGTGACGAACTGGATATCCATCCCGCGCACCGTGTCCACCCGGTCGTAGTTGATCTCGGGGAACACGATCTGCTCCTTCATGCCCATGGCGAAGTTACCACGGCCGTCGAAGCCCCGGTTGCCCGGAAGACCACGGAAGTCCCGCACCCGCGGCATGGCGATGGTCACCAGCCGGTCCAGGAACTCGTACATCCGCGCGCGGCGCAGGGTCACCTTACACCCGATGTACTGGCCCTCGCGAATCTTGAAGCCGGCGATCGCCTTTTTCGCCTTGGTCCGCACCGGCTTCTGGCCGGCGATCGCGGTCAGGTCGGCAACGGCGGCGTCGAGCTTCTTCTGGTCGCCGGCGGCCTCGCCGACGCCCATGTTGATCACGATCTTCTCGAGCTTCGGCACTTCCATCGGGTTCTTGTAGCCGAACTCCTCGATGAGCCGCTGCCGCACCACCTCAGCGTAGAACACCGCGAGGCGCGTCTTCTCGGCCGGTGCTGCCGCTGCCTTGCCGGGAGCCGCGGCAATAACCGTCCCGCCGGTACGACCGCCTTCTTCGCGCGAAGCCTCGGGCTTCTTCGCCGCGGCCTTCTTAGCGCCGCCCTTTTTCGAATCGCTCATGCGTCAAGCACCTCGCCGGAGGGCCTCGCCACGCGCACCTTCCGACCATCCTCGAGGATGCGGAAGCCAACGCGAGTCGCCTTGCCGGATTTCGGATCGATCAGAGCCAGGTTCGAGAGGTGGATCGGCGCCTCCTTCTCCTGGATGCCGCCGGGCTGGCCCATGCCTTGCGGCTTCTGATGCCGCTTGACGATGTTCACGCCCTGCACCAGCGCACGCTTCTCCTCAGGCCGCACCGCGAGAACCTCGCCGCGCTTGCCCTTGTCGCGGCCGGTCAGCACCTCGACCCGGTCGCCCTTCTTGATCTTCGCGGCCATGGCCTACAGGACCTCCGGCGCCAGCGAGATGATCTTCATGTACTTCCGCGCCCGCAGCTCGCGCACCACGGGGCCAAAGATACGGGTGCCGATCGGCTCGCCCTGCTTGTTGATCAGCACCGCGGCGTTGTTGTCGAAGCGGATTGCCGTGCCGTCCATGCGCCGCACCGGATAGGAGGTGCGGACGATAACGGCGCGATGCACCTCGCCCTTCTTCACCTTGGCGCGCGGAATCGCCTCCTTGACGGAGACCACGATGATGTCGCCGACCGAGGCGGTCTTGCGCTTCGAGCCGCCCAGCACCTTGATGCACTGGACGCGACGCGCGCCGGAATTATCGGCGACGTCGAGGTTGCTTTCGGGATGGATCACGACGCCACCGCCTCAGCCAGCGGCGCGCCGTTGCGCTCCACCACCTGCCAGGCCTTACGCTTGGAGAGCGGCGGGCACTCCTCGATCTGCACCACGTCACCTTCCTTGCACAGGTTGGTTTCGTCGTGCGCCGCGTACTTCTTCGAACGCTTGATGAACTTCTTGTAGAGCGGATGCATCACGCGACGCTCGACAAGAACGGTGACCGTCTTGTCCATCTTGTCGCTGACCACCCGGCCCGTGAGGACGCGCTTCGGCATAGCCGCCGGTCTCCCCTTAAGCTTTGGGTTGAGAAGCTGCCGAGCGCTTGCGCTCGTGCAGAACGAATTTGATGCGGGCGATGTCGCGCCGCACCAGCTTGACGCGGCCGGTCGCCTCCAGCTGTCCCGTCGCCCGCTGGAAGCGCAGGTTGAACTGCTCCTTCCGCAGGTCGAGCAGCTGTGCCTGCAGCTCGTCCGGGGTCTTCGCCCGAATGTCCACGATCTTGGTCATGGTGTCAGGCCTCCACGCCGCCAAGGCGTGCCACGATCTTGGTCCGAATCGGCAGCTTCGCCGCGCCAAGGGTCAGCGCTTCCTTCGCCGTGTCGCCCGAGACGCCGTCGATCTCGAACATGATCCGGCCAGGCTTGATCCGCGCCACCCAGTATTCCGGCGCGCCCTTGCCGGAGCCCATGCGGACCTCCGCCGGCTTGGTCGAGACCGGCACATCCGGGAAGATGCGGATCCATACCCGCCCCTGGCGCTTCATGGCGCGGGTGATCGCGCGGCGAGCCGCCTCGATCTGCCGGGCGGTCACCCGCTCCGGCTCCAGCGCCTTCAGGCCGAAGCCGCCGAAGGACAACGAGAACCCGCCCTTGGCGAGCCCCTTGATGCGGCCCTTGTGGGCCTTGCGGAATTTGGTGCGCTTGGGCTGCAGCATCGTCCTGGGTCCTTAGCGCTGCGGCGCCTGCTCGGCGGCGCGCTTGTCCTGGGCCAGCGGGTCGTGCGCCAGGATCTCGCCCTTGAAGATCCAGACCTTCACGCCGCAGGTGCCGTAGGTGGTCTTGGCCGTCGCGGTGCCGAAGTCGATGTCGGCACGCAGCGTGTGCAGCGGCACCCGACCCTCGCGGTACCATTCCATCCGGGCAATCTCGGCACCGCCAAGCCGGCCAGAGCAGTTGATCCGGATGCCGCCGGCACCCAGCCGCATCGCCGACTGCACCGCGCGCTTCATGGCGCGACGGAAGGCGACCCGACGCTCGAGCTGCTGGGCGATGTTCTCAGCCACCAGCGTCGAATCGATTTCCGGCTTGCGGATCTCGACGATGTTCAACGAGACCTCGGCGCCGGCGAGCTTCGCCATGTCCTTGCGCAGGTTCTCGATGTCGGCGCCCTTCTTGCCGATGACGACACCCGGACGCGCGGCATGGATGGTGACGCGCGGCTTCTTCGCCGGCCGCTCGATCACCACACGGCTGACACCGGCGCCCTTCAGGCGGGTGCGCAGCTTGTCGCGCAGCTTCAGGTCCTCATGCAGCAGCTTCGCGTAATCGGCGTCTGCGAACCAGCGGCTGTCCCAGGTCCGGTTGATCCCGAGCCGGAAGCCGATCGGATTGACCTTGTGACCCATGTTACGCGGCCTCCTGCTGTGCCGCCGGCGCTGCCTGCTTCTCGGCCACAACGATCGTCAGATGGCTGAACCACTTCTCCACGCGGGCGGCGCGGCCGCGGCCGCGCGCCTGGAAGCGCTTCATCACCTGGCTGCGGCCGACTTCGGCGCGCGAGACGATCAGTTGATCGACGTCCAGCTGGTGGTTGTTCTCGGCGTTGGCGATCGCGCTCTCGAGCGTCTTCTTCACCGTCTGGGCGATGCGGCGCTTGCTGAAAGTCAGCGTCGCCACCGCATCCTGCGCCCGGCGGCCACGAATCAGCCCGGCCACCAGGTTCAGCTTGCGGGGGCTGACACGGATGTTCCGCGTGATTGCCTGCGCCTCGGTATCGGGCAGGCTGCGTTCGTGCTTCGGCTTGCTCATCGGATCAGCCCCGCTTCGCCTTCTTGTCGGACGAGTGCCCGGTGAAGGTGCGCGTCGGCGAAAACTCGCCGAACTTGTGGCCCACCATGTTCTCCGACACCTGCACCGGGATGAATTTCTTCCCGTTGTAGACACCGAAAGTCAGCCCGACGAACTGCGGCAGGATGGTGCTCCGGCGGCTCCAGATCTTGATGATCTCGTTCCGCGTCGAAGCCCGTGCGGCCTCCGCCTTGTTCAGCAGGTAGCCGTCGACGAACGGCCCCTTCCATACGCTGCGCGGCATCGCCCTCAGCCCTTCGTCGCGTTGCGGCGCCGGACGATGAGCCGGTCGGTCCGCTTGTTGTTGCGCGTCTTGGCGCCCTTGGTCGGCTTGCCCCACGGGGTGACCGGGTGGCGGCCACCGCTGGTGCGGCCTTCGCCGCCACCGTGCGGATGGTCAACCGGGTTCATCACCACGCCACGGTTGTGCGGGCGCCGGCCCAGCCAGCGGGAACGACCGGCCTTGCCGATCTGCTGGTTGGAGTTGTCCGGGTTGGAAACCGCGCCGATTGTCGCCATGCACTCGGCACGGACCGTGCGGACCTCGCCCGACATCAGCTTCACCTGCGCATAGCCGGCATCCTTGCCGACCAGCTGCACATAGGTGCCGGCCGAGCGTGCGATCTTGCCGCCGGCGCCGGGCTTCAGCTCCAGGTTATGAACAATGGTACCGACCGGGATCGCGCCCAACGGCATCGCATTGCCCGGCTTAATGTCAGCCCGCTCAGCCGCCAACACTGTGTCGCCAGCCTTCAGCCGCTGCGGCGCGATGATGTAAGCCAGTTCGCCGTCCTGGTATTTCAGCAGAGCGATCCAGGCGGTGCGGTTCGGGTCGTACTCCAGCCGCTCAACGGTTGCCGGCACGCCGAATTTCGCACGCCGCTTGAAGTCGACGATGCGGTAGGTCTGCTTGTGTCCACCGCCGCGGAACCGAACCGTGGTGCGGCCATGATTGTTTCGGCCGCCGGAGTGGCTCTTGCCTTCCGTCAGCGGCTTGACCGGCGCGCCCTTCCACAGCTCATCCCGCTTGACGAGGATAGTGCCGCGTAGGCTCGGGGTAACCGGGTTGAAATTCTTCAGTGCCATGGCGTCACGCAAGCCCCGTCGTCAGGTCGATGCTCTGGCCTTCGGCCAGCTGCACCATCGCCTTCTTCCAGTCGGAACGCTGGCCGGGCCGCCCCTTGAAGCGCTTGGTCTTGCCCTTCACCACCAGCGTGTTCACGCCGAGGACCTTGACCCCGAACAGCCCTTCGACCGCGGCCTTGATCTCCGGCTTGGTGGCCGAGAGTGGCACGCGGAACACCACTTGGCTCTGCTCCGAAAGGGCAGTCGCCTTCTCGGTCACCAGCGGCGACAGGATGGTCTGGTACTGCCTCTCCTTCGAGAGGATTGGCCGTGCTGCGGTCTCGCTCATGCCAGCCGCTCCTTCAGCGCCTCGACGCCGGCGCGGGTCAGCGCCAGCACGTCGTGGTTCAGGATGTCGTAGACGTTGGCGCCGATGGTCGGCAGCACATGCACATGCGGCAGGTTGCCGACAACGCGGCCGAAGCCCTCGTCAACCGTCGCATCGACGACCAGCGCGCTGGTCCAGCCGAGCACCTTGAGCTGCTTGGCCAGCGACGCGGTCTTCGATGTGCTGCCTGCCGAGGCAGTGTCGAGCACCACCAGCTTGCCTTCGGCCGCCTTCTGGCTAAGCGCGCTGATGAGGCCGAGCCGCCGCACCTTCTTGTTCAGCGAATAGCCGTGGTCGCGCACCACCGGGCCGTGAACCGCACCACCAGTGCGGAACTGCGGAGCACGCAGCGAGCCCTGCCGGGCATTACCGGTGCCCTTCTGCCGGTACGGCTTCTTGGTAGTGCCGGAGACTTCACCCATCCCCTTCACCTTATGCGTACCTGCCCGCCGCTTGGCGAGCTGCCAGTGCACGACGCGGGCCATGATATCGGGCCGCGTCGGCGCCGCGAACAGCGCCTCCGGCAACTCGATCTCGCCAGCCGAGCCGTTATCCAGCGTGATGACCGGAACCTGCATCGTCATTGATCCTTAGGCCCCAGCGGCCGGCGCAGCTGGTGCGTTCGAAGCGATAGCGGCGGGGAACGGCGCATCGGCATGGCGCGCACGCTTCGCCGCGTCGCGCACCAGCACATAGGCGCCCTTCGAACCGGGGATGGCGCCCTTCACCAGCAGCAGCCCCTTGTCGAGATCATAGCCGGCGATCTCCAGGTTCTGCGTGGTGATGCGCTCCGCGCCCATGTGGCCGGCCATCTTCTTGTTCTTGAAGGTCTTGCCCGGATCCTGGCGCTGGCCGGTGGAGCCGTGCGAGCGGTGGCTGATCGAGACGCCGTGCGAGGCCTCGAGACCAGCGAAATTCCACCGCTTCATCGCGCCGGCGAAGCCCTTGCCCTGAGTGACGCCGGTGACGTCGACCTTCTGCCCCTTGACGAAATGCGCCACGGTGAGATGCGCGCCAGGCTCCAGCGCCGCATCGCTACCGACGCGGAACTCGACAAGCTTCTTTGGCGCATCGGCCCCGGCCTTCGCGAAATGGCCGCGATTCGCCTTGGTGACGTTCTTTGGCTTAGCGCGACCGATGCCGAGCTGCACGGCATCGTAGCCATCCCTCTCGGTCGTGCGGCGCGCGATCACCCGCACCTCGTCGAGGTGCAGGACAGTGACGGGCACGGCGCTGCCATCGTCGTTGAAGATCCGGGTCATCCCCAGCTTCTTGGCGATCAGCCCGGTGCGTCCGGTCTTGACGGACATGGTGGCAGACTCCCCAGGGCCCTAAAGCTTGATCTCGACGTCCACCCCGGCAGCCAGGTCGAGCTTCATCAGCGCGTCCACGGTCTGCGGGGTGGGATCGACGATGTCGAGCAGCCGGCGATGAGTCCGGATCTCGAACTGCTCGCGGCTCTTCTTGTCGATGTGCGGTGAGCGGTTCACGGTAAAGCGCTCGATCTCGGTAGGCAGCGGGATCGGCCCGCGCACCCGTGCACCGGTCCGCTTGGCGGTGTTGACGATCTCCCGCGTGCTCCCGTCGAGCACGCGGTGATCGAACGCCTTGAGGCGGATGCGGATATTCTGGCTGTCCATGGTGTGCGGGCCCGCGCCTTACTTCACGATCTGCGCGACGACGCCGGCGCCGACGGTGCGGCCACCCTCACGGATGGCGAACCGCAGCCCCTCATCCATGGCGATGGGCGCGATCAGCTCGACGTCCATCGTCACGTTGTCGCCCG
>NZ_JACOMF010000067.1 GCF_014283215.1 Siccirubricoccus deserti
GTCAGCCCCCGCTCCAGCAGGAAGTTGTCGTTGATGAAGGTGTGGATCGGCAGCAGTTCGACCGAAGTGATGCCGAGTGTGCGCAGGTAGTCCACCACCTCGGGTGAAGCGAGGCCGGCATAGGTGCCCCGCATCTCCTCCGGCAGGGAGGGATGCAGCTTGGTGAAGCCCTTCACATGCGTCTCGTAAAATACCGTGCGATCCCAAGGCACGCCCGGACTGCGCTCGCGCCCCCAGGTGAAGGCAGGGTCTATGACCCGGCATTTCGGCATCAAGGGAGCGCTATCGCGCTCGTCGAAGGTCAGGTCGTCCTCGGTTTCGAGCGTGTAGCCGAAGACCTCCGGCCCCCAGGTCAGGTCGCCGACGATGGCGCGGGCATAGGGGTCGAGCAGCAGTTTGTTGGGGTTGAAGCGGTGGCCGGCCTCGGGCTCGTAGGGCCCGTGCACGCGGTAGGCATAGATCGTCCCCGGCCGCGCATCCGGCAGGTAGCCGTGCCAGACCTCGTCCGTGTATTCGGGCAACTCCAGCCGTTCCAGTTCCGTCTCCCCCGCATCGTCGAACAGACAGAGCTCGACCTTGGTCGCATTGGCCGAGAACAGGGCGAAGTTGACGCCAAGCCCGTCCCAGGTCGCGCCTAGCGGGAACGGCAGCCCCTCCCGCACCCGTGACCGCCGCATCACCTGCGGCGCTGCTGTCTCGACCCGCGCGTCCATCCTGGTAACCCTTCCTGATCAGCCGCAGCAGAACAGGGGCAAGCCGCGCCCGTTTCCGACCAGGGATCTTTTTCTCCTGAGCGCTGGGACGACTGGCAAGGATTATTCCTGCCGCCGTTTCGGAACGTCAGGGGCGGATTGCTGTTTGGCCGGCTCCGCACCAGCCCCGCAGGTCCATTGTGCCATCCTCTTCCGGCCGATTTCCCGAGAACGATATCACTCCGTCAGATTCGGCCGCAGCCTGGCCCACAGGGTTGGAGGCGGCGGCCCTGGCCGCCCTGCCGGACTTCCTGCTGAAGCAGCGTTGGTACCCCGCAAAAGATGGGGGCCGGCCAACGGTCACGCTCGCGGCGCTACTGCCCTTCCCGGTGCCGGGCATGCCGGCAGCAATCGCTGCCTGGCAGGTCACGCCGCCCGGGCAAGCGCCGCTGCATCTCTTCGTACCCCTCGCGCTGGTTCGAGCCGAAACGGCCAACGCCGCGCAGGTAATCTGCGCACCCCCGTCCAAGGAGAGAGAAGAGGCCGAAGAGCTGCGACTGGTCGAGGCCTTCTCAGTGGACGCCTTTGTCCGTGCCTGGATGGAGATCCTGCTGCGCCACGAAGCGGCCTCCACCACCGGGCAGCTCCGCACCGGGCGGATGGAGCAGCTTGCGCGCGCTGGGCTCGAACCTGGCGGGGACTGGGCCGTTCGCCGGGGCAGCACCGAGCAGTCGAACACCTCCATCCGCATCGGCGAGGGCGCGATCCTGAAGGTGATCAGGAAGCTGGAGGAAGGCGTCCACCCGGAGCTCGAGGTCGGCCGCTTTCTTACCGGTGAGGCCGGCTTCGCCGCGACCCCGGCAATGCTCGGGTGGACCGAACTGGACGGCGCAACCGGCGCCGGCGCCGTTACTCTCTCCGTCCTGCAGGCTTTCGTGCCCAACGAAGGGGATGGCTGGTCCTGGGTGCTTGATAGGCTGGCACGGCCCGAGAGCTATGGAGAAGCCACGGCATGGTTGCACCGGCTTGGCCGACGGACGGCGGAGATGCACCGTGCTTTCGCCACCGACACGGCCGACCCGGCGTTCCGGCCGGAGCCGGTGGCCTCCGCGGACCGGGGAGCCTGGGTCGGCGCGGCCGAGGCGATGGCACGTCGCGCGCTGGACGGGCTCGCGGCGGCGCAGGACCGGCTGGGGCCGGAGGCGCGCAGCCTGGCTGAGGAGTTACTGGCCTGTGGCGACGCCCTGTTCCAGCGGCTACGGACGGCGCTCGCCGAGGCACCGGACTTCGCCAAGACACGGCACCACGGCGACTACCACCTTGGCCAGGTACTGGTCACGGATGGTGACGCGGTGATTGTTGACTTCGAAGGCGAGCCGATGCGGCCTCTCGAGGAACGACGCACCAAGCATGCGGCACTGCGTGACATCGCCGGTATGCTCCGGTCACTGGCCTATGCCGCCGCGGCAGCAGCACGCACGCTGCCGGAGCACGAGCGGGGCGCGGCACAGGGGCGTCTCTCGGTCTGGGAAGCCGAGGCCTCGCGCGCCTACCTCGACGCCTACCTGGAAGCGACGTGCGGCGGCGTCTTTCTCCCGTCGGACCGCGCCGCGGCCGAGCGCGTGCTGCGTTTCTTCATGCTGGAAAAGGCGCTCTACGAGGTGGTCTACGAGCTGGCGAACCGGCCGGATTGGGTCGCCATCCCACTGCGCGGCGTACTCGCCCTACTGGATGCAGAGGCCGGAGGCACGGTGCAGCGCGCGCACCGGATGCCTTTCGGCGCCGAGATTCTGTCGGACGGGCGGGTGCGCTTTCGGCTTTGGGCGCCGTCGCACAAGAAAATCGGCCTGGAGCTGGATGGTGCGGAGCCGGCACCGATGCAGTCCGCCGATGAGGGCTGGCATGAGCTGGTAACGGACCGGGCGCGCCCCGGCACACGCTATCGCTTCGTCCTGCCGGACGGCCTGCGCGTGCCGGACCCGGCCTCCCGTCACCAGCCCGAGGATGTACATGGGTCGAGCGAGGTGATCGACCCCGCCGCACATGCCTGGCGTGACGCCGCTTGGCGCGGCCGTCCGTGGGAGGAGGCGGTCATCTATGAGCTGCACATCGGCGCGTTCACGCCCGAGGGCACCTTCCGCACCGCCATCGGCAAGCTCGACCACCTCGTCTCACTGGGCGTCACGGCCATCCAGATCATGCCGGTCGCAGATTTTTCAGGTCGGTGGAACTGGGGCTACGACGGCGTGCTGCCCTACGCGCCCGATGCTAGCTACGGCCGCCCCGAGGACCTGAAAGCCCTGGTGGACGCAGCGCACGAGCGCGGTCTGATGGTCATGCTCGACGTGGTCTATAACCACTTCGGGCCGGAGGGGAACTACCTCCATGCCACCGCCTGCGAGACCTTCACCGACCGGCACAAGACGCCTTGGGGCGCCGCCATCAACATGGACGGGCCCGACAGTGGTCCCGTCCGCGCGTACTTCATCCACAACGCCCTCTACTGGATTGAGGAGTTCCACCTCGACGGGCTGCGGCTGGATGCAGTGCACGCCATCCTGGACGACAGCCCAAAGCACCTGCTGGAGGAGTTGGCCGAGCGCGTGCGCGCCGCGGCGCCGGATCGCCCCATCCACTTGGTACTGGAAAACGAGGAGAACCAGGCGAGCCGGCTGGTGCGCGGCGAGGACGGCCAGCCCCGCTGGTACACGGCACAGTGGAACGACGACGTTCACCACGTGCTGCACGTGGCGGCGAGCGGCGAAGCCAAGGCTTATTACGCCGACTACCACGGCGACACGGACAAGCTTGGCCGCGCCCTGGCGGAGGGCTTCGCCTTTCAGGGCGAGCAGATGCCCTATCGAGGCCATGCGCGGGGGGAGCCGAGCGCAGCACTGCCACCTACCGCTTTCGTCGCCTTCATCCAGAACCATGACCAGGTCGGCAACCGCGCCTTCGGCGACCGCCTGCCCCACTTCGCCCCGGCCGAGGCGGTGCGTGCGGTGGCCGCCACTTACCTGCTGCTGCCGCAGGTGCCGATGCTGTTCATGGGCGAGGAATGGACGGCGGCGCAGCCCTTCCCCTTCTTCGCCGATTTCGGGCCGGAGCTGGCCGAGGCAGTGCGCAAGGGCCGGCGTGAGGAGTTCGCGCGCTTCCCTGAGTTCCAGGACCCGGCGACGCGCGAGCGCATCCCCGACCCGACGGCCGAGGCGACATTCGTCTCCGCCAAACTGCGTTGGGAAGACGCCACGCAGCCGAACCACGCCACTTGGCTCGACTGGTATCGCAATGCCATCGCCGCTCGCCACGCTGAAATCGTACCGCACCTAGCTGGCATTCGGAGCGGTGGGCGCTACGAGGTGATCGGAGAGGGCGCAGTAATGGTGCGCTGGTCGCTCGGCGGGGATGGCACACTCACGCTCGCGGCCAACCTGTCCGGTGCACGGGTGGAGGGCTTCCCCGCCGCGGCGGGCCGGGTGATCTGGCGAGAGGGCGAGCCGGGCGAAGGGGGCGAGTTCGGCCCCTGGTCCGTGCGCTGGACCATCGAGGAGGGTTCGAGCAGCGGCGTACTGGACGAGCTTGCCGAGCGCATGGGGATAGAGCCCGAATTCCGCAACGCGCGCGGCGACATGGTGCGCACCTCTCCGGAGACGAAGCGCAGCCTGCTCGCCGCCATGGGCGTCGAGGCAGCGGACGAGGAGGCAGCGCGCGCGGCGCTTGAGGCGTTGGATGAGGCTGAGTGGACGCGCCCCTTGCCGCCGATCGCGGTGCTGCGCGCCGGGGCCGAACCTCTCGCCGTCAAGCTCACTCTGCCGGCCGGCACCGGTGAGCTTGCCTGGCGCCTCGCGTTGGAGGAGGGCGGCAAGATGACCGGCCGGGCAGATTTCTCCAGCCTGACTTTGCTGGCCAAGCGCGAGGTCGAGGGCAGCAGGCTGGAGTGCCGCCGCTTGGTGCTGGAGGGCGACGTCCCGCTGGGCTATCACCAATTGACCCTCAATCCCGGCGGCGCGGCGACCACCCTGGTCGTCTCTCCCGGGCGCTGCTGGTTGCCGGATGCGATTACGGAGGGGCGGCGGCTCTGGGGTATCGCGGCGCAGCTCTACCTGCTGCGCTCGGCAACCGATTGGGGCATCGGCGACTTCGGCGACCTGCGCAGCCTGGTGGAGCTGGCCGCCCCCCGCGGCGCCGATGTGATCGGCCTCAACCCGCTGCACGCCATGTTCACCGACAACCCGGAGCACGCCAGCCCCTACTCACCAGCCAGCCGGCTGCTGCTGAATATCCTGAACATCGACGTCACGGCCGTGCCGGAGCTGCTGGATTGCTCGGACACCCGGGAGCTGATCGCCTCCGACGAGTTCCGCGCCGAGCTTGAGGCCTGCCGCGCCAAGCCGCTGGTGGACTACGCCAAAGTCACGGCCATCAAGCTCTCGGTGCTAGAGACACTGTTCGACAACTGCCGCACCGCTACCGATCAGACGCGCTGGCAGGCTTTCGAGGCGTTTCGGCGCGAGCGGGGTGAGGTGCTGGAGCGAAACTGTCTCTTCCTGGCATTGCGCGAGCATTTCGCCGGGCGTGACCTGGCCCATGCGGACTGGCATGCCTGGCTAGAAGAGTACCGCGACCCTCACTCACCCGCCGTGGCAGCCTTTGCGAAGGAGAACCGTCGCCGCCTCGACTTCCTGATCTGGCAGCAGTGGGTTGCCGATCAACAACTCTGCAAAGCGGCGGCGGCTGCTGCGGAGCGCGGAATGGCGGTCGGTCTCTACCGCGACTTGGCCGTCGGCGCCGACCGCGCTGGGGCGGAGACCTGGGCGGATGCGGCTGCGGTTGTCTCCGGCGCGCAGGTCGGGGCACCGCCTGACATCTACAACCCGGCCGGTCAGGACTGGGGCCTGCCGCCCTTTCACCCCCGTGCTCTGCGCGAGGAAGGCTACCGCAGCTTCATCGAGCTGGTCCGCGCCAATATGCGCCACGCTGGCGGTCTGCGGATCGACCACGTCATGGGGCTTCAGCACCTTTACTGGGTGCCGCAAGGGCAGACGCCGGCGACCGGCGCCTATGTCGCCTATCCAATGGAGGACATGGTCGGCATCCTCGCGCTTGAGAGCCATCGGCAGCACTGCTTGGTGGTTGGCGAGGATCTCGGCACCGTGCCGGAAGGCTTCCGGGAGCGCATGGCGGAGGCGAATATCCTCTCCTACCGGGTGCTCTTCTTCGAGCAAGAGGGCGACACGGGCGCCTTCCTGCCGCCGGAAGTCTATCCAAACCTGGCACTCGCGGTCCTTGGCAGCCACGACCTTCCGACCCTGCGTGGTTGGTGGGAGGGGCGCGACATCGACCTGAGGGAGCGCCTGAACCTCTACCCGGAGCCGGAGGAAGCAGGACGCCAACGCGAGGCACGGCAGCGCGACAAGGCGCAACTCCTGACCGCTCTACGGCAACAGGAGCTCCTGCCGGAGAATGAGGAACCCGACATCCCGCACCTTTCGCGTGCGGCGCATACCTTCCTGGCCCGTAGTCCCTCCGTCCTCGCCATGGCCCAGATCGACGACCTGACCGATGAGGCCGATCCGGTGAACGTGCCGGCCACCTCGGACGAGCATCCAAACTGGCGTCGCCGGCTCTCGATGACGCTGGAGGAGCTCGCCTCCCGCCCGCGCTTCATCGACATCGCCGAGATTTTCCGCGCCGAGCGCGGTGCCACCCATCCTGAAGGACCCATCGACAATGCCTGAGACCGGTCCGCCGCCGATCCCCCGCGCCACCTACCGTCCGCAGTTCCACGCGGGCTTCGGCTTCCGGGACGCGGCGGCGCTGGCGCCCTACCTCGCGCGCCTCGGCGTCAGTCATGTCTATGCCTCGCCCTACCTGAAGGCGCGACCGGGCTCCTCCCATGGCTACGACATCGTGGACCACGGCGTGCTGAACCCCGAGCTGGGCAGCGAGGCGGAGTTCCGCGCCATGTCCGCGGTGTTCAAGGAGAATGGCCTGGGCCAGGTACTCGACTTCGTGCCGAACCACATGGGCGTCGGTGGTGCCGACAATCCCTGGTGGCTCGACGTGCTGGAATGGGGACCGGACAGCGACTATGCGGGCTGGTTTGACATCGACTGGGATCCGGACCGGCGCTACCTCTACAACAAGCTGCTGGTGCCCTTCCTCGGTGACCAGTACGGCGCGGTGCTGGAGGCCGGCCAGCTCGAACTCCGCTTTGAGCCGGAGATGGGCGGCTTCGCCGTCTGGGCCTATGGCACGCACAAGCTGCCGATCTGCCCCCTGCACTACGAGCGCGTGCTGGGCGACGCGCATCCGGAGCTTGAGCAGCTAGGCGATGCCTTTTCTGGTCTGCCCAATTGGCGCCCGCGCGTCGCCGCGCGCGCCCGCGACCTACAGGCTGAGCTCGCGGCACTGACGCGCGAGCGTGCGGATGTGCGGGAGGCGGTGGACGCGGCAGTCAGGCGGCTGAACGGCCAACCCGGCAAGTTCGAGACTTGGCGGGCGCTGGACGCCCTGATCCAAGACCAGCACTGGCGCGCCGCACATTTCCGCGTTGCTGCTGATGACATCAACTACCGGCGCTTCTTCAACATCAACGAGCTGGCCGGCTTACGGATGGAGCTGCCGGAGCTCTTCGATCATGCCCATCGCTTCGTCTTTTCCCTGCTGGAGGACGGCACGTTGGAGGGGCTCAGGATCGACCACATTGACGGGCTGCTGGACCCCAAAGGCTATTTGGAGCGCTTGCGGGAAGCAGCACCGCGTCCCTTCTACCTGGTCGTCGAGAAGATCCTATCACGTCATGAGTTCTTACGCGACGACTGGCCGGTGGAAGGCACGACAGGCTACGAGTTCGCCAACCTCGTGCTTGGCCTGCTGGTAGACCCGGCCGGCGAGGAAGGCTTCACCCGGACCTACGCGGAGTTTATCCGCGGCGGCGAGCCCTTTGCGGAGACCGTGCGCGACTGCAAGCTGCGCATCATGCTGAACGAGATGGCGAGCGAGCTGAATGTGCTTGCCCGCGATGCGGCCCGCGTAGCGCGGCAAAACCCACGCACCGCCGACTTCACCCGCAACATTCTCCAACGGGCGCTGAAGGAGATCGTCACCTGCTTCCCGGTCTACCGCACCTATGTGGACGGCACCGTGTCACCGACCGAGGCGGATCGGCGTGACATCGACTGGGCCATCGCCCAGGCGCGGCGGAACGAGACGGACCTCGACCCGAGCGTCTTCGACTTTCTGCACCGGCTGCTGACCACCGACATGGTCGCGGAACCACGCAGCGGCTTCAGCCGGCACAGCGTGGTGCGCTTTGCGATGCGGGTGCAACAGTACAGCGGCCCGGTGATGGCCAAAGGGCTTGAGGATACCGCCTTCTACCGCTACAACCGCTTCGTCGCGCTCAACGAAGTGGGCGGGCACCCCGACCACTTTGGCGTGCCATTGCCTGCCTTCCACAAGGCGAACGCACAGCGTGCTGCGCGATGGCCGCACGCCATGCTCGGCACTTCCACCCATGACACCAAACGTGGCGAGGACACCCGAGCTCGGCTCGCCGTGCTATCGGAGATGCCGGAGGAATGGGCGCAGCAGGTGCAGACTTGGAGCCGCATCCTGCGCGCCCGCCGCGGTGACGTGGAAGGCACCGCGCCGCCCGACCGCAACGACGAGTACCTGTTTTACCAGCTACTGCTCGGCGCCTGGCCGGCGGAGCTGACCGGCACCGGGATGCCCGAGCCAGAGGCCCTGCGCGGTTTCGCCGAGCGCATGGAAGGCGCCATGGTGAAATCGATGCGCGAGGCCAAGCGCCACACCACCTGGGCCGCGCCAAACACCGCCTACGAGGAAGGGATGCTGAGCTTCGTCCGGGAGGCGCTCGCCCCCTCCCGCTCTGGCACTTTCCTCGACGCCTTCCTGCCCTTCCAGGAACGCGTTGCGCGCCTCGGCTTCCGTAACAGCCTGGTGCAAACAGCCCTTAAGCTAACCCTGCCCGGCATGCCCGACATCTACCAAGGCACCGAGCTCTGGGACCTCAGCTTGGTGGATCCCGACAACCGCCGACCGGTGGACTACGACCTGCGCCGCCGGGTGCTGGAGGAGGTTTCCGCGGCTCTAGCGCGCGATCGCGCCGAGACTACGGCCACGATGCTCGAGGAATGGCATGACGGCCGCCTCAAGTTGGCTCTGACCGCCACCCTGCTCGCCCATCGCCGTGAGCATCCGACGCTCTACGCCGAGAGCACCTACGAACCGGTCGCCGTGTCGGGGCCGAAAGCCGATCACCTGTGCACCTTCACCCGCAGGCATGGTGAGGACGCCTTGCTGGTCGTCGCGGCACGCTTCCCGGCACGCCTTGAGGCAAATTCCGGCTGGAGCAACACAACGCTCGCCTGGCCGCAGGGGGCTGCCGGCGTGACGCACTGGCGCGATCTGCTATCCGGCCGGGTGGTGGAGAGCAGGGGCGAAGTCGCCGGTGTCGGTGCACTGGTCGGAGAGCAGCCGGTCGCGGTGCTGGCGCCGGACAGTAGAGGGCGGGCGTGATCTCGCTTTGGTCCACAGCATGAGGCGGGAGCGCTCGACGTAGAGTGGAGGGACTCACACGCTACGGTACGTCCCCCAGAACGAAACGCAACTATTGTCAGCCGGCCATATGGTGTTGAATATCGATCTGGCAGACCGAGGCATAGCCGATGCACGACGAGCACCACATCCGCCAGCGCGGGCATTGTCACGTTGTTTGATGGCAAGACGAGGTTGATCGCAGGGCGGAGCTTGCGCGACCTCACGCCGCCATCTGGCACACGTCCCCTGCTGCCAAATCCGGAAGGCCTTGTCGCGCGAACGACGGTATTGGTTAGCGGTCATCAGGTGCCGACGTGGATGGAAGTGGCCATAGATCATCGCGTGTGCTGAGAGGAACCGCTGGGCCTGTTCTGGTGACTTGAACCGCTGCATCTGGCGTTCTCGACGTCGCGTCGGTCTGTGGGAGTTTTCAGCAC
The DNA here is from genome assembly GCF_014283215.1 of Siccirubricoccus deserti. Taxonomy (GTDB): domain Bacteria; phylum Pseudomonadota; class Alphaproteobacteria; order Acetobacterales; family Acetobacteraceae; genus Siccirubricoccus; species Siccirubricoccus deserti. The sequence continues at coordinate 9,695 of NZ_JACOMF010000067.1, forward strand.
GATTGTTCAGGTAGCGGCTGGTCCGATGCCGCACACCGGGCAGGACCTCGCGCTGTGCGACACCGTAGCTGCCGAGCCCATCCGTGACGAGCTTGCGGGGCTTGTACTTGAGGCCCACCAGCAGGCGTTTGAAGAAGCGTTTGGCGGCCGTGGCGTTGCGGCGTTCCTGGACCAAGATGTCGAGCACGACACCGTGCTGGTCCACCGCGCGCCAGAGATAGAAGAGCTCGCCGTCAACTCCCGCTCAACCTGACGGTGCCGACCGGACGTTGGAGCGCATCCACCATGCGCTCTACAGGCATTGCCAACTTGGCAGTCTCTAGTTGGAACGAAGTGGCTGGGGCATGGTGGCAGGATGACGTCCGAGCCCGCCACCTATCCTGGATTCCGCTTCCCGGCCGAGGTCATCAGCCATGCGGTCTGGCTGTACCATGTCTTCGGCCTGAACCTGCGCGACGTGGAACTGCTCTTGGCCGAACGGGGCATCACGGTCCCCCACGAGAGCATACGGCAGTGGTGCCTCAAGTTCGGCGCCGATTTCGCTCGCAAGCTCCGCAGGCGCCGGCCGAAGCCGGGCGACACTTGGCACCTCGATGAGGTGTTCCTGAAAATCAATGGCGAGCTCCATTATCTCTGGCGCGCGGTGGACCAGCACGGCGTTGCCCTCGATATCCTGGTCCAAGATCGCCGGAACGCCACGGCAGCCAAGCGCTTCTTCAAACGCCTGCTCGCTGAGCTGAAGTACAAGCCAAAGCGCCTCGTCACCGATGGCCTGCGCAGCTACGGCGTGGCACACCGCGATATCCTGCCCGAGGTGAAGCACCGAACCAGTCGCTACCTGAACAACCGTGCCGAGAACTCGCACCGACCGACGCGGCGCCAAGAGCGGCAGATGCAGCGGTTCAAGTCGCCGGGGCAGGCGCAGCGCTTCCTGTCATCCCCACGCAATGATCTATGGCCACTTCCGTCCGCGGCGGCATCTGATGACCGCCGCTGAGTACCGCGATGCCCGCGCCAAGGCATTCCGGATCTGGCGGCAGGAGACGTGCGTCCAGAGGACCGCGTAAGCTTGTTGGGTTTCGTACCGCGCGCTCAAACGCGTCCACCACCCCAACAACCTGACAATGCCCTCGCAGCAACTCCAACAACCAGCGCGGGTCCGCCAGCCCATCTTCGACGGCGAGCGATCCGATCCGCCAACGGGTGGAGACCGCCGTGTGCGCAGCAGAGGTCCTGTCAGGCTGCAGCAGCAGGCCGAGGGCTCCGCCCGTCTCCGCGGCCAGCTGCAGGCGGCGCGTTGCCGTCAGGTCCAGCGGGCCATCACCGGCCAGGACCGCGCCGGTCACCGCCGGACAGCGCAGCGCCTCCTCCATCGCCCAGAGCGCATCCGGCCAGTGCCTAGCCCTGACGAGGACGAGGTCGGCCGGGTCCAGGCCGAACTGCGCAAGCCCGGGTGGCCAGGCCAGCAGCCCATCCCGGCCGGTGGCGATCCAGAGGACCGTGCCGCCCGTGCGGGCCAGCAGGAGGGCGCAGAAGGCGGCGCCACAACCGGGCGAGGTCGCCAGCACCTCATGCACCGTGGCGCGGGCGAGCCCGCCGCCGGGCAGCGGTAGCCCCGCACAGACCGGGATTGCGCTTGGTGCGTGCAATGCCCGACCCGCACCGTCCAAACGCGCCACACGGGACCGCAGGGCCGCCAGGACGGCGGCATGGTCGAATGAGGTGTCGGGTCTGGATGGCGGCATTGGTCCTGCACCGCTTGGCCGTTGCACCCCACCTAGCAGGCTGCTGAAATTCGCCGCGTTCAACAGCCCTACGAAAGAATATAATCAGGCGGAATGCCGATGCGAAATTTGCGCCCGTTTGCCGCAACTGTAGGCGAATAATCTTTCACGCCGGGCGCACGGAAATCGAATTTCAGCAGCCTGCTAGTTGGCCAGGGGGGTGTGCCCTTTCGTGTCGACAGCTGGCAGCCTATCCGGCGCTGTGCGGCGGCCGGGGCGGACGCTTCAGGACCACGAAGTTGGCCCGCTCCAGCTGCAGCACCAGCTGCTCCGCCAGCAGGGTGGCGGCCATTTCCCAGGCCATGCCGCGGCGGGGACGGCCCCGCTCGTCGAAGCGCAGCCCGTAGGCCAATGCCGATGCAACCTCCGCCGGCTCAGCCGGGGATAGCGGGATCGTGGCGACCGGTGCGGCAGCGGCGGGCTCGGGAGGCTCTGGATCGGATGGGCGCATGCGGGCAGGGTGGGAGACGATCAAGAACGAATCAAGAACTAAATTGCTGCGCATAGCCCTTTGTCGGCCTGGATCCCGCAGTTGGTGGCGTTCAGCCGGGCGCGTAGATCTTCGGACGGGGTTCTCGCCATGCAAGCTGGCCTCCGTGCCCAGCAGGCACGGTGAATCAGATCTCGCGCCGGGTGGGAATCCGCTCTAGGCACGGCGCTGCGAGGCAAGGCAAGGGTGAGGGGCCGCCATTGGGCGCCTCCTCCGCTACTGAGACCCCATGCTGGGTAGGCACGGCGCCCGAGCAATGACCTTTGCCCAGCAGATTATCGCTGTCCGGATCCACATATACGCTGGTCTCTAACGGATCCCGCTGGAGATGCTTCAATCTTCCAGACTGGATGATTGCAAATGATGTTAGCCGAACAGGCGAGCTGTGCTGCGAATCAGCGAAACGGCGGCTCGTCGAAGCTTCTGAGCTTGCGCGAGTGCAGTCCACCAAGTTGACTGCGTAGAATGTCGAAAGCGGCGAGGCCGATGTCGAGGTGTTCGCTCACTGCCCTCTGATAGAAAGCCGTTGCCATGCCCGGCAGCTTGATTTCACCATGCAGCGGCTTGTCCGAAACGCACAGGAGAGTGCCATACGGCACGCGCAGCCGGTAACCCTGCGCCGCCAGTGTGCCACTCTCCATATCCACGGCCACGGCACGGGCCAGGTTGATACGCCGCCGCTCCTTGCTCCACCTCAGCTCCCAGTTCCGGTCGTCGTAGGTCACCACAGTGCCGGTCCGGAGGCGCCGCTTCAGTTCGTCGCCTTGCTCGCCGGTGACCTTCGCCGCCGCATCTTGCAGCGCCACCTGCACCTCGGCGAGCGCCGGAACCGGAACCTCGAGCGGGACCAGGTCATCGAGGATGCGGTCGCGCCGCAAGTAGCCGTGCGCCAGCACGTAGTCACCGATCTGCTGTGTCGCTCGCAGGCCGCCACAGTGGCCGACCATGATCCAGCAGTTCGGGCGCAGGACGGCCAAATGGTCGGTCACAGTTTTAGCGTTTGAAGGGCCGACGCCGATGTTAACGATAGTGGTCCCACCCTGCCCGTCTTCTCGGATCAGGTGGTAGGCAGGCATCTGAAAGCGCTGCCAGGGCACCGCGGCAACCAGCGCAACAGCGGCCTCGACAGAGATCTCGTTACGGCGGATTAGCCCACCGCCAGGCAGCGCCATGGCCACGTAGGGGCTGTCCGGCGTCGCCAGTTCGGTGAGACCCCGCTGAACAAACTGATCAACGTAGCGCTGATAGTTGGTGAGAAGGATCCATGGCTGGACGTGCCGCCAGTCAGTTCCAGTGTAGTGAACGATGCGACGGAGTGAGTAGTCCACCCGCACCGCATCAAACAGCGCCAGTGGCCGAGGCTGACCTGGCTTGAACTCCCAAAGGCCGTCCGCTACCTCGTCACCGACCTCCGACAACAAGGGCGTCGGAAAGTGGCGTGCAAGCTCCGCTGCCCCGGCCCGCCCGGCACTCAACTCCTCGCCCGACTGCATTGCGTATGGGTATGGAATTTCCTGCCGGCTCTGACCAACCGAGAGTGTTGCCCCGTACTCCGAGACCAGCGGGGTCAGTTGCTCGATCAAGTAGGATCTGAAGGCGCCAGGGTGGGTGACGGTTGTCGCGTAGACTCCCGGCTCCTGCAGCTTCGCCCAGGCGCGGCGGTTGCGCGGCATGGGCCCGCTGCCCGGCACCCAGTCCACGCGCAGCTCGGGGTAGCAGAACTGCGCCCGCTCCTCCGTCGTCGGCGGCGGTCCGCCATCAGCGAAGCGAGCCAACATCGTTCGCAATATAGTAATCGCAGCGGCGTGGATCTCCTCCAAGCTGGTCACCGCTTGCTCTGGCGTTAGGAAACCGTGGGTGCCTGTGCGCATAGTGACGATCTCAATCACGTCCAACGGGATGATGTCCAGCCGGCTAGCACCGCTCCCATTTACGTCACATGGCCAAAAGATCGTCTGCTATTGAGAGGGCTCGGGTGATCTTGAACTGTGCTGAAATCTGGGCGGATGCCCGACCTTTGTCCACGGCGTCGAAACTTTCAACTGCACCCAAGCCGTCTCTATAAAACACCCGCTCGGCATCGTTCGGCCTGAAGCCGCGCCGGACGATGCCAACCACCAATCATTCGCAATAATAGTCGACCCCGCAGACCGGGAAAGGCGGCGGGCCTCTTGGCCGCGGACTACGGCAGTAAGGCCGTTAACGCCTCTTCCGCGGTCCAGAGGCTGTCCACTCCGGAGGCGGTGACAACCACCAGGCTCTCCGGCCGCAGCCCAAAGCGTGCAGCGCCGATTGGCCAAATGGACGGCTCCGGTTCGATCCAGAAGGTGGTCTGCGGCTGCCTCCCGGCGCAGGCCCGGGCGGCAGCATCGCAGCAAAGCCGAAGGCCGATCCACTGTGGCCATTCCAGTACAGCGCAGCGGGGATACCAGCGCCGCTCGTCGAGCGGATGTCCTCTCTCACGAAGCAGGCGCCGCAGGATCCCGGGCTGCGCCGATTCTTTGAGGAGAACGGCGCGACCACATAGTGGACGACGTCCCAGGAGCTAGCTGATTTCCGCACCGCGCAGCAGAGGCTCTTCGCGGAGGTAATCCGTGCCACCGGCGCGAAGGTGCAGTAGACCCGCTCCCAGTGAAAGAGGTCGCAGGCAAGTCTGGCCCCAGCCCGCCCGGCTAGGGTTGAACTGCAGGACAATCTGCAGGCTAGGAGCGCGTCCCGGTAACCGCATTTCGGACTGACCGCCGCTGGGGCGGAGCGGTATTCCTCGCCGGCGCGCCCGCCGTGCATCAGGCAGCGGCTGCCCTGGCGAGCTTGGTGAGGTTATGGG
>NZ_JACOMF010000068.1 GCF_014283215.1 Siccirubricoccus deserti
TTCCGCTTTGGGACGATTGCCGAAGCTGTGTCGTTCATCGAGGGAAAGCCGGTCCCGCAGTCCCCGTCGAGGCAACCGTGCTCCCCGTTCCCGCTTGGCTACCTCGCACCCCGCCCTTCGGCACCGGATGGCGTCCACGCCCTGCTTCACCGTGGCGTACGGCCGGTCGAAGGCCATGGTGGGAATGAGGAGTGCGGCGAATGCTATCAGGTATGGCGAACACCTCGTCGAACGGCAGCACGACACGACCCTCTTATTATGCTCGGAGGTGTACGGTTTGGTCCCACCGGCTCGGCATCATCCATGGGCTCTGGTTCGTGCCACGACCATCAGCGCAAAGTGCGCGAACCACTGCCACGAGTTCGGCTCCTGCGAAGGGCTTGGCCAAAAGGGCTTCCCAGGGCTGGAACGGGTAGTCGGCGAAACTCTCAGGATTGCCGGTCACAAAAGCAGTCGGCAGTGCAGGCAGGCGCCGCTGGACCTCGTGGGCTAACATCTTGCCATCAAGGCCAGGACCGAGATTGAAGTCGGTGACAAGGAGGTTGGGGCGGCGCCGGCCCTGGTCCAGCAGCCGCAGTGCAGCCTCACCGCTTGCCGCCTCGGTGCACGCAAAACCTGCTTCTTCCAGCAGATCGCAGACGAGCATTCGGATCAGCGGTTCGTCCTCGACAATCAGCACGCACATCCGCGGTTGCCCCCCAGGACCCGACGACTTCCCCAAGCCGTTCAACTCCTGGGCGAACTTATTGCGATAACTCACAGAAATTTCTTATAACGATTCGGTGATCGACGGTTCCAGGGAGAACACAAGCCGGGAGGTGCTTGCCAGGGGTGGCGTCTTGATCAGGAGCGGCAACCCGATCAAGAGCGGAGAACATATCTACAGCCCAGGCCCAGGCGTATTATGCGTCTTCAAGCCATTCGACCCCGTGCGGCAGCCGGCGATCAGCCCTGCCTTGGCTCTGGAGCCCGGTTCATCATGTCCCGCTGGGGCACCGGTTGGAGCGCCGGAAAATCGTATTCGTCGAACACCGTCTTGGCCAGCGCGTAGGGCGGGCCATCGAACCAACTGGGAGCGACGATGCTCTGCGCCTCCAGCCCGCCGAGGATGGACACAACATCGGCAGAGTCGATCCGGATGGCAATGACGGTGCGCGTGCCGACATCCGTGCAGCGCCAAAGGCCATGTCCGGTGATAAAGACCCGGCCGACGACGAACTCATTGTGCCTCATGCCCATCTCGGGCGGTGCCTTGCGTCTATCCCGTTGCTCAGCATCACCGCATCACTGCGCCTCGACCTGCCGATACCGCGGTGGCAATCAGGCCACTCTCTCGGCGATCTCATCATCATCCTGGCCATCGCCTTCACCGCCAAGATCAACTTCCACACCGCCGGCCCTACGGCTGCGTCGTGTTTCCTGCTCCAGCCTTGCCAGCGACGACTGCGGGTCCGCGGTGACGATCGTCAGCCCGGTGGCCCTTAGATCGCGAAACAGCCCTGCCTTCATACCCGCAGGAGGTGTTTCATTCCCCGGTCCCGCGGCCTGATCAAAGTACCAAACGCGATCGGCGGCGCGGCGCAGCGAGACGAGCAGCGGCGGCTCATCGGAGGCAAGATAGACCCCAGTGCCGTCGAGCAGATGAAAATGGTGTTGCGCTGATCCCCACTGGGGCAAAGCCACACAGTTCCCGAACGCCTTTCCAATCCGCTGAAGCTCGTCACTGGTGCGCAGTAGGCGGAAGGGCGGCGGCGGGTTGAAACCCGGATCAGGCGCCTCAATGCGGCCGAGTGCGACGCGGAGCCGCCGGGTTATGGCCGGCAGTCCGGCCCCAGGAGGCAGCCGAAGGTCGCCATCGCGCAATGCACCACGGGCGCGGAGAAATGCGACAAGGCTGTCGATCCCCTCCACCAGATAGGTGTTTTCCGGAAGTGCGCTGCGCATAGCGCCCAGGGCCGGGTCCATTCGCGACAGGGCTTCGAAATGCGCGACGCGAATATCGTCAAGCGCGCCATCGAGCAGCCTGTCAGCGAAGGGGCCGCTACACACAGCGGCGAGCTTTTCGTAGAAGCGCCGTTCACGGACACGGTCCCCAGCCCGGTCCAGCGCCCGGTAAAGCCGCGCCGGACAAGCCGGTAGGGCAGCATTCAGCAGTTCGCGCGGATCGGTCTGGTTGATGATCTTGGCCACGTCGACGTCCGGCCCTGCGGCATCGGGGGCGAGATGGAGGAAGGCCGCGATTGCATGCACGGCCTCTCGTGGGGCGACGATCAGTCGAGCAATCAGGATGGGCCGGGCGCGAATAAGGGCGGCGACGCGCGGCGCCAGATCGCCAAACACCAAGAGGAGCGGGGCACGCTCATTTGGGGACTCGTTTCGATCGCCTGCCATGCGCTCGGCATATCGGAATATCCCGGGTGTGTCGCGAGGTAGCGAGAACACGCTTGAGGGAGAAGGAGCGAGAGGAACAGCAGTCTGAACCTATCCTTCCTCTGGATGGTGATGATACCGGCCTGACGCCCGCCAGGGCCTTGCAGGCGCGGCCGTCCGTCGGGAGGCAACACCATGGCGAGCAGATTGGCAGAGAAGACCTGCACCCCGTGCCGCGGCGGCGTCCCGCCGCTCACGCCTGTGGAGGCGGAAGGCTACCGTACGCAGGCGCCCGACTGGACGCTGATGGACGACGCGACCCGCATCGAGCGGCGCTACCGGTTCAAGGATTTCGGCGAGGCGTTCGCCTTCGTTGTGCGCGCTGGGGAACTGGCCGAGGCGGAGGGCCATCACCCTGACATCTCGTTTGGCTGGGGCTATGCGTCGGTCTCGCTACGGACCAAGAAGATCAAGGGACTGCACGAGAACGATTTTATCATGGCCGCCAAGCTCGACCGCCTAGCCGACGGCGCCGCCGGGGTGGAGCCGCGCCGGGAGGATTGAGGGCGAGCCGCCCCGCTCAGGTGCTTGGGCGGTTGCAACTGGGCTTGGCCATTGCCCCATGGGCAAGAGGCTTGCCCGGAGAGAGGCGATTGTGACCTGATTTTCGAGGCCCACCGGGCAGGGAGGAAGCCGATGAAAGCTGGAACCAGCGTAATCACCCTCGACGCCAAACCCGAGCCAGTCGAGATCGATTGCGGACGGTGCGCCGTTCTAGTCGTCGATATGCAGAACGACTTCGGCTCCCGTGGCGGCATGTTCGATCGGGTGGGCATCGACATCGCGCCGATAGAGCGTGTGGTCGAGCCGACGGCGCGGGTCCTGGCCGCCGCGCGCTCGGTCGGGCTGCCGATCGTCTACCTCAAGATGCAGCACAGCCCCGGCCTAGCCGACACCGGCGGGCCGGGGTCGCCGCACTCGATCAAGCATGCGCGGCTCGGGGTAGGGAAGGAAGTGCCCGCGCCGGACGGTCGGGCGAGCCGCATCCTTGTCGCCGGCACGTGGAACACCGACTTCCTGCCGCGCCTCGCGCCGCAGGCGGGCGATGTGATCGTTCCCAAGCACCGCTACAGCGGGTTCTTCCAGACCGACCTCGACAGGGTGCTGTCCGACCGGGACATCAAGCATCTGGTCGTCGCGGGTTGCACGACCAGCGTATGCGTGGAGTCGACGGTCCGGGACGCGATGTTCCGGGACTACCACTGTGTCGTGCTCGCCGACTGCACGGCGGAGCCTATCGCCAACGACCAGCCCCGGACCAACCATGAGGCTTCGCTACTGACCATCCAACTGCTGTTCGGGTGGGTGTCGGATTCCGGGCGCTTGATCGCAGCGCTGGCGAGGTAGGGGAGTGGGGGCCGGGTGGAGTCCGGCAGACCCGGTGCAGATGACGTACCCCTGGGCACGTGGCTCGGCAGCATTGGACATGCTCGTTGATCAACAGATGCGGGCCTTCCTCGACCTACTTCCACGGGAGCGGCTGGTGGTCCGAGCACTTACGCCCCTTCGGTCCCCAATCCGCCTCCGCTGCGGTCCCACGGTCGCGCTCCAAACCTCACGGTCCGTGGTCTCCATTGCCTTCGGATGACTAACTATGTGGCGTACGGACGGCCGCCTGCGGCGCTAAAGGCAGGCCAGTCGATCTCGGACAGCATCCGCTGAGCCATGGCTTCGATCTCACCGGTGGTGCAGGGCTCGGGCACGGCCTGCTTACTGGCCCGGTGCCCTGCCGCGGAGGGGGGCGCATCTGATCAAGGTACCAGCCGACTGCGTCAGCATCATTCTGGTGGTCAGAACCTAACGCTTGGTACCTGGGGTTAGAAGGTCATACGCTACCGGCGTGGGTCCTCGCGGAGGAAGGGATGAAGAGCTTTCTAGCTGTCAGTTCCCTGATCGTCCTGCTGGGAGGATGCAGTCTTATCGCCGCCTTGGACCAGATGGATCGGGAGGCAGACCAGCGGGCTTGCGATGGCTTCGGCTTCCGGCGAGGGACAGACTCCTACTCGAACTGCCTGATGCAACAGGCAGCGCAGCGCGAGGAGAAGGACCAGCGCGCCCAGCGCGCCCGCGACCGCGAGGCTTTCGAAAGGGCGCGAAAGCGATAGTCCCAACCGGCACTGCCAGGACACCAAGTGTTAGATTTCGTCCATAGGCAATCTCGCTGTGTGGCGTCACCTCGGAGGGGTGGAGCCACTGGTCTCGGCGCATAGGATCAAAGCCGATCAAAATAGCACGGCCATCGTCGATTAGGGCCGCCAACTCGGCGCCGGTCCGAATGCGGCCGGCGCCGATTACCCGACTGATGATGGTTATGGCTCCGCGGAGTAGGTCGCGTCTTTCCTATTGGACCAGCGACGAGCCCTGGCGTGGCTCGGGCCTCCATTCCATCATGTCCCGCTGGGGCACCGGTTGGAGCGCCGTAAAATCGTATTCGTCCAACATCGTCCCGGCCAGCGCGTAGGGCGGGCTGGTTGGGCAACACTTCCACCGCCACACCGATGAACGTGTCTCCGGCGGAGGACCGCCCGCCTTCCCTCAACTGGCGGCGGTGACGGTGGGTGCAGCCAGAGCGGTTTAGTGATCCCCGCCAGGAGTAGGGCTGGCACTCAGGCCACCTTGCCGTCGCGGGGACCCGTGACATCGCCGTCACGGCGGGTTGTGAATGGCATGATGGCCGATGCCTGGACCGGCCTCGCGCGGCTGAACGCTGACCTGCTCGACTTTAGGGGCGACATGGCGGGCGGTGATGGTGGATGTAGCCAGGGTGTACCCAGTGCTTCGCCCCTAGGAGGTGGATCACCTCGCGGCGCCCGCAGGGCTAGTCCGGCTAGGGCGAGGCGCCGGTCCAGGCCGGCGTAGCCCCGCAACCGTTCAGGAACGCGGTCGGTGCCACGAGCGGCACTCAGGAAGCGCGGTGACGCGTGAAGTCTTCTCGGAGAGGGGCCTGAGGCGTGCGGTCGCTGCCATACCGCCATGCAGCGTAGCGAAATCGGCCGCCTGCCGACCCGCAACCACGAGGGTGCAGGCGGTTTGGAGAGACGCCGAGATGGTGAGGCGGAGCGACGAGCCTTCGCCCGGAACCTTCAGGCGCGACTTGCCCTCCTTGGTGTCGAACTCAAAGGAGATACCCAATGCCCAAAGCCGACAGTGGCTCGAACCGCTCCAAGTCTGAGGAGCCGGGGGAAAGTGTTGATGTACTGCGCAGTCAGATTTTCGAAATCCTGCGCTCAAGCCCTCCAGGCGTCATGACCAGATACATTATTCACAGAATGGCCGGGGCGGAGGAGGGCGCCAAAATGGAGCGCGTTGTCATCCAGGCTTTGGATGCCATGAAAACTGATGGTCTGATATACAGTCAAGGGTCAGATCACGAGAGCCCAAAATGGTTTCTTTCTGAGAACTCGAAATCCGAAACCGGGCCATCATCACCTTCTGATGGCGGGATACTTGGAACAACAGGTCCTCACTAGCGCCGGCAAGAACCGAATTCGAACTGACGCCACTGCGAACTGGGCGCGGACCGCGAGGCGCAAGCTCGCGCGCTTGGCCGCGACGAATTAGTGTCGCAGACCCCAGCCCGCCGAGGCCGAGCGCTGCTGCCGTCCTCACCAGTTTCTCGGGATGCGAAGCGCCGTCGAGGAGTGAGAAGTTCGAGCGGGCGCCGAGTTTGGTGAAAGCGACACCGCCATCACTGCCACCATCCCGCCATGCTGACACCCCGATAGTCCGTTCTCACCCGGCCCGGTGCAGCGCGGCGGGGCGGCGCCTGAGGCGATGAGGTCCAACCGGCGCAGGTGCTCGGCCAGCCACTCCGCAGCGAGGTCGGCGGCGTGGTCCCATCCGCACTTGCGCGGCTTGCCCCGGGCGTCGTACCGCAGCGCATAGGCGAGCGCCGCCACGAGGTCGGCGACATCGGCCTCGTCGAGGCGCCGCGGTGTGGTGCTGGGCGGAGGCGCTTGGCCGGAATGGCGACCGCTGCGTCCGGCGACTCCCCACACTCCGGCGACGATGCGACCCCTGTGACGCGCGCCAGCAGGACCGCGCAGGCCGCCGCGACCGCCACGGCGGGATCGCGTCCCGCCACCGCCTCGCGGTCGTAGGCAGCCTGCATGGCGGCGTGGATGTCTGGCCGTAGCCAGGGCGGCGCCAGCGGGCGAATCGGGTCTAGGTCGCTCATGCGGCGGGACGCTACCGGGCAGAGTAGGAACAAATTAAGAACAATCCCTGCGAGGTGCGAAGCGCCGGGCGGTTCGTGGCTCGGTAGCCAGGACGGTGGGGGAGTGCGGCTGCCCTTCGGCACCTCCGGCCGGCCGAGGTGGCGTCCCGCGGTGTCGTACTCCCGGACCTCGCCACCGCGCCGCTTGGAGCGCCCTGTGTAGCGGCCCTGGGCGTCGTAGTGGCGGGTGGTTCGCGGCTCGTCTCGAAGCGCCCCAGGTAGCGCCCGCGCTCGTCGTAGTACCTCGTCTGCGCCTCGGCGGCGGGCGCCAAACCCAGCCCGGTCAGTCCCCCGGGCGCGCTGCGGCGCTTCCGGGCAGGGGGGTGGCTGCTGGCCGAGGTTACCTACCGGCCCGGCCTGGGCGGCTGCGGCACCGCGGAACTCTGACTGACGCCCCGGGAGGCGTTCAGCATCCAGATCACCATGCTGGCGCCGCTCGACTGGGATCGGCAGCAGGCGCTCGACGAAGCGGCCCGCGCGGCATGAGCCTCGACCTGCAACGGCTGTTCCGCCGCATTCAGCACATGGTCAAGCCCGCGCGCGTGTTCTGGTGGTGGGCAACATCGGGACGACAGGCGTCAACGTGGAGGCACAGTAGATTGAACTCACGACGCAATGCCCCAGGGGCGTGCAGACGGGCGGCGGTCGGACGGGCACGCCGACCGCCTAGCTCGCGTCAGCACCACCGCAATGGGCTAGTCCACTCGGTAGGTCGGCATCGGTCCCCCGCCGCCCTTCACCGCCACGGAGGGGATGGGCACGACGCGACCGTCTTTCAGGGTGCGGAAGTGCCCCCTCCGCCAGTGCGGCCGGGGCGACCTGCCGGTGCCGGGCGCCTTGGTCGGGACTTCCGGCAAGACGACGCGGCTGCCGTCCACCCGGCGCACTAGCGGCAGCGGCCTCAGCCCCGCGCTCTCGCGCCCCGCGTTGACCGCCCGGGAGCGCGGCGTCGGCTCCGCTTCCGGGGTTTCGACGCCGCGCATGCCGAGCTTGCAGGTCAGGCCGAACACCATCAGGGAGTGCATGTCGCACCTGTCGGCCAAGTCTTGCCGGTCAACGTGGCCATCCCGGATCGCCGCGTCGCATTCCCGATCGAAGTAGATCGTGTTTGCGTCCTCGCCGTATCCGGCGACGAACAAGGCCGGGAACAGGGTCCAACGCCGGTTAAAGGCACTGCCGACGAGGCCGCGGTGGAACATCACGACGCGGATGCCGTCCTCTTGCTCGGCGATCGAGTACAGCCATTCGATCTCCGGCGCCCTGCTGAGGTTGAAGTGGTCGCCCAGGTTGTCGTCCAAGCCACGTTGCAGGTAGATGCAGCGCGGGTAGGGCAGCATCATGCCGCCATCGTTGAGCAGGTCCACACCGGCCTGGATAAACTTGCTCTCGACGCCCGAGAAGCCGAAGTCGAACACGGGCACGAGCAGGTCAACCCAGTCGCCGCCGACCGCCCGCTGCCTCCACTCTCCATCGGCGTGCAGCACGTCCACGCGCCCCTTGCGGCACACCTCGGCGAATTCCGAGATCGTGTCGTTGGGGTTCGGCTGTGGCCACCGCGGGAGGTTTCGCGGGTCAATCGGATGAAAAGGCTTGAGTGCCACGGGGTGCTCCTCGGCGTACACGCGCCGCCGTTACCCCGCGCTCCCCGGCGCGGGATGAATTCATGCAGAATCCGAACAATCCCCACTCGCCATTTAGCCGCGCGCCCGCCACGGCGCAAGGCGTCGGCTGCACAAATACCTCCATGGACATTGCCCTCGCCTGGAACCCCCACCGCGCCGCCTTCCAGGGATACGCCGCGGCCGACCTCGCCACGCGCTCTGCCGTCGGGAGCGCCGTCATCGTCAGCCCGTTCACTGACAGGACCGCGCAGCCGCTCTTCGCGCCACCGGACGGCGACCGCAGGGGATGGTGGGCTGATGCTTACAGCGATCAGCGCGCCACCACGTTCCACACCACGCTGGTCACGCGGCGATCCCGTCGAAGTCGTCATCCTCGTCGCCCAGGTGAAGCTCGCCCATGTCGGCCGCGCGTCCGCTCCGCGCCTTATGCTCAAGCCTCGCCAGCGCCAACTGCGGGTCGGCGCTCACGATCCTCAGGCCAGCGGCGGCAAGGTCGCGCACCAGAGCGGACTGCACGCCGTCGGGTGGACGACCACCGCCTCCACGCTCGCGGCCGAGCTTGGCCGCCACGGGCTGCGCGCAGTCGAGTTTTCGGGTCGAGGCTTGATCCCCGACGAGAGCGACATGGTGAGCAGTATGAGCCTCATCGCCACCGGCCTGATGCCCATCGACAAAATGCCGGGGATGCGGAGCAATGCGACAAGTTAAACCGGTGCTAGAACCTCACCAACAAGCCCGACTATCGGCCGCCAACCATTACCTGCGCACCACGGAGTTCAGAGCGTCTCCAGGTGGCGCTTCCGGTGCCTAACGCCAGCTTTCGACGGAGCCGCCTCGACAACCACGGTGCGCGACTTCTTCCCAATGCGGGCCGTGACAACATATTGGCCTGCCTGCTCGAATGCGGTGCGGCCCTGTCTAGTAGCTTCCGCCACGGCCGCGGCATCATGGACGTGACTCGCTGCAATTTTTCGCTCTCGTTCAGCCTTCACAGCACTTGCGGCTAACTTGCACTGAGCCTCCACGAGGCGACGCGCTTCTGCCGCGACAGCCTTCACCTCCTGATTGCGCCGTTGGGTTTCGGCTCTTTGTTGCTGCGCAAGGAGGGCAGCCGCCGATTTTTTGCGCTGTATGCGATTTGCTCTTTTTAATTCTTCAGGATCAACGGCCCGCATAGACCAAGTTCCGTTGGGCTCACGCCCGTATGGGAGCGCCCGGTCTGCTGGGTCTTGCGGTGCGGCGCCCCAGGTTCGAACCCGACGCTCTTGCTCAATTCGGGACCAGCGCATCTTGGACATTCGCAGATAGTGGGTCGAACTCGAAATGAAGTCGAGCTTTCCTTTATGACTCACTATCAGCTTACTCCTAGGATCATCTGCGGTTCGGAGATGACCTAGCGGCCTTGGCCGCGGCGCCCCCGCCACAATGCTGCCGGACGCTAGCCGCCAAGTGCGGCCTCGACGGCCCGCACTCGGTGATCGTGGCCGGATAGCCGGCGGGCAGAGTTGGCCAACCCTGGCCGGGCGTGCCGGGACTGATGATCCCTGCCATGCTGGGGACGATGCGCAATCACCAAGGCGGACAACTAGCCGGGCCAGATTATGCCGCCGGCAACCCGGAAGGAGAGATTGCCTGTATTCATCGCGCGTTCGGCGGCAATCTCTAGCCGCTAGGTTCAAGTTTTCCGGCTATGCCCCCGCGTCGGGCATGCAGAGACTAAAGCCCGAGAACATCTTGGGGGCGATGCCGGAGAGGATGCGACCGACCTTTGCCAGCTACGCCGGTCATCGTTATCAGCGCCGCCGCCGTTGGTGATCCCAAGGGGATGCGACAAGGACACAATCCCGACCCGGCCGTCTAGTACTTCATTGAGGTGGTCGAACCCTCCGTGGCGGCATACCTCAGCGACATTGGCAGCGGGCGGCGAGGCTTGCTTGCAGCCGCACCGCTCTATCCCTCGTCGAAGCGCCGTCTCACGTCCGCGAAGCTCGACAGGTATGCTGCCACGCGGTCGGGATGCATTGGTCCGAGCCTCCCCGCTGGGCGCATTGCCACATAGCTGTAGTGAGCGATCCGCATGGTCTGCGGCAACGCGATCAGCGCAGCGGCCCTCAGGTAATCCACAAGACGGTCCACGCGCCCCCCCATCAGCACGACGAGGCGCGGACGCGACGCATCCAACTGCCAGCGGAGCACGGGTGCCCACGCTTCCGCTGCCCGCAAGTGGTCGCGCTCCCGACGCAGCTTCCAAGCCTCGGCATAGTCGGCTTCCTTAATGAGGTTGGTGACATAGCACCGCCAGCCGCCGCGCCGGTCCCACGGGCCGTCCTTAAAGCCGTGCTCCACCAAGGCTTGCCGGAATAGGCGGTCCCCACGGCTGACGAGCCATTGCGCCTCCGTGGTCGGCGGTCCACCTCCTGGGTCCCGGGCGCGCTGCACTTGTGAGAGGCTGGGGTTCTCAGCAACGAACCAGACACCAGAGAACGGGTCGCCCAAGCTGCTGGTCAGCCACGGATGTCTCGGCCGGTGGTCGCCAACGCCTGGATTGAGGCGGAATGCGTCGTCAATCCTGCGCGCAAGCTCGGCCTCGAAGGCGGCAGCGTTCATGGATGTGACGGCCCGCCCTGGCCGCCTACCTCAAGCGCGACTCCGCCGGACCTGCCTGGGCTCACGGCCAGTAGGCCGGTCAAATCCTCGGCGTGGCGCCGCACCTCGGGCACCCCGGAGCCGCGCATCGCCGCGAGGAGTTCGGCATAGGTGGCTGTGGCGAACTCGACCTCCGCCCCGCGAACCGCCTCCGCAAACGATGCCGCCTCCTCGGCATGCCGCCGGATGCGGTCCGGCGGCACTGGCGTGCCGTTCGGCCACGCCAAGGGCTCGGCGTGCAGGTACAGCAGGAAGGGGCGCTTGCCCGAACCCTTGGCCATCGTCCGCAGCCCGAGCGCGTGCTTCACAAGCTGCGCTGCGTCGAGGTGCAGGTAGGCCGAGGGTACGTCGCGCAGCCTGTCGCGCATCGCCAGGAACGGCGCCATGGCGCCGCCCCACACGTCGCCCCAGTACGCGTCGGAGAAGACCGGCGGCTTTCTGGGCCGGAACGGCTCGTAGCGCTTGCTCTCCACACCGACGATATGGCTGGGGGTATCGACAAGGGCGTCCAGCCAGGGATGCAGGCCGCCGCGCCAAGGAAAGCGGACGCACTTTTCCAGGCCGATCCGCGTAGGCGGCCACTCCACCTCAGCCGGGATGGAGGGCAGCTTCGGGAGGTCGGCCGGCCGGAGCAGGAAGAACCCAAAAGCGTTCGCCACGAGCGCTGCCGACGACTCGGGGCTGGCGATCTTGCCACTAGAGAACTCGTTGCCGGGCGCCTTGGCATAGGCGGCGACGACCGCCTCTGCGGGGACGGTCGGAAAAAGCGGCGGGGACGCTTGCGATCCGCCTCCGCTCCGGTTGGTCCCAGCGTGCATTCCCGATCCCGGCGTGGCGGCAAGGAGCGCCCGGTCTTGCGTCACTGAAAGGCTGCTTTGCTAGCAGTAGACCTAGCGGCGATCGCCTGCCAGTCTGGCGACAGCAGCCCCTCTTGCACGGGAACTCGGGCCGGTAGGCCAAGCAAAAGCTCGTCTATGAGATTGAGGATCATGCGCTTATCGTCCTCGTCGTCCGTGCCCCCATACTGCTTGGGGTTCCGGTTGGCGCGCGCGTCCCTCGCCCACAAGGAGGCGCCGCGTTCCTCGAGAACTACCTCGTAGATCAAGAGCCCTGTCCAGCTTCGGCGCATGAGGAGCCTGCCGCTCTCGAAGTAGATGAACCACCTGTCTTCCATCTGCCGCGGCGTGACGCCCCTCCGAATCAGGTAGCTGTCAAACTCCGAAAAGGAGCGGTCGAGTCGAATGACGGCAGTGGCCTTAGGCATCTTGTGCAGCTTCACCCCGAAACTCGCCGCCGTCGTGCCGTTCAGGACGTGGTTCTCGTCAGGGCCGAACGCCTCATTGAGATAGGTTTGCGCATCCCAGGTCTCGATGGCGAATCCGATCCCTTCGTGTTCGAGGCTCGACGGAGGGAACCTCGACCAGAACTCGGTAGCGTAATGCGCCAGCCATGGCAGATCGACTTCCCGGAAGATGGCGGTGCGCTCGCACCCGCCCGCGTCTAGGAAGGTGCCGATCAGGTAATCGGCCCGATGGAGCACGACCCGTAGGTCCAGCGTGCGGCGCTCCGCGGCGACCGGGCATAGGGCCGCGACGAACCCGAGGCGGAGGACGCCTTTCCCGCTCTTGAGCGGCGTGACTTCGGTGATGAAGGCGGGCGTGCATGGCCGAAAAGCGGAGTCGGGACGCTCACCGGGTATCGTCTGAAACGCGTACCAGCGCCTCGGATGCAGGACCAATCTGTCCCTCATGATGGAAGCATCCCGTCTTTGTTTGCGACTGTGTGTCAGGCCGCAGTGGTGTCAAGCCGGGCGGTTCGGGGTCGAGGAATTGCCCGAGGTCCAGCGTCGCGTACGCGACCTTCCAGCCCAGCCGCGCCGCGCCGTCGTTCAGGAAGCCGAAGACCCGTCGGCCCGCTTCGGTCTCGGGGTCGAGCAGCGGGTGGATCGGCGGCTCCATCAGGCGCGCTTCGATCCGGTCGCAGCCCTGCACGTCCTCGGGTTGGATGCAGGACTTGACCGACACGACCGGGTCGGCGAACCGCCAGCAGCCGCGGTCGGTGAGCGCGTCGTGCATAGCCATCGAGTAGAAGAACAACTCGGACAACGCTCCGACTTTTGCGTTCCGTCCAGCCTTCAACTCCATCAGCCAGAGCGCGCGGTTCTCACCGATGCCTATGATGTCGATCGCGCTTCTCGCCGCGGGGAAGACCCGGTTCGCCCCCGCGACCTTGCCCGCGAAGATTCCGACCGGGAACTGCCGGTCAATCCGCCGCAGCCCGAGACCGGCCATCAGGCGCAGACAGGCGGGCGAGTCGGGAGCCGTCAGCCACCGTTCTAGCGCATCTTCGCCGAGCCCACGCCAGTTGCCGGGGGCCGCGCCGTGGTTGGCTATGCGGGGCTCGCCCGCGACGGTGAACACGGCCGGTTGCCCCAGGCCGACGCGCAGCAGCGACAGCCGGTCCTCCCTGCACACGCCCACCCGATCGGGGCCGAGGAGGTGGGCGAAGCGGTGGACCCGGTAAAGGAAGCGCTGGTAGTGGCCGGGGTCGGAGTCCAGCGCCGCCGAGTCCGGCACGTCCCAATCGATCAACACGCGCCCGACGCCGCACCATGCCACCAGCACCAGAGCCCAGCCCTCGAACGCCGAGGCGTCCTCCTGCATGTTGCCCAGGACGGCCGCGCTGGAGAGGTGCAGCGTCGCGCACGAGGGGTCGCCGGAGACGCGAATGCCCTTTGGCGACGGTAGCCGGACCGGTCGGGCTTGGGGCGCGCCGCGCTTGTAAGCCCGCCTGAGGCACCGCTCGAACTCCGCGTGTTCCACTCGCCGCTGCCCCGGTGCCGACTTGCCCATCAGCCTGCTGTCGTCGGCTATGCAGCGCGGCTAAGATGTTTCGATTTTGCACGAAACGCGTGGTGTCTCCAGCACTTTCCGGCATCGCAGGCTCAGTCGGGTTTTCACGCGTCCAGCACCTCCACTCGGCTGCGCAGCGCGCTGCTCGACCACCCAAGGGAGGTGCCGGTCGGCATGATGACGGTGATGCCTCGCGGCCGGGGGCAGCATGCGCTGAGTCAGGTGAGACGCGCAGGAGAGGGGGAAGCCGGGAGACAGGAATTCCCCCCGGATGTCACTTTCCTAATTGGTATCTATAGGAGAGCGACATGTCGGGGGAATTCCTCGACGCATGCTGCCCGGGCCAGTACCAGACCGGTCCTGCCTGCGCGT
>NZ_JACOMF010000069.1 GCF_014283215.1 Siccirubricoccus deserti
CCGCCGCACGTCGCCACCGCGCGCGAGGCGGTGGCCTGTAGCTTCGGCATGAACGAGGGGGAGTACCGGCGGATCTGCGAGGCGTGATGCGGACCGCGCTATTACACAGAGCCGTGGCGTGAGAGAGCCGCCGCGACAGGACCCGTCTCCCCAAGCGCATGCCCCGGCGTGGGGCCTGCGTGGGACGCCCCGAAACGACAGAGCCCGGCGCGAGGGCCGGGCTACCGTGAAACGCCTTGGTTGCGAACGAGAAAGAGTGGCGCGCCCGAAGAGATTCGAACTCCTGACCCCCAGATTCGTAGGTTGGCGATCAGGCCGTCCCAACGGCCGATATGAAGGGGTTCCGTGCTGTATCAGGGACTTTCAGGAAGGCGAGTCCAGGGCGCTTCCCCTTCATGCCCCATAAAGCCCCACCGAAGCCCCGTGGGGCTGGCGTGGGGCGACCGGTTCTTGGCACAATGCCTCGACCGGTCAGCAATCGCCGCGTGCCACTCCGGTTTTTGAGACTGTCCGGTAAGGTTGATGTCGAGCACCGTCCGCTATTGGTCCAAGGTCATGTCAGCGAAGGCACCGTCGCGCTGGACTCCGGCACTGGCTACCAGGATGTCGAGACGGCCGGAGCGGCCCAGCAAAGCATGGAACAGCGCCTCGACCTGATCTTCCCGCGAGACGTTTCCCTTCAATGCGACGGCTGCGCCGCTGGTCAGCTCGATCTCAGCGACGACTGCTGCAGCACCATCGGGGCTGGACGTATAGTTCACCCCGACTGCCGCACCGGCCGCGGCAAGCGCGACCGCCACGCCCGCACCGATGCCGTTGCTGCCGCCGGTGACAAGCGCGACCTGCCCTTCAAGCGGTCGAGACACATTCCCTGACATCCGCAATCCTCGTCATGGCCTCGGGTTCAGCCACAGGGGTGCCTGCAGAACCTCAGCGATCCAACCGATCCGCAGTTGCAGCGGCATGCCGGAGGTGTTCGTCAGCGCCGCGTCAGCCGAGCCATCGCAGTCGTTCGGCATGCGTATCGCCGAGTGCCAGCACGCGCTCGGACCCGTCCGGCCACAGTGTCAGGCGTAGACTTCCTTGCTCGTCATAGGCAGGATCCGCCTCGAAGCGGAGCCAAGCGAAGGGCGAATGCCCCGTCGCCTTCGCACCGACCCGCGCCGCATGTGCCGCGATGCGGGCCAGGGTCGTCTCGGGCGCGTACTGTAGGGCCACGGCATGCATCAGCACGCGCGTCACTCCTGGCTCGAGCTTGGCCGGGTCGAGGGCCGCCTCGGTCCAGTCCGCCGCGTCCGCGCGGTCAAGGCGGGGCGGATCGGCGGCCGCGATGTCGATGGCAGCCTCGAGGCGGGCGAGCCTCTCGGCTTGGTCTGGCCAGACATAGGCGAGCAGGCGCTCGCGGTCCGCAGGATGTGTCACGTCAAGCGGATCCAGGTCGCAGCCGTGGCGGCACGCAACGCGCACTCGCGCCTTCGGTGGCCCGCTGCCTTCCCAGCCCGGCGCGATCCTGACACGGGCGCCCGGCGTGCCGGCCGTCGCGCCGCCGAGGCAGTGCTCGTAGCGGTCGAGCATGAGCATAAGGCCGGCGCTTGCGCCGATCTCATGCAACGAGAAGGACCGCCCGCCGGTCGCGGCGGCGACGGCGAGGAGGCCTGCCATGAGCGGCGCCGACCGCATCGGCTCATTCGTCTGTGGGGCGCGGTCGAGCCAGGGCAGGAGATCGGCTTCAGTCGCCGGTAGCGCCGTGGCCAGGGCGGCCTCGAATGCCCCAGCCTCGGGCAGCGGATGCGGCGGCCAGAATGCGGCGAGGTGCGGCAGGCCTCCGCGCCTGACCAGGGCATGCAGGCCCGCCGCGAGCCTGAGCGGCACCGAATCGCCACGGGCGTCTGGCCGTCCGGGCCAATCGAGCACACGTCGCCCCAGCTCGGTCGAGTGGTCGAGGATGCGTCCAAGCGCCTCGCATAATAGCCCGGTGAAGGGCGAGCCGCGCTCGTGACACGCTGACGCCTGGACGGCGAAGGCGTTGCGTGCGGCTTCTGCTGCTGGAGTCATTGCGGTCACCCTGGTGGCGTTGCCCTGGTGCAACGCGTCCGCAAGGGGGGGCGCTCCGGCCCTTCCGCATGTGCATGGCAAACCGCCCATCGGGACTGCCGTTGAGTTACAGCATTGACAGCGCCGTCCTGCCTTCCCCGCCGTCCATGACCGGAGGCCTCGCTCGTGTCCCAGGACCCCAAGAGCGCACACCCGCAACCGCCGCAGCCCGAGCAGTCCCAATCGCCGCCCGGCCGGACCGGCGAAATGGCGCCCACACCCGACCATGGCGAGCGCTCCTACATGGGCAGTGGCAGGTTGGCCGGGAAAGCGGCGATCATCACCGGTGCGGATTCTGGCATCGGCCGCGCCGTGGCCATCGCCTTCGCGCGCGAAGGCGCGGACGTCCTGATCTCCTACCTCGACGAGCACCAGGACGCGGAGGAGACCGCACGCTGGGTCGAGCAGGCTGGGCGGAAGGCGATTTGCGCCGCGGGCGATATCGCCGAGGAGCAGCACTGCAAGACCCTGGTCCAGCAGGCGCTGCGCGAATTCGGTCGGCTCGACATCCTGGTCAACAACGCCGCCATGCAGCGGACCCACCAGAGCATCGAGGAAATCAGCTCGGAGGAGTGGGACCGCACCTTCCGGACCAACATTTATTCGCAGTTCTATCTGTGCAAGGCAGCAATTCCGCATATGCATCCGGGCTCGGCGATCGTGAACACCACCTCGGTCAACGCCAAGACGCCCTCGCCGTCGCTGCTTGCCTATGCGACGACTAAGGGCGCGATCGCCAACTTCACCGCCGGGCTGGCGGGGCTCGTGGCAAAGCAGGGTATCCGCGTGAACTGCGTCGCGCCCGGGCCAATCTGGACGCCGCTGATCCCCTCCACCATGCCGGCTGAGCAGGTAAAAAGCTTCGGCCAGGACACGCCCATCGGCCGGGCAGGGCAGCCGGCGGAGCTCGCACCGGCCTATGTCATGCTCGCCTCCGAGGAGGCGAGCTACATCACTGGTGCCATGGTGCCGGTGACCGGTGGCCGGCCAATGCTGTGACGGCGCGGTGCGACCTCGCCCTGTGCAGCGTCGAACGGCAGGAGGAAGCGCCTGGGCAGCAGCGCCTGCGCCTGTTGACGGAGGCCGGCGCGATCGACTGCTGCCTCCATCCCGCAGAAACGTGCAACGCTGCGGTGCTCTGGGTCCTCGGGGCCGGCGGGCGGGCTCTACACCTGGCTCGGGCAGAGGTGTGATACCACCTCGCTTGAACTGACCTACCGTCATCCCGGACGCGTGCAAGACGTGCTGCTGGGGCTGGAATGGCTGGGCGGCAAGGGCCGGCGCCGGGTCGCGCTGGTGGGCATTCTATTGGTGGCGCGGTGGTGATCACCGCCGGTGCGGCGCTGAGCAGCCAGAGCCGCGGCACCGAAGCCGTGGCCGAGCTTGCCCCGCGGCCGCTGCTGGTCACCCACGGCACGGCCAATGAGGTGCGGCCCAATGCTTGTACGACAGACATCAACCGCTATGTGCAGGAGCCCAAGGACCTGATCCTCTATCCCGGTTGCCGGCACGGTTTCGACCAGTGCCGCGAGGCGCTGGACCGCGATCTTCTCGGCTGGCTCAAGTGCGTCCTCCGCCTCGCCCCGGGGCGGTGCCGGTAACCACGCTCGATGAAGGACGCGCAGGTGTACGATGTATGGGAAGCCGTGCTGCCGCGCCGCACAGCGCTGGGAGTCGCCCCAGCCCTCGTGGCCGCTCCACCCACGGGCCATGTTGTGCTGCTCGGAGATTCGGTGCTCGACAATGCAGGTTATCTCGGCGGGCGTGGCCCGGACGTGGTTACCCAACTGCGTGCCCGCCTGCCTGCCGGCTGGCGCGCGACGCTGCTCGCCAAAGGAGGCTCGGTGACCCTGGACGTGCCCGAGCAACTGCGGCGACTCTCTGCCGATGCGAGCCACCTCGTTATCAGCGCCGGCGGCAATGATGCAGGGCGGCAAGAAGGTGTGCTGGGCTCGCCCGTCCGCAGCGTTGCCGAGGCACTGGCGAAAATCGCAGGTATCCGGGAGCAGTTCCGGCGCGATTACCAGGCGATGCTCGCCTCGGTCTTGGTGCGTCGTCTGCCGCTCGCCCTCTGCACCATCTATGACCCACGCTTCCCGGATCTGGCACGCCGCAGCGCTGCCATCGTGGCCCTCGGCACCTTCAACGACATCATCACGAGGGAAGCCTTCGGCCGGGGCCTGCCGGTGATCGACCTGCGGCTCGTCTGCGACGAGGACGAGGACTTCGCCGCCCCGGCGGGCCCGTCGGTCCGCGGCGGCGGCAAGATCGCCGCTGCCATCGGGCAATTCGCCACGCGGCATGATCCCGCCGCCCGGCATTCAGCGATTTATCTCGGTGATACCCGATAGGCCTGCCCGTGCGGCCACTTTCCATATCGGCCCCTTGTGCGGCCTCGAAGGTCGGCAGACGGCCCGTTTGCAGGCATTCCGACGAGCGATTGCATGTCCGACGTTCGCCGACATCAGACGGTCAGCTTTCGGACGAGCATCGGGCCCAAGCGGATGTTCGTGCACGAGAGTTGATTGTCGAAGCTCGAACCCGCACCTGATCCGCGTGGAGTTGTGGTGCGGCTGAGAGGACGGGCCCGCAACCCTTTCGCCCACCGGACGCTGCGCGTGGAATGTGGCGGGTGGCAAGCTGCGCCGCCTCCGAGGGAGCGAACCGGTGACCGACGACACGGTGGAGTTCAGCGCGACGCAGCGGGAGGCCGGCGACGGCGCGCCCGGGGCGACGGCGGCTTTCCCGTATGACCGCATGAGCGTGGAGCGTTTTCGGGAGGCATTCCCCCGCGCGCGGTGGCGCGAGGACCTCCGTGCCTGGTTCGTGCCGGGCACGAGGGCGGAACAACGCCTGAATGCATGGATGAGCCGTGAATGGTCGGGCGTGCTGGCCCATGGCGACCAGCGCGGCCGCGACGCCTTCACCTTCGAGCCGATCACGAGCCCCTATCTGGAAGTCGCCGACGACCTCGTGGTGCGGACGCCGTATTCCCGGACCGTCATCGCCGAGCTGCGGGCGGTGCCCTGGGCGCGGTGGGATCCGGCATCGAAGGCGTGGCGCGTACCGTTCCGATCGTTCGAGGAACTGAGCCGGCGCTGGCCCGCCATCGAGAATGCCGCCCGCCAGGCCGAGCCCGAGGAGCGGCGGAAGCGCGACGAAAGCCGTAAGGCCTCCCTCAAGCACGAGGAGAGGCGGGCCGAGGCCGCGGAACGCCGCCGGCATCGCTATCCCGTGCCGGAGGATGCGCTGCCGCCACTCGACCGCGTGCTGATGACCCACGCTGGACCTGTGGTGTTCGAGGCGGTCACCGGCGAGCTTGTCGAGCCCATGATTGCTGCCCGCTTCTACCCCGGTGTTACCGCCGGACCCGCAGCGCTGATCTGGGCGGGTTGGCGCAGGCCGAGCCATGCTGAGCTGGTCCAGACCTGGCCTGCACGGACAGCGCCTGGCCCAGCTGACTTGGCGCGTGGCTGGTGGCAGCCGACGATCGAGGTGCTGCGGGAGGAACGTCGCAGGGCGGCATCTCTGGAGCGTGCGCAGGCGACGCGTCGGGCCAAAGCGCTGTGAGTGACCACTGTCTGGACAGCCCCGGCTGTGTTGCGACAGCCGCGGCTTTCAGTGGCCGAAATCTGCCTGTCCGCTCTCAGGAACAAGATAGGATTGAGCGGACGTTGAGCGCGCTGCGCCCCTTATTTGGTTACGAGGCACGTGGCGGCAGATCGCGAGCTAGCAGACCAGGGGGGCGCAACGCGCCCAGTCGTGCTTGCCCTAGGTCAGGCAATCGGGATCAGAGCGGGCGGGAATGAAGCGGCTTTTCACGTAAGGCCGGTTTGACCGAGCGGGTACGATTTTCGAGCTTCGGCCCAATCCGTGCTACTTCACCGCCATGGAGACCAAGCCCCCCATCCCACTTGCCGTCCTTGTTGGCATTCAAACGCCCGAGGTGGACGACGTCGCGCATCAAGCGAGCCTTGAGGAGTTGGGACGCCTGGTGAAGACGCTGGGCTATGAGGTGGCGGGAACGGTTTCGCAGCGGCGCGAGGGCACCGGCGCCGGGTCGCTGCTGGGAAGCGGCAAGCTGGCGGAACTGGCAGCGCTCACTGGCGGCACCGGGGTGGTCAGCTCAATGGCGCCGCCCCCGAAGTCCAAGGCGCGGCAACGGTTCGAAGGTGGCGCCGAGACTACCGACCAGGCGGAGCCCGATCCGGGCGCTACCCGCAGGCCCGGGTTCGTCATAGTCGACCATGAGCTCTCGCCCAGCCAGATCCGCAATCTGGAGCGCGCTACCGGCGCCCAGGTGCTCGACCGCACCGGCGTGATCGTCGAGATCTTCCACCGCCATGCCAACACCCGTGAGGCGAAGCTGCAGGTGGAGATGGCGCGTCTGAAATACGTCGCTCCCCGCCTTCGGGAGTCCTCGGGCGGTGGCGGACGGCAGCAGGGGCCCGGCGCAGGCGAAAGCAACCTCGATCTCGACCGCCGCAAGATCCGCGACCGGCTTTCGGAGCTGAAGGAGCAGCTGGCAGCGGTGCAGCGCGACAGCGACCATCGCCGCTCCGCCCGGCGGGACCAGCTGCGGGTGGCGCTGGTTGGCTACACCAATGCGGGTAAGTCCTCCTTGATGCGGGCTCTCACCGGCAGCCAGGTGCTGGTGGAGGACAAGCTGTTTGCCACCCTCGACACCACGGTCCGCATCCTACAGCCGGAAACCCGGCCGCGGGTGCTCATTTCGGACACGGTCGGCTTCATCAAGCAGCTGCCACATGACTTGGTCGCCTCGTTCCGCTCCACCCTGACGGAGGCGCTGGAAGCCTCGCTGCTGCTGTTCGTGGTCGACGCATCGGACCCGACCTATGAGGCGCAGCTGGAGGTGAGCCGCAGCGTGCTGCGTGAAATCGGGGCCGATGTCGTCCCGTCCCGCCTAGTGCTGAACAAGATGGACCGGGTAGATGCCGCCGGGCGTGCCGCGCTGATGGCGAAGCATCCGGACGCAATTCTGCTCTCCGCCCATGCGCCTGAGGATGTGAGCGCTCTGCAGGACATCATCATCGCGTTCTTCGAGGCGGAGATGGTCGAGGATGTGCTGGTGCTGCCCTATGCGAAACAAGGGCTGATAGGCGAGGTGTATGAAAGCGCGCGGGTCTTGTCCGAGGAGTATGACGAGACAGGCCGGGTACTAAAGGTGCGCGGCCTACCCGGCGCCATCACGCGACTGCAACGGAGTCTTGCCGCGCTCTGAGCCTTAGTTCACGCAGCACCTCATAGACCTTCGGCAGCACCACGGCGGCCGTGACCAACGGCAGCAACTGCTATCAGCCGCGCCCTCGTCCGGCAGGCCAAGGCGGAGGCGAAGCGGCTCGAGGGGCCGCGAGCCCCTGGTTGCCTCTTGACGTGGTCTCTGGGTTCGGAGCGAAGCTTCGGTGAGCTACGCCGCAACACCCGCCGGCGATATTGCGATGCGCTCGTCATCCAGATCCGCCGTCCATTGCAGAAGGAGGGCAGCATGACGCCGTCGTCCAGCATCACCGTCCGCATCCCGTTGGCGATCCGCAGTCGCGGTGGGCGGAAACTGGTAGTCACGCCCGATGGTAGCTCAGGGATGCCGCTCAGTCGTACCCGCGCCGACCCCGCGATGGTGAAGGCGTTGGCGCGGGCGCATCGATGGAAGCAGCTGCTGGAACAGGGCCGCTATGCCTCCCTCAGCGAAATGACGAAGGCCGAGAAGATCGATCGCGGCTATCTCGGCAAGATGCTGCGGCTGACGCTGCTGGCGCCGGACATTGTCGAGGCGATTTTAGATGGGCGGCAGCCATCTCATATTGGGTTACCAGCGCTGCTCCGGTCGGTACCCAGCATGTGGGACGAGCAGCGCTCTATGATTGCAAGGTCAGCAGTCGCGCCTCACTGACTAAGCAACTCACGAATCGAGCTATTTGCATAAAAAGGTCAGTCTGCGCGCTTTCGCCCCGCCATGGATGACAGGGTCACTGCGCGGCCACGTCTACTTCGCGTCCGCCTTCACCTTGTCGAAATCCGGCACGTTGCTGGCGGAGGCGGCAAGATACTGCGACTTCGTCATCTTCAGCGCCTCGGCCGCCGTCGCGTTCTCGGTGATCTTGGCCATCACCGCCTCGCGCGCACGGTCGAAGTATTCGCGGTTGGCGGCGACGAACTCGCGCGAGCGGCGCAGCCCCGCAAGGTAGCCGTTGATCTCCGGCACCACGTAGCGCGCCACCATGTCCCAGCTCCGGAAAGTGTTCTCCGGGTTAGCCCAGTCATGCACGAAGCCAACCACCGTACCAAAGCCGCCGCTGATCGCCAGGACCTCCTTGATGCGCGCGACGAGGTCGTCGGGGGTGCCTATCGTGGCGACCGCGCCAGGACCGAAGGCCGTCTTGTCCACCGCCTCGTCCGGGTCCTTGAAGGGCTTGGCGCCAGGGCGTTGCAGCGTGCCAGCGATGTACTCGTTGTGATGGCGAAGTAGCCCGTCACGGGCCTCGGCACGCGCCTTCTCCCGCGTCTCGGCAATGTGCCAGCTCAGCAGAACGCGCCAGTTCTTCCGGTCGACCGTGGTGCCGTGCCGGGCGGCCGCTGCCTCGGCAAAGCCCCATTGGGTCGGCAGCGCATTCAGACCCTCACTCGACAACGAGCCGATGGAGATGATGCCGATGCCGTGCTTGCCTGCAAGCGTCATGCCCGACGGGCTGATCTGGGAGGCCACTGCGAAGGGCATCTCCTCCTGCAGCGGCAGGAGTTGCAGCGCCGCATCGTTCAGGTCGAACCAGTCGCTGCGGTGGGTGATGCGCTCGCCGCGGAACAGCCGACGGATGATGCCGATTGCCTCGTCCTGCCGGTCGCGCAGGAGCATTGGGTCGATGCCGAGTGTGTGCGCATCCGAGGCGAGTGCGCCGGGTCCTGAGCCGAAGATCGCCCGTCCGCCGGTCATGTGGTCGAGCTGCACCATGCGTTGCGCCACGTTGAACGGATGGTGGTAAGGCAGGGAAACCACGCCGGTCGCCAGCATGATACGCTTCGTCCGTTCACCCGCGGCAGCCAGGAACATCTCCGGCGAGGCGATCATCTCCCAGCCGCTGGAATGATGCTCGCCGCACCAGAACTCGTCGTAGCCGAGCTTGTCCAGGTGCTCCACCAGGTCGAGGTCACGGCGGAACTGCAGCATGGGATGCTCGCCGATCGGGTGATGCGGGGCGAGAAAGGCACCGAAGCCGAGGCGGGGCATGGCACGTCTCCTGATCATGGACGACGGCGATACGAGGCCATGCACAGACCTAGAAGCGGCCGATGTGAAGTCGACCGATATCTCCCGCCTTCGCGGCGCATTCGCGCATCTTGGTTGAACGATAGTCGCCCCTCGGCGTGCCGGGCAAGATCCGCACCGCCGTGGCGATACGCACAGGTGAGCCCGATGCGGTCCGAAAAACTTGGGTCGGGCCTCGCCACCCTTCCTCGGCGGCTCCTGTCCCGTCGTGGTCCGCCCCGAGGTGGTCCGCACTGACATGCTGCAACGCCGCAAGCAGGGCATCGAACTTTGCCTTCTTGTCCAGGAGGGCTGCGCGGCTCTGCTGCTGGTTGGTTCCGCGCTTGGTCAACCAAGCCATGCTGAAAGGGATCGCTAACGATTGCCGGTCCGATCACGGCCCGCGGCCGAGATCGAAGCGGCGGTGGTGAGCCCAGTCTGGGCGCTGCCGCGGCACTTGAGGTGGTGGCCGGCACCTGGCGGGCGGCGCGGGCAGAGGCGCCGGACCTGACTGAGCAAAAGGTACGGGAGGCGCTAGCCCGAATGGATTTGCTCTGGGACAAGCTGCTCCGTGCCGATCAGGGCCGCGGGACGTGGACGATGAGGGCGTCCGCAGCGGTGCCGGTCAGCCTGCGCCACGGCGGCCCAAGGGTGTCCCGGATCGGCTGGCCGGACCTGGCCCACGACCGGTACGGTCCCTGCCGTCGCCCGGCAGGTCGGCCGGGCGGATCACCAGAAGCGCCAGAGGCCCGACCAGCGTGACAAGCGCCAGGACCGCGAAGGCCCAGCTCCAGGCCCCGGGAACGCTGCCGCCCCCTGCCGCGTCCAGGACCGCCCCGAACGCCACGGGTCCAACCACCCCGCCGGCGAAGCCGAGCATGGAATGCAGCGCCATGGTGGCACCGCGGTAGGCGGGGTCCGCGTTGCCCAGGGCGCCGGCGGTGACGGACGCGCTCTCGCTCGTCATCAAGGGCCCGTGCAGCAGGGCGAGCGCCACGGCGAGCGCGTAGCTGCTCCCCCCGAGGACCCCGAGGGCCGCGCCGGTCGCGGCGGAGAGCGACATCAGTACGAGCACTGTCCTCTTCCGCCCGAGCTGGATAGAGCACTCCCCGCCCAGCACGATGGGGAATATGCCGAGGACCGAGGCGCCGAAGGCGACCTGCGCGGGCGCCGGCCAGCCGGAACCGGGCACCTGGCTGGCGGCGGCGGCGGAGGCGAGGAAGGCGATGAGCCAGGAACGCACCGCGTAGAGTTCCCAGCTATGGGCGAAATAGGCCAGCGACCAGGTGACCGAATGGCGGTTCCGCAGCACCGGGCGGAAGTCCAGCAGCCGCGTCGGGGGGCGGATGCGGGGCGGCTCCGGCCGGACCCAGAGCAGTACCAGCGCGGTGGCGAGCAGGGTCGCAATCGCCGGCACGCCGAAGGCGAGCCGCCAGGTCGCGGCGCGCAGGATCCAGTCGGCCAGCAGGTATGAAGAGGCGGTGCCCACCCCGAAGCTCGCGGTGTAGAGGGCGACGGCGCGTGACTGGGCGCGCCCCTCCAGGCTGTCGGCAAGCAGCCGCAGCCCCGGCATGTAGGTCCCCGCGAGCCCCGCCCCCGCGAGGGCGTGGAACAGCAGCGCTGTCGCCAACCCATCCGCCAGCATGGCGAAGCCGGCATTGCCGGTGGCAGCGAGGAGGGCGCTCGCGACCCAGATGCGCCGCGGGTCCACACGGTCTGTCAGGCTCACGAGGACGGGGACGGCTATCGTATAGCCTGCGAAGAAGGCCCCGCCGATCAGGCCCGCCTGCGCGTTGCTCAGCCCCCAGAGGTCGCGCAGTGGCGCGAGGAGGACGGCGAAGGTGGAGAAGCCCAGCATCGTCAGCACTTCTGCCGCGCAGAGAACCACCGTGAGCCGGCGCGCCGACGACGCGGGCATGCACTTCCCCCGACCCCAGATCTGGCCTGCGCCTGGGTCGTCCCGGCGATGCACGAGAGACCCAGCGCATCGACCGTACCGGCCCGACCGGTGAGGTCAATCGGACCTCGGGACAGTGGCCGCCGGACCCGCGCGGTCGAGGCGGAGCGGCACAATGGCGAGAAAACCGAGCGTCCCCACCGCCAGCGCGAAACCGATCCCCCACCCATGGCCGCCGGTCGCATCCACGACGAGCCCAGCCAGCGGCGGCCCGAGCGCGGCAGCGATGCCCGATGCGGTGAAGAAGGCGCCGAGCAACGCACCGAGGTTCCGCACCCCGAACAGCCCGATCAGCACCGCCGGCATCAGCGCGATGCGCAGGCCGTAGCCGAGCCCAAGCGTCACCGCGAACGCTGCCAGCCAGGCGTAGGAGGCGGCCGCGAGCCACAACAGGTAGCTCGCGGCCATCAGCAGCACCGAGGCCTTGAACAGCCGCGCCGTGCCCACCCGCTCCGCGAGCGCGCCCATGCCAAGGCGACCGACCACGCTCGAGCCGCCCAGCAACGACAGCAGCGCCGCCCCCGCCAGCTCGCTCGCGCCCCGCGCGGCGGCATCGGCCGGCAGGAGGACGAGCGGCACGAACAGCGCCGTCGTCGCCAGCACCCAGGACGCATAGAGCGCCAGGAATTCGGGCGAGCGCATGATCCGCCCGAGCGGGAGGTGTGGCTCTCCGGCAGGTGGGAGTGGCGGCCGCCGGACCAGTGTGGCGGCGAGCGCGAGCACCGCGGCGCAGCCCAGACCCAGCATCGCGCTCGTGGCGCGCCAGCCGTACTGGCCGATCAGGGCCGCCGTGAGCGGGGGCAGGACCAGCATGCCACAGCCGGTGCCCGCGGCGGCTAGCCCGAGCGCCGCGTTGCGGCGGCGAACAAACCACCCGCCCAGGACCGCCAGGGTCGGCGTATAGGCGCAGGCCGCGCCCAGGCCGACCCCGACGCCATAGGCGAGGTACCCCGCCCAGATCTGCCCGGCGAGGCTGTTCAGCACGAGGCCGCCGCCCATCACAGCCCCGCCGATCGCGGTCATGACGGCGGGGCCGAAGCGGTCGCCGAGGCGGCCGGCGACGGCACCGGCCAGATAAAAGACCAGCCCGGTGATGGAGAAGAAGGCCGAGGTCGCCGCCATCCCCGCCCCGAATTCGACGGCCATCGGCGCGAAGAAGGCGCCGAAGCTGTACATCGTGCCGAAGACCACGAAGCTCACCGTGAAGGCGACCGAGGCCATGACCCAGGCGCGGGGCGAATCCGGCTGCAGTGCCGCGGGCGGTGGATGCGGGACCGTCGTGTCCATTGGCGGCGCCTCCTTCGGCGCCGGTCGAGGGCGCTGTCTACAGCAGTGGTGGCCGGTCTCCGCTCGCATGGGCCGAGCCGGCGCGCCCCGGAGCGGGGCCGCGGGAGACGCCAGGATGCGGGGCCCCGCACGCCCGCGGCAATCCGGTTCTTGCTGCGCTATGAGCATCCCCCATGCGGCCCGGGAGGCATCGAAGGCGAGCAGGTAATGGCTGCTCTGAAGCAGCACAACGGGATGCACCCTACACGGACGGGGTTGTCCCGAGTTGCACCAGGCATGGATTTCGGAGGGTTGGCACTGATGTTCGCCGCCAGCGCCGTGCGACCGGGCATTCGGGGCTCCAACCACCATGGCAGCTATCGCTCGGAAACCGGCCATTTTCCTCAATCCGAACCTTGGGACTAAATCCGCCAAGTCCCAAGCTTCAGAGAGAAAGCGCCGTCCGGGGAGAGATTCCGGCGCTCGTTTCGTTATCGAAAGCCCAAGGTCGTTGCCCCGACCCAGGCCAAACCTGCCGTTCCGGACGCCGGTGGCCCGGACGGAGAGCGGTTCTCGAAAAGCGAATGGTGTGGCGGGAGGAACCGGAAGCGAACACTCTCTGAGGTTCGTGGTGCGCGCAGAATGGGGGATCCACCGCCCTGGGGCAGCCAAAACGCTTCGAAGCTCATGGGGAGTACGCTTCGGGTGGGCGAAGCGAAGCGCCGAAATACCGGGAAGCCAAACCTCCCGAAGGGAGGCGGCGACCGCGCCTCCCGTCCGGACATTGAAGGCGCCGCCTCTACTTGGTCTCGCTGCGGCTGAGGAAGGTCTCAACGATGCCGGGCAGGTGCTCAAGCTGCCACTCGGCCATCTCCATCTCCTCGCGCATTGACTGCTCCAGCGCCTGGACGTCCCCGGTGGCGCCGGCCGCCTTGGCCATCGTGATCAGCGCCGTATAGGAGCCGACCTCGTAGGCCTTGTAGCCGATGGCGGCGAGCAGGTTCTTGATCACCTCGTCGGAGGCCGACAGGTGCACCATGCCCGCCACCTTGCCGGCCACCGAGGTCACCGCCTCCTTGGCGGCCGAGGGGCTGGTGCCGTGACTCGACAGCAGCGCCTCCAGCCGTGCCTGCTGCGTCTGGGAGCGCCTGACCTCCTCGCGCATGCGCGCGTGCAGCTCGGGGTAGGGCTCCATCCGGCCTAGGAGCGCGTCCCGGTAACGGCTGAAGCGGCTCGACATGTGAGGCGGGCGGTGATTCGCTCGGCGGCATGATGAAGAGCTTTCGACCCTGGAAGGTGAATGAGGCCTGGCTGCTGCCGCCCTCGGTGCAGGAGTTCGTCCCCGAGGGGCATCCGGCGCATCTGGTTCGTGACATTGTGGCGGAGGAGCTCGATCTCTCGGCCATTCTCTCGACCTTTGACGAGCCCCGTGGCTATCCGCCGTACCACCCGACGATGATGGTGGCGCTGCTGCTCTACGCCTACAGCCGGGGCGTCTACTCGTCGCGGCGGATCGCGCGCGCCTGCGAAGAGCGTCTCGACTTCC
>NZ_JACOMF010000007.1 GCF_014283215.1 Siccirubricoccus deserti
TCGGGACATCGCCAGAGAGCCTGGCCGAAGCTCACCGCGGTCGTCCACACCCATTCGCACCTGATCCTCGGCGCGGTTCCCGGCGTCGGACCGAGCCAGGACTCGCCCGACTTCGCCCCGGTAGTGCGTCAGGCGACTGCCCTCCTTGCGTTCAAGGCTGCGCTGGCCGATGCGGCCTATGACGCCGAGCATAATCACCGTCTCTGCCGCGAGGAGTGCGGAATGCGGCGCAGCGTCATCGCGCTCAACTCGCGGAATGCCGGCCGGCGCTGGCCGAAGACGCCCCACAGGCGCGCCATGCGACGGCACTTCCCGCGTGCGCTGTACCATCAGCGCTGGCATGCCGAGAGCGGCTTTAGCCAGCACAAACGACGCCTCGGCTCGGCTCTGAGCGCTCGCAGCGGTGCCGCGCAGGCGCGCGAAATCATCCTGCGGGTCCTCACCCACAACCTGATGCTCCTCAGGTCGCCCACCACAGGGTTTCAACAATGCATGGCCGGGCCAAAGCCCGGCCATGATGGGTTTCGGCTTGTCCAGTCCCGAAGCCCCGCTGTTCAGCCGCCGGACGGAGCGCCCGCCGCCAGCGTGCCCCCTCAGCCGCCGAGGCCGCGCAGCGCCTCGCAGATCCGCTCGATCTGCTCCTCGGTCAGTTCCGGGTACATCGGCAGGCTGAACACCTCCAGCGCGGCCCTTGCGGTCTCGGCGCAGCCGGCAGGGCCGAGGGCGGTGCGCCCCTGATAGGCGGATTGCAGATGGACCGGCACCGGGTAGTGGATGCCGGTGCCGACCCCGGCCTCCTTCAGCCGGGCCTGCAGCGCGGCGCGTTCGGGGCTGCGCAGCACATACTGGTGGAACACATGCTCGGCGTCCGGACGGCGCACCGGCGGCGCGACCGGGCCATTGGCCAGCGCGGCGTCGTAGCGCGCCGCGATCTCCCGCCGCTTCGTATTGCCGGCGTCGAGCGCGGTCAGTTTCACCCGCAGGATCGCTGCCTGCACCTCGTCCAGCCGGCTGTTCACCCCGACCATCGAGGAGATGTAGCGCTCCTTCCAGCCATACTGGCGGATGGCGGCGATGCGGTCGGCCAACTCGAAATCATCGGTCGCCAGCACCCCGCCGTCGCCGAGCGCCCCGAGGTTCTTGGTTGGATAGAGCGAGAATGCTGCGGCGGCGCCGAGGGTGCCGAGCTTCCGGCCATGCAGGGTGGCGCCATGCGCCTGGGCGCAATCCTCGATCAGCGCGACGCCATTGCGGCTGCATGCCTCCAGCATCGGCCCGAGGTCGCAGGACTGGCCGTAGAGATGGACGGCGATGGCCGCGCGGATCGGCGGCAGGCCGGGTGGCGGATCCTCCAGCACCGCGGTCAGCTCGTCCGGGTCCATGGTGTAGGTGTCCGGGTCGATGTCGAGCAGCAGCGGCGTCGCCCCGGCCATCTCGATGGCGGCGACGGTGGCGACGGCGGTGTGGGAAACGGTGGCGACAGTGCAGCCCTCGCCGATGCCCATGCCGCGCAGGATCAGCGCCAGCGCGTCGGTGCCATTGGCGCAGCCGACGGCGCGGGTGGTGCCGAGCCAGGCGGCGAATTCCCGCTCGAAGGCCTCGCCCTCCTTGCCGAGGATGTACCAGCCGGAGGCCAGCGCGCGCTGCACGGCGGCGTCGATCTCGGCCTGCTGGGCCCGGTAGCCGGCGCCTGGGTCGGCCTGCGGGATCATGGTCTGCGGATTCATTCTGGCCTCACGTGTAATCGGCGAGCCGGCTGCGGTACCAGTCGAGGGAGCGACGCAGCCCCTCGTCCAGCCCGATCTCCGGCACCCATCCCGTCGCCTCGCGGAAGGCCCGGTCATCGGCGTGGTAGCTGCCGATGTCGATGGGGGCGCGATCGGCGGGGAAGCTCTTCACAGTGTAGTGACCGCGGCCGTCATTGGCGGCAATCAACCGATCGGCCAGTTCCTTCAGCGAGGCCGGCGGGGAACCGCCCAGGTTGAACACCCGCCCGGCCACATCGGGCCGCGGCGCCGCCTCGGCCGAGAGCAGGAAGGCGCGAACCACGTCATCCACATAGGTCAGGTCGCGGAGCTGCTCGCCACCCCAGACCTCAAAGGGCTCGCCGCGCAGCACCTGGCGGATCCAGATGCCGAGGAAGGTCTGCCGCGCGTCGCGGATCCGCAGCCGCGGGCCGTAGCAGTTGGTCAGCCGCAGCGAGACCACCGGGCGGTGCAGCACCCGCTGTTCCAGCAGCCAGTACTGCTCGCCGGCCCATTTCGAGACGCCATTGGCGTCCGGCGGGTTCACCGGATGGACCTCATCGACCGGCAGGCTGATCGGCCGGCCATAGAATTGCCGGGTGGAGGCATGCACCACCACCGCCTTCGGCGCCGCCTCCCGCATCACCTGGATCAGCCGCACCTGGGCAACGGCATTGATGGCGATATCCGCCACCGGGTCCTTCTGCCCGCCCATATGGCTGGTCTGCGCCGCCATGTTGAACAGCACGTCGGCATCCTGGCAGAGCGTATGCAACTCCACATCACGGATGTCGCCGCGCACCAGCAATACCGAGGCGCCCTCGAGATTGGCGATATTCGCCCCGCCATCGTCATGCATGGCATCCAGCGCGGTCACCCGCGCCCCGAGGCCGGCAAGCCGATGGCAAAGCGCGCTGCCGAGGAAGCCGGCCCCGCCCGTCACCAGCACCCGCTTGCCCCGCCAGAAGGCGGCCCGTTCGGCGTCCGTCATTGATCCCTCATGCCTCCGCGGGCAGCCGCCCACATCTGTGTTGTCGTGCCCGATTGCGGCGGAACCGCGTCACCTCTCCGGCGGAGGCGCGGCGCTCGTCCCGCAGCGCAACATGCCCTGACCCGGAGGTTGCCGGGGAATGATGGCTGCGTGAGCCCGCAGGGTTGTGCACCGCGGCGCCATATTCCACCGGACCACTCGGTTACCTGGCAGCCGGCTCCGGCAAGGCGGCGACGCCGGTGATCTCCACCCGCCAGGCGGGATCGACCAGCGGCGCCTGGATGGTCATCCGCGCCGGCTTGGCGCGAGGGTCGAGCCAGCGGTCCCAGGCGCGGTTCATCGCCGGCGCATCGGCGATGTCGCGCAGCACCACGGTGATGCTCAGCAACGCTGATTTGTCGGTACCGGCCTCGGCCAGTAGGACATCGATCTGCGCCAGTATGTCCTCGGTCTGTCCCTCGGTGTCGAGGGTGCTGTCGTCGGCCACCTGGCCGGCCAGCCAGACCAGCCCGCCATGCACCACCGCGCCCGAAAGCCGTGCTTCCTCGCCGATTCGCCTGATCGCCATCATTCCCTCCCGGCCCATGCCGGAAGGGGGAGTAGCGCGGCCGGCGGCCTCAGGCGAAGAGGAAATCCGCCGCGGTCAGGCCGGTGACGCCGGTGACGATGACGTAATGGCCCGGGCCGAAATGGACCACCGTGCTGCCGCCGCTGACCAGGAAGGCAGGTTGCAACTGGGTGAAATCGGTGAAGCCCAACCCGACCAGCAGCATATGGTCCTCATTCCGGACGAAATCGCCGATGACCGTGCCGCCGATGCCGCGCTCGAACACGAAGCTGTCGGCTCCGGCCTGGCCGAACAGGACGTCGTTGCCGCCCTTGCCGTTCAGCGTGTCGTTGCCGGCACCGCCGTAGAGCCAGTTCGCCGAGGTGTTGCCGATAATGGCGTTGTCGAGCGGATTGCCGACACCGAAGGAGGTGGTGCCGTGCAGGACGAGGGTCTCGATCTCCTCGTACAGATAGTAGGCGCCGTCGAAGATGTCGGCGAAGACCGTGTCATTGCCATCGCCGGCGGATTCGAAAACGAGGTCGGCCGGGCTGTCAGCATGGAAGCTATCGTCGCCGGCTCCGCCATGGAGGTAGTCGGAATCGCCGAGGCCGCTGGCGCCGTCCAGCGTGTCGTTCCCGGCGCCACCGAACAGCATGTCGAAGGCGAAGCCAGCGCCGCCGCTGAGGCTGTCGTCGCCATCCTCGCCATGGAGCGCGTCGGCGTCCGCGCCGCCGTCCAGCGTGTCATTGCCCTCTCCGCCGAAGAGGCTGTCGGTGCCGGCACCACCGAGCAGGCTGTCGTTGCCCGCCTCGCCGTAGAGCACGTCATCGCCCTCGCCGCCGTCCAGCGTATCCGCCCCCTCGCCGGCGTGGAGGTCGTCGGCGCCAGCGCCGCCGCTGAGGCTGTCGTCGCCATCCTCGCCATGGAGCGCATCGGCGTCCGCGCCGCCGTCCAGCCTGTCGTCGCCCTCCCCGCCGAAGAGCTGGTCGATGCCGGCACCACCGATCAGGCTATCGTTGCCCGCCTCGCCGTAGAGCATGTCATCGCCCTCGCCGCCGTCCAGCGTATCCGCCCCTTCGCCGGCGTGGAGGTCGTCGGCGCCAGCGCCGCCGCTGAGGCTGTCGTCGCCATCCTCGCCATGGAGCGCATCGGCGTCCGCGCCGCCGTCCAGCCTGTCGTCGCCCTCCCCACCGAAGAGCTGGTCGATGCCGGCACCACCGATCAGGCTGTCGTTGCCCGCCTCGCCGTAGAGCATGTCATCGCCCTCGCCACCGGCAAGCGTATCGACGCCCTCGCCGCCCCGCAGCGTATCGGCGGCGGCTCCGCCCTCCAGCCTGTCGTCGCCAGCCCCGCCATCGGCGATGCTGCCGTCGCCGCCACCAACAGTGAGGGACACATTGCCTGGCCCATTCGCGACCCGCAGCAACCCGGGGGTCCCCAACTGCCCAGCGGTGAGGATGATATTGGCGTTGGCCGGCGTCAGCGCATAACAGCCGACGGCATCGGTGCTGGTGGCGGAGGCGTAATAGGTGCCGCTGCTGCGTAAGGTGATGCTGCCGGCACTGGTCAGCGACAACTGCTCCGTGCCATTGGCCGAGCGCAGCCGGACGGTGCCAGCACCGCCCAGCACTTCGGCCAGGATCGGGCGGTTACTGTGGCCGGTCAGTAGGCTCACCGCGAACCAGTCGTGGTCACCGGCGGCATCCCAGGAACCGGAGGCTGTGCATGGAGTCATGCCTCGCAGCTTCTACGGGAACATCGCCTGGGGGGATACTGTTCCCCGCAAATAACGTGTTCTGGTAGAGGAACTACCCGGCCGCCGACAGCACCCGCCCACCGACCAGCCGAAGGATGCGGGTCGGCCGCTCCACCCCGGTCAGCCGGTGGGTGATGAGGATGACGCTGCGGCCGGCGGTCACCGTCTCCAGGGTTTCCAGGAAGGCCCGCTCGGTTTCGGCGTCAAGGCCGGCGGTGGGTTCGTCCAGGATCAGCACCGGGGCAGCGGAGAGCAGCACCCGGGCCAGCGCCAGCCGCCGCGCCTGGCCGCCGGAGAAGCGCGCCCCACCCTCGCCACAGCCGGTCGCAAGCCCGTCCGGCAGAGTGCGCACCAGCTCGCCGATCCCGGCCCGGTCCAGCGCCCGCCACAGCGCTGCATCGGGCGCGGTCGGTGCGGCGATGCGGAGGTTGGCGGCGATGCTGTCGTCGAACAGCCTGGCGTCCTGGGTCAGGCAGGCGATCCGCCGCCGCACCGCATCCGCCGGCAGGTTGGCGAGATCGACCCCACCGAGGGTGATCCGCCCCTCCTGCGGTGCCGCCAGCTTCAGCAGCAGCGCGGCGAGGCTCGACTTGCCGGCGCCGGAGGGACCGAGCAAGGCCAGCCGGGCGCCCTCCGGCACTTCCAGGGCCAAATCCTCGAAGACCGGCGGGCGGTCCGGGGTCCAGGCAAAGCGGATGTGCTCAAGGCGGAGGGCGTAGCCGGCGGGCAGTTCGGCCGGAGTGACGGGCTCGGCCACCGGGGCGGGGGTATCCGCCGCCTCGAACAGCCTTCGGGCACTGGCGGCGGCGATGGCGAGGGTGGTGCCGGCGCGCGGCAGGGTACCGATGGATTCGGCTGCCGCCACTGCCAGGAACAGCCCAAGCACGGCGAGGCCGAGGCCGGAGGCCCCGGTCTCCAGTCCCCAGCCGAGCGCGCCGAGCAGCGCCGCCTGTACCAGCACCGCCCCCGCCGCCCCGGCCCAGGCGCCACGCCAGGCGAGCCGCCGCTGTGCCGCGGCCAGCGCGGCGCCCTCGGTGGCCAGCGCCGCCCCGGCCCGGGCCTCGGCATTGGCCGCCAGCGTATCCTCGATGCCCATCAGCGGATCGACCGCGGCGGCGCGCAGCCTGCCCTGGGCGGTGGCGCCAGCGGCGGCGGCGCGGGCGGCGCCGGGGGCCAGCAGCAGCGGCAGCAGCAGGGCGACGGCGAGCGGCAGCGCCACCAGCGCCGCCAGCAGCGGCGCCCCGGCCAGCAGCGCCAGGGTGACGAGCACCACCACGATTGCGGTCAGCACCGGGACTATGGCGCTGAGGTAGAGCCGGTCCAGCGCCTCCACATCCGCCACCAGCCGGCCGAGCAGGTCGCCGGAGCGGTGCAGCCCGATCCCCGCCGGCATGCGTTCCGCCAGGCGGCGGAAGAACCAGACGCGGGTATCGGCCAGCGCCCGGAAGGTGGCGGCATGGGTCAGCATGCGCTCCACCCAGCGGCTGGCCGGGCGCAGCACCACCAGCGGCAGAAGCAACAGCCCGCCGGCGGCCAGGGCGGCGACCCGCTCCCCGGCCATGGCCAGCAGCGCCAGCCCGAGCAGCGCGGCGACGGCGGCGGCGGCGATGCCGCCGAGGAGCCAGGTGGCACGGGGCCGCCACAGCCCCAGCACCCGGGCAAGATCGGCGCGCATCTAGGCCGGCACCTGCCGCGCGGTGCCGGGCACCCGCCCCGCCGCGATCTCCAGCACCCGTCCGAGCTGCGCCCGGGCGCCGCTGTGGCTGGCAATGATCGCGGTGCGGCCGAGGCAGAGACGCTGCAGGCTTTCGATCACCTCCGCCTCGGTGCCGGGGTCGAGATGGGCGGTCGGTTCGTCCAGCAGTACGAGAGGGGTGTCGCGCAGGAAGGCCCGGGCCAGTGCCACCCGCTGCGCCTGGCCGCCGGACAGGCCCCAGCCCCCCTCGCCCACCGCGGTGTCGAGGCCCTCGGGCAGCGCCGCGGCGAAATCGGTCACGCGGGCGGCCTGGGCGGCGGCCTCCACCTGGGCAGCCGTCGCCTCAGGCCGGGCGAAGCGGATGTTCTCGCGGATCGAGCCGCGGAAGAGATGCGGCTTCTGGCCGATGTAGGAGGAAAGACGGCGCAATTCCTCCGGCCGCAGAGCCATGGCGTCCTGGCCGTTGATGGCCATGCGCCCGGCATCGGGCCGGATGAAGCCCATCAGCAGCCGCAGCACCGAGGATTTCCCCGCCCCGGAGGGCCCGGCCAGCACCAGTGTCTCCCCGGCATTGACCCGGAAGGATAGGCCATCCAGCGCCGGTGCCCGGGCCGGGTCGTAGCTGAGGCGGACATCGCTGAAGGTGACGACGACGCGCGGCGGCATCGCCTCCAGCGCCAGGCCTTCAGCGGCTGGCCGGTCCAGCAGCGGGGCCAGGGCAGCTGCGGCGCCGGTGGCGGCCAGTCTTTCGTGATAGGCGGCGGAGAAGGCGCGCAGCGGGGCGAAGAAGGCCGGCACCAGCAGCAGGGCGAAGACGCCGGCGGTGGGGTCGCCGGCGAAGCCGCCATACCGCCAGGCGGTGCAGGCAATGGCGCCCGCCGCCAGCAGTTCCATGGCGGTGCCGGAGAGGAAGGCGATGCGCAGCACCCGCATGGTGCGGGCGCGCAGCTCATCGGCGGCGGTACCGAGCGCCGTCGCCTCTTCTTCCTGCCGGTTGAACAGCACCAGCGTGGGCAGGCCGCGCATACGGTCGAGGAAACGGCCGGAGAGGCGTTCCAGGCTTTCGAATTGTCGGCGGCTGGCGGCGGCGGCACCGATCCCGGTCAGCGCCATGGCGATCGGGTAGAGCAGTCCGGCGATCGCCAGCACCAGGGCGCTGCGGCCATCCACCATGAAGGCCGCGACGATGACGACGAGCGGCGCCAGCAGCGCCAGGGCGGCGGCCGGCAGCCAGCGGGCGAAATAGCCGTCCAGCGCCTCGATCCGGTCGACCACCAGGCTGGCGCGCTCGCCGACGCCGCGCGGATCGGCCGGGCCGAGGGCGAGCAGTCGGGCGAAGGCGGCATCCCGTAGCCGGGCCCGCGCCGCCTCTCCTGCCGCGAGCTGGCTGCGTTCCTGGGCCAGGCCAAGACCGATACCGAGCAGCGCCAGCGCCCCGGTAGCGGCCAGATCGTCCCAGCCAGCACCCGGATGACCGAGCAGCGCGGCGACCAGACGGGCTACCAGCCAGGCGCCGAGCAGGCCGGTGATGGTGGCGGCGAGGCCAAAGGCCACCGGCCGCAGCACATGGCCGCGCAGGGCCTTCGATTGCTGGCGCAGCAGGGCCCGTGCCGCGCCCGCATTGCCCTCCCCGGGAGTGATCATGCGCTGTAGATAGCCCCGTACGGGGGTTGCCGTCACGCGGTACCGACAGTTACGGAATGATCCTAAGTAGTAACATTATCGACACCCTTCCGCCGGAGCCGCCGATGCTGCCGACCCATGGCCGCCACGTCTGCTCGCCCTGGCCCGACCGAACGCGCCACGCCTGGCCAGGCGGGACGAAGCTCGCGGTATACCTCGGGACGACCCTTGGGCATTTCGCTTTTGGCAAGACGCTGGGGCCGGAGTTGGCGCCGGACGCCAACAGCGGTGGCGGGCCGCGACGATGTTCCGCAGGGGGTAGGCATCGTGTTGCATCCCTGCATCCTCGACCAACCTTACCGCCTGCGAGTGCTGCGCGGCGCACTGGCAGCGATCGCGGCACAGGAGGAGGTCGGATCGCCACCGTCGGGGCGATCTTCAACCATGTGGCTGCGCTGCCGGCCGGGGGCGTGCCATGAAGCGCCTGCTCATGCTGCTTGCTCTTCTGGCCGACTGCGCCAGGCCGGCTGCCGACGCGCCGCAGACCGTCGCCGCGGTGGAGCTGCCGCGCTACCTCGGCGTCTGGCATGAGGTTGCCCGCTTCCCCAACCGCTTCCAGGATGGCGGTGGACGGCGCTGTACTCAGGTGACCGCCACCTATACGGCGCGCGAGGATGGCCAGATCGGCGTCGAGAACCGCTGCCTGGATCGCGGCGAGGAACGCGTTGCGCGCGGCCGGGCCTATGTGGTCGAGGGCAGCAACAACGCCCGGCTCCGGGTGACCTTCTTCTGGCCCTTCTATGGCGACTATTGGGTAATCGGCCTCGATCCCGACTACCGCTGGGCCGTCGTGGGGGCGCCGGATCGGGATTACCTCTGGGTGCTGTCGCGGACGCCGGAGATGGCGCCGGCGGCCTATGCAGGGGCGGTGGAGCTGGCGCGGGCGGAAGGCTTCGATGTGGGGAGGCTGCGTCGCTCGGCGGGTGGGTGAAACGGCCTGGGCGACCAGCGGGAATTTCGCCTCGAGCCTCTGCTTTCGAAGACATGCTTGAGAATAATGGGGTTGGATCGGGGAGGCGCTACCCCCCGCCCCCGCCGGGCGGACAAGCATCCTCAGACCCTGGCCTGGGTTTGGAGCGGGCTTTACGGCCCCTGGCGGCCACGCCTCCGCTGTCTACGCCCCTGCCCGCAGCACGACGGACGCGCGCCTGTGCCCCAGTACGGTGATGACCGCCAGAAGCTGGAACGCCCCGGTCGCCAGGAACAGCAAGGGGGCCGCGCCAGGTGCCTCGGTGGCGGGCAGCACCTCGCGCAGCGCCCCGAAAGCCGCTGGCGCGAAGGCATAGACGGCCTGGCTGCAGGCGGTGACCAGGGCGACGACCCGGGCGGTCTCCGCCGGGGCGAAATCCTGCTGGGCGATTAGCGGCGGCAACGAGGTGGCGTTGCCGAGGCCGAGGCCGAACAGCACCACGCCCAGCACCAGCAGCGGGATGCTCGTGCCACCGGCAGCCAGCAGGACGAGGGACCCGCAGAGCTGCAGCCCGTAATTCGCTGCCGCCGCCCGGCGCCGATCCGCCCCCGGCGGCATCAGCCAGCCGAGTGCCGTACGGCCAAGGATGGCACAGCCGGTCGCCAGCCCGGCGACAAAGCCGGCACGCTGGGCACCGAACACCGGCACCAGCAATGAGAAGAGATGGGCAATGAGGCCGATCTGGGCGAAGAGGCCGAGCGCGGTGGCGGCCA
The DNA here is from genome assembly GCF_014283215.1 of Siccirubricoccus deserti. Lineage (GTDB taxonomy): Bacteria > Pseudomonadota > Alphaproteobacteria > Acetobacterales > Acetobacteraceae > Siccirubricoccus > Siccirubricoccus deserti. The sequence goes on from NZ_JACOMF010000007.1 coordinate 10,105, forward strand.
CCAGCGTGGCGAAGCGCCGGTCGTGCCACAGAAGGGCGCCAGGCCGGGATACACCCGCCGCCGCGGGAGGCGGGGCAGTCACCGCCTCGCCATCCGGCGCCTGGCCCAATGCGGCCGGTGTCCGGGAGAAGATCCGAGCCGAGAGCCAGCAGAGCGTCATCACCATGGCGCCGCCCACCACCGCCGCCGCCCCGGCAAAGCCGAGCCCGGCGATCAGCGCAACCCAGAGAGGGGAGAGCAGCACGCCGCCGATGCTGGCACCGTTGTAGGCCATGCTGAGCGCCGCTGGCCGCCGGCGGATGAACCAGGGGGAAACCATGGCGTTGATCGCCGCCGCCCCGGTCGCCGCGTAGCCGAAGCCGCTCAGCAATGTCGCCGCGAAAAGCTGCCAGGGCTCCGCCGCCAGCGCCCAGCCGAACACGCCGAGCGCCGCGGCCATCGCTGCCGCGCTGGTGACGGCGGCCGAGACCAGGGCAATCGGCCAGCCGCGCGCCTCATGCACGGCATGCAGGAAGATCGGCGGGCCATAAAAGCCGACACCCCAGCCGAAGATGGCGACGGTGAAGGCCGCCCAGACCACGCGCCAGCCGAAGAAGCCGGCTTGTTGGTCAGGGTGCGGGCCGAAGCCGACAGATGTGGGGGTGGGGTTTTGAGGCATGGCTGCTCCGCCTGGAAGGTTCCAGGCAGCATGCCGCCGGAGCGATAGCCGATGCTGCGCGCATGGCCGAAGTGTAGGTGCCGGTGCTGAACGGCCCCATGTCGCCGAAAAGCAGGGGCGGTCGGCCTGCGCCGACCGCTCCCTTGCCTCAGGCCGGCTTGAACACCGGATAGGGCGGGCCGTCGTCCTGGGTCGGACGCCAGGTGATCTGCACCTTGTCGCCGATCGCCACCTTGTCGAAGTCGCACTCGACGATGTTGGTCATCATCGTCGGCCCGTCATCCAGCGTGACATAGGCGATGGCGTAGACCTCCGGCGCGCGCTTCATCACGCTGACGCTGTAGATGGTGCCGGTGCCCTTGCTCTCGACCCATTCGGTCGTCTCGCTCATGCAGTGCGGGCAGGTCGCGCGCGGATACCAATGCGCCTTGTTGCAGGCGGTGCAGCGCTTGATGAGGAATTTGCCTTCCTTGGCCGCGGCCCAGAAGGGCGCGGTCTCGGGGTTGACGCCGGGCGCGGGGATCGCGCGTTCCTTGGCAGCCATGCGGATCACTCCCGTTCCATGATGAGCGTGGCGGCGCCGTGCCGGCTGCCGAGCAGCCCGCCGGTGCCATGCGCCAGCGCCAGATTGCAATTCGGCACCTGCACCTTCGGATGCGCCTCGCCGCGCAGCTGCCGCACCGCCTCGATCACCTTGGTGATGCCGCCGCGGTTCGCCGGGTGGTTGTTGCAGAGCCCGCCGCCGTCGGTGTTGAAGGGCAGCTTGCCGACGCCGCTGATGAGGTTGCCGTCGGCCACGAACCGGCCGCCCTGGCCCTTCTCGCAGAAGCCGATGTCCTCCAGCTGCACCACCACGGTGATGGTGAAGCTGTCGTAGATGCTGGCGTATTTGATGTCGCCCGGCTTGACGCCCGCCTCGGCGAAGGCGGCGGGGCCGCTGCGCACGCCGGCGGAATAGGTCAGGTCGACGTCGCCGCCCATCTGGCCCTTGATCGATTCGCCGGCGCCCAGCACCTTCACCAGCGGCCGCTTCAGCGACTTTGCGATCTCCGGCGCGACGACGACCAGCGCGCCGCCACCGTCGGAGACGACGCAGCAATCCAGCCGGTGCAGCGGCGTGGCGATCAGCGGGCTGCCCACCACCTGCTCCACCGTCACCACGTCGCGCAGCATCGCGTGTTCGTTGTACTGGGCATGGTGGCTGGCGGCGACCTTCACCCAGGCGAGCTGCTCGGCGGTGGTGCCGAACTGGTGCATGTGCCGCGCCGCGACCATCGCATAGGCGTTCACCGTGGCGACGCCGAGCGGGAATTCCCACTGGGTGTCCGGCGCATCGGCGCCGCGCATCCGCGGCGTCGCGCCGGAATGGCCTTCCGACCGCGGCCGTCCGGCCAGGGTGATCAGCGCCACCTTGCACTTGCCGGCGGCGATCGCCTCGGCGGCGTGCGCGACATGGGCGATGTAGGAACAGCCGCCGACATCGGTGCTGTCGTAATGCTTCAGCGTCAGGCCCATGTAGTCGACCATGGCGATCGGCCCGAGGCCGGGCGCGTCGCCGGCGCAGAAATAGCCGTCGACATCGGCCTTGGTCAGCCCGGCATCGCGCAGCGCGCCGAGCGCGGCTTCCGCGTGGAGCTGTGCGACCGACTTGTCCTTCGCCAGTCGCGTCGGGTGCTCATAGGCCCCCGCGATATAGGCCTTGCCCTTGATGCTCATGCGCCGCTCGCGCTCCCTTCCCCACGGCCCCTCATGGCCGCTGCCGTAGTGTCGCGCCAGAGACGCGCGGGTGCAAATTGGCCTGCGACGCGCCCCGCAAATCGACGGAGGTGCGCGCCTGCCGATCCGCCCGGGTTTCCCCCGCGCGCCGCACGCCGTATTCCTGGGGGAAGAGAATTCCGGGGGAGCCCATGTCCGACGCGATCGGGACCGAAGCCAGCACCACCACAGCCAGCGCCACCGAGGCGACCGGTCCGCTGAAGGGGATTCGCGTCCTCGACCTGACGGCCGTCGTGCTAGGCCCGTTCTGCACCCAGACCCTGGGCGACTGGGGCGCCGAGGTCATCAAGATCGAGCCGCCGACCGGTGACATCGTCCGCAACTCCGGCCTCTACCGCAACCGCGGCATGGCCTCGGTCTACCTTGGCCTCAACCGCAACAAGCGCTCGCTGGCGATCGACCTGAAGTCGCCGGAGGGCAAGGAGGCGCTGCGGCGGCTGATCCCGCGGACCGATGTGCTGGTCACCAACATTCGCCCCGCCGGCATGGCGCGACTCGGCTTCGGGCCGGAGGAATGCCGCCGGCTGAACCCGAAGCTGGTCTTCGCCGTTGCCACCGGCTTCGGCCAGGATGGCCCGTACCGCGCCCGCCCGGCCTTCGACGAGATCATCCAGGCCGCCTCGGGCCTCGCCGACATCGTCGGCGAGGAGACCGGGGAGCCGCGCTTCGTCCCCTCCCTGGTGGCCGACAAGATCACCGGCATGGCGCTGCTCTCGGCGGTGCTCGGCGCCCTGCTGCACCGCGAGCGCAGCGGCGAGGGCCAGCTGGTGGAGGTGCCGATGCTGGAGACGCTGAGCGCCTTCGTCGGCGTCGAGCATCTCGGCGGCATGGCCTTCGAACCCTCGATCGGCGAGCCCGGCTACAAGCGGCTGCGCCACAGGAAGCCGGCGCGCACCAAGGACGGCTGGGTCACCCTGCTACCCTATTCCTCGGCCAATTGGGTCGCCTTCTTCACCGCCGCCGGCCGGCCGGAGCTGATCGAGGAGCTGCACCTGCGCGACCCGGTGCAGCGCAACGCGAATATCGACAAGGTCTATGCCGCGCTGCGCGAGGTGGCGCTGACCCGCACCACCGCGGAATGGCTGGCGCTCTGCCAGGAGAATGACGTGCCGGCCACCGCCTTCACCCCGATCGGCGAGGTGACCGAGCATCCGCATCTGAAGGCGGTCGGGATGTTCGGGCTGCATGACCACCCGAGCGAGGGCCGCATCCGCCTGCCCAAGCCGCCGACCCGCTTCGAGAAGACCCCGGCCAATATCCGGCAACAGGCGCCCCGCCTTGGCGAGCACACCGCCGAGGTGCTGGAGGAGCTGGGCTTCGGCGCGGCGGAGATCGCCGGGATGGAGGCCCGCAAGGTCATTCGTAAGGCGTGAGCCGTCGCCTCGTCGGGCCACGCCCCCGGCAGGCCTGGAGCGGATCGTGCATGGGCGTGAACGCCCCGGAGCGCGAATCCGCTCTGCAAACAACAGGCTACCGCGGGCTGACGTTCGGACATGAACGCACTCTGCGGTAGACTGGCCGGGCGTGGAGTGGGAAGCCTGCCGCCATGCCGCCGCTCTCGCCGCGAATCCGCGCCACCGCCGCCCCGCCCATCCCCTCCGTCCGAAGCTGGGCGGCGCGCTACGCCGGCCAGGCCGGGCCAATGATCGACCTGACCCAGGCGGTGCCGGGCTACCCGCCGCATCCGGAGCTGCTGGCGAGGCTCGCCAGCCTGGCCGGCAGTGCCGCCACCGCCGGCTACGGCCCGATCGACGGCGAGCCGACCCTGCGGGAAGCGCTGGCGGCCGATATCGCGCAATTCTACGCCGCCCCGGTCACCGCCGCCGATGTCGCCATCACCGCCGGCTGCAACCTCGGCTTCGCCATGACCATGGCGGTGCTGGCCGCCGAGGGCGAGGCGGTGGTGCTGCCCACCCCCTGGTACTTCAACCACGCCATGGCGCTGAGCATGGCCGGCATCCGCGCCCTGCCCCTGCCCTGCCGCGCCGGGGACGGTTTCATCCCCGACCCCGAGCGGCTGGAGCCGCTATTGGCGGCCGGCGCCCGGGCGCTGGTGCTGGTCTCGCCGAACAACCCGACCGGCGCGGTCTACCCGGCCGAGGTCATCGCCCGCTGCGCCGCGCTCTGCCGCCGCCACGGCGCCTGGCTGGTGCTGGACGAGACCTACCGGGATTTCCTGCCGGCCGTCGCCACCCCGCCGCATGCGCTGTTCCAGGACCCCGCCTGGCGCGACGGCATCATCCAGCTCTACAGCTTCTCCAAGGCCTATTGCGTGCCTGGCCATCGGGTCGGCGCCATCCTCGCCGGCCCCGGCGTCCGGGCCGAGCTGATGAAGGCGCTGGACACCCAGCAGATCTGCGCCCCGCGCCCCGCCCAGGCGGCGCTGGCCTGGGCGGTGCCGGCGCTGGCCGGATGGCGCGCCGGCAACCGCGACCTCATGGCCGGGCGCGCCGCCGCCTTCCGCCAGGCGGCGGGCCAACTGCCGGGCTGGCGGCTGGAGTCGCTCGGGGCCTATTTCGCCTACCTGCGGGTGCCGGAGGATGGGCCGGATGCGCTGGCGGTCGCCGAGGCGCTGGCGGTGCAACGCGGGCTGCTCGGCCTGCCAGGTCCCTTCTTCGGCCCGGCCCGCAATTCGGGCCAGGACCGCCACCTGCGACTGGCCTTTGCCAACGCCGCGCTGGAGGCGATCAGCGAACTACCCGGGCGGCTGGCCGGCGCCGGATAGGGCGGATCGCTGCAGGGCGAGATTGCTCAATGGCCTGAAGCAATCCCGATTCAGGGTCTTGTGAGACATCCCTGCCATTCGCCCGAACCCGCCTGACCGGCTTCTGTTCCGGACCGGGCCCATCCAGACCGGATCCGCTCCCGTTGGGGCACTTGCCCACCAGTCAACACCTCCAGGGCGGATGCCGCCTGCCCGCTTCGGCGCATCTGGTGCGGTCCGCTGCCGGGGATGTGAGTGTCATTCGCTGCCTGGCCACGAGATTTCGTACTATGTATTCGCGCTTGCGCGCTCCGCCGGCGCAGCCCGACGGGATCTACCAGTCGATCATGCCGAGCCAGCAGCCCCCCGCGCCGGCGCCTGCCGAAGGTCACGGCGATTTCCTTGCCCATGGCGGCGCGACCGGCGCGCTGTTGCGGCAATACGACTGGAGCACATCGCCGCTCGGCCCGCCCTCCGGCTGGCCCGCCGCGCTCCGCACCGTGATCGACCTGATCCTCGACTCGCGTCAGCCGATGGTCGTCGCCTGGGGGCCGGAGCTCGGCATCCTCTACAACGACGCCTATGGGGAGGTGCTACGCGCCCGCCACCCACGGGCGCTGGGCCAGCCCTTCCAACAGGTCTGGTCCGAGATCTGGGACGAGATCCTCCCGCTGATCCGACGCACGCTGGCCGGCAAAGCAACCCTGGCGGATAATCTCCTGCTGGCGACGGAGCGGAACGGCCGCCGGGAGGAGAGCTGGTACGATTTCTCCTTCAGCCCGCTACGCGACGCGGCCGGGCAGGTCATCGGCCTTTTCTGCGTCTGTGCCGAGACCACCTGGCGGGTGCTGGCCGACCGCGCCCGGGCCGAGACCGAGGCGGCGCTGCGGGAGAGCGAGAATCGCTTCCGGAGCCTGGCCGACGATGCGCCGGTGATGATCTGGACCACTGATGCCACGGGCCACTGCATCTGGTTCAACCGTCGCTGGATCGAGTTCACCGGCCGGGACGCGCAGAATGACCTCGGCTTCGGCTGGCTCGCGGCGGCGCATCCCGAGGACCACGCGCGGGCCGAAAGCACCTTCATCGCCGCCAATGCCAGCGCCGCCGATTTCACCGTGGAATACCGGCTCCGCCACCGCCACGGGGACTGGCGCTGGGTGCTCGCCACCGCGGCGGCACGGCGCGGCCCGGGTGGCGAGTTCCTCGGCTACATCGGCTCGGTCATCGACATCTCGGAGCGGCATGCAGCGGAGGTGGCGGCGCACGCGCTGAACGACGCGCTCGAGGCGCGGGTCGCCGAACGCACCGAGGAACGCGACCGGCTCTGGCGTATCTCCCGCGACCTGATGGTGGTCGCCGACTTCGACGGCGGCGTTCGGGCGGTAAACCCGGCCTGGACCGCGGTGCTCGGTTGGACCAAGGCCGAGTTGCATCGCACCAACCTGTTCACCCTGCTGCATCCCGACGACCTTGGTCCTGCCAGGCAGGAGACGGCGCGGCTGGCGGCCGGGCATACCACGCGGCATTTCGAGACCCGCTGCCGCCACAAGGATGGCAACTGGCGCTGGATCTCCTGGATGGCGGCGGCGGAGGAAGGGCTGGTCCATGGCGTTGGCCGCGACGTAACCGCGGAGCGGGAGGCGACCGAGGCGCTGCGCGCCACCGAGGAGCAACTGCGGCAGGCGCAGAAAATGGAGGCGCTGGGCCAGCTGACCGGCGGCATCGCGCATGATTTCAACAACCTGCTAACCGGCATCATCGGCTCGCTGACGCTGATGCAGCGCCGGGTGGCGGCGGGCCGCGCGGTCGAGGCGGAACGCTATGTGGAGGCGGCGACGCAATCGGCACGGCGGGCGGCGGCGTTGACCCAGCGGCTGCTGGCCTTCGCCCGCCGCCAGCCGCTCGACCCCAGGCCGGTCGATGCCGCCCGGCTGCTGGAGGACATGGCGGAGCTGCTGCGGCGGACCATCGGCCCCGCCATCGCGCTCGAGATCGGTGCCGAGCCGGGGATCTGGCCGATCCTCTGCGATCCCAGCCAGCTGGAGAATGTGGTCCTCAACCTGGCGATCAATGCGCGTGACGCCATGCCGGACGGTGGCCACCTCTGCATCGGCTTGCGCAATGCCAGCTTGCCGGCGGGAGGCGAGCTGGCAGCTGGCGACTACCTCTGCTTGGACGTCATCGATACCGGTGCGGGCATGACGCCGGCGGTGATGGCCCGCGCCTTCGACCCCTTCTTCACCACCAAGCCGATCGGCCAGGGCACTGGGCTCGGTCTCTCCATGGTCTATGGCTTCGCCCGGCAATCCGGCGGCGTGGTGCGGCTCCACTCCAGGCCGGAGAAAGGCACCACGGTGACGCTCCTCCTGCCGCGCCATCGCGGCGGCATGCCAGCCGAGCCGGCCCTCGCCACCGCCGGCGATGGCCAGTGCCACGCCCAGGGCAACGAGACCGTGCTGGTGGTGGAGGATGAGGCGGTGGTGCTCGACGTGCTGACTGAGGTGCTGCACGACCTCGGCTACCGCACGCTGCATGCGACCGACGGACCGGCCGGGCTGGAGATCCTGCGCGGCGCCGAGCGGCTCGACCTGCTGGTTACCGATGTCGGGCTGCCGGGCGGGATGAACGGGCGGCAGCTCGCCGACCAGGCCAGGCTGCTGCGGCCGGGGCTGAAGGTCCTGTTCGTCACCGGCTACGCCGAGGCGGCCACCCTCGGCACCGGCTCGCTGGAGCCGGGGATGGCGCTGCTGACCAAGCCCTTTTCGGTGGAGACGCTGGCGGAGCGGATCCGCGACATGGTCGGCGGCGCGACGCGCCCAGGCTAGCAACGGTCACGACCGGCGGCGAAGCAGGCGCCGGGCACCGATGCCGCCCGCCGCTGTGCCCGCAACGACGATGGCTAGGAAGGCAGGGGCCCTGCACCGGCTACCGCCCCACGTGCACAGGAGTCGCCCTCAGGGCTGCACAAGGCGTCAGCGATGAGCCCGGCCGCTATGATGCCAAGCCATCCCGGAACATGAAGGCGAGGCCGCCATGCGCGATCGTCGCGAGCAGGACTAGGCACCAGGATCTTCAACATCGCTAGCCGCTCTGGCGCCGTTCCGAACTATGGGGCCATGGCTTCGTGGGACGCCACCCTTGCAGATGCTCGTGCGGTGCCGATGGCGGTCCCACCGCCGCGGCTCTGGCGTCTGGCGCGCTGGACGGCCACCTTGGGCTGCGGAGGGAATGACCATGACCGATGCCCGTAGCCGTGCCGCCGCCTTCTGCTCCCGCCATGACCTGCGCGTCCCGATCCTGCAGGCGCCGATGGCCGGAGCCTGCCCGCCGCCGCTTGCCGCCGCGGTTGCTTCGGCCGGCGGCATGGGCGGCTTCGGCGCGCTGATGAGCAGCCCGGCGGCCATGGCCGACTGGGTCGCCAGCTTCCGCAGCCGCAGCAACGGCGCCTTCCAGATCAACCTCTGGATTCCCGACCCCGCCCCGGTCCGCGACGCGGCGCATGAGGCACGGGTGCGGGAGAGGCTGGAGCGGCTGGCCGGCATCGCCGTGCCGGACCCCGGCCCCGGCCCCTTCGTCCAGGATTTCGCCGCCCAGCTGGAGGCACTGCTGACAGCGGGGCCGGTGGTCGCCTCCTGCATCATGGGGGTCCTCCCGCCGGAGGTCGCGGCGCGCCTGGCCGAGCGCGGCATCGCTTGGTTCGCCAATGCGACCACGGTCGCCGAAGCCCGCGCCGCCGAGGCTGCCGGCGCCGCGGCGGTGGTGGCACAGGGTGCCGAGGCCGGCGGGCACCGTGGCAGCTTCGACCCTGGTGCGGCCGAAGCCGGGCTCAATGGGCTGTTCGCGCTGCTGCCGCAGGTCGTGGATGCGGTGGGCATTCCGGTGATCGCGGCCGGCGGCATCATGGACGGCCGGGGGATTGCCGCGGCGCTGACCCTCGGCGCCAGCGCGGTCCAACTCGGCACCGCCTTCCTCCGCTGCCCGGAGACCGGGCTGCACCCGGCCTGGGCGGCGGCGCTGGCTGTTGCGAAGCCGGAGGATACCGTGCTGACCCGCGCCTTCTCCGGCCGGCTGGCCCGCGGCATTCGCAATGCGGTCACCGAGGCCTTCGCCGGGGACCTCCGCCCGGCCCCCTATCCGGTGCAGCGCGCGATGATGGCGCCGGTGCGGGCGGCGGCCGAGGCGGCCGGCGACGCCTCCCGCATGCAGACATGGGCCGGCCAGGGCGCCGCCCTCGGAACGGCGGAGCCGGCGGGGGCACTGGTGCAGCGGCTGTGGGCGGAGGCGCAGGCGCTGCTGCCGTAGGGTCGTGAAGGGCCGGGCTCCCGGCCCTGCCCTACTCCGCCGTGATGCCCGCCGCCTGCACCACCTCGCGCTGCCGCGCCAATTCGCTGCGGGTATGGTCGGCAAGCTCCTCGGGCGTGCCGCCCATCACCTCCAGCCCCTGCCGCTCCAACTCCGCCCGGGTCGCCGGGTCGGTCAGCGCCACATTCACCAGCGCATTCAGCCGGCCGATGACCGGCGCCGGCGTCCCGGCCGGGGCAAAGACGCCCCACCACCCCTCCACCACCGCGCCGGGCAGCCCGGCCTCGATCAGCGTCGGCACCTCGGGAAAGAGGAAATGCCGTGCCTTGCCAGTCACCGCGAGGGGGCGGATCGCACCGCTGCGGATGTGCGGCAGGAAGCCGAGCGGGTGGTAGACCATGGCATCGAGCGTACCGTTCAACAGGTCGGCGATCGCCCGCGCGCCGTCGCGGTAGGGCACATGGGTCAGCGTGACACCGCTGCGCAGCGCGATCAGCGCCTGGGTAAGGTGGCCGGTGGTGCCGGTACCGGCGGTCCCCACTGAAAGCGTCTGCCTGCGACCGAGTGCCAGGAACTCCGCGTCATCCCCCGCCCCGAGTTGCGGCCGCGCACCGAGCACCACGCTGGTGCGGGCGAAGCTGGCGACCGGCGCGAAATCGCGCAACGGGTCGTAGGGGATGCCCGGCATGATGATCGGGTTGGTCGCCATGGTGCCGCTGGTGCCGAACAGCAGGGTATGGCCATCCGCCGCCGCCTGGGCGACCGCCGCGCTGCCGACCGTGCCGCCGGCGCCGGCCCGGTTGTCCACCACCACCGGCTGGCCGACGCCGCGAGAGATGGCGGTGGCGGCGATGCGGCCGAGGATGTCGGTGGTGGTGCCGGCGGCGAAGGGCACGATCATCCGCAGCGGCCGGTCCGGCCATTCGGCGGCACGGGCCGGCAGCGCGGCGAGGCTCGCCAACATGGTACGACGCAGCATGGCGCAGGATCCTCCCCGTTGGCCGGCGCCGCCGGTGCAGCGGTGCGACTTGGCACGGCCTGACGCTTCCCGGCGGCTCAGGCCGCAGGGTCGCGCCCGGCCGCGGGTGAGGTCACCAGCAGGACACTCATCCCGGAGGCACTCTCCGGCGGGTCGGGCAGAATGTCACGCAGCTTCGGCAGGAGTGCTTGGGTGAAGTGGCTGGCCCAGGCGTTTGCCGCCTCGGCGTTCTGCCAGAAGGAGATGGCGGCGCCGCGGGTGGGGTCCTGGTCGGACATCAGGTTGACGAAGCCGCGGAAGCCGGCCTGCCCCCGCATAACCGGCAGGATGTCCTGGTCGACCCGTCGCCTCATCTCCTCGATCGAGCCCCGGCGCCCGGTGTAGCGGTTCACCCTGGCGAAAACCTTGTCCGTCGCACCGCTGCGCAGCTGCGTCAGATCGTGGTTTGCCGACCCGCCCTGCATGATCTCGGGCGGGCTCCGTATCCATCCACTGAGATTGGCCTGCACCCAGGCACGGACCTTGTCGTAGGCGGCGTTCGCTGCCTCCCGGGTGTCGAACAGGCTGATGGAATGAAGGTCGGCATCATCACCCGTGATGACGCAGTAGGCGGCGAAGCCGTCTGACTGCCTGAGGATGGGAAGCAGGCCCTGGATTGCCTTCGGGACCATCTGCTCGGCCGTTGCGCCAATCCCGCGATACCGCCGTATCGATACGTACATGGCGATCTCCTCCCTGAAGACCTACAGCGGATTGCGTTCACGCCGCTCCACGATCCGCTCCGGGCAGCAAACCGTGCTCCGCATCAGGCATCATGATCAAGGATATTGGGCTGTGGTGGATGAGCGCTGCAGCGCGTGCCTGATGGAGCGCCTCCGCTACTTCCTGTGCGTGGCTGGTGTCTTGCCCAGGTCTCGTTTCAGCGATCTGGTGGGGAAGGACGGCAGGCGCGGTTCAGGGTGCGGGATCCGCCGAGACATAACGGTCAAGCGCCTCGGTCGGCACGCCGGCGCGCAGAGGCACGCAGGCTGCCGGGGGCGTGGCGAGGAACTCCACCCCGAGGTCCTGCCAACGCCCCAGCACCCGGTCCAGATGCCGCATCGCCCCGTTCGGCAGGTCATGCAGCACCATCAGCAGCGGCCCGGTTGCCGCCGCATGCTGGGCGAAAGCGGTCGCCGGCCAGTCATCCGGCGCGGCGAAGTCGCGCGGCACGGCGTTCCACAGCACCACCGTATGGCCACCCGCCCGCAGGTGCCGCACCGCACTGGCGTTCAGCAGATGCGGCCCGAGTTCACCGCCGCCGCCATTCGGCCGGAACAGGCGCTCCGGCTCGCGCAGCCTGCCGAGCAGCGCATCGGTCTTGGCGATCTCCGCCACCGCCTCGGCGCCGCCGCGGCGTCCGAGCGGCACCCCATGGGTCAGGGTGTGGTTGCCGACCGGATGCCCCTCCGCCCTGGCGCGCTCCGCCAGCGCCCGCCGGGCCGGGTCGCGCAATTTCTCTCCCACCACGAAGAAGATCGCCGGAATGCGGCGGCGGGCCAGCACATCGAGCACGAAGGGAGTCGCCTCCGGCTCCGGCCCGTTGTCGAAGCTAAGGCAGATGGGGCTGGGCACGGCGGCGTCCTCGCGCGGAACGGCGAGGATGCGTCCGCCCCGCCGCCTGGGGCAAGGCCCGGCGGCACAGGGGCCGCCGGCGTCAGCCCAGGATGAGCTTCACCAGGCACAGCCCGGCCAGCAGCCAGACTGCGGCGGTGACCTCGCGCGCCCGCCCGGCCGCCGTCTTCAGCATCGCATAGGTGATGAAGCCGAGGCCGATGCCGGTGGCGATGGAGAAGGTGAAGGGCGTCGCCAGGGTGGTGATCACCGCGGGCACGTATTCGGTCGGGTCCTCCCACCCCAACTCGCGCAGCGCCTGGACCATCAGACAGGCGACGAAGACCAGCGCCGGAGCGGTGGCGAAGCCGGGAACGCCGGTGGCGAGCGGCGAGAGGAACAGCGTCACCAGAAACAGCACCGCGACGGTGACCGCGTTCAGCCCGGTGCGCCCGCCGGCCTGCACGCCGGAGGCGCTCTCCATGTAGCTGACCGTGGTGGAGGTGCCGAGCACCGCGCCGATCACCGCGCCGCCGCTGTCCGCCAGCAACGCCGGCCCGAGGTTGGGCACGGTGCCGTCCTTGCGCATCAGCCCGGCGCGGCGGGTGGTGGCGATCAGCGTCCCGGTGTTGTCCAGCAGGTCGACTAGGAAGAAGCTGAAGACGATGCCGGTGATGCCGATACCCAGGGCGCCGGCGATGTCGAGGTGCAGGAAGGTGGGTGCCAGCGACGGCGGCAGGCTGACCACTCCGCCGATCTCGGTCAATCCGAAGGGCACGCCGAGCGCCGCGGTGATCAGGATGCCGAGCACGATGGCCCCCGGCACCCGCCACACCGTGAAGATGCCGATCAGCAGGAAGCCGACGGCGCCAAGCAGGGTCGCCGGCTCACGCAAATCGCCGATCCCGAGCAGGGTGGCCGGGTTGTCGATCACCAGCCCCATGGTCTTGAGGCCGATCAGGCCGAGGAAACAGCCGATGCCGGCGGCGATGCCGAGCTTCAGGCTGAGCGGGATGCCGTTGATCAGCCATTCCCGCATCTCCAGCACCGACACCAGCATGAACAGCAGCCCGGAGAGGAACACCGCCCCCAGCGCCACCTGCCACGGCACCCCCATGCCGAGCACCACGGCATAGGCGAAATAGGCGTTCAGTCCCATCCCCGGCGCCAGGGCAATGGGGAAATTCGCCAGCAGCCCCATCAGCGCCGAGCCGATGGCGGCGGCCAGGCAGGTGGCGACGAAGGCGGCACCCTGGTCGACCCCCGCCTGCGCCAGGACCGCCGGGTTGATGATGACGACATAGACCATGGTCAGGAAGGTGGTGACGCCGGCCAGCCCCTCGGTGCGCAGGTTCGTCCTGCGTTCCGTGAGATGGAAGAACCGGTCCATCCGCCGCTGCCACCTGCCGCCGAACCGCCGAGCGGCCGCCGTCGCCCGCTGCATTCAGAGGGCGTCCGAATAGGACTGGATCATCTCCCGCACCCGCGGATAGATCTCCTGCGCCCAGCGCCGGCCGCTGAATACGCCGTAATGGCCGACGCCGGTCTGCAGGTGGTGACGCTTCATCGTCACCGGCACGCCGCGGCAGAGGTCGAGCGCCGCCATGGTCTGGCCCACCGCGCAGATATCGTCCTTCTCGCCTTCCACCGTCATCACCGCGGTGCGGCGGATCGCCTCCGGCCGCACGCGGCGGCCACGCCATTCCAGGGTGCCGAGCGGCAGCGCATGCTGCTGGAACACGGTGCCGACGGTCTCCAGGTAGAACTCGGCCGGCAGGTCCATGACGGCCAGGTACTCGTCGTAGAAGCGGCGGTGCTGCCCGGCCTTGGCCAGGTCGCCATCGAGCAGGTGGAGGAACTGGTCCTGGTACGCCTTGGCATGCCGGCCGAGGTTCATCGACATGAAGGCCGTCAGCTGCAGCGCACCGGGGTAGACCCGCCGGCCGCCGCCCTTGTGCCGCCAGGGCACCTTGGCGACCAGGTTGCGCTCGAACCAGTCGATCGATTTGCTGTTGGCCAGCTCGTTCACCTTGGTCGGCTTGATGCGGGTGTCGATCGGCCCGGCCATCAGGGTCATGGTCCGCGGCGTCGCGCAATCGCGCTCCTCGGCCATCAGCGCGACCGCCGAGAGCACCGAGACCACCGGCTGGCACACCGCCAGCACATGGCTGCCGGGACCGATGGCGCGCAGGAACTCCATGATGTGGGCGGTGAACTCATCGAGGCCGAAGCGCCCCTCGGCCACCGGGATGTCACGGGCGTTGTGCCAATCGGTGATGTAGACGTCGTGGTCCTGCAGCAGCACCTGCACGGTGTTGCGCAGCAGGGTGGCGAAATGCCCGGACATCGGCGCCACCACCAGCACCCGCGGCAGCCTCACCTCAATGGCCTTGCGGAAATGCAGCAGGCTGGCGAAGGGCGTCGCCTGCACCACCTCCTCGGTGACCGCGACCACGCGGTTGCCGACCCGCACCGCGTCGATGCCGAACGCCGGCCGGGTATGGGTGACTGCGTAATCGGCGAAGACCTCAAGCGCGGCGCGGGTGGCGTGGAGCGGGAAGAAGGCGGGATGCGCGCTGTCCATCGTCGAGAGGATGCCGCCCCAGCCGCGCGCCAGCCGTCGCATCGGCGTGAGCAGGTCCTGCCGGGCCTGGTAAAGATGGTAGATCATAGGCAGGCGGGTACTCCGGGGGCGGCGGACGACAGGGTGCAGCATGGCAGCGTCCCTATCGTGGCAGTGATGTACCATTTCGCAACAGCGAAGGCGCTGCTAGTCTCGATCCACGCCGCCAAGCCGAGGAGACAGCGATGCCCGAGCCGAAGCGCCGCAGGGCCGCGCCGCCGGAGGCACCCGCCGTGGCCGTGCCGGCGGTGCTGCACATCAGCAGCCGCAATTACTCCTCCTGGTCGATGCGCGGCTTCCTGCTGGCCCGGATGGCGGGGCTCGACTTCACCGTCGACACCGTCTCGCCCGACGATCCCTCGGCGCGGGCGGAGCTGCTGCTGCAATCCTCCTCCATCCTGCTGCCCTGCCTCTCGCACGAGGGCGCCGAGCTGTGGGACACGCTGGCGATCGCCGAATACCTGAACGAGCGCTACCCCGAGGCGCGGATGATGCCGGAGGAGCGCATCGCCCGCGCCCGCTGCCGGGCGATCAGCGGCGAGATGCATGCCGGCTTCCACGCGCTGCGCTCCACCCTGCCGATGAACCTGCGGACGACCATCCCCGGCTTCACCATCTGGTCGGCGGCACGGGCCGACATCGAGCGTATCCTGAAGCTTTGGCGCGACTGCCTGGCGGAATGGGACGGCCCCTGGCTGTTCGGTACCAGGCCGAGCGTCGCCGATGCGATGTTCGCCCCGGTGGTCACCCGCTTCCGCACCTATGCGGTGGCGCTGGACCCGGGCTGCGAGGCCTATGCCCGCACCATCCTGACCTGGCCGGCGGTGCGGGAGTGGATCACCGCGGCGGAGCGCGAGCCGGAGCAGGGCATCGCCGAACTCGACCTCGACGCCGAGTTCTGATGCATCCCCGCGAAGCCGCTGGGCGGCTTTGCAGGACCCTCGGGACCTCTCCCGACCAGCGCGTCGGCCGCCTTCCGCCGCCAAGCCGTGGAAGGTCACCAGCAGGCATTGGGTTCCACGGGCCTGGCTTCGGATCCGGAGTGGTGGCTCGGTTACGGCGCAGGTCGGGCGGCGGGCGGCCGCCTACAGCGGATTTACGCGCCGGGGCATTCGCGCCCTCCGCGATCCGTCCTGACCGAGTTCGTTGCGATATTGCAGCCACGCTGCCAGCTCGCCGGACGCGGGCCCGACCCTACAGCCCGTGCCGGCGCAGTTCCGCCCCGAGCCGGCCGGTGACCGCCAGCCAGGCCATGCGCAGATCGCCACGCAGCGACCACAGCGGGTGACGGAAGGTGGCGGGGCGGTTGCGCTCCACCAGCAGATGCGACCCCCAGGCGCAGCCGTAGCCCAGCACCGGCGCCAGCAGCATCAGCCACCACGACCCGGCGATCACCCCGGCCAGCAACACCGCCGCCCCGGCCAGGGTCCCGCCGACATGCACCGCCCGGGTGGCCGGGCGGGCATGGTCCCGCAGATAGGCAGGCCAGAACGCCTCGAAGCCGCCATCAGTTGCCATAAGGTCCGAGTTGGGGCGGCGGGCCCGGCCTCGCAAGCTTGTCGCCGTGGTTTCCCTTGGCGCCGCGACCGGCCACGGGCAGAAGCGGTCCATGCCGAGATTCGCCCCGCGACGCATCCCCCTGCCGCGCGCCTTCCTGCCGCTGCGCCATGGCGTGTTCCGCAGCCTCTGGCTGGCGACCCTGGCCAGCAACATCGGCGGCTGGATGCAGAACACCGGCGCCGGGTGGCTGATGACAAGCCTCGATCCCAGCCCGATGATGGTCAGCCTGGTGCAGGCTGCCTCCATGCTGCCGGTCTTCCTGCTGGCGCTGCCGGCCGGCGCTCTGGCCGACATCATTGACCGGCGGCTGTTCCTGATTGGCGCCCAGGCCTGGATCCTGGCGATGGCGCTGATCCTGACGGCGCTGACCATGACCGGCAACATCGGCGCCTGGGGGCTGCTGGCGCTGACCTTCGCGATCGGTGCGGGCAGCGCGATGAACTTCCCCGCCTGGGCCGCCACCACCAATGAGCTGGTGCCGCGCGAGGACCTGGTCGGCGCCATCGCGCTCAACGGCATCGGCTTCAACCTGGCCCGGGCGCTCGGCCCGGCGATCGGCGGCTTCGCCATCGCCTGGGCCGGGCCGGAAGCCGCCTTCGCGCTGAACGCAGTCGCCTTCCTGGTGCTGATCCTGGCGCTGCTCCTGTGGAAGCGGCGCGAGGCGCCGGGGGGCGGGCCGAAGGAGCATCTGGTCTCCGCCATGCGGGCCGGGCTGCGCTTCGTCTCGGCCAGCCCGGCGATGCGGGCGGCGATCCTGCGGGCCTGCACCTTCTTCCTGTTCAGCGCCGCGGTCTGGGGGCTGCTGCCGCTGTTCGTACGACAGCAACTGGGCCTTGGGCCGCAGGCCTTCGGGCTGATGCTCGGGGTGATGGGCGGCTCGGCGGTCGCCGCCGGCTTCGCCCTGCCGGCGCTGCGCGGGCGGCTGGACCGCAGCGGGATGGTGCTCTGGGCCTCGCTCATCGGCGCGGTGTCGATGGCGCTGCTGGCCGTCGCGCAGCACTGGGCGCTGGCGGCGCTCGGGATGCTGCTCTACGGCGCCTCCTGGATCGCCGCCGGCAGCACCCTGGCCGCGGCAGCGCAGCTGGCGGCGCCGGGCTGGGTGCGGGCGCGGGCGATCGCGATCTATCAGCTCAGCTTCTTCGGCGTCATGGCGGCGGGCGCGGCGCTCGCCGGCTGGCTCGGTGGGCGCTTCGGGGTGCCGCTGGCGCTCGGCGCCGCCGCGGTGGGTGCCGCGATCGCCGCCGTGCTGGTGCGGCGCTGGCGGATCGATTCCGTCGCCGTGGCGCAAACCCCGGCTACCGTCGCCGCCATCCCGCAGCCGGAGGCGCCGGCGGATGAGCTTCGCCCGGTGCTCGGCGAACGGTCGGGCCGGGTGCTGGAGGTGGTGCGCTATCGCATAGACCCGGCGGAACGCGCCGCCTTCCTTGCCGCCATGCAGGAGGTACGGCGGGTCCGGCTGCGCTCCGGCGCCGAGGATTGGCGGCTGTGCGAGGATGTGGCGCATCCCGAGCGCTGGGTGGAGCTCTGGGCAGTGGCAAGCTGGACGGAGCATCTGCGGGAGGCAGCGCGACTGACCGATTCCGACCATGCGGCCCTGGCCCGTGCAGCGGCGCTGCACCGTGGCGAGCCACCCGAGGCGGCCCGGTTCATCCAGGTGGAGCCATAGGGCTTCCCCGTGGAGCCGTGGCGCAGCCTTGCGAGGCCCCGGCTGGCCCCTCCCGGTCAGCACTTCGGCACGGCCTTGCGCGGCAATGGCGGGGAAGGACACTCCAAAGGCAACTGATTCCCGCGGGCATCCGGGCGACCGGAAGAGGAAGCTATTGCGGCGCCACGGCAGCGACGCGCTGGAAGGCCAGCAGGTCGAGCACCGGCGTCCCTTCGCGCCCCAGCACCAGCCCGAGCAAGTGATGCGCCTGGCCGCGGTGGTGGGTCTGGTGGTTGAACAGATGGGCCAGCGCCTGATGCAGCGGCTGGGATTGCGCCGCACCGCTGGTGGTGGCGTAGGTAAGCGGCGCGGCCAGCCGCGCCTCATCCAGCGCCGCGACGTAGCCGATCAGCCGCTCATCCTCGGCCTGGCGCGCCGTCTGCAAGGCGGCGAAATCCCCATACGGCATCGCATCCAGCCGGGTGCCGCGCGGGCTCTCGCCCTCCAGCCGCGCCAGCCACAGGCGGTCGGTCACCAGCAGATGGTTCAAGGTGCCGAGCAGCGAGCCGAAGAAGGCCCCGCGATCCTCCGCGAGCGCCGCCGGCGTCAGCCGCGCCGCGGCGGCATAGAGGCGCTGGTTGGCCCAGCGGTTGTAGCCGGCGAACATCCTTACATGCTCCTGGCGCGGTCCCATGCTGATCCTCCACGAGGGGCGTCCGCAGGATCATCGCCAGGGCAGAATCCGGACGCCAGCGTGGTTGCGCACATGTTTGTCATGCGCCCGGCGGCGGCGTTCCGGCGCTGGCATATGGCAGACGCAACGCGCCGGGGGTGGCCCTCGGCGCGAGGTGTCGCCACATCTGCATGTGCAACACCCAAGAGGACAGCAAGCATGGCGAAATCCGCCGATAAATCCGCAGCCATCCAGTCCACCCGCAACGACGTGCCGACCAACGCCAAGCAGGTCTCGATCGGCGTGCTGCAGGGCTGCCTAGCCGACTCGACCGACCTGTTCAACGCCACGCGCCAGGCTCATTGGAACGTCAAGGGCCCGCATTTCGGCGAGTTGCACCGGCTGTTCGAGGAATTCTATACCGCCCTCGTCACCTCCACCGACGATCTGGCCGAGCGCATCGTCCAGCTCGGCGGCACCGCCAATGGCACCAGCCAAGTGGTCGCCGGCGGCACCCGCCTGCCGCCCTACCCCACCGACCTCTACGCCGGCATGGATCATGTGAAGGCTCTGGCCGACCGCTACGCCATGGTCGCCAAGACCCTGCGCGAGGGCATCGACCAGACCGACGAAGCCGGCGATGCCGACACCGCCGACCTGCTGACCGAGCAGTCCCGCGCCACTGATAAGATGCTGTGGATGCTGGAAGCCCATCTACCGGCCGACAAGGCACCCTGACCCCAGGGCGCCGGTCGCTGTCGAGGGGCGTCCGGCGCCCCTCGCCGCGCCGATCAGGCGATAATCGCGTGGTCGCCGAGCGCGGCGACCGTCGTCCCGTGCAGCGCCGCGATCTGGACGAAGCGATTGCCACCGCCGTCCATGTCCAGCTCGACCCGCACCCCCGAGCCACCTTGGGTGAGCCGCAGATAGCCGCCCGCCAGCAGTTGCGCCTGGGTGTCGAGTCCGGCGCCGAACAGCGCCGAAAAATCCAGCAGGTCGCCCGCCGCGGCAGCGAAATCCATGATGCTGTCATGGCGGTCGGACAAGGCCAGGAAGACGAAGTGGTCGGCGCCGGCGCCGCCGGTCAGCGTGTCGGCCCCCGCGCCGCCGATGAGCCGGTCGTCGCCGGCATCGCCGTACAGCCGGTCGGCCCCGTCCCCGCCCTCCAACGTGTCGTTGCCGCCGCCGCCCTGCAGCCGGTCATTGCCACCAAGGCCCTGGATCAGCTCGGCTGCGGCGGCGCCCTTCAGCGTATCCGCCGCCGCGGTGCCACGCAGGGCCGCCGGCGCCGACGTGACATCGGCATCCAGGTCGAGCTTGACGTTGACACTGCCGATGACCGCGGTCTTCGTCACCGGCGCCGCCAGACCGCCGCCGGAGAAAGTCACCGAATAGCTCCCCGTCGGCAGGGCGAGTTGCCAGCCGCCGGCGTCCCAGCTGGTGGCGTGCCAGGTCTGGCCGGCGGTGTTGCGGATGTCGATCGAGACGCCACCCAGCCCCTCGCCGGGGTCGTAGAGATGGTCGCCGTCGCGGTCGTCGAAGGTGACGCCGAGCAGAAAGCTCGCGCTGCCGGAACGGGCGAAGACCTCGGTCGCGGTGATGCCGTTGCTGCCCTGGTACTCGCCGGTGGCGACGCCGATGCCGATCTCGCTGAAGCCGGTGCTCTCGATGTTGGTGCGGTGGCCGGGGCTGCGGAACAGTCCGGCATGGAAGCTGTCGATCTGCGCCTGGGTGACGGCGCCGCTGCCGCCCCAGGTGATGGCGATGTTCTCGCCCCAGCTCCAGCTGCCGGTGAAGCTGTAGCCTGCCGCCTTCATCCGGTCGCCGGCGCTGCTGCCGTTGGCTCCGGTGTGGGAGAAGGTGTCGGTGGCCAGCATCCAGGCACTGTGGGCATCGGCGGCGTCGAGCAGCGCCGCGTTGAAGGCGAGCGGCGCCTTGGCGGCGGTGGAGATGGTACCGGCGGCCAGCCCGTCGTTCAGGCCAATGCCATGGCGGGCAGCCTCGGCGGCCGGGTCGGCCCGGGCGCGGTTCACCAATTCGAGGAAATACTGCTCGTAGGCATTCGGCTGAGCCATGCGTAATGTCCCTGCGGCTGGTGCCCGGCGGCGCCGGGCGATATCGGGGCGGGGCGCCCTCCCCTTCGGTTGGTCCGGGCCCCGCCGCGGTGCAGGCTTAGCGATAAGGAATACTAAATACAACTTATGCGCGCATTTGGTGTGCGCCATAGGGGTTGCGAGTCGCCCTGTGAGGGCGGGTTCCCAACAGCCGGCACGCGGCCGCAGCCCTGACCTAACGCCAACGGCGTTGTTTCCCGCCGCCACCAAGGTTATCTTGGGCCGGAATACGGGAACAAGACATGAACGATCTGTTCGGCGGGCGCCGGGCCGGGCGCAGCGTGGCCCCCGAGCCCGCCTCCTACTCCGCCAAGGATATCGAGGTGCTGGAGGGGCTGGAGCCGGTCCGACGCCGGCCCGGCATGTATATCGGCGGCACCGACGAGACCGCGCTGCATCACCTCGCCGCCGAGATCATCGACAATTCGATGGATGAGGCGGTGGCTGGCCATGCCGATCGTATCGAGGTGACCTTGGAGCCCGGCAATTGGCTGACGGTGCGCGACAACGGCCGTGGTATCCCGACCGACCCGCACCCAAAATTCCCCAAGCTCAGTGCCTTGGAAGTCATTTTTACGACGCTGCATTCGGGCGGCAAATTCAGCGGCAAATCCTATGAGACCTCCGGCGGCCTGCACGGCGTCGGCAGCAGCGTGGTCAATGCGCTGAGCGAGCGGCTGGAGGTGGAGGTGGCGCGCGACCGCACCCTGTTCACCCAGGCCTATTCCCGCGGCAAGCCGCTCGGCAAGCTGAAGAACGCCGGCGCCATCCACAATCGCCGCGGCACGTCGATCCGCTTCAGGCCGGACCCGGAGATCTTCGGCAAGCTGGAGTTCAGCGCCGCCAGGCTGTACCGGCTCTGCCGTTCCAAGGCCTATCTCTACCGCGGTGTCGAGATCCGCTGGGCCTCCGACCCCACCCTGGTGAAGGACGACACCCCGGCCCAGGCCATCCTGCACTTCCCCGGCGGCCTTGCCGACTTCCTCGGCTCGGCGATCGAGGGCCGCAGCCAGGTCACCCCTGCCCCCTACGTCGGCGAGGTGGCGTTTGCCGACAACGCCGGCCGGGTGGAATGGGCGATCACCTGGCTGGAACAGGGCGAGGGCTTCCTCTCCACCTATGCCAACACCATCCCGACCAGCCAGGGCGGCACCCATGAGGCTGGGTTGCGCGCGGCCCTTGTCAAAGGCTTGCGGGCCTATGGTGAGCTGAAGAAGGAGAAACGGGCCACAAGCGTCACCGCCGAGGATTTGTTCTCCGGCATGGCCGGCATGCTGAGCGTTTTCATCCGGGATCCGCAATTCCAGGGCCAGACCAAGGAAAAGCTGACGAGTCCGGAAGCCTCCCGGCTGGTCGAGGCCGCCATGCGCGACCATTTCGACCACTGGCTGACCGGCGACCCCGGCAACGCGGACAACCTCCTCGCCTGGGCGGTCGAACGGGCGGAGGAGCGCATCCGCCGGCGCGAGCAGAAGGACACCCCGCGCAAATCCGCGACCCGCAAGCTGCGCCTGCCCGGCAAGCTGGCTGATTGCGCCCGGGAGAGCGCCGAGGGCACCGAACTCTTCCTGGTGGAGGGCGACAGCGCCGGCGGCAGCGCCAAGCAGGCGCGCGACCGCGAGACCCAGGCGGTGTTGCCGTTGCGCGGCAAGATCCTGAACGTCGCCTCAGCATCAGCCGATAAGCTACGACAGAATCAGGAATTGAAGGATTTGATCGAGGCGCTCGGCTGCGGCGCGGGGGATCGTTTCGACATTGCCCGGCTGCGCTATGGCCGGGTCGTCATCATGACCGATGCGGATGTCGACGGCGCGCATATCGCCGCCCTGCTGATGACCTTCTTCTACAAGGAGCTGCCGGAGCTGGTCCGCCAGGGCCGGGTGCATCTGGCGCAGCCGCCGCTGTACCGGCTGCAGGCCGGCGGCAAATCGGTCTATGCCATGAACGATCAGGATCGAGAGCGGCTGCTGAAGAAGGAGTTCAAGCCGAACCAGAAGGTGGAAGTCAGCCGCTTCAAGGGGTTGGGAGAGATGCCCCCGGCGTCGCTCAAGGAAACCACCATGGACCCGAAGAAGCGCACCCTGCTGAAGGTGGTCCTGCCGCCGGAGGAGCGCGCCCGTACCGCCGAGCTGATGGAAGCGCTGATGGGCCGCAAGCCGGAGCTGCGGTTCAAATTCATCCAGGAGAATGCGGCGAAGCTGGATGAGGCCGAAGTAGACGTCTGACTTGGCGGCTACCGCGCAGGGCGGGTCACGTCCCTCCGTCATGCGCGGACTTGATCCGCGCATCCGATCCCGTGCGGGAGCGGCGACCAGGTCAGGCCCGCCGATGGACCGCGCCCGGAAGCGTGATCCCCGGCTGGGGCGAATTCCCGGCATCATCCCTCGCGATCGGCGTTATGTTGCAACGCAGCATAACCTCGAACCCCAGGATTTCCTGATGCAGCATGACGTGACACCCCCGGACCAGCCGCCGGCTGATGTCCTGTCCAGCCTCGGCCGGCACCACTCCCGCACCGGCGCGCTGGCATTGGCGGCGACCGAGGTGCTAGTCCGCCGCATGCATCTCGGCGGTGCCGCCATGGTCTTCCCGGCCGGTGCGGATCATGCCGAATTCGCCCGCATGGTGCCGGAGAAGGCGCGTGCCTTCGCCGATGCCGGCACCGCCCTGCTCAACCAGACGGTGCTGATCGGCCAGGAATTGACCGGCCTCGCCCTCCGGGAAGCAGCGCGTGGCGCCAGGGTCGCGGCCGAGGTGCTGGCCAGCCCGACCCCGATGGGCCTGCTCGCCACCCAGGCGGATGCCGCACGCGCCTGGTTCGGGCAGTGGGTGGCCGGCGCCGGCGCCATGGCCCGGCTGGCGCTGGAAGCCCATGCGGCGGTGATGGCGCCGATCGACCAGGCGGCCGCCGCGAACGTCAAGCGGCTGCGTGGCTGAACGATCGGAGCCTCCGGACCCTGGCCCGGCCCGGATCGCCCCGGGCCTCGATGGGGTGCCGGAGACCATGCTCTGGTCGCTGTACAACCGCGCCGCCGAGGCCGCCCGCCCCGACGGCGTCCTGCGGGACCCCGAGAGCCTCCGGATCATGCAGGCGCTCGACTACGATTTCGCCGGGCATTTCGGCACGCCGGGAGGCTCGCTTGCGGCGCGGGCGGCGGCAATCGACGGCGCCCTCGCCGCCTGGCTCGGCGAGCATCCGGAGGGGCTGGTGATCTCGCTTGGCGAGGGTCTCGAAACCCAGTCCCGCCGGGTCGACAATGGCCGCATGCGCTGGCTGTCGGTCGACCTGCCGGAGGCGATCGGACTGCGCGAGCGCTTCCTGCCGCCAACGGAA
The DNA here is from genome assembly GCF_014283215.1 of Siccirubricoccus deserti. GTDB lineage: Bacteria > Pseudomonadota > Alphaproteobacteria > Acetobacterales > Acetobacteraceae > Siccirubricoccus > Siccirubricoccus deserti. The sequence goes on from NZ_JACOMF010000007.1 coordinate 34,069, forward strand.
CGCTTCCGCCACCTGGCGGCCAGCGCTCTCGACCCGGGTTGGATGGCGGCGGCCGAGCCGGGGGTGGCCGTCTTCGTCGTGGCGCAGGGGCTGCTGATGTATCTGGAGCCCGCCGCCGTCGCCGGGCTGCTCGGCCGGATGGCGGAGCGGCTGCCGGGGGCGCGGCTGGTCTTCGACACCATCCCGCCCTGGTTGTCGCTGCTGACCCTGCGCGGGCTGCACCACACCCCCCGCTACCGCCTGCCGCCGATGCCCTGGGGCATCGCCCGCGACGCCATCGCGCCGACCCTGATGCGCTGGTGCCCGCGGCTGGGCGCCGTCGAATTCCTGCCCTATACCATGCCACGCGGCCTGGGAGCCGTGCTGGGCCGCGCCATGGCGGCGACGCCTACCCTGCGCAACCAGTTGCCAAACTTGGTACTCACCGGCTTTCAACAATGAGATGACTGCCGACATGCCTGACGGTCGCGGTCCCTTGTCGCTCCGTCGCCGGCGCGGGCTTTTCCTGTTGCTGGCCAGCCTGGCGCCGTTGCCGGGCACGGCGGCCGAGCCCGGCCCGCGCGACCGGGCCGGGGCGGCGCGCGAGGTGGCGCGGCGCTACCTCTGCCCGCATGGCGGCAGCCCGGTCCGCGGCCGCTGCCGCCCCGCCGCCAGCGCCCCCCTTGTCGCTGGCGGTAGCGCCGGCTGGGACGCCGGACTGCCGCCGGCGAACAGGCACCAGCAGGATTGTCCGGATGGCACTAGGCCCGGCACCGCCATGGCCAGACCGGAGGCGGTGCGCTGCCTGCCCTGGTGAGTTTCCTTCAACCATTGGTCACTTTTCCGCGAAATCGTCTCACGGTTATTGGATTGCTCAATTCACCATGGGATCAAGCGGCTGATCCGCCTTCGGCGCGGCCCCTTCGACTCGCGCGCAGGAAGGAATTGCATGACGCCTGCTGGCCCGAACGCCAGTCCGGCGAAAGCCTCACCGGGATCCACGCCGGACACCCGAGCCTTGCTGGCATCCGGCACTGGGTCGCCAGGGAGCCGGGCCCCTGACTCGCGCGCCGTGAACCTTGTGGGCTCCACCACGGCGCGCCGCACCGGGCTGCTCCTGCTGGCCACGATCGTCGCGCTGCCGTTGCTGGTCACCGGCGTCGGCGCTTGGCGGTCCTGGCAGGGCATCTGGCGCGAGGCCACTGCCGAGCTGACCCGCACCGCCGATGCCGCGGCGGAGTACGGCATGCGCGTGCTGGTTGCCTATGCGCTGGCGGCGCGGCAGGTGGATGCGCTGGTGGCTGGCCTCTCCGATGCCGAGATCCGGGCCCGCGAGCCGGAGCTGCACGCGGCGATGAAGGCGCTGGTCTCGGAGCTGCCGCAGGCCGAGAACAGCTTCATCATCGACCGCACCGGCGTGCCGCTGGTCGCCTCCAGCCTCCTCCCGGTGCCGCGGGTGCGGACCGCGGCGGACCGCGACTTCTTCATCGACCTGCAAAGGGACGACGCCCCCCAGGTTCATGTCAGCCAGCTCTACATCGGCCGCTTCGACCACCGGCCGTTCTTCGCCATCAGCCGCCGCCGGACCCGCACCGGCAATGGCCTGCCGCCGGGCGAGTTCGATGGGGTGGTCAACGTCTCCGCCTTTCCCGAGCGGTTGGCGGCGGGGCTGCAGCAGGTGCAGGTCGGCAGCGGCTATACCCTGTCACTGATCCGCGCCGATGGCGCGGTGCTGGTGCGTACCGGCCCGCCGGTGGAGCCGGGCGTGCGGGTGCCGGCAGGCAGTCCCTGGCGCGCCCAGGTCGCAGCCGGCATGCAGCGGGCCACCTATCAAACGGCGGACGAGGGTGGCGGGCAGCTGGTCGCCCTCACCCGGCTCGGTGGCTTCCCGATCTACGCCACGGCGCAGCGGTCGCGCGCCGGCATCCTGCCACTGTGGTGGCGGGAGGTGGCTCCGCAGCTGGCCATCGGCCTGCCGGCCAGCCTGGCGCTCCTTGCACTGGTCCTTTTGGTCCGCCGCGGCCAGCAGGACCTGCTGGACAGCAATGCGACGCTCGAGGCACGCGTGGCGGAGCGGACCGCCGCGCTGCGGGAGGTATCGGACGCGCTTGATCTCTCGCCCAGCATGATCACCGACCTGACCGGGCATGTGGTGCACTGGTCGGCTGGCTGCGAACGGGTCTACGGCTGGACGCGGGAGGAGATGCTCGGCAAGCGGGCCCGCACCATGCTGAAGACCGAGTTGCCGCCCGGCGGCATGGGCCCCATCACCGCCGCCCTGGAGCGCGACGGGAGCTGGCAGGGAGAGCTGCGGCAGTGCCGCAAGGACGGCACGCCGATCGTCACCGGCGCCCACTGGACCTACCGCCTGGACCCGGTGACCGGCCGGCCCAACGGCTATGTCAGCACCCGCACCGACCTGACCGCGCTGCGCCAGGCCGAACGTGCGGCGATGCAGAGCGAGGCACGGCTGCGCCGGGCGCAGGAGGCGAGCGGGGTCATCGCCTTCGAGATCGACAGCCACGGACTGGGCGCCACCGACCCGTCGCTGCCAACGCTGTTCGGCCTGCCGCAGGGCCCGCCCTTCGATCCGCCCGGCATGCTGACCCGCATCCACCCCGAGGACATGATCCGGCTGGCCGAGGAGCACCGCAGGCTGGCCCGCGCTGGCGGCACTTTCGCCACCGAGTTCCGCGTGGTCTGGCCGGACGGCTCGGAACACTGGCTGCTCTCGCGCGGCGAGGCGGAGCCGGATCCGGACGGCGGCCCGCTGCCGGCGCGCATCCGCGGCGTCTGCCTCGACATCACCGCCCGACGCCGGGCCGAGGCGGCGTTGACCGAAAGCGAGGAACGGCTGCGGCTGGCGCAGGAGGCCGCCCGGCTCGGCACCTACGACTACGACTATGCCGCCGGCCGGGTGACCTGGGACTCCCGGATGCGAGCGCTGTGGGCACTGCCCGAGGATGTACCGATCACCCGACGGCGCTTCGTCGAGGCGATCCACCCGGACGACCGCGCCCTGCGCCGCGCCGCCGTGCGGCGCGCCATGGACCCGTCCGGCGAGGGGCTCTACCAGCTGGAGCTGCGGGTCGTGGGCATCGCCGATGGGCGGGAGCGCTGGATCGCGGCGACCGGCCAGGTGCGCTTCGCCGGCGGGCGGCCGGCGCGGCTGGTCGGTATCGCCATGGACATCACCGACCGCAAGCAGGCCGAGACCCGCAACCAGCTCCTGATGCGCGAGGTCGACCACCGCGCTAAGAACGCCCTGGCGGTGGTGCAGGCGGCGCTGCGGCTGTCCCGGGCCGAGAGCCCGGCGGAGCTGGTCCGGATCATCGAAGGGCGGGTGGCGGCGCTGGCCCGGGCGCAGACCATGCTGGCGCAACGCCGCTGGGAGGGCGCCGAGCTGCGCGCCCTGATGGAGGGCGAGCTGGCACCCTTCCTCGGCCCGGACACCGAGGACGCGCCCCGCGCCGTGCTGCTCGGCCCGCCGGTGACGATCGCCGCCCAGGCGGCGCAGCCGCTCTGCATGGCGCTGCATGAGCTGGCCACCAATGCGGTGAAATACGGCGCTCTTTCGGTGCCGGGCGGGCTGCTGACGGTCACGTGGCGGATCGAGTCCGGCGGCCGCATCCTGCACCTGGTCTGGCGGGAGTCCGGCGGTCCGCTGGTGGATGCGCCGCCGGCAGGCCGCGGCTTCGGCTCACGCGTCATCGAGCAGACCGTGCAGGCGCAGCTTGGCGGCAAGCTCAGCCGGCTGTGGCTGGCGGATGGGTTGCGCTGCGAGCTGCTGGTGCCGCTGCGCAGCCAGGAGCCGTCGGAGATGGAGGAGATGCCGCCAACGCCGGCCTGGGGCCCGGGGCGGCTGCCGGGTGGATCCTCATGCGCGACGTCGCAGCAGAACGCGGCCCATGGCCGGCCGCGGATGCTGCCCAGCTGCGGCTGAGGCCGCCTCATGGCGATTGGCGTTCAGACATGCACGCCAATCGCCGTAGCTTGTTGTTTGCAGAGCGGATTCACGCCCCTCCGCGATCCACCCTTGCCTCCAGCCAGTCCCGCAGCAGGGCGGTGACCGCGGCAGGGGCTTCCAGCGGCGGCAGGTGGCCGCAGCCAGGAATCACCTCCAGCCGGGCGTCGGGGATGGCGGCGGCGATCTCCTCGGCAAGGTCCGGCGGGGTCAGCGCGTCGGCCTCTCCCACCGCCACCAGGGTTGGCAGGCGAATGCCGGGCAGGTCCGGGCGGCTGTCGGGTCGAGCCAGGATCGCCGCCTGCTGGCGCAGGAAGGCGTCGCGCCCGACGCGCTCCGCCATCGCCACCACCGCGGCGCCGACCGGCCCGCCGAGATGCACCGGATGCACCAACTGCGGCAGCAGCCGCGGCGTCACCCCGCGGAACGCCCCGGTGCGGGCCAGGCCGATCAGCCCGCGACGGCGCCGGGCCTGATCCGGCGTGTCCGGCCGCGCCGAGGTGTCGAGCAGTGCCAGCCGGGTGACCCGTTGCGGCGCCTGGCGCAGGATCTCGAACGCTAGGTAGCCGCCCATGGACAGGCCGGCGAGGGCGAAGCGGTCCGGCGCCGCCTCCAGGGCCCTGCGAGCCATGGCGGGCAGGCTGTCGTCGGCGGTGACATCGGCCACCTGGCACTGCGCCAGCCCGGCCAGCCCATCGATCTGCGCCTGCCACAGCGTCGCGTCGCAGAGCAGGCCGGGCAGCAGCAGCAGGGGGTGCGGGTCGGGCATGGCCGCTGTGGTAGCGCGGGCCGGCACGTCGTGAAACCGCCCGGGCCACCACCAGTTCCGTGGCAGCGGTACCGCTGCGGAACGGCGATGGTTGCGTGGAGCGCCGCACCGCCACAGCAACCGCGGTTTCGACGGATCGGCTTGATTTTCCGCGACAGTAAGCGCATATGGCGCGCGGACCTGGAACGGCAGCCTTGCGATGTGGTGTGCCGGGCGTCGGATTACGGCCCGCAGCCGGTTGCTGCGACGCCGCCATACCGCCGCTGTCCCGGCGAAGGAACCGACCGCACTTGACCGATACCCCTGAGCGGCCTGCCATTACGGCGGCCGAGGCCGAACACACTGATACCACGACCGGCACGCCGCCGGCCATGCCTGGTGCGGTGGACGCCGCGCCGTCCGAGGCGGCCGAAGCAGGCCCCATCGAGGCTGTGGCCGAAGCGCCCGCGGCCGCGCAGGCCGAGGCCGCCGAAGCCGATGCCCCGGTGGCCGAAGCCGCCGGCGCGGATGACGACGACACGGACCAGGATGAAGCCCTCGCCGCCGACGACGGGGATGACGACGAGTCCAGCGCCTCCGACGAGGATGAGGAGGAGACGGCCGAGGACGCTGCGCCGCGCGTCACCTTCACCGATCTCGGCCTCTCCGAACCGATCCTGCGCGCGGTGGCCGAGGCCGGCTACGTAACGCCGACGCCGATCCAGGAAGCCGCGATCCCGACCGTGCTGATGGGTCGCGACGTGCTCGGCTGCGCCCAGACCGGCACCGGCAAGACTGCCGGCTTCACCCTGCCGATGCTCGACATCCTCGCCTCTGGCCGGGCCAAGGCGCGCATGCCGCGCAGCCTGATCCTGGAGCCGACGCGCGAGCTGGCGCTGCAGGTCGCCGAGAATTTCGTGAAGTACGGCAAACACCTCAACCTGGTGCACGCCCTGCTGATCGGCGGCGAGAGCATGAACGACCAGCGCGCCGTGCTCGAGAAGGGCGTGGACGTGCTGATCGCCACGCCAGGCCGGCTGCTCGACCTGTTCGACCGCGGCCGCATCCTGCTGGCCGATTGCAAGGTGCTCGTCATCGACGAGGCCGACCGCATGCTGGACATGGGGTTCATCCCCGATGTCGAGCGCATCGTCTCAATGCTGCCGGGGATGCGGCAGACGCTGTTCTTCTCGGCGACCATGGCGCCGGAGATCCGCAAGCTGGCGGATGCCTTCCTGCAGAACCCGAAGGAGATCACCGTCTCCGCCCCGGCCAGCGTGGCGACGACGATCACCGCCGGGCTGCTATGGACCCGAGAACTCGACAAGCGGGAAGCGCTGCGGCGACTGATCCGGCGCGAGGATGTGCAGAACGCGTTGATCTTCTGCAACCGCAAGATCGAGGTGGACGTCCTCTACAAATCGTTGAAGCGGCACGGCTTCGCGGTTGGTGCGCTGCATGGCGACATGGACCAGCCGACCCGCTTCGCCACCTTGAACAAGTTCAAGGCGAATGAGCTACAGCTGCTGGTCTGCTCGGATGTCGCGGCCCGTGGCCTCGACATCGGCGGGCTGTCGCATGTCTTCAACTTCGACGTGCCCTACCATGCCGAGGACTACGTCCACCGCATTGGCCGCACCGGCCGCGCGGGGCGGGAGGGCGCGGCCTTCACCATCGCCACGGCGGATGATGCCCGCAACGTCGCGGCGATCGAGAAGCTGACCGGCATGCCGATCCCGCGCATCGAGGTCGAAGGCCTCGATCCGGTGAGCAATGAGGAGATCGCCGAGGCGGCAGCGCGGCCGAGCCGTGGCCGTGGCGGCCGCGGCGCCCCGGCGGCCCGTGGCGGGCGCGACGCCGGCCGTGGCCGTGGTGGCCGCGACGGGCGCAGCGACCGCTCGCGCGGCGACCGGCCCGAGCGGAGCAGCGACCGCCCGGAGCGGAGCAGCGATCGGCCCGAGCGGAGCAGCGACAAGCTGGACCGCCCGCGCCCCGAGCGCAGCGACCGGCCGCAGCGCGAGCCGGCGGAGCGGGTGGCCGAGGCCGAGCGGCCGCGCGGCGACCGTAGCCGCCCCGAGCGTGGCGACCGGGCCCGGCCGGAGCGCGGCGACCGCGCACGGCATGAGCGCACCGCCGCCCCCCGCGAGGAGACCGAGCGCCACGACCATGCCCGGCGCGACGACCGCCGCCGTGACCGTGACGATCTCGGCCCGAGCGTGCGCGGCTTCGGCGATGCCGTCCCTGCCTTCATGCTGATCCCGATCCCCCGCCCCCGTCGCGAGACGGCGACGGAACAGGAGACCGAGGCCGAAGCGGCCTGAGATGCGATGGCGGCCCGCCCGGCTCCCCGGGCAGGCCGCCTGCCGTCCGCCTAAACGGCCCGATGCGCGGAGCCCGCGCCACCCCATGTCTTGTGAGCAACGGCCCGGCTCGGGTGTTTCCACCTGAAGCGGGATTGCTCTATGCCCGCGCCGCCACGAGGAGAATGCCATGACCGTCGCCAATGCCATCGCCATCCCCTCCGGTGGCGCATCCGACACTGCGATGCGCGCGCCGGCCAAGGCCAGCTTCGTCTGGGAAGATCCGCTGCTGCTGGAGGACCAGCTTTCCGAGGATGAGCGGATGATCCGCGACGCGGCGCGGGAATTCTGCCAGGGCAAGCTCTTCCCCCGCGTGCTGGAAGCCAACCGCAAGGAATTCTTCCATCGCGAGATCATGAACGAGTTCGGCGAGATGGGCTTTCTCGGCGCCACCCTGCACGGCTACGGCTGCGCCGGCGTCTCCTACGTCGCCTACGGGTTGATGGCCCGGGAGGTGGAGCGGGTGGACAGCGGTTACCGCAGCGCCTTCTCCGTGCAGTCCAGCCTGGTGATGTACCCGATCTACGCCTTTGGCTCCGAGGCGCAGAAGGAGAAGTTCCTGCCGAAGCTGCGGAGCGGCGAATGGGTCGGCTGCTTCGGCCTGACCGAACCCGATGCCGGCTCCGACCCGAATTCGATGCGTACCCGGGCGAAGAAGGTCGATGGCGGCTACCTGCTGTCCGGCTCCAAGACTTGGATCACCAATGCGCCGATCGCCGATGTCGCCGTGGTCTGGGCGAAGGACGACGATGGCGTGCTGCGCGGCTTCCTGCTGGAGCGCGGGATGAAGGGTCTCACCACCCCGAAGATCGAAGGCAAGTTCAGCCTGCGCGCCTCGACCACCGGCATGATCATGATGGATGAGGTCTTCGTGCCCGAGGAGAACCGTCTGCCGGGTGTGAAGTCGCTGGCCGGCCCCTTCTCCTGCCTCAACCGCGCCCGTTACGGGATTGCCTGGGGCGCCCTCGGCGCGGCCGAGGATTGCTGGCACCGTGCCCGCGACTATACGCTGAACCGCAAGATGTTCGGCCGGCCGCTGGCGCAGACTCAGCTGATCCAGAAGAAGCTGGCCGACATGCAGACCGAGATCACCCTCGGCCTGCACGCCGTGCTGCGGGTCGGCCGGCTGTTCGACGAAGGCAAGGTGGCGCCGGAGATGATCTCCCTGGTCAAGCGCAACAATTGCGGCAAGTCGCTCGACATCGCCCGGGTCGCCCGCGACATGCATGGCGGCAACGGCATCGTCGACGAATACCATGTCATCCGCCATGTCATGAACCTCGAGACGGTGAACACCTATGAGGGCACGCATGACGTGCATGCGCTGATCCTCGGCCGCGCCCAGACCGGCCTCAATGCCTTCGGCGGCGGCTGAGCCGCTGTCCGGTGCCTTCGGCGCCGAGGATGTCGCGGAGATCGAGCGGGCGATCCAGCTGCCGATCGCCCCAGCCTTCCTGCTCACCGGCATCTTCAGCGTCATCAACGTGCTCGCCGGCCGGCTCGCCCGGCTGATCGACCGGGAGCGGGCGATCCGCGCCGGCAGTTCCACCGCCCTGCCGGGGGAACGGCAGCGGCTGGCGCAGCGGGCAGGCTGCGTGCACCGCGCCATCAGCGCCAGCGTGCTGGCGGCGATCCTGCTGTGCTCGCTGATCGTCGGCTCCTTCGCCAGCATCTTCGTCGGACTGAAGGTCGCCTGGCTGCTCGGCGCGCTGCTGATCGCCGCCATGCTGGCGATGATCGTGGCGCTGTCGCTTTTCCTCGTCGAGGTACGCCTCGCCTCCCATCACCTGCCGTTGGACAATGATGCCTGAGACGCTGGAGATCACCGCGATCGGCGCCGGCGGCGATGGCATCGCCCATACCGCGGCCGGCAGCGTCTTCGTCCCGCAGGCGCTGCCCGGTGAGCGAGTGCACGCCCGCATCGCCGGCCAGCGGGCCCAGGTGGAGGAATGGCTGAGCGAGAGCCCGGACCGCATTGCCCCGCCCTGCACGCATTTCCCCGCCTGCGGCGGCTGCGTGCTGCAGCATTGGGCGCCGGCGCCCTACGCCGAATGGAAGCGCGCCCGCCTGGTGGAAGCCCTGGCCCGGGCCGGCTTCGCCGATGCACCGGTGGCACCGCTGGTGACGACGCCTCCCGCCAGCCGCCAGCGCGCCGACCTCGGGCTGGAACGGCTGCCAGATGGCCGGGTGCAGATCGGCTTCCACCAGCGCGGCACCACGGCGCTGGTGCCGATGCGCGAATGCCATGTACTGCTGCCATCGCTGGTCGCCCTGCTGCCGCCGCTGGCCGAGGCGCTGCGAGGGCTGGAAGGGCTGCGCCGGCTCGGCTCGGCGGTGATCAACATGCTGGCCAGCGGGCCGGACATATTGCTGCGGACCGATGCGCCGCTGACAATGCCGGACCGCCGCGCCCTGGCCGCCCTCGCCCAATCCGCCGGGATCCCGCGCATCGCCTGGGCCGGCAAGGGGGCGCGAGCGGAGGTGGCGGCCCAGTTCGGCCCGGTGCGGCATATGCTCTCCGGCGTCGAGCTGGTGCCCACGCCGGGCGCCTTCCTGCAGGCGAGCGTCCCCGGCGAAGCGGCGATCATCACCGCCATGCTGGAAGGGCTGCCGAGAAAGCTGCCGCCGCGGGCGGCCATCGCCGACCTTTACGCCGGGCTCGGCACGCTCAGCATCCCGCTCGCGGCGCGCGGCCGGGTGACGGCCTTTGAGAGCGTGCCGGAGGCGGTGACGGCGCTGGCCGCCGCCGCCGGCAAAGCCGGCATCCGGGTGCAGGCGGTGAAGCGCGATCTGGACCGCCAGCCGCTGGCCGGACCGGAGCTGAAGGGCTACGCCGCCGTGGTGCTCGACCCGCCCTATGCCGGCGCGGCGGAGCAGGTGGGGCTGCTGGCGCAGGCACGGGTTCCGACCATTGTCTACGTCTCCTGCAACCCGGTGGCGCTGGCGAAGGATGCGAAGGCGCTGCATGCTGCCGGCTATCGCATCGTAGCGGCTACGCCGGTCGACCAATTCCTCTGGTCGCCGCATCTGGAATCGGTGGTCGCCTTCACCCGTGGGTAATGGACCGCCGCACGCCGCTCGCGCCGGACGAAACCGCCGCGGAATGGCTTGATCGCGACCGATCCCTGCCCACCAATAAGGGACCCCCAGGGAGGGAATCGCCATGACGCCCCATGCTAGCCGCCGCTTCATCCTCGGTGGCACTGCCGTTGCGCTCGCCACCCCTACCCTGCTCCGCGGCGCCGCGGCGCAGCCGGCACCGGCGGCAGCTCCCGCCATTCCGCAAGCGCCGGGCTTCTACCGCTTCAAGGTCGGCGGCTTCACCGTCACCACCGTGCACGACGGCTTCTTCGCCCGGCCGGTGAAGGATTTCGTCCGCAATGCCTCGCTGGAGGATGTCCAGAAGGTGCTGGCGGAGAGCTTCCTGCCGGCCGAGACCATCCGCATTCCCTTCACCGTCACCTTTGTCGAGACGCCGACCCAGCTCATCGCCTTCGATGCAGGCAATGGCGTGACGCCGGCCGGCGCGACCCAGGGCCGGATGATCGAGAATATGCGCGACGCCGGCATCGACCCGGCGAAGGTGACCGCCGTCATCCACAGCCACTTCCACGGCGACCACGTGAACGGGCTGCTGAACGCCAGTGGCGGCGCAGCCTTCCCGAATGCCGAGATCGTGGTGCCTGCCGCTGAATGGGCCTGGTGGAGCGATACCGGCAACCAGACCCGCAGCCCGGAAGGCCAGCGCGGCAATTTTGCCAACAGCGCACGGCGCTTCGCGCCGTACCAGGGCAAGATCCGCCAGCTCGCCGAGGGTGCCGAGGCGCTGCCCGGCATCCGCAGCATTCCGGTCCATGGCCATACCCCTGGCCATACAGCCTACCGCATCGCCGATGGAGATTCGCAGGCGATCTTCGTCGCGGATACGGTGAACCGACCGGAGCTCTTCGCGCGCCGGCCGGATTTCCACGCCGTCTTCGACTTCGACCCGGTGATGGCCGAGGCATCGCGCCGCAAGCTGTTCGACCAGCTCGCCACCGATCGTATTCGCATCACCGGCTACCATTTTCCCTTCCCGGCCAATGGCTATATCGCCAAGGAGGGCAACGGCTACCGCTTCGTCCCGGCGGATTGGTCGAGCGCGGTCTGAAGGAGCGCAGTGTCGAGGGCTGGCGGGGTGCCCCTTCCGTCATGCGCGGGCTTGGCCCGCGCATCCGCCTTCGCAGCCCCTGCAGCGGAGTTGCGTTCAGACATGAACGCAACTCCGCTGCAGCCTGCTATCTGTAGAGCGGGCCGGTGCTCCGGGGACGTTCTCCCCTGATCCGCTCCCGGTGCTGGAGGCCGGATCAACCCGGCCATGACGGCCGTGAAGGAGCATCCGCGCCTGAAAACGCCGATCGGGAGCAACCATCCGGGACCCAGTACGGTCAGCCCGAACGCGCTCTAGAGTCCGAAGCCCAGGCGCAGGCCGAGGCTGTTCATGCCCTCGTTCTCGCGGGCGCTGCCGGCATTGCTCTCATGGTCGAGGAAGAGCGAGACCGACCAGCGCGGATCGATCTGATAGCCGATCTCGCCGCCGACCCGGAACAGCAGATTGCCGCCGAGACTCTTACGGTCGAGAGCATTGGTGACGTGCTTGCCGTCATTCACCGAACCGCCGAAAAAGAAGTCGAAGCGGATGCCATCGCCAGGCCGCAGCACGTCGCGGTACAGCATGGTCGTCCAGGTCAGGCCGAAATAGCCCTGGCTGGTGTAGCCTTCGGTATTGGCGCTGAAGCCGATATGCGGCCGCGGCTCCAGCATCCAGCGATAGAGCGGCGGCAGGCCCGCTGTCAGCCGTGCCGGCACCGGGGTGACGAAGAGCAGCTCGCCATTGATATCCGTGCCACCTTCCTTGGCGCCGAGATCATGCCAGGAAGCGCCGCCGCGGATCTCACTGAACAACCCGGCCAGGCCCACCCCGGCATGGATGCGAGGCATTCCGTACTCCGCCCGGGCCGCCACTGGCAGCGCTCCGAGGATCGCCAACAGGCCGAATACTGGACGCCGCACCGTCTGCCTCCATCGGGAAGCCGTGATTATCGCCAAGCGGCAGCCGAATTCCCATCCTTGACGCAATCACGGAATCGGTGGTCAGACGTGGAAGCTCTCGCCGCAGCCGCAGCGGCCCTTCTCATTCGGGTTGGTGAAGGTGAAGCCGGCCGACATCGCCTTCACCTCGTAATCCATGATGGTGCCGATCAGGAACAGGCTGGCCTTGCGGTCGACCAGAACCGTCACCCCCTTGTCGGTGACCCGCTCATCCGTCGGCTCCGCCGCATCAACCCAGGTGAGGTCGTAGGACAGGCCGGAGCAGCCCTTGGTCTTGACGCCGATACGCAGCAGCCGCCCGGCCTCGCCGCCGGCATAGAGGCCATGCAGCCGCTCCGCTGCGGCCTCGGTCAGCTGCATCAGCGGCGGCAGGGCGCGACGCGCGCGCGGCGGGTTCGTCGTGGTGGTGCTCATTCGCTGGCCCCTCGGTCAGTACATGTTCAGCGCGAGGCGGGCATCCTCGCTCATCCGGCTCTGGTCCCAGGGCGGGTCCCAGACGACCTCGACCTGCACGTCGCTGACGCCGGGGATCATTCGGATGCTCTCCTCCACCTGGCTCGGCAGTTCCTGCGCCGAGGGGCATGAGGGCGTGGTGAGGGTCATCTCCACCTTCACCTTGCCATCGTCCTCGATCTCGACCGCGTAGATCAGGCCGAGTTCGTAGATGTCGACCGGGATCTCCGGGTCGAACACCGTCTTCAGCATGGCGATGACCGCCTCCTCGCCGATGCGCGGCGGCGCCGTCTCGCCCTCCGGTGTCCAGGCGGTATGCGTGGCCGGGGCGGTGGTCGACTCGTCACTCACTGCTCGCCTCCTTTATCTGCCCCGGGGCTGCATCGAGGGCGGCATTGAGGGTGTGCCAGGCCAGGGTCGCGCATTTCACCCGGCTCGGGAATTCATGCACGCCGGAGAGCGGCTGCAGCCGTTCCATCTCGTCGGCCAGCGTCGCGCCGCACTCCGGGCAGGCGCCGGTCATCGCCAGGGTGCGGAACTGGTCGGAGAGCGCGTGCGCCGCCTCCTGCGACTTGCCCTTCACCGTCTCCGTCAGCAGCGAGGCGCTGGCCGTGGAAATGGCGCAGCCGCGGCCCTGGAAGGCGGCATCGGCGATGCTGCCGTCCGGCGCCAGCTTCAGGAACAGCTCCAGCCGATCGCCGCACATCGGATTGTCGCCGCGGGCAACGCGGTCGGCATCCTCCAGCCGGCGGAAATTCCGCGGCTTGCGCCCGTGGTCCAGGATCACTTCCTGGTAGAGGTCGCGCAGATCGTCGAACATCAGCCCCCCGGGCAGGTTGCGAACCGGTTCATGCGAAGAACTCCCGCGCCTTGGTCAGCGCCTCGGCCAGGAAATCCACCTCCTGCGCGGTGGTGTAGAGGCCGAAGCTGGCGCGCACCGTGCCGCCCTCGACGCCGAAGCGGCTGTGCAGCGGCTCGGCGCAGTGGCGCCCGGCACGGACGGCGATGCCAGCACGGTCCAGCAGGGTCGCCAGGTCATGCGGATGGGCATTGTCCAGGGCAAAGGCGAAGACACCGCCACGGTCCTGTGCCCGCCCCAGCAGGGTCAACCCGTCGATGTCGGTCAGCCGCCGCATCGCATGGTCCACCAGCTGGCGCTCATGCGCCTCGATCGCCGGCATTCCGATGGCGGAGACGTAGTCGATGGCGGCATGCAGCCCGACCGCCTCGATGATCGGCGGCGTACCGGCCTCGAATTTCGCCGGCGGCGGCGCCCATTCGCTGCGCTCCATGGTCACCATGGAGATCATGTCGCCGCCGCCGAGGAAGGGCGGCATGCGTTCCTGATGCTCCAGCCGTGCCCAGAGCACGCCGATGCCGGTCGGGCCGTAGAGCTTGTGACCGGTGAAGACGTAGAAATCGGCACCCAGCGCCTGCATGTCGACCCGACGATGCACCGCCGCCTGGCTGCCGTCCAGCAGCACCTTGGCGCCGGCGGCCTGCGCCATGCGGATGATGCGCTCCACCGGTGCGACGGTGCCGAGCACGTTCGACATATGCGCCATTGCGACCAGCCCGACCTTGCCGTCGGCCAGCTTGGCGGCGACATCATCGAGGTCGATTTCGCCGGAATCGGTGACGCGGGCGACCCGCAGCGCAATGCCCTTGTCGTCCCGCAGCAGCTGCCAGGGGACGATGTTGGCGTGGTGCTCCAGCTCGCTGATCAGCACCGCCTGGCCGGGCTGCATGACCCCGCGGCCCCAGCTGTGCGCGACCAGGTTGATCGCCGCGGTGCTGTTGGTGGTGAAGACGATCTCGCGCGGATCGGCGGCGTTGAGGAAGCGCGCCACCGCGCCGCGTGCCGCCTCATAGGCCTCGGTCGCCGCCTCGCTGAGGAAATAGGCGCCGCGGTGGACGTTGGCGTAGCGCTCCTCCATGCAGCGGACCATGGCGTCGATCACCGCGCGCGGCTTCTGCGCGCTGGCGCCGCTGTCGAGGAAGACCAGCGGCTTGCCGCGCACGGTCTGCGCCAGGATCGGGAAGTCCCGGCGGATGCGCTCGATGTCGAAGGAGGAAGCCAGTGTCGCGTCGTTCACGCCGCCGCCTCCCACCATCCGTTGACCGCCGCCTCCAGCGCCGCCCGTGCGGCGCCGTCCTGCACCACCTCGACCGCCTCGGCCAGGAAGGCTTCCACCAGCATGGACCGCGCCTTCGGCTCGGGGATGCCGCGGGCGCGCAGGTAGAAGAGCTGGTCGGCATCGATCTCGCCGACCGTGGCGCCATGGCTGCACTTCACGTCGTCGGCGTAGATCTCAAGCTGCGGCTTGCTGTCGATCTCAGCCTCGGGGCTCAGCAGCAGCGCCTGGTTCATCTGATAGCCATCGGTGCGCTGCGCCACCTGATGAACGTGGATCCGGCCTTGGAAGACCCCGCGCGAGCGGCCGGAGAGCACAGTCTTGTAGGTCTGCCGGCTGGCGCAATCCGGCGCCGCATGGTCCAGCACCGTGGTGGTATCGGCATGCTGGCCGTCGCGTAGCAGCTGCGCGCCGTTCATGTGGCAGGTGGCCTTCGGCCCGTCGAGGCTGGCGTGGATCTCGTTCCGCACCAGCTTTCCGCCGGCATTCAGGGTGAAATTATCGTAGGTCCCCCCGGCCGCCACCCGGGCATAGAGGGTGCCGAGCTGGAAGGCGCGCGGCGATTCCTGCTGCAGCCGCACATGGGTCAGCGTCGCGCCCTCACCGACCTCGATCTCGTAGACCGGGTTGTGCAGATAGCGCGCCTGCGCCGGGCCGGTGGCGGTCTCGATGATGGTGAGGCTGGCACCCGCTTCCAGCCGGATCAAGTGGCGCGGGTGGAAGGCGGCGGGGCGGTCGGTGGCCGAGCCGAGGGAGAGCAGGTCGAGCACGCCGCCGGCGACGCCGGCCGGCACGGTCACCACCAGCCCATCCTCGAACAGCATGGTGTTCAGCGCCGCCATCGGTTCCGCCGCAGGCCGCGCCAGTGCGCCCAGCCGGTCCTCCAGCGTGCCGAGCCCCGCGGCAAGGCTTGCCGCCACGAAGGGCGCGGCGTCGAGCGAGGAGAGGTCGTCGCGGAAGCGGCCGTCCTGGAACACCGCACGCCAGGCGCCATGCGGCGCCGGCAGCGTCTTGGCCGCGCCGAGAATGCTCAACGGCTCGTCAAAGCCGGCGTCGGCGACCTGGCGCAGGTCGGTGTAGTGCCAGGCTTCGGCGCGGCGGGTCGGAAAGCCCTGGGCGCGGAAGCTCTCTGCCGCCTGCTCGCGCAGCTGCTGCACCCAGCCCAGCCGGGCACCGGGCAGCCGCGTCCGCAGCCCGTCGAAGCGGTGCAGGAAGCCCTCTGCACCAGTGTGCAACGGTGCCGTCATGCCGCGGCCTGCACCGAGGCATAGCCCGATGCCTCCAGCTGCTGCGCCAGCTCCGGCCCGCCGGACTGCACGATGCGGCCGCCCATCAGCACATGCACCCGGTCCGGGACGATGTAGTCGAGCAGCCGCTGGTAATGGGTGATCACCAGGGCGGAGAAATCCGGGGCCCGCAGGGCGTTCACGCCCTCGGCCACGATCTTCAGCGCGTCGATGTCGAGGCCGCTGTCGGTCTCGTCCAGGATCGCCAGCCGCGGCTGCAGCAGCGCCATCTGCAACACCTCGTTGCGCTTCTTCTCGCCGCCGGAGAAGCCGACGTTGACGCCGCGCCGCAGCATGTCCTCCGGCATCGACAGCGCCTGCATCCGCTGCCTCGCCACCTTCAGGAACTGCATCGCATCCAGCTCCGGCTCGCCCCTGTGGCGGCGGATGGCGTTGAGCGCGGTGCGCAGGAACAGCGCATTGCCCACACCGGGCAGCTCGACCGGGTACTGGAAGGCGAGGAACAGGCCGGAGGCGGCGCGCTCCTCCGGCTCCAGCGCCAGCAGGTCGATGCCGTCGAAGGTCACGCTGCCGCCGGTGATCTCATAGCCCTCGCGCCCCGCGAGCACGTAGGAGAGCGTGGACTTGCCCGAGCCGTTCGGGCCCATGATGGCGTGGATCCCGCCGGCGGGAACCTCCAGGTCGATCCCGTTCAGGATCGGCTTGCCGTCCACCTCGGCGGTCAGTCCTTCAATCTTCAGCATGTCAGCCAACCGATCCTTCGAGCGAAATCTGCAACAGCTTCTGCGCCTCGACCGCGAACTCCATCGGCAGCTCCTTCAGCACCTCGCGGCAGAAGCCGTTGACGATGAGGCCGACTGCGTCCTCCTGGGTCATGCCGCGCTGGCGGCAGTAGAAGAGCTGGTCCTCGGCGATGCGGCTGGTGGTCGCCTCATGCTCGGTCTTCGCCGTCATGCAGCGATTCTCGATGTAAGGCACGGTATGGGCGCCGCACTGGTCGCCGATCAGCAGGCTGTCGCATTGGGTGAAGTTGCGGGCGTTGCTCGCGGTCGGCGCGACGCGCACCAGCCCGCGATAGGTGTTCTGGCCACGCCCGGCGGAGATGCCCTTGGAGACGATGGTCGAGCTGGTCCGCTTGCCGACATGGATCATCTTGGTGCCGGTGTCGGCCTGCTGGCGGTTGTTGGTGATCGCCACGCTGTAGAACTCGCCCACCGAATCATCGCCGAGCAACACGCAGGAGGGGTACTTCCAGGTGATCGCCGAGCCGGTCTCCACCTGGGTCCAGCTGACCTTGCTGCGCTTGCCGCGGCATTGCGCCCGCTTGGTGACGAAATTGTAGATGCCGCCCCGGCCCTCGGCATCGCCCGGGTACCAGTTCTGCACCGTGCTGTACTTGATGGTCGCGTCATCCAGCGCCACCAGCTCCACCACCGCGGCATGCAACTGGTTCTCGTCGCGCATCGGCGCGGTGCAGCCTTCCAGGTAGGAGACGGTGCTGCCCTCGTCGGCGATGATCAAGGTCCGCTCGAACTGCCCGGTGCTTTTCGCATTGATGCGGAAGTAGGTGGAGAGCTCCATCGGGCAGCGGACCCCCTTCGGGATGTAGACGAAGCTGCCGTCGGTGAAGACCGCGCTGTTCAGCGCGGCGTAGAAATTATCGCCCTGCGGCACCACCGTGCCGAGGTACTGCCGCACCAGCTCCGGGTGGTTCTGCACCGCCTCGGAGATCGAGCAGAAGATGATGCCTTCCTTGCCCAGCCGCTCCTTGTAGGACGTGGCGACGGAGACGCTGTCGAACACCGCATCCACCGCGATCGGCATCCGGCCGCTGTCGGCCGGGCTTTCCCCGGCCCCCTCGACGCCGGCGAGGATCGCCTGCTCCTTCAGCGGGATGCCGAGCTTGGCGTAGGTCTTCAGCAGCTCCGGATCGACCTCGTCCAGCGACTTCGGGCCGGCCTTCGGCGCGGCGTAGTAGAAGGCGTCCTGGTAGTCGATCGGCGGGTACTTCACCGCCGCCCAGAGCGGCTCCTCCATCTTCAGCCAGCCGGCATAGGCCTTCAGCCGCCAGTCGAGCAGCCACTGCGGCTCGTTCTTCTTCTTCGAGATGAAGCGGACGATGTCCTCGTTCAGCCCCTTAGGGGCGAACTCCATCTCGATATCCGTCTCGAAGCCGTATTTGTACGTGCCTTCGGTGAGGGACTGGACGGTATCGATCGTCTCGGTGACGGCGGGCATGGGAATCCTATTCGGCAACGAGGGCAGCGGCGGAAGCGCCGGCGGCGGCCGGCGGGGCGCGGCGCTGGGGCGGGGGGCCCGCCAGATCGGCCAGGGTGATCCCGGACAGCGCCGCGCGGATGGCCTGGTTCACCGGGTTCCAGCGGCCGCGGACGGCGCAGATGTTCTCCGCCTCGCAGAGGCCGCTGCCGCCGTCGACGCAGGCGGTGAGCGCGATCGGCCCATCTACCGCGACGATGACCTCCGACAGCGGCACCTCGGCCAGCGGCCGGGCCAGCCGATAGCCGCCACGGGCGCCGCGGAGGCTGTCCACGAGCCCGGCATGGCCTAGGCTTTTCAAGACCTTGGCCACTGTCGGCTCGGCGATGCCGGTTGACACCGCCAAGCCCGGCGCGGTCTGCACCTGGCCATCCGGCCCGGCGCCGTCATGCGCCAGCCGGGCCATGACCACCACGGCGTAGTCGGTGAGTTTCGAAAGCCTCAACACGGCCGGATCCCCTTCGCCGAGCTCAAATAGGACCAATCGGGTCCTGTTTGAAGGGGGCAGCCATGCGGTTGTTGCAGGCAAGGGTCGCGGCTAGCTTCTCCCTGGCAGCCGGGGAAGCCACATGCCGAGCATCACCACCGAGGATGGCGTCGAACTACACTACGAGGAGACCGGCAGCGGCACACCGCTGATCTTCGTCCATGAATTCGCTGGCGACATGCGTAGCTGGGAGCCGCAGATCCGCTTCTTCGCCCGGCGCTACCGCTGCATTTCCTACAATGCCCGCGGCTATCCGCCGAGCGCCGTGCCGCAGGACGGCGCCGCCTATTCCCAGGACCGCGCGACCGACGACATCGCCGCCGTGATCCGGGCGCTGGACCTGGCGCCGGCGCATGTGGTGGGCCTGTCCATGGGCGCCTTCGCCACCTTGCACCTCGGCCTGCGCCACCCGCATCTGGCGCGCAGCCTGACCGCTGCCGGCGTCGGCTATGGCGCCCAACCCGGCAAGCGCGACCAATTCCGTGCCGAGGTCAACGCGACCGCCGACCGCATCGCCGCCGAGGGCATGGAGACGATGTCCCGCGTCTACGGCAGCGGCCCGACCCGGTTGGTGTTCGAGGAGAAGGACACCCGCGGTTACGCCGAGTTCCTGTCCCAGCTCGCCGAGCACGACACCACCGGCTCGGTGCTCACCATGCGCGGCGTGCAGCGGGAGCGGCCCAGCCTGCTCGAGCTGGAAGCCCAATTCCGGCAGATGAAGCTGCCGACCCTGGTGATCGCCGGCGACGAGGACGACCCTACCCTGGAGCCCTCGGTCTTCCTCAAGCGCGTCATCTCCACCAGCGCCCTGCTGGTGATGCCGCGCTGCGGCCATACCATGAACCTGGAGGATCCGGACGCCTTCAACCGGGCGTTGCTCGACTTCATCACCTGGGTCGATGCCGGGCGCTGGTGGGAGCGCAATCCCGCGACCCTGGCCGGCGGGATCATCGCCGGCACCGCGAAAGGCTGAACCCGGCGCCTCCCGCATGGCAGCACCCATGCGGGTGGCGTCGGTCAGAAGGCCGCGACGCGCCCTGCGCGGCAACGGCTTCACGCCGCCTGCCGCCGGGGCTAGGAATGGCCGCTGTCAAGAACCGTGAGGGAGTGAGACTCCAATGGGTATGCTGGATGGGAAAGTCGCGGTCGTCACCGGCTCCGGTGGCGGCATCGGCCGTGAGATCGCCCTGCACATGGCGCAGGCCGGCGCCAAGGTCATCATCAACGACATCGGCGCCAGCCTGACCGGCGAGGGCCAGTCGGCGACCCCGGCGCAGCAGACCAAGGCGATCATCGAACAGCGCGGCGGCCAGGCCGAGATCAACACCGACAGCGTCTCCTCCTGGGAGAGCGCGGGCAAGATCGTTCAGTCCGCGCTCGATCATTTCGGCCGCATCGATATCGTGGTGAACAACGCCGGCATCCTGCGCGACCAGATCTTCCACCGGATGACGGCGGAAGAATGGGATGCCGTCATCGGCGTCCACCTGAACGGCAGCTTCTACGTCTCCCGCCATGCGGCGACGCATTTCCGCAAGCAGGAGAGCGGCAGCTACGTCCACATCACCTCGACCTCCGGCCTGATCGGCAATTTCGGCCAGGCGAATTACTCGGCGGCGAAGCTCGGCATCGCCGCGCTGTCGAAGTCGATCGCCCTCGACATGAAGCGCTACAACGTGCGCTCCAACTGCCTCGCCCCCTTCGCCTGGAGCCGCATGACCAGCTCCATCCCGGCGGAGACGCCGGAGCAGAAGGCGCGGGTCGAGAAGATCATGCGCATGGGGCCGGAGAAGAACGCCCCGCTGGCGGTCTTCCTCGCCTCCGACGCCGCCAAGGAAGTGAACGGCCAGATCTTCGGCCCGCGGATGAACGAGCTGTTCCTGTTCAGCCAGAACCGCCCGATCCGCGGCATCCACAGCAGCGAGGGCTGGACCCCGGAAAGCATCGCCGAGCACGCCTTGCCGGCGCTGAAGAGCTTCTTCATCCCGCTCGAGCGCTCGGGCGAGGTGTTCTCCTGGGATCCGCTGTAAGTTCCCCACGGAACCGCTGCGCAGTTCGAGGGGGGACCGGATAGGTCCCTCCCGATCGGCGCTTCGACACAGCCTTCCGCGGCCAAGCCGCGGAAGGACACCGGGAAGCGCCAGAGCCTGACAGGCACTTCCACGCATTGCTGACCAGCCGGCCCGATGGGGCCGGCCACGAGGATGTTCGAGATGAATGCCCTGCACCGCGCGCTGTTCGAACCGCGCCGTATTGCCCTGGTCGGTGCCTCCGCCGACCGCACGCGGCTCACCGCCCGGGCACAGCTCTACCTGCGCAAGCACGGCTACACCGGCGACATCCTGCCAGTGCACCCGCGAGAGGCGGAGGTGCTGGGGGAGAAAGCCTACCCTTCCATTGCCGACATTCCTGGGGAGGTGGATTTCGCCTACCTCCTGCTCGGCACCCAGCATGTCGAGGGCGTGGTGGATGCCGTTGCGGCCAAAGGCATCCCGGCCGCCTGCGTGCTGGCCGATGGCTTCGCCGAGGCGGGGCCGGAGGGCGCCGCGTTGCAGGCCCGGCTGCTGGCGACGGCAAAGGCCGCGGGGCTGCGCATCCTCGGTCCGAATTCCATGGGCGTGATCAATCTCAACGCCCGCATCGCCTGCTCGGTGAATGCGGCGCTGGAGGCGGACAGCCTGCCGGCCGGGCGGATCGCCCTGGTCAGCCAGTCCGGCTCGATGATGGGCGCCATCATGTCGCGCGGCGCGGCCCGCGGCATCGGCTTCTCCCATCTCGTCGGCACTGGCAACGAGGCGGATCTCTCCGCCGGCGAGGTCGCCGGGCTGCTGGTCGAGGACCCGCAGGTGGATGCGATCCTGCTGTTCCTCGAAGCCATCCGCCAGCCGCAGCATTACGCCGATCTCGCCCGCCGGGCGCATGCCGCGGGCAAGCCGGTGATCGTCTACAAGCTGGGCCGCTCGCCCTATGGCGCCGAGCTTGCCACCAGCCACACCGGCGCGCTGGCCGGCTCGGATGCGGCGGCGGAGGCCTTCTTCCGCGCCAATGGCATCGCCCGCGTCACCACCCTGGAAGGGCTGCTGGAGCTGCCGGCGCTGCTGATCGGCCGCAAGCCACTGGCGCAGCCGCGGCGCGCCGTCGGGGTGATGACCACCACCGGCGGCGGCGGCGCCATGGCGGTGGATTGCCTCGGCGTCGCCGGCATCGAGGCGCGGGCACCGGATGCCGCCGCCGGCGCGGCGCTGGAGGCCGCCGGTTTCCCGCACCATGGCCGGCTGCTGGACGTGACCCTGGCCGGCACCAAGCCGGAACGCGTTGCCGCCGCGCTGAACGGCCTGCAGCAGGCCGGGGACACCGATCTGGTGCTCTCGGTCATCGGCTCCTCGGCGCAGTTCCGGCCGCAGGACTCGGTCGCCGGCATCCTGCGTGCCCGCGATGCCGGGCTGGCCAAGCCGCTCGCCGCCTTCCTGGTGCCGCAGGCCGATGCCTCGCTGCAGTTGCTGGCCGAGGCCGGCATCGCCGCCTTCCGCACGCCGGAGAGCGCCGCCGACTGCATCCGCGCCTGGTGCGACTGGCGGCTGCCACGCGAGGCGCCCGCCGCCCCGGCCATCGCCCATGCCCTGCCCGAGCGGCCGGATGAGGCGGATGCGCGCAAGCTGTTTGCCGCGCTCGGCCTCGACAGCCCCTTCGCCACCATCGCCTCGCCGCAGGATGCGCCGAAGGATGTCGCCTGGCCGGTGGCGCTGAAGATCCTGTCGCCTGACTTGGCCCACAAGACCGAGCTCGGCGGCGTCAAGCTCGGCATCGCCGATTCCGCGGCGCTGAAGCAGGAAGCGGCGGCGATGCAGCACCGAGTCGCCCGGATGGCGCCGCAGGCGACCCTCACCGGCTTCCTGGTGCAGAGCATGGCCAAGGGGCTCGGCGAGGCCATCCTCGGCTTCCGCCGCGACCCGGAGATCGGCCCTATCGTCATGCTCGGCACCGGCGGGGTGACGGCGGAGCTGTTCCGCGACGTGACCCTCCGCCTCGCCCCGGTCACCGAGGCGGAGGCGATGGGAATGATCGCCGAGGTGAAGGGCCTGCAGGTGCTGGCCGGCTGGCGCGGCCTGCCGCGCGGCGACCTGGCGGCGCTGGCGCAGGCCATCGTCGCCGTCTCGAAGCTGGCGGCGCGGGAGGACATCGCCGAGGCGGAGATCAACCCGCTGATGATCCATGGCGAGGGCGGCGGCGTGACCGTCGCCGATGCCTGGGTCGTCCGGCGGTAAGCGATGCCCTCCGGCATCATCCCCTGCCTGCGCTACCGCGATGCGTCGGCGGCGATCGAATGGCTGAAGCGGGCGTTCGGCTTCGCCGAACACGCCGTCTATCGCGACGAGGCCGGCGGCATCGCCCATGCGGAGCTCACCCTGGGCGATGCGATGATCATGCTCGGCAGCGCGCGGGAGGATGGCTTCGGCGCGCTGCAAGGCCTGCCGGACGGCCAGGTGACGCAGAGCGCCTACATCATCGTCGCCGAGCCGGATGCGCACCACGCCCGCGCCGTCGCGGCCGGCGCCGAGATCGTCATGCCGCTGAAAACTGAGGATTACGGCGGCCGCGGCTATTCCTGCCGCGACCCCGAGGGGCATCTCTGGAATTTCGGCAGCTACGACCCCTGGGCGAAGCCCTAGGGGCCTGTCATCCTGCCGGCCATGAGCGATCCCGATACGCTGATCCGCGGCCGCTACGGCATCAAGCCGGACGCCCCCCTGCCCTTCGCGCCACCGGCCGGGATCCCGCCGGGGCTGGCCGCGCTGCTCGACCGCCGGGTGACCCGCCGCTATGCGCCGGAGCCGGTGCCGGAGCCGCTGCTCCGCAGCGTGCTCGCCGGCGCCCAATCGGCGCCGAGCAAGTCGGATCTGCAGCAGTACTCCATCATCGTCATCCAGGCGCCGGAGAAGATCGCCCGGATCGCCGACTGGATCGGCGGCATGGACTGGATCAAGCAGGCGCCGGTCTTCCTGCTGTTCTGCGGCGACATCCGCCGCGGCCGCCGCGTCGCCGCGCTGCATGGGCGGGAGCACGCCAACGACAATGTCGATACCTTCCTCAACGCCACGGCGGATGCGGCGCTCGCCCTCGGCTTCGCGGTGATGGCGGCGGATGCCGCCGGCCTCGGCACCTGCCCGATCAGCTATGTGCGCAACCATGTCGAGAAGATCGGCCCGCTCTGCTCCCTGCCGAAGGGCGTCTTCCCGGTGGCGGGGCTGACCCTTGGCGTGCCGGCTGGACCACGCAACTGGCTCTCGCCGCGGCTGCCGCAGCGGCTGGTGGTCCATCAGGAGACCTACGACGACAGCGGGCTGGAGGCGGCGCTGCCGGCCTATGACACGCTCCGCCCGCCGGCGAAGCCGCGCTATCCGGACATCCACGGGCCAAAGCCGGAGGGCTGCGGCTGGAGCGAGAATGCGGCGCGGCAGCTCTCCGTGCCGGAACGCTTCGGCCTCCGCACCTGGCTCAAGCTGCAGGGCATCACGCTTGACTGACTCCGCCGGCGCGACCGAGCGCCCGACCGACGACAATCCCGGCGGTGTCGCCGAAGCCCGCCGCGCCGCGCCGCGCGCGGTGCATCCGCGCAACGCCGCCAGCCTGATCCTCTGGCGCGCCGGGATGCGCGGGGTGGAGGTGCTGATGGGCGTCCGCCACGCCCGCCACCGCTTCATGCCGAATGTCATGGTCTTCCCCGGCGGCCGGGTGGACCGCCCCGACTATCGCGCCCTGGCGTTGAGCGAGCTGCCGGGCTTCACCCGCGCCTGCCTCGAACGCCAGGCGCCGCCCTCGCTGGCGCGGGCCATCGGCATCGCCGCGGCGCGGGAGCTGCACGAGGAGACCGGGCTGGTGCTCGGCCGGATGGATGGCCACCGGCTGTTGCCGGAGCTTTCGGTGATCGACTATCTCTGCCGCGCGGTGACGCCGCCCAACCGCTTCATGCGCTTCAACGCCCGCTTCCTGATCGCCCCGGCGGAAGCGGCACATGGCGAAATCCGCGGCTCCGGCGAGTTGGAGGAGCTGCGCTTCTTCACCATCGAGGAGACGCGCCACCACAAGGTGGCGACCATCACCGCCAAGGTGCTGCAGGAATTCCAGGCATGGTTGGGGATGACCCAGGCGCAGCGCGAGGCGCGGGAGCTGATCTGCTTCCGCGGGATGGATGGGCGGACGCCGGAAGGCCCCGCCCGGCGGCGGTCAGCGGGCTGACCAGCCCTCGCCCTCGGCCCGCGCCGCCAGGCCCTCGCCTTCCAGCTTGATCAGATGGCTGAGCAGGCTGCGCCCCGCCGGCGTCACCAGCCGCGGGTCGAGCGGGCCATAGACCGGGCCGACCAGCTCTTCTGCCGTCGCCGTTCCGGCTTGGCGCAGCGCCGCCAGCACCTTCTCCTCGCGCTCCATCCGATGCGCGTGCAGCGCCTTGAGGAACGGCTTCGGATCGGTGATCGCCGGGCCATGGCCGGGCAGCAGCATGCGGTCGTCGCGTGCCATCACACGCTCCAGGCTGCGCATGTAATCGGCCATGTCGCCATCGGGCGGGCTGACCACGCTGGTCGACCAGCTCATCACATGATCGGCGCTGAACAGCACGCCATTGCCTTCCATCGCCAGGCAGAGGTGGTTGGCGCAATGCCCGGGGGTGTGCAGCGCTGTCAGGCGCCAGCCGTCGCCCTCGATCGCCTCGCCGTCGGCGACCTGGTGCTGCGGGCGGAAGCCGTGGTCGCCGCCCTCCCCGCCAGCATCCGGCGGGGTCATATGCGGGCCGAAGCCCCAGGTGCTCGCCCCGGTCGCCGCCACCAGCGCCGCAGCGCCAGGCGAGTGGTCGCGATGGGTGTGGCTGGCAATGACATGGGTGATGGTCTCGCCCGCCGTCGCCGCCAGGATCGCCGCAAGCTGCGCCGGATCCTCGGGCCCCGGGTCAAGTATCGCCACCCGGCCACGGCCGATGATGTAGCTGTTGGTGCCGCGGAAGGTGAAGGCGGAGGGGTTGTTGCAGACCACCCGCCGTACCTCGGGCGCCGTCTCCTCCACCGCGCCATGGGGCAGCGGGTCGTGCTTCAGGAAGGGGATGCTCATGCCTTGGGGTCCTCCCGCTGCGCCGCGCCGGCCTCACGTTGCCGGCGGCGCACCATCTCGCGGTGCAGGATGTAGAGTCCGGCGACGACGATCAATGCCGAGCCGCCCAGCATCGCCAGCCCCGGCACGTCGCCGAACACCATCCAGCCCAGCAGGATCGACCACAGCAGCCCGGAATAGGAATAGGGCGCGATGGCGGAGACCTGGGCGCTGGCCCAGGCCTCGGTCAGCAGCCATTGGGCGGCACCACCGACCAGCCCGATCAGGATCAGCAGCACCAGGTCGCCGGCGCTCGGCGTCACCCAGAAGAAGGGCAGCAGCAGCAGGGCGAAGCCGCTCATCAGCAGCGACTGCCAGAGGGTGATGGTGGTCGAGCTCTCGCTGGAGGAGAGCTGCCGCACCAGCAGGGTGGTGAAGGCGGAGAACAGCCCACCGGCGACGGCGACGCCGATGCCGAGCGCCGCGCCATCGCCGAAGCCGCCGCCGCGCCCGGCCGCGATCACCACCACGCCGATGAAGCCGACCACCACCGCCGACCAGCGATGAATCCGCACCACCTCGCCGAGGAAGGGAATCGCCAGGATGGTGACGAACAGCGGCTGGGTGTAGTTCAGCGCGGTCTGCTCGGCGATCGGCAGCAGGGAGAGCGAGAAAAAGCCGCAGAATTGCGCCAGCGTGCCGCTCCCGGCCCGCATCGCATGGCCGCCCAGCCGGCGGGTGCGGAGCGCTGCCAGCCCGCTGCCGCGCAGCGCGATCAGCGCCACCACCGGCAGGGCGAAGGCGCTGCGGAAGAACATCAGCTCCACCACCGGCACATGGCCGGCAAGCTGCTTCACCAGCACCGACATGCAGGTGAACAGCGCATGCGCCGCCAGCATGCAGAGCGCCCCGCGCCGGACATCATGGCGTAACGGCATGGGTCCCCTTCACCTGCAGCTTCGCGCGCTCCTCGGCACGCCGCACCCGTTCCCGGTGCACGTTGTAGAGGCCGGCGCCGATCACCACCGCAGCGCCGCCCAGGGTGGTCCAGGCCGGCACCTCGCCCCAGAGCAGATAGCCGAGGCCGATCCCCCAGAGCAGCGGGGTGTACTCGAAGGGCGCGATCGCGGAGATCGGCGCCAGGGCGAAGCCACGGGCGAACAGCAGCTGGGCAAGGGCGTTGAACAGGCCGAACAGCAGCAGCGCGATCGCCGCCAGCGCGCCCGGCCAGAGCGGCGGCGGGCCGGCGGCGGGCCAGAAAACCTCGAAGGGCAGCAGCAGCAGCCCGACCGGGACATGCAACAGCAGCAGCCAGAAGACGATGGCATAGGGGCCGTCGGTGCGGGTCAGCACCCGGGTCCAGATCCGGGTCAGCGCCATGGCCGCGGTCGCCGCCAGCAACATCGCCGACTCCCAGCGCCACAACTCGCCGCCAGGCTGCAGCATGAAGAGGACGCCGCAGAAGCCAATGCCGGTGCTGGTCCAGCGCCGCCAGCCGACCCGTTCGCCGAGCAGCGGGATTGCCAGCAGGGTCATCAGCAGCGGCGCGGCCGCGGCCACCGCGTAGCTGTCCGCGAGCGACACACCGAGCAGCCAGGCCGAATACCAGGTGACGGAGATGGCGCAGGTCAGGAGGCTGCGCAGCGCCAGCAGCCTACGGTTTACCGGGATCAGATTCCGCCCGCGCGAGACGATCAGCACCGCCAGCCCGCCGACCAACCCACGCCAGGCCAGCGCGGCGGCCGGCCCGACCTCGGGCAGCGCCCATTTCACCGCCGCATCGGCGGCGGAGATCACGCCATAGCCGAGCGCCACCAGCGCCAGGCCACGAACCGCCTCCTCGCCGCTCGGCACCACGCTGTGGGCTGGCTTGCCCATGCTGCCTGGCGGCCACGCCGCCTGCCTTCCCACCCCCGGCACATCGCGCATCAGCGGCGCTGCCGGAGCTTGCAACTGGTCATCAATCCTCGCGCCGGAGCAGGCGGTAGCCCTCGATCTCCGCGACCGGACGGTAGCGCCGCAGTGTCTCGGCAAACAGCGGATGGCGGGAAAAATAATCGAGAAAGTCGAATTCCTCGCCGCAGCGAGGGATGCCGGGGTTGCGGCTGACCAGAATGGCGGCCGGCGGCGCCCGGGCGAAATCCTCGGCGACGGTGCGGTAGACGAAGAACTCGGTGCGCGACATGGCGTGGCTGGGCCGGTAGCGGTGGCCGCCATCCGGGCATTCGGCATTGACCCCCTGCAACAGCCAGAGGTTCATCGTCCGCAAGGTGGATTGCGCATGGGCGTAGTTCAGTGCCGGGTAGACCGGGAAGATGTCGGGCGAGAGGACCAGCAGCCGCTCGCCATGCGCCTCGCGCTTCAGCAAGGCTGAGACGGCGCCGGCGCGCGACCAGGACCAGGTGATCTCCCGCCACGGCGCCTCGGCCCCGGCGAAGCCGTGCAGGCCGATGGCGAATGCGGCGACCGCGGCGGCGCCGGGCGCCACGCCGGCCAGCCTGCCCGGCGGCAGCGCCCATTCCAGCCAGCGCGCCGCCAGCACCACCGCCAGCAGCCCGGCGAAGATTCGCACCGGCAGGGCGTGATAGGTCCAGCCCTTGTGCTGCACCACCGCGGCCAGGGTGGCGCCCAGCGCCGCCAGCACCAGCACCCGGGGCAGCGCCCCCCAGCTTGGCCGGAAGGCGACGATGCCGAGCGGCAGCAGCAGCATCAGCGCGGTGCCGAGCCGTTCCGTCAGCAGCACCTGCCACCAGGCGAAGCCGCCCAGTCCAAGGTAGAGATCCCGGATCAGCGGCAGGACCTGACCAAAATAGGCCGGGAAGGCCAGCGGAATGGCGACGAGATAGGCCAGCCAGAGCGCCGCCATCAGCCAGGGCACCGGATCCCGCACCGCCCGCCACGGCCCGCGGCCGAGCAGCACCAGCAGCTCGACCAGCGCGGGGATGGCGAGGAAATGCGGCTTGAGGGCGAAGCCGAGTGCCGCCAGCGCCGCCGCGCCGAGGGTAATCCCGGGCCCGCTCCCCACCCCCTCCAGCCGCCGCGCCGCGAGCAGCAGGTAGGGCAGCGCCAGCACCGCCATGAGGTGCTCGCGCTGGCCGAAATCATAGCTGGCGCTGAGGGTGAGCAAGGGCAGCACCACTGACAGCACGGCCGCCTCGATCGGCGCCTCCGCCCGGCCGCGGGCGAGCCGCAACGCCACCCCGGCGGCCAGGGCGCAGAGGCCGAGCAGGCAAAGCAGCAGCGCCGGCACCGCGCCGAGCGGGGTCCAGGCGCCGATCGCCGCCGGCAGCAGGGTCAGCACGAAGATCAGCGGCGGGTTGGCATCGATGAGGTCGATATAAAGCCGCTCGCCACCAAGCCAGCGTTCGGCGAAGCTCAGGATGGCGGCGACGTCGTGATTGAGCGGTGGCGACAGCAGGGTAAGCAGGAAGCCGAGCGCCGGCACCAGCGCCAGCAGCCGCAACGCCCCGGCGGCGGTGCCCCGGGCGGCCGGCGCACTGTCCTCGGCGGCAAGCGGCGGGGTCGGGATATGATCGGCAATCGGCATGATGGCGGATCATTGGTTGCCACGCGATGATTGCGCAATTGCGATTATGGCCGCGGTGCGGCGAACGTGTGCAGCTTTCGCGGCACGGAATCACCTTTTTGCGTGCGATCAACTCGCGCGACCGTTTTGATACCGCGCCTTGTTCCCGCAGGTGCTGCTATGCCAGAAGCGGGCCGTGGAACCCGCTGAATACGAACTGATGGACGCAGCCGAGGACGGGATGTGGTGGTACCGCAGCCTGCACGGCGAAGTCCTCGACACGCTCGATGCCGCCGGGGCCCGTCCCGGGTGGCTGCTCGATGCCGGCTGCGGCACCGGAGGCTTCCTTGCGCGCCTCTGCGCCGCGCGGCCGGGGCAGCGGGCAATCGGGCTGGAGTATTTTCCAGAGGCTGCCAGCCGGGCGGCGGCCAAGGCTGGTGTGCCGGTCAGCGTCGGTTCGGTCAATGCGCTGCCTTTCGCCGATGCCAGCTTCACCATCGTGGTAAGCCTCGACGTGCTGTCGCATGACGCGGTCGACCCCGAGCAGGCGCTGGCCGAAATGCGTCGGGTGCTGGCCCCGGGCGGGCTGCTGGTGGTAAACTTGCCGGCTTTCGACTGGTTACGCTCGGCGCATGACCTCCGGGTGCACAATGCCCGGCGCTTTACCGCCGGCAGCGCCAGCGCGCTGCTGCAGGCCGCCGGCTTCACCATGATCCAGCCGCGCTACTGGAACGCGCTGCTGCTGCCGTTGATGGTGGTGCAGCGGAAGCTGCTGGCGCGGGCGCCCGACCATGGCTCGGATGTCGCCCCGCTACCGGGCTGGCTGAACCGCAGCCTGGCGGCGGTGACCTGGCTGGAACGTCGCTTGCAGCGCTGGGGCGCGCGTTGGAACCTCGCCTTCCCGGCCGGCGGCTCGGTCCTGGTCAGCGCCATCCGCCCGTCCACGGTGACGAGCTTCGCCCCGCCGGAACCCGCCCGCCACGCAACCCTGGCCATGACCAGCCGATGAGGACCCCAATGGCCTATCCGCTTAGCGAATTCCCGGCCGATCATCCGGTCGGGCTGTCGATCGTCGTCCCCGTGTACCGCGGCGCCGCGACGGTGGGGAAACTGGTCGCGGCGCTTTCGGCGCTGAGACCCGCCGGGGGGCTTGAAATCGTCCTGGTGAATGACGGCAGCCCGGACAATTCGGGCGAGGTCTGCCGCGAGTTGGCGCGCACCGCGACGGTGCCGCTGACCTATCTGGAGCATGCGCGGAATTTCGGCGAGCATAATGCGGTCATGACCGGGCTGCGGCATGCCCGCGGCGCCTATGTCATCACCATGGACGACGACCTCCAGAACCCGCCGGAGGAAGTCGTCAAGCTGTACGATCATGCGCGGCTGGGCGGCTGGGACGTGGTCTACACCCGCTACGCGGAGAAGCAGCACGAGGGCTGGCGCAACCTCGGCAGCCGCTTCGCCAACCGGGTGGCGGATGCGCTGCTGGACAAGCCGAAGGGGCTCTACCTCTGCTCCTTCCGCTGCATGAACGCCTTCGTGGTGCGGCAGATCAGCAATTACCGCGGGCCCTACCCCTATGTGGACGGGCTGATCATGCAGGTCACCCAGCGGATCGACAGCATCGAGGTGAAGCACCTGGCGCGCGCCGAGGGCCGGTCCAACTACACGCTGAAGCGTCTGGTGCTGCTGTGGCTGAACCTGGCGACGAACTTCTCCGTCCTGCCGCTGCGGCTGGCGATCCTGGCCGGGGTGGTGATGGGCATATTGGGGCTGGCCGGCGCGGTGATGGTGGTGCTGGAGGCGGTGGTGACCGGAACGCCCTCCGGCTGGGCCTCCTCGATGATGACGACATTGCTGGTGGCTGGCGTGCAATTCCTCATCCTCGGCGTGCTTGGCGAATACGTCGGCCGTGCCTTCCTCTCGGCCAATGGCAAGCCGCAGGGCGTGGTGCGGGAGGTGATCGCGGCGCGCGATCCGGAGCCCCAGGCGACCCCGCTGCGCGTCCCGGAGCAGGTTGTTCGATGACCCTTTATTGGTTGGCGCTGGTGGCGGCGATCTGCACCTCGCTCGGCGGCCAGGTGCTGCTGAAAGCGGGAGCGATGGGCGAGGGCGATTTCTTCACCCAGGTCTTCCGCCCGGCGACGATCATCGGGCTGATGGCCTACGGCGGGGCAGCCTTCCTCTATATCATCGCACTGCGCCGCATCCCGATGAGCGTCGCTTTGCCCTGCACCGCGGCCAGCTATGTCGCGGTGGCGGTGATCGGCCATTTCATGTTCGGCGAGGCGCTGGGCGCGCAGAAGCTGGCGGCCATCGCGCTGATATGTGGCGGGGTGCTGCTGCTGGCGGCAGCGGCTTAGAGCAGATCGCCGCACAGACTCTATACCCCAAAGACCACAGCAAGGCGGAGCGGTTCATCCAAACCAGCATCCGTGACTGGGCCCAGAGCCCCGCCCTTTCAAACCGCCGCTGACTGAACCCGCACCATACCCCCTTGGTTGCACAAGTAGAACACAATCAAGCCCCCTCCGCTCTCAAGGGCATCCCCCATCAGACGGATCTCCAGCGACAACCGCTTTGGCAGCGACAGCCAGGCGATGCCGGGCCGGCTGGAAGCCGCAACCGCGTGTCGCCGGTGCCACGGCGAAGATCGTTGTATCCGCACCCCTCGAAACGGCTTCCCATCACCGCTGCGTTGCCGCAATTTCCCTGGGCAGGACGCGACCTTGGGGGGCTGGTGGCATCGCTGCCGGCAGGGTCGCCAAGGCTGCAGGGGAGTAAGATGGACGCCGTTTTGTTTCCGGGTGCCCGCCGTTCGGTGGGACTCGCCTATGTGCTCTGGGCGCTGTTCGGCCTGTTCGGCCTGCACCGCCTCTACCTTGGCCGCAATGCCTCGGCGGCCGGAATGGCCGCCATCACCATCCTCTCCGTCCCGCTGATCTGGAGCGGGCTCGGCCTGCTCGGCTTCGTCGCCACCGGCACCTGGGCGCTGGCCGACGCACTGCTGATCCCGAGCATGGCCCGCGAGGTGAATGAGGCGATTCCCGCCGCCGCCTGACCCAATCAGGGCCAAGCCCCCGCTGGTCCTGATCCCGCTACCCGTGCGTCAATCGCGGTCTGCCTGGCAGCGCGCCCACGCCTCGCTTCGCTTGGCCGCAAGCTGATTCAGGTCAGCGCGGCTGTGCGGATGCGGAGCTTCCAATGGTGCGAATCGGGCATCCGCTGCGCGATTCAATGCCAGAAGCAGGGTGAGGTCCGGACATCCGGCATGCCGACCTCACGCCGCACTCTGCACCCGATGCAGGCGGCACGGCCACCGTCCCGTGCCTGCCTGTCTTCAGCCTCAGCCGAGCTTCTTCTTCACCACCTCATTCACCAGCGCCGGGTTGCCCTTGCCCTGCATCGCCTTCATCACCTGGCCGACGAAGAAGCCGAACAGCTTCTCCTTGCCGGCGCGGTACTCGGCGACCTTGTCGGCGTTGGCCTCAAGCACCTGGTCCACCATCCGCTCGATCGCGCCGGTATCCGTCACCTGCCGCAGCCCGCGTTCCTGGACAATGGCGCCAGGCGACTTGCCGGTCTCGATCATCGCCTCGAACACCGTCTTGGCAAGCGTTCCCGACAGCGTCTTGTTGGCCAGCAAATCGAGCAGCGCGCCGAGGTGCTCGGCCGGCACCGGCGGCTCGGCGATGCTGGTCTTGGTGCGGTTGATGGCGGCGAAGAGATCGCCGGTCACCCAATTCGCCGCAACCTTTGCGTCGCGGCCCTGCGCCACCGTCTCGAAATAGGCGGCGGTCTCCTTCTCCAGGGTCAGCACATGCGCATCGTAGGGCGAGAGCCCCATCGCCACGTAGCGGGCGCGCCGTGCATCCGGAAGTTCGGGCAGCGTCGCCTTCAGGCCCTCGACCCACTCCGCTTCCAGCACCAGCGGCGGCAGGTCGGGGTCGGGGAAGTAGCGGTAGTCATGCGCATCCTCCTTGCTCCGCATGGAGCGGGTGACGCCGCGGCCGGTGTCGAACAGCCGGGTCTCCTGGTCGACGCTGCCGCCGGATTCCCACACTTCGATCTGCCGCCGCGCCTCGGCCTCCACCGCCTGCATGACGAAGCGGATGGAGTTGACGTTCTTCACCTCGCAGCGGGTGCGGTACGCCTCGCCGGCCTTGCGGACGGAGACGTTGACGTCGGCCCGCATCGAGCCCTCGTCCATGTTGCCGTCGCAGGTGCCGAGATAGCGGAGGATCTGCCGCAGCTTGGTCAGATAGGCGCCGGCCTCCTCGGGCGAACGCATGTCCGGCTCGCTCACGATCTCCATCAAGGCGACGCCGGAGCGGTTGAGGTCGATGAAGCTCTTCGTCGGATGCTGGTCGTGCAGCGACTTGCCGGCATCCTGCTCCAGATGGAGCCGGGTGATGCCGATGGTCTTGGTGCTGCCGTCCGCCAGTTCAATCTCGATGGCGCCGGTGCCGACGATCGGGTGGGCGTACTGGCTGATCTGGTAGCCCTGCGGCAGGTCGGCGTAGAAGTAGTTCTTGCGGTCGAAGCGCGACCACAGGTTGATCTGCGCCTTGAGGCCGAGGCCGGTGCGCACCGCCTGCGCCACGCATTCCCGGTTGATCACCGGCAGCATGCCGGGGAAGCCGGCATCGACGAAGCTGACCTGGCTGTTCGGCGCCGCCCCGAAGGCAGTGGCGGCGCCGCTGAACAGCTTGGCGTTGCTGGTGACCTGGGCGTGGACCTCCAGGCCGCAGACGATTTCCCAGGGGCCGGTCGCCCCTTCGATGGTGAAGCTCATGCCCCTGCCCTCAGCCTGGGAAGTGCGGTGAAGTCCGCCGCCTGTTCAATGGCGTTGCCGACGGCGAAGACCGTCTCCTCATCGAAGGCCCGCCCGATCACCTGCAGGCCGAGCGGCAGCCCCTGGGCATCCAGCCCCGACGGCACCGAGAGCCCTGGCAACCCCGCCAGGTTCGCCGTCACGGTGAAGACGTCGTTCAGGTACATCGTCACCGGGTCGTCCTGCTTCTCGTCCATCCCGAAGGCCGCGCTCGGGGTGGCAGGCGTGACGATGGCATCGACATTGGCGAAGGCTTGGTCGAAGTCACGCTTGATGAGCGCGCGGATCTTCTGCGCCTTCAGGTAATAGGCGTCGTAGTAGCCGGCGCTCAGCACATAGGTGCCGATCATGATTCGCCGCCGCACCTCGGCGCCGAAGCCAGCGGCACGGGTGCGTTCATAGAGGTCCTTCAGGTCGGCGCCCTTCTCGCGCCGGCCGAAGCGCACGCCGTCGTAGCGGGCGAGGTTGGAGGAAGCCTCCGCCGGCGCCACGATGTAGTAGGTCGGCAGCGCGTATTTTGTGTGCGGCAGGCTGATCTCGACCGTCTCGGCACCCTGCTCGCGCAGCCAGGCGAGGCCCTGTTCCCAAAGCGCCTCGATCTCCGGCGGCGTGCCCTCCAGCCGGTATTCCTTCGGCACGCCGATCCGCAGCCCCTTCACCCCGCGGGCGCAGGCCGCGGCGAAATCCGGCACCGGCACATCGGCGCTGGTGCTGTCCTTCGGGTCGAAACCGGCCATGCTGCGCAGCAGGATGGCGCAATCCTCCACCGTGCGGGCAACCGGCCCGGCCTGGTCGAGGCTGGAGGCGAAGGCGACGATGCCGAAGCGGCTGCACCGCCCATAGGTCGGCTTGATGCCGGCGATGCCGCAGAAGGCCGCCGGCTGGCGGATCGACCCGCCGGTGTCGGTCGCCGTCGCCCCCAGCGCCAGCCGCGCCGCCACCGCCGCCGCCGAGCCGCCGGAGGAGCCGCCCGGCACCAGCCGCGTATCGGGGTCGTTGGCGCGGGACCAGGGGTTCTCCACCGGCCCGAAGGCGCTGGTGGTATTCGACGACCCCATGGCGAACTCGTCCAGATTCACCTTGCCGAGGAACACCGCCCCGTCGCGCAGCAAATTGCCCGAGACGGTGCTCTCATAGGGCGGGATGAAATTATCGAGGATCCGGCTGCCCGCGGTGGTGCGCACCCCGGCGGTGCAGAACAGGTCCTTGATGGCAAGCGGCACGCCTTCCAGCGGCCCGGCCACGCCTGCCGCCCGGCGCGCGTCGCTGGCCTTGGCCTGGGCCAGCGCCTGCTCCGCGGTGACGGTGACATAGGCGTTGAGCCGCGGGTTCAGCGCGGTGATGGCATCGAGATGCGCCTGGGTGAGCTCGACGCTGGTCAGCAGCCCCTCGTTCAGCGCCTCGATGGCGCCGCGCAGGGTGAAATCGGTCGGGTGCATCACTCGACCACCTTCGGCACGCCGAAATATTCGCCCTCGCGGTCCGGCGCATTGGCCAGGACCTGCTCGGGGATGCCGCCGTCCGTCACCGCATCCTCGCGCATCCGCAGCGACACGGCGCCGCCGCCGGCCATCGGCTCGACGCCCTCGGTGTCCACCGCCTGCAATTGCTCGATCCAGCCGAGGATGCCGTTGAGCTCCGCCTGCATGCGCGGCACCTCCGGCTCCTCCAGCCGGATGCGGGCAAGCGAGGCAATTCGCCGGACGGTGGCGGTATCGAGCGACATGGGGGCTTCCCGTACGAACTGAGCTGAGGGCTATAAGGCCCGCCATGACGCTCTTCAACCTGACCGAGTTGCGGGCGGCGCTGCCGCGCGGGCAACGGCTCATCGGCCTCGATCCGGGGGCGAAGCAGATCGGCGTGGCGCTGTCCGATGTCTCGCTGATGCTGGCCAGCCCCTATGGCGCGCTGAAGCGGGGCAAGTTGGCCGCCAATGCGGCGGAGGTGGTGGCGATCGCCCGGAAGGAGGGCGCCGGGGGGCTGGTGGTCGGGCTGCCGCTGGGGATGGATGGCAGCTTCGGCCCGGCGGCGCAGGCGGCGAAGGACTGGGCCATGGCGCTGAGCACGGCCACCGGCCTGCCGGCGGCGCTGTGGGATGAGCGGCTGAGCAGCGCGGCGGTGAACCGGATGCTGGTGGGGGAGATGGATCTCAGCCGGGCGAAGCGCGCGGCAGTGGTGGACAGGGCGGCGGCGGCCTGGATGCTGCAGGCGGCGCTGGACGGGTCGCGGGGCACTCCGTCGCCGGGCTGACCTCGCCCGTCCCGAGACGGCTTCCCCCGCCGCCCCGGCCGGGGCTACACCCTACCCCGCCCGGCCGGACGATCAGCACGCATGTCATTCTCCTTCCCGATCCTTCCCGATGGCCATCTCCTCGCCATCGAGGGGCTGGAGCCGCCGCATATCGGCGCCCTGCTCGATCTGGCCGAGAGCTATGCCCTGCTCAATCGCCAGGGAAAGACCCAGCGCGACCTGCTGAAGGGCCGCACCCTGATCAACCTGTTCTTCGAGGACAGCACCCGCACCCGCACCAGCTTCGAGCTGGCCGGCAAGCGGCTCGGTGCCGATGTCATCAACATGTCGGTCTCCACCTCCTCGGTGAACAAGGGCGAGACGCTGATCGACACGGCCACCACCCTCAACGCCATGCATTGCGACCTGCTGGTGATCCGCCACGCCCAGTCCGGCGCCCCGGCACTGCTCTCCCAGAAGGTGTCTGCCAGCGTCATCAACGCCGGCGACGGCACGCATGAGCATCCGACCCAGGCGTTGCTGGACGCGCTGACCATCCGCCGCCGCAAGGGCAGGCTGGAGGGGCTGACGGTCGCCATCTGCGGCGATGTGCTGCACAGCCGCGTCGCACGCTCCAACATCCACCTGCTGACCGCGATGAACTGCCGCGTCCGGCTCATCGGCCCGCCGACCCTGATCCCGGCCGAGGCGGCGCGGCTTGGTGTCGAGGTGTTCCACGACATGAAGGCAGGGCTCGCCGGCGCCGATGTGGTGATGATGCTGCGGCTGCAGAGGGAACGGATGACCGGCGGCTTGGTGCCATCCTCGCGCGAGTTCTTCCGCTTCTACGGGCTGGATGCCGAGAAGCTGGCCTGGGCAAAGCCGGATGCCATCGTCATGCACCCGGGGCCAATGAATCGCGGCATCGAGATCGACAGCGCCATCGCCGACGACCCGGAGCGCAGCGTGATCGGCGAACAGGTAGAAATGGGCGTCGCCTGCCGGATGGCGGTGCTGGACGTGCTGGCGCGGGACCTGCGGCGCAATGTCTGAGGTGTTCTTCGCCGGCGTCCGCCTGCTTGACCCCGCCACAGGCCTTGATGCCACCGGCGACCTGCTGGTCCGGGACGGGCTGATCCTTGACCACGGCACCGGCCTCGGCCGCCCGGACGGTGTCGAGGTCATCGATGCCGGCGGCCTCTGTCTCGCCCCGGGCCTCATCGACCTCCGCGCCGCCATCGGCGAGCCCGGCGCCGAGCACCGCGAGACCATCGCCTCCGCCGCCTTCGCCGCCTCGGCCGGCGGCATCACCACCCTCTGCGCCCTGCCGGACACCGACCCGGCGCTCGACGACCCCGCCCTCGTCCAATTCGTCCTCCGCCGCGGCGAGGCGACGGGCTGCATCACCCTCCTGCCCTATGGCGCCGCGACCAAGCATTGCGAGGGCAAGGAGATCGCCGAATACGGGCTGCTGAAGGCAGCCGGCGCCATCGCCTTCACCGATGGCCGGCGGGCCATCGGCAACGCCAGGACCATGCGCCTCGCCCTCTCCTACGCCCGCGCCTTCGGCAGCTTCGTCGTGCAGCACCCTGAGGAGCCGAGCCTCGCCGCCGGCGGCGCCGCGACGGAGGGCGAGCTGGCGACCCGCCTCGGCCTGCCCGGCATCCCCGCCGCCGCCGAATCGATGCTGGTCCAGCGCGACATCGCCCTCGCCCGCCTCACCGGCGGCCATGTGCATTTCGCCCATGTCTCCACCGCCGCGGCGCTGGCGCTGATCCGCGCCGCCAAGGCGGATGGCCTCGCCGTCACCTGCGACACCGCCCCGCCCTATTTCGACCTGAACGAGACGGCGATCGGCGACTGGCGCAGCTACGCCAAACTCTCCCCGCCGCTGCGGCCGGAGGCGGATCGCGAGGCGGTGGTGGCGGCGCTGGCCGATGGCACGATCGATGCCATCGCCTCGGACCACCAGCCGCGCGATGCCGATGACAAGCGCCTGCCCTTCGCCCAGGCGGAGGCGGGCGGCGCCGGCCTCGCCACCCTGCTCGGCGTGACCCTGGCGCGGGTGCATGGCGGCGACCTGCCGCTGCTGCAGGCGCTGGCGCTGCTGACCGCTCGCCCGGCGGCGCTGCTCGACCTGCCTGGCGGCCGGCTGGCCAAGGGCGCGCCGGCCGACCTCGTGCTGTTCGACCTGGAGCGCGGCTGGCAGGTGAAGGCCGGGCAGCTGCCCGGCAAGGCGCAGAACTCCCCCTTCGATGGAAGGGCGCTGGAAGGCCGGGTGGTCGGCACCTGGAAGGCCGGGCGGCGGGTCTTCGGATGAGCGAATTCCTGACTTCTGGCTTCGCCCTCGCGCTCGGCTACCTGCTTGGCTCGGTGCCCTGGGGGCTGGTGCTGACCCGGGCGGCGGGGCTCGGCGACATCCGCGCCATCGGCTCGGGCAATATCGGCGCGACCAATGTGCTGCGCACCGGCAACAAGCCGCTGGCGGCGGCGACTTTGGCGCTCGATATCGGCAAGGGCGCGCTGGCGCTGTGGCTGGCGGGCTACCTCTGGGGCGAAACGCCGGGGCTGGTTGCCGGCTTCGGTGCCATGCTCGGCCATGCCTTTCCAGTCTGGCTCGGCTTCAAGGGCGGCAAGGGCGTGGCGACCGGCGGCGGCGTGCTGCTGGCCGCCGCCTGGTGGCTCGGCCTTGGCGCGGCGCTGGTCTGGCTGGCGGTGGCCGCCTTGACGCGCATTTCCTCCGCAGCGGCGATGGCCGCCTGCGCCGCGGCGCCGATCATTGCCCTGTTCGCCGGGCGCACCGACCTCGCCTTGTTCAGCGCCGGCATCGCGGCGCTGGTGGTCTACCGCCACAAAGGCAACATCCAGCGCCTGCTGGCCGGCACTGAGCCGCGAATCGGCCGCAAGGGCTGAGCCGCGGCGCGGCCTGCGGCTACTCTGTCACAAAGCGCGTGGTGCCGGCCTGACGGTTCCAGAACAGCGTCACCTTGCTGACCGAACACAGGTCGATCTGGCGGAATTCCGAGGTATCGCCATCGTCGTAGACCACCTTGATATCCCATTGGCAGGCCTGGGTGCGGCTGCCGAAGCGGACGTTGAAGGTGCGCCGGTCGGCCAGCACGTTGTTGCCCAGGATGTCGCGGCCCCAGGAGTCGCTGCTGGTCGGGCCGACGTAGATTTCGTTGATCTGGTAGCCGGTGCGATTGACCAGGGCGAAATCCTGCCGCCCCTGCGCCTGGGCGGCTCCGGCCAAGGGGAGGATGCCTGCCAGCGGCAGCAGGGCGATCGTTGCGAGGAACGCACGGCGCATGGTGTTCTCCAGCGATGGAAGGCGGCGCCCCCGCGACGCCGGACCGGGACGGGAAGCATGACCCTCGCCGATGCCTGCGAAGATTCGATGAAGAGGCCGCCGTTGCCGGCCCCTTTCCGCCGGCCTGCGGCGTGACCGAGGCCCGGTTGTCCTCGGCCGAGGCACTGGCCCGGCTGCGCCTCGCCCGCACCGAGGGCATCGGTCCCCTCACCTTCCGCCGGCTGCTGGTCCGCTACGGCAGCGGCGTGGCGATGCTGGCCGCCCTGCCTGGCCTCGCCGCCCGCCGCGCCGCGCCCTTCACCCTATGGCCGGAAGCCGAGGCGCGGCGGGAAGCGGCGGCGCTGGCAGAGCTGGGCGGCCGCTTCCTCTTCCTCGGCGTCCCGCCCTATCCGACGCTGCTGGCGCTGCAGGAGGACGCGCCCCCTGTCCTCGCCCTGCTCGGCGATCCGGCGGCGCTGGCGCCACGGGCGGTGGCGCTGGTCGGCGCCCGCAATGCCTCCGCCGCTGGCCGACGAATCGCCGAGTCGCTGGCCGAAGCGCTGGCGCGAGAGGGGCTGGGGGTGGTCTCCGGCCTCGCCCGCGGCATCGATGCGGCGGCGCATCTCGGCGCGCTGCGGGCCGGCCGCACCATCGCCTGCGTCGCCGGCGGCCTCGACCTGCCTTACCCGCCGGAGAATGCCGTGCTGCAGGCGCGCATCGCCGCCGAGGGCGGGGCCGTGCTGGCGGAAGCGCCGCTCGGAACCGCCCCGCTGGCGCGGCATTTCCCTCGTCGCAACCGTATCGTCGCCGGGCTGTCGCTCGGCGTCGTCGTGGTGGAGGCGGCGCTGCGCTCCGGCAGTCTCATCACCGCCCGGCTGGCGCTAGAGGCGGGGCGGGAGCTCTTCGCGGTGCCCGGCAGCCCGCTCGACCCGCGGGCACGCGGGTCGAACGATCTGATCCGCCAGGGCGCCCACCTGACCGAGGGGGTGGAGGATGTGCTGATCCACCTGCCGGAAGCTCCCGGCCCGGCCCGGCCGGTCGAGCCGCGGCTCGGCCAAGTCCAGGGTGCCATGGTTGAGGAGGCCGCCCCGGACTCGCCCGAACCCTTGGCCGATGCCGATCAACTCCTTGAATTGCTTGGCGTGGCGCCGATCGCGGTTGACGAGGTGGTGCGGCGCTGCCACCTCTCGCCCTCCGCGGTCCAGGCGATCCTGCTCGATCTCGAACTGGCCGGGCGGGTGGAGCTGCTGCCGGGCAACCGCGTGGCGCGCACCGGCCAGGCTTGATCGAGGGCGAGGGCTAGCCTGCGGCCCAACACTTTTGCGGCCGGAAACGGCCCATTGGACCCGCATTCCATGCCCGACGTCGTCGTCGTCGAAAGCCCGGCCAAGGCCAAGACCATCAACAAGTACCTCGGCGGCGACTACACCGTCCTGGCGAGCTTCGGCCATGTTCGCGACCTGCCCCCGAAGGACGGCTCCGTCCGTCCGGAGGAGGATTTCGCCATGGACTGGGAGTCGGAGGACCGCGGCGAGCGCCAGGTCAATGAGATCGCCCGGGCGCTGCGCGGCGCCCGCCGCCTGTTCCTCGCCACCGACCCGGACCGGGAGGGCGAGGCGATCTCCTGGCATGTGCGGGAGATGCTGGCGCGGAAGGGCGCGCTCAAGGGCCTCGAGGTCCGCCGCATCACCTTCAACGAGATCACCAAGCGGGCGGTGCAGCACGCCATCGCCCATCCGCGCGACCTCGATGCGCCGCTGATCGACGCCTATATGGCGCGCCGCGCGCTGGACTACCTGGTGGGCTTCACCCTCTCGCCGGTGCTGTGGCGGAAGCTCCCGGGCAGCCGCTCGGCCGGGCGGGTGCAGTCGGTCGCGCTCAGGCTGATCTGCGAGCGCGAGGCCGAGATCGAGGCCTTCAGGGCGCGCGAGTACTGGTCCGTCGAGGGCCGTTTCCTGACACCCCAGGGCGCTCCCTTCAGCGCGCGGCTGACCCACCTGAACGGGAAGAAGCTGGAGCAATTCGACCTACCCGACGAGGCCAGCGCCATGCGCGCCAAGGCAGCGGTCGAGGCCGACGAGTTCAGCGTCCTCTCGGTCGAGAAGCGGCGGGTCCGGCGCAATCCACCGCCGCCCTTCACCACCTCCACCCTGCAGATGGAGGCGAGCCGCAAGCTTGGCATGGGCGCGCAGCAGGCGATGCGCACCGCGCAGCAGCTGTATGAGGGCGTCGAGATCGG
Organism: Siccirubricoccus deserti; assembly: GCF_014283215.1. Classification (GTDB taxonomy): domain Bacteria; phylum Pseudomonadota; class Alphaproteobacteria; order Acetobacterales; family Acetobacteraceae; genus Siccirubricoccus; species Siccirubricoccus deserti. The sequence goes on from NZ_JACOMF010000007.1 coordinate 76,007, forward strand.
CGGCGAGACCGTCGGTCTCATCACCTATATGCGGACCGATGGCGTGCAGATGGCGCGCGAGGCGATCGCTTCCATCCGCGACCATGTGAAGGACGAGTTCGGCAAGGACTACATGCCCGCCGCGCCGCGCGAGTACCAGAGCAAGGCGAAGAACGCGCAGGAGGCGCATGAGGCGATCCGCCCGACCGATGTGCGCAACACGCCGGAGAAGGTCGCCCGCTTCCTCGATGACCGGCAACGGCGACTCTACGAACTGATCTGGAAGCGCGCCGTCGCCAGCCAGATGCAGTCGGCCGAGCTCGACCAGACCACGGTCGAGATCGCCGATCCAACGAAGCAGACGATCCTCCGCGCCACCGGCTCGGTCATCGCCTTCGACGGCTTCTTGAAGCTCTACCGGGAGGATGAGGACGATCGTGCGGCGGATGCCCGCGCCGGCATCGCTGGCGCCGCCGCCGAGGATGAGGACAGCCGCACCCTGCCGCCGATGCGCGAGCGCGACCCGGTGAAGCGGGGCGAGGTGACGGCAAGCCAGCATTTCACCCAGCCGCCGCCGCGCTTCTCCGAAGCGACGCTGGTGAAGAAGCTGGAGGAGCTCGGCATCGGCCGCCCCTCCACCTACGCCTCCATCCTGCAGACCCTGCAGGACCGCGACTATGTGAAGCTGGAGAAGCGCCGCTTCATCCCGGAGGATCGCGGCCGCCTGGTCACCAGCTTCCTGGTGAAGTTCTTCGAGCGCTACGTGGACACCGGCTTCACCGCCTCGCTCGAGGAACGGCTGGACGATATCTCCGACGGCAAGGTCGATTGGCGCGCGGTGATGCGGGCCTTCTGGGAGGAGTTCAAGAAGGCCGTCGACGCCACCAAGGACCTCAAGATCAGCGACGTCATCGACGTGCTGGACGAGGAGCTGGGGCCGCATTTCTTTCCCGCCCGGGGCGACGGCACCGACCCGCGCGCCTGCCCGGCCTGCTCCGGCGGAAGGCTCGGCCTGCGGCTGGGACGGACCGGCGCCTTCATCGGCTGCTCCAACTACCCTGAATGCCGCTACACAAGGCCGCTGATCGCCCCTGGTGCCGAGGGCGAGGGCACAACGGGCCTGACCGAAGGCCCGCGCGAGCTGGGCCGCGACCCGGCGAGCGGCGAGGCGGTGACGGTCCGCCGCGGCCCCTATGGCGTCTATGTCCAGCTCGGCGAAGGCGGGACGGATGAGAAGGGGAAGCCGACCAAGCCGCGCCGCGCCAGCCTGACCCGCGACATGGACCCCGACACGCTGGACCTGGAGCGGGCGCTGAAGCTGCTCTCCCTGCCCCGCATCGTCGGCCGCGACCCGGAGAGCGGCGAGGAGATCACCGCCGGCCTCGGCCGCTTCGGCCCCTACATCAAGGTCGGCTCCACCTACCAGTCGCTGGAGCCGGGGGATGACGTGCTCTCCCTCGGCATGAACCGGGCGATGGAGCTGCTGGCCAAGGCGCGGGCGAAGGTCCGTTTCCTCGGCCAGCATCCGAAGGACGGGGTGGCGGTCGAGATCCGCAAGGGCCGTTTCGGCCCCTATGCCCAGCACGGCAAGACGGTCGCCAACCTGCCGCGCAACCTGGCGATGGAGGATGCGACGCTGGAGCAGGCGGTCACCTTGCTGGCGGAGAAGGGGAAGGAGTTGAAGCCGCTGGCCAAGGGCCGCGGCAAGGCAGCGGCCACGAAGCGGTCGAAGCCGAATGGCGAAGCGGCCGGGGCGGAGCCCAGCGCCCCGCCGGCCCCGCGGAAGGCCGCCGCGGCCAAGCCGAAGGCTGCGGCCAAGAAGCCCGCCGCCCGGAAGGCGCCAGTCGCGAAGAAGGCGGCGCCGCGCAAGGGCAAGGCCTGAGATGCCGCGCCGCCCGGCCGGCGGCGAGCCTCCCCCGGCGCTGCCGACCAAAGACGCGCTGCGCCGCTTCCTGCGTGCCTCGCCCGACCGGCTGGGCAAGAACGACATCGCCCGGCACTTCGGCATCACCGCCGAGCAGCGTCCGGCGCTGCGGGTGCTGCTGCGGGCGCTGGAGGCCGAGGGCGCCTTCACCCCTCCGCCCCGCCCCGGCAGGCTGCCGGAGATGCTGCCCGTCGAGGTCTTCGGCACCGATCCGGATGGCGAGCCGCTGGCCCGCCCGCTCGGCTGGAAGGCGGAGCAAGGGCGCGCGCCGCTGATCTACATGCAGCCGGAGGCCACCGGCCAGACGGCGCTGGCGCCGGGGGACCGGGTGCTGGCCCGGCTGAAGTCGATCGGCGGCGGCAAATACGAGGGCCGCACCGTCAAGCGGATCGGCGGCGCCGCCCCATCCCGCATCCTCGGCGTCTATGAATCCGGCCGCATCATCCCGACCGACCGCCGCCACAAGGCGGAATGGTCGGTGCCGCCTGGCGAGGCGGGCGGCGCCGAGCCGGGCGAGATCGTCCTGGCCGAACCCCTGCCCGGCCGCGCCCTTGGCCCGAAGCCGGCCCGGATCGTCGAGCGGCTGGGCCGGATGGGCGAGCCGCGCTCGGTCTCGCTGCTCTGCATCCACGCCCATGGCATCCCCGAGGTCTTCCCGGCCGAGGCGCTGCGCGAGGCGGAGCATGCCCGCGGCGTCTCCCTTCAGGGCCGCGAGGATCTGCGTGCCATTCCCCTCGTCACCATCGACGGCGAGGACGCCCGCGACTTCGACGATGCGGTCTGGGCGGAGGCCGAGGGCAGCGGCTGGCGCCTCCTCGTCGCCATCGCTGATGTCGCGCATTACGTCCGCCCTGGCTCGGCGCTCGACCGCGAGGCCTGGGCGCGCGGCAACAGCGTCTATTTTCCCGACCGCGTCGTGCCGATGCTGCCGGAGGCGCTGTCCAACGGCTGGTGCAGCCTGAAGCCGGGCGAGGAGCGTGGCTGCCTCTTCGCCGAGCTGCGGATCGACGCCGGCGGCCGCAAGACCGGCCACCGCTTCGGCCGCGGCATCATGCGCAGCGCCGCCCGCCTGACCTATGAGGCGATGGAGGCAGGCGAGGACCCCGCCGGCACCCGCGCCGCGCTGTATGGCGCCTTCCAGGCGCTGCTGCGGGCCCGGGAAGCGCGCGGCACGCTGGAGCTGGAACTGCCGGAACGCCGCGTCCTGCTCTCCCCCGAAGGGCGCGTGCTTGGGGTGGAGCCGCGCACCCGGCTCGACAGCCATCGCCTGATCGAGGAGTTCATGGTCGCCGCCAATGTCGCCGCGGCGGAGGAGCTGGAACGGCTGGTGCAGCCCTGCATGTACCGGGTGCACGATCGGCCCTCGGAGCAGAAGCTGGAGGGGCTGCGGCAATTTCTCGGCAGCTTCGGCATCACCCTGCCGCCCGGCGACCAGGTCTACCCGCGCAATTTCGCCCAGGCGCTGGAGAAGCTGCGCGATGCGCCGGAGGCCCCGCTGGTGCATGAAGCGGTGCTGCGCGGCCAGTCGCAGGCCGAGTATTCGCCGGAGAACATCGGCCATTTCGGCCTGGCGCTGCCGCGCTACGCCCATTTCACCAGCCCGATTCGCCGCTATGCCGACCTGCTGGTGCACCGGGCGCTGATCCGCGGCCTGAAGCTCGGGCCGGACGGGCTGGCGGAGAGCGAGGCGGCCCGATTCCCCGACACCGGCGAGCATGTCACCGCAACCGAGCGCCGCGCCGCGGCGGCCGAACGCGACGCGGTGGAACGCTACCTCGCGTCCTATATGTCGCAGCATATCGGCGAGGTGTTCGATGCACGCATTTCCGGGGTGACACGCTTCGGGCTGTTCGTCACCGTGACGGCCAATGGCGCGAGTGGAATCGTTCCGCTCAGGTCACTGCCGGACGATCGATGGACACTGGACGAGGCTCGGCATGCGCTGTCCGGCCAAAGGACCGGGCTGAGCTTCGCTCTTGGCCAAAAGGTCGAGGCGCGGCTGGCGGAGGCCGCGCCGCTGACCGGCGGCATGGTGTTCCACCTGCTGCAGGGCATCCCGCCACGCTCAGCCGGAGGCCGCCGGCGCGGCTGATCCTGCTGTTCCTGCTGCTGCTGTTCGGCCCGGCACGGGCCGGAGACGCGCCCTTTTCGCGCGACGAGGTGCAGTTGGTGCTGGCTGTCGCCCTGGGCGTGGTGCTGGAGCGCCATCTCGAAGCCGCCTCCCCGGCCGAGCTGGCGCTCTGGAGCCTGCGCGGGCTTGAGGTGCTGGAGCCAGGCCTGAAGCCCGAGCTGCGCGCCGGCACCCTGCTGCTGTCGCGGGCCGACCGGCTGGTCGCCTCCCGCCCGGTCCCGCAGCCACCGCCCGGGACGGCGTCGGATGCCGCCGCGGTGCCGCTGGCGGTCACCCTCGCCGCGCTGTTCGACGTCGCCTGGCGCAGCTCCCCGGCGCTGCGCCGGGCCGGCCAGGACGGCATGCTGCGCAGTGCCTTCGAGGAGCTGTTCAACCACCTCGATCCCTACAGCCGCTACGTCTCGCCCGCCGAGGCGGTGGCGACGCGCACCCGCCGGGTTGGCCAGGCAGGACTAGGGCTGCGACTTGCCGCCGGGCGAGGGCGGAGGGTGGTGGTGGCGGCGCTTCTGCCGGAGGGGCCGGCGGCGCAGGCCGGGCTGCGGCCCGGCGACCAGGTGCTGGCGGTGGACGGGATCGGGGTCTCGGTCGACGACCTCGCCGCCGCCGCCACCCTGCTGGAAGGCCCGGCCGGCACCGCCGTCACGCTGCGGCTGCAGCGCGGCGGGCGCCGATTCGATGCGCTGCTCCACCGGATTCCCGGGGTGCCAGAGCCGCTGCAGGCGGAGCGGCGGGAGGATGCGCTGTGGATTCGGCTGGACGCCTTCTCCGCCCTCACCGAGACGCGGCTGATCGGCGCGCTGCGGGACGGGCTGCGGCCACCGCGGCCGCGCGGGGTGGTGCTCGATCTGCGCGGCAACCGTGGCGGGCTGCTCGGCCAGGCGGCGGCGGTGGCCAGCGCCTTCCTGCCCGGCGGGCTGGTGGGGCAGACCGCCGGCCGCCATCCCGATGCGGCCCGGCGCTGGGAAGCCAGCGGCCCGGACCAGGCGGAGGGCTTGCCAGTGGTGGTGCTGATCGATGGCCGCACTGCCTCGGCCGCCGAGATCGTTGCCGCGGCGCTGGCGGATCGCGGCCGGGCGGTGGTGGTCGGCAGCGCCAGCACCGGCAAGGGGCTGATCCAGCTGGTGGTGCCGCTGCCGAACGGGGCTGAGCTTCTGGTGAGCTGGTCGCGCGTGCTGGCGCCGCTGGGCTGGCCGATCCAGGGGCTGGGCGTGCTGCCCATGGTCTGCACCAGCCTCGGCACCGAGGCGACGGCCGGGGCCCTGGTCCGACTGCGGCAGGGTGAGGCGCCGATGGCGCTGCCGCTGGCCCGGCTGCGGGCGGCCCGGGCGCCGGTACCGGGCAGCGAGGTGGCGGCGCTGCGCAACACCTGCCCGCCGGCCGAGGGGCGCCCTGCCGATCTGGCGGTGGCGCGAACCCTGCTGGAGCAGCCGGAAACCTATGCCGCGGCGCTGGCGCAATAGGGCTGACCGCAGCGGGGCGCGACGCCCGGAGCGCGAATCCGCCTTATGAACAAGGGACCATAGCGGGGGTGACGGTCAGGCATGAACGCCACTCCTCCGCTGTAGGCCGGAGCCCCGGACTCCGTGCCCGCGCGCGATTGCGCTTGACGTGCAGCCGGCCGGGGTTAGGTTGCGTCCCCTTCTCCCCGCCGCCGTCAGGCCGAGTCTGCCCGCACGGCGCAACATGGATACGCAGGCTTCGTCATGGCCAAGTCGAACACCATTCAGATCAAGCTCGTCAGCAGCGCCGAGACCGGCTTCTTCTATGTGACCAAGAAGAATGTCCGGAACACCACCGGCAAGCTGGAGCTCAAGAAGTACGATCCAGTCGTCCGGAAGCACGTCGTCTTCCGCGAATCCAAGATCAAATGATCCGGCGGAAGCCGTTGTGCCGCCGGGTCAGCTGATCCGCGCGGCTGCCTGGGCTTCCGCCTTTGCCTGCGCCTGCGCGTGATCTTCCGGGGTGGCGAGCTCCACCCGGTTCCGCCCCGCCGCCTTGGCCCGATACAGCGCCGCATCCGCAGCATTGATCGCGCCGGCCGCGCTGGTTCCCATCTGCACCATGGCCAGGCCGATGCTCGCGGTGATGGGCAGCAGAAGGCCGCCGATCGAGATCGGGTCATTCGCCAGCGCGGCGCGCAGCCGCTCGGCCACCATGGCGCCGTATTCCGCCGGGGCGCCGGCCAGCACCACGATGAACTCCTCGCCGCCATAGCGCGCCACCACATCGGCCGCCCGAAGATGCGTCTTCAGCCGCTGCGCCACCTCATGCAGGGCGGCGTCGCCGGCGGCATGGCCGTGGCGGTCATTGATCGCCTTGAAGCGGTCCACATCCATCAGCAGCACCGCGGCGCCCGAGCCGCGCAGCACGCCTTCCAGGTGGCGCAACACGTAGCGGCGGTTGCGCAGTCCGGTCAGCGGATCGGTCACCGCGAGTTCCAGCGACCGGTCGAGATCGGCGCGCAGCCGTTCCTGGTAGCGCTTCCGACGGATCTGGTTGCGACTGCGGGCGCACAACTCATTGGCATCGATCGGCCGCAGCACATGGTCGTTGGCGCCGAGGTCGAAGCCGCGCAGCACCATGCTGCGCTGGCTGGCATCCGCCACCAGCAGCACCGGCAGGTCGCGCGTCGCCGTCTGGGCGCGCAGCCGTGACGCCAGCCGCAGTTCATCGCCGCCAGTCAGGGCGAGGCAGAGCACCGCCAGATCGAAGCTACCGCCCGCCAGCGCCGCCATGGCCTCTTCGGGCGCGGTTTCGGTCCGCACAACAACCTCGTCCGCGGCCAGGATCGCCGCCACCGCGGCCGCCTCCCCGGCCGATTCGGCCAGAACCAGCGCGGTGGCGCCGGCGATGCTGAGGTCTGGCTCGGCCGGCGGCTCGAAACCCAGTTCCTGCGCCGTCTCCGAGCGCAGCCGCCAGGCATCCTGCACCTGCTTCACCCGCAACAGCGCCCGCAGTCGGGCGAACAGCGTCGCGTCGTCGACCGGCTTCGAGAGGAAATCATCCGCCCCGGCCTCGAGCCCCCGCACCCGCTCCGACTGGTCGACCAGAGCGGTGACCATCACCACGGGGATGTGAGCGGTGGCCGGGTCGGCCTTCAGGCGGCGACAGACGTCGTAGCCATCCATGCCAGGCATCATGACGTCGAGCAGGATCACGTCCGGGGCCGCCCGGGCGACCGCCGCCAGCGCCTCCAGCCCCGAGGCGGCCAGGGTGACATCGTAGTATTCGTTCAGCAGCTTCGCCTCGAGCAGGCGCAGATTTGCCGTGATATCATCAACGACCAGGACGCGCGCCGTCATGTGACCGGCCCATGAAATTCATGTGCCACCCCCTGCCGGGAACCCGAACGGCTCTGTGCCGTCTGCTGCCGGGACCTTAGGGAAGCGCAGTGCCCCCGATCCGGGGCGCGATGGCAGCAGCGGAGAACCTCATGCCCGGAATGACGGCGAGCAGTGCGGCAACCCCGAACGGCGGTGCGAATGCCGCCCTGTTCTTTCGCCGCTGGCTGGCGAACCCGTTGCAGATGGGCTCCGTTATCCCCTCGTCGCCCAGCCTCTGCCGCCGAATCGCCGCGCTGGTCGAGCGCGCGCCCGACGAGGTGGTGGTGGAGCTCGGCGCCGGCACCGGCGTGGTCTCCCGCGCGCTGCTCGACGCCGGGGTGCCGGCGGAGAGGCTGGTTGTGATCGAGATCGTGCCGGACATGGCCGAGCATCTGCGCCAGGCGCTGCCCGGCGTCGATGTCATCTGCGGCGACGCCTTCGAGCTGCCGAAGGCCCTGCCGGAACGGCTGCACGGCAAGGTTGGCACTGCGATCTGCGGCATCCCGCTGGTCATGCTGCCGATCGAGCAGCAGCGGCGCTTCGTCGACGCGGTGGAGGCGGTGGCGCCCGGCCGCGGCTTCCTGCTCTACACCTATTGCATCACCTCGCCGCTGCCCTGGCGCCGGCTCGGGCTTTCGGCGCGGCGGGAGGCCTGGACGCCGCGCAACATCCCGCCGGCCAGCGTCTGGCGCTACCGGCCAGCCCGCGGTTGAGCACAGCGTCTCGGCATCCGAACGCAACCGGGGCGGGGCGGACATTTGTGCCGCCGCCACCGGGCCATCAGGAACCGCATACCCGGGATCGGACTCCCGCATCCATTACGCCTCAGGATTGGGCCCCAAAGAGCCAGTTCCACCGCCCGGTGCAATGCCTCCTTATCACGGAAGCTGGTGCGGGAAGAAGGTGCCGGCTGCAACCCAGCCATCAAGATCCTGGCGATGCTTTCCTTGCGCGAAGCTTGACGGCGGGTGACTGCACAGCCCATTCCGCTGGCGGCCCTGGCCACCGGGCAGGCGCGTGCGGCAGCGGCTTCAGCCGCTGGACAGTGCGACCTCCGTGCCATCCAGCCGCTTCAGCCGGGCGACCAGGCGGGCATGCGGGCTGCGGCGCAGCTTCAGCACATCCTCGAGCCCGCGCTCGGCCAGTGCCGCCCGCACCGCATCCGCATCCGGGTGTTCCGCTTCCAGCTGCAGCAGGCGCACATGGCTGTCCGGCAGTCGGGAGGAGGCACCCTCCCCCTGCCACTGGATCAGCGCCGGAATGAGGTTGTCCATGTCCTGGCGCTGCGGCGGGAAGGCCATGCGCCAGGAGAGATCGCCGCGGCTCATCGACTTCACCTCACCGGCGCGCGGGCCGAGGCGGGCGACCACCGCATCCAGCACCGGGGTGCGCGCCACCCAGGCGATCAGCCGCGGCTCGGCCTCCAGCGCCATGCGCAGCCCCGGGTCGTCGAGGTCGAATGGCCGCGGATGCGCCGGTGCCGGCTGCTCGGGATCGGGCGCGATCACTTCCAGGTAGCAGCCGCGACCGAGGCCGAGCAGCATGTTGTGGGTGCCGAAGCCCTCGTGCCGGCCGCCCGGCTTCGGCTTCACGCCCAGGTGCTGGACGACGAAGGCGGCGCCTTCCTCCAGCGTCCGGGCGCCCAGCACGATGTGGTCGATCTCCGCCATGGTTCCCCCGTCGCCGCCATGCGGCGCGTTATTGAGGCGCCGCCATGCGGCGCATTGCCTCACCCGCCCGGCGCGGCGTCCTGCCGGCGCCGCGGTCAGCGCACCGCGAATTGCTTCTTGCCGAACATCACCTCGCGCTCGGCATCGGTGATGGCGCCACGACGCTGTCGCTCCGATAGCACCGCGACGCCACGCTGCACCGCCGGCCGCGCCGCGATCGTATCATGCCACCGCCGCACCGCGGGGTAATGCGCCAGATCAATCCCCCGGCGTTCCGGATTGCGAATCCAGGGGAAGGTGGCGATGTCGGCGATGCTGTACTCAGGGCCTGCCAGATAGGGGCTTGCCGACAGCCGCTTGTCGAGCACCCGGTGCAGCCGCGCCACCTCGTTGGTGTAGCGCTCGATGGCGTAGGGCAGCTTCTCCGCCGCATAATTGGCGAAATGGTTGTACTGGCCGAACATCGGCCCGACGCCGCCCATCTGGAACATCAGCCATTGCAGGCAATGATAGCGCGCCGCCGGATTCGCCGGCAGCAGCGTCGAGCCGGTCTTCTCCGCCAGGTAGATCATGATGGCGGCGCTCTCGAACAGCGTGAAGCGCGTGCCCTCCGGCCCCTCGGGATCGACGATGGCCGGAATCCGGTGGTTCGGCGTGATGGCAAGGAATTCCGGCTTGAACTGGTCGCCGGCGCCGATGTTGACCGGCACCACCGTGTAGGGCAGGCCGAGTTCCTCCAGCAGGATATGCACCTTGTGGCCGTTCGGCGTCGGCCAGGTCCAGACCTCGATGGGCTTGCGCCCCTCCGGCGCGGCGGCGGCTGCGGGCATCGGCATCCCTCCCAGGATTTCACCGGCACGATGGGACCGCCCGGGGGTGGGGTGCAAGACAGGCTGCGGTGTGACCATGGTCCTTGCCCCGGACTCGGCAATCCGGCGTATCATGCTGCGGCGCAACAGGCCGGGTCACCCGGCCAGGAGTCCAGCATGCCAGGTCCAGTCTTCGATGCCGGCGCATTCCTCGGCGGTCTGCTGCGGCTGCAGCTCGGCAACCTGAACGCGCTGGCAGAGGCGCAGCGCAGCGCGATCGAGGGGCTGACGGCGCTTGGCCGGCAACCACCGCGTTTGCCGGATCTGGCGATGCCCATCTCCAGCGATCCGCGCAGCATCGTCACCGCGCCGGTCGAGTCGCTGAAGGCGGCGATCCTGGAAGGCACGGCGCAGGCGAATGCGATGCTGGAGATCACCGCCCGCGCCAATGCCGAGGCCACCGGCATCCTCCAGGAGCGGGCGCTCGCGGCGCTCGACGAATGGAAGGCGCTGCTGCTGGCCGCCACCCGCGGGGGTTAGCCGATGCGACGGCTGCTGGCCGCGCTGCTGCTGCTGGCGCTGCCGGCGGCGGCCGAGGCGCCGCTCGGGCGGCATGGCGCCGATCCGCGCCAGGTCTCGGTCTCCGGCCTCTCCTCCGGCGCCTTCATGGCGGCGCAGCTGCACATCGCGCATTCCACCGGGATCATGGGCGTCGGGCTGGTCGCCGGCGGGCTCTATGGCTGCGCGGTGGACAGCCTCGGTCCCGATGGGACGCTCCGCTCCCTCGCCGCGCTGGCGACCGGGCCCTGCATGGCGGTGCCGGCGCGGCTGCGGCCGGTGGCGGCCTATGCGGGGCTGGTGCGGCGGCTGGCGGAGGCGGGGCGGATCGACCCGCCGGCGGCGCTCGCCGGTGCCCGGGTCTACGCCTTCACCGGGGATGGCGATCAGGTGGTGAACGGCGAGACGGTGCGGCGCGCGGTGGCGCTGTACCAGGGGCTGGGGGTGCCGGAGACAGCGATCACCCTGCGACAGGGCAGCCTGCCCGCCGGCCACCCCGGCCATGGCTGGATCACCACGGATTTTGGCGGCGTCTGCGCCGCGCATGCGCCGCCCTTCCTCAACGATTGCGACTTCGACCTGGCCGGGGCGCTGCTGCAGGCGCTGTACGGCCCGCTGTCACCCCCGGTGCCGGCACGAGAGGCCGGGCTGCGCCGCTTCGACCAGCGCGAATTCGCCCCCGGCGGCGCGACGCGGCGGCACGGGCTGGGCGAGGTCGGCATCCTCTACGTCCCGGAGGGCTGCGAGGCGGCTGCCACCTCCTGCCGGCTGCATGTCGCGCTGCATGGCTGCCGGCAGACGCTGGCGCAGATCGGCGAGGACTTCATCCGCCACAGCGGTCTCAACCGTTGGGCCGAGGCCAACCGCATCCTGGTGCTCTATCCGCAGGCGAGCGTGGTGACGACGGCTGATTTCAACCCGCCCAGGCTGACCGATGCCTTCAACACCAACCCGCGCGGCTGCTGGAATTGGTGGGGCTACGCCTATGACAGCCGGTACCTGACGAAGGATGGCGTGCAGCTCAGCGCGCTCTGGGCCATGGTCCAGCGCGTGACGGGCGAGTCCAACCGCTAGAGCATGCGCCGCCCGATGGAATGATCGGCTCGTGAATCAGGCTGCTTCCACCGCAACGATCGGACGGAGCGGCACGACCGCGTCCCGATGCGGCAGGCACATTCACGCAGCACCACCCTGCGGCCCCCCGAGGCCGGTACGGCCAGGCGAGGAGGATGTCGGTATGCGCGAGGCAAACGCACCGGAATCGCCCCGAACCCGCCGGGATCTGCTTGCCATGATCGGCACCGTGGCCGGCGCCGCGGTGATGTACGAGGCGATGACCAGCCTCGGCCATGCGGCGCAGTCGACCTACCGTGGCCCGATCCGGCTGGAGGGGGATGCGCGCGGCGCCTCGGTGCTGATCCTCGGCGCCGGGCTCACCGGGCTGGTCGCGGCGATCGAGCTGCGCAAGGCCGGCTACAAGGTCGAGGTGCTGGAATACCAGAACCGCGCCGGCGGCCGCTGCTGGACCATCCGAGGCGGCGACACCTACACTGAGCTTGGCGGCGCCACCCAGCGCTGCGCGTTCGACCGTGGCCTGTACTTCAACCCCGGCCCGTGGCGCATCCCCTACAATCATTCCGCCATACTGGATTACTGCCGCCGCTACGGCGTGGCGCTCGAGCCTTTCGTGCAGGTCAACCACAACGCCTGGCTGCACAACACCCATGCCTTTGGCGGCAAGCCCCAGCGCTTCCGGGAGGTGCAGGCGGATTTCATCGGCCATACCTCCGAGCTGCTGGCCAAGGTCGCGCGGCAGGACCGGCTGGATGGCGAGGTGACGCGCGACGACAGGGAGGCGCTGCTGGCGGCGCTGCAGCGCTGGGGCGCGCTGGACCGCGACTACGCCTACCGGGAAAGCCTCCTCACCAGCGAGCGCCGCGGCTTCGCGCGGGACCCGGGCGGCGGGCCGGACGGTGCGCCGAAACTCGCCGGGCCGCTCGACATGCGCGAGCTGATGCGCTCGGGGCTCTGGCGCTACCTGGCGAATGGCATGCTGTACGAGTTCCAGACCACCATGTTCCAGCCGGTGGGCGGCATGGACATGATCGCTCAAGCCCTGTTCCATGCGCTGGGACCCGAGGTGGTGCGCTTCGGCCGCAAGGTAACGGAGATCGGCCAGTCCGAGAGCGGCGTTACGGTGGCCCATGTCGATGCGCGGCAGGGCGGCGAGCCGCTGACCTCCGGCGCCGACTGGTGCCTCTGCACCATCCCGCTCACGGTGCTCAGCCAGACGAAGATGGCTGTCGGCCCGCGGATGCGCGCCGCGATCGACGCCATCTCCTACGATGCCTCGGCGAAGGTCGGGCTGCAGTTCCGCCGCCGCTTCTGGGAGGAGGACGAGGCGATCTTCGGGGGCGTGTCCTACACCGACCTGCCGATCTCGCAGATCTCCTACCCATCCAGCGGGTTCCTGTCCGGCGGCAAGGGTGTGCTGCTCGGCGCCTATCCCTATGGCGGCGTCCACGCCTATGAGTTGACCGCCCTGCCGCCGGAGGAGCGGGTCCGCCGCGCCGTCGAATGGGGCGCGCAGCTCCACCCGCGGCAGTACCGCGAGGAATTCGAGACGGGCATCTCCGTCGGCTGGCACCGCGTGCCCTGGGCCCTCGGCTGCGCCGGTCACTGGACCGGGGCGCTGCGCGACGAGCATTACGCCGATCTCTGTGCCATGGACGGAAGATTGCTGCTGGCTGGCGAGCACGCCTCCCATCTGCCGGCCTGGCAGGAGGGCGCGATCCTCTCCTCGCTCGATGCGGTGTCGCGCCTGCACCGGCGCGTGGTGGGAGGGTGACCGCCATGCGGCGGAACCGGATCCTTCTCGCCATGATGGCTGCCGCCGCCGGCGGTGACCTGGCGCTGGCGCAGCCACGCGAGGCACCCTACGCGGCACGGCCGAAAGTGGAGGCGCGGGACGGCGCGGGCGTGTACCGCGCGATGTGCCAGGGCTGCCATATGCCCGATGGGCGCGGCGCCGCCGGCGCCGCCGCCTACCCCTCCCTGGCGAACAACCCGAAGCTCGCGGTGGCCGGCTACCCATTGGCGCTGGTACTGAAGGGCCAGCGCGCCATGCCCGCCGTGGGCGCGTTCCTCGACGACGAGCAGGTGGCGGCGGTCGTGGGTTTCATCCGCACCCATTTCGGCAATGACTACCGGGAGGCGGTGGCGGCGGCGGATGTGGGGGCGATGCGATGATGAAGGCAGGGATGATGACGCGGCGCATCCACGGTGGGTGGCCAGGCCTCGGCCTGCTGATCGGCCTCGCGGCCGCTGCCCCGGCGGCGGCGCAGGATGTCGTGCGGCACCCGATTCCGAATTCGGACTTCCCCATCGCCGCGGCGGTGGAGGTGCCCGCCAATGCGACGATGGTGCATCTCAGCGGCGCGGTGCCGCCGCTCGTGGATCGCGCGGCGCCGCCCGATACGGTCGCGGCCTATGGCGGCGACATGCGGAGGCAGACAATCGGCACGCTTCGCAGCATTGAGGCGACCCTCAGCCGCCTCGGGCTCGGCATGGGCGACGTGGTCCGGATGCAGGCCTTCCTGGTCGGCGACCCGGTGCATGATGGCCGAATGGACTTCGACGGGTTCATGCAGGGCTACCGGGAGTTCTTCGGCACGCCGCAGCAGCCGAACCTGCCGGTACGCTCGGTCGTGCAGGTGGCCGGGCTGGTCAATCCCGGCTGGCTGGTCGAGATCGAGGTGAGCGCCGTGCGGCGCTGACCAGGGCCGGGTACACCGACGCCTCGCCCGAACCCGTGATGGTTGGGCTTGGTCCGGCCATCCAGCCCAATGGTTCCGCCTCGGCCTCGGATGCGCGGGTCAAGCCCGCGCATGACGGAAAAGGCGCAGCACCCCGCTACGCATTGCCGTTCAGGTAGCTCATCGCCGCCTGCACGCCGGCCGGCTTGTGCGGCACGCCGGCCGCCCCCAGCCCCATCTCCACCCCGCCCAGGGTGCCGATCAGCGACAACGGCCCGAAATCGCCGAGATGGCCGATGCGGAACACCCGGTCGTTCAACTGGCCGAGGCCATTGCCGAGCGACATGTTGAATTTATCGAGGATGGTGGCGCGCAGCGCATTGGCGCTGTGCCCCTCCGGCAGCCGCACCGCAGTCAGCGCCGAGGAATAATGCCGCGGCTCCGCGCACTGGATCTCGAGACCCCAGGCGCGGACGGCACGGCGCGTCGCCTCGGCGAAGCGGTCGTGGCGGGCGAAGACATTCTCCAGCCCTTCCTCGGTCAGCATGTCGACCGCGGCATCCAGCCCGTAGAGCAGGTTGGTCGCCGGGGTATAGGGGAAGTAGCCGGTGGCGTTGGCGACCAGCATTGGCCGCCAGTCCCAGAAGCTGCGCGGCAGCTTCGCCGTCTCGGCCGCCCGCCGCGCCTTTTCGGATATGGCGTTGAAGGAGAGGCCGGGTGGCAGCATCAGCCCCTTCTGGCTGCCGGCGACGGTGACATCGACGCCCCATTCATCATGCCGGTAGTCGATCGACCCCAGCGAGGAAATGGTATCGACCAGCAGCAGCGCCGGATGGCCGGCGGCATCGATCGCCCGGCGCACCTCGTCGATGCGGGAGGTGCAGCCGGTGCTGGTTTCATTGTGCACGACGCAGACGGCCTTGATGCCATGCGCCTTGTCCTCGCGCAGCGCCGCCTCGATGCCGGCGGCGTCGGCGCTGCGGCGCCAGTCGGTCTGGATGAACTCGGGCCTCAGCGAGAGCCGCTCCGCCATCTCCCGCCAGAGATGGGCGAACCAGCCGGTCTCGCACATCAACACCCGGTCGCCGGGCGAGAGGGTATTGACCAGCGCGGCCTCCCAGGCGCCGGTGCCGGAGGCGGGGTAGATCACCACCGGCCCCTCGGTCTTGAAGACGCTCCGCAGCTTCTCCAGCAGCTGGGCGCCGAACCTGCCGAAATCCGGGCCACGGTGGTCCATGGTCGGATTGTCCATGGCGCGCAGCACGCGGTCGGGCACGTTGGTGGGCCCCGGAATTTGCAGGAAGTGGCGGCCGGCGGCGGGTTTGGACTGGAAATAGGCCATGGCGGGTTTCCTCTTGTCAGGGCGGTTATGCCGTTGATCCATGGCAAGCCGCCAATGAGAAGCCCTTGTTGGATTGATGAGGATTATAGATCGGACAGGGGCTGGCATCGCCGGTAGTCTCCCGCCACCCGGCAGGACCAGCACGAAGGATACGTCCCCATGGCCCAGGCCATCATGCTCCGCGACCATGGCGGGCCCGAGGTGCTGCGCCTCGAAGCGGTGGCGGTCGGCCGCCCCGGCCCGGGCGAGCTGCGGCTGCGGCAGACCGCCATCGGGGTGAATTTCCACGATTGCTACGTCCGCTCCGGTCTCTACCGCACCCTGCCCCTGCCCGGCGTGCCGGGCATCGAGGCCGTCGGCGTGGTTGAGGAGACCGGCATCGGCGTCACCGGCTTCGCTCCCGGCGATCGCGTGGCTTATGTCACCGGCGGCTACGGTGCCTATGCCTCGGAACGGCTGCTGCCGGCCCGGCTGGCGCTGAAGCTGCCGGCGGGGATGCCCGACCTTCTGGCCGCCACGGTGCTGCTGAAAGGGCTGACGGCGGAGATGCTGCTGCGCCAGGTCCATCGCGTGGAGCCCGGCCAGACCCTGCTGGTGCATGCGGCGGCGGGCGGCGTCGGCCGGCTGCTCTGCCAATGGGCGGTGCAGCTCGGTGCCACCGTCATCGGCACCGCCGGCTCGGCGGCGAAGGCGGAGCTGGCCCGCGCCGCCGGTTGCCACCATGTCATCCAATACCGGGAGGAGGATTTCGTCGCGCGCGTCATGGCGATCACCGACCGGCGCGGCGTTGATGTCGCGTATGATTCGGTCGGCAAGGAGACCTTCGACGGTTCGCTCGAATGCCTGGCATGGCGCGGGCATCTGGTGAATTTCGGCCAAGCCTCCGGCGCCATCCCGCCCTTCCAGATCGCCCGCCTCGCGGCGCGCTCCAATAGCCTGTCGCGGCCGATCGTCTTCCACTACATCGCCGAACGCCCGGCGCTGGAGGCGATGAGCGCGGCGCTCTTCGCCATGCTGGCAAGCGGCGCGGTCCGGGCGGAGGCCGGGCAGCCCCTGCCGCTGCGCGACGCCGCCCATGCCCATCACCTGCTTGAAACCCGTCAGGCCGAGGCACCGCTGGTGCTGCTGCCGCAGGATACCGACGCATGAATGCCCTGACCCGCACGCCGGCCCCGATCGGCGACAGCGCCCTGGCCGCGAGGCTCCGCCGCGAGACCGAGGGCGAGGTGCTGTGGTCCGCCGCCGACCGCGGCCGCTACGCCACCGATGCCAGCATCTACCAGATCGAGCCGGTGGGGGTGCTGGTGCCCCGCAGCATCACCGATGTCGAGGCCGCGCTCTCGATCTGCCGGGAGGCCGGGGTGCCGGTCTTGGCGCGCGGCGGCGGCACCTCGCAGTGCGGCCAGACGGTGAACCGCGCCCTGGTGATCGACTGCACGAAATACCTGAAGCGCGTCATCAGCGTCGAAGGCGATACGGCACGGGTCGAACCGGGAATCACCCTGGGTGCGCTGAACGCTGGGCTGGCGCGCTCAAGGAAATTCTTCCCGGTTGATCCCTCGACCTGGGCGCGCTGCACCATCGGCGGCATGGCCGGCAACAACTCCTGCGGCAGCAAGTCGATCCGCTATGGGCTGATGGCCGACAACGTCACCGCCATCGACGCGCTGCTGGCCGACGGCACGTGCTTCAGCTTCGGCGCGCTGCCCGACAACCTTGGCGCCGGGGTGCCCGCCGGCGTCGCCGACCTGATCCAGCGGCTGCGGGCGCTCGGCGCGCGGGAGGCGGAGGAGATCGCCGCCCGCTTTCCCAACCAGCTCCGCCGTGTCGGCGGCTACAACATCGAATGCCTGACGCCCGCCGCCCGCGCCGAGGGCCGCGGCAACCTCGCCCGGCTGCTGGTCGGCAGCGAGGGGACCCTGGCCTTCTCCGCCGCGCTGGATCTGAAGCTGTGGCCGGTGAAGCCGCGCAAGATGCTCGGCATCTGCCAGTTCCCGAGCTTCCGCCGGGCGATGGATGCGGCCCAGCATCTGGTGACGCTCGACCCGGAGGCGGTGGAGCTGGTCGATCGCACCATGATCGACCTCGGCCGCAGCATCCCGCTGTTCCGCGCCACCATCGACAGGATGCTGATCGGCGAGCCGGACAGCCTGCTGATCGTCGAATTCCACGGCCATGAGGATGCGCCGCTGCTGGCGGCGCTGGACCGGCTAGAGGAGATGATGGGCGACCTCGGCCTGCCCGGCCAGGTGGTGCGCGCCGTCGATCCCGGCTTCCAGGCCGCCGTCGCCGAGGTGCGGGAGGCTGGCCTCAACATCATGATGAGCATGAAGGGCGATGGGAAGCCGGTCTCCTTCATCGAGGATTGCGCCGTCGCCCTGCCCGACCTCGGTGACTACACCGAGCGGCTGAACCAAGTGTTCGAGCGGCACGGCACCAAGGGCACCTGGTATGCCCATGCCTCGGTCGGCTGCCTGCATGTCCGGCCGGTGCTGAACATGAAGGATCCGGGCGATGTGCGCCGCATGCGCGAGATCGCCGAGGAATGCTTCGCCCTGGTGCGTGAATACAAGGGCTCGCACAGCGGCGAGCATGGCGATGGCATCGTCCGCTCGGAGTTCAACGAGCCGATGTTCGGCAGCCGCATCGCCCGCGCCTTCGAGGCGGTGAAGGATGGCTTCGACCCGGGCAACCTGCTCAACCCCGGCCGGGTGGTACGACCACCGCGGATGGATGACCGCAGCCTGTTCCGTTACGGCCCGGAGTATGCCGCCGATCCGAAGGTGACGCCGGTGCTCGACTGGTCCGCCTGGCCTGGTCCCCAGGGCGGGCTGCTGGGCGCGGTGGAGATGTGCAACAACAACGGCACCTGCCGGAAATTCGACGCCAACGTCATGTGCCCGAGCTATCGGGTCACGCTCGACGAGCAGCACCTGACGCGCGGCCGGGCCAATACGCTGCGCCTGGCGCTGACCCGGCAGTTGCCGGGCGGGCTGGCGTCGGAGCAGGTGCATGAGGCGCTGTCGCTCTGCGTCTCCTGCAAGGGCTGCCGGCGCGAATGCCCGACCGGCGTCGACATGGCGAAGCTGAAGATCGAGGCCATGGCGGCGCGCGCGCGGGAGCGCGGCATCAACGCCAAGGACCGGCTGATCGCCACCATGCCACGCTGGGCGCCCTATGCGGCGATGGCGCCCTGGGTCGCCAATGCCCGTGGCTGGGTGCCCGGCCTCGCCACACTGACGGAGAAACTCCTCGGCTTCGCCGCCGAGCGCCGGCTGCCCCGCTTCCGCGCCGATGCCTTCCACGACGCCGAGTTGCCAGCGCCGGACGGGCGGGAGGGCGAGGTCATCCTCCTGCCCGACCTGTTCAACCGCTATTTCGAACCGGAGAACCTGCGCGCCGCCGCCCGGGTGCTGAACGCCGCCGGCTACCGTCCCACCGTCGCCCGCCCCCCGCGCGGCACCAGGCCGCTGGACGAGGGCCGCACCCTGCTCGCCGCCGGGCTGGTGGAGGAGGCGCGGGCCGAGGCGCGCCGCACCCTGGCGGCGCTGTCGGGATTCGGCAGCCCGGTGATCGGCATCGAGCCCTCCTCGCTGCTCACCCTGCGCGACGAATTCCCCAGCCTGCTGCCCGGGCCGGAGACGCAGCGCCTCGCCGGGCGCGCCCTGCTGCTCTCCGAATTCCTGACGCGGGAGAAGCCAGGCCTCGCCCTGAAGCCGGTGGCGCCGGCGGCGCATATCCATGGCCATTGCCACCAGAAGAGCTTCTCCGCCTTCCCCGCCGCAGTGGCGATGCTGACCCTGGTGCCCGGGCTGAAGGTCACCCCCATCACCTCCTCCTGCTGCGGCATGGCCGGCAGCTTCGGCTATGAGGCGGCGAACCTCGCGACCAGCAAGGCGATGGCGGAGCTGTCGCTGCTGCCGGCGGTGCGGGCGGCACCGGCCGAGGATCTGATCGTCGCCGACGGCACCTCCTGCCGCCACCAGATCGCCGATCTGGCCGGGCGGCAGGCGCTGCACAGCGTGCGCGTGTTGGAGATGGCATTGACATGAGCCCGCAGGACATCCTCGACTTCTGGTTCGCCGGCAACCGGGAGGGCTTCCAGCCTCGCTGGTTCCAGCGCGACGATGCCTTCGACACCGCCATCCGCCAGCGCTTCGGCGCCTGGCTGCCGGCAGCGCGGCAGGGTAGCTGCGATGCCTGGGCGGCAACGCCGGAGGGCGCGCTGGCGCTCTGCATCCTGCTCGACCAGTTCCCCCGCAACCTGCACCGCGGCAGTGCCGAGGCCTTCGCCTGCGATGCCCGGGCCCGTAGCATTGCCCGCGCCGCGGTGCTGCGCGACCGCCACGACCTCGCCCTCTCGGCGACGGGGCGCAGCTTCCTGTACCTGCCCTTCGAGCATTCCGAGGCGATGGCCGACCAGGACCTCTCGGTCGCGCTGTTCGAGGGGCTGCGCGACCGCCCGCTGCATCGCGCCCCGGGTGGCACCATCGACTACGCCTGGAGGCATCGCGCGGTAATTGCCCGCTTCGGCCGCTTCCCTCATCGCAACGCGGCGCTGGGCCGGGAGAGCACGCCGGCGGAAGCTGCGTGGCTGGCGGCTGGCGGCGGCTTCTGAACCGCTGCCAGGCCATGCTGCGATGCAACATCTTGCAGTGCAGCATAAAATGGTCTATCTGGCACCCTAGAACGGGAGAGATTGCCGCCACGGCCCTTGCCTGAGTCCGCCGATCGGACCGGTCCGCAGCCCGCGTGCCGGCCGGACCCGGCGCAGAAGGGGGTCGCATGAATCGCCGCAATTTCCTCGGAGCCGCACTTGCCGCGCCCGTTGTCTTCCGCACCACCGCTGCCCGGGCCACCGTGCCGGTCGATGTCGAGCTGGTCCTGGCGGTGGACGTCAGCCGCTCCGTCGACCCCGAGGAGCAGGAGATGCAATTCTCCGGCTATGAGGCTGCCTTCCGCGACCCCCGGCTGATCGAAGGCATCATGGGCGGGCCGCTCGGCGCCATCGCCTGTACCATGTTCACCTGGTCCGACTGGCACATCCAGAACCTCGTGGTGCCCTGGACCCAGCTGGACGGCCCGGCCTCCGCCAACCGCTTCGCCGATGCCATCGCCGCCGCGCCGCGCCGGACCTGGCTCTACACCTCCATCTCCGGCGCCATGGATTACGCCGCCAAACAGTTCGGCCAGGGCTTCGAGGGGATCCGCAAGGTGATCGACATCTCCGGCGACGGGGTGAACAACTCCGGCCGCCCGGTCGCAGAGGCGCGGGCCGAGGCGCTGGCCCAGGGCATCGTGCTGAACGGGCTGGCGGTGCTGGATCGGACCCCGACCCCGCTCTCCCTCGCCGCCGCCCTGCCGCCGCTCGATACCTACTACCGCGAGGAGGTCATCGGCGGCCCGGGCGCCTTCCTGGTGGTGGCCGAGGGCTTCGAGGCCTTCGAGACGGCGGTGCGCCGGAAGATCATCCGCGAGATCGCCGCGGCCCCCGCCCCGGGGGCGCTGGTGGAGCGCTTCGCGTAGCGTGGCTTCAGCCAGGCTGGAACGGTCTGCGTGAAATCACTCTGGGTTCAGATGTTTCAGAGCACGATGCCGGGCGCCGCAGAGGGTGGCTGCGCCGCGACGCCTCGGCCGCCTCACGGTCATGGCCGGGCTTGAACTGGATATCCGCAACTGGCTGATTTTGGTGGGTACATGGTTGCGCGGGCCTGGCCCGGGCGTGCCCGGACAGAGCGCATTTGCCTTCTTCGCTTGCCGGCGATGCCTCAGAGACCTTCCGGGAAGTTCTGCTTCAGCCTGAAGGGCTTACAGCGAGGCGCCGGAGCATGAGGCGGATCATAGCCAAGCGGATGAAGGCGGCAGCTTTGCGTGCGTGACGCTCGTAGTCGCGGGCCAGCCTACGCCAGCGGCTGATCCAAGCGAGCGTCCTCTCCACGATCCAGCGCTTATTCGGCGTCCGTCAGGTCATTGGGGAGCGCAGGCCATGCCGGTCACAGGCACGACGGTGTTCCGGCTTCCACATGCGGCACTTTCCATCCAGGCGCCCGCGACTGAATCACAGCAGGCTCAACAGATTCAAAATCTTTCCGGAAGGGCTCTGAGGACGAGGCTCAGGTAGAGATTCCTCGCGCCTTTTTCTTCGAGCTGTGTTCGCCTCGAGATCAGACGTAAAGCTGAGCCCTACGGTAGGCTCCTTCCTTGTATGCCAGCATATCAAGTGAGGTGAGCTCAACCCGATAACCCGCTGCGCTGAGACGCTCCGCCATTTCTATCTTGCCGGACCGCTGAATGTTCGCGTGCTCCACCAGCACCAGTTGCGGTGCAAGGGCCTCCAGGTCAATCGTTTTCAGGATTTCCAGGTCGTAACCCTCGGCATCGATCTTCAGGACGTCCACGGGCTGCCCCTTTGTGCTCCTAAGGAGTGTCTCGAACGAGATGATGGGGACCTGCCGTTCGACGATGTGGCTCTCCAGTCCGGAATGCCATTGCCGGCCTTTCAGGAGGACGTCCCGGCTGAATGACGAATGCAGGGACATCGACAGGGAATTCGGTGTGGACATATCGATGCTGTAGATGACGCCGACGCTGTCAATCTTGCCGACGGCCGCCTCAATAAGCGTGACATCCGGGTATGGCGCGTAATTATCCTTTAGCTTCGCGAAAGCCTCTGGGATAGGCTCGACCATGATGCCGCGCCAGCCGAAGTCGCGGATAAAGGGGAAAATGGGATCGTGGGTCACCCCGTCATTTGCCCCGATTCCGATGAAGAACGGCCGCGGCGTGGTCAGCATTAGATGTGCGGCCAGTGTGGCGAAGCTCAGTTCTATCACTTGGTCTCGCGAGGAGAGCAGATGGGGCGGTCTCCATTTGAGCGAGTAGCCACGCCGCCCAAGTTGCGTGTTCAACAGTGTGCGCATCCGGTGCATGATACCAGACATATAGAGCCTCACCTCATCATGTCTGGAGTATAACGTCCAAAAAAGAAGATGGCAAGCGGGTAAAGAGCGAAACGAAAGTACTGGGACGCAGAAGCTGTTCACTCTGGCGCGTTAGATGCCGCAGCACCGGGATACTCCGACTCTGAGCTCGACTTTGGCCAATTCTCGAAGAGACTCTAATAATTTCAAGGCCTTATTCTGAACGAGGCAATGCAATCTAAGTCACTGACCTTGCAGCCTTTTCCCGAAATTGGCCAAAGTCGAGCTGAGAGCCCGTCCGGAAAGAAGTTCGTTCTATTGAGCCTGATGTGATTCGGTCGCGGGCGCCTGGATGGGAGGTGCCGCACGTGGAAGCCGGCACACCGCCTGCCTGTGACCGGCGCGGGCTGCGCTATCCCAGTGACCTGACGGACGCCGAATGGGAGCAGATCGCGCCGCTGATCCGGCCCACCAAGTGCGGCGGGCGTCCCCGGACGGCGGATGTGTGGGAGATGCTGAACGCCATCTTTTACGTCCTCTCGACCGGCTGTCAGTGGACGGCACTGCCGAAGGACCTGCCACCCCGGAGCACGGTTTCGGACTATCTGGACCGCCTGGACTGGGACGGCACGCTTGAGCGCATTCACCATGCGCTCTATGTTGAGGTGCACGAGCAGGCGGGACGGCGCTGGCCGCAAGCGGGCTGCCGCCGGAAGGCTGGAGCTGGAGCTGACCGAATCCCTGGCCCTCGACGCCGGCGAGGCCAACCGGTGGATGCTCGGCCGGCTGCGCGACCGCGGCATCGGCCTGGCGCTGGATGATTTCGGTACCGGCTACGGCTCCCTGGCACGGCTGCGGCGGCTGCCCTTTTCCACCCTGAAGCTCGACCGCTCCTTCATCGACAACCTGCCGGAGGATGCCGGTGACGGCGCCATCCTCCGCGCGGTGCGGGCCATGGCCAAGGCGCTGGGCCTGCGCCTGGTGGCCGAGGGGTGGAACGCACCGAGCAGCGGGATTTCCTGCAAGGCATCGGCTGCGAGGAGGCGCAGGGCTGGCTGTTCGGCCGCCCGGTGCCGGCGTCCGCGCTGCGGGCGGGCTGGCAGCAACGGCGCAGGCGGGCGGAATGCGCCGGACCGGCCATGCCGACCGCCGCCCTGCCCTGTCCGGCCGCGCAATTCCCCACGGCGGCGCGGCCGGCCCCCTGAGCCGGCGCGACGACCCTCAAGGGATGGATGGCATCGCCCCTGCCCTGCTCTATGGTCCCGGCATGCCGCACCCGAGCCCCGCGACCATCGCCCAGGAAATCCTCGCCCGGACCGCCGCCTGCGGCGCCGGCAGATCGATCTGCCCGAGCGAGGTGGCGCGCGCCCTCGCCGGCGGCGACGATGCCCCCTGGCAACCGCTGCTCGGCCCGGTGCGGGACGCCGCCCTGGCCCTGCAGCGGGAAGGCGCCATCGAGATCCTGCGCAAGGGCAAGCCGGTGCCGGCCGAAGCCGTGCGCGGCGTCATCCGCCTGCGCCGCAGCGCGGAGTCGCAGGCATGAGCGGGCTGATCGCCGCCCTGTTTGGCCGCGCCGGAGACAGGCTGCCACCACCGGTGCCGGTGGAATTCGGCACGCTGGTATTGCCCGGCTCGCCGAATACCTGCCTCGCCGCGCCGCCCGGGGCGCATCGCCAGGCGCATCTCACCACGCCTCCGTTGCCGGTGGATGCCGCCACCGCCTGGCCGCTGCTGCGCACCCTGGGCGATGGCTTCCCCCGCACCACCCGCATCGCCGAATGGCCGGCGCGGCGGCAGGTGCAATGGGTGCAGCGCTCGGCGGTGGCGAACTTCCCCGACATCATCGCCGCCGAGCTGGCCTCCGGCCCGGCCGGCGCCGGGCTGTTCCTCTATTCCCGCAGCCTGTTCGGCTACTCCGACTTCGGAGTGAACCGCCGCCGGGTGGAGGCCTGGCTGGCGGCGCTGGACGCCGCCCTGCGCCGCGGCTAGAGCGAATCGCAGCCCAGTCAGGACTGCGATCCGCTCCAGCCGTTCTTTCAGAGCAGATCCACGCCTCCGGGCGATGCCGCCCTGCGGCGATCTGCTCTAGCTCGCCCCATCCCTGCCAAGGATTCCCGCATGCGCCGCCTCGGGTCCTTCCTGTCCGATGCCTGGGCCCTGGCCGCTCCCTTCTGGCGCAGCGAGGAACGCTGGCGGGCCCGGCTGCTGCTCGGCGTCGTGGTCGCGCTGAACCTCTCCCTGGTCGGGATGAGCGTGCTGCTCAGCTACTGGAACCGCGAGTTCTTCAACACCCTCCAGGAGAAGGACGCGGAGGCCTTCTGGGCGCTGCTGTTCTGGTGGCGGCAGACGGACAGCGGACCGATGCCAGGCTTCGTCTTCGTTGCCGCGCTCTACATCCTGATCGCGGTCTACCAGCTCTACCTGCGCCAGGCGCTGCAGATCCGCTGGCGCCGCTGGATGACGGAAGAGATGCTGGCCCGCTGGCTGGAGGAGCGCGCCTATTACCGTGTCGCCCTGACCGACCCCGGCACCGACAACCCGGACCAGCGCATCGCCGAGGACCTGCGCATGTTCGTCGACGACACGCTGGCGCTCGGCCTCGGGCTGATGCGCTCCGTCGTCACGCTGTTCAGCTTCATCCTCGTGCTCTGGGGTCTGTCCGGGCCGGCGATGGTCTTCGGCATTTCCATCCCCGGCTACATGGTCTGGGTGGCCCTGGCCTATGCGGTGGTCGGCACCTGCCTGGCGCACCGGATCGGCCGCAGCCTGATCACGCTGAACTTCACCCAGCAGCGGGTCGAGGCGGATTTCCGCTACGCCCTGGTGCGGCTGCGCGACAACGCCGAGGGCATCGCCCTCTACGGCGGCGAGGCGGATGAGCGGCGCGGCCTGCTGCGGCGCTTCGGCGCACTGGCCGAGAATTGGTGGGCGATCATGATCGCCACCAAGCGCCTGACCTTCTTTACCGCCGGCTATACCCAGGTGGCGATCGTCTTCCCCTTCGTCGTCGCCGCGCCCGGCTTCTTCAGCGGCCGCATCCCGCTCGGCGGCCTGACCCAGACGGCGAATGCCTTCGGCGAGGTGCAGGGTGCGCTGTCCTGGATCGTCGACAACTACGCCGGGCTGACCGAGTGGCGCGCCACGGTGCATCGCATCACCGGCTTCCGCGCCGCCATCCTCCGCGCCCGCGCCGCCGGGGCCGGTGTCGAGGCCAGTGCCGAGCCGCGCCCCGATCTGGCGCTGGAGGACGTGACCCTCGCCCTGCCCGATGGCCGCGTGCTGCTGTCGGGCGCCGCCGCCAGCATCGCCCCGGGCGAGTCGGTGCTGATCGCCGGCCCCTCCGGCTCCGGCAAATCCACGCTGTTCCGCGCCATCGCCGGAATCTGGCCCTTCGGCTCCGGGCGGGTGCGGGTGCCGAAGGGGGCTTCGGTGCTGTTCCTGCCGCAGCGGCCCTACCTGCCGCTCGGCTCGCTGCGCCGCGTGCTCTGCTACCCGCGGGATGCGGCGGAGTTCGACGATGCCACAGTGCAGGCGGCGCTGGCGGATGCCGGGCTTGGCCATCTGTCGTCGCGGCTGGATGAGGCGGATGCCTGGGACCGCCGGCTGTCGGGCGGTGAGCAGCAGCGGGTGGCGCTGGCCCGCGCCCTGCTGCTGCAGCCGGACTGGCTCTTCCTGGACGAGGCGACGGCCAGCCTGGATCCGGAGGCCGAAGCGCGGTTCTACGGCCTGCTGAAGGAACGCCTGCCCCGGACCACGCTGGTCTCCATCGCCCATCGCCCGGCCGTCGCGCAGTACCACCAGCGGGCGCTGCGGGTCCGCGACGGGCGGCTGGTGACGGGAGAGGCCGAGGTCTGAACGCTCCCAGCCGGAAGCTGCTCTGCCACCACAGGCTGCCGCGGCGCGGCGTTCTTACGTGAATGCAATCCGCTGCAGCCTGTGCGCGGCAGGCCGCGCGGAAGCGGCTATACCTGCAACCCTACAGCGCGCGGCCCGTTCAGCCGGCGCGCAAGGCGAGGTGGGCATGCTGCAAAGGATCTGGGCATTGCTGCGCATCAGCGTCGAGGGCTACATCGAAGACGATGCGATGAGCCGCGGCGCCGCCATCGCCTACTACACCGTCTTCTCTATCGCCCCGCTGCTGGTCATCGCCACCGCCGTCGCCGGCCTCATCTTCGGCGAGGATGCGGTGCATGGCGCCATTTCCGAACAGCTCCGCGACCTGCTCGGCAACACCGGCGCCGAAGCGGTGGAGGCGATGATCGCCGGCGCCGGCAACAAGACCTCCGGCACCATTGCCACCATCATCGGCCTGGTCACCCTGCTGCTGACCGCGAGCGGCGTCTTCGGCGAGTTGCAATCATCGCTCAACGCCATCTGGCGGGCCGCCCCGCCGCCCGGCGGCGTCGTCACCCGGCTGATGCGGGCGAAGCTCGCCAGCCTCGGGCTGGTGGCCGCCACCGGCTTCCTGCTGCTGGTCTCGCTGCTGGCCAGCGCCGCGCTCTCCGCCTTCGCCACCTGGGTCGGCGGGCTGGTGCCGGAGGTGATGCTGCTGCTCGGCCTGGCGAATTTCACCCTGTCCTTCCTGATGGTCGCCGCTCTGTTCGCGGCGATCTACAAGATCCTGCCGGACCGGCCGGTGGCCTGGGGCGATGTGGCGGTCGGCGCGCTGGTCACCGCCTTCCTCTTTACCCTGGGGAAGTCGCTGATCGGCTGGTACATCGGCAGCAGCAGCTTTGCCACCAGCTACGGCGCCGCCGGGGCGCTGATGGTGGTATTGCTCTGGGTCTACTACTCGGCGCAGATCTTCCTGCTCGGCGCCGAATTCACCCGTGCCTGGGCCGGGCTGCACGACCCGGCGGTGGCCCGGGTGTCGCCCCCGGCGCCGCCGCGCCAGCGGCATTCCTGGATAGTGCCGGCGGCGGTCACCGCAGTGGTGATGGCGCTGATCCGCGGCCGTCGATAGGCCGGTCGAGCGCCGCCGGCCTACCCGTGCCCCCTCCCAATACCGCCAACGCCAGCAGGGCCAGGGCGAAGGGCGCCAGCTGGGCCATCGAACCGCCGGCCGGCAGCAGCGCCTCCGCGCAGCCGCAGCCCAGGCACGCCACCAGCGTCGTCCCCGGCCGCCAGCGGCCAATGATCACGGCCGCCAGCGCCAGATAGCCGCGGCCGCTCGCGGTGCCGCCGTCCTGCTGCAACGCCAGCGCAGCCCCGGCCAACCCGCCGAGCAGCCCGCCGGCCAACATGCCCAGCGCCCGCAGGCGGGCCGGCCGCAGCCCGGCAGCGATCGCCGCCGCGGGATCCTCCCCCGCCGCCCGCAGCGCCAGCCCCGGCGCGCTGTGGCCGAGCCCGAAGGCCAGCACCGGCACCAGCAGCAACCCGAGCCAGGTGAAGCCGCTCGGCCCCGGCCCGCCGGAGGGTAATACTGGCAGCAACGGTGCCAGCATCCCGGCGAGCCCCAGTACCAGCAGGTTAAGGCCGATGCCGGTCGCCAACGGGTCGGCCCTGCAGCGGATGGTGGCGAAGGCGGCACCCCCGGCCACCGCCAGCCCCGCCACCATCGCCGCGCCAACCCCGAGCGGCCCCGCCACCGCGGTTGCCGCCAACGCCCCGGCCAGCACCTGCCCTTCCAGCGACAGGGCGGAACTGCCGCCGCGCTCCGCCAGGATCGCCCCCAGCGCGCCCAGCAGCAGCGGCGTGGCGAGGCCGACCCCGGCCGCCAGCATCTCGCCCGCCATCACCGCCGCAGCCCCCGCGCCGCCAGCGCGAAGAGCAGCGCCAGCGCCTCCACCAACTGCGCCAGTGCGGCGGCTACGCCGGTTTCCAGCGCCAGCTCCTGCGCCCCGGTCTCCAGCGCGGCGAAGCACAGCGCCACCGGGATGGCGGTGAGCGGGCTGGCGGCGGCGACCAGGGCGACGGCCACTGCGGTGAAGCCGAAGCCGGCAGAAAAGCCTTCGATCATGCGGAACTGCACGCCCAGCACCTCGACCGCGCCGGCCAGCCCGGCAAGGCCGCCGGCCAGTGCCATCACCGCTACCCGCTGCAGCCCGGGCGACACCCCGGCCAGGAGCGCGGCCCGCGGCGCCGCACCGAGCAGCCGCCAATGGAAGCCGGCGACGCTGCCATGCAGCACCGCCTGGGCCGCCAGCGCCACCGCCAGGGGATCGGCAGACCGATGTGCAGATCCGCATCCACGCTCACCTTGGGCAACCAGATCTTGCTCCCGAAGATCGGTGATTGCGCGGGGTCGCCCCCCGACTCGCCAAACCGCGCCCGCAGCACATGCCGACCAGCAGCAGGCCGACCGCGTTCAGCAGCAGCGTACTCAGCACCACCGGCACCCGCCGCACCGCCAGCAGCACCCCGGCCAGCCCGGACCAGGCGGCACCGGCAGCGATGGCAAGGGCCAGCGCCGCCAACTGGTAGCGCCAGTCCCGGCCATCCGGCAGTACCACCAGCGCGATGGCGAGGCCGCCGAGGGCGATCTGCCCCTCGGCACCGAGGTTCAGCAGCCCGGCGTGGTGGCACAGCGCCACGCCGGTCGCCGCCAGCAGGTAGGGCGCTGCGCGGTTCAAGGTGATGGCGATGCGGTAGCTGCTGCCGAAGGCGCCATCGGCCATCGTCAGGCCGGCCGCCAGCGGATCATGCCCGAACAGCGCCAGCAGCAGCCCACCCGCGAGCAGCGCCCCGGCAAGGGCGCCCAGCAGGCGCAGGGCAGCGGTAAGCCCCGGCCGGTCGCGGGTCCTGCCGCGGGCGAGCAGTGCGGCGCTCATGCGGCGGCGGTCCCGGCGTCGATCAGCGCGGCCAGCCGTTCGGAGGTAGCCTCGGCACACGGCAGGGTGGCGACCACCCGGCCGCTGACCAACACCGCCACGCGGTCGCTGACCGCCCGCACCTCCTCGATATCGGTCGAGATCCATAGTACGGCGCAACCGGCCTCGCGCAGCGCCAACACCTCCTGCCGCACCGCCGCGGCGGTGCCGGGGTCGAGCCCGCGGCAGGGTTCCAGCAGCACCAGGACGCGTGGCTTCCGCGCCACCTCCCGCAGCAGGGCGAGCCTGCGCCGGTCGCCAGCGGGCAGCGCCGCGGCCGGCGTGCGCGGCCCGGCGGCGCGCAGCCGATGGCGGATGATCACCACCTCCGCGCGCAGCCGCAGCGTCCGCCACCGCAGCCAGCCGAAGCGGCTGAGCGCCCGGCTGCCGGCATCTCGCAGGGCCAGGTTCTCCGCCAGGCTCATTGCCGGCACCAGCGCATCCTCGTCGCGGTCGATGGCGAGGAAGCCCAGCCCGGCCTGCCGCCGCTGCACCGGCGACCAGCGCCGGGCGTCGAACAGGTCCATCTCGATCATCCCGGCGTCCGGCCGCAGCACCCCGGCGATCACCGCCGCCAGCGCCTCCTGGCCATGGCCCGCAGCACCGACGACGCCAAGCACCTCGGTCTGCCGCACCGCGAGCGACAGCCCGGCCAGCGGCGCCACGCCGGGCGCCGCGGCGGTGACCAGCCCGCTGACTCCGAGGCGGATCGCCGCATAGGGCGAGGTCCGGGTGCGCGGGTTCGGCTGGGGCGGCGGGTCGCCCATCAGCGCCGCCAGCCGCGCCGGCACCGCCCCCGCCAGCTGGCCGGCCACCCGACCGTCACGCAGCACCACCACGGAATCGCAGACCGCCGCCACCTCTGCCGGTCGGCGGGAGACAAGGACCACCGAATACCCGCGGCCGGCGAGCGCCCGCAGTTGGCCGAACAGGGTGGTGGTCTCGATCGGGGCGAGGCCTTCGGTCGGCTCCTCCAGCACCAGCAGCGCGGCGCCGCGCAGCACCGCCCGCAGCATGGCGACCTGCAGCCGGGCGGCGGGGGACAGCCCGGCCGCCATCGCCTCTGGCGCCACCACCAGACGGTGCTCCGCCGCCAGCGCGGCGATGCGCCGCTCCGCCCGGACCCGCCGCAACAGCCGCCCGGCCTCTGGCCAGCCGAGCATGAGGTTCTCGGTGACGCTCATCGTGCCGACCAGGCTGCCCTGCCCCTGGATCAGGGCGATACCGGCGGCCAGCGCATCGGCCGGGTGGCGCGGGGCGTGGGGCTGGCCGCGCCAGAGCATGGTGCCGGCCGCCGGCCGCCGCAGGCCACAAGGCCCCCGCATCAGCGCCCGCCGGCCGCTGCCAGGGGCACCGAGCAGCCCGACCACGCTGCCGGGCGTCACGCCGAGGTCGATGCCGCGGCAGGCTGGCGCCGCATCGCCTTCGGCAACGATGCCTCGCAGTTCGAGGAGAAGGGACGCTTCAGCCGTGGCCATGCAAGGTCCCCGGGCCTGCCGCGTGAGTCAGTGGCGCCGCCTTCATTCCTCGAAGAACGGAGTTTCCTCCCCCCTCGCCGCGCGCAGGCGGAGGTCGAAGCGAAAGGCGCGCAGCCCCTCCGCCATGCCATCCGGATCAGCGACCAGCAGCGGGCGCAACACCTCCGGCACCAGCGCCAGCACCGGATCGGCGGCGTTCTCGGCGGGGAAATCGGGGAAGAACAGGGTGGTCGTCAGGGTCTGCATCAGGCCGCTGGCCATGATGGCGAGGTTCACATGCGGCGCCCGCCGCGCCGCGCCCGCGGCATAGCCGCCCGGCAGCAGGGTGTGGAATTCGTAGCGTCCCTCGGCATCGGTCCAGGCCCTTCCCCAGCCGAGGAAATCCGGATCGGCCAAGTGCCATTCGGGGTCGGCCGGGTGGCGGAAGCGCCCGCCGGCATCCGCCTGCCAGGCTTCCAGCACGGCGTTGACGCAAGGCACGCCGCCTTCCCGCGTCACCCGCCCGCGCAGCGTGATGCGCTCGCCCCGGGTACTCGGCGCCGCCTCGGCCGAGATCCGGGTCAGGTCGTTGTCGCCGGGGCGGAAGAAGCTCTGCGGGAAGAACGGGCCGATGGTCTGCGAGGAACTCGGCGGCAGCGGCACGTTCGGCCGCGCCTGCGGGGCGGCCGTGCTCATGGCAGCGGGGGCGTCGCGGCGCGGCCGCGCAGCACGATGTCATGGGTGTAGCCGAGCCAGCCGAGCCCGACTTCCGCCGGCGGGACCAGCCGCGCCACCAGCCGCTCCCGTGCCGCCGCATCCGGCACCGACATCAGGATGCGGTCCAGCGGGTTCAGGGGATCGCCGGGGAAATACATCTGGGTCACCAGCCGGCTCAGGGTCGATGGCCCGAGCACCGAGAAATGCACATGCGGCGGCCGCCACCAGGTGGGCGGATTGGGCACCGGATAGGCGCCGGGCCTGATGGTGAAGAAGCCGTAGCGCCCCGCCTCGTCGCTCCGCACCCGGCCGGTGCCGATGAAATTCGGGTCGAGCGGTGCGTCGCGCTGGTCGTGCGGATGGAAGTAGCGGCCGGCGGCATTGGCCTGCCACAGCTCGACCACCGCGCCGCGTACCGGGCGGCCATCCTCGTCGAGGATGCGGCCGGCGATGTGGATGAGCTGACCAAGCGCCGGCCGCCCCGGCGCCGGCATCGCCAGGTTGGAATCGCCGCAGGGCAGCTTGCGGTCGAGGCCGAGCGGCCCGGTCACCTCGGTGCGGGTCGGCGCCCGGCGCAGCGGCGGCTGGAACGGCAGGTGGGTGAAGGTGTTGGCATAGCCCTCGATCGGCACCGCCGGGCGGAGCTCGCGCGGCCAGGGGTCAAAGCGGTCTGGCAGGTGGCGGGCGTCCATGGGCTCACTCCTCCCGGTGGCGCGGGGCGGCAACGGCGCCACGCTGACAAAGCTTTACATCCACTCGCCGCACGAAGCGATGGGCCCGCCATGATGCCAGGCAGCGCCTTGCCTGCGCGGCTGGCGGCGGGCAGGGTCGCGCGGTCCGGGCAAGGGAGGCAGGGATGGAGGGGACGGTCGAACGCCGCATCATCACCCGTGGCGCGACGCGCATCGAGGTGCTGCTGCAGGGCAGCGGCCCGGCCATCGCGCTGCTGCCCTCGCTCGGCCGCGGCGCCGAGGATTTCGACACGGTCGCGCCCCTGGTCGCCGCTGCCGGCTTCCGGGTGATCCGGCCGGAGCCGCGCGGCATCGGCGCCTCCACCGGGCCGATGGAGGGGCTGACCCTCTATGATCTGGCGGAGGATGTCGCCGCGGTGCTGGCGGCGGTGGGCGCCGGCCCGACCATCGTCGCCGGCCACGCCTTCGGCAATTGGGTCGCCCGGGCACTCGCCGCGGTGCAGCCGGAGCAGGTGCGCGGCGTGGCGCTGCTGGCGGCCTCGATCGGCACCGAGCTGGCGCCGGAGATCCGCGCCTCGATCAACGGCAGCTTCGACCCGGCGCTGTCGGATGCCGAGCGGCTGAAGCACCTGGAGCGCGGCTATTTCGCCGCGGGGCATGACGCGCGGGTCTGGCTGCCGGGCTGGCACCCGCCGGTCGCCCGGATGCAACGCGCGGCGACGGCGGCGACCCAGGATCCGGCGTGGCGCCGGGTCGCCGATCGGGTGCCGGTGCTCTATGTCGCGGCGGCCGAGGACAGCATCGCCCCGGTGCCGACGCTCGATACGCTGCGGGCGGCGTTGGGCGAGCGGATCTCGTTGGTCGTCATCCCGCGCGCCGGGCATGCGCTGCTGCCGGAACAGCCGAAGGCAACGGCGGAGGCGTTGATCGGCTTCGCGCGTGGCTTAGCGGGGTAGGATGGAAGCGGCGGGGAGGCTGGCCTCGCCCTTCATCCCCCGTCCCTCTCCAATCCGTCTGGCGCCGGAGACCCGAACCATCTTCTCTCGCGAAAGCGGCGAAGCCCATGTGTCCAGCCGCTGGCCCAGTGTCGGGTCGGGTCATGCCGAACCGCTATCCAAGGGGCCATCGCCGGGCGGGGGCTGCGCCGCCGCCGGGGCGGCCAGCGCGGCGATCCGGTCCTGCAGCATCACCCGCGCTGCGGGCAGGCCGCGCGGGCGATGGCCAAGCGCGTCCCGTGCCAGGAAATGCCCGGTCAGCCGGAGCCCGTCCAGCCACTCCACCGGGCCCGAGGCCGGCCCCTGCCCCAGCAGGAAGCCCGGCAGCGGCAGCAGCCGCCCGGCCCAGGGCGCGCCGGCCTCGGCGCCGACCGCCCGGCCGCTGCGCGGCGAGACCCAGACCAGATCCTCGCTGCTCCCGGTCACGGCGCAGCGCGCGAGGTCGAGGCCGTAGCCGAGTTCAGCCAGCAGTTCCGCCTCCCAGCGCACATACTCCGGCAGCAGCGCCGCCGCGCCGGCCGGCAGCCGGGTGATCAGCGCGACCAGCCCGTGGAAGCAGCGCGGATGCGCCTCGCGTTCCGGCAGCGCCGCCTCGGCCACGGCGCAGGCGGCGGCGAGCAGGGAAAGCGCCAGCGGATCCTCCATCGCCAGCGCCGCCGCCGGATGCAGCAGCTCGCCCGAGAGCGCGCCGAGCTGGTCCGGCAATCGGGCGACCCAGCGCGCCTCCACCAGATTTCCGGGCTGCCACAGTGGCGCCTGGGCGCGCGAGGCGCCGCCGCGGGCCAGCCCGGCATGCCGCCCCTGCGCCTCGGTCAGCACCGAAACCACGGCGCCGCCCTCGCCATGCGGGCGCGCCTCCAGCACCACCGCGGGGGCCTGCCATTCCATCCCGCCAACATAGGTGGTCGTGTCCGCCGGCGTCAGGCCGATAAGGCGGTGAAAGCCGGGGTGCAGCGAGCAGCCGCCCTACCCCTCGTCCTCCAGCCCCAGCGCGCGGATCCGGCCCCGCTCCTCGTCCCAGCCCGGCCGGTCCTTGACGTTGAGGAAGAGATGCACCCGCCGTTCCAGCAGCGCCTCCAGCTCGCGCCGGGCACTCTGGCCGATCGCCTTCACCTTGGCCCCGCCATCGCCGATCAGGATCGCCTTCTGGGTGGCGCGGCCGACGTAAATCGTACAGTCCACCCGCACGCTGCCGTCCTTGCGGTCCTGCCAGCTTTCGGTTTCCACCGTCGCGTGGTGCGGCACCTCCTCATGCGTCTGGCGCAGGATCTGCTCGCGCACGATCTCGGCCGCCAGCATACGGTTGGGCAGGTCGGAGAGTTCATCCTCGGGGAAGAGGTAGGGGCCGGCCGGCATCGTGGCGGCCAGCTGATCCAGCAGCCGGTCCAGGCCACGCTGCTTCTCGGCGGAAATCATGAAGGTCTCCTCGACCTTCAGCAGCGTGTTGAGCTCGGCGGCCAGCGGCAGCAGCCGCGGCGGCTCGATCAGATCCACCTTGTTGAGCGCCAGCCACACCGGCCGTGGGGATTGCGCCAGCCGCTCGCAGATCGCCCGCACCGGATCGGTGACCCCGGCCCTGGCATCGACGATCAGCAGGGTGCGGTCGGCGTCCTGCGCCCCGCCCCAGGCGGCGGCGACCATGGCGCGGTCCAGCCGCCGGCGTGGCGCGAAGATGCCGGGGGTGTCGACCAGGATGATCTGCGCGCCCGCATGCATCACCACGGCGCGGATGCGGAAGCGGGTGGTCTGCGGCTTAGGCGAGACGATGCTGACCTTGGTGCCGGCCAGCGCATTCACCAAGGTCGACTTGCCGGCGTTCGGCGCGCCGACCACGGCGACCAGGCCGCAACGCGGCTGGAGGGGCGGGGCGGTGGGCGGCGGTGCCTCGCTCATCGTCCAGGACGCCCGGCCAGCCAGGCCTCCGCCGCCATCTGTTCCGCTGCCCGCTTGCTGTCGCCCATACCCTCCGCCTCCCGCCCTGCGGCGGTCACCGCCACGACGAAGACCGGCTGGTGCGCCGGTCCGGTGGTCGAGACCAGCCGATAATCCGGCAGGCCGAGGCCGCGCCCCAGGGTCCATTCCTGCAACCGGCTCTTGGCCGACATCGGCGGCCGCAGGTCGGCACCTACCAGTGCCTCCCACTCCCGCCGCACCAGTTCGCGCGCCGGCGCCAGCCCGCCATCCAGATAGATCGCGCCGAGCAGGGCTTCCACCGCATCGGCCAGCACATTGGCGCGTTCCCGCAACCCGGCGCGGCCTTCGGATGCCGGCACCCGCAGCACCGCAGCGAGGCCAAGCCTGTCGGCCACCTTGGCCAGGGTGTCCCGCGCCACCAGCATGCCGAGCCGCTTGCCGAGGTCGCCCTCGCGCTCCTCCGGGAACCGCTCGGAGAGCCATTCGGCCATGACCAGCGCCAGCACCCGGTCGCCGAGGAATTCCAGCCGCTCATTGGAATCGAGCTGGGAGCGCCGCGGATCGGCGGCGGAACGGTGGGTGAGCGCCTGGGACAGCCATTCGGGCCGGGCGAAATCATACCCCAGCCGCCGCGCGAAATCCGCCAGCGCGGACGCCTCACCGCCCGTCATGGCCGCATGATCATGCACCTGCGCCACCGCCCGCCTGCCGGTACAGCACCACTCAGCGGATCGCGGAGAGCAGCCGCGTCCAGCGCACCGCGAGCGGCCATGCCCAAACCTCCCACCAGGCGGCGGAGCCGTCGACCGAGAAGAAGATGAACTCGGCGCGGCCGACCAGGTTCTCCACCGGGATGAAGCCGACGGCATCGAGGAAGCGGCTGTCCTGGCTGTTGTCCCGATTGTCGCCCATGGCGAAGACATGCCCCGCCGGCACCCGGTATTCCTGGGTGTTGTCGGCCGCGTTGCTGTCCGAGCATTCGAGGATGCCATGCGTCCGGCCTTCCGGCAGGGTCTCGCGGTAGGACCTCGGCCCTTCCCGGCCGAAGCAGCGGTCGAGGTCGGAGGGCCCGACCAGCTCCCGCTTCACCGGCCTGCCATTGATGTGCAGGACGCCGCCGCGCACCTGGACGGTGTCCCCCGGCAGACCGATGATGCGCTTGATGTAATCCTGGCTCGGGTCGCGCGGCAGCTTGAACACTGCCACATCGCCGCGCTGCGGCAACGAGCCGAAGATGCGGCCGGAGAACAGGTTCGGCCCGAACGGCATCGAATAGCGCGAATACCCGTAGGAATACTTCGAGACGAAGAGGTAGTCGCCCACCAGCAGCGTCGGGATCATCGAGCCCGAGGGGATGTTGAAGGGCTCGAACGCGATGGTACGGATGCCGACGGCGATGAGACCCGCGTAGACAATGGTCTTCACGCTCTCAAGCCAGCCGCCGGACTTGTTCTTCGCCATGGAGCTGCTCAAGGTCGGGTCCTACCGGGACGGGGATGCGCCCGCGGAACGCCCCCCTTGGGAGCCACATCAGGCGGCGGGATGAAGCCTGCCGAGGGGTGGGGTGTCAAGGAACCCCCCTCCCCGGATGGTTACACCGAGTTCATGGCATGAAGCTGCCGCCGCCGACATCGAGCGTCGCCCCGGTCAGGTAGCCGGCGGCATCGGAGGCGAGGAAGGCGGCGACCTCGGCCACATCCTCCGGCGTGCCGACGCGGCCCATCGGCACCTGGGCGAGGAAGGCCTCGTTCACCCCGGCGCCGGCGCCGCGCGCCATGGGCGTATCGATTCGCCCGGGGGCGATGCTGTTCACAGTGATGCCGTCCGGCCCCAACTCGGTTGCCAGGCTGCGGGCGAAGCCCATCAACCCGGTCTTAGCGGCGGCGTAATGCGCCCCGGCGATCTGGCTCTTCGCCCGCGCCGCCTGGCTGGTCAGCATGATGATCCGGCCCCAGCGCCGCGCCCTGAGCGGTGGGATGCAAGCCTGGGAGACCAGGAAGGCACCGGTCAGATTCACCGCCAGGACCTGGCGCCATTCCTCGGCCGGCATTTCACGGATCTTCCGCGCGCGGCCATCGGGCCCTTTCGGCGAGATGCCGGCATTGTTCACGACGATGCCGAGCCTGTCCCACCAGTCGCCGAGCAGCGCCGGCAATGCTGCCACCTGCGCGTCAGCGGCGACATCGAGGGCGATGGCGCGGGCCCGGCCGCCGGCGGCGCGGATGGCGGCGGCGGTCGCTTCCCGCTCCTCGATCACGTCGGCGACAATCACCGGATGGCCGAGCGAGGCCAGCTTCGCGGCGATGCCGGCGCCGATGCCGCGGGCGGCACCGGTGACAAGGGCAACCCTCTCCGAATTGCTCATGGCGTCAGGATCACCTTGCCGGCGGCGCGCTGCCGCGCCAGTTCGAAGCCTTCCAGCCCGCGTTCCAGCGGCAGCCGGTGGGTGACCATCGGCCGGAAGCTCTCCGGCGCGCGGGAGAGATGCGCCATCACCCGGTCCCAGGTGCGGCGTTCCGCGCCATGGGTGGCGCGGAGCTGGTGGCGCATGCGGACGAAATCGGTCAGCGGCAGGGTCAGCGCCTCGGCATGGATGCCGGCGGCGACGATGACGCCCCCCTTCTTCAGCACCGCCATGCCCTCGTTCAGGGTCGAGGGCACGCCGGTTGCCTCCAGCACCACATCGACGGCCCGGCCACCGGTCAGGGCCAGCACCTGCTCCTGCAGCGAACCCTCCGCGACATCGACAATGTCGGAAAAGCCGAGCGCCCGCAGCACCTCGAAGCGTGGCGCGTCGGCACGGCCGGCGACGATCACCCGGGCCGCCCCGGCCAGCCGGGCGGAGAGCGCGATGGCCTGGCCAATGGTGCCCGGCCCAAGCACCAGCACGGTGTCGCCGAGGCCGACCTCGCCGGTCAGCACCGCCTCCATGCCGACGCCGAGCGGCTCGGCCAGCGCCGCCAGTTCGCTGTCCAGGTTCGGCGGGATGGCGACGCAGCAGCGCGACGGCACCCGCACCTCGGCCTGGAAGCCGCCGTCGCGGGTCAGGCCGATGCCCTCGCGCTTCAGGCAATTGCGCGTGTCGCCGCTGCGGCAGGCCGGGCAATGGCCGCAGAAGACGAAGGGGATGACGGCGACCCGGTCGCCCTCGGCGAAGCCCGAGCCGGTGCCGTTGCGGCTGATGGTGCCGGCGAATTCATGCCCCATGGTCAGCGGCAGGTGCGGCACCATGAAGCCGTAGCCCTCGGTCCATCCATAGGCATGCACGTCGGAGCCGCAGATGCCGACCGCCTCGACCCGCACCACCACCTCGGCCGGGCCGGGCGGCGGGGCTTCGGGGATCTCCTGGAACTCCAGGCCGAAGGCGGCTTGGGTCTTGCGCAGCGCCAGCATCAGAAGGGCTCCGGGTAGTGGCCGGCGTAGAAGGAGATCGGCGGCTTGGCGTCGGGGTCGGTCACCATGTCGAGCAGCACCGGCTTGCGTGCCGCCAGCGCCGCCTCCAGCGCCGGGCGGATTCCGCTGCTGGCCTCGATCCGCACGCCCTCCACGCCGCAGGCGCGGGCGATGGCGGCGTGGTCCACGGCGGTGAAGTTCACGGCGATGGTGTGCTCGCCGAATTTCACCTCCTCGGCATGCTTCTGGTAGCCGAGGATGCCGTTGTTCAGCACCGCCACCACCACCGGCAGTTCCATCCGCCGCAAGGTCTCCAGCTCCGCCCAGCTGTGGCCGAAGCCGCCGTCGCCGCAGAGGCAGAATACCCGTGCCCCAGGGGAGATTTCTTGCGCCGCGATCTGCGCGCCGATGGCCATCGGTAGGCCCCAGCCGAGGCCGGCGATGCCGCGCGGCGTCAGGAAGCGCTGCCCGGGCCGGCGTGCGGTCAGGTAGTTGGCGATCCAGATCGAGCTGTAGGAGGCATCGGCGACGACGATGTCCTCCGGCCGCAGCAGTCCATCGAGTTCAGCCATCAGCCGCTCCGGCCGGCAGAGCGGGGCGTCGCGGGTGGTGATGCCGGCGATGGTGCGGCGCCAGGTCGCGACGCCGGCGGCGATCTCCGCCTCGATGGCCGGGCGGGCGGCGGCGCGGGCCGCAAGGTCGCGCTTTCCCAGCTCCGCCGTCAGCGCGGCAAGGGTCAGCTTCGCGTCACCGACCAGCCGCATCGCCTCGTAGTTCCGCCCCACCTCCATCGGGTCCATGTCGAGATGGATGAAGCGGGTCGACTCGGAGAAGAGCTTCCAGCTATCGGTGCCGTTCTGGTTGGTGCGGTTGCCGACCAGCAGCACCAGATCGGCGCGCTCGACCATCGGCCGCAGCGCCTGGGTCCGCGCGCCCTGCCCCATCACATAGCCGATGACGCCGAGGCTCAGCGGATGGGTCTCATCCACCGCGCCCTTGCCCATGACGGTGGTGCCGACCGGCAGATGCGCCGCCTGCTGCAGGGCGGCCAGTTCCGCCGCCGCGCCGGAGAGGTGGATGCCGCCGCCGGCGACCACCAGCGGGTGCCTCGCCGCCGCCAGCGCATCGGCGGCCGCGGCGACGGCGGCGGGGTCGGCCAGGCTGCGGTCGAGCGGCACCTGGCCGAGCGAGAGCTGGCGCGGCCGCAGCAGGGCGGAGACCGGCGCCGCCGTCTCGGTCAGCAGATCGGCCGGCACCAGCAGCACCGCCGGGCCTGGGCGGCCGGAGGAGGCGGCGGTGAAGGCCATGTCGACGTAGTCGTCCAGCCGGTCGGCGCGGTCCAGCCGCTTCACCCATTTCGCCACCGGGGCGAACATGTTGAGGTGGTCCAGCTCCTGGAAGGCGTTGCGGTCGAAGGCGTCGCGCGTCACCTCCTGCACCAGGGCGACGATCGGCACGCTGGCCTTCAGCGCCTCGGCCAGCGGCGCCACCAGCAGGGTGGCGGCCGGCCCGTTCTGGGCGGTAACGACGCCGACCTTGCGGGCGATTCGGGCATAGCCATCGGCCATGCTGCCGCCGGCATTCTCCTGCCGGTAGACCTTCTGCTCGATGCCGGCGTGCGGGCTGGCCAGGTGAAAGGCGCTGGGCAGGCTCTGGCCGAAGGTCAGGGTCACGCCGTGGCGGCGGAACGCCTCCGCCATGCGCAGCGCGACGGTGGCATTGCTGGTCTGCCCGGCATGATCCGGCATGGCGTTCCCCTTCGGTGGTTCGCCGCAGCCTAGCATCCGGGGCCATGAGGGGAAGGCGCGGCCGTGCCGCCTTGCCCTGCGGCTCGGTGCGGTCCAGCCTGAGCGGGACATGCCCGACGATCCCCCCCGCCGCCGCCAGGACCTGCTGCCGCTGATCGGGGTGGCCGTGGTGCTGGCGGTGCTGGTGGCGGGATACCTGCTGTTCCCCTGGCTGCACCGGGCGATGAGCTACCAGGATTGCATCGCCTCCGGTCGGATCACCGGCTGCTGAACACCGACCGCCTCACGCCGCGTCGTGGAAGATGACGCCGAGGGTGAAGCGCTCGCCGTCGCGGATGCGGCTGACGCCATGGCGCAGCATCACCCGGTAGGTGCCGCGGCTGCCCTGCACCGGGCGGTGGTGGACGGCGAAGGCCACCGCCTCCCCCTGGCGCAGCGGCACCACCTCGGCGCGGGACTGCATGCGCGGGCGCTGCTCGGTCAGCACGAATTCGCCGCCGCTGAAGTCGCGCCCGGGTTCGGAGAGCAGGATCGCCACCTGCAGCGGGAAGACCAGCGGGCCGTAGAGATCCTGGTGCAGGCAAT
Organism: Siccirubricoccus deserti; assembly: GCF_014283215.1. Classification (GTDB taxonomy): domain Bacteria; phylum Pseudomonadota; class Alphaproteobacteria; order Acetobacterales; family Acetobacteraceae; genus Siccirubricoccus; species Siccirubricoccus deserti. The sequence goes on from NZ_JACOMF010000007.1 coordinate 116,728, forward strand.
TGTAGTCGCCGGGGCCATAGCGCAGCAGCAGCGGCGTCGGCTTCGCCTGGCCGGCAGCGTGGCATTCGGCGGTGAAGCCGGCGAGTTCCGGCGGGAAGCGCCGCGCCTCGCCCAGCCACTGGTTCCAGCCATCGGCCACCGGCGCCAGCCGCGGGTAGAGCGCGGCGCGCAGCCCCGCCACCAGCGGCGGCAGGGCGGCGAAATACTTGTACTCGCCGCGGCCGAAGCCGTGCCGGGCCATGATGACGCGGCTGCGGAATCCCTCCTCCCGCTGGTAGAGCCCGGCGAGCTTCGTGCATTCCGCAGGTGAGAGCAGACAGCCGAGCGGGGCGGCGCCGAAGCCGTCCAGCTCGGCGGTGATGCGCGGCCAGTCGAGGCCGGCGATGCGGGTTTCGATGTCCATGCCGCATCCTGTCATGGCGGCGGCCGATACACCTGCCGCAGGTTGCGCCGGTGGCGGCTTCACGCCGCTTCAGCCCGGCCGACGGGCAGCGGATGGCCGCAGCAGCAGCCGGTCGCCGAGCCCGGCCGTCAGCGCCAGCAGCAGCAGCGCCGCCCCGCCGTGCCACAGCAGCACCATCACCGCCGCATCCAGGTGGTGGAACAGCGTCAGCCCGGCCGAGCAGAGCGCTGCCGAGGCCAGCGCCCCGAGCAGCAGCACCGGCCGCGGCCGCACCGGCCCGGCATGCCGCAGCAGCAGCAGCAGCGCCGCGGCCAGCGGCGCGCCGAGCAGCAGGATGAAGCGCAGGCAGCCCCAACTGGTGCCGAGCTGGCCCTCGATCGGTCCCAGCCGAGCGACGTCGGCGAGGCACCCCCAGCCGAGACTCGCCAGCCACAGCGCCAGCGGCGGCAACGGCAGCAGGCCCCAGGCAGGGCTGCGATCGGCGCGGGCCAGCATGGCGGCGGCCAGTGCGGCGCAGATGCCGGTGCCCACCGAGGCGAGCCACTGCACCACCTCCTGCGGCAGACGCAGCCGTGCGCCGAGATCATGCCGCAGGCCGAAGATCAGCACTGCCAAGCCGATCGCCGTCACCGCCAGCGCCAGCCACAGCCCGGCCTGCCAGGCCGGCGGCGCCATCCGCCGCACCGGCCGCAGCCCGGACGCCAGTTGCTCGATCAGTTCCTCGCTTCGCAGCTGGGCTTCCACGCCCCTATTCCTCCACGCCAAGCCGCCTGCGCAGCGCCTTCACCGCCCGGTGGGTGGCCACCTTCAGCGCCCCCACCGACATGCCGGACCGGGCACTGGCCTCGGCCAGCGGCAAATCCTCAAGCTTCGCCAGGCCAAGCGCGGTGCGCTGGGCCTGCGGCAGCGCCGCCACCGCCGCCCGCAGCTCAGCCGCCGCCACCTTCGCCTCCCCTCGATTCGCTGCGGCGTCGGACAAGGTTTCGCCGAAATCCTCGATCGGCGTTTCCCGCCCCGCCTGGCGACCGCTGCGGCGCAACCGGTCGATGGCGCGGCGTTCGGTGATCGCCACCAGCCAGGGGCGGATCGGCCGGCCGGGGTCGTAGGTGTCGCGCAGCCGGTGGATGGTCAGCAGCGCATCCTGCACCGCATCCTCGGCCTCGGCCGGGTCGCGGATGCGGCGGCGGGCGATGATGCGGAGCATCGGCAGGGCGGCACGCAGAAGGCTGTCGTAGGCCTGGGCATCGCCGGCCTGCGCCGCCGCCATCCAACCCTCCCACTCGCCCTCCGCCGCCTGGGTCAGGCCGCCGCCTCCTGCTGGTGGACATAGTTCTTGCGCGCGAACCAGATGATGTAGTCGTCGAACAGGACCGGCGGGTGCTTCGCCGGGCGGCCCGGGCCGGCGCAGCCCGGCAGCGCCTCGATCATCGTATCCGGATGCGGGTCGAAGAAGAACGGAATCGCGTAGCGCGCCGCCGGGCTGACGTTGCGGACCCGGTGCGGGGTGGAGAGGAAGACCTCATTGGTCCAGCGGTGCAGCATGTCGCCGCTGTTGACCGTGTAGGTGCCCGGCACATGCGGGATGTCGAACCACACCCCGTCCGGCAGGTGCACCGAAAGCCCGTCCACCGGATTGGCCGGCAGCAGGGTCATGAAGCCGCTGTCGGTATGCGGGGCGATGCTGAACTCGCCCTCCTGGAAGTCTTCCACCGCCGGGTAATGGGTCAGGCGCAGGATCAGGTTGGGCAGCGAGAAGGCCTTCTCGAAGTAGTCGGGCACCAGACCCAGGGCGCGGGCATAGACCGGCACCAGGCTCTGCCCCAGGCGCATCATGCGGTCCATGTAGGCGAGGCAGTCCTCGCGGAGGCCGGGCATGCCCTCGGGCCACTGGTTCAGCCCGCGCAGCGGCTTGTTGGCGATGACGTCGGGGTCGTCCGGGGTGCGCTGGCGGCGCAGGAAGAAGGCCTCGTTGACGCTCGGCTTGCCGTTCGGATTGTAGGCGCTGGTGCGGTTGAGCGAACCCTTCATCGGCATGTAGCCAAGGTTGTGCTCGTTGATCCGGATCTTCAGCTTCTCCTCGATCGGCTGGGCGTGGAAGCGCTTCGCCGCGGCGTAGGTCCGCTGGATCAGCCCGTCATCGATGCCGTGGCCGGCGAGCAGGTAGAAGCCGACATTCTCCAGGGCGAAGCGCAGCTCGGCCGCCAGCGCCTCCAGCGCGCCGGCCTCGCCGCGCAGGAAGGGAGCGGCATCGAGCACCGGCAGGCGGCCGCCGACCATGGTGGCGGGCGGGCGGGCGGCGGGCGCGGGCAGCAGCGGGTTCATGGCAGTCTCCGGTCGCTGGGGAGTCGAGCGGCGCATGGGCTGGCGGCGGCGGGACGGGTCACGGCACCATCTCCGGCCGCCGGGCGCGCCAGCCATGGGCCTTCTCATAGGCGTCGGCGGCGCGGAACAGCATGGGCTCGGTGAAGGGCTTGCCAACCAGCTGCATCGCCACCGGCAGCCCGCCGGCGCCATAGCCGGTGCAGATGCTGATGCCGGGCCAGCCGGTGACATTGAAGGGGATGGTGAAGTTGGGCTTCTCCATGAAGGCCCATTTCGGCACCTCGTCGATCCTCGCCGCCTCGCCCGGCTGTGCCGCGGTCAGCAGGATGTCGACATCGGCGGTCGCCGCTACCGTCGCCGCGATCAGCGCCCGCCGCTTCTTCTGCGCCGCCATATAGTCAGCGCCGGAGAGCAGCCCGCCCAGGACCAGCCGGTCGCGCAGCAACTCGCCATACAGATTCGGGTCGCGCCGCATCCAGGCCTCGTGCACCGCGAAGGCCTCGGTCAGCAGGATGATCCAGCCGCAGGCGTTGAACTCCGCAAGCGAGGGCAACGCGACATCGCGCAGCGTCGCCCCCTCAGAGCGGAAGAAGGCGGCGGCATCCTCGATGCCCTTCAGCGTCGCCGGGCTCACCGGATGGTCCAGCTCATGGAAGTGCCGGATGATGCCGATGCGAAGGCCCCTCACCCCCTGTCCCAGCTGGGCGGTGAAATCCGGCACCGGGCGGTCGGCGCTGGCCGGGTCGGCCGGGTCGTGCCCGGCCATGGCCTGCAGCAGCAGGGCGCAATCCTCCGCCGTCCAGGCCATCGGCCCGGTGTGGTCGAGCGATTGCGCCAGCGGCAACACCCCGGCACGGGAGCAGAGGCCGTAGGTCGGCTTGATGCCGGCGATGCCGCAGAGCGCCGCGGGGCCGCGGATCGACCCGCCGGTGTCCGACCCCGTGCCGCCGAGGATCATGCCGGAGGCGACCGCCGCGCCGGTGCCGCTGGAGGATCCGGCGGTGAAATGCTCCGGGTTCCAGGGGTTGCGCGCCGGCGGCCAGGGCAGGTCGAAGCTCGGCCCGCCGAAGGCGAATTCATGCGTCGCCAGCTTGCCGAGCATGACGATGCCGGCCTCGGCCAGCTTCGCCACGGTGGTCGCATCGGCCTCCGGCACATGGTCCTGCAGCACGCGGGAATGCCCGGTCGTCGGGATGCCTGCGGTGCAGTAGATATCCTTGTGGGCGAAGGGGATGCCATCCAGCGGGCCGCGCGGGCCTGCCGTCATGATCCGCGCCTCGGCCGCCCGGGCGGTGGCCAGCGCGGTGTCGCGGGTCCTGCGGATGAAAGCGTGCAGCCTGCCGTCCAACGCCTCGGCGCGGCTCAGGCAAGCCTCCGTCAGCTCGACCGGAGAGAGTTTCCGCGCGGCGATCAGCTTCGCCGCCTCGGCAATGGTGGGGATGTCCGTAGGCCGAGGCTGATTCGCCGTCCCGCCGCCGGTCGGCCGATCGGACGCGCTCATCGGCCGGGCTCCGCCGAGAAGGTGGTAGCCGGCTCCGCCTCGGGTGGCGGCGCCGGGGCGCGCACCAGCGCCTGCATCGCCTCGATTCCGCCGAAGGCGGCGTAGATCCCGGCCTTCTGCGCCGCGGTCAGCGTCAGGCCGGCGCGGGCGACCAGCGCCTCGAACTCGGCCTCGGTGGTCTTCGGCGGCATCGCTCTTCTCCCAGCCAGGATTGACGCAGTGCAGTATGCCGCAATGCCCGGCCAGGTGAAGCGTCTCAGGCATGACGCTGGCGCACCGGTTGCATCCCTCTCGCACCGGAGGCTAGGCTGACGTCGGAAACGGGCGCCCCGGGCAAACCGGAGACGCAAATGGGCTCTTGCGGCCCGCAGCGGGAGGAATGGCCATGAAGGTCGGCGAAGCCATTGCGGAAATCATGAAGCGCGAAGGCGTCGAGATCCTCACCGGCTATCCGGTGAACCATCTCATCGAATTCGCTGCGGCGAAGGACATCCGGCCGGTGATGGTGCGGCAGGAGCGCATCGGGCTGCACATGGCGGATGCCATCAGCCGCGTCACCGCCGGCCGCAAGATCGGCGCCTTCTGCATGCAGCATGGGCCGGGGGCGGAGAACGCCTATGGCGGCGTCGCCCAATGCTATGGTGAAAGCATTCCGGTGCTGGTGGTGCCGCAGGGCTATCCGCGGCGGATCGCCCATATCGACCCGAATTTCAATTCCTCCGAAGCCATGCGGCATGTGGTGAAATCGGCCGAGCCGGTGGTGCTGGCGGCCGAGGTTTCCAACATCATGCGCCGCGCCTTCACCCGGCTGCGCAACGGCCGCGGCGGGCCGGTGCTGGTGGAAGTGCCGACCGACATGTGGAATGAGGAGGTCGGCGAACTCGACTACATCCCGGTCATGGCGACGCGCTACGGCCCCGATCCGGCCGAGGTGAAGCGCGCCGCACAGCTGCTGGCGAATGCCAGGCGGCCGGTGATCTACGCCGGCCAGGGCGTGCACTGGGCCCGGGCCTGGCCGCAGCTGAAGGCGCTGGCGGAGCTGCTGGCGGCACCGGTCACCAGCAGCCTCGGCGGCAAGTCGGCGTTCAACGAGGAGCATCCGCTGTCGCTCGGCTCCGGCGGCCTCGCCATCTCGAAGCCAGTGCGGCACTTCCTCGACAAGGCGGATGTGATCTTCGGCATCGGCTGCTCCTTCACCGAGACCAATTTCGGCGTGAAGATGCCGAAGAGCCCGAAGATCATCCACGCGACCCTCGATCCCATGCATCTGAACAAGGATGTGCGGGCGGATCTCGGCCTTCTCGGCGATGCGGCGCTGACGCTGGATATGCTGCTGGCGGAGCTGGCGACGCTGGTCGGCAGCAACCGCGACCCGGCACCCGTGGCGGCGGAGATCCAGGCGGTGCGCGAGCCCTGGCTGGCCGAGTGGATGCCGAAGCTGACCAGCAATGACGCGCCGCTCAATCCCTATCGGGTGCTGTGGGACCTGCAGCACACGGTGGACCGCGACAACACCATCATCACCCATGACGCCGGCAGCCCGCGCGACCAGATCTCGCCCTTCTGGAAGGCGACCACGCCGCTCTCCTACCTCGGCTGGGGCAAGACCACGCAGCTTGGCTATGGCCTCGGCCTCGCCATGGGGGCCAAGCTGGCGGCGCCGGAGAAGCTCTGCATCAACGTCTGGGGCGATGCCGCCATCGGCTTCACCGGCATGGATTTCGAGACGGCGGTGCGCGAGCGCATCCCGATCATGTCCGTCCTGCTGAACAATTTCTCCATGGCGATCGAGCTGAAGGTGATGCCGATCAGCACCGAGAAATACCGCAGCACCGACATCTCCGGCGACTACGCCGCCATGGCGCGGGCCTTCGGCGGCCATGGCGAGCGGGTGACCCAGCCTTCCGAGATCGTCCCCGCCATCAGGCGCGGCATCGAGAAGACCCAGGCCGGCATCCCGGTGCTGCTGGAGTTCATCACCTCGAAGGAGACCAGCGTCTCTCGTCTCGGCTGATCCCGGGCACAGCCAAGGAAATCCCGGGCACAACCAAAAGAAGCAGGCGCGGGCGGGCCAGGCGGCGCGCCCGAACAGGGGAGGCGAGATGGCAAACGTTGCGTTCCGGAACGTTCGCAAGGCCTTCGGGCCGGTGGAAGTTCTGCACGGCGTCGACGTCGACATCGAGGACGGCGAATTCGTGGTGCTGGTCGGGCCGTCCGGCTGTGGCAAGTCGACATTGCTTCGCATGCTCGCGGGGCTCGAGAACATCACCGCCGGCGACATCACGATCGGCAACCGGGTGGTGAACCAGGTCCCGCCGAAGGACCGGGACATCGCCATGGTGTTCCAGAACTACGCGCTCTACCCGCACATGACCGTCTTCGACAACATGGCCTTCTCGATGAAGCTGGCCAAGGCGCCGAAGGCGGTGATGGAGTCAGAGGTCGCGCGCGCCGCGAAGATCCTCGGCCTGGAGCAGCTGCTGCAACGCTATCCGCGGCAGCTGTCCGGCGGCCAGCGGCAGCGCGTGGCGATGGGCCGCGCCATCGTCCGCAACCCGCAGGTATTCCTGTTCGATGAGCCGCTGTCCAACCTCGACGCCAAGCTCAGGGTGCAGATGCGCGCCGAGATCAAGGAACTGCACCAGCGGCTGAAGGTGACGACCGTCTATGTCACCCATGACCAGATCGAGGCCATGACCATGGCCGACAAGATCGTGGTCATGAACAGCGGCAACGTCGAGCAGGCCGGCCGGCCGCTCGAACTTTACGACACCCCCGCCAACCTCTTCGTCGCCGGCTTCATCGGCAGCCCGGCGATGAATCTGATTCCCGGCCGCGTTGGCTCCGGCGGCTTCGAGGCGGCGGGGGGCGCGGTGCTGCCGCTGCCGCCCGGCGCCTCGGCCGCCGCCGGCACCTACGGCATCCGGCCGGAGCATTTCCGCCTTGATCCCAATGGCCTTCAGGCGCGGGTGCAGCTGGTGGAACCGACCGGGTCGGAAACCCAGGTCTTCGTCCGCCTTGCCGATACGTTGATGAGCTGCGCCTTCCGCGAGCGCATCACCGCCGGCCCGGGGGATATCATCGGCATCAGCCCGGATCTGTCGCTGGTGCACCTGTTCGACTCCGGCACCGGCCAACGCCTCGCAGCCTGAGCAACCACAAGAACAACCAAGGGAAGCATTCGGGAATGTACATCATCAACCGACGCAGTGCCTTGCAACTGGGTGTCTCCGCCGCCGCCCTCGCCGCCTTCCGGGCCTCCGCCCAGGCGCCGATCGCCGCCACCGACACGCCGGCGCCGCGGCTGCCGATCGAGCAGGGCGCCACGCTCCGCATGCTGCGGCCGGTCCGCTTCGTACAGCCGGATGAGGATGTGTTCCGCGCCAACGCCGCCCGCTTCACCCAGGCCACCGGCGTGCAGGTGCGGGTCGATTTCGTCGGCTGGGAGGACATCACCCAGCAGACCGCGGTCACCGCCAACACCGGCGCCGGGCCGGACCTGATCATCGGCTTCGGCGACGCGCCGCACATCTTCGCCGAGAAGCTGATCGAGGTTTCCGACGTCGCGGACTATCTCGGCAAGCGCTACGGCGGCTGGATGGCGGTCGGCGAGAAATACGGCAAGCGGCACGGCACCAACAACTGGATTGGTCTGCCCTTCGGCGGCACCGCGGGGCCTCTGGTCTGGCGCAAATCGGCGGTCAACCAGGTGGGCTTCGAGAATCCGCCGTCCGACCATGCCGGCTTCCTCGACCTCTGCCGCAAGCTGAAGGCGGCGAACAAGCCGGCCGGTTTCGCCCTCGGCAATGCGGTGGGCGATGGCAACGGCTTCGCCAATTGGCTGCTGTGGTCGCATGGCGCCTCCCTCACCGACGAGGAAGGCAAGGTCTCGATCAACAAGCCGGAGACCATCGCCGCGCTGAACTACCTGAAGGAGCTGTATCCAACCTTCGTGCCGGGGACGCTGGCCTGGGGCGATATCAGCAACAACCGCGCCTACGCGGCGAATGAGTGCTGGGTCACCTCCAATGGCGTCTCGCTGTACTTCTCGCTGAAGAACGACCCGGCGACGGCGCCGATCGCCGAGGACAGCCAGCACAGCCTGTTGCCGCTCGGCCAGGCCGCAAGCTGGCCGAGCGCGCCGCTGACCCTGAACGCCATGGTGTTCAAGCACAGCCGCTTCCCGAACGCCGCCAAGGCCTTCCTGCTCTTCATGATGGAGCGGGAGCAGTACGACCCCTGGCTGATCGCCAACCTCGGCTATTGGGCGCATCCGCTGACCAACTATGGCAGCAGCGCGGTGTGGAGCAGCGACCCCAAGGTCGCGATCTTCAAGGACAGCATGAACAACAAGTTCTGGAACGGCTACAAGGGACCGATTTCGGAAGCCTCCGGCCAGGCGAATGCGGAATACGTCACGGTGCAGATGTGCGCCGCCGTCGCTTCCGGCCAATCGACGCCGCAGGAGGCGGCGCGTGAGGCCGAGCGCCGGGCCCGCCGCATCTTCCGCCGCTGAACCGGGCGGCGGCGCCCCTTCGGGGAGCGCCGCCCCCAACCGGGGAGCCTGCCATGTCCGTCACAACCGCACCGGCCTGGCGTCCGGCCCGCCAGGAGCCTGGCTGGCTGGTCAGGTTGTTCGAGTACAAGCCGTTCCTGGTCTTCGCCTGCCTGCTGCCGGCGGTCGGGCTGCTGATGGTCTTCCTGACCTATCCGCTCGGCCTCGGCATCTTTCTCGCCTTCACCGACACCACCATCGGCCGCCGCGGCATCTGGGTAGGGCTCGAGAATTTCCAGTACCTGCTGGAAGACCCGCTGTGGTGGAACGCGGTGTTCTACAGCGTCTTCTACACCGCCGTCGCGACCGTCGGAAAATTCGCCCTCGGCCTCTGGCTGGCGCTGCTGTTGAACAACCACATGCCGTTCAAGAGCCTGCTGCGGGCGATCATCCTGCTGCCCTGGATCGTGCCGACGGTGCTTTCGGCCATTGCCTTCTGGTGGATCTACGACCCTCAGTTCTCCATCATCTCCTTCCTGCTGGTCGATGTGCTGGGCTGGCGGACCACCAACATCGACTTTCTCGGCAGCGCCTGGCCGGCCCGCTTCTCGCTGATTGCAGCCAACATCTGGCGCGGCATCCCTTTCGTGGCGATCTCGCTGCTGGCCGGGCTGCAGACCATCTCGCCCTCGCTGTATGAGGCGGCGCTGCTGGACGGCTCCTCCGCCTGGCAACGCTTCCGCTACATCACCTTCCCGATGCTGCTGCCGATCCTGGCGATCGTGATGACCTTCAGTATCATCTTCACCTTTACCGACTTCCAACTGGTCTACGCCATCACCCGCGGCGGCCCGGTGAACTCCACCCATCTGCTGGCGACGCTCGCCTTCCAGCGCGGCATCCCCGGCGGCCAACTTGGCGAGGGCGCGGCGATCGCGGTCTCGATGATTCCATTCCTCGTCTTTGCCACGCTGTTCAGCTACTTCGGGCTGGCACGGCGCAAGTGGCAGCAGGGAGAAGGCAATGACTGACGCCGCAACGCTGCCCCAGCCGGTGGCCGCCAGCAACGCCGCCACCGCCCAGCCGGAGACCATGGCCTGGGACAGCAAGGCGCGGCGCATGGTCACGCTCTACCTGCCGCTGGCCTGCTTCGTCATCATCCTGCTCTTCCCCTTCTACTGGATGACGATCACCGCCTTCAAACCGAACGCCGAGCTGTTCGACTACAAGACCCACAACCCCTTCTGGATCAGCTCGCCGACGCTCGACCACATCTACCATCTGCTGTTCAACACCGCCTATCCGCGGTGGCTGATAACGACGATGACGGTGGCGATCTGCTCTACCTTCATCTCGCTGATCGCCAGCACCCTGGCGGCTTATGCGATCCAGCGGCTGCGCTTCAAGGGCAGCCAGTATGTCGGCCTGGCGATCTACCTCGCCTATCTCGTGCCGCCCTCCATCCAGTTCATTCCGCTGGCGACCATGGTCTATCAGCTCGGCCTGTTCGACAGCCCGATGGCGCTGATCCTGACCTACCCCACCTTCCTGATCCCGTTCTGCACCTGGCTGCTGATCGGCTACTTCAAGTCGATTCCCTATGAGCTGGAGGAATGCGCGCTGATTGACGGCGCGACGCGACTGCAGATCCTGCGGCAGATCACCCTGCCGCTGGCGGTGCCGGGGCTGATTTCCGCCGGCATCTTCAGCTTCACACTGTCATGGAACGAGTTCATCTATGCCCTCGCCTTCATCCAGAGCAGCGAGAGCAAGACGGTGCCGGTGGCGATCCTGACCGAGCTGGTCTCCGGCGATGTCTACCAATGGGGCGCGCTGATGGCCGGCAGCCTGCTCGGCTCACTGCCGGTGGCGATTTTCTACTCGTTCTTCGTGGACTACTACGTGTCGTCCCTGACCGGCGCGGTGAAGGAGTAGCGGCCAACCGGTCGCCTCCCTTCGTGCCTAATATGTCGTGAGCCTCGTCGTGGTCGGGCCTGGCCCAGCCATCCCTTCCACCGAGTGCGGCGAGGGATGCGCGGGTCAAGCCCGCGCATGACGGTGGCTGTTGCCGCCTAGAGTTTCCGCCCCAGCGCCGCGACATATCCCCGGTTATGGGTCGGTGTCAGCCAGATCTCGTTCATCGTCACATGCGGCGGCAGGCCCGCGGCATAGGCGATGAGGTCGGCGCAATCTTCCGGCTGCAGCATCTGGTCCAGTTGCTCCTGGGTCAGCGGGTTCGGCCGCTGCTTCAGGATCTCGGTGTTCACCTCGCCGGGGCAGAAGACGGTGCTGCGGATGCCGTTGACGCATTCCTCCATGTTGATGCTGTGGCTCATCGCCACCACGCCATGCTTGGCAGCGTTGTAGCCTGGCCCGCTCATCGGCCCGACATTGCGCCCGGCCATGGAGGCGGTGTGGATCATCACCCCGCCGCCCTGCTGCCGCATGATCGGCAGCACTGCCTGTGCCACGTAGAAGGCAGAGGAAAGGTTGCCATGGATCAGGGTGTCGATCCCCTCCGGGCTCAGCCGCTTCCAGTCGCGCTCGGTGACGTTGACACCGGCGTTGCTCACCAGCACGTCCAGCCGACCGAGCGTCGTGCCGATCCAGGCCGCCACCTTCTGCACCTCGGCGGGCTTCGTCAGGTCGGCCGGCTGCACATGCACGGTACCGTCCTTCGCCCGGATGCGCTCCGCCACCTGCTCCAGCCTGTCCTGACGGCGGCCGGTGATGACGGTGATGCAGCCCTCCGCGCCGAAGCGCTCCGCCACCGCCTCGCCAATGCCGCTGCCGGCGCCCGTCACCCAGGCGATCTTTCCTGTCAGCTTGCCCATGGGACCCTCCCCTTTGCCGCAGCAGGCTAGCGCCCGCACGGCGGCTTGTGGATAGGCGCCGGCCATGCTTCGCTTAACCGGTACGGACCGCCGCCCGGCAGCACCGCCGCCGGAGCGCCGAGCCGCACCGTAAGACAACGGAAAGAAGTGGAGGGGGAAGCATGAAGATCGCCCGGGTCGAGACCCTGCGCGCCGATGCTGGCTGGCGGCTGTTCTCCTTCCTCAAGGTCACCACGGACGACGGGCTGGTCGGCTGGTCCGAGTACAATGAAAGCTTCGGCAGCACCGGCCTTTCCGCGGTGATCGAGGGGCTGACGCCACTCATCATCGGCCGCGATCCGCGGCGGTTCGAGGAGGTGACGGCCTGGCTGCATGTGATGACCCGGCAGTCGCGCGGCGGGCTGAATCAGCAGGCGATCGCCGCCATCGAGAATGCCCTGCTCGACATCGCCGCCCGCGCCCGCGGCATCCCGGTCTATGCGCTGTTCGGCGGCCCGATCCGGGAACGCATCCCGGTCTACTGGTCACATTTCGGCAGCTACCGGGTACGCAATTCGAAGTTCATGGGCACCCCGCCGCTGCTCGACTGGGATGAGGTGGCCCGCCACGCCGCTGAGGTGAAGGCGCTCGGCTTCCGCGGCCTCAAGACCAACATCCTGATCCCCGGGCCGGACGGCAAGCTGTACCAGTACTCGCCCGGCTTCGGCCGCCATGCCGGCTGGCCGGAGCTGAACTGGGACAACCGGACGCTCAGCCTGCTGCAGCGCCACCTGCAGACCATCCGCGACGCGGTCGGGCCGGAGATGAACATCCACCTCGACAGCAATTTCCACTTCCGGACGGAGGGCTTCCAGAAGGTCGCCCGGGCGGTGGAGCCGTTCAACCTGACCTGGCTCGAGATCGACATCCATGACGCGCCGGCGCTGGCCAGCATCAAGCGCATGGCCCCCTGCCCCATCGCCTCGGCCGAGACGCTGCACGGCCGCCGTGAATTCCGTCCCTACCTCGAGCATTATGCGATGGACGTCGGCATCGTCGACGTCATCTGGAACGGCCTCAGCGAATCGATGAAGATCGCCTCGCTCTGCGACGTCTATGAGGTGAACTGCGCGCCGCACAACTTCTACGGCAATCTCTGCAGCATGATCAGCGCGCATTTCTCCGCCACCATCCCGAATTTCCGGGTGATGGAGATCGATATCGACAGCGTCTCCTGGCGTGACGAATTCACCCCGCCGCCGGTGATCGAGGATGGCGAGCTGGTGCTGCCGACCGGGCCGGGCTGGGGTGTCGAGGTGAATGAAGCCGCGATCCGCGCGCGGCCGCCGAAATAGCGCCAGGTTTCCACCGGCGCAGCAAGGAAGGAGGGGGAACGTAATGCCCAGGTTCAGGATCGTCACGCCAGCCGGCGCCAGCTTCACCGTCGCGGGCGGCGGCTATGGGCTGGAGAGCGAGGCGCTGGAAGGCCTCGACGCGACCATCGAGGAAGCGCCGACCGACGAGGCCGGCTTCATCGCCGCCGCCCGCGGCGCGGATGCGATCTACGCCAAGGGCATCCCGATCACCAAGGCGATCATCGACAGCCTGGAGAATTGCAAGGTCATCAGCCTCGGCAGCGTCGGCGTCGACAGCGTCGACGTGAAGGCGGCGACAGCGCGCGGCATTCCAGTGACCAACGTGCCTGACACCTTCATCGAGGAGGTGGCCGACCATGCCATGATGCTGCTGCTGGCCGGCTTCCGTCGGCTGTTGGAGCAGGACCGCATGGTGCGCGAGGGCCGCTGGAAGGAAGGCCGCCCGGCGCTGCTCAAGATCCCCCGCCTGATGGGCATGACGCTCGGCTTCATCTCCTTCGGCCGGGTCGCTCGCGCCGTGGCGAAGCGCGCCGCGCCCTTCGGCCTGCGCATGATCGCCTATGACCCCTTCGTCGAAGAGATGTTGATCTCCGAGCATGGCGTGCTGCCGGCCACGTTGAACGAGGTGATGGAGCAGTCGGACTTCGTCTCGATGCACGCCCCCGCGCGTCCTGAATGCACCCACATGCTGCGCGAGGAGCATTTCCGCCGCATGAAGAAGAGCGCGATCTTCGTCAATGTCGGCCGCGGCCCGACCGTGCATGAGGAGTCGCTGATCAAGGCGCTGCAGGAAGGCTGGATCGCCCATGCCGCGCTCGATGTGCTGGAAGTCGAACCGCCTTCGCACAACAACCCCCTGCTGCGGATGGAGAACGTCACCCTCACCGCCCATGTCGCCTCCGCCTCCGCCCGCTTCGATGAGGCGCGGAAGCGCCGGGTCGGGCACGAACTGGCGCTGGTGCTTTCCGGGAAATGGCCGATGAGCTGCGTCAACCCGTCCGTGCTGCAGAATACCGCCTTGCGCCGCTGGCAGCCGATCGGCATGGGGCGCGGGCCGAACAGCTAACCGTCCGGTCGCCGGGGGCCGCCTCGGCGGGACGCAGGAAGGAGAGTCCCCATGTCCACCAAATATGCCGTCGTTACCGGCGCCGGCTCCGGCGTCGGCCGCGCCGCCGCCCTGGCATTGCTTGCCGATGGCTGGTCGGTCGCGCTGGCCGGCCGGCGCCTGGACGCCCTTGAGGAAACCGCCGGCCTGGCCGGCAATGGCGCCTCGCGCGCCCTTGTCCACCCGACCGACGTCGGCGACCCGGAGGCGGTGAAGGCCCTGTTCGCCGCGGTGAAGTCGAACTGGGGCCGGCTCGATTTCCTGTTCAACAACGCCGGCGGCAATGTTCCGGCCGGGCCGATCGAGGATCTGGCCTATGCCGACTGGGCGCGGGTGGTGCAGGTCAACCTCACCGGCAGCTTCCTCTGCGCCCAGGCGGCCTTCCGCATCATGAAGGAGCAGTCGCCGCAGGGCGGGCGCATCGTCAACAACGGCAGCATCAGCGCGCATGTGCCGCGGCCGGACAGCGTGGCCTATACCTCGACCAAGCACGCCATCACCGGCCTGACCAAGACCCTGGCGCTGGACGGGCGGAAGTACGACATCGTCTCCGGCCAGGTCGACATCGGCAATGCGGCGACGCCGATGACCGCTCGCATGGCGCGCGGGGTGAAGCAGGCCAATGGCGAGATGATGGTGGAGCCCACCTTCGACGTCGCCCATGTCGGCAGCAGCCTGCTGATGATGGCCAACCTGCCGCTGGATGCGAATATCCAGTTTCTCACCATCACCGCGGCGAAGATGCCCTGGATCGCCCGCGGCTGATGGCCGCCGCCGGAGTGCCGCAGGCGGCACTTCGGACGGGCCGGCCTCCCCGGGGCGCCCAGGCTCCCTGTGGCTCCGGAAGCAGGCGCTTCCGGGCCGCCGACTCATGCGAGCCGTATCCGGCCAGGATGAAATCGCGCTAACCTTGCCCTTCTCCGCAGCCGGGCAAGGAGCCGAACATGGCCATCGCCGAACACCCCAGCGTCTGCACCCTCGACTGCCCGGACACCTGCAGCCTGACTGTCGGCGTCGAGGCCGGGCGCATCGTCAAGGTCCGCGGCTCGCAGGCCCTGCCCTATACCGCCGGGGTCATCTGCAACAAGGTGGCGCACCACACCGGCGCGTTCGTGCATGGCCCAGGCCGTCTGCACCATCCGCTGCAGCGGGTCGGCCCGCGCGGCGGCGACAGTTTCCGCCGCATCGGCTGGGATGAGGCGCTGGACATCATCCACGCCCGCACCACCGAAGTGATCGACCGCTACGGCCCGCAGGCGGTGATGCCGCTGAACTACGCCGGGCCGCATGGGCTGCTGTCCTACGACAGCATGTCGCTGCGCTTCTTCCACAGGCTTGGCGCCACCCAACTTTTCCGCCGCGCCATGTGCGGTGGGGTGCGCAGCGAGGCCTGGGTCGGCACCTATGGCGCGGTGCCCGGCGTCGGGCCGGAGGCGGCGGCGGAGGCACGGCTCAATATCCTCTGGGGCAACAACGCCACCGTCACCAACCTGCATCTGGTGCGCCAGCTTGGCATTGCCCGCCGCCATGGCGGCAGGCTGGCGGTCATCGACCCGCTGCGCACCAAAGTGGCCGAGCAGGCCGACCTGCACCTGGCGATCCGCCCGGGCACCGATGTGGTGCTGGGCTTCGCCCTAGCCGTCGCGCTGGAGGTCCGCGGCGCGCATGACCGGCGCTTCATTGCCGAGCATGTCGCCGGCTATGCCGAATACATGGAAGCCGCCCGCGCCTGGCCGCCAGAGCGCGCCGCCGAGACCTGCGGCATCCCGCTGGCGCAGATCGAGACCCTTGCCGAATGGATGGCCGAGGCCACGCCGCTGGTCATCGCCCCCGGCAATGGGCTGGAGCGCCACCGCAACGGCGGCAGCGGGCTGCGCGCCGCCATCGCCTTGCCCGCCCTGCTCGGCAAGCTGGATGCCCGCAGCGGCGTGGTGCTCGGCGCCGGCAATGCCTTCCCCCGCACCCCGGCGCGTCTGCACCGGCCGGACCTGCTGCCGCCCGGCACCCGCACGCTGAACATCCTCGATGTCGGCCGGCATCTTGAGAGCGACACACTCGACCCGCCGCTGCGCGCGCTCTTCATCTACAACCACAACCCGATCGTCGTTCATCCGGACCAGAACCGGCTGAAGCGCGGCCTGCTGCGCGAGGAGATCTTCACCGTCGGCGTCGAGGTGGCGATGACCGAGAGCATGCGCTTCTGCGACATCATCCTGCCGGCGGCGACGCAGTTCGAGGTGGATGACATCTACGTCTCCTACGGCCACCCCTGGCTGCAGCGCGCCGCACCGGTGATCCCGCCACTGGGTGAGTCCCTGCCGAACACCGAGATCTTCCGCCGCCTTGCCGCCCGCTTCGGCTTCGACGAACCCTGCTTCGCCGCCGATGACGCGACCCTGATGGATGAGGCGCTGGACCCCGCCGACCCGCGGCTCCGCGGCATCCGACCGAGCGCAGTGCCAACCACCGAGGCGCTGCGCATGACGGCACCGGATGGCCGCCCGCTGGTGGTGTTCGACACCATCATGCCGGCCACCCCCTCCGGCAAGGTGGAACTGGTCTCGGACACCCTGGCGGGGCGCTGGGGCCCTGAGGCACGGCTGCCAGGCTACCGGCCGCGCACGGCGGCGCTGCCGCTGGCTTTGATCTCGCCGGCTTCCGACAAGCGCATCTCCTCCACCCTGCTCGGTGCCGGCGGTGCGCCGGCGGATAACCCGCCGCTGCTGATGCACCCTGCCGATGCCGCGGCGCGCGGCTTGCAGGCGGCGAGCCGGGTGAAGCTGTGGAACGCGCTCGGCGCCGTCATCCTGCCGCTGCGGGTGACCGATGCGGTGCCACCCGGCGTGGTTGCCTCGGAGAAGGGTACCTGGCTCGCCAGCAGTCCGACCGGGCAGACCATCAGCGCCCTGGTCTCCGCCACGGATCGCGCCGATCTGTCGGAAGGCGCCTGCTACAACGACACCGCGGTCGAAGTCTCGGCCGCCTGACGCGAATGCCCGGTTGGCCTATGAGACTGGCGGCACGATGCGGCCACGCATGGCATCATGCGATGAGGTGGCGTCGGGATTTCCCGCCCGATCACTCTTCTTTGGAGTTTTCAATCAGTACGACGAAGCAAGCGCGCTTATGTATTCATGGTTGAACGTGCCCCAAGGATGGCCGCCCGGCGATGCGGCGCACGGCGAGTCGACCGGGCAGGATCCGGCAACACCTTGGGAGACGCGGCGGTAGAGCGGCCATCCTGACTGCACGAGCAGACCGATGCAGCAATCCTCTGGCCGGCCCCGGTATGACCGCTTGCGGCGAGTTGCTGTTGAGAACGCGAACCCGTGAGCGGTGGCACAACCGCCGCAACGACACTGGCAGCATGGATCGACTGACAGTATACGCCTGCAAGCAATTGCAAATACAAGAGCGCCGCATTCCTCAGGGTATTGATACAATTCAGCCTCCACGATTGCGGCAGCGCTGGTGTGCACGCATCGCACCGCATTCACCCAACAGGGGTCTCGCCACGACTTGTTCAACGGAGCCCCGATGCATCGGCTGACGCTCCGCGGCCGGATGGTTCTGCTCGTGCTGGTCGGCGTGCTGCCGTTGCTCGGCTTCCACCTTGCCTTGATCTACCGGGACTTCCAGGCGCAGCGGGACCAGTTCGGTGTCCAGGCGCAGGACCTCGCCAGCAGCCTCGCTCAGCTGGTGGAGGGCGAACTGGGAACCAGGGTGGCGGCGCTTGAGGTGCTGGCCCTGTCCCAATCCCTGGCGCGGGATGACCTGCTCGCCTTCCGGGCCGAGGCGGAGGTGGTGCTGGCCCTGCAGCAACCCGGTGCCAGCATCATGCTGGTGCGGCAGGATGGCCAGCAACTGATGAACACCGCGGTGCCTCCCGGCGCGCCGCTGCCGATGCTGCAGGAAACCACCAACCTGCAACGGGTCCTGACGACCGGCCAACCCGCCGTCTCCGACCTCTATGTCGGCAGCGGTCTGCAGCGCCGGGCGATTGCCATCAAGGTGCCGGTCTGGCGGCCCGACGGCAAGCTGGACCGCGTTCTCGCCCTCACCCCCCGGCCGGACGCCTTGTCCAACCTGATCGCCCGGCAGCACCGGGGCACCAATTGGTGCGTCTCCCTGCTCGACGGTGCCGGGGTGCGCATTGCCCAGCTCCCGAACCCCGCCGGTTACGAGGGTGAGAAGGTCAGCTCGGCGTTCTTCAGGGCAGCCGCGGATCGATCGGAAGCGATCTACGAAACCACCTCGGCGGAAGGCGTACCGCTGATTGCCGCCTTCAGCCGGCTTGATGCCTATGGTTGGGCGGTCGCCGTCGGCATTCCGCTGTCCGAGCTGACGCAACCCGTCTGGCGGCGGGCAACGAACTCGCTGGCGGTGGGCATGGCGCTGCTGCTCGGTGGGCTGGGGTTGGCGCAGCTGGTGGCACACGGCATCACCGGCCCGATCACCGCGCTGCGGCGGCTCGCAACCACCACGGATGAGGCTCCCGCGGCACCGGTGACGACCGGGCTGGCGGAGACCGACGACGTCGCCGATGCGCTGCTGGCCGAGACCAGCCGGCGGCGTGCCGCGCTGACCTCGCTGCTCGAAAGCGAGCGGCGACTGCGGCTGGTGGTGGCCGAGTTGAACCATCGGGCGAAGAATGCCTTGGCCACGGTGCAGGCGCTGGCCCAGCAGACCGCCCGCGGCGAGGCCGGCTCCGACCCGGTACGCTTCACCGCTGCCTTCAATGCAAGGCTGCAGAGCCTGGCGCGGGCCCATGACCTGCTGGCCGCCTTCTCCTGGGAGGCCGCGGCGCTGCACGCGGTGGTGCAGGCCGGGCTGGCGCCCTGGTTGGCTTCCGGGGACGCCGGAAGGGAGCTGTCACCGGATGTGCGGATGCTGCCGACGCAGCCGGGCGATCCGTCGCGCATCGACATCCACTGCATCCATGACGTCGAGCCGGCGATGGCCTCGCCCGGGCAGGCCCAGGCGCTGGTCCTGGCGTTGCATGAGCTGGCAACCAACGCGGTGAAGCATGGCGCACTCTCGACGCCGGCGGGATATGTGAAGGTGATCTGCCGCCGGGCTGAGAGCTGCCAGGACTGGATCATCGAATGGCGCGAAAGCGGCGGCCCACCGGTTCCGGGCCCGCCTGATCGGGGCGGCTTCGGCACCCGGCTGCTGACCCGGGCCCTGGCACATGATCTTGGACCGGGCGGCAGCGTGGCGTTGGACTTCCGACCCACCGGGGTGCACGCGACCATCCGCTTCCGTACGCGCAGCTACGCAATCACCGGCGCGGCCGGATAGCGCAAGCCGCGGCGGGGAGGCGTGAACGCTCCAAGGCGCGAATCCGCTCCACGAACAACCGGCTACGGCGGGGCAGCGTTCGGAGCTGAACGCAATCCGCCGTAGCGCAGTCACTCCCCGGGCGGTGGGCCGATCGGGGCGAGCGGCTCTCGCGCCTCGCCAACGCCGAGCGCCAGGGCAAGGTGGTGCCAGGTATTGGCCAGGGCGGGGTCGCCCTGGATGCCGCGGGCGTGGATGAGCGCGAGGAAGGCGGGGTCGTAGGTCCGGGCCAGGGCAAGCGCCGCCTGGCCATTCTCGGCCATCGCCGCCCGCTCATAGAGCCGCCGCGCCGCCGCGATGTCGCCGAGCTGGAGCATCTCATCGGCGCGCTGCACCAGCGCCGACAGCGGGGCGGCGGCCGCAGTCGCGGCCGGTCGCAGCGCCACGGCGGGCAGTGATGGCGCTGATGGCGGTGGCGCTGGCGCTGGCGGCAAGACCGCGATGGCGGGCGGCTCCGGCGGGTACCGCTCCCCGGGGATGATCCCGGTCAGGGCGTCCATGGCCGGTGCTTCGGATGTCGAAGCCGGGGTCGGCCCGCCAACGAACGTCATGGCCTCGGGCACGGGGCTGCCCGCCTCGGCCTGTGCCATGTCGGAGCCAATACCGGGTGATGGCAATACCAGGGTTGCCGGCGCTCCGGCGGTGGCATCGCCGGGGCCGGGGGCCGGTGGTGCGGCGGCTTGCGCCGCAATCGGGCTGGACATGGCGCGCCCTGGGCTGACTGGCTCCGGCGCAACCGGCATGGGGGGCGTCGGCGCCAGGCTCGCTGCCGCCGACGCCGCCGGTAGCGTTGGCTCCGGTGTGGCCGGCTCGACCAGCGCCGACCCAGGCCCAGGCGGCTCCGGCAAAACCGGCTCTGCCACCGCCGGTTCAGGAATTATCGGCCCAGGCACACCGGTCCCGGTGCTGCCGGCTCCGTCGTCAGCCCGTCAGGCAGGGCGATCTCCGGCGCGGCGAGGGCTGAACCGGGCGTCGAGACCGCAGCCTCTGGCGGAGACAGGGAGACAAGCTCCACTGGCGGAGCCGCCCCGCGCTCCTCGGCTGGCCCCTCCGCCCAGGCCGGACCCACTGTCGGATCGACCGGACCGGGTAGCGTGGCCGAGGCCCCCCTATCGGCTTCGGCAGCGTCGCCGGCAGCGGAACCAGCGCAGCGAAATCCGCATCGGGCTCTGGCGGCCCAAGCAACTGCAATATCAGCACGACGCTGCCGACCAGCAGCACCAGGCCGCCCCAAATGCCGGCCAGCAGCCGCCCCCCCTGCCAGCCGCCGCCCGGCCCGACCGGTTCCACCGGCACAGCCGGGGGTGGTGGCAGAACTGCCCCTGCCAGCGCCTGCTGCGCCGCGCCGACCCAGGCCGAGCCGCCAGCCACCGCCAAGGCCGGGCGGCGGCCGAACTGCTTCTCGATCACCCAGCCGAGAGTCGGCAGCATGCGCTGCGGCAGACGTAGGTGCAGAATCGGCGGCAGCCCGCCGAAGCGCTGCGTGAATCCGGCCGCATCAAGCAGCCACCCCAGCCGCCCGGCGGCATCCGGCGCGATGTCGCCCGGCGCCAACTCCAGCAGGACGATCCCGGCCGACGGATGCAGCAGGGCGTGGCGGATTCGGCCGGCTGGCGCCGCGCCCTCCTCCGGCAGCAGGCAACCCTCCAGAGCGACCCAGCCGGGGCCAAGCCCGGCGACGGCCTCGGCGAGCGCCATGGCGGCATGGCTGGCTCGGCCGGCCGGCGCGGCGCCGAGCGCATCCAGCAGCCCAGCCTCGGCCTGCGGTGGCGCCTGGCGTGGCATGGTGGATGAGGCCTAGAGCAGATCGCCGAAGGACGGCATCGCCCGGAGGCGAGAATCTGCTTCTTTGTCACAAGACAGAGTATTTTCTGTGAACCCATGTGAACGGAAAATGCCCTACAGCGGATTGCGTTCATGCCTGCACGCCAATCCTCTGTAATGTCTTAGTTTCAATGATAATTCACGCCCTTCCGCGATCCGCTCTAGTCGTGGTCCGGCTGGCCCTCCGGCTGCGCCGGAACGTCCGGGCGCCGATGGTCCTGGCCGATGAACAGGATGCTGTCGGTGCCGTGCATCATCTCCGGTCGGTGCGCAACGCTGATCCGGGTAATGGCGAGGCGGCGAAGGCGCTCGTTGATCTGCTTTTCCTTCTCCACGTCGAGATGCGCGGTGCCCTCGTCGAGGAACAGGATGCGTGGGCTCTTGTAGAGCGCCCGGGCGAGCAGGACGCGCTGCTTCTGGCCGCCCGAGAGCGAGCTGCCCATGTCGCCGATCAGGCTGTTGTAGGCCATCGGCATCGACATCACCTCCTCATGCACCCCAGCCATCTGGGCGCACATCACCATGCGTTCCTGGTCGAAGGCCGGATCGAAGAAGCAGATGTTGTCGGCGATCGAGCCGGACAGCAGCATGTCTTCCTGCATCACCGCCGCCACCTGCTCGCGGTAGACCCGCACGCCGATGGTCTGCAGCGGGATGCCGTCCACCAGTACCTCGCCGCTGGTCGGCTCCAAGAGGCCCAGCATGATCTTCAGCAGCGTGGTCTTGCCGCCGCCGGATGGCCCCATGATGGTGATGAACTTGCCCGCTTCCACCTTCAGGTTGACGTTCTCCAGCACGAAACGCTCGGTCTCGGCGTAACGGAAGGAGACATTGCGCAGTTCCAGCGCGCCCTGGATCGGCTGGGCATAGGCCAGCGGCCGGTCATGGCCGCGCTCCAGCGGGTTCATCGCAATGTCGGAGAGGCGCTCCAGATGCAGGTCGAGCAGGCGGAATTCGATTGCCTTCTCCACCAGGGTGGAGGCCTTGGTGGTGAAATTCTGCTTGTAGGACATGAAGGCGAAGATCATCCCGACGGTCAGCAGGTTGTCGAGCGCCAGCATCGCCGCGAGGTAGACGGTGACGATCTGCTCCACGCCGAAGATCGCCCGGTTCATGGTCTGGAACTGCACCTGGGCGCGCCCCAGCCGGATGTCGGCGTTCACCGCATCGGCGTAGCGGTTGAGCCATTGCGCTTCACGGTCGCTCTCGCGGTTGAACAGCTTGACCGTCTGGATCGCCCGCGCGGTTTCGATGAAGTTGGAATTCTCCTGCGCATCGGCCTGGATTTTCGCCTCGTTGAGGTCACGGAATCGCCGATAATGCACCAGGCGCAGCACCACGTAGAACAGCAGGGCTGCCAGCGTCACCAGCGCCAGCTGCGCGCTGTAGACGAAGATCATCGCCAGGGTCGCCAGCGCCATGATGCCGTCGATGGCGGCGAGGACCAGCCCTTCGGCCATGGCGGTGCGGATCGGCGTCAGCGAGTTGAAGCGCGACAGCACATCGCCGATGTGGCGCTTCTCGAAGAACTCCAGGGGCAGCCGCAGCAGGTGGTGGAACAGCCGCGCGCCCATCTGGAAGTGCATGGCGTTCTGCACCACCAGCATGATGTGCGAGCGCAGCGCATTGGTCGCCACCTGGATCGCCATCAGCAGGCCGAAGCCAAGCGCCAGCGCCAGCATCAGGTCGGTGTCGCCGCGGGCGACGACCTCATCCACCGTCAACTGCATGTAGAAGGGCGCGGCGACCACCAGCAGTTCGAGGATCACCGAAAGCAAAAAGATCTGCGCCAGCGGCGAGGACATCCCCGGCATCTGCGCCCAGAACACCCGGAACGGCAGCCGCGCCCGTTCCTGCTTCGGGGCGAAGCCTTCGGCCGGCGACAGTTCCAGCGCGATGCCGGTCAGGTGCTTCGATGCCGTCTCCAGGGTCAGCGTCTTCACACCGGTGGCCGGGTCGTGCACCACCACGCCCTTCGCGGTCACCGCCTTCAGCACAACGAAGTGATTCAGGTCCCAGTGGACGATCGCCGGCAAGGTCAGCTCGCGGATGTCCTCCAACTCGTAGCGCACCGGCCGGCTGGCAAGGTGGAGCTGGCTGGCAAGCTGGATCAGCCCACGCAGGGTGACGCCCCTGAGGGACACCGGGTGACGGCGGCGCAGCGTGTTCAGGTCGATGCGATGGCCATGGTAGCTGGCGATCATCGCCAGGCAGGCGAGACCGCATTCGGCCGCCTCGGTTTGCAGGATGCTCGGCAGCCGTCGCCGGCCGCCGAAGTCGAGCAGGCCCTCGATCATGTGGCAGCCCTCATCCCTGGATCCTGGCGCTCAGCAGCGGGTTGAGAATCCAATCCACCAGCGTCCGCCGCTCCAGGATGATGTCGGCGCGCAGCTGCATGTCGGGCTGCAGCGGAATGCGCTTGCCGTAGGCGTCGATGTCCGGCCGCTCGAGCGCCACGATGGCACGGTAGGAAGGCCCGGTCAGCGTCACCGGCGCGGCCACGTCAGTGCCGGTCAGGATGGTCTGGGAGACGCTGACGATCCGCCCGCGGTAGGTCCCGTAATGCTGGTAGGGGAAGGCGTCGTAGAGGATCCGCACCCGCTGCCCCAGTTCGACGAAGCCAATGGCGCGGGCCGGGATGAACAGCTCCGCCTGCAGCGCGCTCTCGCCCGGGACGATCTGCAACTGCAGCCGGCGCGGGTCGGCGAGCTGTCCGACGCTGGCCTGCAGGGAGGAGACGCGGCCGGAGATCGGCGCCCGGATGATATAGGCGCGGCGGCCATTGACCTCGGCGGTGCGCTGCTCCGCCACCGAAAGCTCGTTGCGCAGCTGCTGGATCTTCTCGGCGGTGACGATCGGCAGTTGCTCGAGGTTGAACCGCGCCTCGGAGAGCTGCGACCGGCGTTCCGTCAGCTGCTGGCCGACGGCGTTGAGGCTGAGTTTTTGCTCAAGCAGCGCCTCCTCACGCCGTCGCTGCTCTACCTCGGACACCAGGCCGCGCGTCGCCAGTTGCGCGCCGGAGGCGACCAGGCGCTCTACCACCCGGATGCGCTCACGCTGCAGCAGGATCTGCGCGGCGATGTCGGCGATCTGGGCCTCGAGGCCCTGGATCTGTACCGTCAGCCGCTCTCGGTCGGAAGCACCGCGCTTCTCCTCTGCGGCGATCTGGCGGATCAGCGACTGCTTCTGCCGGTCGAGCGTCGCCAGGATGGTGGCGTTGACGTCCTCGCCATTGGCGGCGATCTGGTCGGTGGTGATGCTGAGCAGCGGCTGGCCTTCGCTGACATGCTGGCCCTGCTCGACATGCACGGCGCTGACGATGCCCTGCTGTGGCGCGAAGATCCGCGCGCTGCCGGCCATCGGCGCCAGATAGCCGATGACGGTCTCCTTGCGGGCGTATTGGGCGACGAAGAGGAAGGCGACGACGGCGAGGGCAGCGCCACTGATGAACCAGACCATCAGCCGCACCGGCATCGGCTGCATCGGCACCACCCGGCCCCATTGCCGGTGCTGCTGCTGGAATTCGACGACTTCCTGGCGGAACAGGGGAGGTTTCGATGGCACCCCCATAGGGTCACTCCGCTTGCCTTGACGGCTCAGGATTGGGTCGGTCCGAAGGGTCTCTCCCGGCGGGATTCCGCCGGGAGAGGGTCGACAAATCGCCGGCGCACGCCACCAATCAGGCACGCGCAGGCTTGCATCGGATCAGTTGTCGATGACGACGGCGCCGTTGGCGTTGGCGTCGCCGGTCTTGTAATTGCCGATATAGACGCCGCTGTAGTTGATGTTGCCGGTGGCAACGCCGCTGATGGCGGTGCCGCCATTGCCGCTGTACTTCACGACGTTCACGGTATAACCACCCCAGGCGCCCGTCACGGCGTCGAGGTCGCTGTCGCTCAGAACGGTGATCTTGCTCATGCTAATTTCCTCCATTGAAATACTGTCCCCGATGCGGGGCAATGCCACAAAGCCGTGGCACGGCCCTCGAGGAGACCCACCGCGGGATAGTCCGAGGTGAGCGTAATTGTAGCCTAATTGTAGATGAACACGCCGCCGTTGGCGTTGGCGTCGCCGGTGTAGCTGTTGGAAATGCTCACCCAGCTGTTCTTGATGTTGCCGGTGGCAACGCCACTGATGGCGGTGCCGCCATTGCCGCTGCCGATGACGACGTTCTTGGTGAAGCCGCCCCAGGCACCCGTCACGGCGTCGAGATCGGCGTCGCTCAGTACGGTGATCTTGCTCATATCCATCTCCTCTGAAATTCCCGGTTTCCCGGTTGCGATCGGGGCAGCCCGCCCCCCTGCGCAGTGCCTAGCGCACCGCACACTCATGGGCGCCGCGGCCGCCATGGCCACGACGCCGATCCGGTCCCGGGCGCATCTTGGCCCGGGTGATGTCGCATTGTGTTCGAGGCGCCGGTCCGGCGTGGCGGTGCCCGGCGGAGTGCCCCGCAATACCGCGGCGCCGAGGCGTTGCATCGGCCGCGGCGTCCGCCGCGGCACTCCACCGGGTTACGCCTGACGACACCTCCACCAGCATTCTGGCGGTCGCAATCGAGAGTCGCGGCGCAATCCACGGCCCAGGCCGCCAGATGAATAAAGTGCTCAAGGAATAATTTCCCCGATAAAAAATGAATACCGAATAATCATCCGGCTAACGCCGAATACTACGGACCCTAAAATTCATCTACACTTCATCTGCAGGTCTATTATTGACCTTCGAATGCGTTTTCCTCCCAAGACTTCGGCGTTACGCAGGGACATTAGAAACAGCCGCTGATCAGGGTCAAGAATGGAATACAATTACACACATATGTTACGGAAATTTGCGCCCTGGTTGGATGCCGCCTTAGAAAATTGCGCCATGCCCGACCGATCTTCACCAATTGCACGCGGCGCGTGTATCCCCTGCGGAATGGACACGCGAGAGAATGGGGCCGCCGATACCGGCGACCCCTGCAACCTCAGGCCCAGACCATGTCGCCGACATAGATGGTGCCGAAATTCCCCTTGATCTCGATCGAACTCATATCGGTGCCCGCGGCGAAGTAGATCCTGCCGTGGTTGTCCTCGACCTCGAACCGGCCATGGTCGAACAACTGCTGGAAGTAGACGTCGCCATAGTTGTCCTCCACCTCGAATCGGTCCTGGTAGGTCAGATCGTCGAACCAGACGCTGCCATAATTGTCCTCCAGAGCGAATGCACCCAGGAAGAACTGGCTGAAGATGTCATCACCCCCGGTTTCTCCGAACCGTATGCTCCCCCAATTCTCTTCGATCTTGAAACTTCCGGCGAAGAGATGACCGTAGGCATCACCGACGACATCGCCGATTCCGCCGGTCACATCGCCAAAGTGAATCTCGCCGCGGTTCTTCTCGATTTCGAGGCCATGCGAGAATACATGTCCATAGGCGTTGCCGCCGGTCGCACCGGTCCCGCCGGTAATGTCGCCGAAGTCGATGGTGCCGCGATTTCCCTCGATCTTCAGGCCGGCGGCGAAGACATGGCCGAAGGCGTCGCCGCCGTCACCTGCCCATGCTAGGCCGCCAGCCCCGCCCAGCCCACCGGCCCCGCCGGCGGCGCCGTTGGCCGCGGCTGCGCCGGTCACCTCGTTGATCAGCTCGACCAGGGAGACGACGATGTCGCCGGTCGCGACGCCACTGATGGCGGTGCCGCCATTGCCGCCGGCGCCGGCAGGCCCAGCGGCCCCGTCCGCGCCGGCAAGGGCGGCGCCACCGGCGCCGCCGGTCACCGAGCCGAAGCCGATGTGGCCGTAATTTTCCTCGACTGTCAGCTTGGCGGTGAAAAGATGGCCACGGGCGTCGCCGCCGTCGCCGGCCCAGGCGTCGCCGCCTGCGCCACCCTGCCCACCGCTGCCGCCGTTGCCGCCATTGGCATCGCTGTCGCCGGTGCGGCTGTTGGCCACGCCGACGGCGGAGAAGCGGATGTCGCCTAGCGCGATGCCGCTGACCGCCAGCCCGCCGTCGCCGCCTGCACCACCATGGCCGCCGGCGCCGCCGGTGCCGCCGATGCCCGCGCCGCCAGCGCCACCGGTGACATTGCCGAACAGGATGGTGCCTCGGTTATCCTCGATCTCCAGCTTATGCGCGAAGACATGGCCATAGGCGTCGCCACCATCGCCGGCCCAGGCATCGCCGCCGTCGCCGCCCCGGCCGCCGGTGCCGCCATCGCCGGCGCTGGCATCGGCCCGGCCGGTCAGGTCGTTGATCAGGAGCGCTCCGGAAAGGGCAATGTCGCCGACCAGCACGCCGCTGACCGCCAGGCCGCCATCACCGCCCGCGCCGCCCGCGCCGCCACGTCCGCCCGCGCCGCCGATGCCCGCACCACCGACCCCACCGGTGACATTGCCGAACAGGATGGTGCCGCGGTTGTCCTCAATCTCGACGCCGCGGCTGAACAGCTTGCCATAGGCATCGCCGCCGTCGCCGGCGTGCACCGCCGGACGTGCTGCACCGAGGCTGCCTGTGCTGCCGTCGCCGCCACGCGCTTCGGCGTCACCGGTCGCTAGATTCGTTATCTCGGTCAGGGAGTCGTTGAGGTCGCCGAGCAGGATACCGCTGATCGCCACCCCGCCGTCGCCACCCGCCACGCCGATGCCGCCGATTCCGCCGACCGCGCCAGTGGCGGATCGGCCAGTGCTGCCCAGCACGTCGCCGAAGGTGATGGTGCCACGATTGTCCTCGATCGATCCGCCAGGCTTGTAGCCGCGCCCCTGGGCCTCGGCGCGGGGCGGGGCGGATTTGTCATGCCCACCATGCCTAGCCGCCTCCCATTCGATGCCATCCGCGTCTCGTCCATCTCCGTGGGACAGATGATCGAGATGCGCCGAGTGCAGTTTTCCCGGCGCGGCAGATCCACTCTTGGTTGCTGTTGCGGAGCTCGCTGACGATCCCATTGCCTCTTCCTCCTTAGCCAGAACTTTCCGGTGTCCGATCAGCAACCACTGGGCATTTCATTGACGACCAGTGGTTGATAATCAGATTGTCTTCGAGAAACGAAGATAGGAAACGGCCCTGTCTGGCGTAGTTCTGGCCACTTCCGGATCGGTACTATCGGAGGATTAGGGATCTTCGGTCTGTAACGTAATCGTATTTACAGACAAGTCTCTGTGAAATAAGGGTTTGTATTTAATATACATTCCAATTTTCGTAAACATATCCTAGACGACTGGGCGCCATGCACGACTCGTTACTACCTTCCTAATGTTGTGTTTTCCCTGGAATGGTTGCCCGGACAGCGGCTCACCGCCGTGGCCGCCGCCAGGAAGGCTTGATCCCCCCAGGGCTTGGTGCAGCACCGCCCTGGCTTGGGCGACCAGCAGCGGCCATGTGCCTTGGCACAGACGCCATGCTGCCGCGCGTTGGCGTGATCGCGGTGGATCTGCCCTAGCCGCCGGGGCCGCAATCCGCAGGCAGCGCCGCCGCCGGATCGCGCAGCAGGGCCGCCAGCGCCGCGCTCTCCTCCGTCGGCAGCGCCGCCTGGGCGGCCCGCAACCCGGCCGGCCAGGCGGCCTTCACATGCGCCAGCACCGCGGCAATCTCCGCCGCATCCAGTTGTGTGCCGAAGCCAGGCATGCCCGACCCGCCGCGGGCGATGCGCCGCGCCAGTGCCGTATCAGCATGCTGCCAGGCATGGCCGGTGGCGCCGAGCGGCGGGCCGCTGCGCCCTTCGAGAGCCGTGCCATGGCAGCCGGCGCAGAACTGCGCATAGACCGCCGCGCCGCGTTCACGCTGCTCCGGCGCCGCCACCTGCGGCAGCGCCGCCAGCCCTGCGCCGATCAGCGCCAACCCGCCGAGCAGCGCCAGCACCCCGTGGCGGAGCGGCGACATCACCGCCCCGCCATGGCGGTCATCGCCGCCCGGGGTCGGGCGCTGCCGTATTCGGCATGCTGCAACCCCCAATACGCCCCCATGAACAGGGCAATGGCGGCGGCGAAGCCGAGCCCGGCCCGCCTCGCCTCGCTCAACAGCCCGCGCCGCGCATCATGCAGGCGCCGGTGCAGCGGCGTCGGCCCATGCAGGAACAGCACCGCCAGCGGGACGATCACCGGCAGATGGCCAATGGCGTCGAGCCGGCCGAAGTCGATGATGGCCGCGACGAAGATCAGCCCCAGCCCGGCGGTACCAAGCCGCAGCAGCCCCAGCCCGGTCAGGATGTGGAAAGCCAGGGCGAATTCAACAAAGCCGGCGATCACCATGAAATCCGCTGCCGGAATGCCGAAGGTGAGGTAGGGCTTCTCTGCCAGCAGCGGAAAGGTCCATTGCGGATAGGCCCATTTCTCCACCGCGCCCCACATCAGGCTGGCGCAGAAGGTGACCGTCAGGATCGGCACCCGCAGCGCCCGGAGCCGCGGCGCATCCAGAGAGGTCAGCGCCAGATAGGCGGCGATGCCAAGGAAGATCGGATAGTCGGTCAGGTGGAAGACCCCGTACTCGGCAACGGCATGGCCGTAGAGCACAAGGATGCCGAGCGCCCCCAGCAGCGTGGTCCGGGCCGAGAGCATGCTGAGGGCGATCGCCCCCTGCAGCCAGGCCGGCCATTCCGCATCACTCCTCAGCTCCGGCGTCAGGATCACCCCGCCGGTGGCGAACAGCGCCACGAAGAAGCTGCCGATGCCGGCCCGCATCAGCCGTTCCTCCAGCGCTTCCGCCCGGCCAGAGCGGGCGAGGCCGTACCCGCTGCGGGCGACGGCGCGGTCCAGGACGTAGCCGCCGAAGACCAGCAGCAGGAAGCCGGCGAAGACCAGCAGGAAATGTGCCCCCAGAACGCCGCCGAGCGGCAGCGGCGGCTGGCTCACGTCATAGGGCGCGAACCACTTCACATGCCCTGCGGCAGGCACCGGCAGCAGCACGGCGAGGATCACCTTCGCCTGGAGGCGGGCGGCGATGCGCATGGCTGGGCTTAGGTGAGCAGCAGCAGAGTCGGCAGCGGGAAGGCAGAGACCTCCCGCCGGGGCAGCCTGGAGGACGGGCGGCGATGAGGTGTGGTGTGTCGACATCGGGGGGCTCCTCGGCTCCGGGCCGCTCTGGCGCCGAATCTCCCCATGCGGCGGCAGTGCCGCTGTGAGCGCGATCACAAACCCCGCGGCGCGCAGCCTGCGGTTTTGCCGGCATGCGGCTTGCTGCCCAACCGGGGCATCCAACCCGAGGTCACGCCATGTCTTGGTCCCGCCGCGTGCTTCTCGGCACCACCGGCCTTGCCGGCCTGCCCGGCGAATGGGCGGTCCCGATCGCGCTTGCCCTAGGCAGTGCCCAGGGCGGCAAGCGCGTGCCGCGCTACGGCATCTCCATGGTGGGTATTCCGCAGACCACGAGCCAGGCGGACCGCGGCGCCGATCAATTCACCGGCTATACGCTCTACGACCCGCTGGTGGCCTGGGAGATGGATGTCGCCGACACGCCGAGCCGAGGCGGCTGGAGGCTATGCCGGGGCGAAGCTCACCAGCTCCGCCCCCTCCTCCACCATCTCATCCGGCTTGGCCCGCACCACGGCGACCACGCCATCCATCGGCGCGCGCAGGGTGAACTCGGTCTTCATCGCCTCGATGACCAGCAGCGGGGCGTTGCGGGAGACCGTCTCGCCCGGCTGCACCAGCACGCGGGTGACGCGGCCCGGCACCGGGGCGGTGACACGGTCGCTGCCGGCCGCCTCGGCCAGCGGCGGCGCCAGCGGATCCTCATGCAGTAGCAGATGGTTGGTGCCGCCGAGGATCACCGCGATCTCCGCCCCGCGCCGTACCAGGCCGATACGCCGGGTGACGCCGTCAAGGTGCAGCACCGGCCCCTCCTCCAGCCGCGCGCGCACCGTGCCGCCTGGCAGGTCGAGCCGGTAGCCGCCCTCCGGCAGCGGATGGCTGCGCAGCCGGACCGGCGCGGCCTCGCCCTGGCGGAAGTAGAGATCCTGGTAGCCATCGCCGTTCAGCCGCCAGGCATCCTGCATCGCCCAGGGGCTCCAGGGATCGCCGCTGCCGGCCGCCGCCGCAGCGCCGGTGAACTGCTGGTCACGCAGCACGGCCAACGCCGCGGCGGCCCAGATCGCCGGATCATCGGACGGCACCGTGGCCGGCATCAGCGCCGCGGCATGGCGGGCGATAAAGCCGGTGTCGAGTTCCGCCGCGGCGAAGGCCGGATGGGTGGCGATGCCGCGCAGCAGGCCGAGGTTGGTACGCAACCCGACGACCTCATAGGCGTCCAGCGCCGCCGCCAGCCGCTGCACCGCGGCCGGGCGGTCCTCGCCCCAGACGATCAGCTTGGCGATCATCGGATCGTAATGCGGGGTGATGCGGTCGCCCTGGCGGACGCCGGTGTCGACGCGCAGCTGGCCCGGCACCTCGGCCGGCTGGCGCAGGTGCAGCAGCGTGCCGGTCGCGGGCATGAAGTTGCGCGCCGGATCCTCGGCGTAGAGCCGCGCCTCGATGGCATGGCCGCGCAGCGCCGGCGTGGTGTTCGGCAGCGGTTCGCCGGCGGCAATGCGCAGCTGCCATTCCACCAGGTCGAGGCCGGTGACCATCTCGGTCACCGGATGCTCGACCTGCAGCCGCGTGTTCATCTCCATGAAGAAGAACGCATCCCCTTCGGCGATGAACTCCACCGTGCCGGCGCCGACATAGCCGACGGCGCGGGCGGCGGCGACGGCGGCCTCGCCCATGGCGGCGCGGCGCGCGGGATCCATGCCCGGAGCCGGGGCTTCCTCGATGACCTTCTGGTGCCGGCGCTGGATCGAGCAGTCGCGCTCGAACAGCGAGATGGTCTGGCCCTGGGTGTCGGCGAAGACCTGGATCTCGATATGCCGCGGCTGGGTCAGGTATTTCTCGATGAGCAGGCGGTCATCGCCGAAGGAGGCGCGGGCCTCACGCCGCGCTCCCTCGATGGCGGCAGCGAGATCCTCGGCACGCTCCACCACCCGCATGCCCTTGCCACCGCCGCCGGCGCTGGCCTTGATCAGCACGGGGAAGCCGATGCGCCCCGCCGCCGCGGCCAGCACCGCCGGATCCTGTTCTGCGCCATGGTAGCCGGGCACCAGCGGCACGCCGGCGCGCTCCATCAGCGCCTTCGATTCCGCCTTCGACCCCATGGCGCGGATCGCGCCCTCTGGCGGGCCGATGAAGGTGATGCCGGCAGCGGCGCAGGCGGCGGCGAATTCGGCGTTCTCCGACAGGAATCCGTAGCCCGGATGGATCGCCTCCGCGCCCGAACGCCGCGCGGCATCGAGAATGCGGGAGATGTCGAGATAGCTCTGCCGCGCCGGCGCCGGACCGATCGGCCAGGCCTCGTCGGCGAGCTGCGCGTGGCGCGCCCCGGCATCCGCCTCGGAATAGACCGCGACGGTGGCCACCCCCAGGCGCCGTGCCGTGGCGATGACCCGGCAGGCGATCTCGCCGCGATTGGCGATGAGGATCTTGCGGAACATCGCCATCACATCCTGAAGAGGCCGAAACGCGTCTCCGGGACCGGTGCGTTCAGCGCGGCAGAGAGGCCGAGAGCCAGCACCCGCCTGGTGTCGGCGGGGTCGATGATGCCGTCGTCCCACAGCCGCGCGGTGGCATAATAGGGGTGGCCCTGGGTCTCGTACTGCTCGCGGATCGGCGCCTTGAAGGCTTCCTCTTCCTCGGCCGGCCACTGGCCGCCGCGCGCCTCGATGCCGTCGCGCCGCACCGTCGCAAGCACCGCCGCCGCCTGCTCGCCGCCCATGACGCCGATGCGGGCATTGGGCCACATCCAGAGGAAGCGCGGCGCATAGGCGCGGCCGCACATGCCGTAGTTCCCGGCGCCGAAGCTGCCGCCGATGATGATGGTGAACTTCGGCACCGCCGCCGTCGCCACCGCGGTCACCATCTTCGCGCCATCCTTGGCGATGCCGCCGGCTTCGTACTTCCGTCCGACCATGAAGCCGGTGATATTCTGCAGGAACACCAGAGGGATGCCGCGCTGGGCGCAGAGCTCGATGAAATGCGCGCCCTTCTGCGCGCTCTCGGAGAACAGGATGCCATTGTTGGCGACGATGCCGACCGGATAGCCCCAGATATGGGCGAAGCCGCAGATCAGGGTCTGGCCGTAGAGCCGCTTGAATTCGTCGAACTCGCTGCCGTCGACGAGGCGGGCGATCACCTCGCGCACGTCATAGGGGGTGCGGCGCTCGGCCGGCACTACCGCGTAGAGTTCCTCCGCCTTGTAGCGCGGCGGCACCGGGGCGCGCAGCGCGAGCTGCGGACGCTTCACGCTGTTGAGGGTGCCAACGATGCGGCGGGCGATGCCCAGCGCATGCGCGTCATTCTCGGCGTAATGGTCGGTGACGCCGGAGATGCGGCTGTGCACATCGGCGCCGCCGAGGTCCTCTGCGCTCACCACCTCGCCGGTCGCCGCCTTCACCAGCGGCGGGCCGGCGAGGAAGATGGTGCCCTGGTTGCGGACGATGATGCTTTCGTCCGACATCGCCGGCACATAGGCGCCGCCGGCGGTGCAGCTGCCCATCACCACGGCGATCTGCGGAATGCCGGCGGCCGACATCTGCGCCTGATTGTAGAAGATGCGGCCGAAATGGTCGCGGTCGGGGAAGACCTCATCCTGGTTCGGCAGGTTCGCTCCGCCACTATCGACCAGATAGAGGCAAGGCAGGCGATTCTGCTGCGCGATCTCCTGCGCCCGCAGGTGCTTCTTCACCGTGACCGGGAAATAGGTGCCGCCCTTCACCGTCGCATCATTGGCGATGATGACGCATTCGCGTCCCGAGACGCGGCCGATGCCGGCGATCAGCCCGGCCGAAGGCACCTCCCCGCCATACATACCCTGCGCCGCGAGCTGGCCGATCTCGAGGAAGGGCGAGACCGGGTCGATCAGCGCGCGGATACGATCGCGCGGCAGCAGCTTGCCGCGGGAAAGGTGCCGCTGCCGTGCCGCCTCCCCGCCACCAAGCCGCACCGCCTCGGCCTTCTCGCGGAGGTCGGCGACCAACGCGCGCATCGCTTCTGCATTGGCGCGCGCCTCGGCGCCGCGCGCATCGAGCGTGGTTTCGAGCACCGGCATCAGGCGGTCTCGGCGAAGAGTTCGCGGCCGATCAGCATGCGGCGGATCTCGCTGGTGCCAGCGCCGATTTCGTAGAGCTTGGCGTCGCGCAGCAGCCGCCCGGTCGGGTAGTCGTTGATGTAGCCATTGCCACCGAGGGCCTGGATCGCTTCCAGCGCCATCCAGGTGGCCTTCTCCGCGGCGAAGAGGATGGCGCCCGCGGCATCCTTTCGCGTGGTGCGGCCGCTGTCGCAGGCCCGCGCCACGGCATAGACGTAGGCGCGCGCCGCATTCATCACCGTGTACATGTCGGCGAGCTTGCCCTGCATCAGCTGGAACTCGCCGATCGCCTGGCCGAATTGCCTGCGGTCGTGCACATAGGGCACGACCACGTCGAGGCAGGCGCGCATGATGCCGAGCGGCCCGCCGGCCAGCACCGCGCGTTCGTAGTCAAGGCCGCTCATCAGCACGTTGACGCCGCGGCCGACCGTGCCGAGGACGTTCTCCGCCGGAACCTCGCATTCCTGGAAGATCAGCTCGCAGGTGTTCGATCCGCGCATGCCAAGCTTGTCGAGCTTCTGCGCCGTGGAAAACCCCTTGAAGCCCTTCTCGACCAGAAAGGCGGTGATGCCGCGCGGCCCGGCCTCGGGGTCGGTCTTGGCGTAGACCACCAGCACATCGGCATCAGGGCCGTTGGTGATCCAGAATTTGTTGCCGTTGAGGATGTAGCCGTCGCCGTGCTTCTCCGCC
This sequence comes from Siccirubricoccus deserti, assembly GCF_014283215.1. Taxonomy (GTDB): domain Bacteria; phylum Pseudomonadota; class Alphaproteobacteria; order Acetobacterales; family Acetobacteraceae; genus Siccirubricoccus; species Siccirubricoccus deserti. Next base: position 151,679 of record NZ_JACOMF010000007.1, read on the forward strand.
CGCAGCTTCATCGAGACGACGTCGCTGCCTGCACCCGGCTCGCTCATCGCCAGCGCGCCGACATGCGCACCGCTGACCAGCTTCGGCAGGTAGCGGCGGCGCTGTTCCTCCGTGCCGTTGCGGCGGATCTGGTTGACGCAGAGGTTGGAATGCGCGCCGTAGGAGAGGCCGACCGAGGCAGAGGCGCGGCTGATCTCCTCCATCGCCACCACATGTTCGAGGTAGCCCATGCCGGCGCCGCCGTATTCCTCCTCCACGGTGATGCCGAGCAGGCCGATGTCGCCGAGCTTGCGCCAGAGATCGGCGGGGAATTCATTCTGCCGGTCGATCTCGGCGGCGCGGGGCGCGATCTCGGCGGTGGCGAAGGCGGCGATCTGGTCGCGCAGCGCATCGGCGGTCTCGCCAAGGCCGAAATCCAGCCCCTGGAATTCGTTCCGCATCCCGTTCCTCCTCGGCGCCGGGCGCCATTTTAAAAACGAACATACGTTAGTATCTGGAAGGCGACAAGAAGCTCATGGGATCGCGCCCGCGACACCTAGGCTGAGTCGCGGGTCCGGTTCCAGCGGCGGATCGCAGGGTATCCGCGGCAAGCTGACGGATTGGCACACGCAGTCGCGACACTGCCCGCGACAGGCCAAGCTTGCACGCGACCACGCCGCACATGCCACCCTCCCCGCGGCCGCCGTTCCGGCCCAAAGGGAGGAGACCGATGCCAGAGCTTCCTGCCGCCACGCGCCGCGGCGTGCTTGGCGGCGCGCTCGCCGCCGGCGCCGCCATCCCGGCGCATGCCCAGCGCAGCTATAATCGCGGCGCCGCACCGGCGCGCTACCCTGATGCGGATATCGTGGCGATCGATCCGAAGCGCTTCACCGCCAAGCTCGGCAATACGGCTATCCGCCGCCTCGGCACCGGCTACGGCTGGGCGGAAGGCCCGGCCTGGCACGCCAACGGCCGCTTCCTCATCTGGTCGGACATCCCGAACGACGAATGCCTGCGGCTGGTGGAGGAAGACCACAGCATCCACCGCCGCTTCCGCAGCCCCTCCGGCTTCTCCAACGGCAACACCTTCGACCGCGAGGGGCGGCAGATCGCCTTCCGCCACTTCAACCGCGACGTGCTGCGCTACGAGCCGAATGGCACCACCACCGTGCTGGCGGCGCGCGGACCGGATGGGCCGTTCAACGCGCCGAACGACGGCGTGGTGCATCCCGAGGATGGCGCGGTGTGGTTCACCGACCCCGGCTATGGCGCGCTGATGAACTATGAAGGCAACCGCACGCCGGAGTCCGCCAACAGCCCGCGCCCCTTCATCAAGGAAGCGATCTACCGGATCGACGGGCAATCCGGACAGGTCACGAAGGTGGCGGATGAGCCGTTCAAGCCGAACGGGCTGTGCTTCTCACCTGACTACCGCCGGCTCTATGTCGCGGACAGCGGCAGGACGCACTACGACCAGGCGAAGAACATCATCTGGGCCTATGACGTCGATGGTCCCCGGCTGCGCAACCCGCGCAGCTTCTGCGACATGGAGATGGACGGCAAATCCGGTTTCGGCGACGGCGTCCGCTGCGACGAGGCCGGCAACCTGTGGGTCGGCGCCGGCTGGGTTGGCGATGGCTATGACGGCGTGCATGTCTTCGCCCCGGACGGCCAGCGCATCGGGCTGATCAAGCCGCCGGAGATCTGCGCCAACATCTGCTTCGGTGGCGCCCGGCGCAACCACCTGTACATGACCGCGAGCCAGTCGATCTACATGGTCCCGGTGGAGACCCGCGGCGCGCATTTCTGCTGAAGCGGGGCGAGGCCTAAGCCGCCGTCTGCGGTGCGGCGGCGGCGCGGCTGAAGCGGATGGTGACGCGGGTGCCCTCACCCAGGGCCGATTCCACATCCAGCCGCGCCCGCGCATTCTGCCGCAGCGACTGCACGATCAAGGCGCCGAGCCGGCCGCTCCGCGGCCATTCCACGCCGTCCGGCAGCCCGTTGCCGTCATCCGCGACCACCACCGTGCAGCCCGTGGCATCGATCAGGCTGTGCAAGGTGATGGTGCCGCCATCGCGCCCGACGAAGGCGTGCTTCAGCGCATTGGTCAGCAGCTCGTTCACCACCAGCCCGGCCGGCATCGCCACATTCACCGAGACGGGCCAAGCATCGACCTTGAGCTCGAGCCGGACCCCCTCCTCGGCATGCGCCCGCATCACCGCGGAGGCGACCTGGCTGAGATAGGTGCCGAGGTCCACCTCGCCATCGCGGCCGTCATTGGCCAACGCCTGGTACAGCAGCTGCAGCGCCTCGATCCGCCCGGCGAGCCGGTCGAAGGCGCCGTCCATGTCGGTGCCCCGGGCGGCGTTGCGCGCCTCAATGCGGATCAGGGCGGTGACCATCTGCAGGTTGTTCTTCACCCGGTGCTGCATCTCCTGCAACAGCACATCGCGCTCATGCAGTTCCTGCATCAGCGTCTCGCGCTGCGCCTCGATGATGCGGCCGGCATCGACCAGTGCGACCAAGCGGAACACCGACACGCCGGCGTCATCCTCTATGAGGTTGACATAGGCATCGACGATGGCGGGTTCGGCCGCGCCACGCGCGATGCGGAAGGTGCCGAGATGCTCGCTGCCGGCAAGCACTGCGGCGCCAAGTGGCGGGCCGGCCGGATCACCCTCGCGCTCGCCGGCCAGCACGCTCCAGGGCTGGTCCTCGACGGCGGCGCAATCCTGGCCGGACAGCCGCTCGAATTCCGGGTTGGCGTAGACGATGCGCTCCTCGTCCGCCACCTTGGCAACCACGACGGCCACCGGGATGTGGTCGAGAAAGCGGCGGAATTGCTCGCTTTCCAGCGCCTCCGCCAACTCCCGCGTGGCCAGCAGGGTCTCGACCGGCCGAGGCATGTCGTGGTCGGCGCTCATGGCGGTCGTTCTCGCTCCGGATGCGGAATGCGCGTGGTGTCTGACGCCCTATATGGCACCGCGGCATCGGCATGCCAGGAAATGTCGCGCACGGGCTGCGGAACGGTTTCCGGTGCACACCAAAACCCCGGCCGACACCCTGCCACCGCTCCGCTACCTCGGCCAGAGGATGCCGCTTCAGAACCCTGGCCCGGGAGCGGGATGCCTCACCGCGGCGACCCTCCCCGGTGAAGCCTGCCCCTATCCCAGTGTCAGTTCGGCCGTTCGACGCACATCGCCACGCCCATGCCGCCGCCGATGCACAGCGTCGCCAGGCCACGCTTCGCCTCCCGCCGCTGCATCTCGAACAGCAGCGTGTTCAGCACCCGCGCGCCGCTGGCGCCGATCGGGTGGCCGAGGGCGATGGCGCCGCCGTTGACGTTCACCTTCGCCGGGTCCCAGCCGAGATCCTTGTTCACCGCGCAGGCCTGCGCGGCGAAGGCCTCGTTCGCCTCGATCAGGTCCAGGGTGGCGATGTCCCAGCCGGCCTTCTGCAGCGCGCGGCGGCTGGCCGGGATCGGGCCGGTGCCCATGATGGCGGGGTCGACGCCGGCCGTCGCCCAGGAGACGATCCGTGCCATCGGCCGGATGCCGCGCCGCTTCGCCTCCTCGGCCGACATCACCACCAGCGCCGCGGCGCCGTCGTTGATGCCGCTGGCATTGCCGGCGGTGACGGTGCCGTCCTTGGCGAAGGCCGGGCGGAGCTTGGCCAGCACCTCGATGGTGGTTTCCGGCTTCGGGTATTCGTCGGTCTCGAACACCGTATCACCCTTGCGGCCCTTCACCGTCACCGGTGCGATCTCGTCCTTGAAGCGGCCGGCCTTCATCGCCTCGCCGGCCTTGCGCTGGCTGGCGGCGGCGAACTCGTCCTGTTCCTGGCGGGTGAGCTGGTATTTCTGCGCGACGTTTTCCGCGGTATTGCCCATGTGGTAGCCGTGGAAGGCATCCATCAGCCCGTCCCGCAGCATGGTGTCGACCATCGCCAGATCGCCCATCTTCTGCCCGGCGCGGAGGTTAGCGGCGTGGGGCGCCTGGGTCATGCTCTCCTGGCCGCCGGCGACGACGATGCTGGCATCGCCGGTGGCGATCTGCTGGGCCGCCAGCGCCACGGCGCGCAGCCCGCTGCCGCAGAGCTGGTTCATGCCGAAGGCGGTGGCACTGGCGGGAATGCCGGCGGCGATGGCGGCCTGGCGGGCCGGGTTCTGCCCACCGCCGGCGGTCAGGATCTGGCCGAGGATCACCTCATTTACCTCCTCCGGCTTCACCCCGGCCCGGGCCAGGGCCGCCTGGATGGCGACGGTGCCGAGTACATGCGCGGGCAGCGAGGCGAAGGCACCATTGAAGCTGCCGACCGGCGTGCGCGCGGCGCTGGCGATGACGATGTCAGTCATGACAGGGGTTTCTCCCACCCGGTTATCGTGCTGCGGTGCAGTCTGGACCGGCACCCGGACCGCTACAAGCAGGCGGCCTATATGGGCAGGGATGCGCGCCAAGCCAGGAAAGGTGTCCAAAGCGCCGCGTCCGCCGTGCTGCCGGCGACCATGCCGACATGCCCGGCCGCCGCCCGGTGCACCTGGGCCCGCGGCAGCAACGGCGCCAGCGCCAGCGCCGCGGCGGGCGGCACGATCCGGTCGCGCGACGGAATCGCCAGGAAGGCCGGCAGCGCCAGCCGGGCCGGCGTCACCGCCTCGCCGGCGATCCGCCAGGCGCCACGCATCGGGGTATTGGCGCCGTACCAGCCAGCAAGGCATTCCCGCGCCACCGGGGCGGCCAGCGGCACCCCGTCGTTCAGCCAATCCTCCAGCGCGACGAAGCGCCGGGCACGCGGGCTGGTCGGGTCCAGCCGGGCGAAGGCACGGTACTTCTCACCGATGGCAAAGGGGTCCAGCCCGGCGAAGAGGGTCTGGATGGCATCGACCGGCAAGGTGCCAGTCGCCTCCAGCAGTGGCTCCAGCGCCGGCAGCAGCGTGGCCAGGGCGCGTGGCGCCGCCTCCTCCTCCGCCCAGAAATCCCAGGGTGTCGCCCAGAGCGCGAGGGCCGCGAGCTGCTTCGGCCGCCGCTGCGCCACCGCAAGGGCCAGCAGCCCGCCCATGCAATAGCCGACCAGCACCAGTCTGCCCCCGGTCAGGTCCGCCGCGGCCAGCAACGCCCGTTCCAGCCTGCCGGCCACGTAGTCGGTCAGGCTGAAGCCGCGTTCGGCCTCGCCCGGCGTGCCCCAGTCCAGCAGCAGCACCCGGGCACCCTGCGCCGCCAGGTATCGCAGGCATGAGGCTTCGGGCAGCAGATCCAGCACATCGGCGCGATTGACCAGAGAGGGCACCACCAGCACCGCCGGGCCATCGTCGCCCCCGCCATAATCCAGCAGCCGGCTGCCGCCTTCCGCCCAGACCACCGGCGGCTCCGCCATCTCCCGCCGCTGCGGGTGGCGGCGATAGCCGGCGACGCCATTCAGCAGCGCCGCATCCTGGCGCCGCAGCACCCGCAATACCGCGGCGTGGAAGGCCTCAGGCGCGTGTCCGCCGGCGGCGAGGGCGGCGGTGATCCGCGCCGCCTCCTGCCGCCCGGCCTTCGAGCGCGGCAAGGCGGGATTCCAGCTCGGCAAGCCGGTCGCGGAGCCGTTCGATCTCGCCGGGGTCGGGTGGTTCAGCATGAGGGGGCCCGGGATCGCGCCCAGCGCCGCCCAGGCCCGCGCCGCCGCCAACCCCAGGTGCAGCAGCAGCGGCCGCGGGCCGCGGCGAAGCCACGGGCTGGTCATGCCACGGCGGCGAGGCGCGCTGCAGCACCCACCACCAGCCCAGCCCGAGGTTCAGCCAGTGCCGGGACAGCGCCGAGAACTCGGGATCGGCGGCGAGGCCGGCGAGTTCCGATTGCCACAACGCCACCCAATCCTCTGCCAGCCGATCGAGCTCGGGGTTGCATTCCTCGTCTTTCGCCCTGCTCATCCCGTTCCGGCCTGCACCCTGGGTCACGCGCCCCGCGCGGGCACCGCGACCATCCGGCTGAGCATAGCGCCGTCGCCACCTGGCCGGACAGCCCCGGAGATGCAACTGGAAGAGGATCATCGGCCTCCTGATTCCCCCGGTTCCGCCGGCCCGGGCTAATCGCAAGCGGGTGGTCAGCAGCCAAGCAAGCCATCATAATTCCGCCATACTGTGCGCTGCAAAAATCCGACTTCCGCAGGCGGCATCCCGGCGTGCTAGGCTCGCGCCATAAGAGACGCCTCAACATCAGCGGAATCCCATGGCCGACAGCACCGCCCGCGCCGAAGCCGCGGTCAACCCCACGGCGTCCCCCGAAGCCCCGCCGGTGGTGGTCAAGAAATACGCCAATCGCCGCCTCTATAATACGGAATCCTCCAGTTACGTGACGCTGGAGGATCTGGCCAAGATGGTCCGGCTGGGCCGTAACTTCGTGGTGTTCGACGCCAAGTCGGGTGAGGACATCACCCGCTCCGTTCTCACCCAGATTATCGTCGAGGAGGAGGCCAAGGGCGGCCGCAGCCTGCTGCCGGAAAGCTTCCTTCGGCAGTTGATCGGCTTCTACGGCGACAGCCTGCAGGCGGTGCTGCCGCGCTACCTGGAAACCGCGATGGCCGGCTTCGCCCGCCAGCAGGTACAGATGCGCCAGTCCATGGAGCAGGCGATGGGCGGCTTCCTGCCCTTCCCAGGCCTCGAGGAGCTCGGTAAGCAGAATATGGCGATGCTGGAACGGGCCATGAGCCTGTTTGCTCCCTTCCGCCCACCGAACAACGGGCAGACGGTAGAAGCGCTGCGAGCGGAGGTTGAACAGCTTCGCCAGCAACTCGCCGAAGCCCAAAGGAACGCGGCGAACAGCACGCGCAAAGGGTGAGTTGCAGCGGGATGGGTTCCATCACGGGATCGTCACGCGTTCCGGTGGAACACCGACAGTCCCTGAGCATTCCCTGGTAAGACACTCAGGGATCGAGGACAACCGCATGGCAACCACTCAGACGGGTGAGTCGCGTCGCGACGAGGCCGGCACCAAGGGACCGGTGAAGCCCGGCCAGCGCGCGAACGCAGCAGACCGGCATGTCGGGGCCCGCATCCGCGAACGCCGGGTCATGATGGGCCTGTCGCAGCAACAACTCGCCAGGATGATCGGCGTTACATATCAGCAAGCTCACAAATACGAGCGCGGCCTGAACCGCATTTCGGCCGGGCGGCTGTTCGAGATTGCCCAGGTCCTCGGCGTCGCCGTATCCTGGTTCTTCGATGGGCTGTCGGCCGAGACCGAGCCTCATGAAGTTTCGCCGCGGCAGCGCATGTGCCTGGAACTGGCGCGCAATTTCGCTCTTATCGACAATGAGAAGCATCAGGAGGCGCTGAGTCAGATGGCCCGTGCACTCGCTGCCCAGAGCCAGGCCGCACATGGGGCAGTCGCCCCGGATGCGCTGGGCCCGCTGGGTACGTCGCATGCCGTGCCGACCGAGGCCGGCGAACCGCACTGAGTCCGACGATCCGGGCACGCGGGGCGGATCGCGCCTTCCGGCTACCGCGGACGGAGCGCGCTCCGCCACCACCGCTGTTGCGGCCGCCTCGACGCCGCCTGCGGTCGGTGCTGGCCGGGTTTGGCCTGGTGCTGACCGCCGGTCTGGGTGGCATGATCCTGGGGCTCGCCCTGCGTCCCGCCCCAGCCCCCGTGGCACCGCCGGCTGAATCGGTCCAACCGTCAAGTCCGGCGCTGACCGAGCAGCTCGCGGCGCTGCGCCAGGCGATCGCCACCGAGCAGGCCCGGCTGGATGCCCTCACCCGTGCCCGGGTCGCGGCCGAGGCGCAACTTGCGGCCGCCCAACGCGACGCCAGCCAGCGCGATCCTGCCCCGCGCGAAGCTGGTCCGCGTGAGCCAACGCCGCGGGATGTCGCGCGCGAAGCGGCGGTCCGCGAGGCCCAGGCACGGCGGGAGGTAGCCGCCGTGGCCGCCGCACCGCCAGCCCGACCGGCACGGCCCGAACCGGCCGCCGCCCTTGCCTCCGGACCACGCGTCTTCGTGCATTACCGCGGTGGCTCCCCCGCCGCGGCCGAGGCAGCCAGCACGGCAGCGGCGCTGCTGCGCGACTCGGGCTTCGAGGTGAGCGACCTGCGGACGGTGCAATCGGTGCCGGCGCAGCGGGTCGTGCGCTATTTCCATGCCGAGGATGCCGGCGCCGCGGCGCGGCTGGCCGGGCGGCTCGGCCGCGGCTGGGCGATCCAGGACTTCCGCAACTTCGAGCCCTCGCCGGCACCGCAGACGCTGGAGATCTGGCTGCCGGAGCGCTGATGCTGGCGACATAAGTGTTGCATGCATGCCGGGGCGCGACGGTGCCCATCGGTGTTGCTGCGCAACCTCCACGGGACTCGGGAATGTGGCGCGCCGCCCAATGAGGGTGCGGTTGATCAATCGGGATCAACCGCACCCGGCCCGCATTCTACAGGCTGATCGGCGTCAGGTCCTGGAACCAGCTTTGCGCCTGGACGAAGCCCTTCACCTGCCGGCTCATCGCGCGCGGGTTCATGTCATGCGCGACGAAGAGGAACAGCGCGTCATCCAGCACCTTGTCGTGCAGCTGCTTGATCAGCGCATCCTGCGCGGCGGTTTCGAAGGTCTGGTAGATGCGCTCGATGATGGCGTCGTAGCCCGGGTCGTTCAGGTAGCCCCAGTTGTTGGCGCGCGGCGGGACCAGATCCGACTTCAGCAGGCGGATCATCGCGGTATAGGGATCGAGCGCGGTGTAGCTGACATTGATCGCATCGCAGCCGCGCACCGCCGGCACTCCGGCGCCCTCGCGCCAGGTCGAGAGCAGGGTGTTCCACTCGAACACCTCGAAGGTGATCTCGATGCCGACGTCCTTGAGCTGCTGCTGCAGCGCCTCGTTCATCGCCAGCACCTGCATCTGGCCCGAGCCGGAGGCGGAGATGGCGACCTTGGTACGCAGCGGCGTGCGCGGGGTGATGCCGGCTGCCGTCAGCAGCTTGCGGGCGGCGGCGGCGTCATAGGCTAGCCGGGGGCTGCGCACCGGGTTCCACGGGCCACCGACCGGCACCAGTCCGCCGCCTTCCAGCATGGTGCCCGCGAGCATGCCCTTCATCGCCTCCCGGTCGATCGCCAAGTTGGCGGCGCGGCGGACGCGAATGTCGCGCCAGGGCGAACCGTCACGCAGCGAGAAATGCCAGGTCCAGTTGTGGCCATACTGGTTGGTGACGATCTGGAAGCCGGCCTGGCGCAGCGAGGGGATGGAGTCGGGCGGCGGCGCCTCGATGAAATCCACCTGGCTGGAGCGCAGCGCGGCGACCCTTGTATTGGCCTCAGGCAGCGGGATCAGCGTGACCCGGCCAAGCTTGGGGATGCGGCGGGCCTCCCAGTGGTCGGGGTTGCGGACCAGCACGGCGCGCTCGCGGAAACTGAAGCTCTCCAGCTTGAAGGGGCCGGTGCCGACCGGCTGGTTCAGCATCCTGTCGTTGTCGCGGCCGGCGGCCTCCCAGGCGCCGCGATGGGTGATGCCGACCCAGGTGGCGCCATAGGGCACCATGCTGTCCACCACGCTGGTCTCGATGACGAAGATCCGTGGCCCCTCGGCATACCACCTGGAAATGGTCGGCATGCGGCTGCGCACCTGGGCGGAGCCGCGCGCATCGTAATGCGGCGCGTCGTTCTTGAAGCAACGGTCATAGGAGAAGGCGATATCCTCGGCGTCCAGGATCTTGCCGTCATGGAACTTCACGCCCTCGCGGATGGTGAAGATCCAGCGTTTCGGATCGGCCGGATCGGTGTGCCATTCGGTGGCGAGGCCGGGGCGGAGCGGCGCCGGCCGGTCGCTGACCGAAAGGTCCCAGGCGACCAGATGGTCGTAGAGGGTGATGCCCATGAAGCGATGCCCCTCGGCGCCCTGGTCCGGCATGCCGTTCGGCAGCGGCACGGCACTGGCGGTCATGCCGATGCGGAGATTGGTGCCGGGGGTGCCCTGAGCGAGGGCGAGGTCCCAGGGGAGTGTCGCTTGCAGCATTCCCGCCGTGGCGAGGCTGCCGAGCAGGCCGCGGCGGCCGATGGTCATGGTCATGGTCATGGTCGGGCAGTCTCCGGTTGGGGTCATGGTGAGCGGCGCGGGATCGGGACCTGCGGTCCAGCATCCAGGATCGCGCCTGGATGCAGCCCTTCAGCCGCGCGCCGAGGTCATGGGCGACGAGGCGTGCCGAGGCCTGCTCGGACAAGGTTGCGACCGCACCGGAGAGCGGGATGCGACGGGTCAGGCGGTTGCACAGCACGACCTCCTCATGGCCAGGACGAGCAAGACTAAGGTCATGATTTTTATTTAGGCAAATTGCAATTTTCGTCTATATTTTAGCCTAATTGTGGCAGTGTTTGCTCATATTTTGGTCTGTTCCGGCCGTGGTCCACTGCTCCTGCCGAGGCAGCGCCGGATTGCGCGCAGGTCAGAACGCTGCTCCGCTCCGCCTGCTGTTTGCAGAGTGGATTCACATCCCTCCGCGATCCGCTCTAGGCTCGGCCGGAAGGCGGGCCGCGAATGGCCGGCCGATCAGGGAGTTCGTCCATGCGCCTGACCCGCCGCGCGGCCCTCGCCACGGCCGCCAGCCTGCTGCCCTTGCCGACGCTGCTTGCCCAGACCGCCGAGCCGATCCGCATTGGCGTGCTGACCGATCTTGCCGGCCCCTACCGCGACGTCACCGGCCCCACCTCCGTCGCCTGCGTCCGACAGGCCGTGGAGGAGTTCACCGCGCAGAATCCGGACATTCGCGTCGAGGTCATCGTCGCCGATCACCAGAACAAGCCGGATGTCGGCATCAACACCGTGCGGCAGTGGTTCGACCAGCGCGGCGTGGATCTGGTGACCGACGTTGGCAACAGCGCCATCGCCCTTGGCATCAACCCGATCTGCGTCGAGAAGGATCGCATCCACCTCAACGCCTCCGCCGGCACCTCGGACCTCACCGGGCGGGCCTGCACGCCGAACAGCCTGCACTGGTCCTACGACACCTGGTGCCTGTCCAATACCTCCGGCACGGCGCTGACGCGGATGGGCGGCGACAGCTGGTACTTCATCACCGCTGACTACGCCTTCGGCCATGCGGTTGAGCGCGACACCAACCGCTTCATCGAGGCCGCCGGCGGGAAGATGATTGGCGCCTCCCGCTATCCCTTCCCGCAAACCACCGATTTCTCCGCCTTCCTGCTGCAGGCGCAGGCATCGCGCGCCAAGGTGCTCGGCCTTGCCATGGCGGGCGACGACCTGATCAACTGCGTGAAGCAGGCGCAGGAATTCGGACTGACCCGCAGCATGCGCCTGGCCGCCATCATCGGCTCCATCACCGGCGTGGTCGCGGCGGGGCTGCCGACCATGCAGGGAATGTACATCGCCGAAACCTTCTGGTGGGACATGGATGAGCGGACCCGCGCCTTCACTGCCCGGGTGCGGTCGAAGCTGCCGGCCAATGTCTGGCCGAACTACGTGCACGCCGCCAACTACTCCGGCGTGCTGCACTACCTGAAGGCGGTGAAGGAGATGGGCGTTGCCCGGGCCAAGGCCAGCGGGCGGGAGGTGGTGGCGCAGATGAAGCGCATGCCGACCGACGACGACGCCTTCGGCCGCGGCACCATTCGCGAGGACGGCCGCAAGATCCACCCGGCCTACCTGCTGCAGGTGAAGAAGCCCGACGAAAGCCGCTACCCCGGCGACGTCTACACCCTGGCCGCCACCGTGCCGGGCGAGCAGGCCTTCCGCCCGCTCAGCGAGGGCGGCTGCCCGATGGTGCGAAGCTGACCGGTTGACGGATAGCCCGGCATGACGGCAGGCCCCTTCCTACCTGTGTAGGGCCGAACGGAAGGACCATCATGCCGAGGACGATCAATGCCGAGCGCCAGTTGCTGACCGAGGCGGAATTCGCCGCGGTGGCGCAAAGCCACCATCCGGCGATCCGCGCCCTGGACACGGCGGCGCTGGCTGCGCTCGAGCAGCAGCTGACGGAAATGCACGACCGGGCGCGCGACCTGATCCGCCAGCGCCGCCGCGACCTGCGCGGCAAGGCCGTGGCGCCCGGTACCGGCCCGGCCCCGGCCGAGCCGGCCCTGCCGATGAAGAAGCAGGCCTTCGCCGCCGCGCTGAAGCGGGTGGCGCGGGAGCAGGCGCGGCGGGTGGAGGGGTGAAGGCCCTGCCTTCAACGGCGCCACCTGGATCAGCCTCGGCCATGCGGTCCCACTCGGATGCGGACCGCCTGTAAGCTCAAGGGTTCCAAGAGCCCTTCGGCCCTTGGGATGGGGAGCGCGAGGGAAGCAATGCTCCCCTCGCCATCGCACCTCAGGCCACGCTGTAGCCCGCCACCCCATCGAAGCGCTGCAACGTCTCCAGGTGCATCCAGCGGTACTCGCGGCCGATGCGTTGCAGCAGATCGGTGATCGCCGTCGTCGCATCGCCCTCGGGCGGCGTACGGAACAGGAAGCGGGCACGGAACTGGTCGACCAGGAAGCTATGGCCGCCGGTCGCCGGCCAGACCTGCGCGCCGCGGGAGCCGATCGCCGTCAGGGTGAAGGCGCTGCCTTCCGCCATCGCGGCCAGGCTGCCGCCGATGGTCTCCGGATCCTGGTCGGTCTCGATAAAGACATCGACGCCGGCCATCTCGCGGCTTGCGACGGCCCGGGACCAGGTGACCTGCGGCCATTGCCGCAGCGCGATGGGGCGGTATTCCCGCGCCGGCACCAGCGCACTCTCCCGCCCCAGATTGGCGATGACCCGGTCGACGAAGGCTCCGGTGGAGGCGCCCGGCCCCTCCCGCGCGATGTCGCCGGTCAGTTCCCTGCCCTCTTCCAGCGTCACGTAGAGCGCATGCTCCACCCGCCGCGCGGTGGCGAAATCGCCGATGTGGCGCAGCATCATCAGCGAGGAGAGCAGCAGCGCCGTCGGATTGGCGAGCCCTTTGCCGGCGATCTGCGGTGCCGAGCCGTGCACCGCCTCGAACATCGCCACCCGGTCGCCGAGGTTCGCCGAAGGCGCCACCCCGAGCCCGCCGACCAGCCCGGCGGCCAGGTCGGAGAGGATGTCGCCGTTCATGTTGGTCATCACCACGACATCGAATTGCTCGGGCCGGATGACCATCTGGTGGGCGCAGTTATCGACGATCATGTGCTCGTGCTGCAGCGCCGGGTGTTCCATCAGCACCCGTTCGCCGACCCGCTTCAGCATGCCCTCGGTCAGCTTCATGATATTCGCCTTGGTGGCGACCGTCACCTTGCGCCGCCCCTCCGCCGCGGCCAGCGCCGCCGCCAGCCCAACGATGCGCTCGCAGCCAGGCTCGGTGATCAGCTTCAGGCCCAGCGCGACGCCGGGGGTCTGCATGTATTCGATGCCGGCGTAGAGATCCTCGACATTCTCCCGCACCACGACGAAGTCGATGCCGCGGCCGCTGAAGGGCGTGCGGATGCCGGGCAGTTCCCGCACCGGGCGGATGTTGCCGTACATCTCGAAGGTCTTGCGCAGCGCCACATTGGCCGAGGTCTCGCCGTAGCCGACCGGGGTTTCCAGCGGGCCCTTCAGCGCCACGCCGTTACGCTCGATGCTGTCCAGCGTCTCGCGCGGGGCGCCGCTGGCGATGCCGCGGCGGAAGGCCTCGGCGCCGGCCAGCGCCTCCTCCCACTCCAGCCGGGCGCCGGCGGCGTCCAGCACCTGACGGGTGGCACGCATCACCTCAGGTCCGATCCCGTCGCCAGGGATGGCGGTGACCCGGGCCTTGGTCCGGCTTCCCGGGGGCGTCGCGGGATCCGGCATCCTGTCCTTCAGGGGCATTCTTCAGCTTTCATGTTGCGCTGCAGCGTATATTACCAGCCCGGTCGGCGCTTCGCACCTTCCAAGCGCCGTTCCGGCCCCGGCGGTCGCGCCGCGCAGGCCGACCATGACGCAACGCGGCTGGCCATGCCGGGATTTGATCCGGGGCAGTGGCGTCGCCCGCGGCAGGCGCGCGTTGTTGCGGCACTGCTCCATGTCCCGGGAGTGCAGAGCCGATGCCTCTTACCCACCTTGCTGCGCTGCCACTCGTTGCGCTGCTGCTCTTCCCGCTGCCGCTGGGGGCGCAGGAACGCGCCACCGGCACTGTCACCATCGACCGCCCGCCGCCCGAGCCGCGCGGCGCGGTGCTGACCCGGCCGGACGGCAGCACGGTGGAAGTGCCCCGCGGCGGCGGCTTCGAGATCTCCGGCGCCAATGTGGTGGTGGAGCGCGAGACGGCGCGCGGCACCACCCTGACCGTGCAGAACGACGTGCTGTTCGACTTCGACAAGGATGAACTGCGGCCAGAGGCGGCGCAGGCGCTTGGCCGCGTCGCCGAGATCATCCGCCAGCGCCAACCGCGTGCGGTGCTGGTGATCGGCCACACCGACAGCATGGGCGCCGATGCCTACAATGACGCGCTGTCGCGCCGCCGGGCGGAAGCGGTGCAGGCCTGGCTGGCGGCGCAGGGCGGCGCGCTGCCACCGCTGCGGGTGGAAGGCCGCGGCGAGCGCGAGCCGGTGGCGCCCAACATCGTCGACGGCCGCGACAACCCGGAGGGGCGGCAGGCGAACCGCCGGGTGGAGGTGCTGCTGGAGCGATGATGCGGGCCGCCGGGGCTATGCCGCCACCCCATGGATGAACCCATAGGCGGGGTAGGCGCTGCTGCCGTAGCCATTGACCCGCGGATACCAGACCCGCAGCAGCGACCAGTCGTTGCGTGGCGAGACATCTGCCACCGGCTGGTCCCGCGCGACCCGTCCCTTGGCGGCACCGGAGGCCCAATTCGCATGGTCCACCCGGATCTCCCGGGTCGAGACCACCTGCGACACCACCGCCAGGTGCCCCTGCGGCAAGCGGGCGGTCCGCATCAGCACCAGCACGCTGCCGGGCCGCGGCATGCGGTCGCGCCGGTACCGGCCGGCCGCGGCCTCCCACCACTGCCAGGCGTCACCGCGCAGGGCCAAGCCGCTGCGGTCGCGGGCATAGGGCACGCAGGACAGGTCGGCACCGCCGGAGGAAGGCCGCGGCGGCACCCGGCGGGAGGTACCGCAGGCGCCCAGCAGCAGCGGAGCGAACAGCACCGACCGGCGCAGATGGTGCGGTAGCTCCCCCCGCATTGCCCCGAACCCCTCCCCTGCCCCCGACGATGCCTGCCAAACTACCACCTGCTGAAATGAAATGGCAGCCAAAATCGAATGTTGCCAGCAGGTTGCAGAAAGATACTGTTACGCCATGCGCAGACACTCGCATAGCTTCACCGAGTGTGCTGAAACGGCGACCGCAGGCGGACCGTGCCTGGGTCGAATCATCCGCCCCCGCCGGGGCGGGAACGTCCCGGGTGTCCATCCCTGCCAGGAAGGGCATAGTGATGACGGAATCGAAACCGCGGCCGAAGCGCCGCCTCGCCGCGGCGCCTGCCGCGCTGCTCCTCGGCGCAGCCTTGCTGCAGGCCTCGCCGGCCTTCGCCGTGCCGCGCTGCACCGCCGAAAGCGACCAGAGCGTGTTCGAGCTGGAGGCGCTGAAGACCGAACTGATGGTGGTCGCCACCACCTGCAAGCAGGAAGACCGCTACAACGCTTTCGTGCAGCGCTACCAGCCGACGCTGGCGCAGAACGGCCGGGCATTCGGGCAGTATTTCTCCCGCGTGCATGGCCGTGCCGGCCAGCGGCAGAACGACATCTTCATCACCAACCTGGCGAATGCCCGTTCGACCGAAGCGCACAAGCTCGGCAGCGACTATTGCCCACGCAACAGCGGGCTGTTCGCCGAGGTGATGTCGCTGACCGGCCCCTCCGACCTCGCGCCCTATGCCGCGGGCAAAGATCTGCTGGCCTCCGGCGTCACCGCCTGCGAGGGCGCCCCGGCGCCGCGCCCGGCGGCGTCGCGTCCGGCCGCCGCCCGCCGCACGGGCTCGGCACGATGAGCCGGCGTCTGGTGCTGCCGCCCATGAAGCCCTGGTGCGCCCTCGCCCTGGCCGCCACCCTAGCCGCCTGCGCGCAGCCGCAGCAGCAAGCCGCTGCCCCGGCCACACGGATCTTCGCGACGGATCTGCAGGGCGCGGCGAAGAGCTGCACCGTGCCGCAGCAGGTGAGCCTCTCGCCCGACCGGCCAGCCGAGGTATCGATGACCGTCGGCAACGACGGCGGCTGGTGCGGCATCTCGGTCGCCCAGTCCGGGCCGAAGCCCTTCGATGCCGGGCTGGTGACGGCGCGGCCGGCAAACGGGCGGGTGCTGGTGCGCAAGGTCGGCGACCACACCCGGGTGGATTATTTCCCGAACCCGGCCTTCGGCGGCACGGATACCTTTGCGGTGCGGCTGCTGCCAGGCGGCGCGACGATGCGGGTCGCAGTGACGGTCAACTACACCCCGCCCCCGGCCCCGCCCGCACCCCCGGCCCCGCCGCCCCGGACCCCGGCGCGGCGGCGCTGAGCCTCAGCGCGGGGGCGTTGCTCCCGTGCCCTTGCCGGGGAGATCGCCGTCTCCCCGGCCGCTTCGTACTACGGCCAAGCATGGTCACGGTGCGTCCGTCTGTGCCGATGAACTCGGTGGGTGCGCTGCTGGCGGCGTCTGCGCCAAGTAGACCAGTGAAGGGCGCGTCTGGCTTTGTCCTAAAAGCAACTCTCGATGGTCCAGCGGGTGCGGGCCACCCGGACCGAATTAGGCCAGTGTGATCGTCTCGGCCGCATGGGTCAGGCAGTAGGTGAGATCGGCTGGCTTGCTGATGCGACGCCGGACCAGCATGCGCGTCCGCCAGCCTCGCGCCGTGCCGGCGTGGCCGCCAAGCCTAGTGCGCGGTCTCTTGGGGCCGTCACCGGCGCTGAGCCGCTGCCCGGAGGTGGCTGCCAGCACATAGCCACGCTGCCATGCCCCGATGACATGCCGGAGGCGGCTGTCGGCGCCATGGCTGCTGTCACCAGCCACCCAGGCGCAGGGGACGCCGGCGGTGAAGGCCCGCTCCAGCATCGCCGGCCCAAGCTCGGGTTCGGTGGCGGCGGCTCCGCCTGGGCGAAGCGAGGCGCCATCCGCGCCGCCAGCCTATCCAAATCCCGCGACCAATAGGTCGCTGTCGCTATCGTTGTCATGGCCCACCCCCCACCTGCAGGCCATGAGGCGCATACCCGGCTGTAGCACCGGTGCGGCGTTGGCCTCGTGGGGCGGTCAGGCCGCCTGCCGCACCGAGGGCACCCGGCGCATCGCCCCGCCCGGCGTCGCCCCGGGCACCGCGGCGGCGTAGTCGGCGGCGATCAGCAGCCTGGGGAAATCGACGCCGGTCTCGACCCCCATCCGCTGGAACAGCCAGACCACATCCTCCATCGCCACATTGCCGGTGGCGCCCGGCGCGAAGGGGCAGCCGCCGATGCCGCCCGAGGCCGCATCGAACACCCGGCACCCCGCCTCCCAGGCCGCGGCAACATTGGCGATGCCCATGCCGTAGGTGTCATGGCCGTGGTAGGCGAAGCGCTCGCCACCGAAGGCCTGGGCCGCGGTGAACAGCCGCCTCACCTGATCCGGCGCGGCATTGCCGGTGGTGTCGGCCAGGGCGATCTCCATCTCCGGGTCGAGCGCCGCGATGCGCTCCACCAGCGCCAGCGCCGCCGCTTCCGGCACCACGCCCTCGAAGGGACAGTGGAAGACGCAGGAGAGATTGAAGCGGATTCTGGTGCCCTTCGGCGCCTCCCGCACGATTGCCGCCAAATCGGCGAAGCTGTCCTCCAGCGGCCGGTTGAGGTTGGCCTTGTTATGGCTCTCGGTCGCCGACATGAAGAGGCCAAGCCGGTCGGCGCCGGCATTCATCGCCAGCTCGAAGCCCTTGCGGTTGGGCACCAGCACGGTGCTTTCCAGCCCTTCGAGCTGCTTCGCCGCCTTCAGCACCTCGGCGGTGTCGGCCATCTGCGGCACGGCGCGGGGGGAGACGAAGCTGCCCACCTCCATCCGCCGCAGCCCGGCCTCGTAGCTGGCGCGGACCAGGGCGATCTTGGTCTCGGTGGGGACGAAAGCGCCGATCGACTGCAGCCCGTCGCGCGGCGCGACCTCGGAGAGGATGGCGGTGTCGGTCATTCGGCGGGCTCCTTCAGCAATTCCAAGAACACATGGTCGTTGTGGGCACCTGCGGCCGGCCCGGTCCAGCGCACCATCTCGCGCGCGCTGACCCCATCGAAGCGGAAGGGCGCCGCCGGGTGCAGCACCTCGCCGAGCAGCGGATCCTGCACCGGCAGCACCAGCCCACGGGCGCGGAAATGCGGATCCTCGGCGCAGTCGCGCATGTCGTACAGGCGGGAGCATGGCACCTCGGCGGCGTCCAGGATGGACTCGGCCTCGGCGCCGGTCTTCGTCCGGGTCCAGGCTGCGATGGCGGCGTCCAGCTCGGCGACATTCTCGCAGCGCGCGGCATTGTTGGCGAAGCGCGGCTCATCGGCGAGTTCCGGACGGCCGATGGCGGCCATCAGCCGACGGAAGATCAGGTCGGAGTTGCCGGCGATGCACAGCCACTTGCCATCGGCGCAGGGGTAGGTGTTGGTCGGCGCCGCGGTCTTGATGGCCGCGCCCTGCGGCTGCCGCACCCAGCCGAACAGCCCGTATTCCGGCAGCATGCCCTCCATCAGGCTGAACACGCTGCCGACCAGGTCGACATCGATCACCCTGCCCTTTGCCGCCGGATCGCCCTTCACCTGCCAGCAGGCCGCGACCAGCCCCATCGCGGCATACATGCCGGCCAGGTCGTCGCTGATCGAGACGCCGCAGCGCGGCGGCGGATGCTCGGTCTGGCCGGGGCTGGCGGTCAGGTGCCGCAACCCGCCCATCGCCTCGCCGATAGCGCCGAAGGCCGGCTTGTCGCGGTACGGCCCGTCCTGGCCATAGCCGCTGATGCGGGCAATGACCAGGCGCGGGTTGACCTGATGCAGATCGGCCGGACCCAGGCCGTAGCGTTCCAGCTGGCCGGGGCGGAAATTCTCCACCAGCGCATCCGCCCGCGCCGCCAACCGGCGGAGCTTCGCCTTGCCGTCGGCGGATTTCAGGTCGAGCGTGACCGAGAGCTTGTTGCGGCCGTGCACGCTGAACCACACCGCATGGCCATCGACCTGGCTGCCCCAGCCGCGCACCGGATCGCCCTCCGGCGGTTCCACCTTGATGACCTCGGCGCCGAGATCGGCCAGCAGCCGGGTGGCGAAGGGCGCGGCGATATAGTGGCCGAGTTCCAGCACCTTCAGCCCAGCGAGGGGCAGCGTGGCAGGCGAGCCCTGTGGCGTCGCGGACATGGTCCCTCCGTCGGTAGCCACCCCTGCATAGCTCCGGGGAGGCCCACGGCAAAGCCGGGGCTCAGCTCCAGGCGGCGATCCGCTCCAGCGCCCGCGGCACGTCGAGGCTCCAGCGCCGCTGGCTGGCGCGGGGATCGGTGAGGTCCTCGTCGCCCAGGATCACCCCGTAGTCGAGGCCGAGCGAGCCGAAGATGTTGGTATGGGCGTCAACGAAGGTGAGGGTGCTCTCGATCGTCACCACCCTGGTCCCCGGCCGGCAGAACACGGTATTGAACATCGCCGCGCCGCCGAGGCCGACGATGCTGCGGGCGTTGCGGAATAGCGCAACCTGTTCCTCGAAGGGCAGGTATTCGGGCTCCACCGCGACGAAGCCGAGGTGCTGCAACCCCTCGATCAGCGCCTCCTCGTTGGTCATCCCGCGATAGGCGCCGAGCTTCCGGGTGCGGGTGAGGCGGGAGATGAAGAGCTTCTCCGGCGTGCCGGTCGCGGGCGGCCGGGCGATGCGGTCGGCCAGCGCGGCGAAGATCGCCCGCTCATCGGCGGTGACGAACAGGTCGCGCGCGGAATGCCGGATGAGATGCAGCGCCGAGCAGCGGTAGCTGCGCGACACGTCGTGCCGGATCAGCTCGGCAGGACCGATCCCGACCATCTCAAGCAGGCGCCGCTGCCAGGGCTGCTCGGCGTAGCAGAGGAACTTCCCATAGCGGTCACGGTTGGCCAGGAATTCCGCCGCGCTCGGCAGGCCGATCAGCAGCCACATGCCCCAGTTATGCGGCTCTTCCGGCGTGCCGAACAGCACCGGCATGTCGAGCACCACCGGGTCCTCCAGCCGTTCCCGCGGCAGCACGACGGCATCGCCGAAGCGGTGCAGGCCGGTCGCCTCGTTGCTGTAGCCGCCGAAGCCGTCGGCCAGCCGCGCCAGCATCAGCTCCGCGCTGTTCACGTAGCGATGAAAGTAACGCCCGTCCTTGATGATGGCGCCGAAGCCGAGCAGCGTCGCATCCTCGAAGCTGTCGATCATCTTGGCATGGGTGTGCCGCTGCGCCTCGAACAGCCGCCGCGGATCGAGCCCATGGGAGGAGAGGTTGCAGACGAAGGCCGGCGGCGGCTTCAGCCAGGCTTGCTGCGGCACCAGGATGCGGCGCGGCAGCGGCTCATGGCCGGTCGAGGGCACCACCCGGACCTCATCCTCCGGCAGCTCCGCCTGCAGCAGCTCGCAGGCGGCATCGAAGGCGATGTCGTGCCGTGTGTAGGACGACACCTCCGCCAGCGCCGCATCGGTGGTGACCCCGGCCATCGCCGCACGGGTCCGGTCCACCGCTGCGGGATCAATCGGCGCGAAGCCGGCCGCCACCATCAGCCCGGTCGGCGGCAAGGCACAGGTGAGGAGCCTGCCCTGCGGCCCTTCGGGCGCCAGCATGTGCGCCAGCATCCAGACCTCTCCCACCCACCAGCCCTGGGTTGGTTCCGGCCCCGCCATGCCGATGGTCGGTGGCACCGCGTCATCGAACAGGAACACGGTCTTCGCATGCGCGAGCGGCAGGGCAGCGTTCACCTGTGCGACCAGCGCCGGCAGCCGATGGTCATGGTCGATGAAGATGATGTCGAAGCCACCGGCATGGCGCGCCCGCGCGGTTCGCAGCGCGGCCAACGCCTCGGCCGAACTGTCGCCGCGCAGGAAGCCGAAGTCGCCACTGCGGAAAGGCTTCGCCGGCGCCTCCCTGGTGACGCAGAGCAGCGGGCCGGTGTGTTCCAGCGCCCAGGCCGGCGTGGTTGCGGCAATGACGCAGAGCCTGGCGCCGGGGAAACGTCGCAGCAGTTCCCGGCAGAAATGCTCGCTGTTGCGGATGTTGCCGGAACCGGGCCCGGTCAGATGCGGGTACATGGTGCTCGCCCTGTTGGTGCCGCCCCTGCACGACGGGCCTGCCGCCGGACCCCAGGCAGATGGCACAATCGGCCGGCCTTGGGAACCGCGAAGGCGCGGTGCGCCGCCGCCTTCCAAGGATTCCTCAACCCTTTGCAGCGATGCTTCACCCCGAGGTCGCGTATTGGCCTCTCTCCCCAACGCGCCGCGGCGCTGCCCGCCCCCCAATACCGGGCAGTGCCGGCTTCCCCGGCGCCCTCTTCGGGGACGGAGTCCTGACGGGTTCCGCCCCTGCTTTTTTTCCGGCAGGCTCCCGCACCGCACCATCGGGAGACCTCACCATGCCGGAAGACACCACCCACCGGGACGCCATCCTGGCCGCCGCCGCCGGGGTTCAGCGCGCCTGGGCCGAGTATCCGGCCGATGTGACCGAGGCGATCGCCGTTGCCGCCCGGCTGCGCAGCGGCTTCAGCCGCCCTGCCTCCCATGCCGTCGAGCCCACACCGTCCTACGCCGCGCCCGTTGCCGGAGCCGGCGCGTGAGCGCGCCGCACCGCCTCTCCCTGGCCGAAGCCGCCGCGCTGATCGCCGCCCGCCGGCTCTCGCCGGTCGAGCTGCTGCAGGACTGCCTCGACCGCATCGCCGCGGTCGAGCCGCGGCTGAACGCCTTCATCCGCCAGCTTCCAGCGGAGGCCATGAGGGATGCGAAGGCGGCCGAGGCAGAGATCGCCCGGTGCGGCCCGCGCGGCCCGCTGCACGGTATCCCCGTTGGGCTGAAGGACATCATCGACCTCGCCGGCCATCCCACCACCTGCCATTCGAAGCTGCAGCTCGACCGGGTGGCGGGCGAGGATGCCGCGGTGGTGGCTCGGCTGCGCGCCGCCGGAGCGGTGTTTCCCGGCAAGCTCGCGACGCATGAATTCGCCCTCGGCGGCCCGGCCTTCGATCTGCCTTTCCCGCCGGCCCGCAACCCCTGGAACCCGGCGCATCACCCGGGCGGCTCCTCCTCCGGCTCCGGCGCCGCGGTTGGCGGGCGGATGCTGCCGGCGGCGCTCGGCACCGATACCGGCGGCTCGGTACGGCATCCGGCCAGCCATTGCGGGCTGGTCGGGCTGAAGCCCACCTATGGGCTGGTCTCCCGCCGCGGGGTCTTCCCGCTCGCCTTCACCCTCGACCATGTCGGGCCGATGACCCGCACGGTGCGCGACAACGCCATCCTGCTGAACGCCATTGCCGGGCATGATCCGCTCGACCCCGGCAGCGCCCGCCACGCGGCGGAGGATTACACCCGCGCGCTGAACCAGGGGCTGCGTGGGCTGCGAATCGGGTTCGTCCGGCATTTCCACGAGACGGACACGCCGGCCACGCCGGAGGTCGCCGCGGCGCTGGAGGCGGCGGCGGCGCTGCTGGCGGCGGAGGGCGCCACGCTGTCCACCGTGGTGCTGCCGCCGCTCGGCGAGTTCGCCGCGGTGAACCGCGCGATCATGCTGCCCGAGGCTGGTGCGGTGCACGAGGCGTGGCTGCGCGACCGTCCGGGCGACTATGCCGCCGTCACCCGCCGTCGGCTGATGCCGGGGATGTTCATCACCGGCACCGACTACGTCCAGGCGCAGCGCCGCCGCACTCAGTTGATCGCCGCGGTGGAGGCAGCCTTCAGCGGGGTCGACCTGCTGCTCTGCGCCAGTTCGATGGACCCGGCCTGCCGGATCGACGACGAGGCGGAGGTGGAGCGCACCTATCCGCGCCAGGCCCGTACCCCCTTCAACGTCACCGGCCATCCGGCGCTGAGCGTGATGTGCGGCATCAGCAAGGCGGCGGGGCTGCCGATCGGCATGCAGCTGGTCGGGCGGAGCTTCTCCGAGGCGCTGATCTATCGCGCTGCCGCCGGCTATGAGCGGGCGGCGCCCTGGGCAGAGCTGGCACCGGAGCTGTAGCGCAACCGCTCTGGAACCAGATGCTTCCAGCGCAGGTCGCGGGAGGGCGTGAACGCGCTGATCGTGACGCTGCTCCACGAGCAACGGCCTACAGCGGATTGGCGTTCAGACATGAACGCAGCCCGCTGTGGAGCACGACCTTTAGACTGGCAGGTACGGTCAGCCTGAACCTGCTCCAGCTACTCCGGAGAGATGCGGAAGCGGCCACGACGGAGCAGCGCATCGGCCAGCGGCGGCGGCAGCAGCGCCAGCAACCGCAGCAGCGCACCCAGCGGCCAGGGCGTCACCAGCCGCCCCTGGCCGCGCCGCAGCGCGCGGAGGATGCGGGCGGCCATGGCCTCGGTGCCGATCTGCAAAGGGTGCGCGCCGAGGTAGCGTACGCTCATCGCACTGTCGAAGAAGCCGGGTGCGACGGCAAGCACCCGCAGCCCGGCCGGGCCATGCGCCGCGCGAAGCGCCTCGGCATAGGCCCAGAGCCCAGCCTTGCCGGCGGAATAGGCCGGGCTGTCCGGCAGGCCGAGGAAGCCCGCCACCGAGCCGACCAGCGCAATTCGGCCGCGGCCCCGCGCCAGCATCCCCGGCAGCAGCGGCTGCACCAGGTTGACGGCGCCGAGCAGATTCACCTCCAGCTGCGCCAGCGCCGCCGCATGGGTCTCCGGGGTGCCATCCGGGGCGGTGCCGCCATTGATGCCGGCATTGGCGATGATGGTGTCCACCGGCCGCTCGGCCTCCCAGGCGGCAAGCTGCGTCGCCATGGCAGCGGCCTGGCGCACATCCAGCACCGCGGTGGCCACCTTGGCGCCGCGGGCGGCGCAGGCAGCGGCGGTCTCGGCCAGGCCCGCCCCGCCGCGGGCCAGCAGCGACAGCCGCACGCCGGGCGCCGCCAGCTGCCGGGCCAGCGTGGCGCCGAGCCCGCGCGAGGCGCCGCTGATCACCGCATGGCCGATCATCGCGCCGCCCACCAGCCGGCGAGGAAGCGCGAGACTCGCGCGGTGAAGCCCCGCAGCGGCGCCGGCACCGGGTGGCGGCCTGGCAGCCGCGGCCGTGCCTGCGCCAGCCGCTCCACCAGCAGTTCCGGTGGGCAAGGCAGGCCGGTGACCGGGTCGATGCAGCGCAGGTGCAGGATCAGCGCCGCGGCGACCAGCGCATCCAGGCTGAGACGGCGGCCACGCCGGGGCGGGGGGGCGCGGTCCTCGGTCAGTCCCCAGCCTGCGTAGAAGGGCTGGCCATGTGTCACCACCCTGAGGCCGCGCAGCAGCGCCTCGAAGCCGGCGAGGGAGGCGATGGTATGCACCTCCCCGACCATGCCGTAGAGCGTGCCGATCGGCACCTCGGCCAGAACATGGTCGGCCAGCGCCGCCGCCGCGGCGGGTGGGATGGCGCCGCGCCGCATGCCGGCCTCCACATCGGGGTGCGGCTTGTAGAGGATGACGGCATCGGGGTTCTCCCGCCGTACCGCAGCCAGCAACGCCAGGTTGCTGCGGAGCCGTGCGCCGCCAAGCCGCATGGCGGCGTCATCCTCCACCTGCCCCGGCACCAGGATCACCCGCCGCCCCGGCGGCAGCGCCAGCACCGGGGCGGCGCCGGCGAGATTGTACTTGGTGATCCCCGCCGCCAGCAGCGCCTGCCGCAGCCGCGCCGCGCGGTCGAGCAGCGCAGGGGGGAATTCCGTGCGGGCCAGCAGCGCCTCCAGCGCGCTCTCCTGGCCCGGGTCGTAGTGGATGCCCTGGCCATCGATCACCAGCGAGGCGGCCGGCGCCAGCAGCACGCCGAGGCCGGCGGAACGGATGAAGCCATCCTCCAGCCGCACCAGCGGCACCCCGGCGGCGGCGGCCCGGACCCGCAGCCCGGCGGGCATGACCGAGGCCCAGACGGCCACCGCGCCGCCTTCGCGCCGCGCCACCCGGATGGCGCTGCTGCCGCGCATCACCATTCGTGGCGGCCCGGCGGCGCTGGCAAGCGCGTCGCGGATGTGGCGGTGCTTGAACCACTCGATGCCGACGCAGGCGCGGATGCTTCGGTTGGCGGCCTCGGCCTCCCGCCAGGCGGCGAGCTGGGCGATGCCTTCGGCCGCGCTCCAGGGCGTGCCGCGGAACGGATCCACCCATCGCGTGGCGGCGAAGAGCGCGGCCAGGGCTTGCTCCGGCGGTGGCCCGGCCCAGGGCGCACCGGCATGGTCGCGTAGCGTCACCCCGGCGATGAGGGCGAGCAGGCCCAGCTCGTCGCCCAGGCTATGCAGCTCCGCGGCGAGGTCGAGCAACGTCCAGGGCGCCAGCCGGCCTGGCAGGGTCGTGGGCAGGGTCGGCTTGGCGGCTGGTGGGGCTGCCGGGCTGGCAGCGACCAGCACCGGGCGGCCTGCGGCGCCGCGCCGAGCGGTCTCGAGCATGCGTGCGGCGGCGCCGGCCAGGGCGGGATCGCAGGGATCGACCACGAGCACCGCCGCGCCATGGGCGTGCCCGAGGGCCATGGCACCGGGATCCGGCAGGCCCGGTGCGCCGCCGACGCGGGCGAGGCGCAGCATCTCCACCGCCTGGCGCAGCGCCGCATCCGGCCGAGCCGCCGGCAGGCCGACCCTCACCGCATCGGTAAGAGACCGGGCATCAAGCCAGGAGATGATGGCTTGGCGGCGACCGAAGGCAGGGGCCCGGAACAGGCCAAGGGAACGATGCGGGTCGGAGGCTATCGCCTGTGGCACAATATCAAGGCCGTATTCAGAACCCTGGCGCGATTGGCGTGGCAAGAGCATTGTTTCTCCCTACGCCGCAATCTTTCCTTCACATCTCGCGACCTATACGAAGGGAACGCTTCGCCTGCCATGCGAAAGTTGCTTGCCGCCGCCTCGCTTTTTGCTAGAGGGGTTCAGGGGGCCTTGTTCAACATGATTACCACTCACGGCGTTCGTAGTCACGAAGCCCGCAACCTTGCCGCGCACAATCGCGGAGTCCTGCGCGGGCTATACCCGCTTGCCGGTGCGATCCTGGGCGGGATGTCGCTGATCGGCTGCGCGGGTCTCGGGATGGGGCCGATGGGGACGGCACCGACCGCCCAGGGCACCGCCGTGGCGGTGCCGGCCGACCCGCTGCTCGCCTTCGCCGCCACCGCCGCGCCAGGGATGGAAAGCAGCGTGACGCTGCCGCAGACCGGCCGGCCGACCCGGGTGCGACTGCTCCGCGCCTACAACGCCGCCAGCGGCCACGAATGCCGGGAGGTGCTGCTCGGCAGCGGGCTGGAGGAGCGGTCGCGCTTGGTATGCCAGGCCGATGGCACCTGGCGCGAAGCCCGCCCCCTGCTGCGGAGCGGCACGGCGCGGCCGTGAGCGGGGCGGCAGACCACATCGGCCGGATCCGCACCGGGCTCCGCGCCCAGCTCCGGGTGATCGGCGCGCTGACCCTGCGCGAGCTCGGCACCCGGTTCGGGCGGGACAATCTCGGCTATCTGTGGCTGTTCGTGGAGCCAGCGCTGCTCGGCGGCGCCATCGGCGCGATGCACCACCTGAGCGGCCATGGCCTGCCCGGCGGGCTGCACATCGCCGCCTTCTGGGTGCTGGGCTACATCCCCTATTACCTGCTGCGCGGGGTGATCAACCGCGCGCCCTCGGCCATCGCCGCCAACCAGTCGCTGCTCTACCACCGCCACATCTCGCTGTTCGACATCATCCTGGCGCGCAACCTGCTGGAGGGCGCGGCAGTCGGCGGCGCCATGGCCGCCTTCGTGCTGTTCTTCGGCATCACCGCCGGCGAATGGCCGCGCGCACCCGAGAAGATGGTCATCGGCATGCTGCTGATGCTCGCCTTCACCCATGGCGTCGCGCTGCTGATCGCGGTGGGCAGCGTCTACACCGACGTGTTCGACCGGGTGGTCCACCTGTTCACCTACCTCGCGCTGCCGGCCACCGGCGCCTTCTTCATGGTGTTCTGGCTGCCGACCGAGCTGCAGAAGACGGCGCTCTGGGTTCCCACCGTGCATGTCTTCGAGCTGATCCGCGACGGCCAGTTCGGCACCCAGGTGCCGACGCATTACGACATCGGCTATGTCCTCGCCTGGATCGCCGGGCTGAACCTGCTCGGCATGGCCTCACTCGGCCGCGCCCGCCGTGACCTGGTGATCTGACCCGCGATGATCCGGCTGCTCGACCTCCACAAGAGCTACAAGACCCACCTCGGGCACAGGACGGTGCTGTCCGGTCTCACCACAGAATTCCGCCGCGGCGAGAAGATCGGCATCCTCGGCCGCAACGGCGCCGGCAAGACCACCCTGCTGCGCCTGATCGCCGGCGTCGAAGGCCCGAGCAGCGGCCGGGTCGAGCGGCACATGAGCGTGTCCTGGCCGCTCGGCTTCGCCGGGGCGATGCACTACAGCATCAGCGGCGCCGACAACGCCCGCTTCATTGCCCGCATCTACGGCAAGCCGCTCGACTGGACGACCGGCTTTGTCGAGGATTTCTCCGAGCTCGGTGAGTATTTCCGCCTGCCGGTCCGCACCTATTCCTCCGGCATGATCATGCGCCTTGGCTTCGCGCTGTCGCTCGCGGTCGATTTTGACTGCTATCTGGTAGATGAGGTGATCGCCGTCGGCGACAGCCGCTTCGGCGAACGCTGCCGCCAGGCGCTCGCCGAGCGCCATGCCCGTAGCACGCTGCTGCTCGTATCCCACCAGCCGGAGACGGTACGGGCGTTCTGCTCCTCCGCCGCCGTCCTGCACGATGGTAGGTTGACCCGATATGACGATCTGGACGAAGCAATCGCCATCTACCGCGCTGCCTGACGCCGGGGCGCTCGATACCCCCGGCTGGTCCGGCCCGGTCGCCCGCCCCAGCCTGTTCGGCGGGCTGCGCCGCTTTGCGCGCCGCCATTCCTTCAAGCTGACGGTGCTGCTGCCGACCCTGCTGGCAGGGGTCTACTTCGTGCAATTCGCCGCGCCGCAGTATGATTCGGAAGCCCGCTTCCTGATCCGCGGGCGGCAGCAGGCACCCGCCTCGGGCCTTGGCGAGATGCTGCAGACCGCCGGCTTCCGCGCTGCCTCCGAGGAGGCGATGGGGGTGCGGGATTACCTCCAATCCCATGATGCGGTGGCGGCGGTGCGCGCCCGGCTGCCACTGGTCGACATCTTCCGCCGGCCGGAGGCCGATGCAATCGCCCGACTCTGGTGGGCCGAGCCGACCGCCGAGAGGCTGCACGACTACTTCCGCCGCATGATCACCACCGAATACGACACCACCAGCAGCATCACCACGCTCCGTGTCCGCAGCTTTCAGCCGGAGGACAGCAAGGCACTGACCGAGACGCTGCTCCAACTGTCCGAGGATATGGTGAACCGGCTCAACCAGCGCCTGCTGGAGGACGGGTTGCGGGTGGCACGCGAGGAGGTTGGCCGGGCCGAGGCGCGGCTGGCCGCCGTGCAGCTTGCCATGACCAGCTTCCGGGAGCGGGAACGGGCGGTCGACCCGAGCCGGTCCGCCGCGCTGGCGCTGGAGAATCTCGGCCGGCTCGAAGGCGCGTTGGCGCAGTCCCGTGCTGATCTGGCCGAGGCGCAGCGCTTCGTCCGCAACGAGAACCCGCGGGTGCTGCAGCTTCGCAACAGGATCGAGGCGTTGAACGCCCAGGTCACCGAGGAACGCGCGCGGATGAGCAGCGCCGAGGTCGGGCTTTCCCAGCAGATCGGCGAGTATGAGCGGCTGAGCACGGAACGCGAGCTGGCCCGGACCCAGCTTGCCTCGGCCACCGCCTCGCTGGAGCGGGCGCGGGTGGATGCGCAGCGCCAGCAGATCTTCCTGCTGCGCATCGTCGAGCCGAACCTGGCGGAATACGCACGCTACCCGAAGGGCGTGCAGACCATGATCTACATCTTCATCTGCCTGTCCGTTGCCTACGGGCTGGCCTGGCTGCTGGTGGCGGGAATGCGCGAACATGCATCGTAACGGCCTCATTGTGCGCGCCAGGATGGCGCTTCTTCTGGCCACGCTGCCGGGTGCCGCCTGGGCACAGACGCCGATACAGATGATACAGCAGAACCGTCTGCTGCAACAGCAACAGCAGGTGCTGCAGTCCCAGCAGGCGGACAGGGCCAACACCGGCCCGACGGTGCAGACCCTGCCGAACCTGGTCGCGCCGGACCGCGTGCTGAACCGCGTCGGCAGCGAGACCCAGTCCGAAGGCGGGCCGGTGGCCGTCGGGCCGCTCGGCGACGGCAGCCGCGCCGCCGGGGCCACGGCGGTGTTCGGTGCCAGCCTGTTCACCCGCGAGGCGACTGCGGTCTCGGATGCGCCGAACCCGAACTATGTCATCATCCCCGGCGACCGCGTCTCGCTCCGGGTCTGGGGCGCGGTCGAGGCGGAGACGATGGGGGTGGTCGACCCCTCCGGCAATCTATTCCTGCCGAACATCGGTCCGATCCGCATCGCCGGTACCCGCGCCGGCGACCTGCAGCGGGTGGTCGAGGCCGAGGTGCAGCGGATCTACACCAGCCAGGTGCAGGTCTATGCCGTGCTGCTTTCCACCCAGCGGATCGGCGTCTTCGTCACCGGCTTCGTCCGCACCCCCGGCCGCTTCGGCGGCAGCGCGGCGGACAGCGTGCTCGACTACCTTGTGCGCGCCGGCGGTGTCGACCCCGGCCGCGGCTCCTACCGCGACATCCAGTTGCAGCGCGGCGGCCGGACCGTCGCCACCATCGACCTCTACCGCTTCCTGCTGGATGGAAGGCTGCCGGCCGCGCGGCTGCAGGAAGGCGACACCATCGTCGTCTCCCGCCAGCGCGCGGTGGTCGGGGCGGATGGCGCGGTGCGCAACAACTACCTGTTCGAGGTGCCTGGCCGGGTGATGACGGGGCGGGAGCTGATCGACTACGCGCGCCCCCTGCCCTCCGCCACCAACGCCATCATCCGCGGCACCCGCAACGGCCAGGCCTTCTCGCGCTACGTCGCGCTGGGCCAGCTGTCCGGGGTGTCGCTGGGCGACCAGGACACCGTCACCTTCATCACCGACAGCCCGGCACGCAGCGTGCGGGTGACGGTGGAGGGCAGCCGGATCGGCCCCTCGGTTCTGGTGGCGGACCGCGACGCGACGCTGTGCGACGTGCTGGACCACATCGCCGTGGACCCGGTGCTCGCCAATACAGAAGCGGTTTTCCTGCTGCGGCCCTCGGTCGCGCAGCAGCAGCGGCGGGCGATCGATGAGGCGCTGGACCGGCTGGAGCGGCAGCTGTTCATGGCCGTCTCGTCGACCACGGGCGTCGCCGCCATCCGCGCGACGGAGGCCAACCTCGTCTCCTCCTATATCCAGCGGGCACGGCGGACGCAGCCGGAGGGCCGGGTGGTGGTCTCCGACCGCGACGGCCGCTGCGCCCCGGTCCGGCTGGAGGAAGGCGATGTCATCGTCGTGCCGGAACGCTCCCAGACGGTACTGGTCGCCGGTGAGGTGACGGCGCCGCGCGCCGTTGTCTGGCGGCCGGGGATGCGGATCGCCGAGTTTGTCCGGGCCGCCGGCGGCTATACGCCGCGCGGCAGCGACGGTTCGATGATGATCCGGCGCGCCAGCGGCGAGCTGGTGCTGGACCCGGATGATTCGCTGCGCCCGGGTGATGAGCTGATCGCCCTGCCCCGCCTTGACCCCAAGGTGTTTCAGGTCGGCAGCGAGCTGCTTGGGCTGATCTACCAGATCGCGGTGGCGACCCGGATCTTCCTGTAGGACAGGCCGGCGGCCCGGGGATGATCCTCCGGGCCGCCGTCGGCATTACCCACGGGCGGACTGGATCGCCTGCCAGATGCGCTCCGGCGTCGCCGGCATGTCGATGTGGGTGATGCCGTATTCCGACAGCGCATCCACCACCGCATTCATCACCGCCGGCAGCGACCCGGCACAGCCCGCCTCGCCACAGCCCTTGGCTCCGACCGGATTGGTCTTGCAGGGCGACGGATGGCTGACGAAGCCGAAGCTCGGCAGGTCGGAGGCACGCGGCAGGCAGTAATCCTGGTAGCTGCCGGACAGCAGCTGGCCTTCCTCGGAATAGGCCACATGCTCGTACAACGCCTGACCGATGCCCTGGGCGATGCCGCCATGCGCCTGACCCTCGACCATCAGCGGATTCACGATGACGCCGAAGTCGTTGACCGACATGTAGCGCACCACTTCGGCGATGCCGGTCTCCGGCTCGATCTCCACCTCGCAGATGTGGCAGCCGTTGGGATAGGCCTGCGGCGCCTGGTCGAAGACATGCCGGACGTCAAGGCTGGCAGGCAGCTCCGGCGGCAGGTTGTCGGCGGTGCGGACCCGCTGGGCGAGTTCCATGATGCCGATGCTGCGGTCGGTGCCGGCGATGGTGAAGCGGCCGAGGCCGTTGCCGTCGCGCTCGAATTCGATGTCAGCCGCCGCCGCCTCCAGCATATGCGCGGCCGCGGCCCTTCCCTTCTCGATCACCAGCTGCGCCGCCTCGATGATCGCCGCACCCGAGGCCATCAGCGACTTCGATCCGCCAGTGCCGCCGCCGGCGATCAGCAGGTCGGAGTCGCCTTGCACCAGCCGGATCGATTCGAAAGGCACGCCCAGGGTCTGGTGCAGCACCTGGGCGAAGGGCGTCCAATGGCCCTGGCCGTAGTCCAGCGTGCCGGTGATGATGGTGACAGTGCCATCCACCTCGAAGCGAATCTCGCCCTGCTCCTTCGTCGGTGGCGCGGTGCATTCCAGGAAGTTGCCGATGCCCCGGCCGCGCAGCTTGCCACGCGCGGCGCTCTCCGCCTTGCGGGCGGCGAAGCCGTCCCAGTCGGCGACCTCCAGCGCATGGTCGAGCACCGCGGTGAAGTCGCCGCTGTCGTAGACGCTGCCGGTGGAGGCGGTGAAGGGCAGCGCCTCCTCCTTGATATGGTTGATCCGCCGCAGTTCGATGGCGCTGCGCCCGCTTTCCTTCGCTGCCTGCTCCAGCAGCCGCTCGAAGAAATAATTGCCTTCCGGCCGCCCCGCACCGCGATAGGCGGAGACCGGCGAGGTGTTGGTGACAACGCAGGTGGTGTTCACCTCGACCAGCGGCGTCGCGTAGTTGCTCTGCACGTTCTTGACGAAATTGCCGGTGCCCATCAGCGGCGCCACGGTTGCCAGATAGGCGCCCATGTTGGCGAAGGCGGTCAGTCGCACCGCCAGCGCCCTGCCCTCCGCATCCAGCGCCAGCTCGCCCACCACCTCGTGGTCGCGGCCATGCTGGTCGGAGAGGAAGGAGCCGGTCCGCTCATCCGTCCATTTCACCGGCCGGCCGAGCAGCTTCGCCGCATGCAGCAGGCAGAGGTATTCCGGATAGGCACTGGCCTTCATGCCGAAGCTGCCGCCGACATTGCCGGTGAGGATGCGAAGCTTGTCAGCCGGCACCTTCAATATGTCGCTGGCCATCTGCGCGCGCAGGCCGAAGACGCCCTGGCTGCCGACATGCAGCGTGTAGCGGCCGCTCCCGGCATCATACTCGCCGATCGCGCTGCGCGGCTCCATGGCGCAGACCACGACCCGGTTGTTGCGCATCGACAGCCGCGTCACCTGCGCGGCGCCGGCAAAGGCCGCAGCGATCTTCTCGGCATCACCGAAATGGAAGTCCAACACGGTGTTGCCGGGGATGTGGTCGTAGAGTTGCGGTGCCTCCGGGGCGGCGGCGGCCGAGGCTTCGGTAACCGCCGGCAGGACATCAATGTCAATATAGACCGCCTCGGCACCGTCACGGGCCGCCGATTTGGTTTCGGCAACGACAAAGGCGACCGGATCGCCGACGAAGCGCACCTTGTCCATGGCCAGGGCCGGCCGCTCGATGTTCCGCAGCGGCGTGCCGTCACGGTTCTTCAGCGGCAGGACGCATTTCATCGGACCGTAACCGCCAGCCGCGAGATCGGCCCCGGTGAAGACACCTACCACGCCGGGAACCTCCCGTGCGGCCTCCGTATCGATCCCCTTGATGATTCCATGGGCGTAGGGGCTGCGCACCATGACGCACCAGAGCTGGCCCGGCAGGGTCAGGTCATCCGTGTAGCGGCCGCCGCCGCGCAGCAGGATCGGGTCCTCGTTGCGCGGAACGGGCTGCCCCACGCCGAATTTCAGGTTGCTCAGCGCCGGCATGGCAGTATCTGGCATAAGCGTCTCTCGCCAATCTTCAGGGATATGGTCGAGATCGAGCCTAGGCCAGGAATTGCAAGCGCGCGACCCTGGCCCGGACTGTTGCCGGGTCAGCCTACCGGCGGCAGGTGCAGCGCCACGACGTCGCCGTTCTGTCCGGCAACGGCAGGAAACCGGCTGCGCACCAGCGGGTCATGCCCGGGGATCACCCGCGTCTCGTCCCCGCCCGCCAGCCGCCGTACAATCCGCCAGCCCTGGGTCATCGCCCCGAGGTCGAAGATGATCGGGAAGGGATTGCCGGTGCTGTCATTGGCGTAGAAATGCATCGCATCCGAGGCAATGACGACCGGCCCGCGCGCCGTCTCGACCCGGACCACCTGCAGCCCATCCGAATGCCCACCCACCCGATGCACGGTGACACCAGGAGCGACCTCGCCCTCGCCGTCGTGGAACTGCACCTTGTCGGCGAACAGGGCGCGGACCATGGCGACGACGTGGTCGGCCTCGAAGGGCACGCGGATGCAGCCGGCACACATGTGCCGCCCAGTGGCGAAGGCCATCTCGCGGTCCTGGATGTGGATACGCGCGTTGCCGAACAGCTCAATGCTGCCGGCGTGGTCGTAGTGCAGATGGGTGATCACCACATCGCGCACCTTGGCCGGGTCGCTGCCCATCGCCCGCAGGCTGTCGGCGACGCTGCGGCTCAAGGTGCGGCCGCGCTTCTCGGCGCAGGCGGCGTCGAAGCCGGTGTCGACCACGATCTCATGGCCTTCCGCATTGCGCAGCAGCCAGACGAAGTAGTCGAGCGGCATGGCGTCATGCGGGTCGGCCACCGGCAGCAGGAAGTTCGCCTGCGCCGTCCGCTCGTGGCGGCCGTAGCGGATGGCATAGGCTTCCCACATCACTTGTTCCCCCCGAGGATCTCGCCGGCCAGCTTCTCCGAAAGCTGCGCCGAGGCGGTGTGGTTGTGACCCGGGCCAAGGGCGGTGAGCGCCGAGGCCCACATCTCCCGGCAGAGGGCGGAGAAGGGCGTCGGCGTATTGGTCTCCCGCCCCACTTCCAGGGCGATGCCGAGGTCCTTTACCATCAGATCCAGCCCGAAGCCATCGTCGAAGCGGCGGGACAGGACGTACTGCTTGAACTTCTTCTGGCTGCTGTTGGTCATGCCGGAAGAGGCGTTCAGCACATCCACCATCTTGCCGGTATCGAGGCCGAAGCGCTGGCCGATCAGCAGCGCCTCGATCCCCATCAGGAAGCCGCCGGCGGAGACCAGATTGTTCAGCGCCTTCATCGCCTGGCCGGCACCGATGCCGCCGCAGCGATGGATGCTGGTGCCCATGGCCTTCAGCACCGGCTCGGCAGCATCGAGCAGCGCATCCTCGCCGCCCACCATGATGGCGAGGTCACCGGTCTTCGCCCGCGGCACGCCACCGGAGACCGGGGCGTCGATCATCATGACGCCGGCTTCGGCCAGGGTCGCGGCGATCTCCCGCGTCCTGGCCGGCTGGCCGCTGGTCATGTCGATCACCAGCGTGCCGGGTGCCAGCGCCCCCTGCATGCCGGCGACGACCTCGGCCACCTGCTTGCTGGTCGGCAGGATGGTGATGACAGCCTGGGCGCCGGCGGCAGCGGCGGCGGCATCCGCTACGGCGCGGCCGCCGACCTGCTCGGCGAATTGGGCGCTGCGCCCCGGCACCGCGTCACAGACCGCGACGTCATAGCCGGCCTTGACCAGATTGGCCGCCATCGGCCAGCCCATGTTGCCGATGCCGACGAAGCCGATGGCCCGGATCTCGGCGGCCATCACTTCTTCCCCGGCAATGCGCCTTCGGCGACCAGCACCTCATGCGCCGCCTTGAAGGCGTCGAGGCCGGCGGGGATGCCGCAATAGGCCGTCGCGTGCAGCAGCGTCGCCTTGATCTCCTCCACCGTCACGCCGTTGTTCAGCGCGCCCTTGACGTGCAGCTTGATCTCCGGCGCGCGATTGGCCGCGGTCAGCATCGCCAGGTTGATCAGGCTGCGGGTCTTGCGATCCAGCGTCGGGTCACCCCAGGCCCAGCCCCAGGCCCAGGCGGTGGTGGCGCGCTGGAAGGCCATCATGAAATCATCGGCCTTCGACATCGACGCATCGACATAGGCCGGGCCAAGCACCTCGCGGCGAATCGGCAGGCCCTTGTCGAACAGGGCGGAATCCTCAGACATGGCGGTCTCCTCGATAATCCGGCGGAGGCTCGCGCAGCGCGGCGCCCCGGTCAACCGGTGGCGCGGCTGTCCGGGCCGTCTGGTGGTAGACGCCAAAACCCCTGGTACCCAGTGCGAACCGCCGGGTTACGCCCGACTGCGGTAGCGTCATTGGGGAACGAGGGACGGTCTGGTCGCCTCAAGAGCCTGCCCGCAGGATGGCAGCCCTGTGCTTCAGCAGAGTAGCCTTGCGGTAACGCGGGTCGTGCGTCACCTCTTCACCTATCCAGGGAGGAAGGGTGATCGGCTGCTCCGGGTGGGCCAGTTCGACCTCAGCGAACTCGATTCCGGCGAGCGGGCCCAGGTGGATGTCGATCGCCCAGTTCAGCCCGGCATACGGCACGATATGGCGGATCTTCTCGATATGAGGCATCTGGCAGAGCGAGAGGAGTTCCTCGGCATCCTCGAGCGGAATCTTGTATTCATACTCGGCTCGGCTGATTCCGCTGCGAGGACCTTTGACCGTAATGAAAGCCCAATCTTCCTGATGCCGGATCCGGACCTTGCCTTCGCCGAATCGCGCCAGAAGGCCGTCTTTGAGGGAGTAGGTCTGGATGACCCCGGCTTTCCACTCATCACTCACAAGTAGAAATTTCCGCTCAATCTCCGTCGCCACTGTGGATCTCCGATACCGCAAAGCACCGTGCCATAACGCCATAGCGCCATAACATGGTGTGCTGGGGGCGGCTTCCCGCCCTCTCCGGCTTTTAGTGGGTATCAAACCTCCGACGCCCACCACTCTCGTGTCCGCCCTTTCAAGCAGCAGGCGCGGATCTCCCTTGCTTGCTTGGCAAGCCGTTCAACGGAGCTGCGGCTGGGTAGGGCAGGTCACAGACACGATCAAGAATACGACGGATGATCATGCTCTGATGCGCGGGTTGGCTACCGCCGGACCGGAGATACGTCGCGGGGCTTCCTCGGTCTAGGGCCAGCGTCGGACGGGGTCCGGCTGGTCGTGGTTCGAGGGTTCTCCTGGCCGTGCCTCCAGCCCTGCCCAGCTGCAGATATGTCTTTGATGCGGGTGGCGGCCTCCCTTCGCTGTTCCCTGTATCGGCAATTCAGGCGGCAGACGGCTGCGCCTGCTTGGTGATCGACCAGACGAAGCCTGCCAGTTCGCCGGCAATTGCTGCGGTGACCACGTTCGCCGGTTTCCCGGCCCTGGCGAGCTTGCGATAGCGCCCGCGCAGCCGCTCCTGCGCCTTCCAGGCCGTGTCGCGGATTGGCTTGGCCAGGCCCTCCTGGCGGAGCAGCAACTCGCGGCTGATCCGGGCAGGGAAGCGGTAGCTCCAAGCTGCCTCGATCAGCATGCGGCGCGCCGCCCGTTCCCGGCCTTGGTGATCGCGCCCTGCCGCCGCCTGGTGCTGCCGAATGCTCAGAAGGGACGAGCCCAAGATAGGCCATGAACTGCCGCAGGTTATCGAAGCGGGTGATGTCGCCGAGTGCGGCGGCCAGCGTCGCCGCTACGATCAGCGCCATGCCGTGCAGCGCCTGCAACGCGCGCACCACCGGTGCCAGAGACCAATCCGGCAGCGT
This sequence comes from Siccirubricoccus deserti, assembly GCF_014283215.1. Taxonomy (GTDB): domain Bacteria; phylum Pseudomonadota; class Alphaproteobacteria; order Acetobacterales; family Acetobacteraceae; genus Siccirubricoccus; species Siccirubricoccus deserti. The sequence goes on from NZ_JACOMF010000007.1 coordinate 188,519, forward strand.
CGCTTCGATGCTGGCCTCCAGCGCCACCGTCTCCTTGTGCACATCGAGGCCAAGGTAGGTGATAAGCTCCGCCATGACCCGTCTCCTGTGCATGAGGCACGGTGCCGAAAGTTCCGGCTCAACCCTCGCAACCTGCATACTGTGGGACGAGTCGCCCCATCTCAGGCGGACATCTGGTCTAGACCGGAAGCTCGTAGCCGATCTTCGCTTCAATGGCGCAGGTTCGGCACACTGCATCCCGCATCATCATGCGATCGTAGTGAGCCGAGAGGGCAGGGAATTCGCTTGGTTCCGGGCAGGCCGCGTTGCGGAAGCGCCAGAACAGCCGGAACAGATGGATGTCGGCGATTGAATATTTCCCGACCGCCCATTCTCCGCTGCCAAGGCGTTGGTCAGCCAGTCCATAGGCGACGCGGGCCTGTTCGATCCCCTGGCGCCGAGCGGGGTGGATTGTCGAGGCAAGGAACGACATCCAGGACAGGATCTGCGCCTCGGCTTCAATATCCCCCATCGGCAGCAGACCGGCTTCGGGATAGCGGCGCGCAAGATAGAACAGGATGGCCGCCACCTCGGTGAGGGGGCGACCATCGACGAGCAAGGTCGGAACCTTTCCCTCGGGATTGATCGCCAGGTAACTGGCCGCGCGGTGCTCCTGCCGTGCGAACGACAACGGCCGACTTTCGAAGCGCGCACCGATCTCGTGCAATGCGATATGCGGTGCCATCGCGCTCGACCCCGGCGCGAAATAGAGCGCAAGCATGCCAACGTCTCCCGACAGAGCACCAGTGCGGGATGATAACCAAGGCTGGCGAGGTAAGGACCTAAATTCTCAAGGGCCGAGGCAGACACATCGGGTGTTGGTGAACGGATCCAGGGCGGCTTTGCTTTGTTGAAAGCCACATAGGCTTCGGCAAGGAGCATGAGGCTATGGGTGGGGACGCGCCTGAACTGCGGCCCGGTCCTTCGAAGGCCACACCGCATGGGCAAGGGTGCGGACACCGCAATATTGCAATGATTGCGTTTCGACCAGAAGTACCCGGAGCCTAATTGCAGTTAATCTGTAATACTTATAATATTACATAGAAATTTCTCAATATATTACTGAAATACAATTCAATAAAAACTAAATTTTATTGCCGGTATCGGAAATTTGGAGATTTGAAATGTATACATTCAACTATGGTTGTCATTTTTTCCGACAACTGGTCCGATTGCATGATCCCGCCAGACCCTTGCAGGTGGAGATCCATCCGGGCTTGCATTGTGATCGGTACCAATGCCCGCATTGCTTCGGCCACGGCCAGCGCCCATTGCCGGGCAAGGTCCTGTCGGCCCCCGAACTCGGCCGAGCACTGGACGATGTCATGGCCGTCGACCCGCTGATCATCGTATCCGGCATCACCACCGAGCCGCTGACACACCCGGAGGCTCCCGCCCTGCTGCAGGCGATCCGCTCCCGCGGCTTGCGCCTAGAGCGAAATCTGACCATTCAGAGTCGCTGAGGATTCCCGCCCGGCGCGAAATCTGATTCACCGTGCCTGCTGGGCACGGAGGCCAGCTTGCATGGCGAGAACCCTGTCCGAAGATCTACGCGCCC
>NZ_JACOMF010000070.1 GCF_014283215.1 Siccirubricoccus deserti
CTCAGCTTCTGGGATTACCTCGGCGCCAGGCTCGGCATCCCAGGCCAAGCCAGCATCCCGTACTTGCCCGACTTGGTCCGGCAGCGCTGCCAGCCCGCCTGACCACCACAGGTTTTGCCCCTCTTACTAACGAAGGCCGGTTTTGAGAGACGCTCTTAGGTTTGCAAACGACAGGCTACGGCGGATTGGCGGTCGGACATCAACGCGAGTCGCCGTAGATCGGGTCGTGGGCGCCCGCGAGGCGTCGATCCTCCGACGCTCGGCCGCAGCGGCTTACGTTCAGCCCCGGACGCACTCCGCTGCCGCCAGGATCACCCCGGCCGGGGCCGCAACAGGCAATCGTGACCCGGCTTGCGCACCGCCGCCTTCGGCGGTGGTTGACGGAGCCGTTGCGACCATGCGCCATGGCAGCCATCGGGGGCAGGGGGGGAATGGCTGATGCAGACATCATCGCGCGGGCCAAGGCGGTCCCTGGCGGTCATCGGGCCGGTGCTGCTGGCGTCGCTGTCGGGCTGCGGCCTGACCGTCGAACGGACCAGCCGCCTCGATGCGATGCAGCGCGACCTTGCTGCAGCCGAGACCCAGGGCGGCGTGCTGCGCCAACGGGTGGCGGAACTGGAATCGACCCTGGCGGCGGAGCGCCAGGCCGCCGGCGACCTCGCCGTGCTGGACCAGCGGCTGGCCCAGGCGCGCGCCTCGCTTGCCGCCGCGCAGCGCGGCCGGGCCACGGCCGAGGTCGAGGTGCGGGCGCAGCGGGCCCGGCTGGCCGAGGAGGAACGCCGGCTCGCCGGCCTGCAATCCGAGGCCGGGGCGCTGGAGCAGAGCCAGACCGAACGCCGCGGCAGCGTGGCGGAGACCGAGCGGCGCCTGGCCGGGCTGCAGGAGCAGGCCGGCAGCGAGGATCGCCGGCTGACCGGTTTGCGCGACCAGTCGACCGCGGCGGAACGGCGCCTCGCCGAGCTGCGTAACCAGGCGACGGCCCAGGATGGCCGGCTGGCCGCCCTTGGCGAACGTGCCGTCGCCGAGGAACGGCGCCTCGCCACGCTGCGTGAGCAGGCGGCGACCACCGAACGGAACCTCGCCACGCTGCGGGAGCAGGTGGCGACGGAGGACCGCAGCCTGACGAGCCAGCGCGCCCGAGTCGCCACCGAGGAGACCCGGCTGCAGGGGCTGCGAACCACCATCCAGGAGGCGGAGCGCAGCCTGGCCGAGCGGCGCCAGGCCAGCACCGAGACCGAGCGGCGGCTTGCCGCGCTGCGAGCCGATACCGCGTTGGCGGAGCGCGAGCTGGCGGCGCGGCGCGCCACCCTGGCCGAGACCGAAACCCGCTTGGCCCGTACTACCCAGGCAGCCGAGGCCGCCGACCAGCGGGTGCGTGGCCTGGGGGCCAACGTCGCGGAAGCGGAACGCCGGCTGGCCGGGCTGCGCGAGAGCGTGACCGCGGCGGAGTCGACTCTGACCGAGCGGCGCAACGCGGTCAGCCAGGCGCAGGCGGAGCTGGCGCGCCTCGGCACCGCGCGCGAGACTGCGGCGGAGACCCTGCGCAGCCTCGAGGCCCGCAGCGCTGAGCTTCGCGCTGCGGTCGGCACGGCGGAGCGGCGGCTGGCCGAGCTGCGCGATGGCACGGCAGCGGAGGAGCGCCGGCTGCAGACCGCGCGGACTGAGACCGCGGCGGCCGACACCGAGCTGGCGAGCCGCCGCAACGCCCTGACCGAGCTTGGCACGCGGATGCGTGGCCTGGAGGCGGAGACCCGGCAGGCCAGCACCGCCGCCGAGGCGGCGCGGCAGGAACAGGCCCAGCTCCGCCGCGAGCTGGAGGCGATGCGCGGCGAGGTGGTGGCACTGGAGCGGCGGCGAGACGCGCTGAACGGCGAGATCACCGCGTCCCAGGCACGGCTGGAACAGCAGCGCCGTGACCTTGCGGACACCATGGCGCGGCTGATGCAGGAGCGGTCGAAGGCATCGGAGGCGATCCCGGCGGCGGGGCCGGCCGGTGTCCCCGCAGCCGATCGCGCAGCGCCGATGGAAGGTGGCGGGCGGCAGTAGGCCAGGTCGGGCATCGTAGCACCGCCGGTGCACGCCCCGGGGTATTCACCCGGGGCAATCATGCGCCGCAGGGACCGCGCTCATGTCCGAACGCCGATCCTCCGGAGCCATTCTTGCGGAGCGGCGCAAGCCCCTCCGCGATCCGCTTTACTCGGCGCGGATGTTGGCGCTGCGGGCGATGTCGCGCCAGACGATCGATTCCTCCCGCACCTGGGTGGCGAAATCCGCCTGGCTGGTCCAGGTCGCCTCCGCCCCCTGCTCGGCCAAGGCCGCGCGCAGCGGCGCGGTCTGGCTGGCCTGCCGCATCGCCGCCGCCAGCTTCTGCTGGATCGCGGCAGGCAGCCGTGGCGGGGCGACCATGCAGTACCAATTCTCCGCCAGCAGCCGGGGCACGCCATATTCGGCGGTGGTCGGCAGATCCGGCAGGGCGGCGCTGCGCTGGCGGGCCGCCAGCGTCAGCGGAACCATCCCCCCGGCGCGGATATGCGGCAGGATCACCGGCAGGTCGGCAAACAGCAGCTGGATCTGACCGGCGACCAGATCGGTCACCGCCGGGGCGGCGCCGCGATAGGGGACCACCTCCACCTCCGCCCCTGTCAGCGCCTTGAACAGGAAGGCGGTGAGGTGGGAGATTCCGGCGGCACCGGCGGTGCCGATGTTCAGCTTGCCTGGCTGGCGCTTGGCCAGCGCCAGCAGCTCCGGCAGTGTCTTCACGCCGAGGCTCGGATGCGCCACCAGCGCCTCCGGCACCGTCGCCACCACGGTGATGAGGCCGACATCCTCCGGCACCTTGTAGGGCATGGTCGGCTGGGTATGCGGGACGATAACCAGCGAGCCGCCGTCGCAGATTGCCACGGTGTAGCCGTCGGGCGCGGATTTGAGCGCGCTGTCGGTGCCGACGACGCCGGAGCCGCCGGCCCGGTTCTCCACCACCACCTGCTGGCCGAGGATTGGCGTCAGCGCCTGGGCATAGAGCCGGGCGATGATGTCGTTGGGGCCGCCGGGCGGGAAGGGGACGACGATGCGAACCGGCCGATTCGGCCAGTCGGTGCCCTGGGCAGTCCCTTGGGCCAGGGCGGTGGTGGGCAGCAGGCTGGCGGCGGCCAGCAGGGTGCGGCGCTGCATGATTGAGCGTTCCTCCGATTCTGCCGCAGCATACCGGCGGCGGACTCGGGCGCAATCCCGCCGCCCGGCAGGGCCATGTCGGCCAGCGGATACCGAGGAAGGACAGGCGCATGCGGCTGAACCACGTCGCCAACCGGCTCGACGCCCGGCATTTCGAGACGGTGGTCGCGCTGCTGAAGGAACAGCTCGGCTTCACCGAGTTACGGCGGACCGAGCGCGCAATCTGGCTGCGCCAGCCGGGCGCCAATGTGGACCTGCAATTCAGCCGCAGCGACACCGCCGGGCGCGATGCCGACAAGCTGCGGTCGCAGGTCGCCTTCCTCAGCGACACGCCGCGTGAGGCGCTGGAGGCGTTGGCGGCGTGGCTTGAGGCGCGCGGCCTGGCGGCCACCGTCGGCAGCTACTCCGACCGCGAGTTCTACCTGGATGCCCCGGCCGCCTTCGTCGATTTCGTCATCGAGGCGATGCGGCCGGAACTCGCCGACTACGGCATCAAGGCTTGAGGCGGATCACCCCGCCGCATCCTCCAGGATCATCGCCGCCGCCTTTTCGCCGATCATGATGGAGGGCGCGTTGGTGTTGCCGGCGACCACGCTCGGCATGATGGAGGCATCCGCCACCCGCAACCCGCCGATACCATGCACCCTGAGCCGCGGGTCGACCACGCTGTTGCTGCCGGTGCCCATGGCGCAGCTGCTCGACGGGTGGTGGTTGGAGACGCCGGTGCGGCGGATGAAGCCTGCCACCTCCGTCTCCTGCTCCGTCGCCGGGCCGGGGACCAGCTCCTCCACCACATAGGGCCGCATTGCCGCCTGGCCGACGATGCGCCGCGCCAGCGCCACGCCGGTGACCATTGCCTGCATGTCATAGGCCGAGCCGAGGAAGCCGAAGGTGATGGCAGGCGGCGCCAGCGGGTCGGGGCTGGCCAGCCGCACCGTGCCGCGGCCATCCGGCGACAGATGCACGAGGCCGAGGGTGAAGCCGGGGAAGGGGTGCGGCACCACCTTTTCGGCGGAGCGTTCCAGCGTGCTCCATTCCATCAGGTTCATCTGCAGGTCCGGCCGTTCCAGCCGGCTGTCGGAGCGGGCGAAGACCCCGGCGCGGATGCCGTTCACCGCCATCGGGCCGGAGCGGTTCACCCCGTAGCGCAACGCCGCCAGGATCTTGCGTGGCCAGCTGTTCTCCAGGTCGTTCAGGGTGATCTTCCGGCTGCAGCGCCACATCAGATAGGTGCAGAAATGGTCGTGCAGGTTGGCGCCGACGGCCGGCATGTCCCGCACCACCTCGATCCCCATCTCCCGCAGATGCTCGGCCGGGCCAAGGCCCGAGAGCTGCAGCAGCTGCGGCGAGCCATAGGCGCCGCCGGAGACGATCACCTCCCGCCGCGCCCGTGCCACCTCCCGCCCGCGTGGCGATTGGTACTCGACGCCGATCGCGCGTCCCGCCTCGATCAGCACCCGCGTTGCCTGGCAGAGAGTGCGGATCTCGAGATTCGGCCGCCCCGCCGCACTCTTCAGGTAGGCGCGGGCGCTGCTCCAGCGGCGGCGGCCACGGGTGGTGGTCTGGTAGTAGCCGGCGCCTTCCTGGCGCGGGCCATTGAAATCCGGGTTGCGCGGCAGGCCGGCCGCTTCGGCCGCCGCGATCATCGCCTCGGCCAGCACCGAATGGCCGGGCTGGTCGGCGACGTTCAGTGGCCCCCCGGTGCCGTGCAGCTCGCTGGCGCCGCGTTCCTGGTGCTGCGCCTTGCGGAAATAGGGCAGCACCGACTCCCAGTCCCAGCCGACGCAGCCGCGCTGCCGCCAGTCGTCGTAGTCGCGCGGATTGCCGCGCATGTAGACCATGCCGTTGATCGAACTGGTGCCGCCCAGCGTCTTGCCGCGCGGCACATAGATCCGCCGGCCGTCGAATTGCGGCTGCGGCTGGCTCTCGAATTTCCAGTTCACCCGCGGGTCGACATAGGTGCGGGAGAAGCCGAGCGGGATGTGGATCCAGGGATTGCGATCCGGCGGCCCGGCTTCCAGCAGCAGCACCCGGTGGCGGCCATCTTCCGACAGCCTGGCTGCCACCACGGCCCCAGCCGAGCCGGCGCCGGCGACAATGAAATCGAAGCTGTCCGGGCTGTCCGGCAGCCGCTTCCCGTTCGACATCGCTTCCCCCCACGGCCCAGCCTGGATGGCTAGTGCCCGGGCGTATCCTTGACCAACGGGACGAAGGAGGAAACCAGTCGCAGCGTCTCCTCCGCCCGGGCCGGCAGCTGCTCGGCGGAGAGGCTGAGGCTGTCGAGGAAGCGTCCGCCCGTGGTGTAGAGCGAGAGCTCCAGCCCGTCGCCGACGATCTCCGGCCGGCAGACCACCTCCTCGCCAGGCGCCTCGCCGCGGGCCACCGCGACGAACTCGCGGATCTCCTCCAGCCCACCCAGCTCCTCGCCGCCCTCGTCAAGGAAATCGGCGATCTCGGCCGCGACCTCGGAGGCCGGCACGAGTGCCAGCGGCACACAGCCCTCATGCGCCTCATGCACCGCATTGCGCCAGCGGTCGAAGGCGGTGGCGCGCGCTGCCTCCTCGGGCGATTCCTCGCCCTCCTCCGGCAGCTTCGGCAGGCCATGGACGGCGATCTCCTCCCAGACCGGGATCGACCAGTCGAGCTGCAGTCCGAGCAGCACGCCGAAGCCATCCTCGTCCAGGCTGTCAGCCAGGATCGGGGGCAGTGCGGCGGGCGGCTTGCCGGCGACCATGTCGAGCAGCACGTGGCGGAGCGCGCAGGGGTTCAGCTGCGCCAGCGCCGAGGGGGAGCGCCAGCCCGGCAGGAAGCGGAGTTCGATGCTGTCCGGCAGCACGCCGGCGGCGACCAGGCTCTCGGCCAGGGCTTCCGGCTGCGGCGCCCCGCCGGGCGGCAGCGCCACCGGCAGCGCCACCAGCTCCGCCCAGCCGGCAGGGCCGACCGCGGCGCCCTCGGCCAGCGCCAGCAACTCCATGGCGAGATCCTCGGCCGCCGCCTCGCCATAGCGGTCGCCCGCCTTGCGGATCGCCAGATCGAGCACACCCTGCCGTCCGGCGTTCAGCAGCTCCTGCGCCAGCGCCTCGAATTCCGTGCCGCCGTCCTTGACGAAGGCCTTCACCAGGCGGTCGGCCGGGGTGGCGGCGGCGGAGGATTTGCCCGCGGATTTACCGTCGGGCCGTCCGGAGGCGGTGCGCGGGCGGGCGAATTTGGCATCGAGGCCCACCGCCGCGAGCGCGGCATCGCCATGCAGCAGATGTCCGCGGTGGCGCCAGGCCAGGCGGTTCTCCGGCGTATCGGCGCGGCCATCCATCCAGCGCCGGAAGGCGGCGCGATCCGCGACCTGAACCACGACCTGGACGCCGGCCGAGGCCAGCTCGGCGGCCACCGCCTGGTTCACCTCGGTGATGGTGTCGAGATCCTCCGCCGTTCCGGGACGCAGCGTGTCCAGCGTCTCGGCGTCGGGGAAATGGGTGAGCAGGACACTCGCCAGCTCCGGTGCGACGTCCCGCGCCAGCGCGGCGGCCCGTTCCACGATCCGCGCCCTGCGATCAGCGGCCTCCAACATGATGCGTCCTCCGAAGTGGGCGGAGCTTATGGCCGCGGCCACAACGGCTCAACCGGCGGCCAGGCCTGTTGGCTGGTTGCGTGATCCACGCTTTGCCGCTGCGGCTCAGCCATAGGCGAGCGCGGTTTCCGCGCCGCGGCTCATCTCCTTCGGCACAGCCTGGCCGGTCGCGGTCAGCGCCAGCGCCTCCGCCACCCTTATCCCGTCCACCCCGGCGCTGAGGATGCCTCCGGCATAGCCGGCGCCCTCGCCGGCCGGGTAGAGGCCGCGGGTGTTCACGCTCTCGAAATCGAAGCCGCGGCGGATGCGGATCGGGCTGCTGGTGCGGGTCTCGACGCCGGTCATCACCGCATCGGCGCGGGCGAAGCCAGGGAGCTGCGTGTCCAGCGCCAGCAGCGCCTCGCGCATTGCCGCCACCGCGAAAGCCGGCAGGCAGAGCGCCAGATCGGTCGGCGTCACCCCGGGCTTGTAGCTCGGCACTACCGCGCCGAGCGCGGTGCTGGGCCGGCCCGCCAGAAAATCCCCGACCAGCTGCGCCGGGGCGCGGTAATCGCCGCCGCCCGCCGCATAGGCCGCCCGCTCCCAGCGGCGCTGGTATTCCACGCCGGCCAGGACATCGCCCGGGTAGTCGGTGGGGGAGATGCCCACCACCAGCCCGGCATTGGCGTTGCGCTCGGCCCGCGAGTACTGGCTCATGCCGTTGGTGACGAGATGGCCCGGCTCGCTGGCCGCGGCCACCACCGTACCGCCGGGGCACATGCAGAAGCTGTAGACGCTGCGGCCGCTGGCTTCCCCTGGGCCGCAATGGTGCACCAGCTTGTAGTCGGCGGCGCCGAGCAGCCGGTTGCCGGCATGGGCACCGAAGCGGGCGCGGTCGATCATGCCCTGCGGATGCTCGATGCGGACGCCGATGGAGAAGGGCTTGGCCTCCAGGAAGACGCCGCGGTCGCGCAGCATGGCGAAGCTGTCGCGGGCGGAGTGGCCGATCGCCAGCACCACCTGGCTTGCAGCCAGGGTCTCGCCGCCCTCCAGCACCACGCCGCGCAGCCGCCGGGTGCCGTCTGGATCGGGTTCGATCAGCAGGTCCACCACCCTGGTGCCGAAGCGGTACTCGCCACCAAGGCGTTCGATCTCGGCGCGGATGCTCTCGACCATCGTCACCAGGCGAAAGGTGCCGATATGCGGCTTGGAGATGTAGAGGATCTCCTCCGGCGCCCCGGACCTGACGAATTCGCGCAGCACCCGACGGCCGTAGTGGCGTGGGTCCTTGATGCCGGAATAGAGCTTGCCGTCGGAGAAGGTGCCGGCCCCGCCCTCGCCGAACTGGACGTTGCTCTCGGGGCTCAGCACGCCGCGGCGCCACAGCGCCCAGGTGTCCTTGGTGCGCTGCCGGACCGGCGTGCCGCGTTCCAGGATGATCGGCCGGAAACCCATCTGCGCCAGGGTGAGCGCCGCCAGCAGCCCGCAGGGGCCGGTGCCGACGACGATGGGGCGGGTGGCGCCGTCCGGCGCACGGGCGACGAAGCGGTAGCTGGTGTCGGGTGCCGGGCCGATGCGCGGGTCGCCGGCGTGGCGGCGCAGCACCGCCTCCTCGTTCTGCACCGCGAGGTCGAGAGTATAGACCAGCATGATGGCGCGTGGGCTGCGCGCATCATGGCCGCGGCGGAACACAAGCAACTCCTCCAGCGCCGCGTCCTCAAGGCCGAGGCGGGCCAGCACCGCGGCCCGCAGCGCCTCTGGCGGGTGGTCAAGGGGCAGGCGCAATTCAGTCAGGCGGATCATGGGCTTCCAGGCAATCTGCGGTAGGCTCGGTGGTTCCCGAACCCGAGGTTCGCCGTCATTGCGGCGCCCTTCGGCTTCGGTCCACCAGCCTTGTTTTCAGCGGTCTGCTTGTCCCTTCCGTTCGCCGCAAAATGCGGCGAGCTTCAGGGGCGGGACACAAGGACCCTCCGCAAAACCGCGTCGCAGTTCTGGGGGGGATCCGATGATCGGTTGCGACCAGCGCTTCGGCACGCTTTCCGCGGCAAAGCCATGGAAGGCCGCCAGCAAGCGCCTGGTTCTGATTGGCGCTTTTAGAGCAGAACGCCGGATGGCGGAAATGCGATCCGGGCAGGCGGAGGACGGCAGATGGAACAGCGGATACTCGGGCGCAGCGGGTTGCGGGTCTCGGCGCTTGGTTATGGGGCAGGGGCGGTGGGCGGGCTGCTGGTGCGTGGCACCCCGCAGGAGCAGGAGGCCTCGCTGGGCCGCGCCTTCGCCGCCGGCATCACCTATGTGGATACCGCCCCGGCCTATGGCGATGGGGAAAGCGAGCGGAACCTTGGCCGCGCCCTGAAGGCGCTGGGCGCGACGCCCTGGCTCGGCACCAAGGTACGGCTGCCGCCTGCGGCGCGCGGCGACATCGCCGGGGCCATCGCCGCCTCGCTGGAGGCGAGCCTCGCCCGGCTTGGACGCGACAGCGTCGATCTGTTCCAGCTGCACGATCCGATCGGTTCGCCCGGCGGCTACACGCTGGCGCAGGTGCTGGACGAAGCCGTGCCGGCGATGCAGCGGCTGCGCGACCAGGGCAAGTGCCGCTTCCTCGGCATCACCGCGTTGGGCGACACGGCGGCGCTCGGCCGGCTGCTGTCGGCCGGCGTCATCGACACCGCCCAGGTGCCCTACAACCTGCTCAACCCGAGCTGGCTGGCGCCGATGCCGGCCGGCTTGCCGGGGCAGGATTTCGCTGAACTCGGGCTGGACGCGGTGTCATGCGGCGTCGGGCTTATCGGCATCCGCATCCTGGCCGCCGGAGCGTTGTCGGGGACGGCGGAGCGGCACCCGGTGGCGATGCCGCAGGTGGCACCGATCGCCTCCGGCGCGGATTACGCCACGGACCTGACGACCGCCCTGCGCCTCACGCCGCTGGTCGCCGAGGGCCATGCGTCGAGCCTCGCGGAGCTCGCCATCCGCTACGCCATCACCCCGCCGCAGATCGCCACGGCGCTGATCGGCACCGCTTCGATCGAGCAGCTGGAGATCGCCATCGCCGCGGCGGAGAAGGGGCCTCTCCCGGTCGAGACCCTGGCCCGGATCGCAGCAATCCTCGCACCGGGTCGCTGAGCCGGACATGCGACATCCACGGTTGGCTGGGCCGCGCGGGTGATCCCGGCGCGGCTGCAGGGCTATGCGCTGGTGCTGGTGAGCAGCGGCGCCTGGGGCTTCAATTGGCCCGTCATGAAGCTGCTGATGCTGGAATGGCCGCCCTTCACCTTCCGCATCCTCAGCGCCCTGGTCGCCATCTCGCTGCTCCTGCTGCTGGCCCTGGCGCAACGGCAGCGGCTGCTGCCGCTGCCCGGGCAATGGGGGCGGCTGGCGATGGCGGCGGTGCTGAACGTGACCTCCTGGCTGGCGCTGGCGCCGCTGTCGCTGTTCTGGCTGGACGCCTCGGAGGCGGCGATCATTGCCTATACCATGCCGGTCTGGGCGACGGTGATGGCCTGGCCCTTCCTCGGCGAGCGGCCGAACTGGCGGCGGCTGGCGGGGCTCGGCCTGGGGCTGTCCGGGGTGACGCTGCTGATGGCGGGGCAGCTCGCCTCGATCCCGGCGGCGGCGTTAGTGGCGAAGCTGCCCGGGGTGGCGGCGATCCTCGGCACGGCGCTGATGTTTGCCGGCGGGATCATCTTCACCAAGCGCTTTCCGGTGCAGATGCCGCCGGTGCCGCTGGTTGGTTGGCAATTGGCGATCGGGATTTTGCCGGTCGCGGTCATCGCCCTGATCTTCGAGCGGGTGGAGTTCGGCCGCGTCACCGTGCTGGGCTGGGGGTGCCTGGCTTATGCGGCGCTGATGGGACAGGTGCTGGCCTACCTTGCCTGGTTCCGTGCGCTGCGGCTGCTGCCGGCGGGCACGGCGGCGATCGGCTCGCTGCTGGTGCCGGTGATCGGCGTCTTCAGCAGTGGGCTGGCGCTGGGCGAGCCGCTCGGGCTACGGCAGCTGGCAGCGCTGGCGCTGACGCTCGGCGGGGTGGCGCTGGCGGCCCGCAGGTGAGGCAGGGGGCTGCGGGATGCAGTGCCGAGGTCAACCCGATTCCCTTGTGCGACTCGAAGGCGGGAGAGGGTGCGGCCCGGAAGCCTGGGGAGTGTAGCTGGCAGGGCACGTAAAGAATCTCGACAGGCACTCGGGGTGGGCTTGCCAAGGCGGCGCCGGGTCGCGCTCCATCACCCCCTGCGCCTTTTCGACGCCTGACACGAAAAAGGCCGCCAACCCGGCGGGCTGGCGGCCTGTTGTCCTGCTGGAAGACGCTGTCAGGCGGTGCGGCGGCGCGCCACGCCCAGGCCGAGCAGCGCCGTGCCGAACAATGCCAGGGACATCGGCTCCGGGATGGCGATGATGATGTCATCCATGATGGTGCCGAAGAAGTCATTGCGGGTGGTGATGGTCACCGAGGTGAAGGGCGTGTCTGAGATGAAGCCGGCGAAGTACAAATTCGGATGGTCAAGGGTGACGATGTCGAAGCTCTCGCCCCCGATGTCGATAGTGACCTCACCGGCGTAATCCATGACAGTACCGAAAAAGGCGCCGAAGGCGGTCGTCGGGGCAAAAGTCAGGGTGACGGACTGGCCGCTCAAGGCGAGTGCCAGCACGGCACCGCTGCCCCAGTCATACATCGGGTCGAAGGCGGGATCGATTGCATAGACCTCGTCGACGGAAGCGCCATAGGTGATGCCGCCGACCGTCTGGCCGCCAAGGGGAAAGGGTTCCTCCGGCGTCGCGAAGCCCGAGAAGTTTTGGGTGACAGTCCCGCTGTGGCTTGCCGCGATCGCCGCAAGGAAGTCGGATTGGCTGGTGTAGGTGGTAACCGCGGCCTGGGCTGCGGTCAGGTACGCCCCGGTCAGAAGACCCAGGGCGGCAAGGGCCAAACGGCGCATAAGGCTATCTCCAGCAGAGTTGCCAGGCTTGCTGCAAGCCCTGTGCCATAAAGTTAAGATATTGAAATTATTAAGGATGACCGGGTGCGGCACCATGGAGTGTAAATTTACCCGACAAATTCCCCTATCTGGTCCCGCAGCCTTTGCCCGCCTGCCGGGCTTGTCGGCCGCCCCTGATATGTTATCTCGTAACGCCATGCCTCCTCGCTTCGCCGACCCACTCGCCTTGGCTTCCGGTGCCGCCGCCCGCCTGGCGCTGGCGGCCGGCGTCCTGGGGCTGCTCTGGATCGCCGTTGCCTGGGCGATGGCGGCATGAGCCGCGCAGCCGCGCCGGCGGAGATCCGGGTCGCCGACCTCACGGTCTCCCACCACCGGCGGCCAGCGGTGCATCACCTGTCGGGCCGCTTCGCCCCCGGCAGCCTCACCGCGGTGGTCGGCCCGAATGGTGCCGGCAAGACCACCCTGCTGCGGGCGCTGGCCGGGCTGCACCGCCCCGACCACGGCAGGATCGAGGGCGCCGCCGGCCAGGTCGCGCTGCTGCCACAACAGGCGGCGCTGGACCGTGGCTTTCCGCTCGACTGCCTTGATGCCGTGCTGTTCGGCCTGTGGGGCAAGACCGGGGGCTTCCGCGCCATCCGTCCGGCGGCGCGGGAACGGGCCGAGGCGGCGCTGGCCGCGGTCGGGCTGCAGGGCTTCGAACGGCGACCGGTGGGCAGCCTCTCAGCCGGGCAATTCCAGCGCGTGCTGTTTGCCCGGCTGCTGCTGCAGGACGCCCCGGTGATCCTGCTGGATGAGCCCTTCAACGCCCTCGACGCCCGCACCTCGGCCGATCTGCTGACGATGGTCCGGCGCTGGCATGGCGAGGGCCGCACCATCATCGCCGTGCTGCACGACCTGGAACTGGTGCAGCGCGAATTCCCCGAGACCCTGCTGCTGGCGCGCGACTGCCTCGGCTGGGGGCCGACCGGGCAGGTGCTGACCGCCGCCAACCGCTTGCGCGCCCGGATGATGGCCGAGGCCTGGGATCCCGACGCCGGGATCTGCGCCCGGCCGGACGCCGCCTGATCCTGGACCACCTCCTCGGACCCTTCCTCGACCACGGCTTCCTTCGCCGCGCGCTGGTCGGCTGCCTGGCGCTGGCGGTGGCGGCGCCGCCGCTTGGGGTCTTTCTGGTGCTGCGGCGGATGTCGTTGACCGCCGATGTGCTGGCGCATGGCATCCTGCCCGGCGTCGCCGCCGCCTTTCTGCTGGCTGGTCTCTCGGTACCGGCGATGGCGGCGGGCGGGCTGGTCGCCGGCCTCGCCGTCGCGGTCGGCGCCGGGGCGCTGTCGCGGGCGACCGGCGGGCGGGAGGATGCCTCCCTGGCCGCGCTCTACCTTGTGGCACTGGCGGCCGGCGTTGCCATGGTGTCCTGGCGCGGTGGGGCGGTGGAGCTGACCAACCTGCTGTTCGGCAGCGCCCTCGGGGTGGATGATGCGGCGCTGCTGCTGATGGCCGGCGCCGCCACCATCACCCTGCCGGCGCTGGCCCTGGCTTGGCGGCCGCTGGTGCTGGAATGCTTCGACCCTGGCTTCGCCCAGGCGGTGGGGGCGCGCGGGGCGTGGTGGCACATGGGCTTCCTCGGCCTGGTGGTGTTGAACCTGCTGGCCGCCTTCCAGGCGCTCGGCACGCTGATGGCGGTGGGGCTGATGATGCTGCCGGCGATCGCCGCGCGGCATTGGGCACGGCAGGTCGGCGGCATGGTCTATGCGTCGGTGGGCATCGCCATGCTGGCGGCGGTGGCCGGGCTGCTGCTGTCCTTCCATGCCGATGTCCCGGCCGGGCCGGCAGTGGTGCTGGCGGCTGGGGCGGCCTGGGCGGTCTCGATGGTGGCCGGGCCGGTGGATGGGCTGCTGGCGCGGCTCAGACGGCGGCACCTGGAGGGGTAGGCGTGCCCCGGCCGAGGCTGCCTGGCCAGGGCGGGTCTTCGCTCCGGTAAGCGCCGCCTTGCCGGTGCTGGAGCCGTTTCATCCAGGCCGGGAACAGTCTGCGTGAAAAAAGCTGCTCTAGGGCGGAATCCGATCATTCTGGTTCATAGCCTGCGGCGGTGAAGTAGTTTCGGCACTCTTCCGGGGTAAAGCGTGGCAGGGCGTCGCGGATGGCATCCCAGAGCCCGTCGATGGTCCGCGCGGCG
>NZ_JACOMF010000071.1 GCF_014283215.1 Siccirubricoccus deserti
AACTTCGGTCGCCGGCTCAAGCGACTACGCGGCCTCACACCATACGAATTCATCTGCAAGGCATGGACGGCGGAGCCGCAACGCTTCACAGCAAACCCGCACCACCAAATGCCGGGACCAAACACTTAGAAGATCGGCCGATTGTCAGCTTTCAGCAGTGGCCAGCTTGCATCTTTTTCAGATATTGCCGCTATCGGCATTGGCCAAGCGATCCCCAGCAGCGGGTCATCATAGCGTAGGCCCCCTTCAGACTCCGGCGCGTAAGCTGCCGATACAAGGTAAGATACCTCAACGTTATCAACAAGCGTTTGGAACGAATGCGCGAAGCCAGGTGGTACATAAAGCTGCTGCCGATTCATCGCAGTAAGCTCAAAAGCCTCATGCCGAAGATAGCTTGGCGAGCCTGATCGTAGATCAACAATGACATCGATGATGGCGCCACGCGAGCAGCGCACCAGCTTCGCCTCCGTATGGGGCGGGCGCTGGAAATGCAGGCCGCGAAGCGTTCCTGCATGAGTGGAGGTCGACATATTCTGCTGAACATAGTCACTAACCATACCATGCGCCGCAAATTCGTTGCGGCACATAGTCCGCGCAAAAAAACCACGCTCATCGCCTCTGGGCTCGATCTCGATCAGCCAGGCATCCTGCAATGTCGTCTTACGGAAGATCATACGGAGACCCTTGCTTGGGCAGGCGTACCGATCGGGAAATGCGCTTCCTGCTCGGCATAAAGCGCATCAATGGTACGACCTGCGGGAATTTCGATATCAGCAAAGGTGAGAACGCTGTTCTTTGCCACACGCCGTGCGATGCGACAGCCAAGCGCAATGCCAAGCGGCAACAGCCGGTCTCGCGAGATTATCTCGCTATTCTCGGCAACCCCATAGGCATGGTAGCCGCCAAACTCGCTGATGATATCACCAGGTACCAGATCGGTCTTAGCGACAGCGATGACACCAACTTCCGGACCGCCACGCGGCGCAAGAACGGCATCGCCGAACAGGGCCGCACGTGCGATCGAAATCGGCACTTCGAAATGGCAGAGGTGGTAGGGCGTATGGAAGCAGAAGTAAGGGCCTGACCCAAGCTTGTAGAGGTTGAGAAAATGCCGCTGGCGTGGATCATCGTGCGTGCCCAGCACGAAGACGCCGGGACCTGGACGTGCACCGACGACATAATCCACGAGTCCTGGCCCATCAGCTATCAGATGGTCCGTGAAGGCGGCGACTGTCTCTTCAAGCGGGCGAAGTGGCGCGTAGGGATCGCCTCCTGAAAAATCCGGCCCGATCATGCCGCGCCGAGCAACCTTGAAGCCCGTACCGTTCGCTACGATGGCCTGCTCGTAGGAGATTTTCGTGCCGTCGGCGAATGAGGCAACCATTGCCGGCTTCTGCCCCCAACGCTCAGCAAAGGGTTTCTGAGTGGTAGGGTTGCGATAGGGGTCGTGCAGGCCCTTGATATTGCCGCACAGCACGGGCCTGACGCCAAGGCCACGAACGAAGCGGTAGAGGTTCATCTGCACGCCAGGCTGGTCACCGTCCGAAAAACTGTAGATGACCCCGGCTGCATCGGCTTTTCGCTTGAGAATCGGGCCGACCGTTCCGTCCAATTCGGCGTTCATCTGGACGACATGCTTGCCCGCCGAGATCGCGGCGAGCACGACCTCCGCCGCATAGTTGACGGAGCCCGTGACCTCGACAACCACGTCGATGCCGTCGGCAGTGGCAAGGGCTGTCGCATCCTCCGTCGCCACTGACTGGCCGCAGGAAATTGCGGCCTCGATGGCACCGCGACCCTCACGGACAACCGGGTCGATCCCGAGCGCCTTGAATGCGTCAATCGCCTTGTCGATATGGCGGTTCGCCACGGCCGCGACTTGCATGCCGGGTGTCGAGGTCGTGATTTGGCGGACGATGGCGGCACCCTGGAAGCCGGCCCCGACGACACCAACACGGATCGGCCGACCTTCAGCCTCACAGCGGGCAAGGGCGGTATCAACAATGATCAAGTGAGTCCCCTTTCGACTATCGCATCGGCTGGGCGATCCGCGTTACCAGATCTTCCACGGTGCGCCGGCGGCCCATTGTGCATTGAGGATCTGCTTGTCACGCAGTGAGTCCATACTTTGCCAATAGCCGTCATGCAGGTAGCTGGCGAGCTTGCCGCGCTCGATCGCCCGCTCCAATGGCTCAGCCTCGAACACGGTATCGTCGCCGTCGATCAGATCCAGCATCTGCGGCTCGCACACAAAGAATCCGCCGTTGATCAGTCCTCCGTCAGCCATGTGCTTCTCGCGGAAGCCTTTGACCATGGTGTGATCCTCATTGAGGCGCAGTGCACCATAGCGCCCCGGCTGAGTGACAGCGGTCAACGTGCACCATGCATTCGCGGCCCTATGTGTCGAAATGAGCTGATCCATGTTCACGTTGCTCAGACCGTCGCCATAGGTCAGGCAGAAGCGTTCGTCCTGTAGAAAGTGCCGCGCCCGAAGAATGCGGCCGCCGGTCATTGTCGCACCTCCGGTGTCGAGAATGGTCACCCGCCAATCATCCCCGACCGCCTGCAGCCAATCGACCTTGCCGGATTTCAGGTCAACAGTGAAGTCGCATTGGTTTTTCCGATAGTTAATAAAATACTCCCTAATATATTCTACCTTGTAACCGCCAAGTATGATGAAATCGCGCATTCCGTAATGCGCATATATTTTCATAATATGCCACATTATCGGCTTTCCACCGATCTCAACCATAGGTTTCGGTCTAATGCTTGTTTCTTCGCTGAGTCTTGTTCCAAGACCGCCAGCGAGCAATACAACTTTCATCGTTCTATCCTTAGGCCATGTCTGTGCAATTCAATCTGCATTATTGCCACACCAGTTCTTCCGAGAGACGGCCCTGGCCGATGTGGCTTTGCAGAACCTGCAGACGCATCAACGAGGAACCGCGAAATTCGGCGTCAGCAAACCCCATGGCCTTTAGGCCTTCTGCCAACTCCTTGATTGATCTGGCCAGTGTGACTTCCGGCTGGTGCTCCGGAGCAAGAGCGGCATAGCGGCCAAAATCGACCTGGTAGGATCGGCTGTCGGCGGGCGCCGCGGTGTTGATGCTGACAGTCGTGCCCGGTATTGCCGCCGCAACGGCGTTCGCCAAATCCCTGACCTGATAGTTCCGGTCGTTCGAACCGGCGTTAACGGTGAGAAAGCGGCCGCCAATCCTGGCAGGGCGTGTCACCGCCCATTCGATGGCGCGCGCCATGTCGGCGGTGTCGATCAGCGGCCGCCAGGGCGTTCCGTCGCTCAATACGCTGATTTCGCCGCGCGCTATGGCGCAGGCGACGAAGTCGTTCAACACGAGATCAAGCCGAAGCCGATCGGACATGCCGCAGGCCGTGGCGAATCTCAGGCAGGTGATGACCATGTCACCATCAATCTGCTTCAGCGCCTGCTCGGTCCCGATCTTCGATGCGGCATAGGCGGTCACCGGGTTGAGCGGATCCTCTTCTCGCCGTGGACCACCCTCGGCGACGCCATAGACACTGCAGCTTGAAGCGAAGACAAAATTCTGCACGCCTGCCCTGGCCGCCGTCCGAGCAAGCTGAACGGATGCGTCCTGATTGATCGCCGCTGTCACCCGGGCGAAGCGGTTGCCCATTGGATCATTCGAAACAGCAGCGAGGTGTACGACCGCATCGCAGCCGTCGAACAGCGTTTCGTCCATTGTGCGGACGTCGCCATAGCTTTGCCGATCGAGCAAGCGCTCCGGCAGTTGCAAGGCATTGGTTAGGCAGTGTGCAAAATAGGCGTTGTCATACCCGTGCAGATATGCGTTGGGAAAGCGGTTGCGCAGGCGTCGCACGACTGCGGGTCCCACATAGCCCATGTTGCCCGTGATCAGTACCTTCATGCTTCACACCTCAACTTCAGCTGCTGATTTAAGGAATGCCTCAGCAGCGACGCACCCGACCAACAAGACGAGCGACAGAATCAAATTCCTGCCAGGATCAGCGGCGCCCCAGTCGGCGCACCGTTACCCTGAGTGTGACCTCGTGATTACCCTGAGTGTGGCCTCGTGAATAGGAACGCTTGTTGGAGCGAGCCTCATTTCGACGACAACCAGCGCAACCGTGAGAGCTTGCTCCGGAAAATATCCGTGCCGCTTTGGATGCCGAGCCGGAGATAGGTTATCCAACACTTGGCTTGTGCTGACGTGGCGCCGCAGCACCGGCCCTATCGAGCGGCTTGGTAGTGCGCATTACCGGTCTGGAGGGTTGTGACATAGGGGCTTGATCGGGGCATCCGCCCTCGGTTTCAGAAGGCAAGGCGCGGCAGTCGGTCGAGCACGAGGCGGATGATCGCCTGATCAGGGTCGGCAGTCAGCAGGCGCGGCATGAAGCGGGTGTTTCATTCGGTGAAACGTATGGCAAGCTTCACCGGTCGCAGACGCGGCGCGTCAATCCGCACGATGCGCAAAGCCGAGCGCTTCGGCATCAGACTGCAGAGTGATCAGAGCAGCCAGTAGGCTCCGGTGTGCAGCAGCGCGCAGAATCATCCCGCGGTTGCGCGGCAACAGGACATGCGATCGTCGCAGGCTGGCGCTTCCAGGCACTATCGTGGCTTTCGGCTCGACCACGCGGGCAGTAGAGGTCTTCGTGGATCGCGCAAGGGACGCCACCGGCCAAGTCTCCCTAGTGACCTACACGTGTGGGCAATCCGCTTCGCCAGACCATCACGGCCGATACATTGCGCCATGCGGTGTCTCGGGCGAGCAGGGTCGCGCCATCGTTAGTAGATGATGCCTGCCCCTTGGTGTATCGGCGGTTATCGCAGCGGTGGCTGGCGTTGCTCAGCGGAATGCCATCCAAGAGGTGTCACTGCATCCGCCTTTTGCGAGAATTAGCCGGGTGCTTGAGCCATCGGGCCCTGTTGCAATTGAGCTTGCCGAACTGGGAATGCCTTACGATGACGCAGTGTTGCACCTGATGAAGCGATCCTCCGCCGCCAAACTGTTGACCGGGCCTTTGCCACGCGCGCCCATGGTTACCTCTGGTGCCGCCACCACCATGGCGCTCATCGGGATCACCGCCCTGGGATTGCTGTTGCGGCTGTATCGGCTGGATGCCGCGTCATTCTGGAGCGACGAGGCATTCTCAGGCTACTGGATCCAGCGCGACCTCGGCTTCATCTGGACCGACGGGCTGTTCATCGAGACGACGCCTCCGCTATATTACATGTTGCTGAAGATCTGGGCGGCCGTCGCCGGCGATGGAGATTTCGCTTTGCGGCTGTTCTCCGCTATCGCCTCGGCCATCACCATTCCATTGGTCTTTCTCCTGGCGGTGCAGATCGCGGCGGTGCCGGCGGCGCTGGTTTCGGCGTTGCTGTTCGCGCTGGCGCCGATGCAGATCTTCTATGCGCAGGAAGCGCGGGTCTACACATTGGTATCGTTGTTCTTCGCCCTGACGTTGCTTGGGCTGCTTCGCTTCGTCCGAAGGTCGCTAGCAGCGGTGCCGGCTCAGGGTCGGATTGCTGCGCACGCCCCGTTGGCGCTGTTCACGGCTGGTGCAGCGCTGCTGATCTATGCGCACGCGACATCGGTCTTCACCGTCGCTGCGCTCAGTATCTGTGGTGGTGGGATGCTGCTCACGCGTCCGGCCGGCAGGGAGGCACTGCCACGTTTCCTCCTGGCCAATTTGGTGGTCGCCGTGCTCGCCCTGCCGGAGCTTTATGCTATTATGCATCAAGCTGGGCGTTTCGATCTTGATTGGATCTCGCCGCCTGATCTGGTTGCCGTGCTCAATTTGCTGAACAACTTGCTGATTGATCCGGTAACGCCGCAGTCGCTTTTCCGGCTCTCATGCATCTTGTCGTGCGGCACTGTGGCATTGCTGGGATTGACACTGCCGTTCCTGCGGCTTGAACGGAACGCTGCCGTGCTGCTGTTTGGAGTGCCGATCCTGTTCCTGGTTGCGGTGATCGGTCTCAGCTTCTGGTCACCGTTCCTCATCCCGCGCATCATCATCTGGATCGGTGTGCCTTTCAGCATTATTGCCGGCATGGCACTGGTTTCCCCGGCGCCGCGGCTCATGCGCGGCGGGCTGGCGATCGCGCTGGCTGCTTGCGTCGCACTTGGCCTGCAGGGAGTTTACGTCAGGACCTTGGCGGACAAGCAAGACTGGCGTGGCGCGATGGCCAAGGTGCTTTCACATCTCAGCCCTGACGACATGGTGGTGCTTGGTCCCGGCACTAGCGTTCTGCCGATGCTGCGGTATGCCGAGGGGATTTTCGATGACCATAAGCGGGCGATCTTCCGGTGGGCGCCGCGGCCGCTCCCGCCAGATCTGTATGTTCATCACCGCGTGCAGGCACCGACTGCATTGACGACGGAAGCCTTGGCTGCGGCCGCCCACCAAGGCCGGCGCATCTGGCTGCTGATGCCACAATATGATTGGGTACGGAATGCCGATGCAAAGCTGCTTGAACAGATGCCGCCAGCAACGATTGATCGCAGCTACGCGATGATCATGCTGCTCAGTTGGTAGCTCCAGCCGCGGCGGCATCGGATAAGGCGTTCCGCAGCGGCATCAGCGAGCTAATTCAGGCGTCATCAGCAAGTCTCCACGACCTTGACCACCTTCAAGATCAGGTCCAGCCTCCACGCATTGATTAGCTTTATCGTGAACGGCGTAGTGGTCGGCACACACCCATTCAGTAATGACAAAAAATTGTATTTTAAATATTTTCACGACATTAGTATGGATTGGCATCGAAAAGTGTTGAAATTTTGCGGACAGCTTGTAGGAATCACCTTCATCATTGTGATTCGGAATTTCCTGAAGCCAAGCTATTTTAATCGCGATTTCATAACAATCGCAGCCTGATGAGGACCCACGACGCGATGCTGTTCAGCTCCGCCACCTTCATCATCGGCTTTCTGCCAATCGTTCTACTAGGTTTTTTTGTCCTTGCAGGGAGTAACCGCCAACGGCTGGCTGCGGCTTGGCTCACAGCCGCATCACTGGTCTTTTATGGATGGTGGAACCCAAGCTACGTTCCTCTGCTGATGGTTAGCATTGTCGCGAACTATCTGCTGGGCGGTTACTTGTTACGAAAGCCTTCCCGAGCCGCGCTAACCATTGGCATTGCCGCCAATCTCGCATTGTTGGTATACTACAAATACACGACATTCATATTAATGAATGCTGATGCTGCTTTGGGTTTGGATTGGCAAGTGCAGCAGATAGTGCTGCCCTTGGCAATTTCGTTTTTCACCTTCCAGCAAATTGCCTATCTTAGCGATGCTCAGGATGGCGCCGTCGTTGAGCATGATTTTCTCAACTACTGCTTGTTCATCACGTTTTTTCCGCATCTGATTGCCGGGCCGATCACACATCACCGCGAGATGATGCAGCAATTCGGCAATCCCGACAATTTCAAGCCACGCTTCGACAACATATCTGTGGGCGCCACCCTGTTCGTTCTCGGCCTAACCAAGAAGGTTGTCTTCGCCGATCCCCTCGGCGCCCGTGCCAGCCCAGCTTTTGCCGCCGCTGCGGAAGGAGCCGCCCTGCCGTTCCTCGACGCCTGGGGTGCGGCCTTGTCCTACACTCTGCAGATCTACTTCGATTTCTCCGGCTACACCGATATGGCGATCGGCCTCGGCTTGCTGTTCGGCATCAGCCTGCCGCCGAATTTCGATAGCCCCTACAAGGCCCGCAACGTCATCGAATTCTGGTCTCGCTGGCATATGACGCTGACCCGCTTCCTGACCGCTTACATCTACAACCCCATCGTGCTGCGCGTGACCCGGGCCCGCGCCGCGGCCGGCAAGCCACTGCCGCGGCGAGGCAGGATGACGCTTGGCAGCTTTCTGACGCTGGTTGCCTATCCGACTCTCCTGACGATGTTCATCTCGGGAGTTTGGCATGGCGCCGGCTGGCAATTCGTGGTGTTCGGCCTGCTGCATGGCTTCTATCTCGTCGTCGCCCACGCCTGGCGCGCATTGAAGGTGCAGCGGGGCTGGAAACTCGATGACGACAGGCCGTTGCCGAACGCCGCGGCGGTCCTGCTGACCTTTCTCTGTGTCGTCGTGGCCATGGTATTCTTCCGTGCATCCGACCTGACAACCGCCTTGAACCTGCTTGCTGGCATGGCCGGGCTGCATGGAATCGTCGTCCCCACTGCATTGGCGCAGCTGCCCTTGTTCTCTGATCTGACCGAGTGGTACGGCCTGCAGGTCGGGCCCGGCAGCTTCTTCCGGATCCTGGATTGGGCGACGATCATGGCGCTGCTTGCCGTCGTCTGGGTCATGCCGAATACCCAGCAGTGGCTGCGGCACTATCGTACGGCGTTGGGCTGGCGGGCCCGACCGAACTGGCTTCAGCCCATCCTGCCTGCCATGACCTGGCGCCCGACGCCAACCTACGGCGCGGTCCTGGGGTTGTTGTGCTTCTTCGTGCTCATGCGGACCTTCTCCTCCGCGCCAACCGAGTTCCTCTACTTCCAGTTCTGAGGTGCGCATGGAACAACTCGCCTGGCTGCCGGCTCATGCGGATCTTGCTGCGGCGATTTCCGCCGCCAAGCGGATAGACAACCCGGCGGACCGTCTGTCGCAGGCCATGCATCTTGCCGGCTTTCGGCATGACTTCACGGCCATCGGAAGGCTGGACAAATTGGCCGCTGACGGCTTGGCTGAGGCCGCGGCGTCATCGCGGCCGATGGCGGCAGGGCTTGCCGCGTGTCGCCTCGCCATTCTCTCTTCCCACACGGTCGATCACCTCGTGCCGGCAATCCGGGTTGCCGGGTTGCGCCGTGGCCTGGCGGTGTCGGTGCATGCCGCGCCCTATGGCCTCTATCGTCAGGCGCTGTTGGGCGAGGATCCGATGATGGCGGCATTCGCGCCGCAACTCGTGCTGCTCGCCCTCGATGCGCGCGACGCCCCGCTCGACCTGCCGCTCGAATCTTCCGAGGCCGCCGTGACCGAGGCCGTGACCGCCCGGGTGGATGAGTTGCGCCATCTTTGGCGCCAAGCGCGGGCACGGTTCAATGCCCAGGTGATGCAGCAGACACTGGTGCCGGCTGATCCGCCGCTGTTCGGCTCCTTCGAGGCGCTCGTTCCCGCTGCACCCAACACCGTGATTGGCATGCTGAACGCCGCTATCCGTGTGGCGGCACGGGAGGAGGGCGTCCTGCTGCTCGATCTCGCACTGCCGGCAGCCAGCTATGGCCAGGTCATGGGCCTCGCCGATCCCGTGCGGTGGCATCAGGCCAAGCAACTTGTAAGTCCGGTGCTCGCTCCGCTCTACGGTGACCTCGTTGCTCGTGTCGCGGCCGCCGTCATGGGACGTTCGCGCAAATGCCTGGTTCTCGATCTCGACAATACGCTCTGGGGCGGGGTGATCGGCGACGACGGGATCGATGGAATCAAGCTGGGCCAGGGCGATGCCACCGGCGAGGCCTTCATCGCCTTCCAGCGCTATGTTGCGCTGCTCGGCAAGCGCGGGATCATCCTTGCGGTCTGCAGCAAGAATGATGCGGCAGTCGCCGAGGCAGTGTTCACCCAGCATCCGGAGATGGCTCTACGGCGCGGTGACATCGCAACCTTCGTGGCGAATTGGAATGATAAGGCCGGCAATCTGCGGCAGATTGCGAAGACCCTGAACATCGGCCTCGATAGCTTGGTTTTCGTCGATGATAATCCAGCGGAGCGCGACATCATACGCCGGGAGTTGCCGGAGGTTGCGGTGCCGGAATTGCCGGAGGATGTCGCCAATTATCCGGCCCGGCTGGCTGCCGCTGGCTATTTCGAAGCCACCGGCTTCACCGCGGATGACGCTGCCCGCAGTCGCAGCTACGCGCTGAACGAGGCGCGTCGCGTTGCGCAAGAGCAGGCGACGGATATGGACGGCTACCTGCGTAGCCTGAAGATGGTTTTGACGGCGACGGATGTCGGGCCTGGCGAACTGTCGCGGGTGACACAGCTCATCAACAAGACCAATCAATTCAACCTCACCACCCGGCGCTACACGGAGGCTGAGGTGCAGGCCTTGGCAGCCAACCCGGCTGCGGTCGCCCTGGCGCTGCGCCTCACCGACCGCTTCGGTGATAATGGCCTGATCTGCGTCGTCCTAGCCCGACCCGATGCGGCCCTGCGGTCAGGCGAATTGCTGATCGATACTTGGCTGATGAGCTGCCGTGTTCTGGGCCGGCAGGTCGAAGCTGCCGTGCTCGAGGTCCTGGCGGCAGCGGCCTCGCGGCGGGGCGTTTCGACCTTGATCGGCGAATACCGTCCGACCGGGCGGAATGGCATGGTCGCGGAGCACTACCCGAACCTGGGCTTCGTGCCTCTGGATCCCCTGCCGGATAGTCCTGAGGGAACAACGTGCTGGCAGTACGATGTGATCGGCGGCCGGGCACCCAAACATTTCATTGAATTGGATGCACGATGACTGAGGCAGAGATCTATGCGGTCCTTACCCAGGTGTTCCGCGACGTATTCGACGATGACGAGATCGTTCTGGATTCCGGAACGACAGCGGAGGACATTGCTGGATGGGATAGCCAAGCCCATGTCAATCTCGTGGTCGCAGCCGAAATGAAATTCGGCGTTCGCTTCCGCACCGCGGAACTCGAGTCACTCCACAATGTCGGCGAGTTCGTGCAGCTCATCGCCGGAAAGCACAAAGGCGGTTAACTTATGCTCGAAATGCCGCGCCCACATCAGGGAAACGAAGAGGTGAGCCGTCATGCCGGCGGCGGGTCGAACCCGGTGCGGCCGTGGTATCTCGTCTCATTCCTTGGCAGCATCGCCGGGATATTTATCCTGTACTATATGTCTTTGTGGACTCTATCGGCGGTCGGCCGCCTGCCACCCCCTGCTTTTACCAACTCGATCTGCATCGATGAGAAATTCGCCTTCCTACGGCAACACCCACCGGTGTCACCGACCCTGCTGGTGATCGGTTCATCCGTGGCCTGGCGTCACTTCGACGGAGTGACCGCGGAACGGAATTCGCCCGGGACCGTGCCGCTTAATGGCGCCTTCTGCGGCCAGAGCGCGAACCAGACGGTCTACACCGCGAACTGGCTCCTGGATCGTTATCCTACTGTACGCGAGGTACTGTTCATCGCTGCGCCGCAGGATTTCGACGACTGCACCACGCCTCCCACGGCATCCTTCAACCGGCAGGACGTGGATGGCTATGTTTTCGGTGGAACTTCGCCATGGCTGTATTATACGCGATACTTTTCTCTGGTGTCCTTGATTCGGAACGCGATCGAGATTGCCGATAAGCGCTCCGGCGAGAACAGGATCGATCCACTGGTCTTTGACCGGTACGGCAGCGGCCCGATTGAAAGCGACAGAAATCGAGGGCGTCTTCTTTACGGCGATGTCGAGCGCCTGGATCCTGCCTGCTTTGAGGCATTGTCTCACCTGAGCGTCAAGCTGCAACAGGAAGGACGTCGCTTGATGGTCGCGTCCACGCCGCTTCACCCGCAATGGAAGCTGCAATACGATCCGCAGGGCCAGATGCGGAATCGCTTCAACTCCGGCATTCTGGCTGCCTTGCGCACCGGCGGTGGACAGTATTGGGACAGCAATCTTTCGTTCCACCTCGACGAAACCTTGTTCTTCGACGCGATCCATTTGCTTTGGGATGGCGTACCGAAATTTACCGAAGCCCTGGCACGGGCTTTCCAGTTCGGCAGTGTGGCGGTGGTGCCCACGACACGATCCGTGGCATTTCTACCCCCTGGAGGCCGCAGCCTGCCACCGGAGGGGCAAGCCCAGGACGGCATCGGAAGCAACTGAAGTATCTTCCGGTTCAGCAAGGCTTGCACTCGACTTCGTACAGATTGCAAGGTTTGGGTGGTAGGCACCAATCCAGCGGAAGCTCTCGCTGGCAATGGGATCACAGCTTCACCGTGCTGATGAGTGATACCAGTGTGCCGAATCTGTTGAAATAAGAAGCTGAGTTCGAAATGACCTATTGGAATGATTGACGTCGATGATTTCCATGCTGCCCTGGACCTGCAAGCCTGGGCGCATGAGGGATGACGTTGAGGTTCGGCTCGGGCCGGGCGACCGGGAGCGGCTCGAAGGTGTGGCTGCGGACCGCAAGAGCCCGCAGCACCACGTCTGGCGGACGCGCATTGTGCTGATGGCCGCTGACGGCGCGGGCACGATGGCGATCCGTGCGTCCACGGGGAAGGGCAAGCCCACCATCTGGCGCTGCGGGCGGTGACGAAGGCCAGGACATGGGCCTTGAACGCCTCGCGGTCCGGGTAGTGGAAGACTTGGTGAGGCGGTGCTCGATGCCGGGGAAGCGGCGTTGGCACTTTGCGATCAGCTGCGGGTCGAAGGTCGAGAGCCGATCCCGCCGCATCCGCAGATCCAGCCGCCCAGTGCCGGTCAGCACCGACGTGCCGCCATAGCCGTTGCGGCTGTTGGCTCGACCGTCCGGCTCCCCCCTCCAGGTGATGGTCCAGCTCGGCGTTCAGCGCCCGCTCGGCCAAGGCCTTCTTGAGCCCGTCCAGCAGGCCGCCATCGGCCAGGGTGGCCCGGGGGTCTGATCCAGCCAGTAGCCGCCTAGCAGCTCATCCGGAATAAGGGGTTGTTTGCGTCTCGGCATACGATGGCTTCCTCAGCAGCAGCGTACGCCCGAAACACAGAAATTTCGACAGTCCCTGCTGGTCTGGCTGCATCATTTCGCCACGGTCTTGGAATTCAGGTGGTAGTGGGCGGCTAGGGCGCGGGTCGGCGCTTGCGACGCTTGGAGCTCGGCTCGAACTCGCAGCGTCGTTCGAGTGAAGACCTGATGCCATCAGGCGTCCTCCTCCTCGCGAGAGAACGCACCACAACACCCCGGGACTGCACAGCTAGAGCGAAATCTGACCATTCAGAGTCGCTGAGGATTCCCGCCCGGCGCGAAATCTGATTCACCGTGCCTGCTGGGCACGGAGGCCAGCTTGCATGGCGAGAACCCTGTCCGAAGATCTACGCGCC
>NZ_JACOMF010000072.1 GCF_014283215.1 Siccirubricoccus deserti
CGCCGCGCGGACCATCGACGGGCTCTGGGATGCCATCCGCGACGCCCTGCCACGCTTTACCCCGGAAGAGTGCCGAAACTACTTCACCGCCGCAGGCTATGAACCAGAATGATCGGATTCCGCCCTAGAGCACTTTCGGGCTTGACGGGTTCAGTCGAACTTTGACGATGTCGGGAAAGATTACCGCGCCATCCACCTTGCAGCTATTGACCGCCCGATGTGGGTCTGATCAGGGCAAAACTGCTCTAGACTCGACCGCCTTGCGCTGCGCGGACCATCCCATCGGGAACGGGCCTGGAGCCACGGCAGATCCATGCCCTCTGGCTGCCGCCCGTCGAGGATTGCCTCGACGAGGTCCGGTGCCAGCAGCGTTAAGCGTAGCAGCGTGCCGAGGTAGCCACGCTCGCTCCGCGGCCGCCATCTCGCTGATCGGGGCGTACCGTCCCTCGTCCAGCAGCCGCTGGTACCGGAAGGCTCTCGCCAGGGCCTCCAGTAACGCCGGATCGGCCCGTCTGGGGAGTGCCGCCTCGTCGTCCTGCACCGGCGTCACCACCGTCTCCCGCCCCGGCCGACACCAGCTGTGCAGGCCGTCGCGCCTCCCATCAGTCCAGCTTGGCAGAAGAGGCAACCTCGCTCCACTTGTTCACTTCGCGGCGGACCAAGGCATCGGTCTCCGCGGGCGTGGAGGCCACCGCCTCCGCCCCCTGGCTGGCCAGTTGCGTCCGGACCTCCGGCATGCGCGCGATTTCCTGCATGGCGTGGGACAGTCGCTCGACGATCGCCTCCGGGGTGCCGCGCGGCGCCAGCAGCCCGTAGAGCGTGCTCACGTCGAACCCCTTCAGGCCCAGCTCGTCCAGAGTAGGCGTCTCCGGCATCATCGCGGCGCGTACCGCACTGGTCACCGCGAGCAGCCTGATCCTGCCGCTCAGTATCGCAGGGGAAAGCGCCGGCAGCGTCTCGAACGCCAAATCAATCTGGCCGCCCAGCAGGTCATTCACGGCCGGCCCGCTGCCGCGGTACGGCACGTGGAGCAGGTCGACCTTGGCCCGCTGCTTGAAATGCTCGCCTGTGAGGTGCTGTGTGGACCCGTTGCCGGCGGAGCCGTAGGTGAGAGAGCCTGGCCTTGCCCTGGCCATGGCTAACAGCTCCTCCAGCGAACTCACGCCGAGAGTGTCGCGCACCGCGACGGCCAGGGGAACGGAACTGCCCATTGAGACGCCGACGAATGCGGCGAACAGCGCATACGGAGGCCGTTGTGAGGGAATGACGGCGTGGATAGCGAGGCTGCCGATCGCGCCGAAGAGCAGGGTGTAGCCGTCCGGCGCCGCCCGCGCAACGAACTCCGCCCCAAGTTCGCCGCCGGCCCCGGCTCTATTCTCGATGACGATTGGCTGCCCGAGGCTCTGCTGGAGATGCCGCCCATAGATGCGGGCCGTGATGTCGGTGGCGCCGCCGGGTGGGTAGGGCGCCACGACACGGATGGGCTTCGCCGGCCAGGGCTCGGCCAGGGCTGGATGCGCCAGGGCCAACCCCGTGGCGCCGGCCAGGCTGGCGATAACTTCGCGTCGCGCTATCACGAGACAGCTCCCGGCACGGGGCGGGACACAATCTGAGGCGGGTAGTTTCCGGTGGTGCGGCTGGCAAGCGTACAACGGGAGCGATTAATCTCCGGAAGTGTTCGACGAGCGGGCGTTATCCGGCCTCGGCTCCCTCAACCTGTCACTTCGAACGCAACTCCGAGGCCCCGGTGGCAGTGATCCTCACTCAAGACTCGGTGCCACCTGGTCCGCCGCCGCTGGTCAAACCCTCACACGAACCACGCGGCGAGATCCTGCTGCGCCTCGGCAGGCCGGTAGCCGGGATGATCTCAGACAGCGGTGTGTTGGAGGTCACGGTGGCCATGCGGCGGCAAGCTCCAGGATCCTAGCGGATCGCCATAGGGCTTACATCACATAAATGCGATTTGTATCATTTCCGAATATTTTATGCTGTCTACATCTCCTATTTGGTTTATCAACCCTCAAGAAGCGCCGTCGTCTTAAAAATGATATGGCGCGGTGAAGCAGTATCCGTCTGGAGGTTCCATGTCCGCCCGCCCCATCCTCATCGTCGAAGACGACGCCGCACTCCGCGCAACCCTGGCCGAGCAACTGATCGCCGACGGCAGCTTCCTCCCCGGTGAGGCGGTGAGTGCAGCTGATGCCGAGGCGATGCTCGGCGCCGCTGACGCACGCTACGATGCCATCCTGCTCGACATCGGCCTGCCCGACGGCGACGGCCGCGACCTCTGCGCCAAGCTGCGGCGCGACGGCATGACGATGCCGGTCATCATGCTGACCGGGGCGGATGGCGAACAGGATGTGGTGCGTGGCCTCGACGCCGGCGCCAACGACTACATTGC
This sequence comes from Siccirubricoccus deserti, assembly GCF_014283215.1. Classification (GTDB taxonomy): domain Bacteria; phylum Pseudomonadota; class Alphaproteobacteria; order Acetobacterales; family Acetobacteraceae; genus Siccirubricoccus; species Siccirubricoccus deserti. Next base: position 2,402 of record NZ_JACOMF010000072.1, read on the forward strand.
CAAGCCGTTCCGGCTGAACGAGCTGCTGGCACGGGTCCGCGCCCAGCTCCGCGTGTTCGACAATTCGGAAGACGCGGTCTTCACCGTCGGGCCGTACATGTTCCGTCCGAGCGCGCGGCTGCTGCTGGAGCCGGCGCGGAACCGCAAGGTGCGGCTCACCGACAAGGAGAGCAACATCCTGAAGTTCCTCTATCGCGCCGGCGGAAGGCCGGTGCCGCGGCAGATCCTGCTGAACGAGGTGTGGGGCTACAACAGCGCGGTCACCACCCACACGCTGGAGACCCACATCTACCGCCTGCGGCAGAAGATCGAAGCCAAACCGGCTCATCCGCAGCTGCTGCTGACCGCGCCCGGCGGTTGCTATCGGCTTGAGGCGACAGCGGCCGCAGCCTGAAGGCGCCGTGTTGGAGCAGGCAGACGGCGCAGGGCACGAGCGAGTAGCTGCAGCGCATGTCGTCCTGGCCGCAGCACCTGCTGTTGCCTTCTGTCCTGGCCTACCGGAAGGCCACCGGTTAGGGCTATCTGGGCGGGCCGGCGCGGCTCTTGGCCGAGCGGGCTTACCTGGCCCCTGGTGGAGACCGCATGGAGGCCGGGCGTAGATGATTGCCGGCGTCTCAGCGCTGCATGGCGAGTGGTTCTGGGCGCCGGCGAGCCGGCGTGGTTCTCCGTCATCCAGATGGCCAGCTTCGACCTGGCAGTCCCGGCCTCTGCAGCCTAGGCGAGTTTCGTCAGCAGGGGATCTGGCTTCTTGGCCATCAGGAGGTCTCCGAGCACCTCCATCGCGCCTACCACCGCTTCCATCGTCCGTTCCAGCCTTTGCAGCGTAAGCGCGGCGACGAGGCCCGTCTTCCGGCGCGGGCGGTGAATGTGCTGGGTCGGCCTGGGTCGGGGAGCTTCGGGCTGACGTTATGGTCGACGTTAATGACGACGCGAAGGGTGGCAGGTATCGCCGGGTCGAGGTCCTGACCGGACCTGGACGCCGGCGGACATGGTCTGACGACGACAAGGCGCGGATCGTGGCGGGTGCAAGGCACTGCCTTGCACCGGGAGCCTGGTGCGGTGGTGGCGGAGGTGGCGCGGCGCTGGCGGGTCTGTTCGCAGCAGGTGTTCACGTGGCGGCGGGAGATGCGTGCCGGTGCCGCTGCGCGTCTGGACTTCGTGCCGATGGTGGCGGAGGCGCCGGCGCCAACACCCGCACCGACCGCTGCGCCGGCCCACACGGCGTCGGCGATCGAGGTGAGGCTCGCTGGCGCGGTGCTGCGCGTCGAACCCGGCATCGACTGCGAGCTGCTGACGGCGGTGCTGCGGGCGATCCGGGCGTCGGCGGCATGATCGCGCCGCCGGCCGGTGCACGGCTCCTGCTGGCGACGAAGCCCGTGGACTTCCGCAAGGGCGCGCACAGCCTGGCGGCGTTGGCAGCCGAGGTGCTGGGCGCTGATCCATTCTCGGGCGCGGTGCTGGTGTTCCGCTCGCGCCGGGCTGACCGCATCAAGATCCTCCTCTGGGACGGGAGCGGCCTGGTTCTGGTCTGGAAGCAATTGGAGGGCAGCGCGTTTCGCTGGCCAGCGATCGTAGATGGCGTGGTGCGTCTGACGCCGCTGGAGTTCGCCGCGCTGTTCGACGGGATCGACTGGCGTCGGGTTGGGGCCGGTCGGGAGATTCCCACGCCGAGCGCGCCTGCATAGAATCGCCGCGTGATGCGCGCCGCGGGAGACAGCACGCCGACACTGTCGGAGGACCCCGCGGCGCCGCGCGCGCTGTTGCTCGAGACCTTGGCGGAGGTCGACACGCTGGTGGCCGAGCGCGACGCCCTGGCGAGCCAGAATGAGCGTCCCCAGCACCTGCTGCTGAAGCTGAAGCGTCGACAGTTCGGGACGAAGTCGGAACGCCTGCCCGAAGACCAACTGCTGTTCGCGTTCGAGGAGATCGAGGCGACGCTGGCCGGCAACGCGGCCGAGGCGGGCAAGGCGTCACCGACGCTCCGCGACAACCAGGCCAAGCGCCGTCGGGCCGGCCGCGGCCGGCTGCCCGCGCACCTGCCGCGGGTCGAGGTGGTGCTGGCGCCCGAGGCGACGGCCTGCCCTTGCTGCGCGGGCCCGCTGGTCGAGATCGGCGCCGACGCCGCGGAGCGGCTCGACGTGATCCCGGCGAGGTTCCGGGTGATCGTGACGAAGCGGCCGAAGCTCGCCTGCCGGGCCTGCCCCGGCGTGGTCCTGCAGGCGCCCGCGCCGGCCCGCCTGATCGAGGGCGGGTGCCGACCGAGGCAACCGTCGCCCAAGTCCTCGCCTCCCGCTACGCCGACCATCTGCCGCTGTATCGCCAGTCGCAGATCCTGGTGCGGCAGGGGATTGAGATCGGCCGCGAGGTGCTGGCCGACCGGACCGGCACGGGCGCACTGGAGATCGTCCCTGTGGTCCGGCGCATGCGAGAGATCCTGCTCGCCTCGCCGCGGCTGTTCGCCGACGAGACCACCATGCCGGTGCTGGATCCCGGTCGCGGCAAGACCAAGAAGGGCTACGCCTGGGCGATCGCGCGCGACGACCGGCCCTGGGGTGGGGCGGACCCGCCGGCGGTGGTGTTCCACTACGCGCCTGACCGCGGCGCCGAGCACGCGAAGGACCTGCTGGCCGGCTACCGCGGGGTCCTGCAGTGCGACGGCTACGGTGTCTACAAGACGCTTGCCGCGGCCAGCGAGGGCATCACGCTGGCATTCTGCTGGTCGCACCTGCGGCGGCAGTTCATCGAGTTCGCCAGGGGCAAGACGGCGCCGATCGCGCAGGAGACGTTGCAGAGGGTCGCCGCGCTCTACGCGATCGAGACGGAGGTACGCGGCAAGCCGCCCGACATCCGCCGTGCCGTCCGGCAGGAGGGAGCCGCTCCCTCGTCGAGGACCTGTTCGCCTGGCTCTCGGCACAGCTCGCGCGGCTGCCCGGCAGCAGCCCGACCGCGGAGGCGATCCGCTACGCGCTGAACCACCGCGAGGGCCTGGTGCGGTTCCTCGACGACGGCAGGATCGAGCTCGACACGAACACCGTGGAGCGCGCCATCCGCCCGATTTGCCTTAGCCGCAAGAATGCGCTGTTCGCCTCGGATGACGACGGCGGCGCAAGATGGGCGGCCGTCGCATCACTCGTGGAGACGTGCAAGCTCAACGGCGTCGACCCGCAGTGCTACTTCGCCGAGGTGCTGACCTGCCTCGTGAACGGCTGGCCAAACAGCCGCATCGGCGAACTCATGCCGTGGCGCTGGGCCGCCGAAGAAGACGGCACAACGTCAAGCGAAGGCCGCGAGGGCCCGTAGGCCTCGCTTACCGTAAGCTCCGCCGCTGGAACTACGAGATCCAGCGTGTCCGCTGCCGGATCGAGAAGATCTTCGGCACCTGGAAAGAGCTATGGTCTGCGGCGCATGCGATGGCGAGGGCTGGCCAAGGCAGGCCTTCAGGTCCGCCTCACCGCCATCGCCTACAATCTTCGACGCTCGGTGACACTGCTGCGCCCGACAGCAGCTTGAACCGCCGCGAGCTCACCCGCAGCGCGATGCACCGTCGCGCCAACAGCAAGATCACCTGCGAAGGGCTGTCCGATAGACCAGACATCCTGAACAACTCAGGACCGAGCCGTATCAACACATCCGCGCACAGGTCTCCTAGTACCTCAGCCAGCTGGGCGAGACTCTCGCCTCGCCCTGCCGCGTGAATACATTCGTGTTGCATCTGGGGCTGACGGCAAGTTGGGCTGCTCCCTTTCCGGGACGCGCGTGACTCTGCCCTTTGCTCAGCGCTGGACATACACTTGTGTCAGGTCCTGGTACCAGCTCTTCGCCTGGGAGAATCCCCGCACCTCTGGCCGCAGGGCGCGCGGGTTCACGTCGTGTACGACCCAAAGCCAGTAGGCGTTGTCCACGACATGTTCGTGAATCCGCGCAACGATCTTGTCGCGCTCCGCGGTATCGAAAGTGCTTGAAGCCTGATCGAGCAGCGTCTGGAGCTTCTCATCGCAGACGCCGGCCCAGTTCATCCCGCGCGGTGGTGCCGCCTCGCAGCTGAAGTGACGGGCGAAGGCATCGAAGGGCGTCGAGGTGCCCATGCTATTGTTCAAGGCGTGCACGGACCGCGCGCTGGGGTCAAGTGGCCCCTTGCTGCGCTGGCCGCGCATGGCGTTCCATTCCACGACCTCGAAGCTGAGGTCCACGCCCACTTCCCGCAGGTTCTGCTGCACGAACTCGTTCATCGGCAGCGGCTGCATCTGGCCGGAGCCCGAGGCGGAGATCATAAACCTGACGCGCAGCGGATTGCCTGGCCCATAGCCCGCTTCCGCCAGCAACCGCCGCGCTGCAGCGGGGTCATATCGGACCTCGAACTTCGGATTGCCGAACCAGGGGCTGTCGGGGAGGACCATGCCGCGGGCCGGCTCAGCCATCCCACCGAGAAGTTCAACCATCTCCTCTCGGTTGATCGCCAGGTTCAACGCCTGGCGAACCCGCACATCGGACAATGGCGTGTTCTCGCCGGACTGCCGCAGGATATAGGGCCAGACATGCGGATAGGGGTTGGTCTTGATGACCATTCCCGCAGAGCGTAGACGCGGGATGCCGTCGGGCGGCGGCGCCTCGATGAAGTTGACCTGGTTGGTCAGCAGCGCGGCGACGCGGATGTTGGCGTCCGGGATCGGCAGCAGCAGCAGGCGGTCCAGCTTCGGTCGGCGGGATTGATCCCAGTAGTCGTCGTTGCGCACCAGCACGGCGCGCTGCCGCGGCACGATTTCCTGCACGCGGAAGGGGCCGGTGCCGGAAGGCTGGCGACTGAACCCGTCCCACCCGCCGAGCTTCTGCCATTGGGCCGGGCTTGAGATGTGCAAGAATACCACCTGGTCCGGCATGGAAGCATCGGGTGCCATGCTGCCGATGGCAACCTTGAAGTCGTCGATCTTGCGCCAGGTCCTCACACTTGGAATGCGAAACGACAGCGTCATGTTCTGCTGCGGGTCGTACTGCGGCGCATCGCGCTTCAGCAGCTTCTCGATATTCCAGATCACCGCGTCGGCATTGAAGGGCGACCCGTCATGGAACTTCACGCCACGGCGCAGTTCGAAGATCCACTCCTTCGGATCCTCCGGGCTTGGATAGTAGCGCTCCGCCAACGCGGGCACGATTTCGGGGATCGATTGCTCCTGGTTCAGGTTCCAGTAGACGAGCGAGTCGAAGATGGTGAACCCCATCCAACGAATGCCCTCACCGCCCTGATCCGGCGCACCGCGCGCGGTCGGGATGTCGGCCAGGGTCATGCCGATGCGCAATTCGCCTCCGGAGGCCGCCTGTGCCGAGGAAGGCGCAAAAGCCCCGGCAGCCAGCGCGGCGCCCAACCCCAGAGTGTTTCGGCGTGTCAGATCATTCATCGATGTTGCTTTCCTTGTCATACGGCTTGGCCAACCCCGGGGTCGCGCGCTTGGTGCTGCGTTTCCGGCAGACGCCGGCGAAACGGGGAGGCCTGGGTGTGGGACCTGGCGTTTCCTCGGGAGCGGGCGCGTTCGTGCGGACGGCCCCTCGTGCCGTCCGGCGTCGTACGCCTTTCAGATCCCGCGGTATCCCGTGAAGCGGAATACGTTGGACGTATCCCCTGCAAAGCCTCGCGGCGTGCGCAGCCGGCCGGCCATGGCGCGGACGTAGGGTGCCGCCGCGCAAAGCAACTCGAACTGACGTTCGTCGAGCGTCAGCCCCGCCCGGCGCGCGACGAGCGCAATGCCGTCACGCTCAGCGGCCGGAATCGCGGCCGGCGTCGGCTCAGGCACCGGCGGCAGTGCCGTGGAGAAGGATGCCGCCTCGTCGAGGGCTGGTCGCCGTCCGCGCCAGGGCGTCGCACGCTCATAGGCGTCGGCGATGCGCAGCACGGTCGCGTCGGCGAAGGGACGGCCGATCACCTGCATGGAGAGCGGCAGCCCCTCGGCACTGAAGCCGATACATTGCGCAAGCGCCGGCCCACCGAGCACGTTGAAGGGTGTGGTCAGCGACGCCTTCTGCCAGAACTGAATCGTCCGCCAGGCATCGAGTAAGGGCGCGGGGCCTGGGCCGGCGGTGATCAGCGCATCGTAGCGTGCCCAGAGCGGCTTCACCTCTGCCACCATGGTGCGCCGCTCGCGCTGGGAGTTCACGTAATCCTCGGCGCGGATCAACACGGCGGCGAGGGATCGGCCGAGAAAATCCTCGCCGAACACGCCGGGGTTCGCCCGCAGCCCTGCCTCATGCACGGCGTAGAGCTCGCTCTCGGCACCGATGATCTTCACATCAGCATAATCCTGCGCTGGGCGGATGCGCACCTCCTCCACCTCGGCGCCGAGGCCACGAAGGACATCCAGCGCCGCCTCCATTGCCTCCCGCACCACCGGGGGCACCGGCACCTCCACCTCGAACTGGTGGCGCAGCAGGCCGATGCGCAGGCCACGGATGTCCCCGGTCAGAGCGGCAAGGTAGTCCGGCACCGGCCGTGCCGCGCTGGCGGGGTCGAGCGGGTCATGGCCGGCGAGTGACCGCAGTATCAGCGCGCAATCCTCGACGGTCCAGGTCATCGGACCGGCGTGGTCAAAGGAAAAGCTGTTGGTCCAGATGCCCCGCCTGCTGATGAGTCCATAGGTCGGCTTGAGCCCGACCAGGCCGCAGAGCGCCGCGGGATTGCGGATGGACCCGCCGGTGTCGGAGCCGAGTGCGCCCATGGCGAGCCCCGCTGCCACTGCCGCGCCGGAGCCGGATGACGACCCGCCGGTGAAGCGATCGCGGTCCCATGGGTTGCGCGCCGGCGGCCAGGGCAGATCGAAGCTTGGCCCGCCATGCGCGAACTCATGCGTGGCGAGCTTGCCGAGCAGCACGGCACCTGCCGCCTTCAGCCGTGCGACCGTGTCGGCATCTTCGGTAGGCACGAAGTCCTGCGCACTGCGCGAATGGCCGGTCGTCCGAATGCCTGCCGTGCAGTAGATGTCCTTCAGCGCATAGGGGATACCGTGCAGCGGGCCGCGGTGATCGCCGGCCATGATGTCACTCTCGGCCTGGCGAGCCTGGTCCAGTGCCTGTTCCGCGGTCACCAGCAGATAGGCATTGAGCTGCGGATCGACCGCCTCGATCCGTGTCAGGAAGGCACGGGTCAGCTCAACCGGGGAGAGCTTCCTCGCCGCGATCAGGCGCGCGGCCTCGGCAATTGTCAGGTGGTGGAGCGCGGCGGGGGCGGTGTCGGGCATTTCGGTCATTCCCCGTCGAAGGCGAAGGTGGTGGCAAGCTCGGCGCCGAAGGGCAGAGTGCGTGGCATGACCGCGCCCATAGCCTCGACATGTGGAATCGCCTCGCAGGCCTGGGCGAACTGCCGCGCGTCCAGCGGCAGTGCAGCCTGCGTCGCGAGCGCCGCATAGATCGCTCGTGTCGCCTCTGCCGGTGGCGGTGCGGCTTGGTCCACGGGAGTGTCGCGCACGGGCGTAGACGGTACTGCCGGGCGCTGTGCGCGCCAGGACGTCGCCGCCTCATAGGCATGGCCGATACGGAACACGGTCGCCTCGTCGAAGGCCCTGCCGGCGATCTGCAGGGAAAGCGGCAGGCCATTGGCGGAGAAGCCGTTGCACAGCGAGAGCGTAGGCAGCTGCGACACGTTGAACGGGTTGGTCAGCGGCGGTGATGCGAAATTCGCCTCCGCCCGCATCGCCGCCATCACCGGCGCCTCGCCCCATGTGGAGGCTGTGATGAGTGCGTCCACCTCGAGCAGGGCGTCGAACATCCCCTGCGCGAGAATGCGCTGCTGGCGCAATGCCTGCACGTAGTCGGTGGCAGGAACGAAGGCGCCCGGGATGATACGATAGCGGAAGACCTCGCCGTAGTCGCCGGGATGTTCGCGCAGCCGGTCACCGTGAATGGAGAAGGACTCCGACAAGGTGATCAGCCGCATGCAGGATTGGTACTCGGCGAGCGGCCGCAGCGTGACCTCGCGTACCTCGGCGCCAAGCGATCGCAGTACCTCCGCCGTGGTGTCCATCGCGGCGACAACCTCAGCGGTGGCCCGGCCCTCGGTCTCATACCAGTGGCGCACCAGGCCGATGCGCAGGCCTTTCACGCCCTGTCGCAGGGAAGCGCCGTAGTCGGGCACCGGTACCTCGGCACTCGCCGGGTCGAGCGAATCGTGGCCGGCGATGGCCTGCAGCATGATGGCGCAGTCCTCCACCGTCCAGGCGAGCGGACCGGCGTTGTCGAGCGTGAAGGACAGCGGCAGCACGCCGCGCTTGCTGACCCGGCCGTAGGTCGGCTTGATGCCCGCCGTGCCGCAGAAGGCGGCAGGCAGGCGAATGGAGCCGCCGGTATCGGAACCCATGGCGCCGGGCGCCAGGCCCGCTGCGACGGCAGCGCCCGAGCCGGAGGAAGAGCCGCCCGGGAAGCGCGTGAGGTCCCATGGGTTGCGCGCCGGCGGCCAGGGAAGATCCCAGGAAGGGCCGCCGGTTGCGAATTCATGCGTGGCCAGCTTACCCAGCAGCACGCCACCCGCCTCGCGCAACCGCGCCACCACGGGTGCGTCCCCGACCGGGATGCGGTCCTTGCAGCGTGCGGAATGGCCGGTGGTGGCGATGCCGCCCGTGTCGTAGATGTCCTTCAGCGCGTAGGGCACGCCATGCAGCGGACCCCGATGGCGGCCGGCCATGATCTCCGCTTCCGTCTGCCGCGCTGCTGCCAGAGCGAGGTCTGCCGTCACGGCGATGAAGCTGTTCAATGCCCCATCGACCGCGGCAATCCGGTCCAGGAATGCGCAAGTGAGATCCACCGGCGAGAGGTCGCGTGCAGCGATTCGCTGCGCCGCTTCGGCTATCGTGAGATAGTGCAGGTCGCTCACACCCAATTCTCCGGCGGATGGTCATTGTTGCGGGCGGATGCCCGGGCAGCCCCATGCGTCATACGCAAGCCGGTCCCCGACCCCGTTCGCTTGGACACCCCGATTCGACGCATTGTGGTAGCAATGGGGATGGCGGAGCCGCGACGGGGCAATGCTGGGGCTGCTGACGACGTCCCGGTCATGGACGGACGTCTATGCAACGATAGGCCGGACGGACCGCTTCGGCATCGGGCCAGCGGCTCGGATCACGTACCTCGCGTACAACGACGGTATTTGTTGGCTGGCAGCGCATCCACTCTCCTTGGGTTTCGGGCCCTAGGCGGCGCGCTGGCGTACTCCCGGCAGTGCAATGTTCCCAAAACTTTGCAGGAGCGGTTCACTCGCGTCAACACCGGTTGGGCGTGAGGCCGTGCTCGGGACACGGCGCGGTGCGCGGTGCCATCCAGCAGGCATTGCCAAGTTGGCGGTCTCTGTCTGGAACGCAGTGGCTGGGCCAAGCTGGGCTGATGCAGCCTGAGCTCGCCACCTACCCCGGATACCGCTTCCCTGCCGAGATCATCAGCCCCGCCGTATGGCTATATCATGTCTTCAGCCTCAGCCTGCGAGATGTCGAGCTGATCCTGGCCGAGCGCGGGATCACGGTCACGCACGAGAGCATTCGGCAGTGGGGCCTGAGGTTTGGGACCGACATCGCCTGGAAGCTGCGCCGACGCCGACCGAAGCCGGGCGACACCTGGCACCTCGATGACGTCTTCCTGCGGATCAGCGGCGTGCTGCATGACCTCTGGCGCGCGGTGGATCAGCACGGGGTCTTGCTCGACATCCTTGTGCAGGGGCGGCGGAACGCGACCGCGGCGAAGCGCTTCTTCAAGCGCCTGCTGACCGGACTGGAGTACAAGCCGAAGCGCATCGTCACGGATGGCCTGCGCAGCTACGGCACGGCGAAGCGCGAGGTCCTGCCTGATGTGCGGCACCGGACCAGCCGGTACCTCAACAATCGTGCCGAGAACTCGCATCGCCCGACCCGGCGCCGGGAGCGCCAGATGCAGCGGTTCAAGTCACCCAGGCAGGCCCAGTGGTTCCTGCCGGCGCACAGCATGATCTACGGTCACTTCCGTCCGCGGCGGCACCTCGTGACCGCCGCACAGTACCGGCGTGCCCGCGTCGAGGCATTCCAGGTCTGGCGGCAGGAGACGTGCGCCCGGACGGCAGTGTGCCGACGCAAGCCAGCGTCCCGCTCAACCCAGCGCGACCACGCCACAACAACTTAGCAATACCCTGCGTAAGAGGGGCAAAACCTGTGGCGAGGGTGCAGTTTGCCCTTCCCAGGTGGCGGCTGGTCTGATTCGCTCGGGCGCATGGTCCCGCCCGCCGATCCTGACGCGCTGTCGCCGGCCGAGCTGAAGGCGCTGGTCAGCG
>NZ_JACOMF010000073.1 GCF_014283215.1 Siccirubricoccus deserti
GGCCATGCGCCAGCGGCTCAGACGCGCTGGCCGGCGCAGCCGCTACCGATTACGCAAGCAGGTCGTCGAACCCGTCTTTGGACAGATCAAGGCAGCACGAGGGTTCCGGCAGTTCCTGCTCCGCGGCCTCGAGAAGGTGAAACACGAATGGGCGCTGGTCTGCACCGCCCATAACCTCACCAAGCTCGCCAGGGCAGCCGCTGCCTGATGCACGGCGGGCGCGCCGGCGAGGAATACCGCTCCGCCCCAGCGGTGGTCAGTCCGAAATGCGGTTACCGGGACGCGCTCCTAGGTATCAGCGGCCTGTTCACCATCGATCCATAACCGTTGGTCGGTGGTCATCTCTTGGCCGCCAACCTGCCAAACGTGTTCGTGGCTGGTCGAAACAGTCGAGGAAACTCTCAGCGTTTCAGCGCGTCCTGCTGCTTACACAACAAGCTCGTTGCGATTGAGGTCAGAATGCCCAATGTGACATCAAGGAGTGGATATTGGCTCGCGGCGTTTCTGGTGGGCGTCGGGGTGGCCTGTGGCACGCGGGCGGAGCCTCGGGCGCAGCAGGGCGAAGCGTCGTTCTATCACCCTGAACGCTTTTCTGGTCGGCCCATGGCCAACGGTGATCGGTTCGAGCCGAACTCCAATGCCGCGGCGCATCGGACCTTGCCTCTCGGCACAGTTGCAGATGTGGAGAATCTACAAACCGGCGAGTCCCGAAGGGTGGTGATTGAAGACCGAGGGCCTTACGCTAACGGCCGGATTATCGATGTATCACCCCGCACAGCTGATGAACTTGGCATGCGCGAATCGGGAGTCGCCCCAGTCGAGGTCAGACCCGTCGGTCGGTTACCGGAGCGCGCTCGCGACGGCAGGAGTGGCACGGAGTAGACGGTGACGCCGGCTCGGCGCGCGTCTGCCGCAAGGCGATAGTGCCAACGCCTGTGTTGCCAGAAGGTGGAGCCGTCATTGCGTTATGCTGATGCGGGACGTGAGGATGCTAGGATCTCGATGCCGCGGTAAAGCAGCTTACTGTTAGTTGGGTGCGTCACCGCCCTGGGTTGGACTGTGGCGTCGATGGTGACGCGGCAGAGGTGCTTTCTCCGCCACCGCACCCCACCGCCCCGCTGCGCCGCGTCCAGGCTCGCGGCGAGCAGCAACCCGAGCCGCTCAGGCCCGAGCGCTGGCGCCAGCAGGTGGTCGAGGAGTGGTCGAGCGGCAGGGCGTGCTGGAAAGAGGTCTCGCCGCAGACCATCTGAGCGTAGGGGCTGTCGAGGTAGCGCGTAGACTGCCTCATCGGACAACTTGTCCAGGTGCTTCACCAGGTGCAGGCCGGCCATCAGCCACGTCGGCAGCCCTACTTGTAGAGCCCGCCGAACTCCGCCTCGAACCGGCTCCATCCGATCAGCTTGGCCAGGCGCCCCAGCAGCACGTGCCGCGGGTCCCCTGGTTCTGCAGCCGGGCACGGAAGAGATCCTCCTGCGGCTCAGCGGGCTACTTGGGAGGCATCGGTGGGCTCCCAGCCAGGGCGTCTGTCGAGGGAATTACGCGATGCCTTGCGCCGCGATGGACAGGACGGCTTGCAAGGTTATCGGCCGCGATCGCCGCCAACCCTGCAAACTCAAAATACTTCCCAGCTGCCGGAAATCCATAGGAAGCCGCCACGCTCAGCCTATTTCACGGCTGACCGGCTGCAATGGCTGACGAGTATGCCTCTTTCTGGATCGAACTTGACCTGCCTCTTTTTATGGCCCTAAGCCAGATGGAGTGTGAAGAGGCGGTCCCTCTCCCCTCCCTACCAGGCATCTACATGCGGCCGTTTTTTGCCATACCGTGGTGGTGTGGTTGGCGCGGATCGCAACGCCCGCATTATCCAGCGCCGCGTATCTGCCGGGTCAATCACATCGTCAAGGCTGAGGAAGCGAGCAATGTTCAGTGCATTGCCACGCGCGTAGAGGTCGTCCACTAGCGCCTGAAAGCGTGCATTGCGCGCCTCGGGATCGGCGATCGCCGCCAGTTCGTTGCGGTAGGCGAGGTTCACCGCTCCTTCGAGGCCCATGGCGCCGATTTCTCCAGTTGGCCAGGCAACGGTGAAGCTGTTGTTGCCATGGAATCCGCCACCAGCCATTGCCTGGGCCCCGAGGCCATAGGCCTTGCGCAACACAACGGTGAAGAACGGGATGTCGATGCTGGCCCCGGTGAGGAACATGCGGCAGACATGGCGCACCGCGGCCTGCTTCTCCGATGCCGGCCCAACCATGAAGCCAGGCGTGTCGCACAGCGATAACACCGGAATGTCGAAGGCATCGCACAGCTCGACGAAGCGCGAGGCCTTGTCGGCCTCATCAGAAGCAACAGCGCCGCCCTCATGCATCGGATTGTTGGCAATAACGCCCATCGGCCTGCCCTCGAAGCGCATGAAGGCAGTCACCATGCCGCGGCCGAAGCCACGCCGGAGTTCCAGCACGGATCCGGTATCAGCAAGAGTGTCGATAACTGTGCGTACCTCATAGGCGCGGGTGCGGCGTTCCGGCACCAAGTGTCGCAAGAGGCGCTGGTCCGGGCACCGCCATACCTCTACCGGCCCCTGGAAATAGGAGAGGTACTGCTTCGCCGCCGCAACCGCCTCAGACTCGTCACGCACCAGGATGTCGATGACGCCGTTGGTCGCCTGGAAGGAGACCGGACCTACCTCCTCCGGGCTGAAGCGGCCGAGGCCGCCGCCTTCGATCATTGCTGGGCCGCCCATGCCGATGCTGGCGTTCTCGGTGGCAATCACCACGTCGCAGCAGCCGAGCAGCGCCGCATTGCCGGCGAAGCAGCGGCCAGAAACGATGCCGATCAGCGGCACCAGGCCGGATAGCCGCGCGAAGTGCCAGAAGCTCATATTGGCGAGGTTCACCGGCGAGGGCACATCCACCTCGCCCGGCCTGCCGCCACCGCCCTCGGCAAAGATCACCAGCGGCAATCGCAATCGCTCCGCCAGCTGCAGCATGCGGTCCTTCTTCTTATGGCCGTGAAAGCCTTGGGTTCCGGCGAACACTGTATAATCGTAGGCCAGCACCATGCAGCGGCTCTTATCGTCACCGAACTGCGTACCATTGATGCTACCGAGGCCAGCGACCAGCCCGTCGGCCGGGCTCAAATCGATAAGCTCTTGCATGCTGCGGCGGGCGCGCTGTGCCGCCAAAGTTAGCGCCCCGTATTCAACGAAGCTGCCAGGGTCGCAGAGGTCCTCAATGTTCTCGCGCGCCGTGCGTTGGCCGGACCTGCGCCGCCGCGCCACCGCCGAGGGGCGGTTCACATCGAGCGTCGGCGCATGCGCATCGATCACCGCTTGCAGGTCGGCGCGTATATGGTCGAGATCGATACTCTCCTCAGTTGCCTGCGCCTCGCCGCTCACTGCCAGGGGCTCAATCAGCAGCACATGCTGGCCAGGCTCCACCGTTTCGCCGATCGGTACCAGGTGGCACAGCACGCGGCCGGCTGTGCTGGCGGGTAGGCTGAGCTCCATCTTCATCGCCTCCAGCACCGCCACGGTGGTGCCGGCCTGCACTAGCGCGCCCACCTCCGCCTCCAGGCTGAGTAGGCGCGCACGCATTGGTGCGGCGATAGCAACAGCGCCATCCGGCACAGCGGTGTTAGTAGCGGCAGTTTCTAGGCTTACCGGAACGGCGCTGGCTTCGGCATGGCGATGGCCGTGCTGCACCGGACGCGCCAGGACCGCAATATTCTCGTCGACGAAACGCGTGTGCACCTCGCCTGAGAGGAAATCCGGATGCTGCAGCAGGTTCTGCAGAAAGGGTATATTGGTGTCCACGCCGTCAATGCGGAATTCGCGCAGCGCTTGGTAAGCCTTGGCCACTGCGTCGCCGAAGTGCGGGGAGCGTGCATGCGCGATCACCTTGGCCAGCAGAGAGTCGAAATAGTCGCTGGTCGTGTAGCCCTGGTAGCCGAAACTGTCGACGCGCACGCCCGGCCCGGCGGGAGGTTCGAAATGCTGCAGCGTCCCGCCGCTGCCGAAGGCATTACCGGCGGCGTCTACGGTTTCCATGTTCACGCGTAGCTGAATGGCATGGCCGGCCGGCGCTGGGGGGCCGCGCTCCGGGTCCAGGCCCAGCTGTCGCAGCGTCTTGCCGCCCGCAATCGCGATCTGGGTCTTCACCAGGTCGATGCCGGTGACCTCTTCAGTCACCGTATGCTCCACCTGAAGGCGCGGATTGGCCTCCATAAAGTAGAAGCTGCCGTCGCTGCCCTCCTGCTCCACCAGGAACTCAAAGGTGCCAAGGCTGCTGTAGCGCACCGCACGCGCCATCTTCAGCGCAGCCTGGATCACCGCTTCGCGCTGTGTCGGCTTCAGAAAGGGGCTGGGGGCGATTTCCACCAACTTCTGATGCCGCCGCTGAATGCTGCATTCGCGTTCACCGAGATGCGTCACTTCGGCATCAATGTCGCCCAGGATCTGCACTTCCACATGGCGCGCGCGACGGATCAGACGCTCGACATAGACCCTGCGGTCGCCGAAGGCGGCTTCGGATTCCGACTGGCAGCGCGCGTAGGCCTCCGCCAAGGCCGCCGCGTCCGACACCACGCGCATGCCGCGACCGCCACCGCCGGCAATGGCTTTGATCATGATGGCCTCGCCGGGACCGAGCGTGGCGAGAAAGGCGCTTGCCTCGCTAAGGCTGGTCGGGCCACGCGTGCCCGGCAGCAGCGGCACCTGCAGCCGTTCCGCTAGCTTGCGCGACTGCACCTTGTCGCCGAATAGCTCAAGCAGATCCGGTCGCGGCCCGATGAAGGTAATGGCGGCGGCGGCGCAGGCGCGGGCGAATTCCGCATTCTCGCTAAGGAAGCCGTAGCCAGGATGGATGGCATCGCAGCCGCCCGCTGTCGCCACCGCGATGAGCTGGGCGATATCGAGATAGGCTTTGGCGCCACGCCCTCGCAGCGGCCGCGCCATGTCGGCCCTGCGTAAATGCAGGGACTGCGCATCCTCGGGACTGAACACTGCAAGGGTTTCGATGCCCATTTCCGCTGCGGCGCGAGCGACACGGATGGCAATTTCGCCGCGATTGGCGATTAGCATTCGGCGGAACATGTCAGGGGAACCTGCTACTATTGCGCTTCAAGGCCGATGCGCCGGATCAGCATGGCATTCTTGTCAATGTCACCGGCAATGCGCTCACGGAAACCTACCGGGTCCAAAACCACCACCTCACCCTGCGACATTAGCAGTTGGCGGGTAGCCGGCTCGCGCGAAACGGCCTCAACCGCCTGATACAGCGCCTGTACGATCGGTGGTGGCGTGTTGGCTGGCGCCACCAGGGCGTTCCAGAAGGTAATGACGGCGTCCGGATAGCCGGATTCCACCAGGGTCGGCACCTCGGGCAGGTCACGCCAGCGCTCCGGCCCGGAGCAGGCGATGGCAGCCAGCACGCCGGAGCGGACCAACGGGATTGCCGCCGGCGTGTCGAAGCAGGCATCGACCTCGCTCGCCACCAATGCGTTCTGCGCCAACGCCGCGCCTCGGTAGGGCACGTGCAGCAACTGCATACCGGCGCTGTGGTTCAGCAGTTCGAAGCCGAGATGGCCGAGGTTGCCGTTGCCCGGCGAGCCGAAGCTGAGAGTACCCGGCCGCGCCTTAGACAGGGCGACGAAGTCCTGCAGTGTGCGCACGCCGCGGGTGCGCGGATTGCTTGGGTTGATAGTTATGATGAAGGGGCTGGCGGTGATGGTCGCGATCGGCAGCAGGTCCCGCAGCGGGTGGTAGCGGTTCTCTCGGTACAGCAGGTGGTTCACCGTCATGGTGCTCGCATTGCTGATCAGCAGGGTGTGGCCATCCGGCGCAGCGGTGGCAACGGCCGTGGCACCGAGCGAACCATTCGCGCCGGGCCGATTCTCCACCACCACAGGCTGACCAAGGCGAACACGCAGTGCTTCCGCGACGATGCGTGCAGTGAGATCGGTGGAATTGCCGGCAGGGAAGCCGACGATGAAGCGGATCGGCCGGCCGGGATAGGTATCTGCTGAAGCGTTGCGGCCGGCGACCGCCAGCGCCCCGAGAGCTGGAAACAAGCTTCGCCTGGCCAGCCCACCTGCCTCGCGAACGCGGTGCGTCACGGCTCGTCCCTCCCAAGAACTTCGCGCCAGTTTGCGGCGCAGCGATTATGTCTCCGATGAAATCAGCTTCGCCTAGACCTGTCTAGGCAGGCAGTCAGATTGCCAGCAAGGGGCGCCGGCCCCTAGGCTTTGCCACAAGGAGGCCGCATCTGATCGGCCCATGCGGAGGAAACGACATGGCGGACGGCGCTCTAAACGGCATTCTGGTGGTGGATTTCACGCGCGTCATCGCTGGGCCGCTTTGCACGCAGATGCTGGCCGATCTCGGCGCAACGGTAATCAAGATCGAGCATCCGCGTACCGGCGACGATACTCGCGTGTTCGCCCCGGTGCAGGATGGCGAATCGGCATTCTTCATGGCTTACAATCGTAACAAGCAGAGCTTGGCGCTGGACCTCGCAGTGCCTGCAGGAGCGGAGGTGGCGCGGGCGCTGATGCAGCGTGCCGATGTCGTGGTAGAGAACTTTTCCACCGGAGTGATGGAACGGCTGGGGCTCGATTTGGCATCAGCGCGGCGCGTAAATGCGCGCCTGATCACCTGCTCTATTTCCGGCTATGGCCGCACTGGCCCAACCGCTGACCGGCCGGGTTACGACCCTGTGGTACAGGCGGAATCCGGCATGATGTCGGTGAACGGCTTTGCCGACCGCGAGCCGATCCGCTCTGGCCTTCCAACCGTGGACCTCATGGCCGGGCTGACCGCGAGCAACGCTGTACTGGCGGCGCTAATGGCGCGCGAGCGGAGCGGCTTCGGCCAGCACCTGGAAGTGGCATTGTTCGACACCGGTGTCGCCATGACAACGCATCTGGCGATGAGCTACCTGGTTGCAGGAGTTGAGCCACGGCGGGTGGGAAATGCCGGGATCTCAACGGAGCCGGTGGGTGTGTTTCGTGCCGCCGATGGCAGTTTCCAGATGACAATTTCGGGCGAACGCGCATGGCAGAAGTTGGTACGCAACGTACTAAAGCGGCCCGATTTGCTGGATATGCCGGATTTCTCCGGCAATCTGGCACGGCTTGCCAACCGGGATGCACTGCACGTGACGCTGAATAGCATTTTTGCCACCGCGCCGCAGCAACACTGGATGCAGCGCATGCGCGCTGCTGGCGTGCCCGCCGGCGTGGTCCGCAGCATCAGCGAGTCGGTCAGTTCGCAGGAGGTTAAGGCGCGCCAGCTGATCGGCAGCGCGCCGCATGCACGCCTCGGCAGGGTCGCCAATCTACGCAACCCCATCAAGCTTTCGGCAACACCTGTACGAGAGCCGGTCGGTGCGCCGGTGCTCGGCCAGCACACCCATGGCGTACTGCGTGAGGTGCTGGGCATGTCGGAGACAGCGATTGCAAACCTGGCCGGGACCGGTGCCATCCCGGCCGATGGCTGAGATTGGAGGAATGCCAATGAACAAGTGGCTCCATACGACGGAAAGCCTAAAGTTCGAGCTGGAAGGAGGCGTCGCCTGGATCACGCTTAACCGGCCGGAGAAGCGGAACGCGCTGAATCGCACCCTGCTGCGCGAGTTGCGTGAAGCGCTACTGGAGGCGGACGACCGCCGGGCCGTCCATTGCGTGGTGCTGAGGGGTGCCGGGAAGGATTTCTGCTCCGGCTACGACATGGCGGCAGCCGGTACGCCTGCCTCCGGTGCTGCGCAGGTGGAAGTACACTATGACGCCAGCCTCTACCGCCAGGGCGCCGCCACAGTGGAGGACGATATCTGGCGCCTGGAACGCAACCAAGCTGATATCCTCACCATCTTTGACATGCACAAGCCGGTAATCGCCGCTGTACACGGCAACTGCGTCGCCGGTGGCACCGATTTGGCGCTGTCCTGCGACATCGTCATCGCTGCAGCCGATGCGCGCATCGGCTTTCCCGCTACGCGGTCTCAGGGCACACCGCCCATGCATATGTGGCTACACAATGTCGGGCCGCAATGGGCCAAGCGCATGCTGCTGACCGGTGACCTGATTTCCGGCCGCGACGCATCGCGCATTGGTCTTGTGCTGGAATCCGTACCAGCGGCACGGCTGCAGGATCGGGTGCGCGCTCTGGCCGAACGAATGGCGCTGATCGACCCCGATATTTTGGCGGCGAACAAGCGCATCGTGAACATGGGATTGGAGTTGATGGGCACGCGCACGCTGCAGCGGTTCGCGGCGGAGACCGATGCGCGTGGCCACCAGGCCACGGCAGCGCGCGAGTTCGGCAGGGTAGCGCGGCAAGAAGGTCTCTCGCGCGCCTTTAAGCTGCGCGACGCGCCGTTCGGCGACGGGTTCGTGCGACTGGATGATGAGTGACCAGACACGGTTTTCTAGGCGCACCGGGGCGCTGGGTAGGCGATGTCCTGCTAGGTGGGAGTGCATCACGCTCCAACTGCGCCGGCAGCCGAATTTGGAGCGTAGCCGGACGGCGTAATGCTGCAGACCCTACGATAGCAACGCGACGCTGGAACCTTCCGGCCACTCCCTGCAGGAGTGTCTGACATGTGGCTTTCTCACGCTGATCTGTCGCGGTGTAATTGCCTATCCGCTGCAACTTCGTAGATAGCCTCTCGACCGCAACGGTGTCAGCCACGCCTGTCTTGTAGTCGGTCATGGATCAGCTATGGGCTGACCAGGCCGACGTTCGGCGCACTGATTTGTTACCAATACTAGCTCCTGCCGCGTAACCATGGTGATGTAGCGGCCTAGGCGAGCGGCCGACAATCGCGGTGCGGCGCTTCGGCGCATGAAGGACCCAGTCAGAGGCTCCGACAGCAAGGGCGGATCATCACATGCCAAGAATTGCCGCAATCGAGGCGGGCTATTACCGGGTACCACTCGAAACCACCCTGAGCGACAGCACGCATGGCGACATGCTTGCATTCGAGTTGAACACCCTTCGCCTGCGCGACACGGACGGGGTGGAAGGTGTCGGCTATACCTATACCTGCGGTCGCAACGGCGCCGCCATCGGCGCGATCTTGCAGCGCGACCTGCCTGAGCAGGTGATCGGTCAGGAGGCCGACCGGATCGAAGCCTTGTGGCAGAAGGTCTGGTGGGGCCAGCATTATGGTGGCCGCGGCGGCCCGACGGTGCTTGCACAGTCGGCGCTGGATATAGCGCTCTGGGACTTGAAGGCTAGGCGCCTTGGGCAGCCGCTCTGGACGCTGCTCGGTGGCCATGATCCCCGCGTCCCCTGCTATGCCGGCGGGATCGACCTCGAGTTCCCGCTGGACAAGCTGCTGCGGCAGACCGACGACAATCTTGCTAAGGGGTTCCGTGCCATCAAGATGAAGGTCGGGCGCAAACGCCTAGCCGAAGATGTCGAGCGCGTTCGGGCGATGCGGGAGCACCTCGGCGAGGGCTTCCCGCTGATGTTGGATGCCAACATGAAGTGGACGGCTGATGAGGCCATCCGAGCCGCCCACGCCTTCCAGCCGCATGATCCAGTCTGGCTAGAAGAACCGGTGATCCCCGACGACATGCCTGGTCAGGCTCGCGTGGTTCGGGAAGGCGGATTACCCATCGCGGCCGGAGAGAATCTGCGCACGCTGTGGGATTTTCGCCAGCTGATCGCCCTGGGTGGCGTCACCTTTCCGGAGCCGGATGTCACCAATTGTGGTGGCGTGACGCCCTTCATGAAGATCGCGCATTTGGCGGAAGCTTTCAACCTGCCGGTCACCTCGCATGGGGCGCACGACGTGACGGTGCATCTGCTCGCCGCAGTACCGAACCGATCTTATCTAGAGGCGCATGGCTTCGGGCTCGACCGCTACATTGCCGAGCCGCTCCGGATCGAGGCAGGCTGCGCGATCGCGTCGGACCGGCCGGGGCACGGCATCACTTTCGATTGGCAAGGGCTCGACACTATCCGTGCCTGAATGGCACGCCGGTCTGTCAGCGGCTGCCGGTGAACACCACGGGCTGGCGCCGCGCGAAATCATGCCACAGGACGAGCCGGGCGATGTCCGCAGCGATCTTTCTCCCACCCTGAACGGAAGGCTTGATCGGGTTGACGAAGGACGGCCTCGACCTACATCTTCGGCGCCATCTGCCCCAAGGTAGGCAAGGCCGCGGGCCTCGTCCTACCCTACTGCAACACCGCAGCCATGAGCCTGCACCTGGCCGAGATCTCGGCGGCCGTGGTGCCGGGCGCGCATGCCGTGCTGCTGCTCGATCAGGCCGGATGGCATCTGTCGGAGAAGCTCGAGGTGCCGCCCAACATCACCCTCATCCCGCTGCCGCCGAAATGCCCCGAGCTCAACCCGGTGGAAAACACCCGGCAGTTCATGCGCGACAACTAGCTCTCGAACGTACCCATGCGCCGAGGGCCGCCTACCGGGACTGGGTTGAACCTGCCTTTTGATCTTAGGGGCGTTCTTTCGAGCGCCGCTAAGGGCAATGGGTGGGGTGCGGGATGGAGATCATCACCGGCGTCGAGCGGCGCCGCCGTTGGCGGGACGAGGAGAAACTGCAGATCCTGGCCGAGCTCGGCGAGCCGGGCGCCAGGTTCAACGACGTGGCGCGCCGGCACGATGTCAGTCGTGGCCTGTTGTGGCAGTGGCGGGACGCGCAACGGCGCGGCAAGCTGGTGGCAGAGGCGCCGGGCTTCGTGCCGCTGCGTATCGTGCCGGAGCTGCCCGCGCCGGAGCCGCAGGGCTCGGTGGCTGCGGCGTCCGTCGACGCTGAGAGCGAGGCGGACAGCCGCATCGAGATCGTACTGCCCGACGGCACGGCGGTTCGGTTCGCTGAGGGGATCAGCGCGGCAGTCCTGCGCCGCGTGCTGGCGGCGCTGCGCGGATGATCCCGACACCGTCTGGCGTCCGGGTCTGGCTGGCGGTCGGGCATACGGACATGCGTCGTGGCATGAACAGTCTGGCGCTGCAGGTGCAGCAGACGCTGGGCCGTGACCCGCACTGCGGCGATCTTTACGTCTTTCGTGGCCGCCGCGCCGACCTGGTGAAAATCATTTGGCACGACGGGATTGGCATGTCCCTTTATGCGAAAAGATTGGAGAGGGGACGCTTCATCTGGCCGTCGCCGGCCGACGGTTGTCTGCAGATCTCGGGCTCGCAGCTGGCTTACATGCTCGACGGGATCGACTGGCGGAACCCACAACGCACCTTCAGGCCCGAGTTGGCGGGATAGTGTACGGCGGCAGCGCGGCTACGCTACCCGGCCCGCCGCCTCTGTGATTCGATCATCGGCGTGATGCCTGGATCGGACACATCGCCCGACGACATCGTCGCCCTACGCGCCGCACTTGCGGCCGAGCAACTGGCGCGGCGCGAGGCCGAGGCACGCGCCTCCGGTGCCGAGGCGATGGTGGCGCACCTCAAGCTGCTGATTGCCCGGCTCAAACGCGACAACTACGGCGCCTCCTCCGAGCGCGGCCGCAAGCTGATCGACCAGCTGGAACTCGAACTCGGCGAGCTGGTCGCTGCTGCCAGCGAGGACGCCACCAAGGCCGAGGATGCCGCCAAGGCCGAACGCGGCAGCCGCCCTGACCGGCCAGCTCGTGGCCAGCCGGTGCGGGCGCCCCTGCCAGCCCACCTGCCACGCGAGCGGGTCGTCATCCCGGGCCCGACCGCCTGCCCCTGCTGCAGCGGCAAGCTGTCCAAGCTGGGCGAGGACACGACCGAAACGCTCGAGGTCGAGCCAATCAGGTGGAAGGTCATCCAGACCGTCCGCGAGCGGTTCTCATGCCGCGCCTGCGAGACCGTCACCCAGCCGCCGGCGCCGTTCCACCCCATCGCCCGCGGCCGGGCGGGGCCGAACTTGCTGACGATGATCTTGGAGGCCAAGTTCGGCCAGCACCAGCCGCTCAACCGCCAGAGCGAGGCCTATGCCCTGCAGGGGATCGAGCTCAGCGTCTCGACCATCGCCGACTGGGTCGGCACCTGCACCGCCAACCTGGCGCCGCTGATGGCCTTGATCGACGCCCATGTCCTTGCCGCCGCCCGGCTACACGGCGACGATACCACCGTGCCTGTGCTGGCCCGAGGCAAGACCATTACCGGTCGGGTCTGGACCTATGTCCGCGATGACAGGCCCTGGGGCGGGACCGACCCACCGGCGGCGATGTTCCGCTACTCGCGTGACCGAACGGCCGAGCATCCGAACCGGCACCTGGCGGGCTATGCCGGCATCCTACAGGCCGACGCCTATGCCGGATACAACGCCCTGTACGAGGCTGACCGAAAGCCCGGGCCTATCATCGAGGCTGCGTGTTGGGCCCATGGCAGGCGCAAGCTGTTCGAGTTAGCCGAGCTGCAGCGCGCTCCGCTCGCCA
This sequence comes from Siccirubricoccus deserti, assembly GCF_014283215.1. Classification (GTDB taxonomy): domain Bacteria; phylum Pseudomonadota; class Alphaproteobacteria; order Acetobacterales; family Acetobacteraceae; genus Siccirubricoccus; species Siccirubricoccus deserti. The sequence goes on from NZ_JACOMF010000073.1 coordinate 12,383, forward strand.
TCGAGGCGGTGCGACGGATCGACGCCATCTTTGACGCCGAGCGCGCCATCAACGGGCTACCCGCCGAAGAGCGACTGGCCGTCCGCCGCCAGCACATCGCGCCGCTCGTCGCCGAGTTCGAGACCTGGATGAAGGAAAGCCGCGGCAGGCTGTCTCGGCACAACTCGGTTGCCAAGGCGATGGACTACATGCTGACGCGCTGGGAAGCGTTCTCCCGG
>NZ_JACOMF010000074.1 GCF_014283215.1 Siccirubricoccus deserti
GACCACTCCTATGACCGGTCTCGGCCGCCTCCGCCTCGATCTCCAACGCCACCTCCGCCGCATGCCGTAAAGCGACACGGCATCATCAGCAGGGCGTTTCGCAAGGTGAGGTCAGGACGACGGTTACCCTTGAACCCGAAGATGCTGCGCTGGCCACGCCGGGTGAAGCCGGCCTCGGGGTCCTTGGTGGACACCTCGCCCTCGCTCCGCGGCGGACGGACGACCGCCGCCTCGACCAGCGTCGCGTCGATCAGTGTGCCGGCCTTCAGCACCAAGCCCTTGGCGTCGAGTTGGCGGTTCAGCTCGGCGAACAGCGCCTCGGCGAGGCCGCGCTCGGCCAGCGCAGCGCGGAACCAGCACAGCGTGGTCTCGTCCGGCGTGCCGTCGTCGAGGCCGAAGCCGCAAAAGCGCCGGAACGACAGCCGGTCGGCCAGCGCCTCCTCGAGACCGGGATCGGAGAGCTGGTATCACTGCGCCAGCAACAGCGCGCGGAACAGCGCCAGCGGTGGATAGCCGGGCCGGCCTGTGGGCACGCGCAGCGGCGCAAGAAGGCGCTCCATGGGAGACCAGTCGATCAGGTCGAGGATGCGGTCCAGCCGGCGATTGGACCCCACACCCGCCGGCAGCAGCGCCTCCGCCAGGCTCGCCTGTCCGATCCGACGCTGACCCATCCCCGCCCCGCCATTCTGTCACGAGGCGCAGCGAATCAGCCCATCGCCCGTCCAGCGAGGCGTTTCGCAGAGGTCTCAGTAAGCGTGTCTAACAGCTATATGTTTCACATATGATATATTAGTATGGATTAACGTTCTGGTGCCGGCTACCACCCTGAGGAAGCTCCCGCTGGGTTGGCGAGGGGTTGTCTTCCTGAGGGTTCTAATGGCCGCCCGCCCAATCCTGATCGTCGAAGACGACGCTACACTGCGCGCAACCCTGGCCGAGCAACTGATCGCTGATGGCAGCTTCCTCCCCGTCGAAGCAGCTAGTGTGGCGGAGGCCGCCGCCAAACTCTGTTCCAGTGATGCCTACTTCGATGCCGTGTTGCTCAACATCGGCCTACCCGACGGCGACGGCCGCGACCTGTGCGCCAAGCTGCGGCGCGACGGCATGAAGATGCCGATAATCATGCTGACTGGCGCGGATGCCGAGCACGACGTGGTCCGCGCCCTCGACGCAGGGGCCAATGACTACATCGCCAAGCCGTTCCGGCTGAACGAGCTGCTGGCACGGCTGCGCGCCCAGCTCCGGGTGTTCGACAATTCGGAGGACGCATTCTTTCCCATCGGGCCGTACCTGTTCCGCCCGAGCGCGCGGCTGCTGCTGGAGCCGGCGCGGAACCGCAAGGTGCGGCTCACCGACAAGGAGGCCAAGATCCTGAAGTTCCTCTACCGCGCCGGCGGAAGGCCAGTGCCGCGGCGGATCCTGCTGAACGAGGTCTGGGGCTACAACAACACGGTCACCACCCATACACTGGAGACCCACATCTACCGCCTGCGGCAGAAGATCGAGCCGGACCCGTCGCAGGTGCAGCTGCTGCTGACCGAGCGCCGCGGCTACCGGCTCAACACCGCAGCGGGGGAAGTCTGACCAATACCGCTCCTGTAACCGCAGCTTCGCGCTAACAGGCGGGCGATCGCCTCAACCCAGCTACGGTCTATTTCGGCCTGTGTGGGCCGCACAGGCGCCAGGGGCGACGGGGATGGCCGCAGCGCCACCGACCGGTGACGGCTTTAGTGCCCGTTCTCTAATAGGGGCTTCCAGGTCAAGCACCGAAGTGGAGGCTGACCGCTACCGGGGTCACGGTTCTCTCCGGGGTCGATGTGGTCCGCCCCATGATGGGGTCAGGGGTGTGACACCGCGATGTTTGCGACAGCCTGATCAGGCGGGGTACGCCGGACCGGCCAACGGGCCCGCTAGACGGATCACCATCCGGCCGCAGCGGCACCCGGTCGAGAACCACAACGAGTTTGCCAGCGGCAAATAGGCCAGAAATCAAATCGTTCCGTCCTTGCCTATATCTTGCTCGCTGTCGCTCATGCCGCTCCGATCGCTACCGCCCCGCCGGAACGCCCTCGCGGGAATAGCGCCCGGGGCCACCAGGGCAACCTGGATTCTTCGAGTTCAATCCGTAGCTGGGCGCTCCGCGATCTCTGGCCCCGCAGGCTGCGTCAATACAGCACCGCATCAACGCATCATGCAGCAGCCATCACAGGCTGCTCTGCGACCACATCGTCGGCCCAGCGGGCAAGGAAGGCGATGCCGTCTTGGTTTCTGGCGAAGTAGATCAGAGCGTCGGTGCTGTCCCGCAGCATTACGCTCCATCGGGTGCCTCCAAGGCCAAGATTGGCGTAGCACCAGGCGAGACAGGCAGGGAGGCGGGAGGGGCGCTCATAGTCTCCGAGGCCAAGGCGGGCGAACTCGCTGCGCGGAATCACGACCCGGGCGACGAAGACTTCAGAGAAGGTGCCATCGGGCAGGAACTCACCGCCGAAGATGCCGCTTTCCAAATGCATTGCGTTTCCTCACGTATTCGTGAGGAACGGCATATCGCAAATGCTTCGCCGTCGGTAAGTCCCGAATTTCATTCATAGATATTCTACTTATAAGTTCATATCTGTGTGGATAGCCCGCTTAGCCTGAGAGGTAGCCTGTACGAGCTTGCTTGCCTCGATGCATCAATACATCAGTACATCCGCGTCTAAGCGTATTACCGAGCCTAGCCGCCTTGCCGATCCAGATACTCCGCCAGCGCCGCCTCAATGACCGCTTGGTGCGTGAGCCGCCGGCCTGTCCGATCCTCCACCCCGGCGACGTAGCGGCGGAGGCGGCGATACTGCTCCGCCGTCAGGCGCAGGCTGAGGGTATGGGCATAAGCCTTGTTCCCGCTCGGCGGGGCCTCGGAAGTTGGCGACGGGGCTGCCGGTGGCATCTCGGGGCCGGCATCCTTCGGCACGGCGAGCGCGCCGAGATCACCCCTGGGACGTGGCATCACTTTCCCCCATTAGCTGGACTGCATAGGCGTAGAGCGCGGCAGCTTCCTCCGCCGCCTTGCCGGTAAACTCCATGGCCGCCTGCCCTGCGATTGCGGCAGCAGGGAAGTCGGCACGGAAGGTCATTTGCGCTGGGGCGACCCGGCCGAGGGCAGCGAGCTGGCGCGCGGCCCCATCGGTCAGTCGAGATCGCGGCGGAACCTGAGACAGTACGAAGGCCCATGCCGAGTGCTTCGCCAGGCTGCGCGCGATCGGCGCTGCGGCGAGCAAGTCATCGGGCGTTGGCCGCACCGGCACCAGGACTGCATCCGCCAGCGCCAGCAGGCCGGGCAGGAAGGCCGGGGTAGCCGGCGGGGTATCGACCACCAGCCAATCGACCCCAGCGGCCCGGAGCGGGTCGAGCGACGCGCCGGGGGTGTAGCGGACCAGGGCAGGCGCCTCAGCCTTCCGGCGCTTGTACCAGCCCGAGGTTGTGCCCTGAGGATCTAGGTCCGCCAGCGCGGCCGAGCGACCGGCCAGCGACGCCGCCACGGCGATCTCTCGGGCCAGCGTGGATTTGCCGCTGCCGCCCTTGGGAGTGTGGAGGACCAAGATTTTCATCTGGTGGGGAAGCTACCTGAGATCGGACCAGGATGCACTATGCGTCAAAGCAATGATGCAAGGCTGCGTTGAAGCGCTTCAATGCATGCACGCATGACAGGGCTAGGCCGCCTTTTTGGTAGCACGAACCCGGGCGACCTTCTTCTCGATGACCATCGAGCCCTCGACCAGCTTGGTGACCTTCAGGTTGATTTGGATGTTGTGACCCCTGGCGAGCGCCTGACGCGAGAGCAGGAACAGGGCAGCGATAGCGGCGAGGGAGATGGTGAGCGTCACGAGCGGCCATAGCCACCCGGGCGCTGCTCCGGCAGTTGGGGCGGGGAACGGCGTGGCTGAAGGTGGGGTGGGTGAGGGGGCCGGGCTGGCAGGCGCGGGTGGAGCTGGCGCTGAAGGCGGCACGTCCGGGCTGGCGGGCAAGGGTGGGGCCTGCACCAGTTTTGATACGTCAAGCATCCAAAAAGCGGCGGCAAACCCTATGACCATGAGAGCAGCGCCGCCCGCGAGTGTCCAAGGCAGCCAAGACGCTTTCGGCAGCGCCTTCGGTGCCAGCACCGGCTCAGGCACCGGTCCGGGCAGAGTGAGTTGCGGCGAGGGCGGGATCGGCGGTGGCGAGGAAGGCAGAACTAAGCGCCGCCGCCCCGCCTCGTTCAGAATAGGAACCGGCGGGGTAGTGGGCTGCAACGGCGGGGGAGTTGATGAGGCCGGGGCATTGGGAGAAGCAGATGCTGGTGGGATGTCGAGCCGCTTGAGAGCGAGTTCTGCGTCTGCACCCACGCGCGACGCCGCGTAGCGCAGCAGGTCTGCATCGCCCTCGACGAGGATCTCGCCTGGCTCGGGGGCTTCAATCGCGGCATTCAGCTCCGTGATACTGCGCACTCGGAAGACTTTGGATGCCATTTGCCGCCTCCCCGCCGAGGGAAGGTTGTCATGCAGCGGTCGTAGTAGCCACTCCGATTGCAATGGCTCGACCATCTGCCGCCACTTACCGTCCATGGACACACCACCACACCGGACAACATTCCTAGTACGCATCGATGCGTTGATGCGTTTATGTGCTTGATGGAAAGCGAAATGGGACATAAACACAAACCGTCAAATGGACGTATGGAAACGTAAAATCCATGGCTGCTACCCCTGCTTTCGTCGCCTACTACCGTGTTTCAACCGATAAGCAGGGCAAGAGCGGCCTGGGCCTGGAAGCGCAGCGCGAGGCGGTGGCGCGGCATGTCGCCAGCGTCGGCGGTGTCATCGCGGCCGCATTTACCGAGGTGGAGAGCGGCAAGCGCAACGACCGTCCCGAGCTGGCGAAGGCGCTGGCCGCTGCCCGGTCCCGCCGTGCCACCCTGGTTATCGCCAAGTTGGATCGCCTCACCCGCAACGCCTGCTTCCTGCTGTCCATCGTTGAAGGCACGGGAGAGGGCGGCGTTGTGTTCTGCGACCTGCCGACCGTGCCGGCCGGTCCTGTGGGGAAGTTCCTGGTTACGCAGATGGCCGCCGTGGCCGAACTGGAGGCCGGCTTGATCGCGCAGCGGACCCGCGCTGCTCTGGCAGCCGCCAAGGCGCGCGGCGTGAAGCTGGGCAACCCACAACTACGCGCTGGCACCCCGGACGCTGCCCGCGCCGCCGCTGCCGCCAAGGTACGACAGGCTGCTGCCCGTGCCGCCGACCTGGCGCCGATCCTGGCTGAAATTCGGGCGGCGGGCATTACTACCCTGGAGGGCATCGCCAAGGCGCTGACGGCCCGAGGCATCGCCACCCCGAGCGGGCGGGGCGCATGGCATCCCGCCACCGTCGCCCGGATCGCGGCGAGGGCGATTTAATGGCCTATGGCCTGCCCATCTGCACATGCTGCGGCTATGTCCGGCGCGGCAGCCTATTCACCGAAACGCGGCCGCCAAGGTCCAACTATGAGCAGCCGATACGTCAGCGCATAGTCTTGCCAGGGTATTGCCCTGGCGAGACGTGAGGCGCTTCTGGATCAGCGGTCCAGCACCGCGCGATCGTTCTTGGCGACCAAGGTGCGGAAGTGGGGCGTCAGCTCGGCTTCGGTCAGGCCGAAAGCCTCTGCGAACTGCATCACCAGTTGCTGCTCGCCCTGCTCCGCCTCGCCGTCGGCCATAGCGCTGTCGATCATGTTTAGGACGATGCAGAGCTTCTGCTCCGGGCGCAGGCGCGGCGCGGCATCGGCCAGGAACTGCGCTGGCTGCGTGGCACGGACATAGCGCAGGATGCTGTCCATCTGCTGGCGCGAGGCATTGCGCCCGAGCACGGAGACGAGGTGGCCGATCTCCTCCTCATCCATCTCCCCATCCGCGCCCATGCAGTAAACCAGGGACACGACGAGGCAGTTACGCGGCGTCAGCTCGAGCGACGCCGCCTGCGACTTGAACAGACCAAACATGACATGATCCCCCTAGAGCGGTCCCGGCGCAGGACGCCGTCACGCGCAGGCTCCTATAGCAAGACCACAGCCAAGTCAGTGAGGCGGCCGCTCAGAAGGGGTGGCTTTCGGTGGCGTGCGGCGGCGACGCGGCTGATGCGGCTGGATCGGACATGGTTGGGCGGAGGTGGCGCGCGGCGCCTGAGGGTGCAATCGGGTGTCCCGGTGGTGGCGCCGGACGACGGCCCGACAATTATCCTGTGGGGTTTGGTGACGCGCAAAGCATTCATCCACAGACTGGAGCAGTTACCCCGTGGGGTCTGGTGCCGGCTTCTGTGGGGCAAGGTGACGCAATTCGCGGTTATTCCGTGGGGTTAGGTGACTACTACAACTAGTAGATACTACTAGTCTTTCTAATAGCTCCGTCAGCAAACCCCACACTTGACGGGCACGAGATCAACCGACCACTGTCCACCGGGGGACGGGGAAGTAGCCGTGGGGGACATTCATCGCCTGGTCATTCAGCATGGCCGAGAGAAGGCCCGGGAGATGGTGCCGGCACGGCATCGTCACCTTGTGGACGTGGCGGCCGAGGTGCTTGCAGATGAGGCCCAGAACCTCGGCATCACCTACTCCGGCTTCTGCCTGACTGCCTTCCCCCATAAGCGGCTGGCCGATGCCGATGTTTGGGAAAAGCGCGGCCACAACGTGACGCTGCTGGTTGAGCCGGGACGCCTGAAGGTTGGCCCCGGCCCTGCCGAGCTGTTCGGCGTACCCTATGGCGCTCGCGCCCGGATGATCTTGATCTACTTGCAGACACAGGCCGTCCGCACCCGGAGCCGGGAGGTACGCCTCGGCCGCTCCATGCGCGATTGGATGGGCCGTATGGGGATGGCGGTCGGTGGTGAGACGGTCCGGGCTCTACGCGACCAGGCGCGTCGGATCTCGGCCTGCAGCATCAAGTTCTTCTGGACCACCACCGATGAGGCCGGCCGCGCAAGCGACAGCTTCGAGCGCGGCGCCATCGTGCGGAATGGCCTGTTTTTCCGCGAGAATGATGGTGACCAAGGATCGCTGTTCGAAGACGTGGTGACCCTGGATGAAGCCTTCTACCGGGCGCTGAGCGACCACCCCGTGCCTTTGCTCGACAGCGCGATCCGCCAGCTCTCCAACCAGTCGATGGCGCTCGATATCTACGTCTGGCTGGCCTACCGCCTGCACGCGTTGGGGCAATCGACCTCAATCACCTGGGCCTCGCTGCACAACCAGTTTGGTCCTGGCTTCCGGCTAGTGCGGCAATTCCGGCCGCACTTCACCGACGCCCTCGCCGCAGCCACCGCAGCTTACCCGGACGCCCGCGTAGAGGTAGGGGAGAGCGGGGTCACTCTGCACCCGTCACGGCCACCGGTGCCTCGCATCACTTGAGCTGAGGGGCGTCACCAGACCCCACACTTGGCAGCTGATTTGATTTGCGGGGCCGCCACATAAATACTTGCGCGTGAGGGGGGAGGGGTGTAGGATTGATCTAGATGAATGGGACCGACGCGCTTGCAGAATTCTGCCCCGCTGCCGAAATCGCACCAGCGACCGGCGAGGGGTACGTGCGGTCACTGCGGGGCGAACGGCGCGACCTGTGGCCTGACGCACCCCGCGGTCGGGGGAGCCGACGGGTCCATCTGCAGGTCCACCACATAACCAACCTGATGCTGGCCCTGGCCGACCCGATGCCGATCAACGCGCCGGCCACTGTGGACAGGCTGAGTACACTGGTGCCGATTCACACGACGGAGCGCCACCGGGTCGAGGTCGGTCAGAGCTTTGCCGAAATCAGCCGGATCATCCGCGCCGAGTTTGAGTACGCTACACTAGGCGAGATGATCGACAATACGCTACGGATGCTGGCGTGCATGGGCCCGGAGCTGCGCGCTGCCACCGAGGCGGCGGCAGAAAAGACGGAGTGGCAACTATCTCTCACCCCGTCCATCCCTGTGGCTCGCCTCACCCATGTTGATGCCACAGGCGTTCTTCATACGGTGGAGTTCGCAGCACAAGGCGCCACGCAGGGCGATTTACCGGGCTTCGCGCCGCCCACTAACCGGGCGCGGGTGAACCGGACTACGACGATCCCATTTGCCTTGCTGGTTGTCTCTGCAGGCATCGTTGCCGATGCCGTCGCGGCCGAGTTCGCCGCCATACAGACAACTCCTGAAAGCGAAAACGCCGCCCCTGGCAGGGCGGCGCCTCACGAAAACCAGCCGCCCCATACTGAGCGACCCGGTCCACTTGACACCCGGGAAGTTAAGGGGGCGGGCGAAGATCGGCAACCGCCATCTGCCAGGAAAAGCGCCCGCACGGCTGGCAACTCATTCACAACTGATGAGAGGCCACCCGATGACAGCCGACCGTATCCCTTTGACGCTGCTGCCGCTTGAGCTGCGCCGCCTGACCGGAGGCTCCCCACCATACCGGAGGATCTACAACGCAGCATTGGATGCGCGCTTCCCTGCAGAGCGGGACGCGGCGCGCTGGACGGTCGCGCGGGCTGATCTTCCGAAGATCGCCGCCGCCCTCGGCTGCGCCGCCACCTCCGCCATCGCTGCCTAAAAGCAGTCAGGCCCGCCAGCCTAACCCCTAACCGCGGCAAACGAGCGGGGGCGAGGCAGAGCGGGCCTGAGCAAGCGATGACGAAGCCATACCATGGCGCCGCTACCGGCCGCCAGCCTTCTCCGCAACCGGCCCTGCACGGCCGCGCGCTCCCGCGCCCTGAGCGCCTCACCCCCAACCATGAGCGCGACCTGGCGCGCTACGTCACCCGCTGGTGCAACCGGGCCTCACGCCGAGGGCGCGGCGTATGAGCGCCTCGCCCTTCACCCTGGCGCGGGATGCCGTGGTCCGGATGCACATCCAGGACCGCCTATTCCTCGTCTGCATCACCCGCCCGCCGCTGGCCGCGACGCCTGAAGCAATCTTCGGCCCGGGCCGCGGACTGATGCATGCCTTCCTGACCCACGACGCCGGGTGCGATTGGCCCGATGCCACCGGGGTCCAGCTGATGGACCGCGCTCTGAGCAGCGACGGCGCGGCGATCCTCTCCTTCCTCACCCTTGGTGACGCCCTGAGCGCGCAACAGCGGCTCCGCCGGGCGGTGGAGGCATGAGCGCCCCCGGCCGCAACCGGACCGAGGACGCTGGCAGCACGCTCCGCGTCGCCGAACCGGGAACCATCTCCGCCTTGATGGCGATCCAAGGCGCTGCTGGGTTCGGGTTCCGCAATCCGATCTACCGTGCAGCCCTCGCGGGCGAGATCCTGTTGCACGAGACGCCGCCCGGCGCACGGGTAGCCAACAGGCTGCTACAGCCAGAGCGCGGGCCGCTGCTGGTGGTGCTGGGCGATGACGGGGACTTCACCCCGGGCCCGGCCGGCTTCCCCCAGGCGCGGCGCCTCCTGGCGTGGGCTGCGGTGGTGATCCTCCACAGCACCGGAGGCCAGGAACACCATTACCAGCTCACCGCCGAGGCAACCGCGGCGGAACGGCGGGTGCTGCTGATCGAGACCGCCACGGCCCGGCACTCGGCATGGGCCAAGGTGATCGTCCCGGAGATCCTGCGACGCCGTCGCGCCGGCCTCAAGCAGATGCGGGTGGTGGACATCGGCATCCGACCGGGGGAAGCGCCGCACCCGACTGTGAGCCGGGCATGACGGGCGAATGCGGCGGCAGTGACCTGCTGCAGCGCATCACCGTCCGCCCCTTCGGCACTGACCGCGCACTGGCATCGGTGACGCTGCCCACAGTCCGCCTGGCCGGGCTTTGGGCGAGGCGCGACGCGGCCGGCAAGGTGAAGCTGACCGCTCCGATGATCGCCGGTGGTGGTGGTCGAGAATACCCCGCCTTCGCACTGCAGCCCGGGTTCGCCGAGCGGATAGCCGAGGCGGCGGATGTCGTGTGGAAGCGGGCCACGGCGGCAGAGCGGGGGCGCTACTGATGCCGCCCTCAGACAGCCTCACCATCCTGCGGCCGGTGGACCATCGCCGCATGATGGCGAAGGAATACGCGATCAGCCCCAACGGGATGGTGGTAAAGCGCGAGTTCACCGAGCCCAAGCACTTCTCAGTCACCCGCCGTGAGGTGGACGGCATCGAGGCGCTGCACACGGCGCTGGTAGAGATCGAGCGTGACCCCCGGGCGTGCGTGATCCGCGGCGAGCCACGCCCCGACACCGACCTGACGCGCACCCGCCGGGTGAAGAAGGGCGAGGCCGCGACGTTCGACGACGTGCCCCGCCGATGGATCATGGTGGATGCCGACAAGGTGCCGCTACCGGCCGGGACCAGTGTGATTGACGATCCGGCCGACGTGGCGCGGTTCTTGGTCGAGCTGTTCGCAGGCTTCGCCCCTGAGCTGGAGGGTGTGACGGCGGTGGTGCAGTTCACCGCCAGCGCTGGCATCGGAGAGATGGCCGAGGCCGAGGCCGCCGCCGGCATGAAGCCGCGCTGGGCCGGTGTCTCGAAGCCCGGCAGTGGCACCGGCGCGCACCTCTGGTTCTGGCTGACCGAGCCGCAGGGCGAAGCCGCGCTGATCCGTTGGGCGAATGCGATCAACGCCAAGGTCGGACACAAGGCAATCGACCCCATGGGGCTGCGCACTGTGCAGCCGCACTACACCGCCGGCCCCGTGTTCGGCGCTGGGCTGCGCGATCCGCTGGCAGGGCGGCGCACGGTGCTGGTATGGGGCAGCGCCGACGCGGCAACGCTTGAGATCCCCGCCGAGCCCGTGAGGCCCGTCTACAGACCCGGTGCAGGCAGCGGCACCAGCGCTGCCGGCATTGGCTTCCCTGCTCTCCTGGCGCGCATTGGCGACCTGGTGCATGGGTTCCACGGGCCGATCAACGCCGCCATCGCCAGCTACATCGCCACCAACTGGCCGAACCCCGACGTAGACGCGCTGATCGAGCTGCTGCGCGGGCGCATCCTAAGCGCTGACCCTGGCGGCCGTAGCTCGGCCGAGATCGAGCGATACGCTGACCCCGGCAACCTCCGCGCCCGCATCGAATGGACGATGGACCGAGAGCGGGAGAAGCACCAGGCCGAGCAAGCCGAGGCAGCGCGGCCGGTCGAGCCGACGTACCCTGACCGGGGTGTGCCCCTGGCTGAAGCGCAGCGGGTGGCAGGGAAGGCGATAGCAGGCTTCGCGGAGAAGATAGCCAACGGCGAAACGCCGCAACTGCTGATCGCCGTCACGGTCGGAGGCGGCAAGACCTTCTCCGCTATCGACGCGCTGCCGGCCTTGTTGGCCGCGGGCGAAGCGGCAGGGCGTGGCCCGGTGCTGTTCGCGCACCCCCGCCACAAGCTTGGCGACCAAATCGCGGCTGATGTCGCCGCGCAGCACCCGCACATCGAGGTGGCGGTGTGGCGTGGGATGGACGCCGACGATCCGGAGCGACCGGGCGAGAAAATGTGTCGTGACCCGGAGCTGTCGGGCGCTGCGAGTGCAGCAGGCCAGGGCGCGACAGCCGGATGCGCCGCCTGCGTCTTCAATGCAGGGTGCTCCTATCTCGCTCAAGAGCGCAATAACAAGACGGCTAAGGTCCACGTCGCACCGCACCAGGTGCAGTTCAACGCGCCCTTTTCCGGATGGCCTCGGACCAAAGTGGACGGCAAGAGCGTCCCGGTTCAGCCCACTGCCTGCATCGTGGATGAAGACATAAGCGGCGCCGGCCTCGGCGGCATGGATGAGCGCCCGGTGCAACTGGCCCTGTCGGCGCTGCAATCGGAGGCCACGCCGAACCTTACCGGTGCCGACCGCGAGCGGCTGCTGTACCTGCGGCGCCGAGTGCTCGAAGCCCTCACCAACCACCCCCCGGGGCCGCTGTTCCGTGAGGCTGTGGAGTGGATGGGCGAGGCGCCGGACGAGCTCACCGGCCTCAACGCGGCGCGTGAAATGGCGCTGTTGGAGTGGGCCACCAAGCCGCAGGTGAAGATCGCCAAGAGCGCTACCCGCGCCGAGGCAATAGCCGCATTCGGTGACGCCGCCGCGCAGGGGTTCACCCGACTGCGTCCGAGGCTGGCGGAGAGCATCGCCGTCTTCCTCGCCAGTGGAGACGCGCGCAGCGTCAACGTCACCCTGGTCCCCGAAGCGGATCTAGGCCACGGCGCGGGCACCGGCCCCGCCATCCAGTTCACGTGGCGGAAAGACTTCCACGATGCATGGCAGTCGGCGCTGCTGCTCCTGGATGCGACCGGCCGCCCCGAGATCCTACGGCATTGGGCGCCGAACCTTGAGGCGGTGGAGATCGAGGTACAGGCGCCGCATCAGCACGTAATCCAGGTGGCAGAGTGAACCGCCCCGGGTTTGCCGGAGGCTTCAAACCTTGAGAGGTTGGAGCCATGACGAAGAAGACGTCGAACCGGTTTTCGCCTGAGGTGCGGCAGCGAGCGGTACGGATGGTGCTGGACCACGGAGGTGACCACGCCTCGCAGTGGT
>NZ_JACOMF010000075.1 GCF_014283215.1 Siccirubricoccus deserti
CGGCATCCGTGCCGGAGAGCAATTGATCCAGCAACTCATCGGCTATGTGCGGCGCTTTCCTTCGAGCCATGGGGGAGATCCTCTCTTTCCCTCATGACCGGCAACACACGAAAATCCCGACAGTCCCTGGCGCACCAGCGGATCGCGCTCGACGCGCTGACCCCGAACCGCGCCGCCGCCGCTCGGCAAGAGGCTCCCGTTGCGACCGCAGCTACCACCCGCTCCCGAAGGTCCACCGACAGCGCCTTTGACATGCCTGTCGGCCTCCTCGCCGACAGACAGTTTGAATCAGATCCAGCCCGCGTCGGGGAATACCCCCTGATTCATTCAGCTCGGAAACCGCTCTAGCGTTCGACGCTGTGTACGGCGGCGAAGCTTCGTCTTTCACCAGCCTTCAAGCCGGGAGCGGCTATCTGAACCTCGTCCTCCAACCCGCGCAGCGGCGTTGGTGCTGGTGGGGACGCATGATCTTCCACGTCGCCGATGTCGACACGCTCTATGAGCGGGCGCTCGCGGCGGGATGCCACCCGGCCACCGCACCCCGCGATGCCGAATGGGGAGAGCGCTTCTTCCACCTGACCGACCCGGATGGTCACGAACTCAGCTTTGCGAGGCCCTTGTCGCCCTCGACGCCAACTTGCGCCACATAGCATCCTTGCTGAACGGACACGCCCAATGACTGGCTGGGGTGGATCATGCCGTCGCCGCGGATCGACAGCGTCGCGGCGCCATCGAGAAGGCGCCGGCGGAGTAGCTTGACCGTCACGCTCGCTGCCTCGCCGGCCGGCCAACCGGTGGCCGCCACTCGCCCCGCGGCCTGGCGCGCCAGCCGAAGCGGTGGTCACCCTCCAGCAGGTGCAGATGGTCCCGCAGCCGATTGCGGCCGAGCCATTCCACTGCCGCCTCCAGCTCCGCCAGCGACATCTCGGTACGCGCCTTGCCACCAGTCGCCCGCTTCAGCGCAGCGTTGTAGGCGTGATAGAGCCCAGCCCCGCGCGGCGGCGCCACTGCCCCGGCGGTGCCCTCGGCCATATCCTCCACCGCCTGGGCGGCGACCAGCTCGCCCAGGCGCTGCCGCAGCCGCCGCTCCGCCACCGAGGGCGGCGTCAGCAACTCGCCCTGCGGCGCCGGCTCGCGTGCCGCAGCGAGGCCGGATGCGAGATCCGGACCGGGCCGCAGGGTGGAAAGCCTGAGCGCCAAGGCGTTGCTTTCCAGCGGCACGATGCCCTGGCGCTCGCGCGTCTCGGCCAGTTCCTCCTGCAGCCAATCGGGAAGCGGCAGGGCCGGCTGGCGCGACGGGCGGGGCAGCTTGGCGCGGGTGCCCTGCTCGCGTTCCATCCGCCAGCGAAAGCGGGCGAACAGCGGGTCGTCCGGGTGGAACACCGTGGCGCGCTGCGCCTCGTAGGGGCCGGCCTGCGGGTCCACCCGGGTTGCCCGCGCCACCATCTGCTCCAGCCAGGGGCGGGACCGCACATGGGTCAGCGCCGCCACCACGGCCACTTCCGGCGCGTCCAGCCCCTCATAGGCCATGGCGACGGTGACCAGCATGGAAGGCTCGGGCGTCAGCCGGAAGGCGGCCAAGGTCTCATGCGCACCGCGCTCGTCGGAAACCGCGAGCGCCGCCGTCTCGGCCTGCTGCGGCGGCACCCAGCGGCGCAGCACCTCCAGGTAGCGCCGCGCCTGGCCCTGGTCCGGCGCCACCACCAGCAGCTTGCCAAGGCCCCGCGCCGCGACGCCTGGTGGGATGCCGAGGCTGTTCCGCCGTTCCGCACGCAGGCTGCGGGTGGCGAGGAAGGCGCGGCGCAGCAGCGCCTCGGCGAAGCCGGTGCGCAGTGCGGTGAACAGGGCAGGGCGCGTCGTCTCATGCGGTGCCGGGGCGCGCAGCCGGTGCGGACCGAGATGCGGCCGCTCGCCCTTGCCGTCCTCGGGTCCCAGCCAGCTCGCCTCGCCATCCAGTGCGCCGAAGGAGACCGGCAGCACCGCGCGTTCCGCCAGCGCCCGGGCCCGGCTGTAGCCGACCACGGCGAGGCCTGGGGCGGCCAGGTCCACCTCCTCCCGCCCCGCGGTGCCGCGGCGATAGGGCAGACCGAGGATGCGGCGGCCATCGGCCCGTTCCAGCGTGCCGGAGAGCAGCAGCCGCACCGTCGCGGTGGCCAGTAGCGGCTCGATCGCTGCCGACCAGCCGGCGGCGTCGTCCGGCGGCGGGCCGGCGCCGCTGGCACCAGGGGCGGGCAGATGGTGTACCTCATCCACCACCAGCAGGGTCGGGTGGCGGCGGAACTCGCCCAGGTGCAGGTCCGGCGCGGCGGCGACACCCTGGTAAGTGGTGACGTAGCCATCCAGGCCGCGGCAGGGGTCCGGCGCGTTCTCCGCCGCGCGGACCGAAAGCCGGTGGCCCAGCGCGGTGCGCCAGGCGGGGTCGGCGAAGGCCTCCTCGGCCTGCAGCCGCAGGCTGTCGCGCGGCACCACCCAGCAGATGCGCGCGCAGATCCCGGCCGCGATCAACGCCTGCGCCGCCAGCACCGGCAGCAGCGACTTGCCGCCGCCCGGGGTAACTGCGGCCAGCACATCGCGCACCCCACCCGCCTCGCCCGCGGCGATGGCGCGCATCACCGCGAGGGTCTCGGCCTGGTGACTGCGCAACTGGCGTGGCGGCACGCGGAGAATCACCTTGCGAATTAAGGTGCAGGAGTCTGATTCAGGGGGGAATCCCTGTCGAGCCCCGTGCTGTGGGCGGAAGCATCGTGCAGCGGCGCCAGGGCGTCGCGTCGCGCTGCATCGATTGCACAACCGCCGGGCTCGACGGCCGCCAGCGCGATGGGCAGCTGACATCAAGACGCGGGATCCTTGGCGGCTGTCGGGCACACAAGGGGCTGGCGCGAAGGTGGATCAGCCCCAAGCTGGCGGTAAGTCCCGGACCGGGATCCGCATCCCAGATGAGCAAGATGCGAGACTTCGGCGGCACAGTAACGCCGCCCCAAGGCGCGGTCGTGGCAGAGGCGACCGAGTAGGCGGATCTGATCGCAGGCTGTGGCGAAGTGCTGGGCCGGAAGCGGCGATCGATCGGCTCCATACGCACCATGGCCTGGCCAGGCCCGCCTGGATGACGTTCCAGCTTCGCGTCGCCATATCCTTGTCGATGACCGGCCCTGCTCCGCTGCCCCTTCTCGACATCCGCCGCATCTACCTTGAGCCCTCTGCCGCCGTGCTGCCGCGTGGCGCGAAGATCCTGGCGCGCTTCCCCGCGGCGGAGCACATCGAGGTCGCCTCCCACTGGCGCATTCCCGAACTGCGCGACGCCGACCCCGACGACTTCCTGCGGCCGAAGCGGGAGACGCTGGTGCTTGGCGTCAAGAAGGGCCTCGGCTTCCGGCCGAACGGGCGCAGCGCGGACTTCATTGCGCCCTCCACCTCGAATGGCTGCGCGATGGCGTGCGCCTATTGCTACGTTGCGCGGCGCAAAGGCCATGCCAACCCGATCACGGTCTTCGCTAACATCGACGAGATCGCCGCAGCCACGGCCCGCCATGCCGCACAGCTCGGCCGCAAGCCGCAACCGAACCAGGTGGACGAGCGCGACTGGGTCTATGACCTCGGCGAGAACGGCGATCTTTCCGTAGACGCGCTGGTGTCAGACAACGTCCGCGACCTGGTGGCGTTGTTTCGCGGCCTGCCCAACGCCAAGGGCAGCTTCGCCACCAAATGGGTGAACCCGGCGCTGCTCGGCTACGACCCGCAGGGGCGCACGCGCATCCGCATGTCGCTGATGCCGCACGGCATGGCGAAGCTGCTCGACGTGCGAACCGCACCGGTCGCGGCCCGCATCGCTGCGCTGCCCGAGCTGCACCGCGCCGGCTACGAGGTCCAGCTCAACTTCTCCCCGGTCGTGCTGCGCGAGGGCTGGGAGGCGGAGTGGGGCGCGCTGTTCGAGGAGCTGGACGACGCGCTGCCGGCTGCGCTGAAGGACCGGCTTGCTGCCGAGGTCATCCTGCTGACCCATAATGCTGCGCTGCACGAGGTGAACCTGGCCTGGCACCCGAAGGCGGAGGAGCTGCTCTGGCGCCCTGATATCCAGGAGGAAAAGCGGAGCGAGTCCGGCGCCGCGAACCTGCGCTACCGCACGGGCTGGAAGGGGCGCTGGCTGCAGCGCCTGCTCGACCTGCTCGCCGCACGCATGCCCTATTGCCGGGTGCGCTATGCCTTTTGATGCCGCCGAGGTCCGTCCCGTCCGCCCCTGGGTGCCGAGGCGCGCGCTGGCAACCGCCGCGGCGCTGTCCTGGTCTGATGGCGAGGCTAGGGGGGAACGCCACCGAACTGGCAGGAGGATAGCGGACCATGGAGGAGGCGTAGCACGCCACAGACCCCCAGGAGTTCGAGAGCAAAGGGAATGGCTCGACCGAGCCCGGGTGGACGGCTGACATGTGCCTGACAATCGAGGAAGGCTCATGGCGCCTAGGGCTGGCCCTGCGCCGCGATCCGTGTAGCGGGAAGCGGGAACCTCGGCGGCGCTCCCGCATCTAAGCCTTCGGCCCGGCTACGTTCCGACCAGATCTCCGGCGCCCGGGAAGCAGGAGGCCGCACATGTCCACGACCAGCACCGCAGGCCGAACCGGGGAGATGCCGGCGCAGCGACACGCCCCGACCCGCTACGACGCCACCTCGCGCCTGCTGCACTGGGTCACGGTGGCGCTGATCCTCGCCGCCGCCGGGCTCGGCCTCTGGATCGCCTACGGCCGGCCGGAGGAGGAGGCCTTCAAGCTGCGCCTCTACACCCTCCACGAGAGCATCGGCGTGACGATCTGGCTGGTGACCCTCGTGCGCCTCGCCTGGCGCCTCGGTCACCCGCCGCCGCCGCTGCCGGCCGACATGCCAAACTTGCTGAAGGCTGTGGCGCGGTTCAACCACGCGGCCTTCTACCTCTGGCTCCTGACGATGCCAGTGGTGGGCTTCCTGGCCACCAACGCCTGGGGCTTCCCCCTGACCTGGTTCTGGCTGGTCCCGCTCCCGGACCCGGTGGGCAAGGACGTGCCGCTGGCCGAGACGCTGACGCTGATCCACCGGATCATGGCCTGGAGCCTGGTGGCCATGATCGTCCTGCACGTGAGCGGAGCGCTCTGGCACCACTTCGTCCGCCGCGACGGCACCCTGCGGAAGATGCTCTAGGCGCGGCGGATGCCGCGACCACCTACTCCACGCGCCCAGCCGGATCGGCGCCTGGTGGGTCCGAACCCGGCGTCCGCAGCGGCAGCCGGCGAGGAGGCGCAGCGGTGATGCCCGAGGCAATACCGGGCGGGTGGGCACCCGACGCGCCCGGCACCTGTGCCGCCCCGGCCATCGAGGACTACGCCCTCATTGGCGACGGCCGCACCGCCGCGCTGGTCTCGCGCCGGGGATCCATCAACTGGCTCTGCCTGCCCGACTTCTCCGGCCCCAGCGTCTTCGCCGCGATCTTGGACCAGGAGCGCGGTGGGCGCTTCGCCCTCTGCCCCACCGACCCCTGCACGACCGCACGCCGCTACGTCGGCTGCAGCGGCGTGCTCGAGACCAGCTTCCGCACGGGGCAGGGCACCGTCCGCGTCACCGACCTGCTGCCCGTCCCGGATGGCACCGGCGCCCTGGCCCCGATGCGCGAGGTGCTGCGCCTTGTCGAGGGCGTCGAGGGCACGGTGGAGTTGGAGGTCCTGTTCGAGCCAAGGCCCGACTATGTCCGTACCAAGCCGCGGCTCGCCCGTCGCGGCGCGCTGGGCTGGGCCTGCGCCTGGGGCGACGAGGCGCTGTTGCTCCACGCCGACTTCCCGCTGCAGCCCACCCCGGACGGGGCGGGGCTGCGGGGCAGGGCCCGCATCGGCGCAGGCGAGCGACGCGCCCTGTCGCTCTCCTACGCTAAGGGCGACATCGGCGTGGTGCCGCCGCTCGGCGAGGCCGCGGAGCGCCGGTTGCGTGCCACGCTAGACTGGTGGGAGGGCTGGAGCAGTGGGCTGCGCTACGACGGCCCGTGGCGGGACGCCGTACTGCGCAGCGCCGTCACCCTGAAGCTGCTGACCTTTGCGCTCTCGGGGGCGGTGGTGGCGGCACCCACGGCGTCTTTGCCCGAATGGCCCGGCGCCGAGCGCAACTGGGACTACCGCTACTGCTGGTTGCGGGACGCGGCGCTGACCATGCGCGCCTTCACCGGCCTCGGCCTGCGCGACGAGGCGCGGGCCTTCCTCGCTTGGCTGCTGCACGCCACCCGCCTGACCTGGCCGGAGCTGCGGGCGGTCTACGACGTCTACGGCCGGACGAATTTGCGCGAGTGCCGCCTCGACCACCTCGCCGGCCACCGCGGCTCGCGGCCCGTCCGCATCGGCAACGGGGCCTGGGACCAGGTGCAGCTCGACGTCTACGGCGAGGTGGTGCTCGCGGCGCACGACTACGTCCTGGGCGGGGGCAGGCTGCAGCGGGACGAGGCGCGGGCGCTCGCCGGCCTGGGGCGCGCGGTCTGTCGGCGTTGGCGCAAGCCGGACCAAGGCATCTGGGAGCTGCGCGGCCCGCCGCGCCAGCACACCTTCTCCAAGGTGCTCTGCTGGCTCGCCCTCGACCGGCTGCTCGACCTGCAGGCGCGCGGCCACCTCCGGATGCCGGACGAGGCCGGGTTCCGCCGCGAGCGGGCGGCGATCGCCGAGACAATCGAGGCGCGCGGCTTCAACTCCGCGCTCGGGAGCTACACCGCCGACCTGAACGGGGAGGCGCCGGACGCCGCGCTGCTGCTGATGGCCTGTCTCGGCTACCGGCCCGCCGCCGATCCGCGCATGCGCGGCACCTACGACTTCGTGGAGCAGCGGCTCGGCCGCGGCCGCGGTCTGCTGCTGCGCTACGAGGTGGGGCACGACGGCTTCGCCAGCCCGGAGGGGGCCTTCGGCATTTGCGGCTTCTGGGCGGTGGACAACCTGGTCGGCCGTGGTGAGCTCGAGGCGGCGGAGCGGCGCTTCGCCGAGCTGCTCGCCTTCGCCAACGACGTCGGGCTCCTCGCCGAGGAGGTCGACCCCCGCACGGGCGCCGCGCTCGGCAACTTCCCGCAGGCCTTCACCCATGTCGGCCTGATCAACGCCGCCCTCGCCCTGGCGCGGGCACGTCAGGAGGGTGGCTGAGGTGTCGATGCTCCCCGACCTCCCCTGGCAGTTGCCGGACCTGCTGCTCTGGGGCCTGCTGGCGACGGTGGCGATGACCACGGTGCTGCAGGGCGCCCAGGGGCTCGGCCTATCGCGGCTAAGCCTGCCCTTCCTGGCCGGCACCTTCCTCAGTAGCGACCGGCGGCGGGCGGTAGTGCTGGGCTTTGCGCTCTACACGCTGGGCGGCTGGCTCTTCGCCTTCGCCTACTTCCTGCTGTTCGCCAGCCTGGGACTCTGCAGCTGGTGGTTCGGTGCTTTGGTCGGGGCACTGCACGGGCTGTTCCTGCTAGTCGCCGCCATGCCGCTGCTACCCTACCTCCACCCGCGTATGGCGTCCGAGTACGACGGGCCGACGGAGCTGCGGCAACTCGAGCCGCCCGGCTTCATGGGGACCAACTACGGCCTACGGACGCCGCTCACGACCCTGCTTGGACAGGCCGTCTACGGCGCCACGCTCGGCGGCCTGGCGCAGCTTCAGGGCGGCCTAGGCTGACCGGACCTCCTGCGGCCGCGCAAACCGGCTCAGGGCAGCGGCCCTCGGTGGCGCCGCAGAGACCAACCGCTACTTCCGAGGGCGGCGATTAGGCCGAGCACGGCCGCCAGCGCCGCGGCGCCCAGGCCCGCGCGCAGCGCCGCAGGGTCCACCGACACGACACCCTGCCTAGCTCGCGCGTCGAAGCGGCCGTGGACGCCCTGCTCGCCGGGCACGGGCCCAAGCAGGTTGTCGGGAGCGCCGGCCAGTGCAGGCTCCGGCGTCATCTGGCCCTCGTAGGCGCGCTTAGCCAGGATGCGATCCAGTAGTCCGGGCGCCAGCATGGCGCCGAGGATCGCCTGCACGGTGGGGCCGCCCACCCAAAGCTCCCGCGGCGCGTCGAGGGCCGCCCGGTAGATCGCCTCGGCCACCGCCTCTGGCTGGTGGATGGGCGGCACCGGCTGCGGGCGGCGCGGCAGGCGGCTGCGCGCCCAGCCGAACTGCGGCGTGTTCACCGCGGGTAGCTGCACCATGGTCAGCCGGATGCGGCTGCGCTCGCGCAGCAGCTCGCAGCGGAGGGCGTCGGTGAAGCCGCGGATCGCGAATTTCGCGCCGCAGTAGGCCGCCTGCAGCGGGATGGCGCGATAGCCCAGGGCGGAGCCGACCTGCACAATGGTGCCGCGCCCCTCCTGACGCCGCATGTGCCGCAGCGCCGCCAGGGTGCCGTGGACCGCGCCAAGGTAGGTCACCTCCGTAACCCGTCGGATCTCGTCGGCCGACATGTGCTCCACCACGGAGTAGACGGTGACCATGGCGCCGTTGACCCACACGTCGATGCCGCCGAAGGCCGCGGCGGCGCGGTCGGCAGCGGCCTGCACCGCGGTCTCCTGCGCCACGTCGGCCGGCAGCACGAGCGCCCGGCCGCCCAGCGCTTCTACCTCCTGCCGTGCTCGCTCCAGGCGCTCCTCCCCGCGGGCGATGAGCCCCACGTTCCAACCCCGGCGCCCGAAAGCGGTTGCCACCGCGCGGCCGACACCGGCAGACGCGCCGGTGATCACCACGCTCCCGGTTGCGGTACCCGGGCGCGTCATGCCGCCCCTGCCGAGACCGTACGCGCGGTCCGACGAGCCTGCCCCGCCGCTCGCCCGCGCGGGCCGGGGAGGCCTCGCGTAGTCTGTGCCTCGTGGGTGGTAGCCTGTCCGTCCGTGTCACCCGAGTCGCGTCCGCGGTCGGCGCAGACACGCCGGCGCAACAGGGGATGCGGGACTGCAAGGTCCTGTCCTACCTCGCTCTCGGTGCTCACGGTTCGGTTCTCCGGCGGATCGCGCAACCAACGCAACGCGATTTGCAGGACAAGTATCCGCCCTGAGCCGTGGTCCTTGCCCGCAGACCGGTCCGCCGGGTTCGACTCACGACGGTCGAGACACCGTTCCGACCGGATGTCTGCTTCGGAGCGGCCAGCTACGGAGGCTGCAGGACCGTCTTGGGCGCGGAGCGGACCCTAAGGCCGCGAGCCCTTGGTTGCTTCTTGACGTGGTCTCTGGGTTCGGAGCGAAGCTTCGGTGAGCTACGCCGCAACACCCGCCGGCGATATTGCGATGCGCTCGTCATTCGGATCCGCCGTCCAGTGCAGAAGAGCCTGCCTGCCCGATGTAGAAAGACGGTACACCCCGCGCTCGGCGCGCTCGAACCAGCCATACACGTTGCGCAGCAGGATGCGGCCAGCCTCGGGTGCAATGGCCTTCAATTCGCGTGGCCGCCGAGGCCCCTCCCCCAATGCCGCGGCGCAAGCCAGTGCCTGCTGGCGGTAGGCCGTCATGATCGGGGTGCGTGACGCCCCGCCTTGCGTAGGATCGCCCTGGCGCCGTCCGTGCTCGCGTAGCAGCAGGCTACGACGCTTGAGGTTGGTCCGGGACCGATAGGCCACCGGTGCGGCAAGTACCTCGACGGCGTGACGGGCGGGATCAACCGCGAGCAGGCCGAAGCCAAGCAGGCGGCAGAGCCGATGGACCCGGCGGTCCCGATCCCGCCCGCACCGGGAGGACCTGACCGCCAGCCAAACTTCGTCAGCGGCGGCCAGGCGGTCGACCCCTTGCAAGACGAGCTCGAGGGTAAAGCCCATCTTCAATTCGGTGATGACGAGGAAGGGCGGCTCGCCCGGCCGCACTGCCACGATGTCGCACCCGCAGACCTCGCCCTTGGCCTCATAGCCCAGGCGTTCCAGATGCGCCTTCACCGCCGCGTAGAGGGAGGTTTCAGGAGAACGTCGGGACATTGTGGTCAGCCCGCGGCAATGGTGCTGCGCGACGGTCGCTCCTGCGGTCGCTTTTGGCTTTTCGGGCTGGGCACGGCCCCGCCGAGCCACTCGCCGAGCTTAGACCAACGGCGCCGCGCGCTACCGTTCTTCACCGCGATCGCCAGCGCCCGGCGCTGCCCGACGAGCACCACCAGCCGCTTGCCACGGGTCACGCCCGTGTAGAGCAGGTTCCTGGCCAGCATGGCGTAGTGCTGGGTGGTGAGCGGGATCACCACCGCCGGGTACTCCGAGCCCTGGCTCTTGTGGATGGTGGTGGCATAGGCCAGCACCAGCTCGTCCAGTTCCCCGAAGCCGTACACCACGTCCCGCCCCTCGAAGTTGACCACCAGCTCGCCCGCCTCGGGGTCGATCGCCGACACCATGCCGAGGTCGCCATTGTACACGTCGCGCTCGTAGTCGTTGGACACCTGCATCACCTTGTCACCCACCCCGTAGCTCCAGCCGAAGCGCTCCACCCTGACCTCACCGGGCGGGTTCAGCGCCTGCTGCAGCGCGACGTTCAGCGACCGTGCACCCAGCCCGCCACGGTTCATCGGGCACAGCACCTGGACATCGCGTACGGGGTCGAGGTCAAAGCGCGCCGGAATGCGGCTTCCCACCACGGCCAGCAGCTTGTGCACGCCCTCCTCCGGATCCGCTGCCTCGACGAAGAAGAAGTCGGAATCCCGGACCGCCTTCAGCTCCGGCATCTTGCCGGCGTTGATGCGGTGGGCGTTGACGATCACCTGGCTCTCGGCCGCCTGACGGAACACCTCGGTCAGCCGCACCACCGGCACCGCCCCGGAAGCGATGATGTCGGCCAGCAGCAGCGCTGCATCTTTTGGCAGCGCACGCAGCAGGGCGCGCATGAGAGGCACGTCCACCATCGAGGTCTCATCCACCACCAGCAGCTGGCAGGCCAGCGGGCTTTCCTCACCGCGCTTGAAGCCGCCGGTCTTGGGGGCGGCTTCCAGCAGGCGGTGGATGGTTCGCGCCTCCAGCTTGGTGCTTTCGCTCAGACGCTTGGCCGCCCGCCCCGTGGGTGCACAGAGAGCAACTTCCACCCCCTTGGCCCGCAGCACCTGCAGAATGGAGTTCACTAATGTCGTCTTGCCGACGCCCGGGCCGCCGGTGATCACCAGCGCCTTGGAGCGCAGCGCCAGGCGCAGCGCATCACGCTGGCTGGCGGCCAGTTCAAGGCCGGTCCGGCCCTCGACCCAGGGGATCGCCTTCTCGGCATCGATCTCCGGCCAAGGTGGCCGGCCGATGGCCAGGGCGTGCAGCCGTTCGGCGATGATCTCCTCTGGCGAAACCCGTGTCGGTTACACCGCGAGGTTAGCGCCGCAGATAAGGCCGTGACCACAAAAATGAAAGCGCCCAGGGCGCCATTTTCTTGCAACGACTGGCCAACCCTTCAGCATTAAGTTGCTTGTGAAGGCAAAGGGTGGCACACATTCCTCAGCCACGTTCCTCCTGCGTAGGCAAAAAAAGGCGGCACCGCTAGGCGCCGCCGAGTTTAGGGAGGAAACGTCCAAGAAAGGCGGACAACTCGAAAACCTCGGGTTGCCTGCTGCTTGCGCTCATAATCTCGGCGGCACCGAAGCGCAAGCGATATGCTGCGCCGCACAAAGCATCAAAGCCGAGCGGCCAGAAAAGTTCCCGCGCAGCCTGCTGCGGCGGTCCGGCCGCCGCAGGCCGCCATCAAGGCCGCTCCCGCCAGCCGGGTGTCCAGCGTGCGGTTGCGGAAGCCGCTGCGGTAGTTCAGCCGCTCGCCGGTGCGCTCATGCCGCCCGGCGCCGATCAGGCCCTCCACATCGGCCTCCATCAGCATCTGCAACACCGCCTCGGCGACGCTGCGAAGGAAGTCAGCGTCTCCGGCTTTCGCCAGCAGCTCCGCCAGTGGCAGTCTGTCCTCGGTTCATCGGGTCCTCGGCCGGTCAGGGGTGGGAGCCTCGCAACTCCACCCTAGCCGCTAAGTCCGATGGCCACCCCAGCCCTACACCCCGGCCAAAACCGGAATTTCCACCACCTCCGCGGACGCTACCGTCAGCCGCCGATGACACCGATACAAAACACAACCTGAGCTCGAGTTTGGCCATTTCCGGGGTAAGGCGGCGGAGCGGGTGAGCAGATAGGCTGGTGGCGTCCTGGCCAGAGGACCGCCCCCATGCTGACCCTGCCGGCCCGCTTCGCCGCGGTGATCCTATGCTTCGCGCCGC
>NZ_JACOMF010000076.1 GCF_014283215.1 Siccirubricoccus deserti
GCTGCGTTGGCCGGTCTCGCCGACCTCGCGCAGCTCCTGCTTGACCCGGGCGGCGTCATCCAGCGACAGCCGGACCGAGACGCGGCGCGTGCTATCCGCCATGCGTCACGCCTCCTGCGTCGGTGGGGTGGTCAGGGTTCGGCGGGATCGGTGCGCCGCGCGGCGCTGCCGGCGGCGAGGCCCATCCGCAGGGCCAGGAGCAGTTCGGCGGCCGCCCAGCCAGTGGCGCCCATCTGGCGGGCGGTGGCCAGGGCTGCCGGCATGTCGAGGTCGAGGCCCGCCATCGTCGCCGCGGCGCAGGTGGTGCCGGTGGCCCAGCACGCGGCGCCCTCGATGCTGGCTGGCGCGTGGGCTGCGTAGGGACAGGCGAGGCCGCAGTCGCGATCGAGGGCCGCGCAGCCGCGGCAGTAGTCAGGGCCCTGGCCGAAGTGCCATTCGGCCCGGGCCCTCAGCCGTTTCCCTCCAGCGCCACCGCGGCGACCGGGCCGGTGGCGCGGTCCCAGAAGGCAGCGGCCATCTCGTCCATGTCCATCAGGCGCTCGACGGCCTCGGGGGAGAGCGGCAGCGGCTTGCCGGCGGCATCGCCCACGCCCTCCCAGGCAGTGACGGCGTGGCGGGCCAGCGCCTTGACCAGGAAGGCGAAGGCCAGGCCGCGCGCCATGTCGGGGTCCAGGTCCTCGGATGCGGCACGCAGCGCGCCCAGGCGGCGCGCGGAGCCGGCCTGGGCGGCGGCCATAACGGCGGTGGTGACGGGGCGGATTTCCACGCGGACGCCGCGCGGCAGGTCGAGCCAGTAGGGTTCGACGGGAAGGTCGAGGGTCAGCATGAGGGTCTCGCTCTGTTCGGGCTTCGTGCGTGCCAGGCCGGCGGCACCGATGCAGCAGCCCGCTGGGGAAAAGCGGTGCTTTTCAGCAGGCAAGGATCGCTCCCGATCCACCCGAACGCGGCAGGTGACGTGCGGAGCGGGCAACCAGGGCACATCTCTGAAAGCGGCAGGTGCCGAAGGGTGGCCGGTCAGGAGCAGGCGACCAGCCATCTGGTGGCCATGGGCGGTCTGCGGCCGGGCGGAATTGCCACACGCCAGCGTTCGACGGTTGCAACTCACGTTCCTGGGACTGGCTTGTTCCTCGGGTGACGCATAGCCATCCCTCAGCGTAGCTTGAGCGCAGATGCGGCGTGCGAAGCCGCGCACTGGAGCCGCTCGCCGCGCCGCGACCACCTGGCCGAGGCCGACGGGACGACCCAACGGAGGTCGACGACCATGCAGCAGCGCACCGACTGGCGCCTTCAGGGCGACTGGATCAAGAATTGCAACTGTGCGTTCGGTTGTCCGTGCGACTTCAACGCGCGCCCGACTCAAGGTAGGTGCCAGGGCCTGCTCGGCATGCGCATCGAGCGCGGTCACTTCGGTGAGGTGCGCCTCGACGGCCTGAGCTTCTTCGTAACAGTAGACTTCCCAGGCCCACTGCACGAGGGCAACGGCACCATCCAGCCGATCATCGACGAGCGCGCCACTCCGGAGCAGCGGGACGCACTGTTCCAGATCATGTCGGCCAAGCACTCCGACGAGGGCACCTTGTTCCACATCGTCAGCCTGATCGTGACGAAGATGCTCGACCCCGTCTTCGCGCCGATAGAAGTCGAGTTCGACATGGACGGGCGCACCGCGCGCGTCTCGATCCCGGGCGTCCTGGAGACTGAGACACAACCGATCCGGAATCCGGTCACCGGAGCGCCGCATCGGATCCAAGTGGTGATGCCGGAGGGTTTCGAGCACATCAAGGCGGAGATCGCGAGCGCGCGCATCGAAAGCACCGGCGGGATCAAGTTCTCGGTGCCTGAGGGGCACAGTTCGCTTGCTCGGGTGGAGCACACGCCTGCGGGCGTAGCCGCCTGAGCACCGCGCGGGCGGGGAGTTGTCCGGCCGCTTCCCAGGACCGCCCGCCTAGGGGGACCAGCATGAGCGACGCAGCGCCGCTCGATTGGATGCTTCGCCGGGACCGCTTCGTGACCATGGCTGTGCTTGTGACCGTTGTCGCCTTGGCCTGGGGCTACGTGCTGTTCGGGGCGGGCATGGACATGTCGGCCGCGATGACCGACGCGGCCATGGCGATGCCCATAGCCTGGTCTCGCGGCCACGCCGCGATGATGGCGTTGATGTGGGTGCTGATGATGCTGGCGATGATGCTGCCGAGCGCGGCGCCCATGATCCTGCTCCATGCCACCCTGTCGCGCCGCAGGGACCCCGCACGCGGCGGACGCCGCGCCCTCGTCTTCACGCTCGGCTACGGCGCGGTCTGGGGCAGCTTCGCGCTTGCGGCCACGGCGGCGCAATGGGCGCTGGAGCGTGCGGGTCTGCTCACGCCCGCCATGGCGGTGGGGACAGCCGCGGTGGCGAGCGCCTTGTTCGTTGCGGCTGGGGTTTATCAATTCACGCGCCTCAAACGGGCCTGCCTGGAGCACTGCCGATCCCCGTTGGAGTTTCTCGCCGCGCACTGGCGCAGAGACCTGGGTGGGGCCTTCGCAATGGGAGCCCGGCACGGCGGCTACTGCCTCGGCTGCTGCTGGGCGATGATGCTGCTGCTGTTCGCGGGCGGCGTGATGGATTTTGCCTGGATTGCGGGACTGGCGCTGCTCGTGATGGCCGAGAAGCTCTTGCCGGGCGGGCCGGTGGTTGGCCGGGTGCTGGGCGTGGTGCTCATCATCTGGGGAGCGGCGGGGCTCATCGTGGCGGTCGCTGCATGAGCGTCAGGCCGCCGCCTCGCCGGCGCTGAACTGGATTTGGTCTCTCACAGCAACCCATCTCCTGATATCACGAGTACTCCGTCCCCGCCTGCTGGTTCCGCAGCACCGCCGTCATCATCCGCGTTGCCGTCGCGTTGAACGCTGCCCTGAAATCGAAGCTGGCCTCGACCCCGGCCGGCCCCTCGATCGGCGTCTTGGCCAGGGCCAGATACACCTCGTGCAGCGTGATGGTCAGGCTTCGGTTGGCGTCAATGGTGAAGGCCAGGGCGAACTCCGCTGAGGTACCGGCCTGCGCCTGGGCCAGCAGAGTGGTGTTCTCGAAGCGCACGGTGATCTGGCCGGTGCAGCGGGCGATACCGGGATCCACGCCCTCGACGCGGCGATCGGCGCGGATAGTGCGCACTGCCTCCATCCCATTGGCGTAGGTCAGCCGCGCGCCAGTGACCTGGGCCAGCGCCGATCCGCTGCGCGTGATGCTGCCTTGCGCCTTGTTGAAGGCGGTGTAGGCTGCGCTGGTCGGCGTGCCGCCTGACGTGGCGTCCGTGCGCACCGAGCCCTGGCCAATGAGCCCGAAGGTCGCCGTCGCCGCGCCGGTCGGCGTGAAGTCCATCTCAAGCGTGTCGGCCCGCACCCCAGTGCACACGTCGAAGGACGGCACATCCGGGTAGCCGATCTCCATCGCGTTGTTCGGCAGCGAGGCCGCGCCCGAGCCGAAGGTGTGGATGAAGTTGGTCGTGCCGGTGGTGATCGGCGCGCCCAGCAGCAGGCGCAGCCAGTGGCCGATGTTGATCAGGTCGACCGGCACCACCGCCTGGCCCGCGACCGTCACCGTGTCGAGGAAGGGCGCGGCCGGATCGCGGTTGCTGCCGACCCCGATGACATCGGCATCGAGCAGCGGCTGCTCGGCGCCGAGATCGCAGGAGAGGAACGGCATGCGCCGCCAGTTGCTGCCAGGGGCTGTGCCGTAGGTGGTCTCGGGCAGCATGAGCAGGCGGCAGTTCGCGCCGATGGCACGGGGCATGGGCGTTCTCCTGGAAGGGGATCAGGCCAGCGGCGAGCCGGCGACGGTGAACCAAAGCGTGACGGGAATGGCGGCGGCGCGGGCCGCGGCGGCGCCCTCGAACTCGACATCCTCGAAGGACGGGCTGCCGGGCTGCGCCCACTCGACCGCGCCGCCGAGGGTGCGGTTCCCCGTTATGGCGGAAGCGATATCCACCAGCAGCGCATCGAGCAGGGTGTTGCGAGCGGCGGGTGTGGCGCCGGCGACGGTGATCTCGACCTCGGTGCGATGCTCGATCTGCCAGGCCAGCGGCGAGAGGATCGGCGCCTCCTCCACCGTTTCGCCGTCGTGGACTACGACGATGCCGCCCGGTGGGATGCGCTGCGGGATGGTCTCGCCGCGGAGCACGACCGGTGCCGGGTTCCGAACCGCCAGCGACGTGGCGAGCCGGCTGTGCAGCGCCGCGATGGCAGTCTCGCGCGCGCTCACGCGGCCCTGCCACTTTCACGTTCCCAGGCCGCCACGAAGCGCCGAGGCAGACGGCGCAGCCCGCGCTCGGCGGCGCCGCGCACATCAAGCCGCTTGGCGAGCTTCACCTGGGGCAGGAGCAGGAACATCGGCACCATCCCCTGCGCCAGCAGCCCGCGCGCCCAGGCCTCGCGTCCCTTGCGGTTGGCGGTGCCGACCTCCGTGACGCCGCCCGCTACCAGCCGCATGCGCCGCCGCCGGCCGGTCTGCTCACCCTGGCGCAGCGGCAGGCACCACACGAAGCCCCAGCCGGATTTGAAGGGCCGCAGGAAGGCCTGGCCGGAGGCGACCATCTGCGCCGGTGTCACGCGCATGCCCTTCCCCCCGCGCCCACGGCGCCCGCGCGCCGCGTTGAACCCGGTCGGGATGGCCAGGAACTGCCGCCCACCCTTGGCGCGGATCAGTGCGCCGCGCTCGAAGGCGTCGATGACGTTGGGCACCTTGGTGAAGACCAGCCCGGCCGGCCGCAGCGACTGGCCGCTCCGCGGGAAGATCATCGACCGCCAGGCATTGGCGATGCCCCGGGCGTTGCCTGAGAAGGCCGTCGTGACCTGCCGGCGCAGCTCAGCCTTCACCTGCTCCGTCTCGGCGCGGATTGTCGACATGGCCGCGCGCTCGCCGGCCCGCACTTCCTCCGCCAATACCTTGCGCAGGTCGCCAACGATGCTGGCTCCGAGCCGCATCGGCCTATGACCCGCCCAGGCGGCGGTTCAGCACCCGCAGCAGCAGATCATGCAGCGCAGCGTAGCCCAGCGTGCCGGCCATCCAGGCGACGGCGAACAGCCACCAACCGTCGAGTTCGAGCGCCCGGGCGACCAGCCAGGCGCCGGTACCGAGGATGCCGCCGGCCAGCGTGTGCAGCAGGAAGGCGCCGCTAAGCATCGGCCGCCCGGTCGAGGTCAGCCGCGCGACGGCCCCGAGCGCACCCAGGGCGCCGGCGAGCAGCGCCTCGCCGACGATGCCGCCGACGCGTTCGGGGTCGATCATGGCGGTGCTCCTATCGGCGGCAGAAGACGCGCCAGGCGATGCCGGCAGCATCGCGCTCGGCGTGCTGGACGGTCAGGGTGTCGGCGCCAAGGGTGAAGATGTCGTCCGCCTCGACCGCGGGCAGCACGGCGATGGCCACGGTCAGCACGTCGCTGGCCTGGATGACGCTCGTGCCGAAGGCATCGCCAAGCCGGTCCGGCGCCGAGCGAACCACGCGCAGGAGAACCGGAACCCCGATCCCACCCGCGCGATAGCTCGCATCCGTGCCGATGTTCGGATCCGCGGCGAGCACATCCATGGCCGCGGCGAAAGCGCTCACGCTGGCCGCCGCAGCCGCCAGGCGAGCACGCCGACCACCGCCGTCACGATGACCGCGATGGCGACGGCGGGCGCCAGCGTGCCCAGCGCCTGGATCGCCGGTGCGGCCTGCGCCACGGCGGTGGCGATACCCGCGGCGCCGACCAGCGCGGCACCGCGCCCGGTGCCCGTGACGGCAGCCACCTCCCGAAGCGTCGCCGGCGGCGCCGGTGGCACCCCGGCGAGGGTGAGCGCGCGATCGAGCACGCTGGCCGGATAGGACAGACCCGCACATTCATGGTGGATGATCGCTTCGACCAGCGGACGGAGGTGATCGTGCCGATGCAGGTCGATCGGATCGTCCGGCCCGACGCCGATCCGCCGTGCCACAACCGCGACATAGGCCGCAGTGTCGTTCTCCACCTTGGGCGCCCAGCGCTCGATGATCGCGCGCGGCGTCCGCAGCTTGTGCCGGTCCTGGTAGGTGACCAGCAAGGCGGCAAGCGCGCGGATGCCGAACTCATGGGTGGTGAAGCGGCAGAAGCGTCCATCCGTGGGCGGCTCGGCCAGCCCCTGCCACTTGTTGGCCGGGACGTGCTCGATGTTGCCGGGGTTGCGGTTGCGGTGGCCGCGGCTGGTCTTGGGATCCATCGGCGTCACGCCCCGCTGGCCGGGGCGCGCAGCAGCACCACGCGGACCGTGGTGTCCGCGGCCAGCGCTGCCACCGCGGCAATGCCTACCTGGAAGTTGCCGGTGGCGGTGGTGGTGAGACGGCGGTTGGTATCGTCCCAGAACAGGCGGGCCCCGGCGGTGATCGCCAGCGCCGGCTGCTTGGCGAGGTCGAAGACCCCTTTGGTCTGGCATTCGATGACGGCGTTCTGGGTGCCGTCGACAGCGGCGACGCCGAACAGCGCGCCGACCAGCACGCCCTCGCCGGCGGTGACGCCGCTGGCATAGGGAATGGCGACGGCCAGGCTATTGCCCGGCTGGATGAAGTTGCGCACGGTAATCGGCTCCTGGCCTAGGGTTGGGAGGCGGCCTCGCCGGCCTTAAGTTGGAGGCCGCCAGGCAGCGGAACGGGAGGCATCGAATGGACGCCAAAGAGTTCGAGGACGCGCTGGTGCGGGACGGATTCAGCGCTGAGGTCCGGGTCACCGAGGCGGGGAAGGTCACCCCGGAGCACAGCCATCCGTTCGATGTCCGGGCGCTGGTCCTGGATGGCGAGATCACGCTGACGACCACCGGCAGCAGCCGGACCTACCGGCAGGGTGAGGTCTTCACGATGGCTGCCGGCTGCGCCCATGCCGAGGCAATCGGCCCGGAGGGCGTTCGCAACCTGGTCGGTCGGCGCCTGCCTACTCAGGCGGCTGAGGCGGGTTAGGTCCCCGGGTTGAACCAGGCGCCGCGCCAGTCGATGGCGCCGACGCCGAAGTCGAAGATTACGCTGACCTCGACGCCATCCACGCCCTGGACATTGCCGGTGGTGACCTGCGGCCCCTCGGCGCCGTTGAGGTAGCCGTAGACATAGACCGGAGCCGCCAGCGGATCGGAAAACAGGTACCAGCGGTTGGCCGGGATCAGCGGCTCGACCAGCGGCTGCACGAAGCCCGCATAGACATTGGCGTTGCTGGTCTGGGTCGCCTGCACCGAGACCGTGAGCTGCCGCGCGGCGAGCTCCTGGTTTGGCCCGACCAGCAGCCGCATCTGCGCGCCCACCGCGATCGGCAGTCCGTCCAGGGTCTTCTGGCGCATCACCGCGGCGCGCCCGAGCGCCAGGTTCGGCAGGTCGAGCGCGGTGCCGGAGGCCGCCTTGTTCGCCCGGGTGGCGCCTGCGGCAAAGACCGCCGCGGCGCCGGTGGCCAGCGTCGGGCCATCGCCGTTCGCCGCGTTCAGCAGGGCATAGGCGGTGGCGTTCTCGAAGTCGGCCACGCGCCGGCCGATCATGCTGGCGAAGTCGGTGAAGGCGCCGAGATCGTCATTCACCAGCATCTGCCGGGTGACGCGGATGCGCCGTGCAAAGGTCTGCAGGAACACGAGCTCCTGGCTCTCGGACATGGTGCCGGCCTGGACCTCGCCATTCTCCGACAGCGGCAGCAGCGTCGGGAAGTCGCCGACGCGGAGATGCCGGTGCGGCTTGAAGTCGCGAAAGTCGCGCCGGAGGAACAGGGTGCGATAGGTGGGCGCCGCGGGCGCATAGGCGGCCAGCAGCATCTTGTTGGCGGCCGCCGAGAGCAGCAGCGGGAAGTCAGAGGTGGTGTGAAAGGCGCGCTCGGCCAGGACCGTCGGATTGCGCGGCACGTTCCGCTCGCCGCGGGCCCGCAGCAGCTCGCCGATCATGTCGGAGGGGCGCCAGCCCAGGAACTCGGTGTGGCGGCCGGTGGCCGGGGCCTGGTAGCCGGGCATGGTGCGGACGGCGAGCGCCTCGGCCATGGCGTCCAGGACCTGGGCAGGGTCGTCGTTGGCGGGACCGGTCTCTGGTCGCGCCGACAGGGAGGGCTGCGCGGCGCCGCTGGTGAAGGCGTCCCACAGCCGGCCGCGCAGCACCTCGGGGGAGACGCGGTCGCGGATGGCCAGCTGACGGAGTTCGTCCACCCGCGTCTCGGGCAGCAGGCCGCGGGCGGCGGCGAGAACCGGCTCATAGCCGGCAATGCGCTCGACGGCGGCGCGCTCCGCCTCGGCGCGGATGGCGTCCAGGTCGGGCGCGGGCGGCGCGGCGCGCGTGGGCTCGGGCGGGGCGGTGGTGGTCACGGTGGTCTCCTGGGGCGTGGGGGCGATGGGCGGCGCAGGCGTCACCGGCGCGGGATCCGGCGAAGCCGGCGTCGTCTCGGGCATGGGGGCTTCCTCGGTCAGGGCGGGTTCGATGGCAGTGGCGGGGGTGCCCTGGTGCCCCTCGCCACGGATCACGGCCAGGCCGTCGACAGGCACCGGCACGATCGAGATCTCGTAAGGCTCCCAATCCACGGCGCGGTGGATGGTCTGGCCGGTCC
Organism: Siccirubricoccus deserti; assembly: GCF_014283215.1. GTDB lineage: Bacteria > Pseudomonadota > Alphaproteobacteria > Acetobacterales > Acetobacteraceae > Siccirubricoccus > Siccirubricoccus deserti. The sequence continues at coordinate 8,545 of NZ_JACOMF010000076.1, forward strand.
TGGCGTCGGGCCGGGGCTCGTAGCGGTGCACCCGGTAGCCGACGCTGACAGACTGCAGCGTGCCGTCGGCAACGCGTTGCCAGACCGGCTCCACATCGTCGGCGCCGCTGAATTGCAGGGTGGCGTAGCCGCGGCCGGACTCGAGGCGCGCCGCGATGACCCGGCCCAGCACATCCCGCGTGCCGGCGCGGCGGTGGGTGTCGAGGACGGGCGCACGGCCGGAGCGCAGAGCATCCATGCGCACCGCCTCCGGCCGCATGTCCAGCTCCTCGATGATGGGGCCGTGAGGCGGCACGAAGTTGCGGGCCCGCGCCCCGGTGGACCACACCACCTCGACGGTGCGTGCCGCGCGATTGACTGTGACGGGTGCCGCCAGCGCGCGGCAGGCCAAAATCGACTGCCCATCGGTGGGAAGTCGATCGGGCGCAGGTTCGTGCTCCGGCGCGGGGTTGCCCTCGCCCAGATCCATCGGCTCGGTCATCGGATCAGCCCTGCGGTTGCGGTTCGGGGCGGGCCGGTGCCGCGGCGCCGGTGGCGGCGATCTCGATGGCGGCGAGCTGGGCCGCGTCCTGGGCAGCACCGGACTTCGCGACGCGGCGCGGATCGCTGTCGAGCGAGAGGCCGGCGTCATCCAGCAGGGCATTGGCCTCCCGGATCATCTCCACCACCTGGCGGAAGTCGTAGCCGAAGGCGCCAACCGCCTCGGGCTGCGGCACGAAGCCGGCGCGGACCTGGGCGATCAGCGCCGTGGTGTCCTTGAGCGGGTCGATCATCTCGTGCGCGGGCGGAACGTGGGATAGGCCCTCCGGCACATCGGCGCCCCAGAGCCCGAGCAGCGCGCCCTGCGCGTGGAAGCGATCGGCGATGGGCCGGACCAGCATCGGGATCAGCATCCCGTACTGCACCTGCTCGCAGAGCCGGCGGAACTCGATCTTGCCGGCGCGCAGGCTGGAGTAGTTCGCCTGGGTGAGGTCGCCGGCGACCTGGTCGTAGGTGAGGCCAGTGCCCACCGCGGACGCCTCCAGCGCGCGGCGGGCGAAGGCGGCATGGCTGCCGCCACCGGACGGGTTCACCACTTCCACGGATCCCATGCCACGGCGGTAGAGGATCATCCCCGGCTCGAAGCTCTCGACCGTGCGGCCCTGGGCATCGCGCAGCAGGCCGGAGGCCGGGCCGGTCATGGCATCGTCGCCATCCTCGGAGATCACGGCGGCCAGGCAGGCTTCGATCTTGGCCTTCATGAGGAGAGCGGCCTCGTAGTCGCCGAGATCCCGCAGCCGGGTCAGCACCGGCGCCAGCCAGGAGACGTCGCGCAGCTGGCCAGGGCGGCGCTTGCGGTAGATGTGCAGCACATCGCGCGCGGGGACGCGCTGGCTGCTCAACCAGGTGGCACCGCCCGGCAGCACCCAGGACGCGCCGGGATGCACGCGGTGCAGCCAGTAGCCGACCGGCTCCCCCGCCTCGCCCAGCCCGATGCCCTGCAGTGTGGGGACACCCTCGATCACGCCCTGCCGGGCTGCGTCGAGGTGGTCGCTCTCCAGCACCTGGGGCCGAAGCCCGATCGGGTTGGCGGGCGTGATCTCCGCCGGCAGCAGGCGGACGAAGCATTCGCCGCTCTCGACCACCGAGCGCATGACCAGCGCCTGCAGACCATAGAGGTCGAGCCGGCCCTCGGCATCGCAGGCGGTGCTGTCGGACCAGCGGCGCCAGGCCTCAGCATGCGGCTTGTCCGGCCAGCGGGTGGTGATGCCGGCGCCGACCGCATTGCCGGTCCAGAGGTCGACGATGCGGGCGGCATACGGGTCGTTGCGGACGGCGTCGCGGGCGCGGCGTGCGACGGTGGCCGCGGCCACGCCGACCTCGGCCGTGGCACTACCGGCCGAGGCGGCCCAGCTCGAGGCGCGGCTGTCCTGGGCGGCGGCATAGCCGCGCAGCGCGTGCCAGGCCTCTCGGAGGCGTCCCATCACCTGGTTCCCTCGCGGGAGAAGCTGGCCAGCGTGACGTTGGGGCGGCGCGCGGCGCTGTTCTCCGCCGCATGAAGCACTGACAGAGCGCGGCCAAGCTCATCCAGGGATCGGTATTCCACCGTGCGGCCGTCGAAGGTGACGCGCGTGGTGCCGCCGGTGAAGGCGGCGGCCAGGGTCTGCGCCCGGCTGCCGGTAGGCTGCGCCAGCGCCCAGGCGAGAACAGTCGGATCCATGGTAGCTCTGCTCCCAAACTTGGCTGAAGGCCGAACCGACATGGATGGCGGTTGTTATGGGCATGCGGACCGCAGAGGCGGCCGCACCACACCTAGGCGAACCGAGGTGGACCGGATGCGGCTTCGTAGTCTCTGTCGCCTCGCCGCCTGCGCCGCGCTCCTGGCTGCAGCGCAGCCCGCGACGGTACGGGCCGCCGGCGACCCCTTCGAGGCGGTGAATCGTCGCATCCACACGTTCAATCGGAGCGTCCAGACCAAGGTGCTGGGCCCACTGGCCGAACTCTATCTCTCGGCCACATCTGCCGAGATCCGGCGCGGCGTTGTCAATGTGTTGGCCAACCTGAATGAGCCGATTACCGCCGTGAGCGGCTTGGCCGCCGGCAATGCCCGTCTGGCGGCGAACGCGGCGACCCGCTTCGGCATCAACTCGACCCTCGGCCTCGCGGGTGTCCACGACCCGGCCGCCGCGATGGGCTATCCGCGTCAGGCATTCGGCATCGCGGACGCGATCTGCAGCTGGGGCGTGCCGAGCGGCCCGTTCGTCGTGCTTCCGCTGCTCGGGCCGTCGACCCTGCGGGATGCAGGGGCGCTGGTAGCCACGAGCGTGACCCTCTCCCAAACGCTGGGTTCGGATGTCTACTTCGCCTGGAGCGGCAGCGATCTCTTCGTCGGCTACGCGCAGCTTCACCGCGAACTTGAGCGCATCGACGCGGAGTCGCTCGACACCTACGCGGTCTACCGCAGCGCCTACCTCCAGAGGCGCGCCGCGGTCTGCCCTACCAACCGGGCGAGAGACTCCGCAGGCGATACGGACGGCGGGCTGGAGACGCCGTGAGGATCGGTGCCACGGGTCATTATCCAGGCCGATTGTGCAACAGGCCGCTGCGCCGTTCTCACCGAAGCCAGCCTCCGCGCAGCGTGAGCCAGCCGCGCGGCCGCAGGGACTCCACTGCGGCAGCCGGCGGTGCCGGCGTCGGGGCTGGCGCGGGCGCGGCGGCGAGCGGCGCATCCGCCGCCTCGTCCCGCAACCGAGCCCAGAACTGCTCGCCGTAGCGGTCGGCACCGAGCAACCAGAGCGCCGCGCGGGCCAGCACGGCACAGTCGAGCGCCTCATTCCGCTCCCGCAGCTTGGCCCATTCCTGCCGAGCAAAGCCGCGGCGGTCCTTGGTGGTGCGCAGCTGCTCCGCGACCAGTTGCTTGACCCACTCCACCTCGATCGCCCGGGGCAAATGCACCCAGCCGGGCG
>NZ_JACOMF010000077.1 GCF_014283215.1 Siccirubricoccus deserti
GGGGCGGCGTAGGTTCAACCTTGGCGGGCATGGTCTCCGCAAACGGCTGGTTTCGAGTGTCGCAGCCGAAATCTATTGCCGGTCAGCGGCTTGCACCATGCCCGTCAGCCCACGTGAATGATCCGGGCTAATTATGCGGCTTGTTGCCTGTCGCCTTCAGGAAATTGTCGTTGTATTTCCAGAAGATCGTCCCGCCCCAGGCTGCTGTCGACTCATAGACGTAATCCCATTTGCCGCGGGATGTCTTGGTCAGCTTATTGTCCTTGTCGCGGTAGAATTCCTCGCCCGGGACATCCTTGTTGGCGATTTGGTAGATGTTGTGGGACTCGTCGGTGAAGTGGATGCCCTTCACCACCTTGGGGTGCTTGGCGTAGTTGCTCTTGACGTCAGCGCCGTCCCAGAAATAGCCGCCGTTGGCATAATCCTTGCCCTTGTCGGACAGTGCGTTGAGCGCCGCCTTCACCGCCGCCTTCATCCCGGCATCGGCATTGATCCTGGCAAGCTTCGCCTTCATCAGCCGGCCGTAGCGCTGGTTACCGTCATGCGCGGCGAAGGCGTAGGTCTTGTTGGCCGCAATGAAGCCCGACACCGTCTTGTAGCCGCGCGCCTTCTGCTGACGGACCAGCACATTGGCGATTCCGGCCATTTCCTCGAAGACATCATTGACGGAGCCCTCGCCATAGGCGACCGCCGCCAGCGCGCGGGTGTTGTCGTCGAGCGCCTCCAGCGGCGGATCGGCCGCAGCCGTCTTCTGCTCCGCCGGTGGCCTTGTCGGGTCGAGCCAGACATAGACCGCGGCGGGGCTGCCGGGGTGCGGCAGGCCCCAAGGCAGGCTGTCGCCGATGATGGGGCCGGGCATGACGCAGAAGCCGGGCCCAGTGCCGCCGCAGGGCGCATCCGGGTGCGCCAGCAGGTCCTCGGGATCGCGGGTTTGCCAGGCGGTGATCGGCATGTCAGACGGCATCGGCGGCTCCCTCAGCGCCTGCCCGAACCGGTGGCCGGCAGCGGCAGGCTACCAGCGGCGATAGCCGCGTCCATAGCCGTAACCACCGTACATGCCGATGGAAACGCCGACCGGCGGGTGAGGCGCATAATACGGATAGGCCGGGTAGCCATAGGCCGGGGCGTAGTAGCCACCGTACCCATATCCCCCGCCGTACCCCACCGGCGGCTGCAACTGGTTACCGAGGCTCGCCATGCACTGGGCGTAGGCGGTGTCGTAGTGCTGTTGCAGCGATCGGCCGGACGCGCCCGCATTGCCGGCACCGACGGCCGAGCCGGCCAGCAGCCCGGTGCCGGCGCCGATCGCGGCTCCCGTGCCCATTGCGCCGCCTGCCGAACCCAGCAGCGCCCCGGCCGCCGCGCCCAGCGCGGTGCCGATGGCGGCGCTGCCCACCGCCGACCGGTTGGCCGCCTCGGCCGGGCTGCCATAGCCGATCTGCGCCGAGGCATAATTGCGGCACTGCGCATCCTCATTGCGGAAGGCGCCAAGATCCTTGCCGGCCGGTGGCGTGGCCAGCACCAGCGGGCCGGTTGGCGGCGCCACGGTGCAGGCGCCAAGGCCGAGCGGGATGAGAAGGGCAAGGGCGGTACGGGAGCGGGTCATGGTCGCTTTCTCGAGGCCCGGACCATCCGGGCGTTGAAAACCTCTACATGGTGGCGCGGGCGGCCAATTACCGCCCTCGGTACAGGTCCTTGCCACGAGCGGCGGGATGCCTCCGGGCCGTTCATCACGGCACGGCGCCGGTGTTTCAGCCTGTCGCGCTGGCCAGGATGCGAGCGAAAAGCGGCACGGCCGCGGCGAGTTCGGCGACGGCCACGCATTCGTGCGGGGTATGCGCGGTGGCGATGCTGCCGGGCCCGAGGATGACGCAGGGCGCCAGCGCCTGCAGTTCCGAGGCGTCGGTCCCATAGGGCGCGGTGCTGGCTGGCCGGCCGGTGAGCCCGGCGGCGAGGCGGATCAGCGGATGGTCCACCGGCAGCTCTGGCGGCGGCCCCTCGGCCGCCAGGGTCAGCTCCACCCCGGCGCGCTCGGCGGCGGCGCGGACCTGCGCAAGGATCGGCGCCGGCGGGACAGAGTGGCTGGAGCGGAACTTGATCCGGCAGCTGGCGACCGGCACGGTCACGTTCACCGCCGTGCCATGGTTGTCGATCACCAGGTTGAAGTCGGAGAAGGGCGGGTCGTAGGCGGGGTCCAGCAGCGCCGGGTCGCTGCGCAGCCGGGCTTGAATCTCCCGCATCTCCGCGAGGAAGGGGATCAGCGCCCAATTGGCGTTGCGCCCCTGCCCGGTGGAGGAATGCGCCTGCACCCCGCGCGCGACCGCGGTGATGCTGACCGAGGAGCGGTGGCCCCGCACCGGCGTCAGCCCGGTCGGTTCCGCCACCACGATCCCCCTGAGACCGAGGGATTGCGCCAGGGCGCTGCCGGCGACGGCGCGGGCGCCGGCCTTGGTGGTCTCCTCGTCGGTGGTGATCAGCAGGGTGGCCGGCACATCGGCCGGGACGCTGCGGGCGGCCAGGATGCAGGCGGCGACCGCCCCCTTCATGTCAACGCTGCCGAGGCCGTGCAGCACGCCATCGGCATCGATCCGCGGCGCCCAGGGGTCCGCCTGCCATCCGGTCTCCGGCACCGTGTCCATGTGGCCGGAGAGCGCGTAGCCGCCCCGGCCCGGGCCTCGCTTCGGGCCGCGATGCGCCACCAGGGCGCGCTTGGCGACGCCATTGGCGTCCAGATAGTCCAGCCGCTCGACCTCGAACCCCTTCAGCTCCGCCTCGATCCGCTCGGCGATGGCGAGGTTGGAGACGGCGCTGCGGCTGTCGATGGCGACCAGCTCGGCGGTGAGGCGGGTGATTTCGCTGTCGGGCATGGACCGCAGCCTTGCCGCCGTGGGGGTGAAAGGGCAAGTCTCGGCGCATGCCTGAGCCCCTTGCCTATCTCGACCCCCGCACCGGCCGGAGCTGGCCGCTCGACGCGCCGCGCTGGTGCGGCGATGACCGGCAGCCGCTGCTGCTGACCGAGCTGCCCGGCCTTGCGCCGGAGCAGATCGACCGCGGCACCCGCAGCCTCTGGCGCTACCGCGCCGCGCTGCCGCCGCTGGCCGGCGAGCCGATCACCATGGGCGAGGGCTGCACCCCCCTGCTGACCCGCAGCTTCGGCGGGGCGGAGGTGCGGCTGAAATGCGAATGGCTGATGCCGACCGGCAGCTTCAAGGACCGCGGCGCCTCGGTCATGTTGTCGCTGCTGCGGGCGCAGGGTGTGACGTCGGTGCTGGAGGACAGTTCCGGCAACGGTGGCGCGGCGATCGCCGCCTATGCCGCGGCGGGCGGGATGCGGGCGAGGATCATGGTGCCGGCCAGCACCTCCCCGGCCAAGACGGTGCAGAGCCGGGCGGCGGGGGCGGAGATCGAACTGGTCCCCGGCACCCGCCAGGATTGCGCGGATGCGGCGCTGCGCGAGGCGGCGAGCATCTTCTACGCCAGCCACAATTGGCACCCCTTCTTCCTGCAGGGCACCAAGACCCTGGCCTATGAGCTATGGGAGGACCTCGCCTTCCGTGCCCCGGACAATGTCATCGTGCCCTGTGGCGCAGGGTCCAACGTGCTCGGCTGCGGCATCGGCTTCAACGAGCTGATGGCGGCCGGGCAGATCGAACGGCTTCCGCGCATCTTCGCCGCCCAGCCGGCGCGTTGCGCGCCGATCGCCCGGGAGTTCCTCGGCCTCGATCCGGCGGCGCCGCAGCCCACCATCGCCGAGGGCACCGCCATCGCCCAGCCGCTCCGGCTGCGGGAATGCCTCGGCGTGCTGCGGCAGACCCGGGGCGGCGCGGTGATGCTGTCCGAGGCGGAAATCGGCGAGGCCACCCGCGACCTGGCGCGCAGCGGCGTCTACGTCGAGCCGACCAGCGCCCAGGCGGCGGCGGCCTTCGCCAAGCTGCTGCGGGCGGGAACGATCAGCGCCGGCGAGACCACGGTGGTGGTGCTGACCGGCAGCGGGCTGAAGGCGACGCCGCGGATCGCGGAGCTGCTGGGCATCGCGGTGTGACGGTGGAGGGGCGCATCGCCGCCGCCTTCCGGCTGGATGCCGAGGGCTGGGCCCGGCATGCCAACCCCTGGAGCGGCTGGACCCGCTTCGCCACCTTGCCCCTGCTGGCACTGGCGGTCTGGAGCCGTGCCTGGATCGGCTGGTGGGCGGTGCTGCCGCTGGCGCTGCTGCTCGTCTGGCTCTGGCTGAACCCGCGCGCCTTCCCGCCGCCGGATCGCTGGGACGCCTGGATGACCCGCGGCGTGCTGGGCGAGCAGCTCTGGGTGGCGCGGGATGCGGTGAAGCTGCCCCCGCATCACCGGCGGATGCCGCATCTCCTGGCAGCCCTTGGCGGGCTCGGCCTGGTGTTCCTGCTCTGGGGTATCATCATGCTGGAATTCTGGCCGACGCTGCTTGGCCTCGCTGTGGTCATCCTGGCGAAGCTGTGGTTCATCGACCGCATGGTATGGCTGCATCACGACATGGGCGGAGAGACGCCGTGACCGGACCGCGCATCGCCCTGCTGGGCTTCTCCATCGAATGCAACCGCTTCGCCCCGCCGGCGACCTTGCGCGACTTCGAGACGCGCTGCTGGGTGGAGGGCGAGGCGCTGGTCGCCGATGCCCGCAGCGCCTCGCCCATGGCGCTAGGCGAGATGCCCGGCTTCGTCGCCGACATGGATGCCGCCGGGCCCTGGCAGCCGCGGCCGGTCCTGCTGGCCATGGCCGAGCCCAATGGCCCGGTGGAACAGGACGCCTTCGCCCTGATGATGACGAAGTGGCGTACGGGGCTGGAGGCACTGCGCGGTCAGGTGGATGGTGTCTATTGCGTGCTGCACGGCGCCGGCCTGACCACCGCCCTGGACGACCCCGAGGGCGCGGTGCAGGCGCTGGTGCGCGAGGTGCTGGGCGATGTGCCGATGGTGTGCAGCTACGACCTGCACGCCAATGTCTCCGACGCCATGGTGCGCGACACCGATGCCTTCGTCGGCTACCGCACCAACCCGCATCTCGACATGCGCGAGCGCGGCGCCGAGAGCGCACAGCTGCTGCGCCGCCTGCTGGCCGGGGAACGCGCATGCCGTGCCCTGCGCCGCCTGCCGATCGTCGCTCCCACCGTCTCCATGCTCACGGCGCAGGGGCCTTATGCCGAGGTGATCGACCTTGGCCAGGAGCTGGCCGCGCTCGATCCCGCCATCTGGAACGTCTCGGTCATGGGCGGATTCGCCTATGGCGACACACCCTTCAACGGCATGGCGGTGGTGGTCACGGCCTCCGACCAGGCCACGGCCGACAGCATGGCGGAGCGGTTGGCGCGCGCCGCCTGGGCGCGCCGCGACCGCTTCGTCGCCGAGCTGACGCCACTGCGGGAGGCGGTGCGGCGGGCGAAGGATAGCCCGGTGCCGCTGGCCTTCGCCGATGTGGCGGACAACCCCGGCGGCGGCGGCCGCGGCAACACGATGCAGATCCTCGAAGCCTTCCACGCCGCCGATGTGCAGGGCTGCCTGGTCGGCGTGATCCACGACCCGCTGCTGGCGGCCGAGGCCCATGCGCTCGGCCGCGGCGCCCGCTTCACCGCGCGGTTCAACCGGCCGCAGGGCACGCTGACCGCCGACGACCCCTTCAGCCATCCCTTCGCCGCGGAGGCGGAGGTGGTGGCGCTCTCCGATGGCCGCGTCACCGGCCGGCGCGGCATCTTCGCCGGCACCGCGATGACCTTGGGCCCGACCGCGGCGCTGCGGCTCGGCGGCATCACCGTGGTCGTCATCTCCATCCGCACGCAATGCGCCGACCCGGCCTTCCTGGAACACCTCGGCCTCGACATCGGCGCGGCGCGCGCCGTGGTGGTGAAGTCGCGCGGCCATTTCCGCGGCGGCTTCGACGAGTTCTTCTCGCATGACCGGATCGTCGAGGTGGATGCGCCGGGGCTGACCTCGCCCATACTGACGCGCTTCCCCTGGACGAAGCTGCCGCGGCCGGTGCTGCCGATCGACCCCGAGACGAGCTGGACACCATGACCCTCGACGAGCTGCCGACCCCCTGCCTGGTCCTCGACCTCGGCGTGCTGAAGCGCAACCTGGCGGCCATGCAGGCGGCGGTGGCGCGGCACCCGAGCCTTGTCCTGCGGCCGCATCTGAAGACTGCCAAGAGCCGCGACGTGGCGCGCCTCGCCTCGCCGGATTTCGGCCCGGTGACGGTCAGCACCCTGGCGGAGGCGCGCTACTTCGCGGAAGGCGGTTGGCGCGACCAGATCTACGCCGTCGGCATCACCCCGCAGAAGCTGGACGCGGTCGCCGCCATCGATGCCGAGGTGAAGCTCATCACCGATGACCTCGACGTGGCCCGTGCCATCGCCGCCCATTCGGCCCCGCTCCACGCGTTGATCGAGGTGGATGTCGGCGAGGGCCGCGGCGGCATCCCGCCCGACAGCCCGCTGCTGGGCGAGATCGCCGCCGTCCTCGGCACCAGGCTGGCCGGCGTGCTCAGCCATTCCGGCCATAGCTACAACGGCCGCAGCACCGAGGACATGGCCGAGGTCGCCGAGGCGGAGCGCGCCGGCATCACCGCCGCCGCGGCGCGGCTGCGGGCGTCGGGACATGCGGTGCCGATCGTTTCGCTCGGCTCCTCCCCCACCGCGCTGCACGCAAGGCGCATGGATGGCGTCACCGAGGTGCGGGCCGGGGTCTACATGTTCGGCGACCTGTTCCAGGCCCAGCTCGGCACCCATGGGATCGAGGACATCGCCGTCACCGTGCTGGCCTCGGTCATCGGCCGCAGCCCGGTGCGCAACACGCTGCTGCTGGATTCCGGCGCGCTGGCGCTGTCGAAGGACCGCAGCACCCAGGCGGCACCGAAGGATTGGGGATTCGGCCGGGTGCTGGATGCCGCCGGGGTTCCGCTGCCGGGCGAGGCCTTCATCGCCCGCGCCTACCAGGAACATGGCGAGGTCCAGGCCGCCGCGCCGCTGCCGATGCTGCCCATCGGTGCCCGGCTGCGGGTGGCGCCGAACCACACCTGCCTGACCGCCGCGGCGCATGACCGCTATCACGTGGTGGATGGCGGGGCCGAGGTGATTGCGGTGTGGGACAGGGTGAACGGGTGGTAGTCAGCGCGGCCGTCGCCGCTTCGCCGGCCGCGCCTTCGGCGGTTTCAGCGCCTGCTTCGCCATGGCGCGCTGCGCCTGGCGGACGGCGTTGGCGGCATGCCCCATCCACCAGCCGGTGACGCGGCTGGCGGCGGACAGCCAGAGGCTGCGCGGTGTGCCTTTCATGCTGGCGGCTCCCATGCGGCGGCCTTGGAACGTGGCCGCAACCGCTGCGTTCCGTGGCCGGCATGGGGGTGGCGCCGTGGCGCGATGCCTGCGGATTGGCTTGCCGGCGACGGCCCGACGCGCAAGTCTCCGCGGCGGAGGGACCGTCCAATGAGCCAGAAGCCGCTGTTTCCGCCTGCCCGCGTGGTGCCGCTCGGCGGCGGGGCGAAGCTGATCTTCTGCTCCGGCGTCACCGCCCGCGGCAGCGCCGCCGCCGGCGGTAGTGCCGAAGCCCAGGCGCGGGAATGCTTCGCCCGCATGGAACGCGCCCTGGCCGGCGAGGGGGCGGGCCTCGGCCACCTCATCAAGATCACCACCTGGCTGTCCGACATGCGGCATTACGACGGTTTCAACACCGTCCGCCGCGCCGCCTTCGAGGTGTTGGAGGTGCCGCCGGCCAGCACCTGCCTCGGCGGCGCAAGCTTCACCACCACCGACTGCTGCATCGAGATCGAGGGCATCGCCGTGCTGCCCGGCGCCTCATGACGCTTATCGAGCACATCCGCGGCGAATCGGCGCGTCTGGCGGCGCTCTGCACCGCCTGCGGCGCATGCGTCGAGGCGTGTCCGATGACACGCTACGCCGCGGGCGTGGAGGCCGCCGGGCCGGGTGTGGTGGCGGCGGGGATGCGCGACGTGCTGCGCGACGGGCCCGGCACGCCGGAAGCGCTGGCCTGGATCGGCGCCTGCACCCGCAGCGGGGTCTGCACCCCGGCCTGCCCGGAGGGCCTCGACGCCGCTTTCATGCTGCGGCTGGCGCAATGGCGGGCCAAGGGCGCGCTCGGCGAGCCGCCGCGCATCCGGGTGAAGGAGGACACGCAATACTCGCCGAAGGTGAAGGCCTTCGCGCGGCTGACCTTGACCGAGGAGGAGCAGGCGAAGTGGCTGTAGCGCGCGACCAGGCCGTCTTCTGGTACGGCTGCAACATGACCCGCCATGGCGAGGTCATCCGCACCACCGCGCGGCTGCTGGACGCCGTCGGCCTGGATGCCGCGCCCAGCGGCGGCCCGGCGAACTGCTGCGGCAGCCCGAAGGATGCCAATGCCCGTATCAACGAGGGCATGGCGAAGCGCACCATCGAGAAATTCAACGCCACCGGCCGCGGCACGGTCGTCACCTGGTGCCCCTCCTGCCACATGAACATGCAGGACAGCATGGCGCCGGTGACGCCGACGCATTTCGAGACGGTGCATGTCAGCGCGGTGCTGCACGCAAGGCGCGACCGGCTGCGCCCGCTGCTGCTGCGGCCGGTGCCGGCGCGGGTGTTCCTGCATGCGCATCTCGGCTTCAACGGCCGGGTGCCGGTGAACGCGCTGGTCGCGGAGGTGCTGCGGCTGATCCCCGGGCTGACCCTGGTGGAGCATCCCTACCGCGCGCCGGGGCACATGTGCTCGGCGTTGTCAGGGGTGCCGGGGGCGCTGGCGGATGCGCAGCGGGCGACGCTCGCCGCCATGGCGGAGACCGGCGCCGACACGCTCTGCACCATCTTCCATTCCTGCCACCGGGAGGGCGTGGCGCTGGAACGCCACGGCGTGCGGGTGATGAACTGGATCCACCTGCTGGCCGAAAGCGCCGGCTGGGAGGCCGAGGATGGCTACAAAGCCTGGCGCAACGCCGCCGATCCGCGCGCGGCGGTCGGCGAGGCGCAGATCGCCGCGGCAGGGGAGGTGGCGTTCGAGCGGCTGGTGGCACCGGAGTTGGCCAAGCCGCCGATGGTGTGAGCGGTCTGCGCCTGGGGGCGGAAATGTGACGACAATCGGATCATCACTCTGGGCGCCAACCTCATACTAACGGCCGTTGGTGTTAATCCAGCAACGGTCCGCAGTCAGCGGGCAGTTTGCTTGGTAAATTTTAAGTGCGCCACACTGGCGGTGGGCCGCGTTCGCGGCCTCGGCATGCGTGCAACACGCATGTCTTCAGTATCAAAAATCGAAGCTTGGCCTTCATGTATGACGTATGCGGCTTTGAAGTGCGGCGATCACCTGCCTTGTGCGCGTCCGATACTCGCCAGTCGAATAGCGATGTGTGCCGATGAAGTGAAGAAAACGCATATCCGCGCCCGGCGCCTCGTTCCAGTAGTTGGAATAGCGGTCATAGGGCAAGAGCAGCGCATCCCTGCTGTTGGCGATCAGGAAATTGGAGGCGACCTGCTCGCTCCCCCAACTCCGCCATTTGTCGTGGCCGACGATGGCTTCCGCATTGCGGCTGAACGCCTCAGCCTCAGCGCGCTTGAAGCCACCGAGCGCAAAACCCGCGAAGCCTGAGCAACCCCGCACATAACGGTGCGCACCCGGATCGGGATATTGATCCCAATTGCCTTCAATCGACGATTGGACATGCGCCGGCCCCGCTGGATCGACGCGGCTCCCACGCGGGTTATAGGTCGCCATGAAGTCAGGGAGCGAGAGCACACCGCGCTTGCCGTCCAGTAGCTCGCCAAGCAGGGTGAAGCTGCGGTTGGCAACGATCGCATCCACCACCTCTGACACGTCACCCATCGTTAATGTGTCAGAATCGAGTTGAATTACATAGTCTTCGGCGGTCATCGCCAGCAGCGTGAGCAATCGCTCCCAAGTACCACCGTTTGGACAGGCGCCGGTCTGTACCGTGTGAATCGAGTATATCTCGGGATTGCCACAATGATGTGCGAGCAGCGCTTTGTCGGCTGCTGTCAACGTGCCGTCGTCGAGGATTGCGACCCGCCCCATCCGAAGCCGGGCGTGCAACGACTTCACCGCCACGAGATAGGGCAGCAGCACCCTAGACCCGATCATCGAGTAGAGAACTACCCGGTCGCTGGTCGGCACGATCGGCCGCGTCTGCAGTACACTGCGGGCTGTTGCCAAGTGCAGCGCCTTACGGAATTTTCTCAGAGCCCGATCGATCATCGCCCTTCCCTGGCGGAGACACGCCGCTACCTAATGAATGCCAGCTGCTCACCGCCCCGACAGCGAGCAGCTACGGCGGGAACGATCGAGCCAAACCTGTTGATGTCAGGCGTGCTTGCCAACCTGCCAATCACTTACCCTTTGATGCGACGATTCGATATTGGAATTTTACACGGCAAATTGGCCGAGCCAGCGGCCAGTTTGCGATCGGCAAGGATGGCAATGTCGATGTATGCGTATCCGAAACGTTTGGGGTGGTGGTGGTGCGGCGTGTGCTGACGTGAACGGCCCAAATACGGTGCCGCGTGGACCGCGGAGCGTCAAGCCGCTCCGCCAAATCCGAACCTTGGCCGGTTCGGCCTTTGGACCATCCATTGCAGCGTGCCAGCTACCCATCCACCGTCAGGTTCAGCCGCTGCGCGATCTCCGTCCATTCCCGCAGGTTGCGCGCGATCTGCGCCTTGAAGGTCGGCGGATCCTGGTAGCTCGGCACCGTATCCACCGCCAGCAGGCGGCGGTGCGTCTCCGGCTTCGCCGCGCAGATGCGGAACGCCTCCACCAGCCTGTCCAGCACCGGCTGCGGGGTGCGCGCCGGGGCCAGCAGCCCGCTGAAGCCGCTGAAGCTGAAGCGGCCGGAGAAGCCCAGCTCCTTCAGCAGCGGCACCTCGCCAAGCGCCGGGATGCGGCGGTCACCGGCCGTTGCCAGCGGGCGGAGGCGGCCGGCCTTCATCATTTCCCCGGCCGCGGCCATGGAATGGAAGCCGCCGTGGATGGCGCCGGACAGCATGTCCTGCAGCATCGGCGTTTCGCCGCGATAGGCGACATGCTCCATCTTCAGCCCCGCCTCCTCCGCCAGCAGCAGGGCAAAGGCATGGCCGGTGCTGCCCGGCGCGTAGGAGCCGAGCGAGAGGTCCCGCCCCTTGGCCCAGGCAGCGAAATCCTGCCAGCTGCGAATCTCCGCCGGCACCTTCGGCCCGATGACGAAGGTGATGGAGGTGGTGCCCAGCCGGCCGATAGGCGCGAAATCATTCACCGGGTCGTAGGGGAAGCGCCGCATCACCACCGGGCTCTGGATATGGGTGGTGATGGTGAAGAGCAGGGTGTAGCCATCCGGCGCCGCCTTGGCCGCGGCCTCGGTGCCGACCATGCCGCCGGCGCCGCCACGGTTCTCGATGACGATGGGCTGGCCGAGCTCTGGCGACATGCCGTCCGCGGCGATGCGCGCCCAGGTGTCGGTGCCGCCGCCTGGCGGGAAGGGCACGATGAAGCGAATCGGGCGGTCGGGATAGCTGCTCTGCGCGCGGGCGATCGCGGGAGCAGCGAGCCCGGCCAGCAACAGGGAACGACGAAGCATCAGTTCGATTTCCTCCCGCATGGGTTTTGCGGGAGCTTAGAGCCCATCCGAAAAGGGATTGAGTTACCTGAATCGGATGTGATTCCCTTCTCCTGCGGGCGATTTGTGGGGAAGCAGGATGGCGTGGACAGCGGAGCATCGGCGTGCGGCGGATCGGCGCGGGCTGCGCTACCCCTCCGATCTGACGGATGCCGAATGG
>NZ_JACOMF010000078.1 GCF_014283215.1 Siccirubricoccus deserti
ATCGGTTGGATCAGCCGCAACCGCCGCCTCGCCCGCGACTTCGAGCGACACTGCCGCATCGCCGCCGCCTTCGTCCGCATGGCAATGATCCGCATCATGCTCCGCCGGCTGGCCAGAAAGCCCTCAGTGTGAATCGAAACTTCCCGGATGGGCTCTAAGGTCCAGGCTCAGGCCGAGGCTGACCGCAAGCTCTTCACCGCCGTCACGATTGAAGCACCGGAGGCATTGGACGACGCGGTTCGGGTGCTTACTCTGCTCAGCCGAGACAACATGCGCGCACGCGCCATCGATGAGCTCTGGCAGGCTTGGCACGTTGACCGACAGGTGCAGGCGGCTCTGGAACAAACCTTCCAGGACGATGCCTTCGCCGCCTTGATTCGGAAGCGCGTGCCGCAACTCGGCGTCGCCGATATCCGCAAATCGCTACGCCGGGCCAGCATTGCCGTGAGCTACCCGAACATCTTCCGGGACGTCCGCGCCTCGCCTGCAGCGGTGGTAATGCCAGCCGCCTCGGCACCGGAGCTGAGTATCCCAGCCACCGACGTCGTCTCAAGTGTCTTGCCCGTGCAGGACGCCGGTAATGGTGCCAACGAGTCTGGCTTAGCGCGACGGCGGTTCCAATCGACCCAGGACCTCATCGATCTTGGTCGTTTGAGGGTCGGCGACACGCTGGCCATCCGTGGCCGAGACGACTCCTCGGCCCGCGTCCTCGATGGCTGGCATGTGGAGTTCAAAGGTCAGCGCATGTCCTTCAACAAATGGGGCCAGCGCGTCACCGGCTGGCCATCCATCCGTATATACACGATGGCCTGCCTGTCGGACGGTCGCACCCTCAATGATCTCCGTGACCAGTCGGAGCCAAGCAGCACAACGGTATGAAGGTTGGGGACGGGAGGACACAACCTTACCATGGCGGCGGCTGAGGCGCTGATGGCAGCAGCATGAGCATGGCGACCAGCATAACGGTCCGGGTGCCGCTGACTATCCGGTGTCGGCCGGGGCGGAAGACGGTCGTGACGCCGGTACAGCGGGACGAGGCGGCGGCCGTGCCGACGCGAGCCGACCCAGCGCTGGTGAAGGCGCTGGCGCGGGCGTTGCGGCATCAGCGGACGCTCGATGAAAGGCGCTACGCCTCCATCAGCGAAATGGCCACCGGCGAGTGCATGGAGCGGAGCTATCTCGGGACGCTGCTGCGGCTGACACTGCTGGCGCCGGATATCGTGGAGGCGATCTTGGACGGGCGCGCATCGGACGGATTGGGTCTACCGGCGTTGCTGGAACCGCGTCCCGAAATATGGGCAACCCAACGGCAGTGCTTGACGACCGGCTAGCAGGTCTTTTTCGTTGGACTTCAGTTTGGCGTCCAACGCGGTCGTGAGCGGCCAACCGCACATTTGCCGAAAGCCGACCGACTGAAGGCGGCGATCAGCTGCCGTCCTCAGCCCCTTATCGACTATTGGGCGGTCTGACGGGCCAGCCAATGGGTTGCCAATCTGGCCGTCCTCGCCTTCCATACCCCGAACAACGAAATTACAGGGGGAGGAGACGCCCATGACCCTGAGCACCACGCGCCGCGGATTGCTCGCCGGTACCACTGCCGCCGCCGGAGGCACGCTCTTTGCATCCGCGGGTACCCGGGCGCAGGGGACACCACCCGTCATCCGCCTTGGCGTTATGTCCGATTATTCCGGTCCGTATCGCGACTGGTCGGGCCCGACGAACCTCGCCTGCGTGCAGCAGGCAGTGGAAGAGTTCCGCGCCCAGCGCCCCGACATTCCAGTGGAGGTCATCAATGCCGACCACCAGAACAAGACCGATGTCGGCGCCAACGTCGTGCGCGAATGGTTTGACCGGCGCGACGTCGATGCGGTGGTCGACGTGAACAACTCTGCCGTCGGGCTCGCAGTGAACAACGTGGTGCGGGACAAGAATAAAGTGTTCCTCTGCTCCGGTGCCTCGACCGCGGCGCTGACCGGGGAGCAGTGCAGCCCGAACACGGTGCAGTGGACCTACGATACCTACATGCTGGCCAAGGCGACCAGCACGGCGATGGTGAAGGCCGGTGGCGATACCTGGTACTTTATCGTCGCGGACTACGCGTTCGGCCACCAGATCGAGCGCGACGCACGGCGCTTCATCGACGGTGCCGGCGGCAAGGTGCTGGGCGCCGCCCGCTACCCTTTCCCCCAGACCTCCGACTTCTCCGCCTTGCTGCTGCAGGCGCAGGCGAGCGGAGCGAAGGTCCTCGGCTTGGCGAATGCCGGCACCGACACCGTGAACTCCATCAAACAGGCCAAGGAATTCGGCCTGCAGCGCCGCGGCATGAAGATCGCGCTCATGATCGCCTATGTGACGGACGTCCACACCATGGGCCTGGAGACCGCCCAGGGCCTGGTGCTGTCCGAGACCTACTACTGGGACCTCAACGACCGAACCCGGGCCTTCATGGGCCGCGTCAAGCCCAAGGTGGGCAACAACTGGCCGAACCAGATGGGCGCCGGCGCCTATTCGGCGACGCTACACTATCTGAAGACAGTGGCCGCCATGGGCGGCCCTGCCGCGGCCAAGGCGAGCGGTCGTGACACCGTTGCGCGCATGAAGGCGATCCCGACCGATGACGACTGCTTCGGCCCCGGCGTCGTCCGCGCCGACGGGCGCAAGATGCACCCAGCCTATCTGTTCCAGGTGAAGACGCCGGCGGAATCGAAGGGACCCTTCGACTACTACAAGCTCATCGGCACGACGCCGCCGGAGGAGGCCTTCCGACCCATGGCGGAGGGCGGGTGCCCGTTGGTCTGACCACCATCCGGCGGCTGCGGTGATGACCACCGAAGGAACCCGGGACCGACCTGGCCATGGCAGGCGCACGGCTCAACGATCGCGCCACGGCCGCTCCTGCCATAGCGCGCGCACCATGTCCTCGATGCCCTGCGCCATGCGGCGGTACTCGGCGCCGACCAGCGGGCGCAGCGGCATGAACTGCCGCGCGGCTTCGGCCACGAAGCGCGGGTCGGCCAGCGCGCCGCGGAACGCCTCCTCCAGCCGCGCCACGATCGGGCTTGGCAGGCCAGGTGGCCCCAAGAAGCCACGGGATGCGGCGCCGGTCACCTCGAGGCCGAGCTCACGCATGGTCGGCACTTCCGGGGCAGTCGTGCTGCGCTCGGCTGCAGCCACGGCCAGGGCGCGCACCTTGCCCTCGCGCTTCAGCGGGATGGCGTCGCTGATGTTCACCGCGGCGAGGTCGAGATGCCCGCCGAGCAGCTGCGGAAGGAGCACCGCATTGCCGTTGAACGGCACATGCACCAGCGGCGGGACACGGGCGGTGGACTCGAAGGCGATGAGGAACAGGTGGTCATCCGACCCGATGCCGGTCGTGCCGCAGGAGATGGTGCCCGGCGCGGCGCGGGCCCGGGCGACGAGGTCGGCGACATCGCGGAAGGGGCTGCCCGCGGCGACATAGAAGGCGTTCGGGTCTTCGACGACGTTGGCGAGGAAGGTGAACTCCATGGCCCGGTACCGGGTAGGGCGTTCGACTGGGACCGCCATCTGCAATGGCATGCTGGTAGCGCCGAGGGTGTAGCCGTCCGGCGCCGCGTTGAAGGTTGCCTCGAGCCCGATCTGCCCGCCGGCGCCAGGACGGTTGGTGACGATCGCCCGCAGGCCGGGAATGCGCTCGGCGACGAGGGGCATGATCAGGCGGACCATCCCGTCGAGTGGCCCCCCCGGAGTGACCGGGACGATCACCTCCACGGCGCGGTCTGAGCTTGGCCAGGGGCCGGAAGCCTGGGCACCGGCAAGGCGGGGTGTGGCGAGCGCGGCAGCGGCAGCCGCGCCGAAGTGGCGGCGGGTGAGCATGGCCGGACCTCCCTG
The DNA here is from genome assembly GCF_014283215.1 of Siccirubricoccus deserti. GTDB lineage: Bacteria > Pseudomonadota > Alphaproteobacteria > Acetobacterales > Acetobacteraceae > Siccirubricoccus > Siccirubricoccus deserti. The sequence continues at coordinate 3,871 of NZ_JACOMF010000078.1, forward strand.
GTCCCTATTGTCGTTGCAGCGAGACTGCTCCCCCTCCGCCGCCCCTTTCAAGCGTCATGGCACGGCAGCTCGCTCCGGTCCGGGGCGTCGATCGGGCTGCAGGCTTGGCCGGTCGTCGCCGCCGGCAAAGCCGGGCGAAACACCGGCTCGCCATGGGCAGCGTGAGGCGCCATCATCCGGCATTCCAGGCCCTTCATTGGCAAGGCCCCATGCCCGACCTGTTCAGCCCCTACACCCTCAAAGGCGTCACCCTCCGCAACCGCATCGCCATGTCGCCCATGACCATGCACAGGTCGGTGGATGGCAAGGTGGGGGACTACCACATCATGCTGATGGGCTCGCGCGCCGCGGGCGGCTTTGGCTTGGTCTTCCCCGAACAGATCGCCATCACCCCGGATGGCCGCACCAGCACCAGCTGCGCCGGCATCTGGGACGATGCCCAGGTCGAGGGCCTGGCCCGGATGTGCGCCATGGTGAAGGACATGGGCGCGGTGCCGGCCATCCAGCTCGGCCATACCGGGCGCAAGGGCAGTGAGCAGAAGCCCTGGGAAGGCAAGCGGCAGATCGCCCCGGATCACCCCGATGGATGGCAGGTGCGCGGCCCTTCCGCCATCACCTATGGCGGCCGCTATACCTACCCGGTGCAGGCGCTGAGCATCCCTGAGATCCACGAGCTACACCGCGCCTATGCCGCGGCGGCACGGCGGGCGCTCGCGGCCGGCTTCGAATGGCTGGAGATGCATTTCGCCCATGGCTACCTGGGGGCGAGCTTCTTCTCGCCACTCGCCAACCAGCGGACGGATGACTATGGCGGCAGCCTGGAGAAGCGGCTGCGGTTTCATCGCGAGGCGCTGGATGCCGTGCGCGCGGTCTGGCCGGAACGGCTGCCACTGACCATGCGCCTCGGCTCCGACGACCTGCATCCGGACGGGGTGCAATTTGACGAAGCCGTGTGGGCCGTGGGCGAGCTGAAGCGGCACGGGCTGGACCTGGCCGATCTGAGCCTTGGCATGAACACCGACGATCTGCGTGAGTCGCCCTTTTCGCAGGCTGCCTTCATGGTGGAGCGAGGGAACCGCGTCCGGCGCGAATGCGGTATCCCGGTCGCTATCAGCTGGAACCTCGGGACGCCGGCGATCGCCGACCGGGTGATCCGCGACGAACTGATCGACCTAGTGTTCCTGGGCCGCCCGGCCTTGGCCAATCCCCATTGGCCAATCTGGGCTGCCCGCGAATTGGCGCACCACGACCCGTTTTCGATCCTGCCGCAGGATTGGTCCTGGTGGCTGCACAATCGCCCGGGCTCGGAGAACTCGCATGGCTGGCCAGCCCCCTCGGTTACGGCATGAGCCACGGAGCGTGCTCGTCCGGTGCGCCCTCCTCTCGTATCCGTCGGCAGGGGCAGGTAGCCGGCAACCCGCGCTGCAGTTGCTTTGCGGACCGGCGCAGGAACAGGAAACTGGCCTTACCGAGGGTTGCGCTGTTCTGGTGCGGGGTCGCTTCGCGGCGGTGATCTCTGCCACCGTCACCGGCCTGAAATCCCAGGCATCGACGCCGACATCGGTTTGCCGCGGCAGCGACGTTAGGCGGCCGTGGCTGTGGCCATGCAGGTTCAGCCAGCCCCGGCACATGTTACGCCAGGTACGGAAGGCGTAATGGCAGAGCACCAGACCGACACCATCCAGCTCAATCTCAACATAGGGCTGCACGCTGGACCAACCGGCCAAGCCTATCGTCCCAATGAGTCGTTGTTGCCTGTGATGAGGTGCTTGCGCCCGTGCAGCTGGTTGAGCAATTCCGCTATAGCGGTCTCCGACACACTGAGGGCGAAATTGCCGAGATGCCAGACCACGTCCTCAGGACCCACGGTCGTGTTCCAGCGATCGAGCATGGCCGCATCCATCGCCGCCACCGATTCGAAGGGGCGTCGATAGAGCCCGTGTGCCCCAGCATGGCCGAAGTGGGTGTCGCTGGTGAAGAAGACCGCCATGCCGGTATCCGATCAGCAAAGAGACCAACGTAATGGGCTTCATCGGTTCCGGTTATGGTTCGCTTTGGCGTTCACTGTGAGCGCGGCCCCTGTCCGGTGAAGCCCTGCCAGCACGGCGTCGTCACATCTACCTGGACCGTCAACAACGCCGCGGCTAGCAACCGCCCCCCCCCTCTGCCCAACGGACTGTGTTGGGGTGCCGGCGGAGCCTCAAGCGATAAAGGCACTGCCGAGGGTAGCGTATTGCGGGCTGTCGCGCAGCCGAACCTCATGTCAGGCTATTCCCGTCGGCGGCCAAGGAGGCGCGCGAGCGCCATAAGAAGCAGACCAAGGGCCACTACCCCGTAGGTCTCCGGGTCAGACCGCACTGCCTCGAGCGCCATCGCTGGAACCCAGAGCAACGCATCCCATCCGAAGAAATGCGCCGCCAGCCCGAGAACCACCAGCACGGCTCCCACAGACCACAGCCATCGCGACATCGGTTCTCCCTTGTCCGAACCTGCAAGCCACGCCCTTAGCTGACGCGCCCGGCGCGGTCACGCTGCAGCGCATCCTCCACCAGACGCCGGTCGCGTGCCTCCTGCTTGCGGTTCCGCACGACCATCACGGCCCAGATCACGGCCAAGACCCAGGTCAGCAGCCCAGGCACGAAGGGCAGGACCAGCAGCACCAAGCCGCATAGCCAGAGGAGCCCGTTGAACACCGCCTGGAACGGGCGGCCGGACAGCAGGATGGCGAGCGGCGGGACGACGAGAGCAAGAAAATACATCGGTTCTCAAACGGTTATACGCGGTGCCGGTTGCGCCCTGGGCCAGTCCCTGTCGCAGCATCGGAGTTGAGGAGCCAGGTTTCTCCTCTGGCCAAAGGGGGCAGGCCAAGCGGCTCGATCCATCAGCTTGGCGAACAGCAGGATTACCGACATTCCCCATCCGCCCGAAACGGAACCATGCCTGTTCTTTTGGCCATCAACCATCGATCGACTCGATAGGACTTGAGACATAATGCCAAGCTGAGCTTGAGGCTCAGGACCGATCTTCTCGTCTCCGGCTCCTTCCGGCAGGCGGTGAGGCTGCTGAACTTCGGCAAAGGGGGCGCCGCAAGAAGCGATCAAAATCAAGCCTCTAAACCTTGTTGGCGAAATCGCCCAACCCTCAAGGTTTGGAGACTCTCCGGCAGTTTCGAGAGAAAAATCGCGCTCGTTCCGGATTGGAGCCTTCAAGGTCTGTGCCAGAAACCGCAGGAAACCTGCGGCTCAGCGCGTAGCAGATACAGCGGAGAAGATTTGGGAAAATGCTGACTGGAGCAGCGGTGGGAACTGGGGAACAAAATTCTCTGGGCAACTGGGGTCTGCTTACCGGCCTTGACGAGTCACGGATGCCTGCTCATGCTGATTAGCAAGGGGTCCCCCGCGATCGCCCCGTGAGGCTTCGGCCCAAGCATCGCGTCCATACTCCGGCGCTCTGCGCCGCGGGAGGACGCATATGCCGAGCCCTGACATCATCACACCAAGCCAACTTGCTTGCCTTCTGGGGACGCCAGACGTCCCGGTCGTTCTGGACGTCCGCACAGATGAGGACTTCGCCAGCGATCCCCGCATCTTGCCGGGCACCGTGCGCCGCGACTTCCGGTCGGTGGCCTCCTGGACCGGCGATTTTGCTGGCCGCCCCGTGGCCGTCGTCTGCCAGCGAGGCCTGAAGCTCAGCCAGGGCGTGGCCGCGTGGCTTCGCCACACAGGCAGTACCGCCGAGGCGCTCGAGGGCGGCTTCGAGGCCTGGGTAGCGGCAGGTGGGCTGCTCGTGCGGCCCGATCATGTGCCGGCCCGAGACCTGCAAGGCCGCACACTCTGGGTTACGCGGGCCCGCCCGAAGATCGACCGCATTGCCTGTCCCTGGCTGATCCGCCGCTTCGTGAACCCCGGGGCGGTGTTCCTCTTCGTGGCGCCCTCCGAGGTCCTTGCGGTCGCTGACCGCTTCGGCGCCACGCCTTTCGACGTCGAGGGCGTGTTCTGGAGCCACCGCGACGAGCTCTGCACCTTCGATGTCATGGTCGAGGAGTTCGGCCTGCGCTCGGACCCGCTGCTGCGGCTGGCGGCAATCGTCCGCGGCGCTGACACAGCACGGCTCGACCTCGCACCGGAGGCGGCCGGGCTGCTCGCTGCCTCGCTCGGGATGTCGCGCATCTACCGGGAAGATCTCGCCCAGCTCGATGCTGCCATGGGTCTCTACGACGCGTTCTATCGGTGGGCGCGCGACGCCACGAACGAAATTCACAACTGGCCAGCGCCGGGGGGCAAGGCATGAGCGTGAAGACAACCAGCGAGGCGGTGGCGGCGACGGACGCCCCGGAAGCAGCACTGCCACGACTGCCCTCCTTCGGCGAGGCGCTGCGCGTCTGGCTCAAGATCGGCCTGCTCTCTTTCGGCGGCCCGGCCGGGCAGATCGCGCTGCTGCACCGCGAGGTGGTGGACGACCGGCGCTGGGTCTCGGATGCGCGCTTCCTGCACGCGCTGAACTTCTGCACTCTGCTGCCGGGGCCGGAGGCGCAGCAGCTCGCCACCTACCTCGGCTGGCTGCTGCACGGGGTGAAGGGCGGCATTGCCGCCGGCGTGCTATTCGTGCTTCCGGGCGTGGCGGTGATGCTCGGCCTGTCCATCCTCTACGCCACGCTGGGCGAGGTGCCGGTCGTCGCGGCGCTGTTCTTCGGCCTCAAGGCGGCGGTGCTGGTGCTGGTGGTCGAGGCGCTGCTGCGGGTGGCGAGGCGCGCGCTAAAGACCAATGAGGCCTGGGCGCTGGCCGGCGCCGCCTTTCTTGCCCTCTACGCCTTCTCCGTGCCCTTCCCACTCGTGGTGCTGGCGGCCGCGCTAATTGGCTATCTGGCGCCAGGGCACTTCCGCGCCGGTGGCCACGGCTCGGCCAAGGACGGCCCCCCGGCTGCGCTGGACGCAGTGCTGGCGGCGGACCCAGGCCGCCCGGCCCGGCTCGCGGCCAAGGCCTGGCGGGCGGGCTGGGTCGCGGTCGCCCTCTGGCTGGTGCCGGTGGCGGCGCTGATGACCCTCGTCGGCGGCGTCTTTGCCGACGTGGCTTGGTTCTTCTCGAAGATGGCCGTGGTGACGGTGGGCGGGGCCTACGCCGTGCTCGCCTACGTCGCCCAGGAGGCGGTCGAGGGCTACGGCTGGCTGACGCCGGGCCAGATGCTGGTCGGGCTCGGCCTCGCCGAGACCACGCCCGGACCCCTGATCCTGGTACTGCAGTTCGTGGGCTTCCTGGCGGGCTACGGTGCCGGGGGGCTCGTCTGGGGCGTGCTGGCCTCGGTGCTGACGGTGTGGGTCACCTTCGCGCCCTGCTTCGCCTTCATCTTCCTCGGCGCGCCCTACGTCGAGCGGCTGCACGCCAACCGGACCCTAACGGGCGCGCTGGCCGCAGTGACCGCCGCCGTGGTGGGCGTGATCGCCAACTTGGCGCTGTGGTTCGGCCTGCGGGTGCTGTTCGCGGATGTGCGGCGGGTCGAGATCGGCCCGGCGACGCTCGACATGCCGGCCCTGGGCAGCCTGGACCCGCTCGCCCTGGCGCTCGCAGCATTGGCCGCGGCCTGTCTGTTCGGCTTCAAGATCGGGCTGCTGCGGACTTTAGGCGTGACGGCTGCGGCGGGCTTGGTCCTGAGGATGGCGGGCCTGTGACACCTCGGTGGACGATGAGGCGCCGGGCCAAAGGATTCGAGGAACCACGACAGAGGAGAACGACAATGTCCTCCAAACTCACGCTCTGTGCCGCGCTCGTCGGGCTCGCCCTCGCGGCCCCCGGCGGTCTCGCCCAGGCGCAGCAAGGCGCCCCGGACGTAGGTCCCGCCGACTGGAAACGGATTGTGGCCTCCACGCTCGGCAAGCCGGGCACCGAGCAGGATGGCGGAGTCTATCGCGTCTCGCTGCCGCGCACCGACCTGAAGGTCACGGTGGGCGGGGTGGAGGTCCGCCCGGGCCTCGCGCTCGGCTCCTGGCTCGCCTTCCACCCGTACAGGCAGGAGCTGATGGTGATGGGCGACCTGGTCCTGCTGGAGCGCGAGGTCGCGCCGGTGATGCGCCGCCTGGCCGCGGGCGGGATCGAGGTCACGGCGCTGCACAACCACCTGCTCCGCGCCGAGCCCGCCACGATGTACCTGCACGTGGCCGGCCAGGGCGACCCGGCACAGCTCTCGACTGCGCTGCGCGTGGCACTGCAGGAGACGGCGACACCGCTGCAGGGAAGCGCCCCGGGTGGCGACGGCGACCGCGTCGAGGGTCTCGACACAGCGGCCATCGCCCGCGTCCTTGGCCGGGAGGGGCGGGTCAGCGGCGGCGTGTACCAGGTCAGCATCCCCCGTGCTGAGCGCATAGCCGAGCGTGGGAGGGAGGTGCCCACCGCCATGGGCCTGCCGACCGTGATCAACTTTCAGGCCGCCGGCGGGGGCCGCGCCGCCACCACGGGCGACTTCGTGCTGACTGCGGACGAGGTCGTGCCCGTGCAGCGGGCCCTGGTCGAGAACGGCATCGAGGTCACGGCCATTCACAACCACATGCTCGGCGAGGAGCCGCGGCTGTTCTTTATGCACTTCTGGGCAGTGGGTGAGCCGGAGGTGCTCGGTCGGGGGCTGCGGGCCGCGCTGGACCGGACCAACAGCCGTCCAGCCGGCGGGTAGCGCGCGCCATGCGCTCGCCCGGTCCCATGCGGCGGCGTTTCGTCCTCGCCGCCAGCACCGTGGCCCTGGCGCGGCCTGCCGCAGCGCAGCCGCGCCGGGTCGTGCAGGACTTCGAGGGCGCCCCTGTCGGCGCCCCGCCCCCTGGCTTCGCGGTCGCCTTGACAGGTGACGGCCCGCCACCGCGCTGGGTCGTGCTTGAGGACGCCTCCTCCCCAGCCGGGCCGCGCGTGCTGGCGGAGACCAGCCGCGACCGGACCAGCACGCGCTTCCCGCTGGCGGTCGTCGAGGGCTTCGAGGCGCGTGATGTGGCTCTCGCGGTCCGCTTCCGCCCACTGGACGGCCGGGTGGACCAGGCGGCGGGCCTCGTCGCGCGCTACCACAACGCCCGGAACTACTATGTCGCGCGGGCAAACGCACTGGAGGACAACGTCCGGCTCTACCGCGTCGTGGACGGAAGGCGGGTTCAGTTCGCCGGCCTGGACACGCGGGTGCCGCGCGACCGCTGGCAGTCCCTCGGCCTTCGGGCTGAGGGCGACCGCCTCGAGGTGTCGCTGGACGGGCGCGTGTTGTTCGCCGCGACGGACCGCACCTTCGGCGGTGCGGGCCGGGTAGGCCTCTGGACCAAGGCCGACAGCCTCACCCACTTCGATGCCCTCGAGGCGCGGGCACTGGCGTGATCGCATGATGGCCATGTCGCCGCCGTCCGGCATCCAGGGACGGGTCTTCTGGGCGCGCGGCTTGCGGGACTTCGGCGATGGCTTGGCGGCGGTGCTGCTCCCCGCCTACCTCGTCGCACTGGGCTACGGCGCGACCGAGATCGGCCTGATGGCAACCGCGGCGCTGCTCGGTTCGGCGCTGATGACGCTCACCGTCGGGGCGCTGGGCGCGCGGGTGGATCCACGCGCCCTGCTCTTGCTCGCCGCGGCGCTGATGGTGGCCACGGGCCTTGGCTTCGCCGTGGTGGCCAGCTTCGCA
>NZ_JACOMF010000079.1 GCF_014283215.1 Siccirubricoccus deserti
GGCCGCAGGCAAGTCAGTGAAGGCCACCCTGACCGCCACGGCTCGCAAGCTCCTCGTCACACTCAATGCCATGGTTTCTAGCGGAACAAACTACCGACTCGACACCGCAACCTGATTACAGTTGCCGGCAAACCCGGGGCGGTTCAGTGACCCCATCACGGCTGCCTATCGGCAGGACGCAGCGGAGTGTGCTGTGTCGCTTGAGATTGCAAAGTTAGGCAGTGCGCCGCTGCGCGTCTCTGCGCGTTGTCCAGGCTCGGCCGGAACCGTGCCGCCAATCACCATCGCATTCAGGACAGAGTTCTAACCCGGCTACACGACGTCCGTAACGTTGCGCATTCGCACTTCCATGTGGAAGCTTGCTCAAGCTCAATCTCCCGAACTGTCCTGCGGACCCGGCAATGCCCTTCTGCCAGATAGCATCGCCGGTTCGACGCTCCACGACTGCGTCGGCGGTCTCCTCCAGCTTGCATGGGCTCGGCAAACACTCTCGTGAGACCGCCCGCCGAAGCGGGACGACATCGAACCCGGCCCGATGCGGTATCGGCGATTTCGAGGACCGGATGACACGATGGCGGCGGTCGCTAGGTTCATCGAGCGCCACCGGAACCCGCCGCATGACCGCAGGGCGGGCAGGAGCGACAGCCTCGGCTCCCACGGGCCACAGGGAGAGGCGGTACAAGTGACTGTTGTCGGCGCCCCAGAAGCACCGCATCGCCGCGGACATCTTGGCGAGACGCCCCTCAGTGTGGCGGAACCCATGCCCAACCCGGAGCCTTTGCCCGGCTGCATGCCAACACGGTAGGGTAGCATGCATGGCATCGTCACGACCGCGCTTGGCGCGTCGCACCCTCCTGTCGTCGCTTCCTGCTTTGGATGGCGTCGGCCACGTGACCTCGGCTCCGGCCGCCTTCCTCCCGACCCACGTCTCGTGCATGTCATCGGGGTTTCCAGATAGTAGCCATGCCGTGTTCGGCTTCGGCGCCGCGGGAGTGGCCGCGGCGGAGATGGCCGCGGCGGCGTGCTGTGCCCTTTGCGACTACGAGGACCCCAAGTGGCTTGCGGTCCGGGGCGGCATGCAGTCCGGTTCCGATGCTGCGAATGTCGTCCTCGCGTCCGAGTGGTCTTTCAGCGTCCTGTGCTGCGACGGCACCGACGAGAATGCGCTGTCCGAGGCCGAGGCCACCGCCCGTGCACTCGTCCAGCGCGGCCATATGGCGGTCGTGATGGAGGCCGGACCGTCCGCGCCATTGATGAATGCCCCGTACCAGATGGCGGACGGGAGAGACCTGCCTGCACACCTTTTGCTACCGGTGTGTGATGGGCCTGGGGGCATTGTTCCAACCTTGGCCGCAGCCGCGGCGGCCCTGCTCTCCTCCGTCGCCTGTCGAGGGATCGTGGGGGTGGATGCGTCGGACATCTGGTCAGCGATTGGCGGTCATGGCCTCGGCCTAGCCGTCCACACGGTCGCCGGCCGAGAACAGAAGGCGGCAGCCTTCGGCCAGTCCGCTCTCTCCGCCGCCTATGAGGTGGGGGTACGACCATCGTCTGTGCGGCGCCTGTTGATCAACGCCGTGCTACGGCCGGGCTGGCACCTCCGTGAGTTAGATGAACTCGCCACCACCGTCTCAGCCGCCTTTGAGAACGCTGGCACCGCGATCATGTCCGCCGTCTACAACCCGGCCGCCGACACTGCGTCCGTGCTGCTGGTCTGCTCATAATTGGCCGGTTGGCCCGCAAGGTACCCAACTGGTCCGCTTTCACTTTCGGCCGGTGCGCAGGACCGAGCATCGCAGCCCCCGTGCCTGGACCTGCAAGGCCGAGACCGGGGTGGTCAGGTGCCGGCCACCTCACCAGTTTCCGCGAGGGCGCGGCGGACCGCGACGGCGATGGCGCCACGGGCGAGCGGCTTTCGCAGGAGGGCCACTCCGCGCGGCAAGGGCCTCCCGGCGAGCGCACCGGCTTGCCCCGTGAGGAGGACCATCGGCAAGGCGGGAAAGCGCCCGCGGGCGATGGTCGCGAACTCCACACCATCCATGCCGCCCGGCATCATCACGTCCGAGAGCACCACGTCCGCGGCGATGCCATATTCCAGCATCGCCAGTGCAGCATCGGCGTCTGCGGCCTCGATCACCCGGTAGCGGAGGTCACGCAGCGTCTCCGCCAGCGCCGACCGCACCAGTGCGTCGTCCTCCACGATCAGCACCGTCTCCCCGAACCCAGCCTCGGGCTCCGCAGAGGCCGAGGAGGGCGGCTCAGCGCGCTGGCCCGCAGAGGCGGTCCCGGGCAACAGGATGGCGATTTCGGTGCCGCGTCCCGGCGCGCTCTCGATGAGGACGGTGCCGCCGGACTGGTGGGCGAAGCCGTGTATCTGGGCCAGCCCAAGACCGGTGCCTTTGCCCGGCGCCTTGGTCGTGAAGAAGGGCTCGAAGGCGCGCCGCCGCACCTCCTCCGGCATGCCGGGGCCGTCGTCCCGGACTGCGATCCGCACAAAATCGCCGTCCGATGGCAAGCCCTCGGGGGCGGCTGCGACGCGCTCGGCCCGGATCGATACGGTCAGGTTTCCGGACGCTCCGGCAAGGGCGTCGCGGGCATTGATGGCGAGGTTGAGCAGCGCCGACTCAAGTTGGTTCCGGTCGGCGAGGCAGGCTCCGGCACCCGGTTCAGCCTCGACGTGCAGCGCGATCCGCTCGCCCAGTGTGCGGAGCAGCAGGCCGCGCATGTCCTCGATGACCTCCAAGGGGTCAAGCACCTGCGGGTCGAGCCGCTGACGGCGGGCGAAGGCGAGAAGCTGCGATGTCAGGCCCGCCGCCTTCCCAGCAGCGTCGAGCGCATTCGCGGCAAGGCGGGTCACGTCGGGTCGTTCGTCCCCGACGCGCCTGCGGATCAGTTCGAGGTTTCCGGTAACCGCTTGCAGGACGTTGTTGAAGTCGTGCGCGACGCCCCCCGTGAGTTGCCCCACCGCTTCCATCTTCTGCGCCTGGGCAAGCTGCTCGCGGGCCGCGTCCAGCGCACGCTGCGCCTCCCGCCGCTCGGAGATGTCGCGGGTCACCTTGGCGAAGCCGACGATTTCCCCGCCTTCGTGGATGGCGTCGATCACCACGCTGGCCCAGAACCGGCTGCCGTCCTTGCGGACCCGCCAGCCTTCGTCCTCGAAACGCCCGACCCCGGCTGCTGTCGCCAAGGCCCGCTGCGGCAAGCCCTCCTTTCGGTCCTCCTCCGTGTAGAAGCGGGAGAAGTGCTCGCCGACGATCTCCGACGCCCCGTAGCCTTTGATGCGCTGTGCCCCAGGGTTCCAGTTCGTCACGACGCCGCCGCGGTCGAGCATGTAGATGGCGTAATCGGTCACCCCCTGGACCAGCATCCGGAAGCGCCTGTCACTCTCCCGCTGTGCCTCCTCGGCTCGCTTGTGAGCCGTCACATCGGCAAGCGCGGAGATGAGGTGGGTCGGCGTGCCATCGGGGGCGCGCTCCAAACGCGACGACACCAGAACGTCGAGGACAACGCCGTCGCGCCGGATGAGGCGGCGAGGCGTATCCCGCAACTCCGCCTCTTCGGCGAACACCGCGCCGAGGATCGCGCGGGTGGCGGCGCCACCGTCCTCCTGAAAATCGCCGGCCGCCCGGCCGATCACCTCGTCACGGGCGTAGCCGAGTAGGTCCAGCCACCGATCGGAGACTTCGACGATCCTCCCATCGGGGTCGAGGACGTGCAGTGGCACGGGCGCACCGGCGAAGTTGGCGCGGTGGCGGGCCTCACTCTCCCGCAGTGCCACGTTGGCCTCCCGCATCTGGGTGAGTGAGGGCAGCGCCAGGGCCTTGGGCATCAGCCGCCAGAGCGCCACCGCTGCGCCGACGGAAACGATGGCGGTCAGCGCCTTCACGACCGCCTCGGTGCCATAGGCCGGGACCCAGAGGGTGAGCAGGTCAAGCCATTGGCCGATGCCGCAGAGCAGGACGAAGGCGACCAACAGCCAGAATATGGGGCGGAACGCAAGATCGCGCCGCCGCCGCGCGATGATGGTCAGGGTGAGCGGGATAGAGAAGCAGGCCAACCCGATTGCGCTGTTAGCCAGCAGGTGGGTCCAAAACAGCCGGGGCTCCCCAGCCAGCCAGACGCCGTGCAGCGTCAGGCCAGAGGGGTCGAGCAGCCAGCGGGCGAGGTCGGAGATTACCAGGGCAGCCGTCCAATGTTCCTGGCCCGGACGGACCTGACCCGACAGGCTATCCAGACGGCGCATGAGCCTCCGACTCTAACACAACTCTGAGTTATGGACGAGCGTATGGAACCCGATCTGCCAGCGTGTTCGGTACGGTGTACCAGAATTCGGCATCAGATCGATTTAGATGTGATCGCACCCGAGTGTTGCATCCGAACAGCGGCCGCAGCCTTCAATGTCTGCGCTACGGCGACGCCGACCTAAGCCGTTGCACATCTTGTCGGTAGGCTACTGAGGTGAGGGCCGTCTTCGGATGCAGGCCGAGAAGGGATTGGACTGACAGCAGACAGGATCGCGGTGAGGTCGAACGCCTTCTCGCTAGCGCTGCGGTATCTGGCTGGGCGTACGGCCTGGGACCATTGCCCTGCCCATCCTCGCAAAGCGCTGACCCTGAAAGTCCAAATCCGGCACCGCTCCGTGGTATCAGCAGCGATGCAGGGCTGTTGCAGACCTACCGAGCGCCCCGCGGGAGCGCAGAAAGCCGGCCCGCTCCTACCCTGTCGCTCCTCACGGAGTGCCGCGTACCGCTGGCAATCGGAGAATGCAGTGCAGACCCTCAGGCTCGAAGCGGAGGTCGGCCCCCATGCCCGTCTGCATCGACAGCCCGCGCTCAAGCAGCCGCAGTCCGAAGCCCCGCCTAGCAGGCGGCCCCAGGACCGGTGGACCGCCGCGCTCCACCCACTCCACCGCGCCCCGCGCCATTTCGCCCTCACCTGAGCCTGCAGCGAGACACACCACCTCGACATGTCCGGACGGCACCGACAGAGCGCCATGCCGGAGGGCGTTGGTGGCGAGTTCGTGCAAGGCCATCGCTAGGGTGAGCGCCGCACCGGCTGGAAGGAACACGTCCTGCGCGTTACAGCCGGACAGCCCCACTCGCTCGCCGTCCACCACCAGCGGCGTGAGACCTGCGCGTACTACTCCATCAAGCGGCGCACCGGTCCAGTCCTCACGAGTGAGCAGGTCGTGCGCGCGCGCCAAAGCAAGAATGCGCCTTTGAAACGCCGCTGCGAAGGCTGAGAGATCGGGCGACGCGCCGCGTGTGCCAAGCAGAGTAAGGGACTGAACTACCACAAGCGTGTTTTTGACACGATGATTCAACTCGTTCGTCAGCAGCGCCCGCCGCTCCTCTGCCCGTCGCCGCTCGGTCTGGTCGCGCATTACAGCCATAAGCCCTAGGGGCGGCGCATCCGGCCCTGCCGCCGGGTCGCGCAGCGGCATTGACTGGCCGCTGGCCCAGAACCGCGTGCCGTCCCGGCGTAGATGCCAGCGCTCGTTCTCAGCCCGTCCCTCCGCGAGTGCCGTCGCGGCCTCCCGCTGCGGCACCCCGGCGGAGCGGTCCTCGGGCGTGAATATGATGTCGGCCGGGCGGCCCATGACCTCTTTCTCGGTCCAGCCCAGCACCCGTTCCGCGCCCGCGTTCCAAGATGTGACGCGCCGATCGAGGTCAGTGGTGAAGATCACGTAGTCCGCAGCGCTGTCGAGGATGAGGCGCAGCCGCTCCTCGCGCTCGCGTAGCGTGGCTCGGCTCTCGGTCAGGGCGGCATTGGCGCGTCGCAGCGCCGCGTTGTCCGCCTGCGACGCCGCGACGTCCGCCCGGCCCGCTGCCACCTCCAGCCTGTGCCGCGCCTCGGCCGTGGCTGCTGCCGACTGTGCTAGCCCCCTGTCTGACGCACGGTCGGCCCGTCCGCAGGCGAGTTCGTCGGCGTCCAGTCCGGCCACCCGCTCGGCCGAGAGGCCCGTCTGCGCGAGAGCCTCGCGCAGAGCGGCGACCTCCGCCTCAAGCTCCGCGATGCGTGCCTCGGCGGCCGGTCCGTCTCGCCGCGCTGCGGCCGGGCGTGTTGCTTGGTCGCCGGAGTCTTTCATGGGCACGCGGAAGGGGGATAGCTATCATCGACTTCAACTCCTTTGGCCCAAACGCGTTCCCGTCTACCGTTCGCCGCAGGAATTGCCCAGCAGCAGCCCTGGCAGACTGTGGGGCGCCGTACGACCGCGGGCTGAACCGACAGCCCGGTCAGCACGGCATGATGTTCGGGTCGGGGAAGGTGATCATCACGGCGGTGCCCTGGCCACCCCGTCCGGCCTCCATCAAGGCCCTGCCATTCACCTGCTTTGCAAACATTTCAATGAGCCGCAGCCCGAGTGAGCCTGCCCGGCGCTCCGCGGGCATGCCGATACCATGTTTCTCAACGAGCAGGCGCATCGTCCCGCCGTCGCTGGCGCGCAACTCGACCCGGACCCTTCCCTCGCGTTCCTCGAGGAAGACATGCTTGAGCGCGTTGGTCACTGCTTCGCCCACGATTAGGCCGAGTGGGACCACGAGGTCCGGACTCCACATCGCCTCCTCCTGGCGTCCACCTCAAGCGTCACCCGCTCCCCCGAGAGTGACAGGCTCCCCTCCATCTCCCGGCAAAGGCGCCGCAGGTAGTCAGGACAGTCAATCACGTCCGGGGTACCGCTCTGGTAGGTCAACAGTGCATGGACCCCGCCCACGCGCCGGAGCCGCCCCATGGCGGCCTCCAAGGCGTCGCGGCAGGCCGGGCTATCGACATGGCGTGCCTGCTCGCTCAGCAGCGCGACCGCCAGTTGCAGCGCGTTTTTCGCCCGGTGATGAACTTCGCGCACGAGGAAGTCGCGGTAGCGGATGTCCTCCTGACCCGGAGCCAGGGCATCACGCAGCGCAGCCTCAGTGCGTTGCCGCCGCTTGACCTCTTCTTGCAACCGTTCGTTGGCCTGCCGCAGCCGCTCCGTCCGTGCCGCCACGCGCCGGTCCAGTGTTTCCTTCGCCTCCCGGAGGTCACGCTCGCGCGCCACCCGCTCGCTAATGTCGAGGAAGGAGGCAAAGTGTTGCACTACCCGGTCGTCCTCGACGACGGGGCTGCGAACATCGAAACCCACACCTCGCGGCCGTGATCTGCCCCCGATCGGGGCAGTCAAGCGGGTGATCGCCTCGGCGACCCGCGCCTCCCCCGGGGGCAGTATCAACCTCCTGCCTGTGGCTATCCTCCAACGCTTGGATGTTCCGCCTGAGCGCGCTGCCCAGGTTATCAGGTCTCGGCGGGACAGTCGGCGTCGCATTGTCCCTGGAGAACGATCCTCGCCATTGGGAGGCGTGCGGCGCCGCTGGTGGGTTGCTTCGCCGTTTGGAGCCTCAAAAATATATTAATAATGCCTTTTAGCAGCCGCGCCTAACACCGCATGGCGACGGTGCCGAGCACTGCGGCCATGCCTACGGAAGATTTAAATCGGGCCCAAAAAAGAACGCTCAGGTGTGGCACTCATACGGGCTGAGTTATATAGACCAACCTGAATTTCATCGCCTTACCCACTGCGGAGTTCCAGATGTACGTCAACAGTGGCATCGAAGGCGTCGGAGCCGTCCAATGGGGCGCGCATTTCTGCCAGTTCTACGAAACGGCTGACGATCTCGTCGATACGCTCGTTCCGTACTTCAAGGCCGGTCTGGATAACAACGAGCGCTGCATGTGGGTGACCGCCCGCCCGCTACGTGCCGGTGAGGCGACGAATGCCCTCCGCAATGCCGTGCCTGACCTCGACCGGCGCCTGTCGCGCGGCCAGATCGAGATCATCGACCACGACCAGTGGTATCTTACCCGGAACGCCAAGGCTGGCGCCGACGAGGTGATCTCGGGTTGGATACAGCGCAAGTACGAGGCCCTGGCCAACGGCTACGCCGGGTTCCGCCTAACCGGAAACACTTACTTCCTAGAGGCACGCGACTGGGACGACTTCGCTGAGTACGAGGAGAAGGTCAACGCCTGCTTTTGCAATCAGCGGGTTATCGCGCTGTGCAGCTATTGCACGCTCAAATGCGATGCTGGTGGGGCTATGGACGTGGTGCAGAATCACGACTTCGCCCTGGCGCGCCGCCGTGGCGCCTGGACGATGATCGAGAGCGCGTCCGTCAAGCGGGCCAAGGAAGCCCTGCGGCAGGCCAACAATGAGCTTGAGGAGCGGGTGGCACGTCGTACTCTGGACCTCAGCCGGGCCATTGCCGAGAAGGATGTGCTCCTCAAGGAAGTGCATCACCGGGTCAAGAACAACCTGCAAGTCGTAGCCGCCCTGCTCCAACTTCGGGCGAAGCAGACCTCCGATCCGGCCGGGCGGGAGGCGTTCGCCGAGACACTGCGACGCATCAAGGCAATGAGCCTCGTACATGAGGCATTGTATGGCGGCGCGGACACAAGCGGCATCGACTTCGCCGCCTACCTGGGGTCGCTTGCGTCCGCGACGGCGACGAGCTTCGGCATGGCCGGGCAAGTCGCTGTCGAAGTCGCTCCCGCGCAGGGCCTTGTCGATCTGAATACGGCGGTGCCGCTGGGCCTTGCCGCCGCCGAGGCGATCGCCAACGCGTTCAAGCACGCTTTCCCGAACGGCCGGCGCGGCATCGTGCGAATTGCCTTCCGCGCCCCGACCGATGCGACGGACGGAGAACTCACGGTGCGCGACGACGGCATTGGGATTGCCGGACCGCTGGCACCGAGCCCAAGGGGGGCGGGCCTTTCGCTGGCGGAAGCGCTTGCGCGCCAGATTGGCGGGCGGATTTCCATTTCGCCTGGATGCGACGGTGGGACGGAGTGCCGCCTAACCTTCAGCGGACCAAACAGCGGCGGCAGAACAGTGTCGGATAGGGATGCTGCGTCCAACCGGGACGTGACCACGCGGCCAGCGGTTGCCGTGCAGTAGGAACGGTCCACAGCCCGAGACGATCGCGCCGCCGCCTCAGGATGTGTGCGGGCCGTGTTCACCTGCTTTCCCGAAATGAAAGCGACATTGTGGTACTGCGTCCTTGAGGCAGGGCCGCCCGCGCAACGGTGCGCAATCTCGCCCTCACGTCCGGCGTCATGAACCTCCTGCTCGCCCCCTTGGCGCCATGCCAATGTGCCATGGCGCGGGCGGCGTCGCCGCCCAGCACCGGTTCGGCGCCCGCACGGGACTGGCGCCGGTCCTGCTCGGCGCCGTCCTGCTGGTGCTGGGCCTCGGCTTCGCGGACGCCGCGGCGTCACTGTTCGCGGCGATCCCGACCAGCGCAGTGGGGGCGCTGCTGGCGAGCACGGACCTCGCCCTGTCAGGTTGTTCGAAGGTCGGCCGCACTGCTGCCCCCGCCATCGGCATCGCCGTCGCGGCGACTGCGCTGATGAATCCCGTCGTCGGCCTCGCTGCAGGTTGGGCGGTGGAACTCGGGCGCATGCTGGCCGGGCGGCTCGCCTAGCGCGTCATGCCCGGTAGGATGCCGTAGACCATCGTGGAGCCGACCATGCGACACCTCCTCCCCATTGCCGCGCTCGTGGCTGTCCTGCCCCTGGCCACCGCATGGGCGCAGCATTCAGGGTACGCAGGGCAGGAGACCCGCGACATCAAGGCCCTCTCGGAACGGGACGTGGCCGACCTCCTCGCCGGGCGCGGTATGGGCATGGCACTGCCTGCTGAGTTGAACGGCTACCCTGGCCCCGCGCACGTGCTGGAACTGCGCGACCGGCTCGGTCTCGCTCCGGAGCAGGAGGCCGCCGTCCAGGCCACCTTCAACCGCATGGAGGCGGCCAAATCCCTTGGCGCGGAACTGGTCGAGCGCGAGCGCGCCTTGGATCGCGCCTTCGCGGAGGGCAGCGTCACCCCGGACGGGCTGCGGTCGTTGACGGCCGCGATCGGCGACCTGCAAGGGCGGCTGCGCGCCGTCCACCTCATGGCCCACGTCGAGATGCGGGCCGTTCTAACCGACGCCCAGGTGCGCGCCTACGACGCGCTGCGCGGCTACACCCGCATCGAGGGTGCGCCCAGGGGGCACGGCGGCGCGCACGGGCAAGGCCGGACGCACTGAGGAGGCGTCGGGCGCCCGGCGCCGGCCATCGCACCTTCGCGGCGGAGCGCTGCCAAACTTCTGACACGGACGGACCGGACGAGGGTAGCGTCTCGGCGATGGCGTGCCAGACGGTGGTGGCGATCACCCAAGCCGCCAGCACGGCGAGGCTGAGCCCCTTCGCCAGCGCGGCCCGCGCCCGCCACGCCAGCGCCATCCCGGCCACCCCGAGGGAGATGGCGTAGTTTCCGGCGTCCCCGGCGAAGTCGAGCGCGTCAGCCTGTAGCGAGACCGACCCCGCGGCCACCCCGGCGGTGATCTCTATCAGGAACATCGCGGCGTTGACCCCGAGCGCGATCCAGAGCGCCCGACGCCAGCCCGGATCGGCACCGTCGGGACTTGGGGTAGTCGAGCAGTGGTCGTCATGGTGGCAGCAGGCCGCGCCCAACCGCAGCCGTCTACCTGCCCCATGATTTCGCAAACGGGGTCTGAGGCCCAGGGTC
Source organism: Siccirubricoccus deserti (assembly GCF_014283215.1). Classification (GTDB taxonomy): domain Bacteria; phylum Pseudomonadota; class Alphaproteobacteria; order Acetobacterales; family Acetobacteraceae; genus Siccirubricoccus; species Siccirubricoccus deserti. The sequence continues at coordinate 10,541 of NZ_JACOMF010000079.1, forward strand.
CCGCAGGACTTCCCGCTCCCGACCGAGACGGAGGGCTTCGTCGTGGGCATGGCCGATGACGGCGCAGGCGTGCAGGCGCTCGCCCCGATCAAGGTGACCTCATCGTCCGACCCGAAGAGGGCTGGAAGTCCGGGGTGGTCGGCCGCTCCCTCGGCGCAGCAGTCACCTGCACCAACGCGCACCGCTACGGCGCGCTCGACCTGTCGGAGGTGAGGTCAACCGCCTTCTACTAGGAAAGTGTGTCACTCTCCCCGCCATGGTTCTGGCAGCGCTCCGTCGCCGTCTGGTCGGCTGCCGTCCGGGCCGGCAGGATCGCCGCCCGAACCACCGATTCGCCACGGAGCACCGATGTCCGACAACCCAGCCGCCGAGGCCGCCGAGAAGGCAAGTGAGAACAAGCGGGTGGCGCTGCTGATTGCGGCCCTGGCGCTTGCCCTGGCCCTCACTGAGGTTGCGGGAGACGATGCCAAGACCGAAGCGCAGATGAAGAATGTCGAGTCTGCCAATCTTTGGGCCTTCTTCCAGGCGCAGACCATTCGGCAGACCGTCCTCGGCGCTGAGGCCGACCGCGCGACCTTCGATGCCTCCCAGATCGCCGATCCGGTGGCACGGGCTGCGCTTGAGCAGCAAGTCCAGCGGTGGCGCGGGACGATCGGCCGTTGGGAGAGCGAGCTGCTCTGTTGAAACCCTGGCTTGGCTGGGTACTTTGGGTGGCTATCTTGGGATGAGCGGTCCGGAGGTGGTCGATGCGGACGCTTTCGAAGTCGGCGCTGCGGGTGGCCGGTGAGGCGCTTGCGGTGGGGCGGACGGCACTGCCTGCCTATGGCAGCCACTACTCG
>NZ_JACOMF010000008.1 GCF_014283215.1 Siccirubricoccus deserti
CAACATGGCGGCGGCCGATGCGCTGACCCCGGAGAGAAGCAAGAGCTCCGCAGGCTCCTTCATCCCTCATCCACTCAGGCCAGGAGCAGCAAATGAGGAGTTGCGCCATGCGCCCCGAATAGAGAAGTAGTTTCCCTCCGGTGCGGGGCAGTGCCCCGCACCTTTCAGGATCTGCTTGTCGAGCGTCAGCTCCGCCACCGCCCGCTTCAGCCGCGCATTCTCTCGCTCAAGGTCCTTCAGCCGACGCGCCTGGTCCACCTTCAGGCCACCGTACTCAGATCGCCAGCGGTAGAACGTCGCCTCCGATACCTCGAGCCGGCGGCAGATCTCCCCCACCGTCCGACCCTGCGCAAACTCCACCTCAGCCTGCCGCAGCAGCCCGATGATCTGCTCCGCCGTGTGACGCTTCCTTGGCATCACTGCCCCCTTCCAAGGAGGCCAACTCTCTCATCACAGATGGATCCCAGGCAGGGGGGAAGGTCAGCCCCGGCGCTCGCCCCGATCCGGCCCAGCCCTGGTGTGATCCTCTACCTGCGCCGGGATCTGGACGCATGGCTTGACCGCCATTCGCCTGGAGGCGCAGCGTCCGCGGAGGCAAACCCGTGGCTGAACCCGTGACGACGATCCGGCTCAAGCACATCCAGCGGTTCCGTGACCGCCACGGGCACCAGAGGCACTACCTACGGCTGCCCGGCCGCCCCAAGGTGCCGCTGCCCGGTGTCCCGGGCTCGGCCGAATTCATGGCCGCCTATCAGGCAGGTATCACCCTGCCAGCACCGGATGTCCCGCCAGCCGTGCGGGAGCCTGCCGCTGGCACGCTGGACGCGCTGGCGGTCTCCTACTACCGGAGCGAGGCTTTCACCGCCCTGCGAGCCTCCACGCAGGCAAACCACCGCAGAATCGTGGAGCAGATGCGGGCAAAGCACGGCACCAAGCCGGTGCAGCTGCTAACGCCGGAGGCGGTGCAGTTGCTCTTGGCCGAGAAGGCCGGACGCCGCGTGGCAATGAACCACCGGCTGAAGCTACTGAAAGCCCTCATGGCCCGGGCTGTCGAGACGAAAACGATCGTTGCCGATCCGACGACCGGGTTGCGGCGGGTGAAGCACAAGGCCCGCGAATACACGACATGGAGCGAGGATGAGATCGCCGCATATGAGGCGCATTGGCCGAGCGGCACCCGGCAGCGTCTCGCCTTCGCGCTGCTGCTCTACACCGCCCAGCGGCGCAGCGACGTGGTGCGGATGGGCCGGCAGCATCTTCGCGGTGGCATGATCGAGGTTCGGCAAATCAAGACCGGCGCCGAGCTGCTGCTGCCCATCCATGCGGAGCTGGCGGCCGAGCTACGGCATGTGCCGGCCGGGCAGATGGTGTTTCTTATGACCAAAGAGCGTGGCGGGCAGTCGAAGCCGTTTACCTCGGATGGCTTCTACAACAGCTTCATCGGTTGGTGCCGCGAGGCCGGCATCCCTCCAGGTCGCTCGCCGCACGGCCTACGGAAGGCGTGCGCCCGCCGCCTAGCCGAGGCCGGAGCGACGGTCCACCAGATTGCTGCCGTCACAGGGCACCGGAAACTGGCCGAGATCGAACTCTACACGCGGGCGGCTGAACAGGCCCGCTTGGCAAAGGCTGGGATGGGCAAAATACGGAACGGGTCTGTCAACCCTCGCCCGGTCAAGCTGTCTACCCGGCGTAAGATCGGCGGATAACTGCGATTTTTCCCGTGATGTGGTGAGCCGGGTGGGACTCGAACCCACGGCCACGAGATTAAAAGTCCCGTGCTCTACCAGCTGAGCTACCGGCTCACGCGTCGCGGGGGGCGCCCGTACGGGCACGCATCCCCGCTGTCAAGTCAGGCGCGGGCCCTAGCAGGCGCCCGCGCCGGCATCATCCTTTCCGCGACCGGGCTCAGCCCGCCGGCGCATCCGCCGCGACGCGGGCCTTCACCAGCCGGTCCGGGCCCTGGACGATACCGTTGCCACCGGTGCCGCGCTTGATCTTGTCCACCGCTTCCATCCCGCCGACGACCCGCCCCCAGATGGTGTACTGGCCGTCGAGGCTCGGCGCCGGCGCGAACATGATGAAGAACTGGCTGTTGGCGCTGTCCGGGTTGGCGGTGCGCGCCATGCCGCAGGTGCCGCGGACGAAGCGCGCCTTGCCGGGTGGCGAGAATTCGGCCGGCAGGTCGTCGTAGCCGGCATCGCGGGCGCCGCCGGTGCCGGTGCCGGTCGGGTCGCCGCCCTGCGCCATAAAGCCTTCGATCACCCTATGGAAGGGCGTGTTGTCATAGAAGCCGGCTCTCGCCAGCGTCTTGATGCGCTCGACATGCTTGGGCGCCAGCTCCGGCAGCAGCTCGATGGTCACCGCGCCGTCCTTCAGCTCCAGGATCAGCGTGTTCTCGAGCTTCGGGTCGGGCTCGGCGGGCGCGGCCGGCGAGTTGGATGGCACGGTCTCGGTCGACTCGGGCGCGGTGCCTTCGGTGACGATGATCTCGGTCGGGGGAGTGCCGGCTTCGTCGCTCATGGTCTGGATCCTTTATCGGTTTGGTCAGGCGGTGACGAGGCGGGCGCGGATCAGCCGGTCCGGCCCCTGCACCATGCCGCTGCCGCCTGCGCCGCGCTTGATCTTGTCCACCACATCCATGCCGGCGACGACCCGGCCCCAGATGGTGTACTGGCCGTCGAGGCTCGGCGCCGGCGCGAACATGATGAAGAACTGGCTGTTGGCGCTGTTCGGGTTCTGGCTGCGCGCCATGCCGCAGGTCCCGCGGATGAAGCGGTACTTGTTGGTGAACTCGGCCGGCAGGTCGGGGAAGCCGGCATCGCGGGCACCGCCGGTGCCGGTGCCGGTCGGGTCGCCGCCCTGCGCCATGAAGCCTTCGATCACCCGGTGGAACGGGGTGCCGTCGTAGAAGCCGCGGCCGACCAGGGCCTTGATCCGCTCCACATGCTTCGGCGCCACATCGGGCAGGAACTGGATGGTGACCTGGCCGTCCTTCAGCTCCAGCACCAGCCGTTCCTCGGCGGCACGGGCGCGCATCGGCAGCGCAGCCGTACCGGCGAGCGCGGCAAGCCCCGCGAGGTCGCGTCGTCGTATCATCCCCTACTCCTGATCCAGGTCGGCAGTCAGTCGGCGGCGGGCTGGCGCACCCGCGCCAGGGTCCGCTCATGCGTCAGCTTCGGCACGAAGCTGGCGATATCGCCCCCCAGCCGGGCGATCTCCTTGACGAAACGCGAGGAGATGAATTGGTTCGTCTCGCTGGCCATCAGGAACACCGTCTCGATCTTGGGATCGAGCCGGCGGTTCATCCCGGCCATCTGGAATTCATAGTCGAAGTCCGAGACGGCGCGCAGCCCGCGCACGATGACGCCGGCGCCGAGCTGCTGGGCGAAGCCGATCAGCAGCCCCTCAAAGGGCACCACCTCGATGACGGTGCCGGTGCGGGCGGCGATGGTATCGGTTTCCGCGCGCACCAGCTCCACCCGCTCCTCCAGCGGGAACAGCGGGCCCTTGCCGATGTTGATGGCGACGCCGACCACCAGCCGGTCGACGATGCGGGCGGCGCGGCCGATGATGTCCAGATGGCCATTGGTCACCGGGTCGAAGGTGCCGGGATAGAGGCCGATGCGCTCAGCCATCGGTGTCGATCCCTGGCCCGGCCTCGGCCGGCGGCTCGGTTGCCGCAAGCGCGCCAGTCTGCGCCGTGCCGGCTTCGGGGCCGGCCTCCCCCTGGTCGTCGACGACCGGGAAGCAAGATGTCACGCGTTCCCCCTCGTTCAGTCTGAGCAACATCACGCCCAGGCTGCGCCGGCGCGTCAAGCGCACCTGGTCGGCTGGCAGCCGGATCAGCCGGCCGGTGTCGGTCACCAGCATCACATCGTCGCCGGGGCGCACCGGGAAGGTGGCCACCACCTCGCGGCCGGTGCGGCGGCTGAACAGCATGCCTTCCAGCCCCTGCCCGCCGCGGCCGGTCAGCCGGTAGTCGTAGGCCAGGCTGCGCTTGCCGAAGCCGCCATCGGTGATGGCGAGGATGATCTCCTCCGCCTCCTCAAGCTCCCGCGCCCGCTCCGGCGTCAGGGTGATCTCGGCGATGTCCTCGGCCGCGCCGCCCTCCTCGGCCTCCTCGGCCGCGGCGGGCGCAGCCTCGGCCTCCTCATGGCCATTGTTGCGGCGGCGCTGGGCGGCGTTGCGGATAGCGGCCTCGCGCTCGGCCGGCGTCGCCTCCACATGGCGCAGCACCGACAGCGCGATCACCTCATCGCCCTTGCCGAGCCGGATGCCGCGCACGCCGTCCGAGCCGCGCCCGGCGAACACCCGCAGCACGTCATCGGAGGCCTGGAAGCGGATGGTGCGGCCCTTGCGGGTCGCCAGCAGCACGTCATCGCCCTCGCGGCAGGTCTGTACGCCGATCAGCGAATCGCCGTCATCCAGCTTCATCGCTATCAGCCCGGCGGAGCGGACATTGCGGAAGTCGGACAGCTTGTTCCGCCGCACATTGCCCGAAGCCGTGGCGAAGACCAGATGCAGCCCGTCCCACAGGCTCTCATCCTGCGGCAGCGGCAGCACGGCGGTGATCTGCTCGGCTTCCTGCAAGGCCAGCACCTGGCGCAGCGAGCGCCCCTTGCCCTGAGCGCCGCCTTCCGGCAGCTGCCAGACCTTCTCGCGGAAGGCGATGCCGCGGCTGGTGAAGAACAGCACCCATTGGTGGGTATGCGCGATGAAGCTGCGCATCACCACATCGTCCTGCCGCGTCGCCGCGGCGCTGCGGCCGCGGCCGCCGCGGTGCTGCGCCCGGAAGGTTTCCAGCGGCGTGCGCTTCACATAGCCGTCGCGGGTCAAGGTGACGATCATGTTGCCCGGCTCGATCAGGCTCTCGTCGTCGACATCGGCGATGCCGTCCATGATCTGCGTCATGCGCGGCGTGGCGATCTGCGCCCGCACCGCCCGCAGTTCCTCGGTCATCACCTCCATGCGGCGGGGGTGGCTGCCGAGGATGTCCAGCAGCTCGCGGATGCGGGCGCCGACCTCCTCCAGCTCGCCGGTGATCTTGTCGCGCTCCAGGCCGGTCAGGCGGTTCAGGGTCAGTGCCAGGATGCCGCGGGCCTGCGCCTCGGTCAGCCGCACCGTGCCTTCCGGCGTCACCACATTGCCGCTGTCGTCGATCAGCGCCAGCAGCACGCCGACATCGCCGGCCGGCCAGTCGCGCGCCATCAGCGCGGTGCGCGCCTCGGCCGGGTCGCGGCTGGCGCGGATCAGCCGGATGACCTCGTCGATATTGGCCACCGCGATGGCGAGGCCGATCAGCAGGTGCCCGCGTTCCCGCGCCTTGGCCAGCCTGAAGCGCGAGCGGCGGAGAATCACCTCCTCGCGGAAGGCGATGAAGGCCTTCAGCGCATCGATCAGCCCCATCTGCCGCGGCCGGCCATTGTCGAGGGCCAGGAAATTCACCGCGAAGGAGGTCTGCAGCTGGGTCATGCGGTAGAGCTGGTTCAGCACCACCTCCGCCGTCGCATCGCGCTTCAGCTCGATGACGATCCGCATGCCGTCGCGGTCGCTCTCGTCGCGCAGGTCGGAGATGCCCTCGATCGCCTTGGAGCGGACCAGCTCGGCGATCTTCTCAATCAGGCTGGCCTTGTTGACCTGGTAGGGGATCTCGGTGGCGATGATGGCCTGGCGGCCGCCGCGCATCTCCTCGATCTCGCATCTGGCGCGCAGCGGGATGGAGCCGCGGCCGGTCTCGAAGGCGGCGCGGATGCCGGCCCGGCCGAGGATCAGCCCGCCGGTCGGGAAATCCGGCGCCGGCATGATCTGCATAAGCTCGGCGAGCGGAGTGGCTGGCTCGGCGATGAGCTTCAGGGCAGCGTCGATCACCTCGCCCGGGTTGTGCGGCGGGATGTTGGTCGCCATGCCAACGGCGATGCCATTGGCGCCATTGACCAGCAGGTTCGGAAAGGCGGCCGGCAGTACCCGCGGCTCCTCGCCGGATTCATCGTAGTTCGGCTGGAAATCGACGGTGTCCTCGTCGATGCCTTCCAGCAGCGCCGCAGCGGCGCGAGCCATGCGCACCTCGGTGTAGCGCATGGCCGCCGGCGGATCGCCGTCCATGCTGCCGAAATTGCCCTGGCCGTCGATCAGCGGCACCCGCATGTTGAAGGGCTGCGCCATACGCACCATGGCATCATAGATCGAAGCGTCGCCATGCGGGTGGTATTTGCCCATGACGTCGCCAACCACGCGGGCCGATTTGCGGTGCGGCTTGTCGGCGGTGTAGCCGCTTTCCTGCATCGCAAAGAGGATGCGGCGGTGCACCGGCTTCAACCCGTCCCGCGCATCCGGCAGGGCGCGCGCAACGATCACGCTCATGGCATAGTCGAGGTAGGAGCGGCGCATCTCCTCCTCGAGCGCGACCGGGAGGCTCTCCTCCGGCCGGCTGCCGCCGTTCTCTGTCTCGCTCAAGCGCTGGATGCTCTCGTCTGCTGCGGATCGGGCTTCGGCCGGCGGCCATGACGGGACCCGCGCCCGGCTGGCGCGGGGGGTCCCGACCCATTGGAATCGTGGTCTTCATATAGGCTCTGCGGGCGAATTTTCCAAACCGGATCGCTCGACAAACCGCTACCGCGCCTGGCCTTCTCCCCCCTAGGCTGGCGACTTCGAAGACGGCGCAACGGCCGCAGAACGAACAGGGAGTCGAGCATGCCGCAACCCACCGCCACCCTCACCCGCCGGGCTGGACTCGGCCTTGCCGTGGGCGCCGCCATCGATCGTCAGGGGCACGCCCAGGCGCCGATCCTGCGCATCGGCGTGCTCTCCGACATGTCCGGCCCCTACCGCGACATCAGCGGGCCGAATTGCGTCGTCACCGCGCGCCAAGCGATCCAGGATTTCGGCAACCGGGGCTTCGCGGTGGAGCTCGTCCAGGCCGACCACCAGAACAAGGCCGATGTTGGGGTGAATATCGCCCGGCAATGGTTCGACCAGGGGGTGGACGCGGTATTGGAGGTGAACAACAGCGCTATCGCCCTGGCGATCAACACCCTGGCGCGGGAGAAGAACAAGGTCCACCTGAACAGCGGCGGGGCGTCGAGCGATCTCACCGGCCCCGGCTGCTCGCCCAATATGGTGCATTGGACCACGGACACCTGGGCGAATGCGCAGAGCACCGGCGGGGCGCTGGCCAAGGCCGGAGCGAAGCGCTGGTACTGCATCACCGCCGACTACGCCTTCGGCCACTCGGTCCAGCGCGAGGTGACGCGGGTGATACAGGCCAATGGCGGCCAGTTGGTCGGCAGCAGCGTCTACCCTTTCCCCCAGACCACCGACTACTCCTCCTTCCTGGTCACCGCGGCGTCCATGCGGCCGGACGTCATCGCCCTTTGCAACGCCGGCACCGACATGATCAACTGCGTGAAGCAGGGGCAGGAATTCGGCCTCGCCGGCCGCAACATCCGGGTCGCGGCGATGATCGGCTTCATCATGGACGTCCACACCCTGGGCCTGCCGACCGCGCAGGGGCTGATCCTGACCGAGAGCAGCTATTGGGACCTCAACGACCGGACCCGGGCGCTGACCGAGCGGCTGCGCGGCAAGATGGTCAACAACCACATGCCGAACAGCGTGCATTTCCAGGCCTATTCCTGCGCCCTGCATTACCTGAAGGCGGTGGAAGCGATCGGCCTACCGGCGGCCAAGGCCAGCGGCCTCGCCGCCGTCGAGGCGATGAAGCGCCTGCCGGCCGATGACGACGCCTTCGGCCCCGGCGCGGTCCGCGCCGATGGGCGGAAGATCCACCCGACCTACCTGTTCCAGGCCAAGGCCCCGGCCGAAAGCCGTGCCCCCTGGGACTATCTGAAGCTGATCGCCACCACCCCGGCGGAGCAGGCCTTCCGACCGGTCGCCGATGGTGGCTGCCCCTTCCTCCGGGGCTGAACGGCGAAACCGGGCCGCCGGCGCCTGTTACCGACGGCCCTGAAGGTTGTCACCTTCAGGCCCCCTCAGTCGCCGGGCGCAAACCTCCGGTTTGCTTGGCTTCGCGCCACCTGGCGCGGGCATTCGCGGCCTCGGACCGGCCAAGGAACCGGTCCGCTGCTATGACCCGGCGGCCCCTGCCCTATTCGAACCGGTTGCTCTTCGGGAAGCCGTGCGGCGGCGGCCTGCCGGCGCCGGCCCGGTTGCCACGCCAGGGCTGCAGATCGGTTTCCACCCGCATCCGCCCACCGCCGTTGCGCCAGCTCAGCCCCTCCTTCCGGGTGAACACCTTGGCGTCGGACAGCCCGCCATCCTTGTAGGATTGCAGCTGCACGCCGCGGCCGCGCGCCATCTGCGGCAACTGGTCCAGCGGGAAGAGCAGCAGCTTGCGGTTCTCACCGACCACCGCGACGGTGTCCCCCTCGGCCGGGATGCAGAGCAATGCCTCCCGGCCCGGCTCTGGCATCAGCACCTGCTTGCCGGTGCGCTTCTCCGCCAGCAGTTCCTCGCCGGCGACGAGGAAGCCGCGGCCGTCGGTGGTGGCGACCAGATAGCGCAGCCCCTCCGCATGGACATGCATGGAGAGCAGCGTGTCCTCATTGGTCAGGTCGAGCAGCAGCCGCACCGGCTGGCCGTCGCCGCGGCCGCGCGGGATGGCCTCGGCCTTCAGCGTATAGGCCTTGCCGTTGGTCGCGAAGAACACGATGCGGTCGGTGCTCTGGGCATGCGCCCAGGTGTGCAGCGAATCGCCTTCCTTGAACCGTAGCTCGGCATCCTCGGCGATGTGGCCCTTCTGCGCCCGGATCCAGCCCTTCTCCGAGAGGATGATGGTGATTGGCTCGCGCTCGACGAAGGCGTTCTCATCCACCGTGATGGCCGGCAGCGCGGCGCCGGTCTCGGTCCGTCGCTTACCCAGCGCGCCATCGCCGAACTTCACCCGCGTCGCCTCGATCTCGGCGCCGATCGCCTCCCAGCGCTTCGGCTCGGATTTCATCAGCCCCTGCAGGCCCTTCTGCTCCGCCGAGAGCTTCCTGTGCTCCTTGCGGATCTCCATCTCTTCCAGCTTGCGCAGGGCGCGCAGCCGCATGTCGAGAATGGCGTTGGCCTGCAGCTCGGTCAGTTCGAAGGTCGCCATCAGCGCCTCCTTCGGTTTGTCCTCCTCGCGGACGATGCGGATCACCTCGTCGAGGTTCAGGTAGACGATCAGGTAGCCGTCGAGGATTTCCAGCCGGCGGGCGATCGCCGCCAGCCGGTGCTCGGTGCGCCGCACCAGCACCACATGGCGATGCTCCACCCAGCTCCAGACCACCTCGGGCAGGCCCATCACCCGCGGCGTGCGCTCGGCGTCCAGCGCATTCATGTTGAGCGGCAGCCGTGTCTCCAGATCGGTGGCGCGGAACAGCGTCTCCATCAGCATGGCCGGATCGACCGCGCGACTCTTCGGCTCCAGCACCAGCCGCACGATGTCGGTGCTCTCGTCGCGGATATCGCCGAGGAGCGGCAGCTTCTTCTCCTCCAGCAGGGCGGCGATCTGCTCGATCAGCTTGGCCTTGGCGACCTGGTAAGGGATCTCGCTGACGATGATCTGCCAGGTGCCGTTCTTCGCCGGCACCTTCTCCCACTTCGCCCGCACCCGGAAGCCGCCGCGGCCGATGCGATAGGCCTCGCGCATCGCCGCCGCCGGCTCCACCAGCACGCCCCCGGTCGGGAAATCCGGCCCCTTCACCTCGGCCAGCATCGGCGCGAGGGAGGCATCGAGGAACTCCGCGCGGGCGCTGCCGGGCGCCCCGAGCGCGACCTCGGCCAGGGTGAGCTTGCGGTCGCGGAAGACCTGCAGCTGCGTCAGCGCCGCGCCGCAGAGCTCGCCGGCGTTGTGCGGCGGGATACTGGTCGCCATGCCCACGGCGATGCCGTTGGCGCCATTCGCCAGCAGGTTCGGGAAGGCGGCAGGCAGCACCATCGGCTCCTGCTCCTCGCCGTCATAGGTGGCGCGGAAATCGACGGTGTTCTCGTCGATGGCCTGGAGCATCGCCTGGGCGACCTCGGTCAACCGCGCCTCGGTGTAACGCATGGCCGCGGCGTTATCGCCGTCGATATTGCCGAAATTGCCCTGGCCCTCGACCAGCGGGTAGCGGGCGGCGAAATCCTGCGCCAGCCGCACCATGGCGTCGTAGATCGCGGCATCGCCATGCGGGTGGTATTTGCCCATCACGTCGCCGACGATGCGGGCGCATTTCTTGAAGCCGGCGGCGGGGTCCAGCTTCAGCTGATGCATCGCCCAAAGCAGCCGCCGATGCACCGGCTTCAACCCATCCCGCACATCCGGCAGGGAGCGCGCCATGATGGTGGACATGGCATAGGCCAGGTAGCGTTCGGACAGCGCATCGGCGAGCAGCGTGTCGCGGGTGCCGCCGGCGTCGGGCAGCGCCTTGGTGTCGTCGGGCATGGGGCTCCGGTATTCGCGCTTCGTTCTCATCGGCGGTGTAGCGGATTGGCCGCCCCGATGCCAGCCTCAGCCCGCAACCGCAGCGACGCCGAGGGCCTAGCCCCCGGGCCGGGCCTGCGCGGCCATGGCCGCCGCCGGCCGTGCGATCCGCTGCGCCGGGCGCATCCAGTGCCGCGTCACCTTGTATTCGGCCAGGCTATGCAGCGCGACCTGCCGGGTCACTGCCAGATGGTCGTGAACCAGGATGCCCGCCGGCAGCTTCGCCTCGGGCTGCGCCGCCAGATGCATCGCCAGGGCGCGGGTGAGCAGCCCGGCCCGGTCCGCAGCCAGACCGAATCGGCATCGCCGCGGTTCACCCCCTCCACCGCCAGCCGCAGCGCCAGCGCCACCACCGGATGCCCCGGCGCGGCACCGATCAGGTTGTTGCCGATGGAGCCGAGATCCTCCTGGTACAGCACCAGCGTCGTCCCCGGCGGCGCCAGGGGCGCGAGGCTGCCGAACAGCCGGTCATCGGCATCGGCCCACCAGCCGCCCTCGGTCGCCAGCACCGCCAGGCGCAGCAGGTCGGACCGCTGGGTGGCATCGCGCAGCCGCCGCCAGGCCACCACCACCGGCACCGGCTGCGTCGCCCGCAGCCAGCCCAGCGCCGCCGCATCGTCGAAGCGGGTGATGGTGAAGCCGGGGCAGCGCTCCGCCCAGCTCGCCATCAGCGCGGCGACATCATCCGGCAGCACCGCGCCGTCCCTGTACTGCGCCAGCCACGGCGGGATCGGCGGCGCGGCGGCCGGGCCGCCGGCCGGGGTGAAGCCGCCGGACTGGTGCAACGCGATCATCAGCGCATAGGCGCTGCCGAAGTGATCCGGCATCTCCCGCACCAGCCCGAGCAGCGGGGCGATCCGCGCCGCCGCCGGCTGTGCGGCCAGGGCGGCAAGCCGCGCCAGCAGCTCCGGCTCCAGCGCCAGGTCATCCAGCAGCTGGCCGTGGAAGGTCTGCAAGACCCTCGCCACCCGCCCCTGCAACCGCGCCGCCGCCGCATCCAGCCGGACCTGCGCCGCCAGCTCCGCCCGCGTCCCCGCCAGGTCGAAGCGGGCCAGCCGCACCATGGCCAGCCGGGCACGCGGCCAGGGATCGTCCGGCGCCAGGGCGGACGCGCGGGCGAGATGCGCCTCGGCCGCCGCCAGATCCCAGTGATCGGCGGCGACCAGACCGTGTAGATGCTCGATCCGGGCCCGCCCGGCGAGGCTGGTTGCCGGCGGTCGTGCCGCCAGCAGCGTGGCGACCGCGGCCGGGTCGCCCGATTGGTGCTCCAGAACCACCCGCTCGAACCAGGGGGCGAAGCGGTCGGCGGGCATGCCGCGGGCGAGCGCCAGCGCCTCGGTGACGGCGCCGCTGCGACGCAGCAGCTCCAGTCGCTTGGCCGGCAGTGCCGGCACCGCCGGCAGCGTCCGGCTGCCCTCCTCCAGCAGCGCCAGCGCCGCCGGCATCCTGCCCTGCTCGGCGAGGATCTCGGCCGCGCCGAGGTAGCACCAGGGGCCGGGCCGGCCGGTGGCAATCCCGGCCTCGAAGCTGGCCAGCGCGGCAACATGGTCGCCGGCCATACGATGATGGGCGGCGGTATGCTCCAGCGCCGGGGCATGCGCCGGGTCGATCTCCAGCGCTCGCTGCAGCAGCGCCAGCGCCTGCGCCGGGGCATTCAGCGCGCGTTCCTCAACCGCCGCCTCGAATCGCGTCACCGCTTCGGCCGCCCGACCGCCGCGGCGCAGCAGGTGGCCGAGGGCCATCCGGGCGGTGACATTCTGCGGGCAGAGCGCCAGCACGCCGCGCCAGGCCAGCTCGGCCTCCTCCGGCGGCGCGGTCCGCGCCAAGGCCTCGGCGGTGGCGACCAGCGCGGCCGGGTCCGGGTCGCCTGGCGGCGCCTCCGCCAGCCTGCCGAGCCCGACCAGTGCCTTCGATTCGCCCGGGGTGTCGCGCAGCAGCAGGCGGTACAGCGCCACCGCTTCCGCCTGGCAGCCGAGGCGGTGCAGCGCCCCGGCGAGGGCCAGCCGCCCGGTCACGCTGGCCAGCGCCGCCGCCAGGTGGTCGGCCAGGGTCCCGCCGTCCTGCCCCTCCGCCAAGGGGACCACGGTATAAGCCGCCGGTTGAAGGTCATGGGCGTAACATACCATCGCCGCGCGGCGGCGCATCCATGGAGGCGACCCATCGGGGTGCTTCGCCACAGGCGCTTCATGGACCGGCAACCTATGCGGGCTAGAGCCGGCCGGGTTCAGGTCGCGCCGCCCGAAGCGCCGCCAAGATGCGCCTGATACCGGTGGCCAGCTGGTGGGATCGCCGGGAAAGAACCAGCAGGCAGGCATGCGGTACGGGGTCGCGTATGACAGAAATGAATCTCGGCCCGTCAATAAACCGGAACAGTCGGCGTCCTATGCGACAGAATATCCCCTGCGCCTGGTCGGCGAAAAATCCATCGCTGCGTGACCTGGCGCCCGACATGCTTATTCGCCTGAAGGGCGCTGTGCGCTTGACACAATATGACCCCTGCGCGAGTTTGCCGTGGCAGGCGGGGGCGAGCGAATCCGTAGCAGAACAGAGGCGACTCCCGTCACCGGCACTGCCGCGCCGCAGCGTTCTTTGCCCCAACCGGAAGCATGTCCGGCGCCACCTCCAGGCCCAGCCATAGCACCTGTCGTCACGACCCCGCCGCCCGCGGAGACCAATACGCATGACCGATGCCGCCGCCACGGATACCGCCCCTCGCCCTGCCTCGGCCGCGCCGCCCCCACCTGAAGCCGCATTCGAGCGGCTGGAGATCGGCGACCGCTTCCTGCTGCTGTCCGGCTGGGTCACCGCCCCGGCGCCGCACCGGCTGATCCTGGGCGATGCGGCCGAGATACCGCTCAACGGCACCTTCCCCCGGCCCGACCCGGCATCGGACGCGGCCGAGGAAACGCAGGGCTTCGTTATCGACCTGCCGCGCCCGGCCGGGCCGCTGGAGGCGATGACCATCGGCCTGCGGAGCCTGGCCCGTGGCCTGATCACCGTGCCGCTCGGCGGGCTGCCCAGCCGCGCGTTCCAGCCGCGCGGCCATCTTGATCATGTCTCGCCCGACCGTCTTGCCGGCTGGATCTTCAACCCGGCCCTGTGGCACGGCCCGGCCGATCAGGCGGCGATCGAGCTGCTGATCGACGGCCAGCACCGGGTGCCGCTGTCGCTAAACTGCCAGCGCCCGGACCTGCCCGTCTCGGCCGCCCAGGCGGGGCGGCTGCTCGGCTTCGAGCTCGGGCTGCGCGAGGTGGCCGAGCTGATGGCGCAGGCCCAGGTGCGGCGCGAGCTGCTCGGCGGCGAGCACGACTACGCGCTGCTGACCGGCGGCATCCAGGTCGGCGGCCTGCGCCGCGGCCGCGGCCGGGTGATCCTGCGCAGCCAGCGGGCGGGGACCGCGGCCCCCGCCGCGCCCAAGCCGTCGCCCGCCGCACCAGCCCCGAGCCCTACCGAGCCCGCCGGCTACATCGACTACTACGGCCATATCCCGGCGCTCGGCGGCTGGATCTTCGGCGGCTGGGTGCGTGGTGAGCTGCTGGCGGAGGTCACCGAATGCCCGGCGACCGCGAGCTTCGAGGCCGGCGCCCTGACGGCCCAGGCGATGACCGGCCGCCACCCGCGCCAGGACATCGCCGGCCTTGGCCAGGGTTTCGTCGCCTTCCTGCCGGGCGACCCGGTGCCGGCGGCCGAGGATGCGACGCTAGGCGCGCTGAAGGGCCTGACCTTCGAGATCGGCGGGGCCCGCCAGCTCAGCCCCTCGCTGGGCGCGATCCTGCCGGAGCCGACCGAGCTCATCGGCATGGTCCGCGCCCTGCTCGCCACCGCCGAGGGCGGGCTGGCGAAGCCGACGCCGCTGCACAGGCTGCTCTCCCGCCCGGTGTTCGATGGCGTCGAGACAGTGTCGCGGCTCTCCACGCCGGTGCATCTCGAAATCGACACGCTGCTCTTCGCGCCGGACCGAGGCCTGGCGATGATCGGCTGGTTTCTCGACCCAACGCGGTCGGTGAAGAGCATCCGGGCGCGGGTCGGCGGCAGGCTCTCGGTGCCGCTGACGACGCGCTGGATCGCCACCGAACGGGCCGATATCCGCGACGCCTTCGCCGGGCGCTACGCCCTGGACCATGCCCGCTGGGGCTTCGTCACCTTCGTCGAGGCGCCGACCGCGGAACTGCGCAACGCCCATCTGGAGATCGAGCTGCAGGATGGCGCGATCGCCTTCTACCCACTGCCGCCGCCAGCCGAGGGCGGGGTCGCCGCGATCCGCCGGCTGCTGAACGGCCTCGACCTCGCAGCCGATGAGGTGGTGGCGCTGTGCTCCAGGGTGCTGGGCCCGCCGACGGTCGCGCTGAACCGTGCCCGCCTTGCCGCCGCCGGCACCCCGACCGAGGTGATGGTGGGCGAGCCGCCGGAGCGGCCGCGCTGCTCGGTCATCATCCCGCTCTACGGCCGCATCGACTACCTGATGTACCAATGCGCGCTGTTCTCCGAATACGGGCTGCCGGCGGATGAACTGATCTATGTGCTCGACGACCCGCCGAAGCGGGCCGAGCTGATCGCCCTGGCGCGCTCCGCCTACCGTCGCTTCGGCATTCCGCTTCGGCTGGTGCTGCTGCCGCAGAACCTCGGCTACGCCCCGGCCAACAACGCCGGGCTGGCGGTGGCGCGGGGCGAGTTCATCTGCTTCCTGAACTCCGACGTCATGCCGCGCGACGGGCAGTGGCTGGACCGGCTGACCGGGGCGCTGCGCGACGACCCGACGCTCGGCGTCACCGGCGGGCTGCTGCTGTTCGAGGACGGCACGGTGCAGCACGACGGCATGGCCTTCGAGCGACTGCCGCAGCTCGGCAACTGGCCCTTTCCGATGCATCCTGGCAAGGGCCGCATCCGTGGCCCGGCGCGCGGCCTGCACCGCGAGCCGGCGATCACCGGCGCCTGCATGGTGCTGCGGCGCGATCTGGCGCAGCGGCTCGGCGGCTTCGACACCGACTACGTGATCGGCGATTTCGAGGATGCCGACCTCTGCTTCCGGATCCGCGCCGAAGGGCTCGACTGCGCCGTCGACGACGCCGCGGTGCTGTGGCACCTGGAACGCCAGTCGCAGGGGCTGCCGGGAAATTCCTGGCGATTCAACCTGACCCTGGTGAATGCCTGGACCTTCGCCGAACGCTGGAGCGGGATGATCCCCGGCGCAACGCCGGCCGGCGGCGATCCCGCGGTGCTGCGGCTGTCCTGACCTCCCTGCCGGCCGAACGTCTTCCGAACCGATGGTGATCCCGATGCAGCGCCCGACCTGCGGAGCCCCGGCGTGAGCCGCCCCGCCACCCGCACCCGCACCCTGTCCCGCCCCGCCGCGCCCGAGCCGGAGGCCCCTGCCCGGCCGCCCATGCGGGTGCTGGTGATGTCGCACATGGACCCGCGGGTCTCCCGCGGCGGGGCGGAGATCGCCGCCTTCCAGCTCTATACGAAGTTGAAGGCGGACCCGGGGGTGAAGGCCTGGTTCCTCGCGGCCGCCCCCGGCCGGATCAACGAGCGGCTCGGGGTCCGGCTGACCCAGCCCTTCGGGCCGGATGAATACGTCTATGTCGGGCATGGCTTCGACCATGCCATCCACGCCAACTCCGACCCGGAGTTCCCGCCCGAGTTCATCCGCCTGTTGCAGGAGTTGCAGCCGGATGTGGTGCACCTGCACCACTACACCAACTTCGGCGTGGAGGTGCTGCTGCAGATCCGGCGGGCGGTGCCGGCGGCGCGCATCATCCTGACGCTGCATGAGTACCTCGCCATCTGCAACCACTTTGGCCAGATGGTGAAGCGGCCGGGCTTCGGCCTGTGCGAGAAATCCAGCCCGCGCGACTGCGCCCGCTGCTTCCCCGAAAAGTCCGAGCCGGATTTCTTCCTGCGCGAGCTGTTCATCAAGCGCTTCCTCCGCCTGGTCGACCGCTTCATCTCGCCGAGCCGGTTCCTCGCCGACCGCTACATCGCCTGGGGCATCGAGCCGGCGCGGATGACGGTGATCGAGAACGGCATGCCGGAACGCCCGGGTCATGCTGCGCCGCTGCCCTACCCGCCGGTGGAGGATGGCGTGGTATTCGGCTTCTTCGGCCAGATCTCGGCGCTGAAGGGCATCAACGTGTTGCTTGAGGCGGCGGCACTGCTCGACAAGGCAGGCGTCGACCGGGTCCGCATCGACGTGAACGGCGACTATTCCGGCCAGCCGGAGCCGTCCCGGCAGGATTTCGAGAGGCGGCTGGCCGGCGCCCCGGGGAATTTCCGCTATCGCGGCGCCTATGAGAACAACCGCGTCGACAGCCTGATGCAGCAGGTGCATGCGGTGCTGGTGCCGTCGGTCTGGTGGGAGAATTCGCCGCTGGTGATCCAGGAGGCGCTGCTGAACCGCCGGCCGGTGATCTGCTCCGACATCGGCGGCATGGCCGAGAAGGTGCGCGACGGTATCGACGGTTTCCATTTCCAGGCCGGCAGCGCCTGGTCGCTGGCCAATCTGCTGCGTGGCCTGGCCGCCGACCCGCAGCGGCTGCTGGCGGTGCAGCGCAGCCTCGCCATGCCGCCGACGCTGAGCGAAACCGCCGCGGCGGTGCAGGCGGTCTATGCCGAGCTGATGGCGGCGCCGGCGCCCGGCGTGGCGGCGGAATAGCCTTGCCGCGGCGGGGCCAGTGGCCCCGCCTACCCGCCGCCCGGCGCCTCCTCCCGGCTCGCCAGCACCTTGTCCACCCGCCGCCCGTCCATGTCGACGATCTCGAACCGCCAGCCGGCCCAGACGATCCGGTCACCCTCGCGCGGCACCCGCTGCAGCAGCGCCAGCATCAGCCCCGCCACGGTGTGGTAGGTGCCGCGCGCCGGCAGCTCCGGCAGGTCGAGCTGCGCCCGCAGCTCGTCGCTCGGCATCATTCCGTCCAGCAGCAGGCTGCCGTCGGCGCGGGTCACCGACTCACCCGGTGTCGCCGGCAGCTCCGGCACGCCGATCTCGCCAATGATCGATTCCAGCAGGTCGCTGTCGGTCACCACCCCCTCGAAGCTGCCGTATTCATCAAGCACCAGGGCGATGCCGAGCGGGTCATGACGCATCCGCTCCAGCGCATCCATGGCCGAGAGGTTGTCGGGCAGCACCATCGGCTGGCGCAGCGCCCGCTGGATCGACAGCGGCTCGCCTTCCAGCAGCAGGTTGAGCAGGTCCTTCGCCACCACCACGCCGACCACATTGTCGACCCGCCGCTCCGCCACCACGAAGCGCGAGACGGTGTGCGCCCGCAGCACCGCGGCGATATCCGCCGGCTGGGCGTTGCGGTCGATCCAGACCACGTCGTTGCGCGGCGTCATCAGCGCCCGCACCGGCTTGTCGGCCAGGCGCAGCACGCGCTCGATCATATGGCGTTCCTCATGCTCGAGCGCGCCGGCCTCGACACCCTCGGCGACCACCGCCTTGACCTCCTCCTCGGTCACCGACTGGTCCTGCGGCAGGTGCGCGCCGAACAGCCGCAGCACCAGGCCGGAGGAGCGACTCAACACCCAGACCACCGGCCCGGTCCAGCGCGCGAGGAATGCCATCGGCCGGGAGACGGCGATCGCGAAGCGTTCCGGGTCGCGCAGCGCCAGTTGCTTCGGCACCAGCTCGCCGAGGATGAGATTGGCGTAGGTGATGATGACGACGACCAGGACGAAGGCGACTTCATTCGCCAGCGGCGCCATTATGGGGATCCTCGCCAGCGCCTCGCCCAGCGGCCCGGCGAAGCGGGCGCCGCCGAAGACGCCGGCGAGGATGCCGACCAGGCTGATGCCGACCTGCACCGTCGGCAGGAAGCGATGCGGATCCTCGGCCAGCGCCAGCGCCGCGGCGGCGCCCGGACTGCCGAGCCGTTGCATCGCCATCAGCCGGCCACGGCGGACCGAGACGATCGCCAGTTCGCTGAGGGCGAAGACCCCGTTCAACAGCACCAGAAGCAGCAGAATCGTGATCTCGACGCCGATGAGCATGCCAGTCCCCGTTTCGCCACGTCTTCTACGCCGCCTACCGGCGGCACGGTAGCGGTGGCCTGGCAGGGGAGGCCCGGCAGATCGGGTACCGGACCAGTATCAAATTTTTAACAAATCCCGCTGGACGCGAATCAGCTGCGCATTTACCGTTGCTTCATCATTCGATGAGGGCCGCCCATGCCGGACCAGCTCACCCCCGCCGTCGTCCTGGCTTTCCCAGCGCGACCGCAGGACCGGCTGCGCCACGCCCTGCGCAACCTGGAAACTGCGCTGGCCGAGCAATCCGCGGCGGTCGCCGGGCTGCGGGCCGAACTCGGCGCGCTTTCCGGCGCGGTCGCCCGGCTGGAGAGCTCGATGACCTGCTATGCCGGGGCGCTGGACCAGGCTGCCGCCACCGCCGCCGGAGCCGACCAGGCCGCCCGTGCGCTGGAAGCCACTGCCGGCGGAATGCTGCGCACCGTGCAGGGCTGATCCGGCCCGCGGCATCGCCGATCGCGACGGCCCACACCCGCCCCTGGTCGCCCGCCTGCCACCGCCGCAGGATGGCGGCTACAGCAGATTGGCGTTCATGTCGGAGCACCAATCCACTGTAGCCTGCTGTCCGTAAAACGGGTCGGCGCTCCCGGGCGTTCACGCCCTTCCGCGATCCGCTCCAACCGCGGGAGGCAACGGCGATGACCCACCCCTTGATTCCTGAATTGCGCCGGGCCCGGGTGGTCCCGGTGATCCGCACCTCCACCGCCGCCCTGGCCGCCACCGCCTGCGACTGGCTGCGGGCGGAGGGCCTCAGGATCCTGGAGATTACCCTGACAACCCCCGATGCCATCGGGCTGATCCGCAACTTGGCGGCGCAGCCCGGGCTGCTGGTCGGCGCCGGAACCGTGCCCGACACCGCGGCGGCCGAGGCCTGCCTCGCCGCCGGCGCGCAATTCCTGGTGACCCCCTGGGTGGCGCCCGAGATCGCGGCGGCGGCGCGGGCCGCCGGCGCCTGTGCCATGCTCGGCGCCATGACACCGACCGAGATCCGCGCTGCCCGCGCCGCCGGCGCCGATGTGGTGAAGCTCTTCCCCGCCAGCTCGGCCGGCGGGCCGGCGCATGTGAAGGCGGTGCGCGCGGTCTTCCCCGATACGGTGTTCTGCCCGACCGGCGGGGTCGATGCGGCGAACGCGCCCGACTACCTGGCGGCCGGCGCCGCCTTCGTCGGCATCGGCGGCAAGCTGGTGGAGGAGGCCCGCATCGCCGCCGGCGACCGCGCGGCGATTCAGCGCGCCGCGCGCGATGCGCTCGGGCTGATGCAGGCATGAGCGCCGCCGCCCCCGCCGCCGTCGACATCCTCTGCATGGGCGAGCCGATGCTGGAGCTGAACCAGCGCCCGGCGGATGCCGAAGGCCGCGTGTCGTACCTGGAAGGCCATGGCGGCGACACCAGCAACGCCGCCGTCGCCGCGGCGCGGCAGGGCGCCCGCGCCGGCTACATCACCGCCATCGGCGAGGACCGCCCCGGCCGCTCGCTGCTCGCGCTGTGGCAGCGCGAGGGGGTCGACACCGGCACGGTGCTGCGCCGCGCCGATGCGCCGACCGGGATGTATGTCGTCACCCACGACGCCGAGGGCCACCACTTCACCTTCTATCGCCGTGACAGCGCCGCCAGCCGCTACGGCGTGCAGGACGTGCCGGAGGCCGCGATCCGCGCCGCCCGGGTGCTGCATGTCTCGGGTATCAGCCAGGCGATCTCCACCAGCGCCTGTGACGCGGTGTTCCATGCCATCGCCGTGGCGAAGGCGGCCGGGGTGCGGGTATCCTACGATACCAATCTGCGGCTCGCGTTGTGGCCGGCTCGGCGTGCCGCGGCGGTGATCCATGCCGCCGTCGCCGAGGCCGATATCGCCCTGCCCTCGCTGGATGATGCGCAGGCGCTGACCGGGATCGAGGCGCCGGAGGCAATCGCCGATTTCTATCTTCGGCTCGGCTGTCCGCTGGTGCTGCTGAAATGCGGCCGCGACGGCGTGCTGCTGGCGACGCCGGAGACGCGGCTGTGCATCCCGCCCTGCCGCGTCGAGGCGGTGGATGCGACCGGCGCGGGCGATACCTTCGCCGGCGCCTTCCTCGCCCGCACCATGCTGGGTGATGCGCCGGAGGCCGCGGCGCGCTACGCCAATGCCGCCGCCGCGCTCTCCACCACAGGCTTTGGCGCGGTGGCGCCGATCCCGCACCGGGCTGCGGTGGAGGCGCTGCTGCAGACATCCGGCTGACAGGCGATCGTTTACTTCTCGGAAGCCATCGGGCTAGGGATGACCAATGCGCCGTGCCGCCCTCGGGATCCTGTTGCTGCTCACCGCCTGCGCCGAAACCGGCGCGCGCACCGCCGGCACCGCCGCGCCGGGCGAGATGCTGCTGGCGCGTGCGCCGACCATCGGCGCGCTGGTTCGCGCCGCCCCGCTCTGCGGCCGGCCACTGACCATGCTGGCGCAGGACCGCGCCGCACGGCTGGAAACCGCCGCCATCGCGCTGCACCAGCAGCAGGGCGGCCTCGCCGCGCGTGACGAATTCCTGCGCGGCATGGAGCCGCCGGCCTTCGACCCACGCCGTCGGGGCAGCGACCGCGCCGCCTGGTGCAGCGCGCGCGAGGCCGAGATCACCCGGCTCGATGCCATGCTGAGCGGGGAGGACGGCAAGGCGCTGGTGCGGAGTGCCGAGGCGGTGATGGGCGAGGTGCGCTGATCTCGACAGGCGCCCCTGGGGAGGGCGCCGTCTTGCCCGCCCCCCTGTCGCCAGGGGGCGAGCGCCCCCTGGACCGGCCCGAGTTCAACGATTGGCCCCCGGCCGCAGCCGCAGCGAGGGCCGGAGGTTGGTGAAGGGCAGCACCGCCGGATCCGCCACCACCGGACCGGGCGCCGCGACGACGATCACCCGCTCCGCGATCGGCTGGAAATGTGCCCGGAAATGCACGCTGCTCTTCAGCGCGATGATCTTCTGCGCGGCCGGCTCCACCCCGATGTGGGTGAATAGCGCCTGGTCCAGCGCCTGCATCTTCCGCGACACCACGATGACCCGCACGCCGGAGGAGACGCGGATCAGCGCGGTCGGCCCAAGGTCGGCGGGATTGCCCTTCGACATCGGTCCGGTCGCGGTGAAGCGGCCGTCGGTCAACGCCTCCACCACCGCGGTCACCGCCAGCGGCGCGCCGTCGCTGCGGCCGCCAAGGGAGAGCGGCAGGGTCGCGCCCACCCCCGCGGCATGGCAGGCGGCGGCGCTCTCGGCGTCGTTGATCAGCCCGAGCACCGCGCCCTGCGCATCCTGCCGGATCAGCTCCGCCAGCAGCCCGGTGGTGTCGCCATGCCCGCCACCGCCGGGGTTGTCCTGGGTATCGGCCATCACCACCGGCTTCGCCGCGCCGCGGGCGATGCCGATCGCCTCCGCCACACCCTCCGCCGCAAGGGCGACGCCGCCGGCGAAATCCGGCTCATGCGCCTCGATCCAGAATTTGAGCCCGGCGACCGCGGCCTCGGCCTGCGCCGGAGTGTCGGCGTAGCCGGCGATGGCGACGCCGCAGCCGGGGAAATCGGCGTAGGGAAAGCCGAAGCAGAAGGCGAGTTCCGTCGCGCCATGCTCCGCCTCAAGCCGCGCCCGCTCCTCCAGCACCGCGGCCATCGGCGGCACCATGGTGCATTGCATGGTCAGCGGGATCAGGAAATCGATCTCGGCGAAGGCACGCGCCCAAGGCTTGCCGCGCTGGATGCGCTGCAGCAGCAGCCGCGTCGCCTGCGCCCCGGCCGGCTTCATGTCGACATGCGGGTAGGTGCGGTAGGGCACGAGCGCATCCGCCAGCGCCACCATCTGCCGGGTCATATTGGCATGCGGGTCGAGGCTGACGGTGATCGGCAGCGCCGGGCCCACCACCGCGCGGACCCGCCGCAGCAGCTCGCCCTCGGCATCGTCATGGCCGACCGCGACCATGGCGCCGTGCAGTTCGAGGAAGATGCCGTCGAGCGGCCCCGCCGCCAGTGCATCGGAGAGCTCGGCGACCATCAGCGCGGCGATGCGCTCGAAGGCCTCGGCCGTCACCGGGCCGGCCGGGTTGGCGAAGCACCAGACCAGCGGGACGATCTCGGCGCCGACCGCTTCCAGCACCTCGATCGCCCCGGCGCAGGGCACGGAGGTGTGGCGCAGCGTCTCGATCATGGTCGCCGGCCGCTGCAGCCCGGGAAAGCCGCCGGGCTGGAGGAATTCACGCCAGCCGGTCGGCAGCGGGGCGAAGGAATGGCTCTCGTGCTGGAAGCCGGCAATGGCAATGCGCATCAAACTCGGTCCTTGGAATTGGCCGTGGCGACCACGGCATCGGCCAGCACCCGCAGGCCGATATCGGCCCAGGCGCGGGAGATGGATTCGCTCGGGTGGTGGCTGATGCCGCCATGGCACGGGATGAACAGCATCACCGCCGGCATGCATGCCGCGGCGTGGTAGGCGTCGTGGCCGGCGCCGGAGAGCATGTCGCGGTGCCTCGCGCCATGTCGCGTGGCGGCCTCGCGCAGCCGGGCGGCGAGCGCTGCATCGAAGCCGACGCGCGGGAAGGACCAGTAGGGCTCGCGCCGGACCACGACGCGGCGGCGGGCGGCGATGCCGGCAAAGGCTGCATCGGCCTCGGCCAGCAGCGCGGCCAGGGTGGCATTCTCCGGATGGCGGTACTCGAAGGCGAAGCGGGCGCCGCCGGGCACCACCCCATCGGCGCCCGGGTCGGCCATGAAGCGGCAGATGGTCATGCGGCCATCCGGCGCGCGGTCGTAGAGGATGCGCTCGCCGGCCGAGATCATCTCGGCCGCCGCCAGCACCGCATCGCGCCGCATCTCCATCGGCGTGGTGCCGGCATGGCTGGTCTCGCCGGTGACGGTCACCAGCGCCCGTTCCGTGGCGAAGCCGCCCGTGACGATGCCGAGGTCGAAGCCCTCGGCCTCCAGCACCGGCCCCTGCTCGATATGCGCCTCGAAATACGCCGCCGCGGTGCGCAGCCCGGCGGGATCGGCGCTGCCGGCCCAGCCGGTGGCGGCGAGGGCGTTGCCATAGCGCTCGCCGTCATCCAGGGCGCGGCGGTCCAGGACCTCGTTCTCCGGCAGCACGCCCATGGCGCCGGCGGCGCCGATCATCGAGGGGCTGAAGCGGCAGCCCTCCTCGCTGGTCCAGTTCACCAGCACGATCGGCGCTTCGGTGACGGTGCCGCTTTCATGCAGCGCGTGCAGGATTTCAAGCCCCGCCAGCACGCCATAGGGCCCGTCGAATTTGCCGCCCGAGGGCTGGGTATCGAGATGGCTGCCGACAAGCACTGGCGGGCGGGCGGGGTCCCTGCCCTCCCGCCGCAGCGCCATGTTGCCGAGGCGGTCGACGCTGAGGGTCAGGCCGATCTCGCCGCCCCAGCGTGCCAGCAGCGCCCGCGCCTCGCCGTCCAGCGCCGAGAGGGCGGGCCGGTTGTTGCCGCCCTCCGGCGTGGCGCCGATGCGGGCCATCGCCATCAACCGGTCCCACAGCCGGTCGGGCGAGAGAGGGAGGTTCACCGGCCCACCAGCCCGGCCGTCGCCAGCGCCGCATCGGCCAGCACCTGCAAGCCGGCGGTGGCCCATTCGGGGGTGATGCTCTCCGCCTCATTGTGGCTGATGCCGCCGTGGCAGGGGGTGAAGACCATCACCACCGGCACCTTGCGCGCCAGGTAGACGGCGTCATGGCCGATGCCGGTCGGCATCTCGTGGTAGTTCAGCCCGCGCGCCTTCGCGGAATCGCGGGCGCGCTGCACCAGGGTCGTGTCGAAGGGCGTCAGCGGCGAGTGCCAGAAGGGCGTGACGGTCGCCGTGACCTTGCGTGCGGCACTGACCTCGGCGGCGCGCGCGGCCAGCGCCTCGCCCATGCGGGTCAGGCAGTCCGGATCGCCGTGGCGCATGTCGACGGAAAAGAAGACCCGGCTCGGCGCGATGTTGCGGGAGCTGGGGTAGACCTCCACCACCCCGACCGTACCGCGCCCCGCCTCCCCCGTGGGAGAGCAGGTCGAGAGCGCGATCTCCTCCACCGCCGAGATCAGCGGCGCCGCGGCCATCAGCGCGTCGCGCCGCCCGGCCATGACGCTGCCGCCATGGGCTTCCTCGCCCTCCACCACCACCTCGAACCAGCTCTGGCCCAGGGCATGGGTGACGATGCCGACGTCATGGCCGCCATCCTCCAGCACCTTGCCCTGCTCGATGTGCAGTTCGAGATAGGCGCCCACCTTCTGCAACTCCGTCGGGTCCGCCTCGCCCTGCCAGCCGATGCGCCGCAGCTCCTCGCCGAAGACCGCGCCATCGGCGGCGCGCTTGGCCAGCACCTCCGCCTCGGTGAAGAGGCCCATGGCGCCGCCGCTGCCCATCATCGGCGGGGAGAAGCGGGCGCCCTCCTCATTGGTCCAGTTGACCAGCAGCAGCGGCGCCTCGGTCTCGGCGCCGGATTCATGCAGCGCCCGCATGATCTCGAGCCCCGCCAGCACGCCCAGCACGCCGTCGAATTTTCCGCCCGTTGGCTGGGTGTCCAGATGGCTGCCGATGGCGACGGGCGCGCGCGAGGGGTCGCGCCCCTCCCGCCGGAATACCATGTTGCCGAGCCGGTCGACGCTGAGGGCCAGCCCGCAGGCCTCGCCCCAGCGCCGGAACAGGGCGCGGCCCTCGGCATCCGCGTCGGTCAGGGTCTGCCGGTTGCTGCCGCCCTTGGCGGTGCCGCCGATCCTCGCCATCTCCATCAGGCTGTCCCACAGCCGCGCCCCGGAAAGCGGGATATTGCTCGTCATCGCATCATACCTTCTCGACGCCGCACCATTCGGCCATCGTGAGCGCGATGGTGCGGGTGATGTCCTGCATGCTGTCCAGCCCGACATTCTCGTCGATGCCGTGGATGTCGACCGCATCCGGCCCGAAGCATGCAACCGGCGTGCCCTGGTAGAGCTGGAAGAAGCGGCCGTCGGTGAGGCCGGTAGCGGGATAGTCGCGCAGGCTGCCGCCGCTGACCTCGGCGTGGTGGCGCCGCGCCAGCCGCACGATCTCGGCCCCGGTGTCGAAGACGCAAGGGTCGGCCATGAATCCCTTGAACTCCAGCTTCACCTGGGCGCCGCGCAGCCGCTCATGCTGGCACATCCGCGCAACGAGCGCCTCGATATCCGCCTTGGTTTGCACCGCGGTGTAACCCATCATCACCCCGACCCTAAGGCCGATGCGGCAGCGGCTGGCGACCGAGGAGTTCCACTCGCCGCCCTCGATGGTGCCGAGGTTGACGTTGACCGGATGGTTGATGCCGCGGAAGGCCGGGTGGATGCGCTCGGCGCGGTTCAGCTCCGCCTCGTAGTCCTTGAAGGCGCCGGCGATGATCGTCGCTGCCTCGATGGCGTTCACCCCCGCCTGCATGTCGCGCACATGCGCCGGGCGGCCGCTGACGGTCACCCAGGCCCAAACCACCCCGACCTCGGCGGTGTAGAGCGCCGCCATGCCGGGGCCGGGCTCCGGGATGATCACCGCATCGGGCTTCGGCATCGCCAGCATGGTGGCAAGCGCCCCGTTGCCGCTGCATTCCTCCTCGATCACCGCCTGCATCTGCACCTCCCCCGCCGGCTGCAGCCCGGCGAGCTGCAGCGCGCGAAAGGCGGTGACGTAGGAGACGATGCCGGCCTTCATGTCGCCGGCGCCGCGGCCGTACATCCGGCCGTCGCGGATGCTGGGCTCGTAGGGCGGCGTCGCCCACATGTCGGCGGCGCCTTCCGGCACCACATCGACATGGCCCTGCAGCGCCAGGCTGCGGCCGCCGCCGGCCTTCGGCCGATGCAGCGCGACCACGTTGTCGCGGCCCTCATAGGGGATCAGTGGCGGCGAGAAGCCGGGATGCGCGGCCAGCGCCTCCGCCACCACCGGCACGCGGCGCGGTGCCAGGCTTAGCCCTTCGTAGATCCGCGCCATCTCCTCCAGCGCCGATTGCTCGTTGCCGAGGGTCGAGGGGTAGCGCACCAGCCGCTCCAGCGTCTCCACCGACCAGTCGCGCAGCGCGTCGACGGCGTCGAGGATGGCGCGGCGGGCGCCGGGGTCGAGGGCATGGGTCATGGCGGCTCCTGCGCGGATCCGGGCGAGTCCAGCGGTTTCGCCGCACGCTGTCCAGGCATTGCCGCGCCGTCCGGCTTATGGACAAGGCCGCCGCCGCTGCTAGCGTTCCCCGATGCGCGCATTCCACCATCCCGACCAGCAGCGGCACCAGCCACGCTTCTTCCTCATCCGCGGCCAGGTCCGGCCGAATTTCGAGGTTCCGGCGCGGGCCGAGGCGCTGCTCTCCGGCCTTGCCACCCTCGGCATCACGCCGGAGGTCGCCCCCGCGCCGGATCGCGCGGCGCTGGAGGCGGTGCATGCGCCAGACTACCTGGCCTATTTGGAAGGCGCCGCCAGCGCCTGGGCGGCGCTGCCGGATGCCGGGCCGGAGGTGGTGGCCAACATGCACGCCACCGCCGATGCCCTGGCCAATGGCGCGCGCCGGCCGCAGGGCATCATCGGCCAGGCCGCCTGGTACAGCGCCGACAATGCCTGCCCCATCGGCCCGGGCACCTGGGAAGCGAGCCGCGCCGCCGCCGGGGTGGCGCTGGCCGCGGCGGCGGAGGCATCGGCCGGGCGCAGCGCCTATGCGCTGTGCCGGCCGCCCGGCCACCACGCCTACCGGGCCCGGGCGGGCGGGCACTGCTACCTCAACAACGCCGCCATCGCCGCCGCCGCGCTGCAACGCGCCGGGGCGAAGCGGGTGGCCACCATCGACATCGACAGCCATCACGGCAACGGCACCCAGGGGCTGTTCTGGGAGAGCGATGCGGTCTTCACCTTCTCGGTCCATGGCGACCCGCACCGCTACTACCCCTTCTTCACCGGCCATGCCGAGGAACGCGGCGGCGGCCCCGGCACCGGGCTGAACCTCAACGCCCCCCTCGCCTTCGGCACCGGCGACGCCGGCTGGCTGGCGGCGATCACGGATGGCGCCGCCGCGGCGCGGCGCTTCGGCGCCGAGGCGCTGGTGGTCTCGCTCGGCTTCGATGCCAGCGAACATGAGCCGCTGAACGCCCTCGCCGTCACCGCCGATGGCTTCGCCCGGGCCGGGGCGCTGCTCCGCGGCCTCGGCCTGCCGACGGCGATCATCCAGGAGGGCGGCTACAACGTGGATTGGCTGGGGCGGCTGCTGGAACGCTTCCTCACCGGCTGGGGCGAGGCGTGATGGGCCTGCTGACCCTCGACACCCATATCGACATCCGCTGGCCGGAACCGCCGGATCCGCTCGCCGAAGGCCCGATGCGGGTGGATTTCCCGAAGATGGCACGCGGCGGCCTCGGCGCCGCGGTGTTCATCGCCTATGTCCCCCAGGGCCGGCGCGACGAGGCCGGCCATGCCGCCGCCGCCGCCCGCGCCGAGGCCATGCTGCGCCACATCCGCGCCCGTGCCGATGGCGAGGCGCGACGCTTCTGCGCCACGCCGGACGAGCTGCTGGCCTGCCATGAGGCCGGCGCGCTGGCGGTGCTCTCGGCGGTGGAGAACGGCTATGCCATGGGCCACGACCTCGGCGCGCCGGCCCGCTGGCGGGCGCTCGGCGCCTGCTACCTGACCTTGACGCATGATGGCCACAACGACCTCTCGGACAGTGCCCGGCCGCGCGAGCCGCTCGGCGATGCGGCGGAGGAGCATGGCGGGCTCTCGCCGCTCGGCCGCCAGGCGGTGGCGGCTCTGAATGCGGCGGGAATGCTGGTCGATGTATCGCATGTCTCGAAGGCGGGGATGATGCAGGCGGCGGACGTCTCACGCTCCCCGGTCGTCGCCACCCACACCGCCTGCCGCGCCCTCTGCGACCACCCGCGCGGCATCGATGATGCGCAGCTCGACATGCTGCGCGCGGTCGGCGGGCTGGCGCAGATCACCGCCGTCCCCTCCTTCCTGCGGCCGACGCCGGAGGGGGGGAAGAATCCGGCGAGCGTCGAGGACATGGCCGACCATGTCGATCATGCGGTGCGGCGCATCGGCATCGAGCATGTCGGCCTCTCCTCCGACTTCGACGGCGGCGGCGGGGTGGAGGGCTGGCAGAATGCCGCCGAGACCGCCGGGCTGACCGCGGCACTGGAGTGGCGGGGCTATGGCCCGCGCGAGCTCGGGCTGCTGTGGTCGGGGAATTTCCTGCGGATCTGGCGGCGGGCCCAGGCCATCGCCGGCTGAGCGGCAGCGCCCGGGGCCAGCTCCTGGTTGATTGCCTATCCGGATCGGCTACTCTCCACCCCCGGATGAGCATCGCCCGCATCGCCACCTTCGCCTTCTCCGGCATCGAAGCCGCGCCGGTGGAGGTGCAGGTGCAGATCGCCGCCGGCCTGCCCGCCTTCCTCGTCGTCGGCCTGCCGGACAAGGCGGTGGCCGAGAGCCGGGAACGGGTTCGGGCCGCGCTTTCCGGCATGGGGCTGTCGCTGCCGCCGAAGCGGGTGCTGGTCAATCTGGCGCCGGCCGACATCCTCAAGGAAGGCTCGCATTTCGACCTGCCCATCGCGCTCGCCGTGCTGGCGGCGATGGATGTGCTGCCGCGGGAGGAGATGGCCGGCTATGCGGCGCTGGGCGAGTTGTCGCTCGACGGCACGCTGAATCCGGTCAGCGGCGTGCTGCCGGCGGCGATCGGCGCCTCCTCCCGCGACCTCGGGCTGATCTGCCCGGAAGCCCAGGGCGGCGAGGCCGCCTGGGCCGGGCGGATCGAGGTGCTGGCGGCGCCCGACCTGCCGGCGCTGCTGAACCATTTCCGCGGCACCCAGGTGCTGACCCCGCCGGAGCCACCGCCGCCCGAGGCCGGGCCCTGGCAGGGCCCCTGCCTCAGCGATGTGAAGGGCCAGGAGAGCGCCAAGCGGGCGCTCGAGATCGCCGCCGCCGGCGGGCACAACCTCCTGATGGTCGGGTCGCCGGGCGCCGGCAAATCCATGCTCGCGGCCCGGCTGCCCGGCCTGCTGCCGGCGCTGACCCCGGCCGAGGCGCTGGAGGTCAGCATGATCCACTCGGTCGCCGGCATGCTGCGCGACGGGCGGCTGGTGGTGCGCCCGCCCTTCCGCGAGCCCCACCACTCCGCCACTGCCGCGGCACTGAATGGCGGCGGCAACCGCGCCCGGCCGGGTGAGATCAGCCTGGCGCATCACGGCGTACTGTTTCTCGACGAATGGCCGGAATTCCCGCGCCAGGCGCTGGAAGCGCTGCGCCAGCCGATGGAGACCGGGCGCACCACCATCAGCCGCGCCAATGCGCATGTCACCTACCCCGCGCGCTTCCAGTGCATCGCCGCGATGAATCCCTGCCGCTGCGGCTACCTCGGAGATGCGTCGCGGGAATGCGGCCGGGCACCGCGCTGCGGCGAGGAGTACCAGGGCCGGCTCTCCGGCCCGCTGCTGGACCGCATGGACATCGCCATCGAGGTCACGCCGGTGCCGCCCACCGAGCTGTCCCGCGCGCCGGCCGGCGAGCCGACCGAGGTGGTCGCCGCCCGCGTCCAGGCGGCGCGCGACCGCCAGCGCGACCGCTACGGCGCCGATGGCCCGCGCTGCAACGCCGCGGCGGCGGATGGCGTGCTGAACCGTACGCTGGAGGCGGAACCGGCGGCGCGGCAGCTCGCCGAACAGGCGGCCGAGCGGCTGCGGCTCTCGGCTCGCGGCTTCACCCGCACCCTGCGGGTGGCGCGCAGCATCGCCGACCTCGCCGGCAGCGCCACGGTGCAGCGGGCGCATGTGGCGGAGGCGCTGGCCTTCCGGCATCGCGGCGCGGCGCGTGCACCGGTCGCGCCGTGACACCGGAGGGGTGCTGCCGCTAGATAGAGCGGATCGCCGGAAGGCCGAGAAGCCTGAAGGCGTGAATCTGCTCTGAAACCAACAGGCTGGAGCCGGACGCAGCCCGGTTGGGACTGCGACCCGCTTCAGCGCCCCTTCACTTGCGGAGTGGCCATGGTCCGCCTGCTGCTGCTCCTGCTGCTTCTTGCCGTCTCCGCGCAGACACCGGCCCGGGCGCAACGCCAGATGGTGGCGGCGGCGCATCCGCTGGCGGCCGAGGCGGGCATGGCGATGCTGCGCGCCGGCGGCGGCGCCATCGACGCCGCCATCGCCGCGGGGGCAATGCTCGGGTTGGTGGAGCCGCAATCCTCCGGCCTCGGCGGTGGCGCGCTCATGCTGCATTGGGACGCGGCGGAGCGGCGCCTTGCCGCCTGGGACGGGCGGGAGGTGGCGCCGGCGGCGGCGCCGCCCGGCCTGTTCCTCCGCGACGGCCAGCCCCTGCCCTTCCTCGATGCCGCAGTCGGCGGCCGGGCCGTCGGCGTGCCGGGGGCGATGCGCATGCTGGAGGCGGCGCATCGGGCGCATGGCAAGCTGCCCTGGGCGCAGCTCTTCCAGCCGGCCATCACTGCCGCCGAGGAGGGCGTCAGCGTGACCCCGCGCCTCGCCGCGCTGGTGGCGCGGGAGGAATCCCGGCTGCGGCGTGACCCGCAGGCGCGGGCATTGTTCCTGCCGGATGGCAGGCCGATCGCCGAGGGCAGCCTGCTGCGCAACCCGGCCTATGCCGCGACCCTGCGCGCCATCGCCGAGCAGGGCGCCGATGCGCTGCACCGTGGCGCCATCGCCGGCGAGATCGCCGCCGCGGTGCGGGCCAGCGGCAACCCCGGGCTGCTGACGACGGATGACCTTGCCGGTTACGCGCCCCGGCGGCGCGAGGCGGTCTGCGGCCCCTATCGTGAGCACATGATCTGCGGCATGCCGCCACCCAGTTCCGGCGGCGTCGCGGTGCTGCAGATCATGGCGATGCTGGCGCATCAGGACATGACCGCACTCGACCCACGCAACGGCGCGACGGAGGCGCAGCTGCTGGATGCCGCGCATCTGCTGGGCGAGGCCGGGCGCCTCGCCGTCGCCGACCGCAACCGCTACCTGGCCGATTCCGACCACGTGCCGGTGCCGGTGCGCGGCCTGCTCGACCCCGGCTACCTGATGCTGCGGGCCCAGCTGATCGACCGCGACCGGGCGCTGGCCACGCCCCGCGCCGGCAATCCGCCGTGGCAGGAAGGGCCGCCGGTCGCCAGCCAACCGGTGCAGCCGGACGGCGGTACCAGCCATCTCTCCATCATCGATGCCGCCGGCAATGCGGTGGCGCTGACCACCACCATCGAGGATGTCTTCGGCGCCCGGCTGATGGTGCGCGGCTTCCTGCTGAACAACGAGCTGACGGATTTCAGCTTCCTGCCGGAGCTGGGCGGCCGGCCGGTGGCGAACCGCGTCGCGCCGGGCAAGCGGCCGCGCTCCTCCATGTCTCCGACCATCGTCTTCGGCCCGGACGGGCTGCCGCTGGCGGTGCTCGGCTCGGCCGGCGGCTCGCGCATCATCGGCCATGTGGCGCAGACCCTGGTTGCGCTGCTGGATTGGGGGATGGAGCCGCAAGTCGCGGTATCCCTGCCACGCATCGGCGCGCTGAACGCGACCTTGGAGCTGGAGGCCGGCACCGGCGCCGCCGCCCTGGCCCCGGCGCTGGAGGCGCGCGGCTTTCCGGTGGAGGCGCGCACCATGACATCCGGCCTGCATGTCATCCGCGTGCTGCGGGATGCCGAGGGCGTGCGGCTGCAGGGCGGTGCCGATCCGCGGCGCGACGGCGTCGCGCTCGGCGAGTGAAACCATTCTCGGCCCGGCGCGTGATGGCCGGGCCATTCGGGAGTTCCGCCATGCGACCGCTGCTGCTCGCCATGCTGCTGATCGCCGCCTCCCCCGCACTGGGGCAGGAGACGAAGGAGATCGGCCATGTGAACACCGCGCTGACCAACCTCGGCCTGACCCGCAGCCATCGCGTGGTGATCGAGCGCTTCGACGATCCTGAGGTTTCCGGTGTCTCCTGCTACATCAGCCAGGCCCGCACCGGCGGGGTCAGCGGCATGGTCGGGCTGGCGGAGGATCCGGCGCGCTTCGGCCTGAGCTGCACCACCACCGGCCCGGTGCGGGTGACCGAGGGCGCCCGGCGCGGCGAGCGCGGCGAACGGGTCTACGAGAGCAACACCAGCCTGTTCTTCAAGGAAACCCGGGTGCACCGCTTCCTCGATGAGGAGCGCGGCGTGGTGGTCTACATGGCCTGGTCCACCAAGCTGGTGGATGGCTCGCCCTACAATGCGGTGGCGGTGGTGCCGATACGCGGACCCGGGGGCCGCTGATCCATCGGGGTGAAGGCGGCGCCGTCGCGGCCTTCCTCCACCGCATGGCAGGCGACCACGGTTTCCGGCGTGCCGCGGGCCGGGATCAACGCCGGGCGCTCCGCCTTGCAGCGGTGATTGGCCAGCGGGCAGCGTGGATGGAAGGGGCAGCCGGAGGGCGGGCTGATCGGGCTCGGCACCTCGCCGCCCACGGGCACGCGCTGGCGCCCGGTCATGTCGAGGTCCGGGATCGCCTCCATCAGCGCCCGCGTGTAGGGGTGGCGCGGGGCGTTGAACAGCGTCTCGGCCGGCGCCAGCTCGACCAGCCGGCCGAGGTACATCACGCCGATGCGGTCGCTGATCTGCCGGACCACGGCCAGGTTGTGGCTGATGAACAGGTAGGTCAGGCCGAGGCGGCGCTGCAGATCCTTCATCAGGTTGAGGATCTGCGCCTGGACCGAGACATCCAGCGCCGAGGTTGGCTCATCGCAGACCAGGAACTCCGGGTTCGAGGACAGCGCCCGGGCGATGGAGATGCGCTGGCGCTGGCCGCCGCTGAACTCATGCGGATATTTCTCGCCATCCAGCGGGGAGAGCCCGACCTGCGCCAGAAGTTGCGCGACCCTCTCGCGCTGAGCCGCATTGTCACGGGTCAGCCCGAAGGCGCGGATCGGCTCGGCGACGATGTCGCGGACCCGCCAGCGCGGGTTGAGGGAGGCATAGGGGTCCTGGAAGATCATCTGCATACGGCGCCGCTGCTCGCTCGCCGCGCGGGCCTTCTCCAGGTCCTGGCCGTCGAACAGCACCCGGCCGCGGGTCGGCTGGTAGAGGCCGACGACCAGCCGTGCCACGGTGGATTTGCCGCAGCCGCTTTCGCCGACCAGCGACAGGGTGGTGCCCTTCGGAATCTCGAAGGAGACGCCATCCACCGCGCGCAGGATGCGGCGCCCCTCCCGCGCCAGCAGGCGCTGCAGCAGCGGACGGGAGACATCGAAGTATTTCGCCAGCTCCTCGGCGGCAAGCATGGGGGTCGCGCCGGAGGCGCGCGGGGGAGAGGCGCCGGAGGCGCGCGGGGGAGATGCGTCGGAGGCGTGTGGGGGAGGTGCGCCGGAGGCGCGCATGGCGATGTCGTCAGCCATGCCGTAGCGCCTCCGGCGCCTGCTTCTCCGAAGCTGGGTCGTAGAGCCAGCAGGCCGCCCGCGTCGCGCCGGTCTCCAGCAGCTCCGGCCGCTCCACCCGGCAGCGGTCGAAGACATGCGGGCAGCGCGGGTTGAAGGCGCAGCCGGGCGGGATGGCCGAGAGCCGCGGCATGGCGCCGTCGATCTGCGCCAGATGCTCGACACGGCGGTCGAGCGGCGGGATGGAGGCCATGAGGCCGGTGCTGTAGGGGTGCCTCGGGTCCTTCACCACTTCCCGCACCGGGCCGATCTCGGCGATCCGGCCGGCGTACATCACCGCCACGCGGTCGGCGGTCTCGGCGATCACGCCCATGTCGTGGGTGACCAGCATCATCGCCGTCCCCTTCTCCCGCGCCAGGCGCTTCAGCAGCGCGATGATCTGCGCCTGGATGGAGACGTCGAGCGCGGTGGTCGGTTCATCCGCCACCACCAGCTTCGGCTCGGCGCAGAGCGCCAGCGCGATCACCACCCGCTGGCGCATGCCGCCGCTGAACTCATGCGGGTAGCTGTCGACCCGCTGCGCCGCCGCCGGGATGCCGACCATCTCCAGCCAGCCGATGGCGCGCTGCCGCGCCTCCCCGCCGGAGAGGTCGAGGTGGGTCTGCATCGTCTCGATGAGCTGGTCGCCGACCGTGTAGAGCGGGTTCAGCGTGGTCAGCGGATCCTGGAAGATGGCGCCGATCTCACGGCCGCGGATGCGCCGCATCTGCTCATGGGGCAGGTTGTCGATCCGCCTTCCGTTCAGCAGGATCTGGCCGCCGGCGATGCGGCCAGGCGGCTCCAGCAGCCCGATGATGGCGGCCCCGGTCATCGACTTGCCGGCGCCGCTCTCGCCCACGACGCCCAATACCTCGCCCGGCTCGATCGCGAAGGAGACGCCATCGAGCGCGGTCAGGGTGCCGCGCCGGGTCGGGAATTCCACGCGCAGGTCGCGGACGTCGAGGATCGGTGCCATCAGCGGAGCTTCGGGTTCAGCGCGTCGCGCAGCCAGTCGCCCAGCAGATTCACCGACAACACCATGGCGACCAGCGCGGCGCCGGGGAAGATGGTGATCCACCACTCGCCGGAGAACAGGAAGTCGTTGCCGATGCGGATGAGGGTGCCGAGCGAGGGGTGGGTCGGCGGCACGCCGACGCCGAGGAAGGAGAGCGTCGCCTCGGTGATGATGGCGTTGCCGAGGTTGAGGGTGGCGATGACCAGCACCGGCCCCAGCACGTTCGGCAGCACATGCGTCGCCATGATGTGCAGGGGCGAGAGGCCGATGACCCGCGCCGCCAGCACGTATTCCTTGTTGCGCTCGACAAGGGTGGAGCTGCGCACGGTGCGGGCGAATTGCGGCCAGGCGCTGATGCCGATGGCGAAGATGACGACGAAGAGCGCGATCTGGTCATGCGCCTCCCGCGGCAGGGCGGCGCGGACGATGCCGTCCACCAGCAGCGCGATCAGGATGGAGGGGAAGGTCAGCTGGATGTCGGCGATGCGCATCAGCAGCCCATCCACCGACCCGCCGAGGTAGCCGGCGACCAGCCCGATGGTCACCCCCAGCAGGGTCGAGAACAGCACCGCGCAGACGCCGACCAGCAGCGAGATGCGGGCGCCGTACATGATGGCCGAGAGCATGTCCCGTCCCTGGTCGTCGGTGCCAAGCGGGTAGCTCGCCTCGCCGATCTCGTCCCAGGCCGGCGGCTTGAAGGCATCGCCGAGGTTGAGGCTGGCGAGGTCGAAGGGGTTGTGCGGCGCGATCCAGGGCGCCAGCGCCGCGCCGAGGACGCAGACCAGCGCCACCAGCGCCGAGAGGACGGTGACCGGCGAGCGGCGGAAGGACCAGAACAGGTCGCTGTCGAGCAGGCGGGCGAGCGCCATCTCAGCGCCCCCGTGCCACGGCGCGGCCGATCCGCAGCCGCGGGTCCACCGCATAGTACAGCAGGTCGACCACCAGGTTGATGGTCACGAAGACCAGCGCGATCAGCACCAGATAGGCGGCCATCACCGGGATGTCGGCGGCGCTGACGCTCTGGATGAACAGCAGCCCCATGCCGGGCCACTGGAACACCGTCTCGGTGACGATGGCGAAGGCGATGATGCCGCCGAGCTGCAGCCCGGCGATGGTGATCACCGGCACCAGCGTGTTGCGCAGCGCATGGCCGAAATGGACGGCGCGGTTGCCGAGGCCCCGGGCGCGGGCGAATTTGATGTAGTCGGTCCTGAGCACCTCCAGCATCTCCGCCCGGACCAGCCGCATGATCAGGGTGAGCTGGAACAGCCCGAGCGTCACCGAGGGCAGGATCAGCGCCTTGATGCCGGACCAGGTCAGGAAGCCGGTGGACCACCAGCCAAGCTGCACCACCTCGCCGCGGCCGAAGCTCGGCAGCCAGCCGAGCCAGACGGAGAAGACCAGGATCAGCAGGATGCCGACCAGGAAGGGCGGCAGGCTGACGCCGATCAAGCTGACGGTCAGCAGCAGGCGGCTGAGCCAGGAGTTGCGGTAGAGTCCGGTGTAGACCCCCATCGCCACGCCGGCGACCAGGGCGATGATGGCGGCGCAGAAGGCCAGTTCCAGGGTCGCCGGGGCGCGTTCGCCAATCAGCTCCGCCACGGGACGGGACAGCCGGTAGGACAGGCCGAATTCGCCCTGCGCCGCATTGCCGATGAAGCGGAGGAATTGCACGAAGAAGGGCTGGTCGAGCCCGAGGTCGCTGACCAGGGCGGCGCGCTGCGCCTCGGTGAAATCCTGGCCGAGCATGATGGCGACTGGGTCGCCGACATAGGCGAACATGGCGAAGCTGATCAGCGCCACCGCCAGCATCACCGGCACCGCCTGCAGCACCCGCGAGACG
Source organism: Siccirubricoccus deserti (assembly GCF_014283215.1). Classification (GTDB taxonomy): domain Bacteria; phylum Pseudomonadota; class Alphaproteobacteria; order Acetobacterales; family Acetobacteraceae; genus Siccirubricoccus; species Siccirubricoccus deserti. Next base: position 36,644 of record NZ_JACOMF010000008.1, read on the forward strand.
ATGAAGGCGAACATGCCTAGCGGCCGTGCCGTTGCGCGGTCATTGCGCGCCTGCCATGGCCCAGCGGAAATACGGCTGGTTGTTGGCCATGTGCGGGATGGTGACGGTACTGCGCATCGCCCAGGGAATCATCTGGTGGTGCAGCGGGATATGCGGCAAATCCTCGCGGTACAGTTGCAGCGCCTCGCGTATCGTGGCCTTCCGGGCCTCGCCGCTTTCGACCTTCATCCGCTGGATCAGCGCATCCATCCGCGGGTTGGAATAGCCGCCGTAATTCCAGATGCCGTCGCCCTGGGCGCCGTTGCGGGTCGCCAGCAGCGACTGGAAGGAATAGAGCGCATCGAGTGTCGGCACACCCCAGCCGAGCAGGTAGACGCTGGTGTCGTCGCGCTGGATCTGGGCGAAGAAGGGAGCCAGCGGCTGCGCCTTCACCGCGGTCCGCACCCCGGCGCGCGACCACATGGCGGCGATGTTCTGGCAGATCTGCTCGTCGTTGATGTAGCGGTTGTTCGGGCAATCCAGCGTCACCGAGAAGCCCTGTGGGTAGCCGGCCTCGGCCAGCAGTGCCCGGGCCCGCGCCGCGTCGAAAGGCAGCCGCACATCCTCCGATTTGGCATAGCCGTTGACCTGTTCGGGAATGAGCGTGCCGGTCACCACCGACTGGCCACGCATGGTGGTGCGGTGGATCGCCTGGATGTCGATCGCCTGGTACAGCGCCTGCCGCACCCGCAGGTCGCGGAACGGGTTCCTGCCCTTCACGTCGCTGTACAGCAGTTCCTCCCGCGCCGTGTCGAAGGCGAGGAAGATGGTCCGCACCTCCGGCCCCTCCACCACCTTCACCCCGGGTGCGGCGCGCAGCCGGTTGAGGTCCTGCAACGGCGGGTCGAGCACGAAGTCCACCTCACCCGACAGCAGCGCGGCGATGCGCGTGGCATCCGAGGCGATCGGGCGGAAGACGATCTCGGCGACGTTGCCGGTGTTGCCCTCCACCTGCCAGCCCCACCACGCCGGGTTGCGGACCAGCACGGTGCGCACATCCGGCTCCCGCGTCGCCAGGCGGTAGGCGCCGGTGCCATTGGTGTTGCGGGTAGTGACCATCTCCTCCCGCGCCCTGGTGTTCTGCGGGCGGGCAGCGTTGTTCGCCTCGGACCAGGCCTTCGACATCATGAAGACGCTGGCCAGCTTGTTGGGCAGGATCGGGTCTGGGGCCTTGGTGATGATGTCGACGGTCTGCGCGTCCACCGCCTCGACCTTGGCGATAGTATCGACATAGATGCCGAAGTTGCTGGTCGGCTGCAGCGCCCGGGTGATCGAGAAGACCACATCCTCCGGCCCGAAGCCCTGGCCGTCGTGGAAGCGGACGCCCTGCCGCAGGGTGAAGCGCCAGCGGCTCGGCTCCACCTGCCGCCATGCGGTGGCGAGGCCCGGGGTCAGCGAAAGGTCGCGGTCGCGGTGGATCAGCGGATCGTAGATCTGCTGCAGCACCATGGTTACGGTGCCGACGTTCTGGCTGTGCGGGTCCATGGTGTTGGGGTCGCCGCTCGCCGCCCAGCGCACGGTCTGCGCCATGGCCCCCACCGCCGGCATGGCCCCGAGGACCGCCACCAGGGCGGCCGCACGCACCCAGTGAACCATCGCCCAGTCTCCCATCGCGGCGCCGGTATGGCCGGTGCTCGGTGTTGCCCTATACGGCGGGCCCCGATGGCGCGGAAGGCCCCGCACGAACCTCCGAATCGGCCGTCAGCCCATCCGCTGCCCAGTCCTTCAGCAGGGTGAACCCGACCGCAAGCAGAACCGGGCCAAGGAACAACCCGAGGAAGCCGAAGGCCAGCACCCCGCCCAGCGCCCCAAGCAGGGTCAGCAGCAGCGGCAGGTCAGCGCCGCGGGAGATCAGCCAGGGCCGGATCACGTTGTCGGCACTGCTGATGCCGAAGGTGCCGTAGAGGCCGAGAAAGATCGCCCAGCCGGTCTCCCCCTGGCTGAACAGCCAGAGCGTCGCCGGGATCCACACCAGCGGCGCCCCCGCCGGCAGGATGGAGATGACGCCGGCGATCACCCCGAGCAGCACCGGCTGCGGCACGCCGGAGATCCACAACCCGAAAGCCGTCATCAGCCCCTGCACCACCGCGGTGCCGAGCAGGCCATAGACCACGCCACGGGTGACGTCGCCGACCAGCACCATCAGCCGCCGGCTGCGGTCACCGGCCAGGCGGTGCAGCGCCGCCTCGCTGCACTTGGCGATCGCCGGGCCGTCCCGGTAGAAGAAGAAGGCGAGGAAGATCGCCAGCAGCACCTCGGCGAGCCCCGACAGCACCGCCAGCAGCACGGAGAGCAGGCCCTGCGCCAGGGTGCCGGCATAGGGCTTCAGCAGATCGGTTATGGCCGAGAAGCCGAAGTCGATCTGACCCAGATACTCCGGCAGATACGACCCGACCAGCGGCAACCGGCCCAGCCAGTCGCCGAGGCCGGGCATGCCCTGGGTCAGCAGCGCTTCGACCGAGCCGCGCAGCCCCTCCACTTCCTCCCGCCGCGTCGGCGTCGCCAGCACGAGCGGTACGCCGATCAGCAGGAATTCCACCAGCACCATCACCAAGGCCGCGAGGCCGTTCGACATTCCGGTGCGCTCGCGCAGGAAGCGGAAGCCCGGCCAGGTGGAGAACACCAGGATTGCCGCCCAGAGCAGCGCCGAGAGGAAGGGCCGCAGCACCATGAGGCAGGCGATGGTCAGCGCCAGTACGGCGATCAGGCCGAGCAGGCGCGCCGCGGTGGAGCTTTCGGTCTGCATGCGGGCCTCCGTTCCGCCCCTGCGTAGCATCCGCCGGGCATGGCGTCAGTGGTTTGGCGCAGTAGCCAGGGCTGCGTGCCGCCGGTAGCCTCCCCGGAACCACGTCCGGGGGAGGTCACCGCATCATGCCGCGTTTCGCAGCCAACCTGTCGATGATGTTCACCGAGCATCCCTTCCTCGACCGGTTCGCCCGCGCCCGCGCCGCCGGCTTCGAGGCGGTGGAGTTCCTCTTTCCCTACGAGCATCCGGCCGCCGAGATCGCCCGGCGGCTCAAGGACAACGGGCTGCAGCAGGTGTTGTTCAATGCCCCGCCGGGCGACTGGGCGAAGGGCGAGCGCGGCCAGGCAGCGCTGCCCGGCCGCGCGGCCGAGTTCCGCGAGGGGGTGAAGCGGGCACTGGACTACGCCGCGGCGCTGGCCTGCCCACGGCTGCATCTGATGGCCGGCCTCACCCCCGCGGGGGTGCCGCGAGACACGCTGCTGGCGACCTACGCCGTCAACCTCGCCTGGGCCGCCGAGGAATGCAGCAAGGCCGGGGTCAAGCCGGTGATCGAGCCGATCAACCATCGCGACATCCCCGGCTTCTTCCTCAACACCACGGACGAGGGCGCGGCGATCATCGAGGCGATCGGGCCGGAGCGGATCGGGCTGCAATTCGACCTTTACCACTGCCAGATCACCGAGGGCGACGTGGTCAAGCGGGTGGAGAAGCACCTGCCGCTGATCGCCCACATGCAGGTGGCCGACAACCCGGGACGCCATGAGCCGGGCACCGGCGAGGTGAACTGGCCCTTCGTGTTCAGCCGCATCGATGCGCTCGGCTTCCGCGGCTGGATCGGTTGCGAATACCGCCCGGCCGGCGAGACCGAGGCCGGGCTCGGCTGGTTCCAGCCCTACAAATGAGGCACCCGGCCGCTCCACGAGACCGCAAGGAAGGACCATCGCCATGAAGATCGGATTCATCGGCCTCGGCATCATGGGCAAGCCCATGGCCGGCCACCTCAGGGACGCCGGCCACGAGATCATCGTGCCGGAACGCAAGAGCCTCGGCGCCGACCAGCGCGCCACCTTCACCGTCGTCGCCGACGCCAGGGCCGTCGCCGCCGCGGCCGAGATCATCATACTGATGGTGCCCGACACCCCCGATGTGGAGGCCGTGCTGTTCGGCCCGGCCGGCGTCGCCGAGGGGCTGGCGAAGGGCAAGCTGGTCATCGACATGTCCTCGATCAGCCCGACCGCGACCAAGGAATTCGCCGCGAAGGTGAACGCCCTCGGCGCCGACTACCTGGATGCGCCGGTCTCGGGTGGCGAGGTCGGCGCCAAGCAGGCGACGCTGACCATCATGGTCGGCGGCGAGGAGGCTGCGTTTGCCCGGGCCAGGCCGCTGTTCGAGCTGATGGGCAAGAACATCACCCTGGTCGGGCCGAACGGCGCCGGGCAGACCACCAAGGTCGCCAACCAGATCATCGTCGCCCTGACCATCGAGGCGGTGGGCGAGGCGCTGGTCTTCGCCAGCAAGGCCGGCGCCGACCCGGCCAAGGTGCGGCAGGCGCTGATGGGCGGCCTCGCCACCTCCCGCATCCTGGAGCTGCACGGCGAGCGGATGATCAAGCGCACCTTCAACCCCGGATTCCGCATCCTGCTGCACCAGAAGGATCTGAATCTGGCGCTGCAATCCGCCAAGGAGCTGGGCGTGGCGCTGCCCAACACCGCCTCGACCCAGCAGCTGTTCTCCGCCTGCGTCGCCGCGGGACATGGCGGGCTGGACCATTCCGGACTGGTGAAGGCGCTGGAAACCCTGGCGGTGCATCCGGTGATGGCGGATTGATCCCGGCATGAATGTTCCATTCATGCCGTGGCCGCGACGGGTGCCCATGGGCGGTTGCGCAGCGCCGGCCATGCGGCCTGGAACGCTGCCCGCGGGTTACGCCATGCGGCGCGCGTCGTAGCAGGACGCCTGGCGGCTGGGGCAGGACCGGTTGCGTCCGGCGCCTGCCTACAACCTATGGAAGGGGTAGGTGTTCATTAGATTTTGGCACTCCGCCCGTTACATGACGCGGCAGCGCTTGCTTTTGGCCTGAAGGGGCGCCAGTAATCCTAGACTCGCGCTCGGCATATGATCTAGTCTCAAAAATAGCCCAGGCGCGACTTGGGTCAGGTCTGGAGGCTTGCATGCGGTTTGTCGACATCGGGCAGCAATTGCGCGCCTATCGCCTGGAGTCCGGCCTGCGTGCCGAGGAGATCGCCGCGCGACTCGGCGTCTCCCGTGCCGCCCTCTACCGCTACGAGAAGGGCGAGGTCATCAAGCTGGATACCATCCGGCGGCTGGCCGAATTGCTCAAGATCTCGCCACTGTCGCTGCTTGGCATCGGGGTTGAGTATTTCTCCCGCCCGATCGCCTTCCTCGAACGCCTGCGCCAGGTGGAGGAAGAGGCCGACCAGATCCTCTTCGTCGGCGGTGCCGCCTGCTACCAGACCGCGACCGACGCCTTCGACGGCGCGGTGACCGAAGCCTGGACCGAAGCCGCCGACGCCAGCGCCGACCGGGCCTCGGCCCGCGCCCTGGCCGACCAGGCGCTTGGCCTGCTCGCGGCCCGGCGCAAGCAGCACCAGCAGCGTCGACCGACGATCATCGGCATCCTCTCCGAAGCTGCGCTCATCCGCTCCCTGCAGGATGGCGTCGCTGCCGGCCTCCCGCTGCCGGCCCGCACCCGCGCCCGCTGCCGCAGCGCCGCCATTACCGAGGCGGAGAGCATTGCCAGCTTGATGGAATCCGTCCCCATCGGAGTCCAGCTCGGCCTCTCCACCGGTTCCGACCTCTCAGGCAGCTTCATGGTGCTGCGCGGGCGGGACCGGGCGCATGTCGTCGGCAGCCCCTTCGCCCCGGACACCGCCCCCGGCGGCGGCCTCGGCGTCGCCATGATCACCGCCGCGGATGAGGCCATTTCGGTGCACCAGAGGGTGGCCGAAGCCGCCTGGCGGGATGCGCTGAAGGGCGCCGCCGCCGCCGCCCGGCTGCGGGATTTGATCAAGGTCGCCCAGGCGGCCGAATAGGCCCACCCCGGGTCACGCCCGATGGTGGGCCCGGCTCCGGGGCGTGCGCACCCCGCCGCGATCCCTACCCGCCCAGTTCCAGCACCGCCTCATACACCTCATCCTCCTCCGGCGACCGCCGAAGGGTGAAGCCGAGCGCGCGGACGAAACCGAGCATCGGCGCGTTATCGGCCAGCACATGGCCGAGCACCCGCCCAACGCCCTCCGCCCGGCCCCATTCGAACAGCCGTTCCATCAGGTGACGGCCAAGCCCCTGTCCCTTCATCTCCGGCGCCACCGTCACCGCGAACTCCGCGGTAGCCGAGTCCGGATCGCGGATCAGGCGCGCGACGCCAAGCGTCATCTCCGTCCGGTCCGCCTGACGGCGGGTGGCGACAAAGGCCATCTCGCGGTCGTAGTCGATCTGGGTCAGCCGGGCGACCAGTGCCGGCGACATCTCCTTCAGCGGCGAGAAGAAGCGCCAGCGGACATCCTCGGTGCTCAGCCGGCCGAAGGCTTCGGCATGCGCCGCGGCATCTTCCGGCCGAATCGGGCGAATGGTCAGCACCTCCCCGTCGCGGACACGGAAGGGCCGCGCCAGCTCGGCCGGATAGGGCGCCACCGCCAGCACCCCGGCCTCGCCCGCCGGGCGCAGCACCAGCGTCGCATCCGCCGCCAACACGCCCGCCGCATCGGCGAACAGCGGGTTGATCGTCAGGCTGGCGATCTCCGGGAAGTCCACCGCGACCTGGGACAGCCGGACCAGCGCATCGGCCACTGCTCCGGTATTGGCCGGCGGCCAGTCGCGAAACCCGGCCAGCAGCCTGGCGGTCCGCGACCGGCCGATCAGCTGGTCGGCCAGCGCCAGGTTCAGCGGCGGCAAATCGTATTCCTCATCCTCCAGCAGATCCGCGGCGGTGCCGCCCTGGCCGAAGCCGATCCACGGCCCGAACATCGGATCCTCGCCGAGCCGGAGCCGCAGCTCCAGCGCCCGCGCCGCCTGGCGCTGCACCAGGAAGCCGGCGATGCGCGCCTCCGGCCGGCGCTGCCGCACCCGCGCCAGCATGGCGACGGCTGCCTCCCGCACCTGGGCGGCTGTGCCGAGGCCGAGCTGCACGCCGCCCACCTCGCTCTTGTGCGGCAGATCGGGGCTGAGGATCTTGAGCACCGCCGGGAAGCCGAGCATGGCGGCGGCATCACCCGCCTCGGCCGGGCCGGCGGCGCGGCGGCCCGGCACCGTCGGCAAGCCATAGGCGGCGAGCACGCCCAGCGCCTCCTCCTCAGTCAGCCCCAGCCTGCCGGCGGCCCGGGCATCGGCCAGGATGCGGCGGACGGCGGCATGGTCGGGCGCCAGTTCCAGCACCTGGCGCGGCGGCAGCTCGGCGGCGGCGGCCCGGTTGCGGCGGTCCTGTGCCAGATGCAGCGCGCCGCGCACCGCCGCCTCCGGCGTGGCGAACACCGCGAGCCCGGCATTCGCCAGCAGTTGCCGCTGCCGCCCTGCCGTCGCCTGGCCGGACCAGCCCACCAGCACCGGCGCGGCGCGGCGGCCGGCGCCGGCTCGGCAGGCCGCCACCATGGCCTCGGCAGCGACATCGCCCGGCTCGAAGGGCTCCGGCGCGTGCAGCGCGACCACCGCATCGACCTCCGGCAGCGCCGCCATCATGGCGGCCACCTCGGCGAGCCGCGGCCCGGCTCCGGAGCCGAGCGAGAGCGGGTTGTCAGGTTGACGGCCACCTGGAAGCAGCGCGGCAAAGGCGGCCTGCGCCCCCGGCGACAGCACCGCCAGCCGGCCGCCACCGGCGACCACCGCATCCGCCGCCAGCAGGCCGAGTCCATGGCCATTGGTGACGATGCCGATGCGGTCGCCCTGGGCCGTGCCAGGGCGCGGCCGGGCCCGGGCCAGCGTCTCCGCCGCGGCGAGCAGATCCTCGAGCCCGGAGACCCGCAGCACCCCGGCGCGGCGCAGCGCCGCTTCCATCACCGCATCGCCGATCCCGGCGGCATCGGCCAGCCGCCCGCCGGCGCGCAGCGCGACCACCGGATGGGTCCGGGCGGTCGCGCGGGCAGCGGAGATGAAGGCGCGGCGGTTGCGGATCCGCCGCAGGTCGAGCAGCACCGCGCCGGTGTCCGCCTGCCGCGCCAGCCAGTCGAGCGCCGCGGCGAAGCCCAGGGTGGCATTGCCGCCGATGCCGATGACATGGCTGAAGCCGAGGCCCTCGGCGGCCGCCCAGTCCAGCACCGCCCGCGCCAGCGCCGAGGATTGCGTCACCAGCGCCAGCCGCCCCGGCAGCGGCGCGACATGGGAGAGCGAAGCGTTCAGCCCGATGGCCGGCACGCAGAGGCCGAAGCTGCCCTGCCCCAGCGCCCGGACCCCGGTGCGGGCGGAGACGGCGGCGAGGTCGGGTGCCGTGACGGGGACGATGGCGGCGAAGCAGCCGCGCGCCGCCAGCGCCTGCATCGCCGGCTCGAGCTCCGCCTGCGGCAGGCAGAGCACGGCGAGGTCGGGCGGATCCGACAGTTCGGCGATGCTGCCGGCCGGGGCCAGCCCCTCCTGCGCGATGCCGATGGCATGGAGCCGCCCCTTGAAGCCGCCGGCGGCAAGGTTGCTGGCCAGCACCGGCGCTTCCGCCATCCCGGGCGCCGCCACCAGCACCAGGCTGCGGGGCCGGAACAGCGCGCTGGCGCGAAAGGCGGCAGTGCCGCGAAAGGGCTGGGCAAGGACCATGGGGCGATGCACCACGACTCCAGATGCGGCTGGATCGGATCACGGTCCGGTCGGGACCGCGATCCGACCAGGCATTTCATTGTCGGAGCGGATGCCTCCGGGCGTGATCCGCTCCGGCGCGCGACACCCCCTTGCGGAGGACGGCGCGACCGCCTCCACTTCTTCCGGACAATGAGGGTTCAAGGCAATGGCGGATGCGCGGCTCGATCCGGAGATGGCGGCGTTCAACGCGATGATGGAAGCGCGGGCGGCGGCAATGCCGCCGATCACCCTCACCTTCCCCTTCGACGGGCCGCGGGCGCTGAACGACCAGCTCAGCATGAGCGTGGCCGGTGGCGGCCCGGCGCTGGCGGTCAGCGAGGACCGCTGGCTGCCGGTGCGCGGCCGCCGCATCCAGTGCCGGGTCCACCTGCCGCCCGGCCCCGGGCCGCATCCGGTGCTGGTCTACATCCATGGCGGCGGCTGGGTCTGGGGCAGCATCGACACCCATGACCGGCTGATGCGCGAATACGCCGCCGCCGCCGGCTGCGCCGTCATCGGCCCGGATTACGCGCTGAGCCCGGAGGCGGTCTTCCCGCAAGCGTTGGAGGAATGCGCCGGAGTGCTGCGATGGGTCGCGGCGCATGGGGCGGAATGGGGGCTCGATACCGGCCGCATCGTGCTCGGCGGCGACAGCGCCGGAGGCAATCTCGCGGCCGGGCTGGCGCTGTACCTGCGGGAGTCGGGCGAATCGCTGGCGCTGCGCGGCCTGCTGCTCAACTACGGCGTCTTCGACAGCCGGCTCGACACCCCGAGCTACCGGGAATTCGCCACCGGCTATGGGCTGAGCGAGGAGCGGATGCGCTTCTACTGGAGCGTCTACGCCCCCCGGGCGGCCGACCGGCTCTCCCCTTTTGCCGCGCCGCTGCGGGCCGACCTCCGCGGCCTGCCGCCCTGCCTGCTGCACATCGCCGAGCTGGACGTGTTGGCCAGCGAGAACCACGCCATGGCGGCAAGGCTGCGCGAGGCGGGGGTGGTGGTGGAGAGCGCCGTCTTCGCCGGAACCGTGCACGGCTTCCTGCGCGCGGTGGGGCATGTCGGCAAGGCGAAGCAGGCGGTGGCAGAGGCCGCGGCCTGGTTGCGGGCGCGGTTCAGGTAGATGCAGGCATGGCGCGAATAGTAAAATCAATAAAAACAATGGTTTGATCGGTATTCCATTCAAGCTGAGGCGCTGCCCCTAAACCCCTGCCGGGGCCAAGGCTTGGCCCTGGACCCCGCCGTCAGCCGCCAGTCGAACAGCTTCGCCTCGACAGGCCAGGGTCTGGAGGACATCCGTCCCTCCGGCGGGGCCATGGGGCAGCGTCCCCATTCTTCCTGCCTTTCCCCATGCCACCTCCACGGCTTGGCGGCGGACGACGCCCGCCATATGGTCCGCGGCCGCCTACCAGGGAGCCTCGGGTCATCATGCGCGGAACCACCGTCAGGAAAGTCGCCACGGTATTCGGAGGCTCCGGCTTCATCGGCCGCTATGTGGTCCAGCGGCTGGCGCAGCGCGACTACATCGTGCGCGTCGCCGGCCGGCACCCCTCCGCCGCGCGCTTCCTGCAGACCCAGGGCCGGGTCGGCCAGATCGTCCCACTGGCCGCCGCGGTGACGGATGAGCCGGCGGTGGCCCGCGCCGTCGCCGGCGCCGATCTGGTGGTCAACCTGGTCGGCATCCTGCACGAGCGGCGGCGCGACGACTTCACCCGAATCCACACCAATGGCGCCGGGCTGGTGGCCCAGCTGGCCGCGGCAGCAGGGATCGAGCGGCTGGTGCATGTCTCGGCGATCGGCGCCGATCCGGCCAGCCCTTCCGCCTATGGCCGCAGCAAGGGCGAGGGCGAGGCGGCGGTGCGCGCGGCCTTTCCGCAGGCCACCATCCTCCGCCCCTCCATCGTCTTCGGTCCGGAAGACCAGTTCTTCAACCGCTTCGCCGGCATGGCCCGGATGCTGCCCTTCATGCCGGTGGTCTCCGGCGCCACCAGGTTCCAGCCGGTCTATGTCGGCGACGTGGCCGATGCGGTGGCGGCGGCGGCCGAGCACGAGGAGGCGCCGGGCCGCAGCTATGAGCTGTGCGGCCCCCGGGCGGTCAGCTTCCGCGAGTTGCTGCACTATATCCTGGAGGTCACCGGCCACCGCCGGCCGCTGGTGGACATGCCGGCCGGTCTCGTGCGGCTGCAGGCGCGGCTGTCGGAATTCCTGCCCAACCCGCCGCTGACCCGAGACCAGCTTTTGATGCTGCAGCGTGACAACATCTGCACGGGCGAGGCGCCGGGGCTGCCGGCGCTCGGGATCAGCCCGAAGGCGATGGAGGCGGTGGTGCCGGGCTATCTGCTGCGTTTCCGGCCGGGTGGCGGGCGCCGGCCGCAGCACGCCGGATGATAGGTCCGATTCGGCCTTTTTTATGCTTGACGTTGCTCTCCTGTCCGGCAGCTTGATGATGGGCGGCTCGAAAAAGGACAGATAATCTGCCCTAACTGGGAAAAAGGACTCGCCTTCGGGCTGGCAGGGCTCTAAAGCTGCGCCAAAGCTTCCGGCCGCAGCGGTTGGGTCGTGCCTGGTGTCGTTTCAGCCATGCCTCGGTGCCCACCACGCGTCGCCGGCATTCCGAGGATCCGACATGGCCGAGCGCATGCTGCAATTCGTCCGCCTCCGACAGGCCCAGCCGGACAAACGCGACCTGTCGGCGCGGCGTTCGGACTTCGGCGAGATCTATCGCGAATTCGCCGCCGAGGCGGCGGCCGAACAGTCCAGCCGCTGCAGCCAGTGCGGTGTCCCCTTCTGTTCGGTGCACTGCCCGCTGAACAACAACATCCCCGACTGGCTGAAGCTGACCGCCGAGGGCCGTCTCGAGGAAGCCTACGAAGTCTCCTCCGCAACCAACACCTTCCCCGAGATCTGCGGCCGCATCTGCCCGCAGGACCGGCTGTGCGAAGGCAATTGCGTCATCGAGAAGGGCTTCGAGAGCGTCACCATCGGCGCCGTCGAGAAATACATAACGGATACCGCCTGGGAGAAGGGCTGGGTCAGGCCGCCGACCCCGCGCCAGGAACTGCCCTACAGCGTCGGCATCATTGGCGCCGGCCCGGCCGGCCTCGCGGTGGCCGAACGGCTGCGGCTGCGTGGCTACCAGGTGCATGTCTACGACCGCTATGACCGGGTCGGCGGGCTGATGATCTACGGCATCCCCAACTTCAAGCTGGAGAAGGACGTCGTGCTGCGCCGCTGGCAGCAGTACGAGGCCGGCGGGATCCAATTCCACCTCAACCTCGCCGTCGGCCGGGACATCTCGCTCGCGGAGCTGCGGGCGCGGCATGACGCGGTCTTCATCGGCACCGGTGTCTACAAGGCGCGCGATATCGAATGCGTCGGCAGCGGGCTCGACGGCATCGTCCCCGCGCTCGACTACCTGACCGCTTCCAACCGCGACAACCTCGGCGATGCGGTGCCGGACTTCGCCTCCGGCGCGCTGAATGCGAAGGGCAAGCGGGTGGTGGTGGTCGGCGGCGGCGACACCGCCATGGATTGCGTGCGCACCGCGGTGCGCCAGGGCGCCACCTCGGTCACCTGCCTCTACCGGCGCGACAAGGCGAACATGCCGGGTTCGATGCGGGAGGTGAAGAACGCCGAGGAGGAGGGCGTGGAATTCACCTGGCTGGCGGCGCCCGAGGCGTTCCTCGGCGATGCCGGCTCCGCCAGAGGGGGCGAAGGCCAGGTCAGCGGCGTGCGCGCGGTGCGGATGCATCTCGGCCTGCCCGATGCGACCGGGCGGCAGCAGGTGGCGCCGATCGCCGGCAGCCAGTTCACCATTCCCTGCGACCTGGCGATCAAGGCGCTGGGCTTCGACCCGGAAGACCTGCCCCTCGCCTTCGGCGAGCCGGCCCTGCCGGTGACGAAATGGGGCACGCTGAAGGTGCACCACCGCACCATGATGACGGAGCTGCCCGGCGTCTTCGCCGGGGGCGACATCGTCCGCGGCGCATCCCTGGTGGTCTGGGCGATCCGCGACGGCCGGGACGCGGCGGAGCAGATCGATGCCTATGTGAAGGCGAAGGCGAGCCAGGCGCTCGCCACGGCGGCGGAGTGACGGTGATGGACGAGAACGGGCAGGCTTTCGCCGAGGGCTTCCGGGCCAATACCGCGCGCCTCGCGGATGCGCATATCGACCTCACCGAGCATGACGCCTGCGGCGTCGGCATCGTTGCCGCGCTGGACGGCAAGCCGCGGCGGGAGGTGGTGCAGGCTGGCATCGACGCGCTGAAGGCAGTGTGGCACCGCGGTGCCGTCGACGCCGACGGCAAGACCGGCGACGGCGCCGGCATCCATATCGAGATCCCGCAGGATTTCTTCGCCGAGGTGGTGCAGCGCGGCGGCGACCGGCTGCGCCCCGGCCGCATCGCGGTCGGCATGGTGTTCCTGCCGAAGACCGATTTCGGCGCGCAGGAACGCTGCCGGCAGATCGTCGAGACCGAGATCCTGGGCGCCGGCTATGCCATCTATTCCTGGCGCCAGGTGCCGATCAACGTCGAATGCATCGGCGAGAAGGCCAATGCGACCCGGCCCGAGATCGAGCAGATCCTGATCTACGACCCCGAGCAGCGCGACGAGTCGACGCAGGAGCGTGACCTCTACGTCATCCGCCGGCGGATCGAGAAGCAGGCGATCGCGGCGCAGATCAACGAGCTGTACCTCTGCTCGCTGTCCTGCCGGTCGCTGATCTACAAGGGCATGTTCCTGGCCGAGAGCCTGACGGAATTCTACCCCGACCTGCTCGACCCGCGCTTCGTCTCGCGCTTCGCGGTCTACCACCAGCGCTACAGCACCAACACCTTCCCGACCTGGCGGCTGGCCCAGCCGTTCCGGATGATCGCCCATAACGGCGAGATCAACACCGTGAACGGCAACGCCAATTGGATGAAGAGTCACGAGACCCGGCTCTCACACCCGCTGCTCGACCCCTATCTGGACGACATCAAGCCGGTGATCCAGGCCGGCGGCTCCGACACCGCGACGCTCGATAACGTCTTCGAGCTGCTGGTGCGCGGCGGCCGCGACGCGCCCATGGCGAAGGCGATGCTGATCCCGGAATCGCTGAGCAACAACGCCACCATGCCGGAGGCGCACCGCGACCTCTTCCTCTACTGCAATGCGGTGATGGAGCCCTGGGACGGCCCGGCCGCCATTGCCGCCACTGATGGCCGCTGGATCATCGCCGGCCTCGACCGCAACGGTCTGCGGCCGCTGCGCTACACCCAGACCGCTAGCGGGCTGCTGATCGTCGGCTCCGAGACCGGCATGGTGAAGTTGCCGGAGGAGCAGATCGTCGCCAAGGGCCGGGTCGGCCCCGGCCAGTGCATCGCCGTCGACCTGGAGGAGGGCACATTCTACAGCGACACCGCGCTGAAGGACATGCTGTCCGGCCGCAAACCTTTCGGCAAATGGACCGAGCGCACCACCCGCATCGACGGCATCGTCAAGGCCGACAACGCCGAGCCGGAGCTGTTCCGCGGCGAGGAGCTGCGCCGCCGCCAGCTCTCGGTCGGCTATACGCTTGAGGAGCTGGAGACCATCCTGCATCCGATGGTGGAGGACAGCGCCGAGGCGGTCGGCAGCATGGGCGACGACACGCCGATCGCCGTGCTTTCAAGCCAGTACCGCGGGCTGCACCATTACTTCCGCCAGACCTTCAGCCAGGTCACCAACCCGCCGATCGACAGCCTGCGCGAGACGCGGGTGATGACGCTGAAGACCCGTCTCGGCAACCTCGGGAATATCCTCGACGAGGACCCGACGCAGTGCGACATGCTGATGCTGGACAGCCCGGTGCTGTCCAACGCCGAATTCGCCGCCATGCGCCAGTACATGGGCGCCAGTGCCTGCGAGGTGGATTGCACCTTCCTCGTCGCCGACGGCGAGGCCGGCCTGCGCCGCGCCATCGACCGGATCCGGCGCGAGGCGGAGGAAGGCGTGCGCAGCGGCTGCGCCCATGTCGTGCTGACCGATGAGCAGCAGGGGCCGGAACGCGCCGCCATCCCGATGATCCTCGCGGTCGGCGCCGTGCACACGCATCTGGTGAAGAACTCGCTCCGCACCTTCACCAGCCTCAATGTCCGCGTCGCCGAATGCGTCGACGTGCACTATTTCGCCGTGCTGATCGGCGCCGGCGCCACCACGGTGAACGCCTATCTGGCGCAGGAGAGTATCGCCGACCGGCACCGCCGCGGGTTGTTCGGCGACATGCCGCTGAAGGAGTGCGTCACGCACTACAAGAAGGCGGTGGACAAGGGCCTGCTGAAGGTGATGTCGAAGCTCGGCATCTCGGTGCTGTCGAGCTACCGCGGTGGCATGAATTTCGAGGCCATCGGCCTGTCACGCGCCCTGGTGAACGAGTTCTTCCCGGGCATGCCGAGCCGCATTTCCGGCATCGGCCTCTCCGGCATCGCCCGCCGCATCCTGGCGCTGCACCGCACCGCCTGGGACGCCGATGTGGTGACCCTGCCGGTCGGCGGGCTCTACAAGCTGCGCAAGCGCGGCGAGAATCACGCCTTCGACGGCAGCCTGATCCATACCCTGCAGCGTGCGGTGGAGACCGACAGCTACACCACCTTCAAGCGTTATTCGGAAGCGGTGCGGCGGCTGCCGCCGGTCGCGCTGCGCGACCTGCTGGACTTCCGCGCCGATGGCCGCGCGGCGGTGCCGCTGGAGGAGGTCGAGAGCATCACCGAGATCCGCAAACGCCTGCTGGCGCCCGGCATTTCGCTCGGCGCCCTCAGCCCCGAGGCGCATGAGACGCTGTCGATCGCGATGAACCGCATCGGCGCCCGCTCCGACAGCGGCGAGGGCGGCGAGGACCCGGCCCGCGCGCGGCCGCGCGCCAATGGCGACAACGCCAACAGCGCCATCAAGCAGATCGCCTCCGGCCGCTTCGGCGTGACGGCGGAGTATCTGAACGCCTGCCGCGAGATCGAGATCAAGGTGGCGCAGGGCGCCAAGCCCGGCGAGGGCGGGCAGCTGCCCGGCTTCAAGGTGACCGGGCTGATCGCCAAGCTGCGGCACTCGACCCCCGGCGTCACCCTGATCTCGCCGCCGCCGCACCACGACATCTACTCGATCGAGGATCTGGCGCAGCTCATCTACGACCTGAAGCAGATCAACCCGGATGCCGCGGTCTGCGTGAAGCTGGTCAGCCGCTCCGGCATCGGCACCATCGCCGCTGGTGTCGCCAAGGCGAAGGCGGATGCGATCCTCGTCTCCGGTCATTCCGGCGGCACCGGCGCGAGCCCGCAGTCGAGCATCAAATACGCCGGCCTGCCGTGGGAGATGGGGCTCTCCGAGACCCATCAGGTGCTGCTGCTGAACCGGCTGCGACACCGGGTGAAGCTGCGCACCGATGGCGGCATCAAGACCGGCCGCGACGTGGTCATCGCCGCCATGCTCGGCGCCGAGGAGTTCGGCATCGGCACCGCCAGCCTGGTCGCCATGGGCTGCATCATGGTGCGGCAGTGCCACAGCAACACCTGCCCGGTCGGCGTCTGCACCCAGGACGAGACGCTGCGGCAGAAATTCGCTGGCTCCCCGGAAAAGGTGATCAACCTGTTCAGCTTCGTGGCGGAGGAGGTGCGGGAGATCCTCGCCTCCCTCGGCTTCCGCAAGCTGACCGACGTGATCGGCCGGACCGAGCTGCTGAAGCAGGTCAGCCGCGGCTCCGAGGATCTCGACGACCTCGACCTCAACCCGCTGCTGGTCAAGGCGGATGCCGGCCCGCATGCCAGCTACTGCACGCTGGACGGCCGCAACGAGGTGCCGGAGACGCTGGACGCGGACATGATCCGCGATGCCCAGCCGCTGTTCGAGCGGGGCGAGAAGATGCAACTCGCCTACAACATCCGGAACACCCACCGGGCGATCGGCACCAAGATCAGCAGCCGCATCGTGCGGAAATTCGGCATGTCCGGGCTGCAGCCGGGGCATCTGACGGTGCGGCTGCGCGGCACCGCGGGCCAATCGCTCGGCGCCTTCGCGGTGCGCGGCCTGAAGCTAGAGGTATTCGGCGACGCCAACGACTATGTCGGCAAGGGGCTGTCCGGCGCCTCCATCGTGGTGCGGCCGGCGCCCTCCTCGGCATTGGTCTGGAACGAGAACAGCATCATCGGCAACACCTGCCTCTATGGCGCGACGGCGGGTGAGCTCTTCGCCGGCGGCCAGGCCGGCGAGCGATTCGCCGTCCGCAACAGCGGCGCGACGGCGGTGGTGGAAGGCTGCGGCGCCAATGGCTGCGAGTACATGACCGGCGGCACCGTCGTCATCCTCGGCCCGGTCGGAGATAATTTCGGCGCCGGCTTCACCGGCGGCATGGCCTTCCTCTACGACGCCGACGACACCTTCGAGAAGCGGGTGAACCCCGACACGCTGCTGTGGTCGCGCCTCGCCTCCGCGCATTGGGAGGCGGCGCTGAAGACGCTGATCGCCCGGCACGCCGAGGAGACGGGATCGCGCCTCGCCGCCCGGCTGCTGAACGACTGGACGGAGGAGCGGACGCGCTTCTGGCACGCGGTGCCGAAGGAATACGCGAAATACCTGGCCGCGCCGATGCGCGACCCGGTGGCCGTCGCGGCGGAGTAGAGCGTGACCGCCTGGGGTTGGAACAACCGAAGGCGGGAAGCGCACGGCCTGGCACCAGGGACCGGGTTGGCGCGCGGGGAAGGCGAATAACCTCCTCCGCTGCGCCGCAACAGCTTCTCCACGGATCGCACCGGTGGCATAAGCCGCCGGTGCGCATCCTTCATCACCTGCCGCTGTCGCCCTATGCCCGCAAGGTCCGCCTCGCATTGGCGGAGAAGCGGATTCCCTTCGAATTGCGGGTCGAGCGGGTCTGGGACCGCCGCCCGGAATTCCTCGACATGAACCCGGCCTGCACCGTGCCGGTGCTGATCGAGGAGACCGGCCTGGCGATCGCCGACAGCTACGCCATCTGCGAGTACCTCGACGAGGCCTATCCGGACATCACGCTGTTCGGCCGGACCCTGGCGGAACGCGCCGAGGTGCGGCGGCTGGTGTCCTGGTTCGACGACAAATTCAACACCGAGGTCACCCGCAACCTCTACTACGAGAAGCAGATGAAGCGGCTGCTCGGCCGCGGCAATCCGGATTCCGGGGTAATCCGCGCCGGTTACGCCAACCTCCGGCCGCATCTGGAATACCTTGGCTGGCTGGCGGAAACCCGCGCCTGGCTGGCCGGGCCGCAGGTGAGCCTCGCGGATTTCGCCGCCGCGGCGCATCTCTCGGCGCTCGACTACATCGGCGACGTGGATTGGAGCACCAATGAATCGGCGAAGGAGTGGTATGCGCGGATGAAGTCCCGCCCCGCCTTCCGCCCTCTGCTGGCCGACCGGGTCAGCGGCGTGACGCCGCCGCCGCATTACGCCGATCCGGATTTCTGACGCTCGCCCGCCGCAGCGCCGGCGCCATCAGCCCGCGGCGCCACCACTGGCAAGTTGTCGCCTGGCGGGACGCCGGGCTCGGCACCGTGATCATCACCGCGACGCCAGCGTCCGCATGCCGCGCCACAACACCAGCGCGCTTGCCGGCACCCGGAAGCGCAGCGGCCAGCCCGGACTGGCGCATCGCTGCCGAGGCGGACGGTGGCACCGGGTTCTCGCAGGCGGGCTGATCGCCACCATGGCGCATCGTCGTCAGTGCCGGCCGCGCCGGAGCACGGACATTGCCGATATCTGACGCCGTGATAGCAATGCCGCTACCCACTGATCCCCGGAGTGCATTGATGGCTTTCTCGCGTCGTGTCGCATTGGCCGCCCCGGCCCTGCTGCTGCCCAGCCTGGCCAGGGCACAGGGCTGGCCGGACCGGCCGATCCGCCTGGTTGTCGCCTTCCCCGCCGGCAGCGTCACCGACACGCTGATGCGCCATTTGGCGGAACCGCTGGGGCGTGAGCTCGGCCAGCCGGTGATCGTCGACAACCGCCCCGGCGGCAATGGCGTGGTCGGCACCGAGAGCGCCGCCCGCAGCCCGGCGGATGGCCATACCTGGTGCGTGGTGAGCGTCACCAATGGTGCGCTGAACACCTATACCGTGCCGCGGCTGCCCTATGACCCGCTCAAGGATTTCACCCCGATCGGCTTCATCGCCGAAACCGCCTACATCCTGGTGGTGCCGGCCGCCTCGCCGGCGAAGGACCTGGCCGGGCTGATCGCGCTGGCGAAACAGCGACCGGGCCAGCTGACCTACAGCCACGGCAATTCGAGCGCGCTGATCGCCTCGGCGACCCTGGCGCGGATGGGTGGGGTGGAAATGACCGCGGTGCCCTATCGCGGCGGGCCGGAAGCGCTGACCGATGTCATTGCCGGGCGAATCGACAGCACCTGGACGGATTTCCCCGCCGGCATGCCGCAGATCCGCGAGGGCAAGGTGCGGGCGCTGGCGGTAACCCTGCCGCAGCGCTTCCCGCTGGCACCGGAGATCCCCTCGGCGGCGGAGACGCTGCCAGGCTATGGCTTCACCTTCTGGTTCGGCATGTCGGCCCCTGCCGGCACCCCGGCGCCGGTGGTGGCGCGGGCGAATGCGGCGATGAACAAGGTTCTGGCCTCGCCGGAATTTGCCGACCGCGTCGCCCGCCTCGGCTATGTGCCGCGGCCGACCGAGCCGGAGTGGTTCCGGAGCTTCCTGCGCGACCAGATCAAGGAGCTGACGCAGCGGGCGAAGGAGGCAGGGATCGAGCCGGGCTAACGCGGCCCCCTGCCCTTTCGCCTCCTCGATCCAGCCGCGCCTGCGCGGCCCCTATCACCGGCTGCTGGCGATGCTGTTTTAGCTCCGCACCAGCGGGCAGCCGCCCTCGGCGATCGGCCGGAATGCCTCATTCGCCGGAATGGTGCGGACCAGCTTGTAGTAATCCCAGGGGCCCTTCGATTCCTCGGGCTTCTTCACCTCGAAAAGGTAGACAGGGTGGATCTTGCGCCCATCGGCGCGCACCTCGCCCTCGCCGAACAGCGGGTCGCTGGTCTTGATCTCCTTCATCCTGGCCACCGTCGCGGCGCCGCTGCGCTTCGCCGCCTCGACGCCGCCCATTGCCTCCACCGCCTTCAGGTAGTGCAGGGTGGAGGAATAGCAGCCGGCGTGGATCTGGGTCGGGCGGATGCCGCGGAACTGCGGGTGGAACCGCTCGGTGAAGGCGCGGGTACCGTCGTTCAAATCCCAGTAGAAGGATTCCGTCAGGTTCAGCCCCTGCGCCGTCTGCAGGCCGAGCGCGTGCACGTCGGTCACCTGGAACAGCAGCGCGGCGATCTTGGTGCCGCGCCGGGTCAACCCGAATTCCGCCGCCTGCTTGATGCTGTTGATGGTGTCGCCGCCGGCGTTGGCCAGGCCGATCACCTGCGCCCGGCTGGCCTGGGCCTGCATCAGGAAGCTGCTGAAATCGGTGGTGCCCGGGAAGGGCGTGCGTACCGAGCCCAGCACTTGGCCGCCGCCTTCCCTGACCTTCGCCATGGTGTCGCGCTCCAGCGCATGGCCGAAGGCATAGTCGGCGGTGATGAAGTACCAGGTGCGGCCACCGGCCGCGACCATGGTCTTGCCGGTGCCGTTGGCCAGCATCCAGGTGTCGTAGGACCAGTGGATGGTGTTCGGCGTGCAGGCCGGGCCGGTGAGATCGGCCGTCGCCGCGCCGGAGTTCAGGAACACCTTGTCCCGTTCCTTGGTCACCGATGAGACGGCGAGCGCGACGGAGGAGGTCGGGACGTCGAGGATCACATCCACGCCATCGCGGTCGAACCACTGCCGGGCGATGTTGGAGCCGACATCCGGCTTGTTCTGGTGGTCGGCCGCGATCACCTCGACGCGGATGCCCTTCTCCGCCACCTTGAAATCCTCGATCGCCATGCGCGTGGCGACGACCGAGCCCTGGCCGGTCAGGTCGGCATAGAGACCCGACTGGTCGTTCAGCACGCCAAGCCGGAGCACCGGCCCACCCTGAGCAATGGCCGGCCTCGCAAGCCCTGCCGGAAGAGTCGCAACTGCGGCACCGAGCTTCAGAATAGTCCTGCGGTCCATGGCCGATCTCTCCTGCGGGCCGGCTTGGCGCCGGGCCCGTTACAAGAAGAAATCGCCCAGACTTACAAAGCGTTCAAGGTCGTTTCGTAATTCTCTCGCGGCTTGGCTCAGGCATTGATGCCGGCCAAGGCGGCGATCACCGCATCGGTCACCGCAGCGGTCGTTGCGGTGCCGCCGAGGTCCGGGGTCAGCACCGCGCCGCGCCCTGTCACCGCCTCCACCGCCGCCATCAGGCGACGCCCGGCCGCGGCCTCGCCGAGGTGCTCCAGCAGCATCGCCGCGGTCCAGAAGGCGCCCAGCGGGTTGGCGATGCCCTTGCCGGTGATGTCGAAGGCCGAGCCGTGGATCGGCTCGAACATCGAGGGGCGCTTGCGGGACGGGTCGATGTTGCCGGTGGCGCCGATGCCGAGCGAGCCGGCCAACGCCGAGGCCAGGTCGGAGAGGATATCGGCATGCAGGTTGGTGGCGACCACGGTGTCGACCCGCCCCGGCTGCATCACCATGCGCGCGGTCATCGCATCGACCAGCACCTTCTCCACCGTCAGTTCCGGGTACTGGGCGGTCACGCCGGCGCAGACCTCGTCCCAGAACACCATGCCGTGGCGCTGGGCATTGGATTTGGTCACCACGGTCAGGTGCTTGCGCGGGCGGGACATGGCGATCTCGCAGGCATGGCGGCAGATGCGCTCGACCCCGGCGCGGGTGAAGACCGCGACATCCATGCCGACCTCGATCGGCAGCCCACGATGGGCCCGGCCGCCGACGCCGGCGTATTCGCCCTCGGAATTCTCCCGCACAATCACCCAGTCGATCTGCCGGCCGAGTTCCTCGCGCAGCGGGCCGGTCACGCTGGGCAGCAGCCGGGTCGGCCGGACATTGGCGTATTGGTCGAAGCCCTGACAGATCGCCAGCCGCAGCTCCCAGAGCGTGACATGGTCGGGGATGTCGGGCGCGCCGACGGCGCCGAAAAAGATGGCGTCGAAGCCTTCGAGCTGGCGCAGCCCGTCCGCCGGCATCATCTGGCCGGTAGTGCGGTACATCGCGCTGCCCCAGTCGAAATCCTGGATATCGCAGGCGAAGCCGCCATCGGCGGCGGCGGTCGCCGCCAGCACGCGGCAGCCGGCGGCGATCACCTCCGGCCCGATGCCGTCGCCGCCGATGGCGGCAATCCTCAAACGGCGCATACGCCCCTCCCCTCTCTCCTGGATCGGCGCCGGCTGTACGAGCGCGCGGCCTTCAGGCGAAGAGGAAGTCGCCCGCGCCCGGATGATGCTCGCCGAGCAAGGTGATGCTGACGTTGCCCTGGGTCGGCACCTCGTCGGGCGGCAGCGAGTAGATCGGTACCCAGACCTCGACCAGGGTGTTGCCGTCGACGACGCTGCTGCGAACCTGCAGATGCGTGGCGTCGGTGAACGCCGCCTCGCCCAGAATGTCGAGGGCCGCATCCGGGACGATCGACCGCAGGTGGGAGAAGTCGAGCTTGTCCAGCCCGTCCTCGAAATCCGTCACCACATCGCCGCGGGTGTCGAATACCGGCAGCTTCGCCCGGCTGTCGAGGGCGCCGAAGACGAAGCGGTCGGCGCCGGCGCCGCCGGTCAAGGTATCGGCGGCGACGCCGCCTTCCAGCACGTCGTCGCCGGCGTCGCCGTGAAGAAAGTCGGCCCCGCCGCCGCCGAGCAGCGTGTCATTGCCGTCGCCGCCCAGCAGCGTGTCGGCACCATCGCTGTCGCGGGCGTAGGCGTCGCGGTAGGGATTGCTCTCCGCCAGCACGCCCCAGCCGGAGATCAGGTCGTTGCCGAGGCTGCCGTTGGCGTAATCCGCCCCGTAGCCGGCATGCACCGTATCGTCGCCGAAGCCGGCGTCGATCAGGTTGCCGGGGATGACGACATCCGTATAGGGCTCCGGAAAGATCGGTGGGTGCGGCCCGTCGAGGCCGTCGCCGTAGATGAGGTCATTGCCGGCACCAGCCCAGATCAGCTCGGCTTCGGCGGAGCCATGGAGGGTGTCGGCATTCCAGGTCCCGATAATCAGGCGATAGGACATCATATCCTCATAAAAACGTATATATTATTCTATATCAACCTAAACGCGCACCTCCGTCATCTCTCTGCACAACCAAGCGACGGCTCGGAAGGTTACTCTGGCAAGGCCGCGATTCAGCGACGGAACCGCAAGGCCAGCCCCCGGGCCCGCCAATCCGCCTCGATCCCGTCGAGGTCCACCCGGCCGGAGGGGTTGCCCCGCCGCGGCATCTCCAGCAGCGCCGGTTGCCGCTCCCGGGTCCAGACGCCCAGCAGACGCCGGAGTTCATCGAGCGGAGCCAGATGGTCATCGACCCGTATGTTGAGGTCGGGGAAATCCTCCGTCGTCACCATCAGCATCGCCGCGGATTGCCGGCCGCGCCGGTCACCGCCTGCCGCCTCTCCGGCATCGAGCGCCGCCATCAGCCGGTCCGGCAGCGGCAGCGACGCATCGGCGGCGAAGCGGGCGTAGGTGTCCGCCACCACCGCCGGCCCGGCCAGCATGTTGCCGGCGACGGAGAAGCCCTCGGCGGTGCTGTGGCCGCACCATTCGACGCAATTCTCGCCGGTCCAGGCGGCACTGCGGCCGTGCCGGTCCACGGCGTGCACCTGACGGATGCCGCGGCCCTCGTCGCCGACCAGCGCACCCTCGATGGCCGCCGCCGGATGCAGACCGCGCTGCATCGCATCCAGGATCGCCGGACCGAGATAGCGGTTGGTCATGGACTGCGTCGAGACCGCGCCGACCCCGGCACGGACAAAGGGGCAGCTGGCGCCGACGGCGAAGGCGCAGGTGGTGACGGCGACAGCAAAGGCGCCGGTGACGCTGTCATGGGCAACAATGGACCAGGTCATCTCTCGGAGCTCCCGCGGCGGACCCCCCATCCTACGCGCCGGGTTGCGCCGCGGCAGGGGTAGAGGCAGCCTGCTGACAAATCAGGGAGGCAACAATCCATCATGACCGTCACCCATCCTGCCGTCGGCCGCCGCGCCGCCCTGGCCCTCCCGGCGCTGCTGGCCGCCGCCCACCCGGCGCACGCCCAGGCCGCCTGGCCGGACCGGACAGTGCGGCTGGTGCTGCCCTTCGGCGCCGGCGGGGCCATCGACACCCTGGCCCGCACGGTGGCCAACGCCTTTCCCGCCCAGGCCGGTGGCCAGACCCTGGTGGTGGAGAACCGCGCCGGGGCCGGCGGCACCATCGCCGGCGCGACGGTGGCCCAGGCACGGCCGGATGGCGCAACGCTGATGATGGCCGATCTCGGCGCCAACGCCATCGGCAAGGAACTGCAGCCGAGCCTATCCTATGACCCGGTCGGGAGCTTCGCCGCGATCTGCCATCTGGTGAACCTGCCGCTGGCACTGGTGGTGCCGGCGGCCTCCCCGGCGCGCGATGTGGCCGGGCTGGTCGCGCTGGCGAAGCGCGAGCGCGACATGGTCTACGCCCATCCCGGCATCGGCTATGTCGGGCATCTGGCGCAGGAGATGTTCCTCCGCCAATCCGGCATCCGGATGACCCCGGTGCCCTATCGCAGCGGCGCCGAGGTGGTCCGCAGCCTGCTGGCGAACGAGACTGGCAGCTCCTTCATCACCGTCTCCACCAGCCTGCCCTTCCTGCGCGAGGGCAAGCTGCGGGCATTGGCCGTCGCTTCCCCGAAGCGGGTCGGGCTGCTACCGGAGGTCCCGACCGTGGCCGAGACACTGCCGGGCTTCGAGGCGACGGTCTGGCACGGCATCGTCGGCCCCGCCGGGTTGCCAGTGGAGATCATCGCCGCCGCCAACCGCGTTTTCAACGCGGTGGCGCAACAACCCGAGGTGCGGCGCATGGTCGAGCAGAATCAAGCGGGCGAAGTGGTTGGCGGCAGCGCCGAGAGCTTCGCCGCCTTCATCCGCGCCGAGCACGTTCGCTGGGCGCCGCTGATCCAATCCTCCGGCCTTCGCATCGAATAGGCAGAACTGATGTCCGAGAGCACCCCCGCCCCCGCCCGCCCCGCCGCCACCGTCCTGCTGCTGCGCGACTCCGCCTCGGGGCCGGAGGTGTTCATGGTGGTGCGCCATCGGCAGATCGAATTCGCCGCCGGCGCGCTGGTCTTCCCTGGCGGCCGTGTTGAGGCGGCGGATGCGGAGATCGCCGCCGGACTAGGCGCCACCGACCCCTTCGCTGCCTTCCGTGTCGCCGCCATCCGCGAGGCCTTCGAGGAAAGCGGGCTGCTGCTGGCCCGCACCGCCAGCGGCGTGCCGCTGACGCCGGACCAGGGCGCCGCTGTCGCCGCGGCGCATCGCGACGCGCTCAACGCCGGCAGCCGCGGCTTCGCGGCGCTGCTGCAGGCGGAGGCGCTGGTGCCCGACATCGGGGCGCTGGTGCGCTTCGCCCATTGGGTGACGCCGGACGACTTGGCCAAGCGGTTCGATACGCATTTCTTCCTGGCCCCGGCGCCCGGCGGCCATGCCGCGACGCATGACGGGCATGAGGCGGTGGACAGCGTCTGGATTTCCCCCGAGGCGGCTCTGGCCGAAGCCGCGGCCGGCACAAGGACACTGCTGTTCCCGACCCGGATGAACCTCGGCCGGCTGGTCGGCGCCACCTCGCTAACGATGGCGCTGGAGACGGCGGCGGCGCAGCCGGTGGTGACGGTACAGCCGCGGCTGGAAACCGATGCGACCGGCACCCGCCTGCTCCGCATCCCGGTCGAGGCCGGCTATGGCGGGCCGCTGTTCCCGGTCGGCCAGCGGGCGATGTAGCCGGGTTCGGCCGCCCGGAACCAGCGGCGCCGGCCGCTGCCGGTGATGGATGCGCCGCCGGGTCAGGCGCCAACTGGAACGATTCCAGAATATCTTGCGGTACCGGGCTTCCAGCCTCATGTATTCACTGATGAATTGCGCCACCCGGGCGGTCCCGCCCCGGTGTCGCCGACGGGAATTGGAGAACGGACGCTGCGGACCCTGCTTGTCGAGGATGACGCCCGCCTCGCTGAACTCGTCGGCGAGGCGCTGCGCCGGCATGGCTGGCTGGTCGATGTCGTGGGGAGTTGCGCCGACGCCTATGCGGCGCTGCGCTCGGCCGATTACCGGGTGATGGTGCTCGATCTCGGCCTGCCGGATGGCGATGGCATCAGCCTCGTGCGCGGCCTGCGCATGGTCGGCGATCCGCTGCCGATCCTGATCCTCACCGCGCGCGGCCGGGTCGCCGAGCGCATCGCCGGGCTGAACGCCGGCGCGGATGATTACGTGGTCAAGCCCTGCGCCGCGGCGGAGCTGCATGCCCGGATGCGCGCCCTGACCCGCCGGGCCGCCGGTGCGGCCAGCCCGACGCTGCGGCTGGGACCGCTGGAGTACGACCAGTCATCGCGGATGGCGAGCGTGAACGGCGCGGCGCTGCGGCTGACCCTGCGGCCGTCGATGGTGCTGGAGACGCTGCTGCTGGCGCGTGGCCGCTTCGTGCCGCGCGCCACAATCGAGAACGCGCTGAGCAATTTCGAGGGCGGGCCGGAGAGCGGCGCCATCGAGGTCTATGTCAACCGGCTGCGCAAGGCACTGGAGGCCGCCGCGCCGGATGTCAGGATCGAGAACCAACGCGGCTTCGGCTACCGCATCGTCCATGCCGCCACCGGCGCCGACTCCTGATGCGATCTTCGCGATCCTTCATGCCGCGATCGCTTACCCGGACCGGCGTCGTCATCCTGCTGGCCGCCACCCTCGTCGCCGCCGCCGCATCGGTCGGCCTGCTGCTCAGCCGCAACACGGTGGTGATCGCCGACAAGGAACTGGAGGTGCTGGCGGCGAATGCGCATACGCTGGCAAGCGGGCTGCGCTATTCGGACGACACCGGCGAATGGCACCTGGACCTGCCGCAGGTCCTCGCCAGCCGCTTCGACCCCGCCTATGGCCGTGCCTTCTACGCGGTGCGGGACGGCTCCGGCCGGGCGGTGCTGTCCTCGATGGACCAGATGCCGGGCGACGTGCCGATCGTCCTGCCGAATTCGACCTTCGAGGAGCCGGCCACCTTCCGCCTGCGTCGCGGCGGCATGGTTCTGCGCGGACTCTCCATCCCCGTGGAGATCGCGGGCACGCCGCTGATCGTCCAGGTGGCGGATAACGTCATCCACCCGGATGTGGTGACCGACGATCTTTCGGCGGATTTCCTCGCCCGCGTGTCCTGGGTGATCCTGCCGGTCTTCGTGGCGCTGGCGGCGGTGTGCTTCGGCACGCTGCATCTCTGCATGCGGCCGATCCACCTGCTGTCGCGCCGCGCCGCGGCGCTGTCGGGCGCCAACGAGCGCCTGCCGGAGGACGAGACCCCGGATGAGATCCGACCGCTGGTGCGGGCGATGAACGCCGCGCTCGACCGTGCCGAGCGGGCTTTCGACGCGCAGCGCCATTTCACCGCAGAGGCGGCGCACCAGATGCGGACCCCGCTGGCCGTGCTGAAGGCGCATGCGGAGCTGATCCAGGACCGCCGCACCGGTGCGCTGCTCGACCACGATGTCACCGCGCTGGAACGCATCGTCGACCAGCTGCTGATCCTGGCCGAGATCGACACCGCGGAGATCGCTCCCTCCGGCACGCCGGTGGATCTGCGGGCGCTGGCCGAGGCGGCGGTCGAATTCCTCGACCCGCTGGCGGCCAGGCAAGGTGTGGAGCTGGTGCTCGACACGCCGGCCGAGCCGGTGTTGGTCGACGGCCATGAGGAGCCGCTGTATCAGGCCATCCTCAACCTGCTGCACAACGCCCTCGGCCACAGCCCGGCGGCAGGCAAGGTGCGCGTCGGCGTCCTGGCCCCCGGCATGGTGGAGGTTGCCGACCAGGGGCCCGGCGTGCCGCTGCAGCAGCGGGAGCTGGTGTTCCGCCGCTTCTGGCGATCGCAGGGGGAACGCGCGACGCGGCGGCGCGGCGCCGGGCTTGGCCTGGCTATCGTGCAGCGGGTTGCCGATTTGCATCGCGGCAGCATCGAGGTGGAGGACGCCCCCGGCGGCGGCGCCCTGTTCCGGTTGCGCCTGCCGGCGCTGGCGGCGGCGGAAAGCGCCGCCGCCTGACGCCGTGGCCGGCCTCTCCGGGTGCTGCCTGCGGCCCGCGGGAGCACCGCCGGGACGGCGGAGCGGCGGACCTGCCCGATCGGAAACGAATGTCGCAAACTTCGCTGGGGGGTGCTTGACGACGGCATCGCCGGCCTCTATTTCGCGCCTCCTCTGCAGCGACTAAGTGCAGCAGATGCCCAGGTGGTGGAATTGGTAGACGCGCTGGCTTCAGGTGCCAGTGACCGCAAGGTCGTGAAGGTTCGAGTCCTTTCCTGGGCACCACCGCCCTCCCCCGCGACATATCACCGATGGCGGTGACGCTGTTCTCCCGCGGGACCTCAGCCAGGAGCCCCGCCGTGATCCGCCTGCACCGGCACGATCTGCCCGAAGGCCTCGACCTCGGCCCGATGGTCGCAATCGACACCGAAACCATGGGACTCAACCCGCACCGCGACCGGCTGTGCCTGGTGCAGCTCTCGGCCGGTGACGGCGATGCCCATCTGGTGCAGATCATCCCGGAAGCGCTCGGCGGCCGCGGCGCCAATTGCCCGAACCTGAAGCGCCTGCTGACCGACCCTGACCGGGTCAAGCTGTTCCACTTCGCCCGCTTCGACTGCGCCGCGCTGCGGCAGCACCTGGGGGTGACGGTGGCGCCGGTGGTCTGCACCAAGGTTGCCGCCAAGCTGGTCCGCACCTTCACCGACCGGCACGGTCTCAAGGATCTCTGCAAGGAACTGCTGGGGGTCGAGCTGTCGAAGCAGCAGCAGAGCTCGGATTGGGGCGCGCCGGAGCTGAGCTCCGAGCAACTGGCCTATGCCGCCTCGGACGTGCTGCACCTGCACGCGCTCTGGGCGAAGCTGGAGGCGCTGCTGCGGCGCGAGGGCCGGCTGGAGCTCGCCGAGGCCTGCTTCCGCTTCCTGCCCACCCGCGGCGCGCTTGACCTGCTGGGCTATGAGGAGCCTGATATCTTCGCCCATTGAACGGCTGGAGACGGACCGGCAATCGTCCGTCGGCCACATTGGCATGATTCTTGTCCTGCATCGCCAAGGGAACGTTGACCCCTGTCGCGGCGCAGCCCATACAGCGGGCGTGACCTTGTCCCTGCCCCTTCCCGGCCCGGCCCGGCCGTGGCGCCCGGCCAGGACCGCGGCGCGGCACGAATGCAACATGCCACCCCGGGCGGAGGCGCCATGCCGCCGATGACCCCGGATCGCAGCACGTCCCCGCGTCCGGCCGCGGGGCGGGCCATGGTGCTGCCTGGCCGCCAGATGCTGGCGCCGTCGCGCCGCCGCCGCCCGCCAACCTCCGGCCAGCTCGCCCGGCGCCGCTTCGCCGTACGCTGGGCCAAGCGGCTGCTGCCGGCGCTGGCGCTGCTGCTGCTCGGCGCCGTGGCCTTCTGGCCGGAACTCGAAGGCAATGAGGACCGCTCCCGCGTCAGCTTCCGCCGCACCGTCCAGCCGCGGGCCGAGGCGCTGCGGGTGGTCAACCCGCGCTACCAGGGAATCGACGAGCTGAACCGCCCCTTCACCATCACCGCCAAGGTCGGCCAGCAGCCGGGCAGCGCCGAGATCCTCGACCTCGAGGAGCCGCGCGCCGACATCACCCTGACCGATGGCGCCTGGATCTTCGTCCAAGCCCACCAGGGCCGCTTCGACAAGCCGGCCCAGCACCTCGACCTCACCGGCGAGGTGACGATCTACCATGACAATGGCACCATGCTGCTGACCGACAGCGCCGCGGTGGAGATCGATGCCGGCACCGCCAGCGGCGACAGCCCGGTCGCCGCCCAGGGCAGCTTCGGCACCCTCACCGCCGACGGCTTCCGGCTGACCGAGCGCGGTGCCGTCATCGTCTTCACCGGCCATGCCCATGCGGTGCTGGAGGGCGGGCGATGAGCGCCCCCCATCCGCGCCGAACCGGCCGCGTCCTTGCCGCGCTGCTGCTCGGCCTCGCCACCTTCGAGGGGGCCCTTGGGGGCGTGAAGGCCCAGGGCATCGACCTGTCCCAGGGCGGGCCGGTCGACGTCACCGCGACCGATGGCATCGAATGGCGCCAGGCGGAGCAGGTGGTGATCGCCCGCGGCGATGCCCGGGCCGCCCGCGGCGGCGTGGTCGTCACCAGCGACCGGCTGCTCGCCCGCTACCGCCAGTCCGGCGCCGGCGCGGCCCCGCCGGCCACCGCGCCAGCCTCCGCCCCGGGGCGTCCCGCCGGGGCCGCGGCGGATGCGGCGCTCGGCGGCAGCAGCGAGATCTGGCGGCTGGAGGCGGAAGGCTCTGTCCGCATCACCACCGCCACCGACACAGCGCGCGGCGATCGTGCGGTCTATGACATCGACCAGGCGGTGCTGGTGCTGACCGGCCGCAACCTCGGCCTGACCACGCCGCAGCAGGTGATCACCGCCAGCAACAGCCTGGAATACTGGTCGCAACGCAAGATGGCGGTGGCCCGCGGCAATGCCGTGGTGGTCGACACCGCGGAGGATCGCCGCATCACCGCCGATACCCTCGTCGCCTATTTCCTCGACGGCCCCGGCGAGGCCCCGGCGCCACGCCCGGTGGCCGAGCCGCGCCAGGGCGAGCGTAACGTGCCCGGCGCCGGCCGGATGGACCGGGTCGAGGCCTTCGGCAATGTCGAGATCCGCACGCCGACCGATGTGGTGCGTGGCGACCGCGGCGTATATTCCGCCGCCACCGGCATGGCCCGGCTGCTCGGCAATGTCCGCATCACCCGCGGCGACAACCAGCTTAATGGGCGGGAGGCGATCGTGAACCTGCATACCGGCGTGGCCCGCCTGGTCGCCTCGCCCGGTGCCCGGGTGCAGGGCCTGGTGGTGCCGAACAGCCAGACGAGCGAGGACGCCGGCCGGCCCGTCACGCCGGAGGGCGAGCGGTGATGGACCAGACCGCGACTGCCGCGGCGCCGGCGCTGCGCGCCCTGGGCGGCGACGGCGGGCTGGTCGCCACCGGCCTTGGCAAGCGCTACCGCAAGCGGCCGGTGGTGCGGAACGTCTCCGTCAACCTGCGCCGCGGCGAGGCGGTGGGGCTGCTCGGCCCGAACGGCGCCGGCAAGACCACTACCTTCTACATGATCACCGGGCTGGTGCAGCCGGACGAAGGCAGCGTGGTCATGGATGGCCATGACGTGACCCAGATGCCGATGTACCGCCGTGCCCGCCTCGGCCTCGGCTACCTGCCGCAGGAGGCCTCGATCTTCCGCGGCCTGTCGGTGGAGGACAACATCCGCGCCGCGCTGGAGGTGGTGGAGCCGGTGCGCGACCGGCGGGAGCAGATGCTCGACAGTCTCCTGGCCGAATTCGGCATCGCCCATCTGCGCCGCGCCCCGGCGCTGGCGCTCTCGGGCGGCGAGCGGCGGCGCTGCGAGATCGCCCGGGCGCTGGCCACTCATCCTTCCTACATTCTTCTCGACGAACCTCTGGCCGGCATTGACCCGATCGCGGTGGGCGAGATCCGCGACCTGGTGAAGCATCTGAAGGACCGCGGGATCGGCGTGCTGATCACCGACCACAATGTGCGCGAGACGCTGGAGATCATCGACCGTGCCTACATCCTGCACGAGGGCCAGGTGCTGATGGAGGGCGCGCCGCGCGACATCGTCGCGCATGAGGGCGTGCGCCGGGTCTATCTGGGCGAAAGGTTCAGCCTGTAGCCCCGCCATGCACGACGCTTCCACCCCACCCCAGCGTGCATCGGGCGGCGCGGCGCCGCGCCGGCGGGATAGCTAGCCATGGCGATGGTCCCCCGCCTCGACCTGCGGCAGTCGCAGGCGCTGGTGATGACGCCGCAGCTGCGGCAGGCGATCAAACTGCTGCAATCCTCCAACCTCGAGGTCAATGCCTTCGTCGAGGAGGAGCTGGAGCGTAACCCGCTGCTGGAGCGCGACGAGCGTTCCCTGCCCGGCCCCGAGGCCGGCCACCGGGTCGACCCGCTGCCGGCGCAGACGGAGGGCCAGGACAGCCACGCCGCCGCCAGTTCGGATGCGCTGCCGGATGCCGCCTCGGGCCCGCTCGATGCGGAATGGCACAATGTCTATGATAACGGCGCCAGCTACGAGAGCCCCTATGGCCGCGGCGGCCGGGCCGATTTCGCCGATGAGCTTTCCGGTGTCGAGGATCTCGCCGGCACCGGCCTCACCCTGCGCGAGCACCTTGGCGAGCAGGTGCGGTTGACCTTCCGCGACCCGCGCGACCGGCTGATCGGGGCGCAGCTGGTGGCGCTGGTCGATGGCGCCGGCCGGCTCGCCATCACCGATGAGGCGCTGGCGGCGGCGATGGGCTGCGAGGTGGAGCGCGTGGCCGGCGTCCGGTCCCGCATGCAGCGGTTCGATCCGGTCGGAATGTTCTGCCGCGACCTGCGGGAATGCCTCGCTGTCCAGCTTGCCGAACACAACCGGCTGGACCCGGCCATGCAGGCGCTGCTCGACAACCTCGACCTGCTGGCGCGGCGCGACCGGCTGGCGCTGCTGCAGGTCTGCGGCGTCGACAGCGAAGACCTGGCCGAGATGATTGCCGAGCTGAAGCGGCTGGACCCCAAGCCCGGCGCCAGCTTCGACGCCGCCCCGGCGCCGGCGGTGGTGCCCGACGTGCTGATGCGGCGGGCCCCGGATTTCGTCGAAAGCGGCGCCTGGATCCTGGAGCTGAACCCCGAGACCCTGCCGCGCGTCCTGGTCAACCGCGGCTTCCACGCCCGCTGCCAAGTCGGTGCCCGCAACCGCGAGGACAAGGCCTTCCTGGCGGAGAAGTTGCAGAGCGCGAACTGGCTGCTGAAAAGCCTGGAACAACGGGCCACCACCATCATCAAGGTGGCGCAGGAGATCGTCCGCCGCCAGGACGGCTTCTTCCGCCACGGGGTCGAGCACCTGCGCCCGCTGATCCTGCGCGACGTGGCGGAGGAGGTGGAGATGCACGAGAGCACCGTCTCCCGCGTCACCGCCAACAAGTACATCGCCACGCCGCGCGGCACCTTCGAGTTGAAATACTTCTTCACCACCGCCATCGCCGGCACGCTGGGCGGCGAATCCCACAGCGCCGAGGCGGTCCGCCACCGCATCCGCAGCATGATCGAGGCCGAGGACCCTGAGGCGGTGCTGTCGGATGACGCCATCGTCGAACGGTTGAGGCAGGAAGGCGTGGACATCGCCCGGCGGACCGTGGCCAAATACCGGGACGCGCTGCGCATCCCATCCTCCGTGCAGCGCAAGCGGGAGAAGGCCGTCCCGGCCTGATCCTGCCGGGCGGCGCCCGACCTTTCCCCGGTGCGGGCATGCCGCGCGGCATGACCCTGCGGCTTGCGCCGCGTCCGCCCCTCGTCGTGGCGCGCGGCGCCACCGCCGGCGCGCCGGGTGGACCTTTTCCGGAACGGGAAAGGAGAGTCGCCCTTATGCACATCACCGTCGCAGGCAAGCAGGTCGAGACCGGCGAGGCGCTGCAGCAGCACGTCCGGGACGGGCTTGCTGGTATCGCTCAGAAATATTTCGACCATGCGCTTGAGGCCAACGTCACCTTCCGGCGCGATGCCAAGGGCAGACTTGGGGCCTTCTTCGCCTGCGACATCAACCTCAAGGCCGGCCGCAACCTCTTCATGCGCGGCGAGGGCGAAGGCACCGATGCTCACCGCGCCTTCGAGGTGGCGGCCGAGCATGTCGCCAAGCGGCTGCGCCGCTACCGCCGCCGGGTGAACGAACATGCCCGCAGCCTGGCCGAGGCGCGTGACTCCGTGGCGGAAACGGCGACGCAGTACGTGTTGCAGGCCGAGGAGGATCAGCCGGAACAGGAAGCGCCGGCCGCGGCTGGCGACGGCCATGACAGCCATGGCGTCATCGTCGCCGAGCAGCTCACCGAAATCGCCCGGCTGACGGTCGGCGAGGCGGTGATGCGGCTCGACCTGACGCACCAGCCGGTGATGATGTTCCGCAACAGCGCCTCCGGTGCGCTGAACGTGGTGTATCGGCGGCCAGATGGCTGCGTCGGCTGGATCGACGCGGCCGCGCAATAGGCCGGATGGCCGGCAAGCACCCGGGCTGATCCCAAATCCTCGGCAAATCATGATGGCGAGGATTATTTTCAGGGTATTTGGCGACGACAGGATGTATTGGCACGTCATCGTCGCCATATCTGCTGGTGCGCTGGACCGCAAGCATTGCACGCCGATCGGCATCCGCACCCTTGCCGCGGATGCCGCCCCGAACTGCGCATCCCCGGCGCCGGAGGATGAAGCCATGAGCGGCCAGCCCGTGACCGGATCAGCGACCAAGCCGGCGACCATGATGGAGACGGCGGCGGCGAAATGGGCCGAATGGAAGCCCATCGCCATCGGTGTGGTGATCGGCCTGATCGCCGGGCCCATCGTCTCCAGCATCGCTGGCTTCCAGACCCGTACCAGCACCGCAGAGGCAGCCACTCGTGCCGGCATCGTCGAGCAGCAGGCGATGTTCTGCGCCGAGCGCGCCCGCGGCGCGATGCCGGCCGGCGCCGCCGTGCCCGAGTGGAATGCCCGCAACGAGCTGGCGCGCAAATGGGCCATCATGCCGGGCGCCACCACCGCCGACCCCGAGGTGGTCTACGCCTGCTCCGGCAAGCTCGCGGGCTGAGGCCATGTCGAACCGTTCACGCCGCGAGGAAGTGATCTTCCGTCGTCCCTTCCGCCTGAAGGGTTCGGCGGCCCTGGAGCCGGCTGGCACCTACACCGTGGAAACCGAGGAGGAGCTCATCGAGGGGCTGTCCTTCCCGGCCTGGCGGCGGGTCTCGACCACGCTGACGCGGCAGGCGGCGGGCAGTGCCACCTTCCAGGCGCTGCCGGTCAGCCCGCAGGAACTGGCCGCGATGCAAGCCGCGGACGCCGGCGCGTGATCGGCCTGGTCCCCGCGACTACCCCGGCACGTCCGCGCTGCGACGGACGGCGGGTGCTGTTCGAACTCAGCGACCAGGGCCGCAGCATCGCCTGCGCCATCTCGCTCGACGCCTTGCGCGACCTCAACGGGATGCGCGGCGACCGCGCGGCCGCGCTGCTCGAATGCTTCGTCGCAGCGCGCGGCCGCATCGAGGCGATCGCGCGGGACAAGCACCGGACCCGTTCGGCCGGTGTCTCCGGCACGCTGCACATCTGGTCCGACGACATCGACGACCCGCCGGCTGCCGGCGCCCCCGCTGTCGCCCTGCCCAGGCGGCATCGCCAAATCGCCTGACACGAAGGAGAACCGCCATGGCCAAGGGTCAGAAGCGCAGCAACCGCGAG
This sequence comes from Siccirubricoccus deserti, assembly GCF_014283215.1. Classification (GTDB taxonomy): domain Bacteria; phylum Pseudomonadota; class Alphaproteobacteria; order Acetobacterales; family Acetobacteraceae; genus Siccirubricoccus; species Siccirubricoccus deserti. The sequence continues at coordinate 71,548 of NZ_JACOMF010000008.1, forward strand.
ATCAAGAAGCCGAAGGCACCGAAGAAGCCGGAGGCGATCACTGCCTCCCCGTTCAGCCGCGAGCCACCGGCAAAGAAGCCACCGCCCCCGCGCAGCACCGGCTGATCCTGGCCCGGACGGTCTCGGCCCTCCGCACGCGCCCGGCGTGACAGGCCGCGCGGCAGCAAACCCACGCCCACCATTGAATGGTGGCACCTGGGGCGAGGCCCCGGCAGGACAATCCGAATCGGCGCCGCCACTGCTCCCGCGTGCCGATTCCAGGGGACACGCCATGCGCATCAGCGCCGGCTGTCAGATCACCTACGACTGTCTCCAGCCGACGCCGATGTTGCTGATGATCAGCCCGCATCCCTCGCGTCTGCCCGTCCTGGTCGGGCCGCATGAGACGCGCTTCGATCCGCCGATCCCGGCCCGGGACTACCTCGACGGCTTCGGCAACCGCTGCACCCGCATCATCGCCCCGATCGGGCGGCTGGTGATCTCGATCCGGCTGGTGGTCGAGGATCCCGGCACGCCGGATGCCGTCGTGCCGGCGGCGTGACAGCGCCAGCTCGATAACCTGCCGGATGAGATGCTGGTATGGCTGCTCGGCAGCCGCTACTGCGACACCGACCGGTTGGCCGACACCGCCTGGCCGCTGTTCGGCCATGGCCCCATGGGCAGGGCCCGGGTGCAGGCGATCTGCGACTTCGTGCATGAGCGGATCGTCTTCAACGACCAGCACGCGCGGGCCACCCGCTCCGCCTCCGAGGCTTTCGAGGAGCAGCGCGGGGTCTGCCGCGACTACGCGCATCTGGCGGTGGCGCTGTGCCGCTGCGTCAACATCCCGGCACGCTACTGCACCGGCTACCTCGGCGACATCGGCATACCGCCGCCCTATGGGCCGATGGATTTCGCCGCCTGGTTCGAGGTGTACCTCGATGACCAGTGGCACACCTTCGACGCCCGCAACAACCAGCCGCGCATCGGCCGCATCCTGATGGCACGCGGCCGGGACGCCGCCGATGTGGCGATCGCCACGACCTTCTGGCCCTGCACCCTGGTGGATTTCCGGGTCTTCACCGATGAAGTCACGGCCTAGGCCGTTCCCACGCCGATCGGCATCCGCGAGCAGTATTCCCGGCCGGGCGATGCCCGGTCAGGCCGGGTCCGGTTCAGGGCCCGGCGTTGCCACCGGCGCGGCGGCGACCGGCTGATCCTTCGGCGGCGGCGCCTCCGGCGGGTCCGGCAGCTCCGCCTGGAAGCCACGCCGCGCCTCGCAGAGCCAGCACATCCCCGGCTCAGCCCGGGAACAGCCGGGCCGAGGCGAGGCGTGCCCCCTCGGCCAGACTGCGCAGCTTGGCCCAGACCACGTCCGGCGCCACCCGGCCTCGCCCTGCCGAGGTGTCGAAGCCGCAATCCGTGCCGGCCAGCACCCGGCGCGGGTCGCCCAGCACCTCGGCGGCGCGGATGATGCGCTCCGCCACCACCTCCGGGTGCTCGACGAAATTGGTCAGCGTGTCGATGACGCCGGCGACCAGCAGCTGGTCCGCCGCCAGCGGCATGCGGGCGAGGCAACCGACCTCATGCGCATGGCGCGGATTGGCGAAGGGCAGCACCAGCCCGCCGACCTCGGCCCGCAGCAGGATGGGCAGGATTTCCTCCAGCGGCACGTCGTGGTCGTGCGGCGCCTCGTAATTGCCCCAGCAAACGTGCAGCCGCACCCGGTCGCGCGGCAGGCCGGCGATGGCGGTGTTGATGGTGGCGACCACCCGCTCGACGAAATCGAGGAAATCCGCCAGCGGCCGGTCGCGGTAGGAGCAATGCCGCTCCAGCGCCAGATCGGGACAGTCGAGCTGCAGCAGGAAGCCATGCGCGACGATGGCGCGGTACTCGACGGCAAGCGCGGCGCCGAGCGCGGCGAAATAGGCGTCCTCGGTGTCGTAGTGCCGGTTCTGCACGATGGCGGCGACGATCCCAGGCGAGGGCGCGGTCAGGAAGGCCTCGGCATAGCGGCCGGCGGCGGGCGCCAGGGCGGCTGCGAAATCCTCGCACTCCGCCTCGATCACGCCGGGGTCGGCATAGGTCACCGGCGCCACCGCGGCGGGCAGGAATGCGGTGTTGCTGACGAACTCCTTCTCCGCCGATTGCTGGGCGAAGCCGGCCTGGAATTCCGGATAGGCCTCGATGTCGGCGAAGGTGGTGCGCTGGCTCTCACCACCAAAGCCGGTCAGCCGGTGACGCAGGTAGAGGGCGAAGGAATCCCGCTGCTGCTCGCCATTGTTGATGACGTCGAGCCCAGCCTCGAGCTGGCTCGGGACGATGCGGTGCAGCGCCGCCTGGCCCGCCGCCGCCACCGCCGCCGCGTCCACCGCCTCGCCGCGTGCCCGGCGGGCGTAGAGCCGGGTCAGCTCGGGCGGCCGCGGCAGGCTGCCGGTATGGGTGGTGAGGATGCGGTGTTCCGAGCGCTGCATGCGGCGTTTCCTTCGCTTGTCGGCCGCCAGCATAGCGCATCGGGGTGGCGGGACGTCAGTGGGCGCCCGCGTTGCGGCGGAGGAACCGCGCCACCGCCGCCCGGTCGGCCGCCTGCCGCAGCCCGTTGCCGCCCATCCAGAGGCCGGGGAACATCTCCTCCGGGTCCGCCAGGAAGCGCTCCAGCATCGGTGCGTCCCAGACCTGCCCGGCGGCACCACGCAGCACGGGCGAATAGTCGAAGCCCGGATCGCCGCCGACCTGCCGGCCGATGACGCCGGCGAGGTTCGGCCCGGGCCTCGGCGGGGCCCCGGCCTCGGCGCTGTGACAGCTGGCGCAGCGGGCGGCGAAGATGTCCGCGCCAGCCTCTGGCCGGGCCTCCGCCTCGGCCTGGGCCGGCGGCGCCAGCAGCAGCAGCGCCAGCAGGGCCGCCCGGATCACAGCCCGTAGTCGATCCGGATGATCCGGTCGGTGCCGCTCTCACCGCCCCAGGCCTGGCCATCCACCCCATCCATCTGCCGGACATTGGCGTTGGCCCGGTCCGAGGGGAATGCCAGGAACTGCTCCGTCAGCGGGTCGAAGCGGAGGATGGCGTTGGCGCCGAAATCGGTCAGCCAGACCTTGTCGGCCGGGTCGACCCAGACCGAATAGGCCCGCGGCCGCTCGCCCGGCAGGCGCCAGACCTTCCAGGAGCCGTCGCGCGGATCGTGCATGGAGACGTTGCCGCTGTTCCACTCGCTGATCCAGAGCCGCCCCTGCCGGTCCGACCAGACCCGACGGGCGCCCTGGTTCGGCGTCGGCGGCTCGATGATGCGGACCCGGCCGGTATCGAGGTCCTCGATCTGCGCCAGGTGGCTGCCGGCGAGGGAGACGTACCAGAGCGTGCCCTGCGGGGTGCGGGTGATGCCATAGGGGCCACGGCCGCGCGGCGCCTCCCACACCTCCATCCGCTCGCTGCGCGGATCGAAGCGGCCGTAGATGCCGTTCTGGCCGGTGAACCAGTAGCGGCCCTGCGGGTCGAAGACGCCGGTGTTGAGATTGGCGTTGGCGAAGCGCTCCGGCAGCGGCCAGAGCCGCACCCGGTGGTCGGCGGGATCAACCCGAACGATGGCGTTCCGGCCACCCTCGGTGACCCAGGCGGCGCCGTCCGGGCCGCGGGTGACGCCATGCGGCGCCGCGCCGGGCCCGAGGTTCACCACCCGGATGGAGCCATCCCTTGGGTCGAGCCGGTTGAGGGTGCCATTGCGCTGACCGCAGAACCACATGGTGCCGTCGCCAGCCGCGGTGACATCGCGTGATCCGACCCGGCCGCTGCCGGGGGTCCGTGCGTCGAACCAGGTGACCCGGTAGCCGGGCGGCACCGGCGCCGCGGCGCGAGCGGGGACAAGGCGGGCGGTGGCGAGCGCGGTTCCGGTCAGGGCGAGCAGCGAGCGGCGGCGCATGGCGGTTTCCCTCCTGCGGCGCGGTCCCGGCCGCGCCTCCGCCAAGCATGGGGATCGCGCCCCGTCCCGGACAAGGGCAAACCGCGCCTCCGGGCACTGCCGGAGCCGCGGCGCGTCAGCCTGCTTTGGTTGCGCCCAGGCGGAGGTGCCGGGATCGCCCGGCGCCCTTCACCACGTCATGGCCAAGCTTGATCCGGCCATCAACCCATTGTTTTCACTACAAGGCAGGATGCGCAGGTCAAGCCCGCACGCGGCGGGGAAGCTGCGCCCCGCCGTTCTCGGGCGTCTGACTAATGCAGCAGGACCGGCGCCATCTCATGCTGCAGGATGGCGGCCACCGCCAGCTCGGCGTTCGGGGCCGCGCCGATCGGCGCGCCATCGGCGCCATGGATGGCGATGGCGTGGACCCCATTCACCGTCACCGGGCGGAGATAGGCGATCTCGCCGGCGCCGAAGCGGGCCCAATCAGCATCCGAAAGCTGGCGGAGCGAGAACGACGCCTGCGGGGCCGCGGGGCTGCCGTTCGGGGTATCGTTGCGGTTCATCTCACTCTCTCCTTCTCGCAGGGCCGAAAGGCCCCTGCATCGGCGCCCAGGGGCCTCACCCCCGATTGGCACGCCCTTCGACAACGGGCTTCGCCGCCCCGTTGACCTTGGTGCTGACCGACGCCCCGCCGGTGGCCTGGCCGCCGGCGCCGCCGTTGATCTGGATGGTCTTGACCCGAACCTCGGGTTGCGGCCGCCGCAGGTCGACATGCAGCAGGCCATTGTCGAGCCAGGCGCCCTCGACCTCAATTCCCTCGGCGAGCACGAAGGCTCGCTGGAACTGCCGTGCGGCGATGCCACGGTGCAGGAAGACCCTGCCCTCGGAATCATCGTGCTGCCGGCCGCGGATCACCAATTGGTTGTCCTCCTGGGTGATCTGGAGGTCTTCCATGGCGAAACCGGCCACGGCGAGGGTGATGCGCAGCCTGTTCTCGGCGGTCTGCTCGATGTTGTAAGGGGGGTAACCATCGGTATTCTTGGCCACCCGGTCGAGCATTTGCTCAAGGTGATCGAAACCGAGAAACAGCGGCGAGCCAAACACTGACGGGCGCGACATGCGCGAGCCTCCTCATCCAGAGCGAAGCGCGTCACCGGGCCCGAAGCACCCTGTGACACCAGGGCATGTTGTCAGCCAGCCGGCCAGTTGCAAGGGGTTGAGGCCGGGGGGTAAAGCACCGCCATCATGTCCGATGCCGTGACCGACACCATTCCTATCCTGCTGGTCCCCGATGCGCGGCTGCGCGCCAAGGCGCGTGCCGTCGGGCCTGCCGATGCCGACCAGGTCCGGCTGCTGGCACCACGCATGCTGGATGCGATGTACAAGGCGCCCGGCATCGGCCTGGCTGCGCCGCAGGTCGGCAGCGGGTTGCGGCTGGTGGTCATCGACCTGCAACGTGACGAGAAGCCGGCGCCAATGGTGCTGGTCAACCCCGAGATCCTCGCCTTGAGCGAGGAGCTGGCGACGCGCGAGGAAGGCTGCCTCTCCCTGCCCGGCCAATACGCCGAGGTGACCCGGCCGGCCCGGGTCAAGGTGCGCTACCACGACCTGACCGGGTCACGGCAGGAGGTGGAGGCGGACGGGCTGCTCGCCACCTGCCTGCAGCATGAGATCGACCATCTGGATGGCGTGCTCTTCGTCGACCATATCAGCCCGCTGAAGCGCAACATGCTGTTGCGCAAGCTGGCCAAGGAGCTGAAGTCGAAGGCGCGCGGGTGACCGCACCGCACCCAGGACAGGCAACACCGCGATGAAGCTCGGCTTCATGGGCAGCCCGGATTTCGCCGTGCCGGCGCTGCGGGCGCTGCATGCGGCGGGGCATGAGATCGCCGTGGTCTATTGCCAGCCGCCGCGGCCGGCCGGACGCGGGCAGAAGGAAACCCCCTGCCCGGTGCACCGCACCGCGCTGGCGCTGGGGCTGCCGGTACGCACGCCGGCACGGCTGCGGCGCGATGCCGGGGAACATGCCGCCTTCGACGCCCTCGGCCTGGATGCCGCGGTGGTCGCCGCCTATGGGCTGATCCTGCCGAAGCCGATGCTGGAGGCGCCAAGGCGCGGCTGCCTCAACATCCATGCCTCGCTGCTGCCGCGCTGGCGCGGCGCGGCGCCAATCCAGGCGGCGATCCTGGCCGGCGATGCCGAGAGCGGCGTCACCATCATGCAGATGGAGGAAGGTCTCGACACCGGGCCGATGCTGCTGCGCGGCACGGTGCCGCTCGGCCCGCGCATCACGACGCCGCAACTGCATGACGCACTCAGCGAGATGGGCGCGGCACTGGTGCTGCGGGCACTGGCCGAGGACCCGCCCGCGGTGCCGCAGCCGGACGACGGGGTCACCTATGCACCGAAGCTGACCAAGGCGGATGCGCTTCTCGACTGGGCCCAGCCGGCAGCGGCGCTGGATGCACGGATACGGGCGCTGAACCCCTGGCCTGGCACCTATTTCATGCATCAGGGCGAGGCGATCCGCGTGCTGGCGGCGGAGCCTGCCGAGGGCGCCGGCCCGCCCGGCACGATGCTGGACGCGGCCGGGCTGGTCGGCTGCGGCACCGGCGCGCTGCGCCTGCTGCGGCTGCAGCGCCCGGGCCGCGGACCGCTGCCGGCCGGCGACTTCCTGCGCGGCTTTCCGCTGCCGGCCGGCACCACGCTCGGGTAATGCCGCTCTACGCCCTGACCCTGGAGTATGACGGCGGCCCCTTCGTTGGCTGGCAGCGCCAGGAGAACGGGCTCTCGGTTCAGCAGGTGCTTGAGGAGGCGGCGGCGAAGCTGAATGACGGCGTGCTGCCCGCCAGCATCGCCGCCGGCCGCACCGATGCCGGGGTGCATGCCGAGGGCCAGGTGGCGCAGCTCACCCTCGCCCGCGACCTGCCGCCGGAGCGGCTGCGGGAGGCGCTGAATTTCCACACCAGGCCGTACCCCGTCTCCGTGGTGCGGGCGGCGCTGGCGCCGGAGGGCTGGAATGCCCGCTTCGCCGCGGTGCAGCGCGGCTACCGCTACCGCATCCTCAACCGCCGCGCCCGGCCGGCGCTCGACGCCGGGCGGGTCTGGCATGTGCAGCATCCGCTGGATGCGGCGGCGATGCATGCGGCGGCGCAGGGGCTGCTCGGCAAGCATGATTTCTCCGCCTATCGTGCCGCCGCCTGCCAGGCGAAGTCGGCGCTGCGCACACTGGACCGGCTGGAGGTGGCGCGGCTGGGCGATGAGGTGGTGATCACCGCCGAGGCGCGCAGCTTCCTGCACCATCAGATCCGCAACCTGGTGGGCACGCTGGTGGAGGTCGGCTTCGGTCGGCGCGGGGTGGAATGGCCCCGCCGCGTGCTGGACAGCCGCGACCGCACCAAGGCAGGGCAGACCGCCCCGGCGGAGGCGCTGACCTTCCTTTTCGTGCGGTATGAGGTGGAGCCGGAGTGGAGGTAGCGAGAGAGGTGCCGCCTTTGTCGCACGCTCTCCGCCAATGGCCCGGGGCCTGAGTTCAACTCACGCCGGTCCAGGGGCCGCGTGGCCCCTGGCGGATGGGGCTTGGGGAAGGCAGCGCCTTTCCCAACACCGTGCTGTCTACAGAACCGGCGCCTTCCGGTGCCAGTCCGTCACCCGCTGGAAGGCATCCGCCGCCCGCAGCACCGTCGCCTCGGCGAAGGGCCGCCCGGCGAGTTGCAGCCCCACCGGCAGGCCGCGGTCGTCGAAGCCGCAGGGCAGGCTGATGGCCGGCAGGCCGAGGTAGTTGAACGGCCTTGTATTCGCCGAGACCGCCATGAACCGCGCCCAATTCGCCGGATCGGCGTCGATGTCGGTCTCCGCCAGGGTGGGCACCCGGGTCCGCAGGGTCGGGGTCGCCACCAGGTCGAAGCCGGTCAGCGCCTCGGCGACGAATTGCCGCAGCAATGGGCCGCGCCGCGACAGCGCCTCGATGTAGAGATGCCCGGGGATGGCGAAGCCGCCATAGATGCGGGCGCTGAGATGGATGGCGTAGTCGCCGGGGTGCTCGCGCATCCATTCGGCGTGGATCGCGGCGCTTTCAGTGCGGCTGACCAGCGCGGTGTAGGCGGAGATCGCCCGCATGCTCGGCACCTTGACCCGGGTGATGCTGGCGCCGCGCTCGGCTAGCGCCGCCAGCGCCGCCTCGAAGGCGGTCACCACCGGCTCATCCGCGTCCTCGAGGAAGTAGGTCTCGCAGACCGCGATCTTCAGGCCGCGGATGTCGCCGGTCAGCGCCGCCTCGTAATCCGGCACCGGCTCGCCTGCGCTGGTCGGGTCCTTCGGGTCATGGCCGGCGGTCACCTTGAGGAAGCGCGCGGCATCCTTCGCGGTGCGCACCAGCGGCCCGACATTGTCGCAGGAGAAGGAGAGCGGCATGACGCCGTGGCGGGAGACGCGGGTCTGGGTCGCCTTCAGCCCGGTGACGCCGCAGAGCGTCGCCGGCAGGCGGATCGACCCGCCGGTGTCGCTGCCGAGGGCGGCGGTGAAGAAGCGGGCGGCGATGCCGGCGCCCGAGCCGGAGGAGGAGCCGCCGGTGCAATAGGCGAGGTCCCAGGGGTTGTGGCAGTGGCCGAAATGCGCGTTGTGGCCGGTCGGGTTCTGCGCGAACTCCGCCATGTTCAAGGTGCCCATGTCGATGGCGCCGGCGGCGTCCAGCCGCTGCAGCACCGTCGCCGTCACCGGGGCGGTGAAGTCCTTGCGGATCTTCGAGCCGCAGGTGCTGACCTTGCCGGCACGGTAGTACATGTCCTTATGCATCATCGGCGCACCGGCCAGCGGGCCGGGTGTGGCACCGGAGGCGCGGGCCTTGTCGAGTGCCGCGGCGGCTTCCAGCGCGGCCTCGCGGTCCAGCCGGATCACCGCGTTCACCTTGGCGTCCTGCGCCTCGATCCGAGCGAGGCAGGCCCGGACCAGCGCTTCGGCCTTCACCGCGCCGGTCGCGAAGGCGTCGGCCGCCTCGGTCATGGAGAGTTCCGCCAGATCGGCGGGGGCGACGGGGGCGTTCATGCGCCGGGCTCCCGGCAGGCGCGGAGCGCCGCCTCGAAGCTGCTCGGCTCATCCTCGAACACCATGCTGCCGCGCAGCGCCGCCAGCTCGGCGATCAGCACGGCGTGGTCGGCGAGGCCCAGGCGGGCGGCGGCATTCGGCACCGAAACGCCGCTCCAGCGGCGGATTGCCTCCATGGTTGGCACCACAAGCTCCGGTTCCATCCGCAATGCTCCTTCAAGAGGCCCCGAACGGGCCATGGCGCGCGATCCTGGCGCCTCCGGACCGGGGGTAGCAAGCCGCGTGCCCACGTGGCAGCCTGCGGGAAAACCGGGGGGGAAGCGCGGCCGATGAAGGTCACCGGGGTCACCTGCCATATCCTGCAGTCGAAGGTTGAGAAGCCCTTCGTCTCGGCCCGCGGTTGGGTCTATGCCACCCGCGCCTCCTGCATCGTCGAGATCACGACGGATGAGGGCATCACCGGCTGGGGCGAATGCTACGGCCCGGCGGCGGTGAACAGGACGCTGATCGAGACGCAATACGCGCCGCGGGTCATCGGCCGCGACCCCTTCGACGTCGAGGTGGTGTGGGAGGATCTCTACAACCGCATCAAGGATTACGGCGCGCAGGGCTTCTCCATCACCGCCCTCTCCGGCATCGACATCGCGCTCTGGGACATCATGGGCCGGGCCATGGCCAAGCCGATCCACAAGCTGATCGGCGGCGCCTATCGCAGGAGCGTGCAGGCCTATGCCACCGGGCTCTACTTCATCGACATGGACAGGCTGGTCGAGGAGGCGGTGGAGGAAGCGCTCGCCTACAAGGAACAGGGCTTCCGCGCCATCAAGATGAAGATCGGCCTCGGCGACCCGAAGCTGGACTTCCGGCGCGTCGCCGCGGTGCGGGAGGCGATCGGGCCCGATGTGGCGCTGGCGGTCGATGCCAACCACTGCTTCAGCGTGCCGCAGGCGATCAGGCTCGGCCGGATGCTGGAACCCCTCGACCTGCTGTGGTTCGAGGAGCCGATCAGCCCGGAGGATCACGCCGGCTATGCCGAGGTGACGCGCACGCTGGACATGGCCATCGCCGGCGGCGAGAACGACTTCACCCGCTGGGGCTTCCGCGACATCATCGCCACCAAGGCGATGGATATCGTCCAGCCGGATGTCTGCGCCGCCGGCGGGATTTCCGAGTTGCGCAAGATCGCCACCCTGGCCTCGGCCTTCGGGGTGGAATGCGTGCCGCATGCCTGGGGCAGCGCCATCGGCCTGGCGGCGACGGTGCAATTCCTCGCCGCCCTGCCCGACCAGCCGCCAGCCTTCCGACCGCTGCCGCCGATGCTGGAGTTCGAGCAGACGCCGAACCCGCTGGGCGACCTGCTGGCGACGGTGCCGATCGTGCAGCGGCAGGGCATCGTCACGGTGCCCGACGGCCCCGGCCTCGGCATCGAGATCGACCGCGAAATCCTGAACCGCTTCAAGGTGGCATAGAGCATGAAGGTTGCGTTGACCGAGGCGATCGAGCCCGGAGGAATGGCGGTGCTGCGCGCCGCGGGGCTCGAGGTGATCGAGGGTCCGGGGGGCGAGCAGAGCGCCGAGGCGCTGCGCGCGCTCTGCCGCGAGGCCAGCGCGGTCATCGTGCGGCAGAAGCTGCCCGATGACCTGGCCGCCGCCTGCCCGAAGCTGCTGGTGGCGGCGCGGCACGGCGTCGGCGTCGATCTCATCCCGGTGGAGAACTGCACCGCGCACGGCGTGCTGGTCACCAATGTGCCGGGCGCCAATGCCGATGCGGTGGCGGAGTTCGTTGTGGCGCAGATGCTGGCCGCGGCGCGGCGGCTGGAGACGATGCACCGGGTGCATCTGGAGGAAGGCTGGAAGCCCGGCCGCGCCATCGCCGGCAGCGCCACCGAGCTGCGCGGCCGCACCCTCGGCATCGTCGGCGTCGGCGCCATCGGCACGCGGCTGGCGGAGATCGCGCATCACGGCTTCCGCATGAAGGTGCTGGGCTTCCAGCGGCGGCGGGAGGCGTTGCCGGGCTTCGTCGAATACGCCGCGCTGCCGGAGCTGTTTGCCGAGAGCGACCACATCGCCCTCGCCTGCCCGCTGACGCCGGAGACCAGGGGCCTCGCCTCCGCCGCGCTGATCGCCCGGATGAAGCCCTCCGCCTGGCTGATGAATGTCTCCCGCGGCGCGGTGGTGGAGGAGGATGCGCTGGTCGCGGCGCTGCGAGAGGGCGCCATCGGCGGCGCGGCGCTGGATGTCTATGCGGTGCAGCCGCTCGGCGCGCAGCATCCGCTGCGGAGGTGCCCGAATGCGATCCTCTCCCCGCATGTCGCCGGGCTGTCGCGCGAGAGCGCGGTGAAAATGAGCCAGGTGGCCGCGGAGGAGGTCGTGCGGGTGCTGCGCGGCGAGGCGCCGCGGCACCTGATCAACCCGGAGGCTGCCGCCGCGCACCAGGCGCGTCGTGCCGCACTGAGGCTCGCCACATGAAGATCACCCGCGTCCACGCCACCTGGGTGCAGGTGCCGATCCCGCCGGAACGGCAGCACCTCAGCGACTTCGGCAAACAGCCGAGCTTCGACAGCGTCATCGTCCGGATCGAGACCGATGCGGGCATCACCGGCTGGGGCGAGGCCAAGGCCGGCGTCGCCAGCACCGCCGCCTGCGCCGGCCTCGCCGCCATCATCAACCTGGACATGGCGCCGCTGCTGCTGGGCGAGGATCCGCGCGATGTCTCGCGGCTCTGGGACACGCTCTACAACATGCCGCGGCAGGGCTTCGCCATCGGCCGCGGGCATGTCTTCCCGAACCTTGGCCGGCGCGGCCTCTCGATCTGTGCCATTGCCGGCATCGACCTCGCGCTGTGGGACATCCTCGGCAAGTCGCTGAACGCCCCTGCCTGGCGCCTGCTCGGCGGCAGGCGGGCGGAGCGCATGCCGGCCTATGCCTCCGGCGGCTGGGCCGGCGAGGAGAAGATCGGCGAGCAGCTCCTCGGCTATGTGAAGCAGGGCGGCTTCCGCGCGGTGAAGATGCGGGTCGGCAGCATGGACGGGCCGGTGGCGCGCTCCGCCGCCCGGGTCCGCGCCGCCCGCGCCGCGCTGGGACCTGAGATCGGCCTCGCCGCCGATGCCCACGGCACCTGGACCGTCTCCGAGGCCAAGGCCTTCTGCCGTATGGTCGAGGATTGCGACCTGCTGTGGTTCGAGGAACCGGTCACCGCCGACGACAAGCAGGGCCAGGCCGAGGTCCGCCGCAGCAGCGCCGTGCCGATCTCCTCCGGCGAGAGCGAGTTCACCCGGCACGACTTCCGCGAGCTGGCGGAGCTGCGTGCCGCCGATGTGCTGCAGCCCGACCTCGCCATTGCCGGCGGCATCACCGAGGGCGTGCGCATCGGCGCCATCGCCGGCGCCTTCAACCTGCGCCTCGCCCCGCATCTCTGGTCCGGCGCTCCGGCCTTCGCCGCTGGACTGCACCTCGCGGCCAGCCAGAGCGCCGGCTTCATCCTGGAATACTCGCTCGGCCACAACCCGATGCTGCACGACCTGATCGAGGAGCGCTTCCCCGTCCAGGACGGCTTCGTCGAGATCCCCGACCGGCCGGGCCTCGGCATCACCGTGCGCGAGGATTTCCTCGCCCGGTACGGGAGGCAGTCATGAAGATCAGGGAGATCAAGGCCTATCCCACCAGCTTTCCGGTGCCGCCCGGCGGCGTCCGGCTCGGCATCGGCCAATCCGTGAAGCGCGACTGCGTCATGGTGAAGGTGACGACCGAGGATGGCATCATCGGCTGGGGCGAGAGCCACCACGGCCGGGCGCATACCGCCATCGCGAAGCTCATCGAGACGACGCTGTCGCAGCTCATCCTCGGCATGGATGCTGCCGACACCACCGGCGTCTGGGCGAAGATCTACAAATACCAGCTCGGCAGCCATGGCATGGGAGCGGCCTGCGCCATGGCGATGTCGGGCATCGACATGGCCCTCTGGGACATCAAGGGCAAGGCGGTGGGCTGGCCACTGTACCGGCTGCTCGGCGGCAGCCGCCGGCCGGTCGCGGCCTATGCCGGCGGCGTCGCCCTCGGCTACCAGCCGCCGGCGCAGCTGATCGACGAGGCGCAGCCGCTGATCGCCGCCGGCTACCGCGCGGTGAAGCTGCGCATCGGCGACACGGTGCGCGACGACACCGCGCGGATGGAGGCGGTGCGCAACGCCTTCGGCGATGGCCTCACCATCCTGACGGACGCCAACACCGGCTATTCCATCGGCGATGTGCGCCAGGTGATGCCGGCGATGGATGCGCTCGACATCGGCTGGCTGGAGGAGCCCTTCCCGGCGCATGACCACCACCTCTACGCCCAGGCCCGCGGCTATGGCCGCACGCCGCTGGCCGCCGGCGAGAACCACTTCACCCGCTTCGAATTCAGCCGCGTGCTGGAAGACCGGGTGATCACCATCTGGCAGCCCGATCTGTCGAAATGCGGCGGCATTACCGAGACCTTGCGCATCGCCGCCATGGCCAGCGCCTGCAAGATCCCGGTCAACCCGCATTCCTCGATGACCGGGGTGAACCAGGCGGCCTCCATCCACCTGCTCGCCGCCATCGAGAACGCCGGCTACTTCGAGGCCGATGTCTCGCACAACAACCTGTTCCGCGACCAGCTCGGCAGCGAGCCCTGGCGGATCGGCGGTGACGGGCATGTGCTGCCGCTGGAGGCCCCTGGCATCGGCGTCGAGGTCGATGAGGGATTCCTCCTCGCCCATCCGGCCATCGAGGGGCCCGGCTACGTGTAGATCGTCATCGGCGCGGCGAAGCGCCAACCACGACAGGGAGGGATAAGCGCCAATGAAGCGCCTGCTGATCACCATGCTGCTGCTGGCCGCCATGCTGCCGGCGCGGGCCCAGGATTTCCCCAGCCGCGACATCCGCTTCATCTGCGGCTTCGCCCCCGGCGGCACCTGCGACCTGCTGACCCGCATGCTGGCGGAGCAGCTCTCGCCGATCTTCCGGGTGAATGTGGTGGCGGAGAACCGCACCGGCGCCTCCGGCATGATCGGCGCCGACACCGTGGCGAAGGCGGCGCCGGACGGCCATACGGTGGTGCTGGCGACCATGGCCATGCACACCATCCTGCCGGAGATGCCGGGCATCCGGATGCCCTTCGATGTGGTGAACGATCTCACGCCCATCGCCAATGTCGCCAATATCTACAATGTGCTGGTGGCCAGCCCGAACGGACCGTTCCGCACCGTCCCGGAGCTGATCGCCCATGCCAAGGCCAACCCCGGCAAGCTGACCTACGCCAGCGCCGGCAACGGCAGCAGCCAGCACCTCTCGGCCGAGCTGTTCCAACGCCAGGCCGGCATCCAGCTGCTGCACGTGCCCTATCGCGGCGGCGCCCCGGCGATCATCGACATCGTCGCCGGCCGCACCGACATGATGTTCGGCAATTTGCCGGAGTTCATGGGCCAGATCCGCGACGGCGGGTTGCGCGCCGTGGCCTTCGGCGCGCCCCGCGCCAGCGCCCTGCTGCCGGAGCTGCCGATGATCAGCGCCACCATCCCCGGCTTTTCCATCCGCAACTGGTTCGGCGTCGCCGGCCCCGGAAAGCTGCCCAAGCCGGTGCTCGACCGCTGGGTGGCGGCGCTGCGCCAAGTGGCGGCCGACCCGGGCTTCCAGCGCCGCATGGCGGAGAACGGCATGGAGATCATCGTCGACGACCCGGACAGCTTCCGCAGCACCATCGCCGCCGACCGGCAGCGCTGGGGCGCCGTCATCCGCGAGGCGAATATCCGGGCCGATTGATCCTGGCGCGGAACAAGGTTCATGCTGGCGCGTCGCCATCCCGGAGTCGCGCATGATCCGCCTCGTCATCGCCGGTGCCTTGAGCCTGTTCCTCCTCGCCCCGGAACCCGCCGCCGCGGCAGACCGCCCGGCGCGGGAGCCGACCGCCGCCCAGCTCGCCGCGCGCGAGCGGATGCGGAACTGCAATGCCGAAGCCCGCAACCGCAGCCTGCGCGGCGACCCGCGCAAGGCGTTCATGCGGGAATGCCTGGCCAAGCGCCCTGATCGGCCGAGCTGAGCAGGCCCCGGTCGCCCTGCGGGACCGCGCCGGCTTTCGTTCACGCAAGCCGTTTCAGTCGCCAGGAGTCCAGCCTGCCGGTGATCTGCGCTACCGGCCACGCTGCCGGGATTTCTCGGTCAGCGCCTCGCACTGGTTGTTCTCACCGACGCCGAGCTGAATGGTCGGCAGCAGCGCCAACGGCGGGAAGACCACGCCGAGCCCCGCCGCGGCACCGGCCCGCGCCGCCAGCTCGCCGACCGCCGGGCGGATCTGCGGCGATTTGAAACTGCCGGTGATGCCGATCGGCGTCGGCAGCGAGCCGATGGTGATCCGCTTGCTGTCGGTCCGCAGCCAGAGGTCCAGCACCTCCCGCCCCAGCGACAGCTCGCCGCCGCCGGTCACCACATAGCTCTCGGTATCGAGCAGCAGCGCGCGGGTGCTCAGCGTGCCGCGCCGCAGCGCGAAATCGCCGATCAGGCATTCGATCTCGGTGCGCGCCGGGATACCGAGCGCCGAGAGCAGCGCATTGCCGAATTGCAGGCCGGAGAGATCGACCAGCAAGGCCGAAAGATTGCCGCCCACCGTCACCACCGTCAGCGCCCCGTCGCCTCGTCCCAGCAGTTCGGAGAAGGAGCGCCCGGTCGTCTCGATGCGCCCGACGCCGCCCAGGGTCCCTGCCCCACCGGCGCCGGCGGCCTGCATCAGCCGGGAGATGTCGACGCGCCGCAGTTCGATCTCGCCTTTGGCGTGCAACGCGCCGTCCTCTCTTGGCTCCAGGATGAATTCGCCGCCCAGCGTGCCACGGCCGATGCCGAAGCGGATGGGGTGCAGGCGGATGACGCCATCCTCGATGTCGAGCACCGTCTCCATCCTATCGAAGGGCATGGCGCGGCCCTTGATCTCTGCGGCGCGGTAGCGCAGGTGGATGTCGGCGAAGCGCAGCCGGGGAATGCTGATCGGCGTGGTCGGCAGCAGCCGCGGGCTCGCCTCTGCCCGCGCCACCGCCCGCCGCTGCTCGGGCGTGACGCCGGGGGTATCGGTGCGGCCCGGGGCAGCGCCGATGAAGCCGCCTAGGTCGGCCAGGTCAACGCTGCGGGAGTGGAGGTCGGCGTGCAGCACCGGCCGATCCTCGCCGGGGATGATGGCGAAGCGGCCGTTGAGATCGCTGCGCCCGAGCCGCCCCTCCACCTCCTCGAAGCGGAAGGCACCCTCGGCATAGTCCAGCCTTCCGGTCACCCGGAAGGGCGGGGTCGGCGGGATCGGCACGCCGGTCAGCGGCGCCAGCCGGGCCATGTCCGGCCCCTCGATGTCGAGCCGAAGGTCGGCGCCGCGCAGCGCCAGCGGATCCTGCAGCGTGCCGCGCAGCGCCACCCGCGTCGGGCCATTGGCCAGGGTCAGCTCGATCGGCCAGGGCTGGTTCGGGTCGCGCAGGTTGAGGATGGCGCCACCCCGCAGTTGTGCGGTGATCGGCTGGTCGGCGTAGCGGCCCTCGGCGTTGGCCAGCAGCCGTGGCGGCTCGCCCGGCGGCTCCTCGGTCGAGAGGGAGACGGTGAAATCCGCCCGCAGCCCGGCCAGCATGGTGTGCACCTTCCCGTCGCGCAGCAGCAGCGCGCCGATCTGCGGCCCCTGCACCGCCGGCCGGGATGCGGCGTCGCCGCCGAGGTTGAAGGCGTAGTTGGTCTTTTCATCCTCGCGGCTGCGCATCTCGACGGCCGGCTGGTCCAGCCTCACCGTCGGGATCACCAGGCTGCGGTCGCGCAGCAACGCCATGGCGTCGAGGTCGAGGCTCACGCGCGGCACCTCGGCGAAGGGCGGCTCGGCCTCGAACTCCGGTGGATTGCCGATGCGCAGCCCTTCGAGGGTCACGGTGGTGGTGCGGCCCAGATCCAGATGCAGGTGCTCGATCGACACCGGCCGGCCGAGCGCCGCGCTGGCGCGCGCCTCCGCCAGGGGAATCAGCCAGTCCCAGCGGAACAGGGCAACGAACAACCCCAGGGCGAGCAGCGGCAACCCAAGCCCCAATCCCCATCGCCAAGCGCGGCGGTTCGCCATCTCTCCCGGCCCTTTCCCTGCGGCAGCAAAGCGCCGGAAGGCGGCATGGGTTCAGGATCGGGCGGCAGGCACGCGGCCACCGCCTCGCGCCCGGCGGCGCATCAGGCGATCTCGCGCACCAGCTTCGCACGCAAGGCGCGGGCGATGTCACGGCGATCCTCGGCGGAGACGACGAAGGCGCCAGGGCCGCCGATCACCTCCCGCCGGTAGGTCTCGGCCAGCGCCTCGCCGTATCGGGTCACCTGGCCGGCGGCAGCGACCGCCAGGGCATTGATCGAGATGCCGGCCGCCACCGCATCGTCGCGCGCCGCGGTCGCCGGGCGGCGTGAGCGCAGATCCGGCCCGTCGCCCGAAAGGTCGATCACCCGCTCGGCGGCGCGGAACGGCGCCGCGCGCAGCAGCGCGGCGGAGTGGTCGATCGCATCGCCGATGGCGTTCCAGCTTTGCCGGCTGCGCGGCGCCGCCAGCACCGCCGCGGCCAGCGCCCTGGCGGAGGCGGCATCGGCCAGGCGCATCCACTCCACCACCGTCTCCGCCCCGCCGGGCGCGCCCCATTCCACCATGGTGACGGCGATGGCGCCCTGCGGCTTGCCGGCGATGGCGGACAGCACCGCAGGGTGGGAGAGCGCCTCGGCATAACCCACGCGCTGCAGCCTGAACTCATCCGCGTCGATCGAGCCGGAGGCATCGACGGCGAGCACCAGCAGCAGGTCGACCGCCGCCGGCTGTGCCCCGGCCGGCAGGCCGGCAAGCGCCGCGGGCATGGCGAGGAGGCGGCGGCGCTGCATGATGGACCCCCGGTGTCGTTCCGCAGGAGATGGGATGCGCCGGCGCCATGCCAAGCGCCGCCCTCGCTTGGCAGGCGTGCCGCGCGGGGGCATCGTTCCCATCAAGGTGCAAAGGGAACGCCACCATGCCAAGTCGAATGATCGACGGATACGACCTCAACTATGCCGAATCCGGCCAGGGGGCGCCGCTGGTGCTGGTCCATGGCACGCTGGGCGACCAGCGCTACTGGGCGCCGCAGATGGGCCCGCTCGGCGCGCACTACCATGTCATGGCGCTGTCGATGCGGCATTGCTGGCCGGGCCGCTGGGAGGATGGCGGCGATTTCACCATCGACCGGCATGTCGCCGATCTCGCAGGCTTCATCCGTGCGCTGGACGCCGGCCCGGTGCGGCTGATCGGCCATTCGCGCGGCGGCCATATCGCCTTCCGCCTGGCCGAGCGGCACCCTGATCTGCTCCGCGCCCTGGTGCTGGCGGAGCCGGGGGGCGAGCTGGACGAAAGCCTCGGCGGCAAGCCTGCCGGCAGCGGCCGGCAGGCCGGCGCCTTTGCCGAGGCGGCGGCGCTGGTCGCGGCCGGCGACATCGAGGGCGGGCTGCGCCGGGTGGCCGAGCACACCGGCGGCCCCGGCGCCTGGGAGCGCCGCAGCGAGGCGCGCAAGCAGATCGGCCGCGACAATGTGCGCACCTTGCTCGGCCAGATCCATGAGCGGCGGGCGCCCTACTCCCGCGCCGCCGCCGAGGCGATCCGCACGCCGACGCTGCTGGTGGTGGGCGAGAAGACGCTGCCAAATTTCGTCGCCAATGCGGATGCGCTGGAACGCCACATCGCCGGCGCCGAGCGCGTCGGCATCCCGGATGCCGCGCATCCGATGAGCGATGAGAATCCCGGCGCCTTCAACGCCGCGGTGCTGGCCTTTCTGGAGCGCCATTGAGGTGCGCCAGGGCTGTGCCCTCGTGCCGCTGTGCGGCGTAGGGAGAAGGAAGAATGAGGGGGCCTCGCCCCCTCAACCCCTCCACCAAGAGCCGAAAGGCCCCTGGAACGCTTTCACCCCAGCTTCCTGAAGCCGCTGTTGCATGCGGGTCGTGTCCGGCCTGCATGGCATGTAAGGGCTACTCCGGTCGCACGCCGGCGGCGCGCAGCACGGCAACGCTCCGGGCCATGTCCTCGCGCAGGAAGGCGGTCAGCGCCGCCTGCCCGCTGACCGTGGCAGGCTGCACGCCAAGTGCGGCCAGCCGCGGCGCGGCGCCCTGCACCGCCCCGGCAAGCGCCGCCTGCAGCGCGGCGACGGCCGCCGGCGGGGTGCGGGCGGGGGCCAGCGCCATGAGCCAGGCCTCGGCCCGCAGCGCCGGCAGCCCCGCCTCGGCCGAGGAGGGCACATCGGGCAGGCTCGGCGCGCGTTCCGGCCCGGCGATGGCGATGGGCCGCACCGTGCCCGCGCGGATATGGCTGGTCGCGGAGGCGACGGGGTCGATGGTGTAGACCACCTCGCCGGTGATCACCGCCTGCATGGCCGGGCCGCCGCCGCGATAATGCACCGGCTGCATGTCGACGCCGGCGACGGCGCGGAACACCTCGCCGGCCAGATGCACGGCGCTGCCGATGCCGGCGCTGGCGAAATTATACTTGCCCGGGCTGGCCCGCAGCATCGCCAGCAGCCCGGCCATGTCCTGCACCGGCAGCCGCGGATTCACCACCATCACCTGGGGGATCCGCCCGAGATGCGCGATGGGGGCGAAATCGCCGATCGGGTCGTAGGGCAGCCGGGAGACCAGCGCCGGCGCGATCACATGCGCATTGCTGTGGACCAAGATGGTGTGGCCATCCGGCGCCGCCTTGGCGACCGCATCGGTGCCGACCAGCCCAGCGGCACCGCCCGGGCGATTCTCGATCACCAGCGGCTGGCCGAGGGTGGCGGCGGCCGCCTCGGCGAAGACCCGCGCCACCAGATCGGTGGTGCCGCCCGGGGCGAAGGGCACGATCACGCGGACCGGCCGGTCGGGTGCCCAGTTCCTGGTGGAGGATTGCGCCCGCGCGACGGCGGGCAGGGCGAGCATCGCGGCCAGGGCAGCGCGACGTGTGGTCATGGCGTTCAACTCCCGACGGGTCTCATTCCGGGACCCGAGCGGCGCACCATGACCAATCAGCGACGCCTGTCCAGCCCCGGCTCAGGCGGCGATGGCATAGGCCGGCCGCCGCGGGTCGGCGCCGGCCGCCAGCATGCCTGTCCTCGGATCGGTGAGGATCACCTCCACCGTGCCGGCCAGCCAGGTCTTCTCCGGCCAGTCCTTCACCTCATGACCGCGGCCGGCAAGCTCGCCGCGCACCGCCTCCGGCACCCGGCTTTCCACCGCCAGCCGGCCGGGGAAATAGTCGAAGGGCGCGAAGGAACTGGGGAAGGAATAGCTGGCGAAGCGCGGCGCCTCGATCGCGTCCTGCACCTCCATCCCATGTTGCAGGATGTTCAGCACCACCTGCAGCATGGCCTGGATCTGCACGTCGCCGCCCGGTGTGCCGAAGGGCATGACGCCACCGTCACGGGTCACGATCATCGCCGGGTTCGGCGTCAGCCGCGGGCGCTTGCCGGGGGCGACGCCGCAGGGGTGGCTCGGGTCGGGCCGGCTCTGGCTGCCGCGGTTCGAGGGGATGATGCCGAGCCCCGGCACCACCGGCGAATTCCACGAGCCATCGGAAGGCGTGGCGCTGAAGGCGTTGCCCCAGCGGTCGACGACGCAGCAGTAGGAGGTATCGGCCTCGACCATCGGCGCGCTGCGTGCCGCCGGCTCCGGCCGGGTGGCGCCGGGGGGCAGGTTGCTGCCGAGGATCGGCCCCGGCATGCCGGGCAGCGCCCGCGCCGGGTCGATCTCCGCCAGCCGGGCGGCGAGGTGGCCCTCCGCCAGCAGCCGGTCAAGCGGCACGTCGATGAAGGCAGGGTCGCCGAAATGGTATTCCCGATCGGCCATCGCCGCCTTCATGCTTTCGGTGAAGAGATGGATGTAGTCGGCGCTGTTGTGCGCCATCCCGCTGATGCCGCCGCGCTCCATCAGCAGCAGCGCCTCCAGCAGCGCCGGCCCCTGGCACCAGGGGCCGCAGGTGATGACCTCATGCCCGCGCCATTCGCGCCGCACCGCCGGCTCCAGCTTCGAGCGGTAGCCGGCGAGGTCCTCCATGGTCAGGTAGCCGCCCTCGCGCGCCATGAAACCGGCGATCTCGCGGGCGATGTCGCCGCGGTAGAAGGCGGCATGCGCCGCGGCGAGGCCGGCGAGGCGCCCCTTGCCCGCGGCCTTCCGCTCCTCATCGACCATGTACTGCAGGGTGCGGGCGAGGTCGGATTGGACGAATTTCTCGCCCACCTGCGGCTGCCGGCCGCCGGGCAGGAAGATGGCGGCGTTGCCGGGCCAGCGGGCGTATTCGGCGGCGTGGTCGCGGATGTTCTGCGCCAGCAGCGGATAGACCGCGTAGCCGTCCCGCGCATGCCGCAGCGCGTATTGGGCGACATCGCCGAAGCCCATGGTGCCGTGCCGCTCCAGCGCGGTGATCCAGGCATCGGGCGCCGCCGGCACCACTGTGCGCAGCACGCCGTTCGGGATCTTGCCGCCATGCTCCCGCATGAAGAGGTCGGCCGGGATCGACTTCGGCCAGGTACCGAGGCCGGCGATGGTCTCCACCGTGCCGTCGGCCTTGCGGATGATGATCGGCGCGACGCCGGCGACATTCACCAGATCCGGCAGCACCACGCCGAGGGCGATGCCGGCGGCGCAGCCGGCGTCGATGGCGTTGCCGCCCGCCTCCAGCACCGCGAAGCCGGCGGCGGCGGCGAGGTAATGACCGGCCGAGACGGCGTGGCGGGTGCCGTAGAGGGTGGGACGGGTGGCGTACATGGCGAGCCTCCTCCGGAGGCAGCGAGGCTCCGCCGGCAGCGGAGCCGCTGTCAATCCCGCCTGGCGCGAGGCGGCGGCCTGGTCTGGCCTTCGGGGCAGCCGGCTGGCAGGGTGCGCGCCCTTTGAATGGAGGCCCCGCCATGGCGCCCGAAACCCCTGTCCTCCTCACCCGCGACCCCCGCGGCATCGTCACCGCCACCTTGAACCGGCCGGAGCGCAGCAATGCCTACAATGCCGCGCTGCTGCATTCCCTGATCACCGCCCTCACCGCGCTGCGGGACGACCCCGAGGTACGCGCCCTGGTGCTGCGCGGCGCCGGGCGGCATTTCGCCGCCGGGGCGGATATCCACTGGCTTTCCGAAGTGGCCGGCTATCCGCCGGATCGTGCCTTCGAGGCCTCGCTGGCCACCACGCGGGCGATGCAGCTGCTGAATGAGTTCCCCAGGCCGACCCTGGCCGTCATCCAGGGCGCCTGCTTCGGCGGCGGCGCCGGCCTCGCCTGCTGCGTCGATGTGGCGCTGGCGACGCCGCAGGCGGTGTTCGGCCTGACCGAGGTGCGGGTCGGCGTCTCCCCGACCCCGATCTCCACCCATATGATCCACGCCATGGGGCTGCGCCACGCCCGCCGCTACGCCCTGACCGGCGAGCGCTTCGGCCCGGAGGAGGCCCTTCGCATCGGCCTGGTGCATGAGGTGGTCGATGCCGATGCGATCGAGGACCGGCTGAGCGAGATCTTGGAGGCGGTGCTGCTCTCCGCCCCTGGCGCGGTGGCGGTGACCAAGACCAGCATGCTCGGCGCGGCCGGCCTCACCCTGGACCCTAGGGAGATGGCGATGCTGGCGCATGAGGGCTGGATGCAGCGCGCCTCGGCCGAGGGGCAGGAGGGGCTGGCGGCGTTCCGCGAAAAGCGGCGGCCGGGCTGGTACCCGGAGTAGGTCCGGTCGCACCCGGGTTGGAGGCGGCAGGGCTCAGGCGCGGGTGGCCGAATTACGGATGACTACCTGTGGTTGTCCCCTATGCTGTCATCGAAGCTTCATCGAACTGCAACCGTCCGGACGCAGAGCACGCTTAGGTAAGGGGCACCCCCGGCCGGGCAGGGAGTGGCCCGCCCGGCCAGCATAATCGTGGAGAGAGCGCGTGAACCGACGCAGCCTGCTTGCAGCCTCCGGCCTCGCCGTGGCGGCCCCCTTCCTGACCCGTCCGAGCCTCGCCCAGGGCGCCGGAATCACTGGCGCCGGCGCCACCTTCCCCAACCCGGTCTACCAGAAATGGGCCGAGGCGGGCCGTGCCGCGACCGGCATCACGGTGAACTACCAGTCGGTCGGCTCGGGCGCCGGCATCAACCAGATCAAGAACCGCACGGTGGATTTCGGCGCCACTGACGCCCCGCTGACCGTCGCCCAGCTCGAAGAGGCGAAGCTGCTGCAATTCCCCTCGGTGATGGGCAGCCTGGTGCCGATCGTGAACATCCCCGGCGTCGCCAATGAGCAGCTGAAGCTGACCGGCGAGCTGCTGGCCGACATCTACCTCGGCAAGATCACCAAGTGGAACGATCCCCGCCTGGTCGAGCTGAACCGCGAGGTGTCGCTGCCGAACCTGGCGATCGCCCCGGCCTACCGGGCGGATGGCTCCGGCACCACCTTCGTCTGGGTCTCCTACCTCTCGGCGGTCTCGTCGGAGTGGAAGTCGAAGGTCGGCGTCGGCACCTCGGTCCGCTTCCCCGCCGGCACCGGCGCGCGCGGCAATGAAGGCGTCGCCGGCACGGTCAAGAACATCCGCGGCGCCATCGGCTATGTCGAGAACGCCTACGCCATCACCAACAAGCTGGTCACCACCCAGCTGCGCAACAAGGCCGGCCAGTTCGTGAAGCCGACCCAGGAGGCCTTCATCGCCGCGGCGACCAACGCCGACTGGTCGGCCCCCGGCTTCGCCGCCAGCCTGATCGACCAGCAGGGCGCGACCTCCTGGCCGATCGTCTCGCCGACCTTCATCCTGCTGCCGAAGGATCCGGCGGATGCGGAGCGCAGCCGCAACGTGATGAAGTTCTTCGACTGGGCCTTCCGGAATGGCGCCACGCTGGCGCAGGAGCTGGAGTATATCCCGCTGCCGGCGCCGGTGCAGGACCGCATCCGGGCCGCCTGGAAGGCCGAGGTGAAGGTCAACGGCCAGCCGGTCTGGACCCTGTGACACCCGCCGGCCCCGCCACCGCGGGGCCGGCCCCGGCGGCGGACGCCGCCCTTCCTCGCCTCACCGGCCCGGAGCATTGAGCTTGCAGCAGGCAGCCACCCTCCCCCTCGGCACGCCGATGGGCGCCCGGCCCAGGCGCGGTGCCCGCGCATCGAGCCTCGGCGACACCATCTTCCGCGTTGCCTGCCATGCCGCGGGCGGCTTCGTGCTGCTGCTGCTCGGCAGCATCATCATCGCGCTGTTCATCGGCGGCCTGCCGGCCTTCCAAGCCTTCGGCATCGGCTTCCTCTGGTCCACCGAGTGGGATCCGGTGACCGAGGTGTTCGGCGCCGGCGTCTCCATCTACGGCACCATCGTCACCGCCGTGCTCGCCATCCTGCTGGCGGTGCCGGTCGCCTTCGGTGTCGCCTTCTACCTGACCGAGCTGTCGCCCGCATGGCTGCGCCGCCCGATCGGCACGGCGGTCGAGCTGCTGGCCGCGGTGCCGTCCATCATCTACGGCATGTGGGGCTTCTTCATGATCGCCCCGCTGATGTCGCAGTATGTGCAGCCGGCGGCGATCGACAGCCTCGGCGAACTGCCGGGCATCGGCGCCCTGTTCCAGGGCCCGCCCTTCGGCACCGGCATCTTCACCGCGGCGCTGATCCTGGCGATCATGATCCTGCCCTTCATCGCCGCCACCATGCGCGACGTGTTCGAGCAGGTGCCGCCCGTCTTCAAGGAGAGCGCCTATGGCCTCGGCGCCACCACCTGGGAGGTGATGAAGGGCGTGGTGCTGCCCTACACCCGCATCTCGGTCGCCGGCGGCATCATGCTCGGCCTCGGCCGGGCGCTGGGCGAGACCATGGCGGTGACCTTCGTCATCGGCAACGCCAACCGCATCAGCACCTCGCTGTTCGGGCCGGGCAACACCATCGCCTCGGTCGTCGCCCTGGAGTTCGGCGAAAGCGAGACCGACAGCCTGAAGCTCGCGGCGCTGCTGGCGCTGGGCTTCATCCTGTTCGTGCTGTCCTTCATCGTTCTTGCCATCTCGCGCTGGCTGCTGCGCGCCCGGCTGAAGGGCTGAGCCGATGAGCACCACACTCCAGCCGGCCCTGGCGCCAGCGAAGGACCCGGCGGTCGCCGCCCGTCTCGGCCGCCGCCGCAAACGCGCCGACGGCATCGCCCGCATCCTGTCGCTGGTGGCGACCGGCATCGGCCTGGTGTTCCTCGCCTCGATCCTGGCGACCCTGTTCTACAAGGGCTTCGGGGCGATGGACCTGGCGGTCTTCACCGAGGTGACGAAGCCGCCCGGCTCCAATGGCGGGCTGCTGAACGCCATCGCCGGCAGCCTCATCCAGGTGGTCCTGGCGACGGTCATCGGCACGCCGATCGGCATGCTGGTCGGCACCTACCTGGCCGAATACGCCAAGGGCTCGGCCTTCGGCAACGTCGTCCGCTTCGTCTCGGACATCCTGCTTTCGGCGCCATCGATCCTGATCGGGCTGTTCGTCTACCAGCTTCTGGTGCTGCCCTTCGGCGGCTTCTCCGGCTGGGCCGGCGTCGCCGCGCTCACCATCATCATCATCCCGATCGTGGTCCGCACCACCGAGGACATGCTGAGCCTGATCCCGAACACCCTGCGGGAAGCGGTAATCGGGCTTGGCGCGCCGAAGTGGAAGATGATCGTGCTGGTCTGCTGGCGCGCCGCGATCTCCGGCATCATCACCGGCATCCTGCTCGGCGTCGCCCGCATCGCCGGGGAGACCGCGCCGCTGCTGTTCACCAGCCTTGGCAACAATGCGTGGTCGACCGACCTGACCCGGCCGATGCCGAGCCTGCCGATCACCATATATTCCTACGCCGGCTCGCCGTTCCAGGACTGGATCGAGCTGGCCTGGGCCGGGGCGCTGCTGATCACCCTCGCCGTCCTGTTGTTGAACATCCTGGCCCGCAGCCTGCTGCGCAGCGGCAAGTGAAGGAGCATAGAATGACCCTGCCCAGCGCCACCACGGCCGACCGCACCGTCGGCACCGCGCCGCCTGCCTCCTTCGGCGGCATGCAGGCGCGGTCCGCCGCTGCGTTGAACGAGACGGTGCGGATCGCCATCCGCGAGCTCGACTTCTTCTACGGCGACAACCGCGCCCTGAAGAAGATCAGCTTCGACCTGCCGGAGAAGCAGGTGACCGGCATGATCGGCCCTTCCGGCTGCGGCAAGTCGACGCTGCTCCGGGTGCTGAACCGGATGTACAGCCTCTACCCGGGCCAGCGGGCCGAGGGCGAGGTGCTGATGGATGGCGAGAACATCATCGCCGCCGACGTCGACATCAACGCCCTGCGGGCCAAGGTCGGGATGGTCTTCCAGAAGCCGACCCCCTTCCCGATGACCATCCACGAGAACATCGCCTTCGGCATCCGGCTGCACGAGACGCTCTCGCGCACGGCGATGGAGGAGCGGGTGGAATGGGCGCTGACCCGCGCCGCCATCTGGGGCGAGGTGAAGGACCGGCTGCACAGTTCCGCCATGGGGCTGTCGGGCGGGCAGCAGCAGCGGCTCTGCATCGCCCGCACCATCGCGGTGCGGCCGGAGGTGATCCTGTTCGACGAGCCGACCTCGGCGCTCGACCCGATCTCGACCCTCAAGATCGAGGAGCTGATCGACGAGTTGAAGCAGGACTTCACCATCGCCATCGTCACCCACAACATGCAGCAGGCGGCGCGCTGCGCCGATCAGGTGGCCTTCTTCTACCTTGGCGAGCTGATCGAGATCGCCCCGGCCGGCGAGCTCTTTACCGCGCCGCGGCACCCGAAGACGCAGGAATACATCACCGGCCGGTTCGGCTGAGGCAGCGCCCGCCGGCGCCGCCCCGACCGCATCGCACGGATTGACCCGGGAACGGATACCATGGAACCGAAGGCCGAACACACCGTCCGCTCCTATGCCGAGGAACTGCGGCGGCTGCGCGAGATGGTCGCCCGCATGGGCGGCCTCGCCGAGCGGCAGGTGGCCGATTCCACCATCGCCCTGGTGCGGCGCGACGCCGAGATGGCGACCGAGGTGATGGGCCGCGACGCGGCGATCGACGCGCTGGAGCGCGAGATCGAGAATCTCTGCATCCGCCTGCTGGCGCTCCGCCAGCCGGTCGGCCAGGATCTGCGCCTGGTGGTCGCGGTGCTGAAGATCAGCCACGACATCGAGCGTATCGGCGACTACGCCCGCAACGCCGCGAAGCGGGCCATCGTGGTGTCCCAGCAGCCGCCGCTCGGCAGCCTGAACGGCTTCCAGCGCATGGCGGTGCTGGTGCAGGAGAACCTGAAGGGCGCGATGGATGCGCTGGTGAACAACGACGCCGCCCGCGCCGACGAGGTCTGGGCCGCCGACGAGCCGATCGACGAAGTCTACAACGGCATCTTCCGCGAAATGCTGACCTTCATGATGGAAGACCCGCGCAACATCACCGCGGCGACCCATCTGCTGTTCGTCGCCAAGAATCTCGAGCGCATCGGCGACCATGCCACCAACATCGCCGAGACCGTGCATTACGCGGTCAGCGGCGACAAGCTGCCGGAGGAACGCCCGAAGGCCGACAGCTCCGCCTTCGCCGTGGTCCGGCCGCCGGCCTGAGCGGGGATCGCGTCATGCCCGACATGATTCAGGGCACCGGCCGCCCGACCATCCTGGTGGTCGAGGATGAGGTGCCGCTGCTGACCCTGCTGCGCTACAATCTGGAGAAGCAGGGCTTCCGCGTCGATGAAGCGGCCGACGGCCAGGAAGCGCTGCTACGCGTCGCCGAGCAGCGGCCCGATCTGGTGCTGCTTGACTGGATGCTGCCCGCCCTCTCCGGCCTCGAGGTCTGCCGCCAGCTGCGCCGCCGGCCGGCAACGCGCGACCTGCCGATCATCATGGTGACGGCGCGCACCGAGGATCAGGACGCGGTCCGCGCCCTCGACACCGGGGCCGACGACCACATCGGCAAGCCCTTCGTGATGGAGGCGCTGCTGGCCCGCATCCGGGCGCTGCTGCGGCGATCCGGCAGCATCGCCACCAAGGGCACGCTGGCCTGGCGCGACCTCAACATGGACCAGGATGCGCACCGTGTCTCCCGCAACGGCAGGCCGCTGCACCTTGGCCCGACCGAATACCGGCTGCTGGAGTTCTTCCTGCAGCACCCTGGCCGGGTGTTCAGCCGCGAGCAGTTGCTCGACGCGGTCTGGGGCCGCGACATCCATGTCGAGCCGCGCACCGTCGACGTCCATATCCGCCGGCTGCGCAAGGCGATCAACGGCGAGGCCGATGCGGATGTGATCCGCACCGTTCGCTCCGCCGGCTATGCGCTGGACACCGAGGAGGGCTGAGCCCGCAATACCCGCGCCGCCGCCTCGACGCAGCGGGTGAAGGCGCCGAGGTCGCGCCAGCGCGCCTCCGCAGGCACCTCTTCCACCGCCAGACAGCCGCCGGCGGCATGCAGCCCGCCTTCCAGCATCAGGTTGTCATGCAGGTCGAAGGCTTCGACCAGCATGCCCTCCGCATCCTCCCACCCCTCGCCGCGGCGGCGCGCCGCGGGGCCGATTGCCGCCATGGTGCGCGCGCCGAAGCGCGCCGCGACATTGGTGTAGCCGAAGGCCGGCTTGCCCAGTGCCCGCATGAAGCCGAGTTCGAACACCGTGCCGGGGTCCGCCGAGGGGCCACGGAAGGGGGTCAGGTTGGCGATGATGGCGTCGCAACCGCGCATCTCCGCCTCCAGCTGACGGTAGACCCGGACCCAGGCCGGCTCGGCGGCGTCCGGCGCGGAAGGCGGCTCGGTGGGAAAGATTCCGACCAGCCCGTATGCGGCGCAGACCGCCTGCTTCGCGGCGGCGATCTCCGCGCAGTCGGCAAGAAATACCTCAGGCCCGGCGAGATAGATGCGCATGGGGCTGCTTCCCATGGATGGGGCAAAAAGGGAACAAGCAAGTGGATGATCCCTTGAAACGTTGTGTCGCCGCGGGTCCAATGCAGCGATGGATGCGCAGGCGGAATACGACAACCGGGCCATGGTACCGGAGCACCCGGGGATCATCGCCGGCTGGGCAGCGGATGCTGCCGCCTTCCGCGCCGCATGGCCGGAGGTGGAGCTTGGCCTCGCCTATGGTCCCGGCGAGCGGGAGAAGCTCGACCTGTTCCGCCCCGGGCCGGGCGAGTCCTGGCCGACCGCCCTCTTCATCCATGGCGGCTACTGGCAGGCGCTGGACCGCAGCTTCTTCAGCCACATGGCGCGCGGGCTGCTAGCACATGGGGTGGCGGTGGCGGTCGCCTCTTACGACCTCTGTCCCCAGGTGACGCTGGCGCGCATCGTCGAGCAGATGAGGGCAGCGGCCGTGCTGCTGCACCGGCGCACCGGCCGGCGGCTGCTGGCCGCCGGGCATTCCGCCGGCGGACACCTCACCGCCATGCTGATGGCGACCGACTGGCGCGCCCGCCACCCTGCCCTCCCAGCCGATCTGGTTCCCGCCGGCCTGCCGATCTCCGGCGTCTTCGAACTGCCGCCGCTGCTGCCGACCACCATCGCCACCGCGCTGCGGCTGACGGAGAGGGAGGCCGCCGCCCTGTCGCCCCGGCTGATGCCGCCACCGCCGCGCGCCGCGCTGCACGCCGTGGTGGGCGGCGCCGAAAGCGCCGAATTCCGCCGCCAGACCCGCGACTTCGCCGCCGCCTGGGGCGGCACGGCGGAGGAGCTGCCGGGGCTGAGCCATTTCACCGTGCTGGCCCCGCTGGCCGATCCGGCCAGCCCGCTGGTGACCCGCGCCGCGTCCATGGCCCTTGCGGCAGGGTAAAGCCTCACCTTTAAAGCCGTCTAGGATCGCCAACAGGGGGTGGATTGGCATGCCGGCGATGACCTGGGCGATGGGATGACGACACAGCTCCTGCTGGTGCAGACGCTGAACGGGCTGCAATTCGGCGTGCTGCTCTTCCTCGTCGCCGCCGGTCTTACCCTGGTTTTCGGGGTGATGGATTTCATCAACCTGGCGCATGGCGTGCAGTACATGCTGGGCGCCTACCTCGGCGCGACCCTGGCGGCCGCCACCGGCAGCTTCTGGGCCGGGCTGGCGCTCGCCCTGCCGGCGGCGCTCGGCTGCGGGCTGCTGCTGGAATGGCTGGTGT
Source organism: Siccirubricoccus deserti (assembly GCF_014283215.1). Classification (GTDB taxonomy): domain Bacteria; phylum Pseudomonadota; class Alphaproteobacteria; order Acetobacterales; family Acetobacteraceae; genus Siccirubricoccus; species Siccirubricoccus deserti. Next base: position 101,531 of record NZ_JACOMF010000008.1, read on the forward strand.
TCCGGCACCTCTACGCCCGCGACCACCTCAGCCAGGTGCTGGCCACCTTCGGCGTCATCCTCTTCCTGAACGAGGCGGTGCGCGTGCTCTGGGGCAGCGCGCCGCTGCAGACGCCGACACCCGAGGCGCTTGCCGGCGGCATCACCCTGATGCCGGGGCTGCAATACCCGGTGTACCGGCTGGCGATCCTCGGCGCCGGCCTCGGCACCGCGGCGCTGCTCTGGCTGCTGGTGGAGCGCACCCGGGCCGGGGCGCTGGTCCGCGCCGGCGCCAGCAACGCGCCGATGGTGGCGGCGCTCGGCGTCGATATCCACCGGTTGTTCATGCTGGTCTTCGGCTTCGGCGCCATGCTGGCGGGTTTCGCCGGGGTGATGGCGGCGCCGATCCTGAGCGTCGAGCCGGGGATGGGCGACACCGTCCTGATCCTCGCCTTCGTGGTCATCGTCATCGGCGGCATCGGCAGCGTGCGCGGCGCCTTCCTGGCGGCGCTGCTGGTCGGGGTGATCGAGACGCTGGGCCGTTCCCTGCTGCCGGATCTGCTGCGGCTGGTCCTCGCCCCCTCCCCGGCGCGGCAGGCCGGGGCGGCGCTGGGCTCGATGCTGGTCTACATGGCGATGGCGCTGATCCTGGCGGTACGGCCGCGCGGGTTGTTCCCGGCACGGGCCGGCTGAGCCGCATGGAACGGCTACGCGCGGCGGCGCTGCCGCTGCTGATCCTCGGGCTGCTGGCGGCGGCGCCCTTCATCGGCTTCGGCGCCGGCCATGAACTGACCCTGCTGGCCCGCGCCATGATCCTCGGCATGGCGGCGCTCGGCCTCTGGCTGCTGGTCGGCGGCGCCGGGCTGGTCAGCCTCGGCCATGCGGCGCTGCTCGGCGTCGGCGCCTATGCGGTGGTGGTGATGGATGCCGCCGGCATCACCGAGGCCGCCATCGTTGCCCCTTCCGCCATCGGCGCCGCGGCACTCTTCGCCCTGCTGACCGGCGCCGTGGCGATCCGCACCACCGGCGTGCACTTCATCATGATCACCCTGGCTTTCGGCCAGATGGGCTTCTTCACCGCCGCTTCGCTCGCGGTCTATGGCGGCGACGACGGCTACACCCTCTACGGCCGCACCACCCTTGGCGGGGCGCGCTGGCTGGAGGACCGGCTGGCCTTCCATTACCTCTGCCTCGGGCTGCTGGCCGCAACCCTGCTGGCCTGCCGCGCGCTGCTCGCCTCCCGCTTCGGCCGGGTACTGCGGGCGACGCGGGAGAACCCGCTGCGCGCAGCGGCGGTGGGCTTCAACCCCTACCCTTACCGGCTGGTCGCCTACACCATCGCCGGCGGCATCGCCGGGCTGGCCGGGGCGTTGCTGGCCAATGCGACGGAGTTCGTCGCCCCCTCCTTCCTCGCCTGGCAGCGTTCGGGCGATCTGCTGTTCATGGTGATCCTCGGCGGCCTCGGCTCGCCGCAGGGCGCGCTGCTCGGGGCGCTGGCCATGGTGCTGGTGGAGGAATGGCTGAGCCATCTGACCGAGCATTGGCGGCTGGTCTTCGGACCGCTGCTGATCCTCGCGGTGCTGTTCCTGCGCGGCGGGCTGGAAGGGCTGCCGGCGCAGCTCCGGAGACGGCGCGATGGCTGAGCCGGCGCCGATCCTGCAACTTGAGGGGCTGCGCAAGCGCTTCGGCGGGCTGGCGGTGACGGATGACGTCTCCCTCACGGTGGCGGCGCGCGGCATCCACGCCGTCATCGGCCCGAACGGCGCCGGCAAGACCACGCTGATCCACCAGATCAGCGGCACGCTGGCGCCGGATGCCGGCCGGATCCGCTTCGCCGGCCGCGACATCACCACCCTGCCGCTGCACCGCCGCGCTAGGCTCGGCCTCGCCCGCAGCTTCCAGATCACCGCCGTGCTGCCGGGCTTCTCGGCGCTGGAGAATGTGGCGCTGGCGGTGCAATCCGGCGCCGGCTCCTCCTTCCGCTTCTGCCGCCCGGCCGCCGCCGAGGCCCGGCTGAACACGGCGGCGCTGGCGGCGCTGGCCGAGGTCGGGCTGGAGCACCGCGCCGCTGTCGCTGCCGGGGCGCTGTCGCATGGCGAGAAGCGGCAGCTCGAACTCGCCATCGCGCTCGCGCTGCAACCCCGGCTGCTGCTGCTGGACGAGCCGCTGGCCGGCGCCGGGCCGGAGGAGACGGAACGCCTCATCGGCATCCTGCGCCGGCTGAAATCCGCCTACGCCATCCTGCTGGTGGAGCATGACATGCAGGCGGTCTTCGCCCTGGCCGACCGGATCTCCGTGCTGTCGCTCGGCCGCGTCATCGCCACCGGCACGCCGGAGGCGATCCGCGCCGATCCCGAGGTGCGCGCCGCCTACCTCGGTGAGGAGGAATGATGCTGCGGATCGCGGCGCTACAGGCCGGCTATGGCCAGAGCCAGGTGCTGGGGGAGATCGAGTTGGCGGTCGGCGCCGGCGAGGTGGTGACCCTGCTTGGCCGCAACGGCATGGGCAAGACCACCATCGTGCGCGCCATCATGGGGCTGCTGCCGGCGCTCGGCGGGCGCATCCTCGGCGGCAGCATCCGGTTCGGCGGGGATGAGGTGGCAGGCTGGCCGGCGCACCGGGTGGCACGGCAGGGCCTCGGGCTGGTGCCGGAGGGGCGGCAGGTCTTCCCGAGCCTCAGCGTGGAGGAGAATCTCACCGCCACCGCCGCCAACCGCGCCGGCGGCCCGGCGCGCTGGACCCTCCCCGCGGTCTATGCGCTCTTTCCCCGCCTCGCCGAGCGGCGGCGCAACAGCGGGGCGCAGCTTTCCGGCGGCGAGCAGCAGATGCTGGCGATCGGCCGGGCGTTGATGACCAATCCGAAGCTGCTGATCCTGGACGAGGCGACCGAGGGGCTGGCGCCGCTGATCCGCGCCGAAATCTGGGCGGTGCTGGCGAAGCTCAAATCCGAAGGGCAGTCGATCCTGCTGATCGACAAGAACCTGGCCGCGGTGATGCGCCTCGCCGACCGGCATGTGGTGGTGGAGAAGGGCCGCAGCGTCTGGACCGGCGACAGCGCCGCGCTGGCGGCGGATGCGACGGTGCGGGAGGGCTATCTCCACCTCTGACGCGCCATCAGGATTGGCTGCCGCCCACCCCGGGCGGAATCCGCCCAGGACCTGCCATTCGGTCGGGGGGTGCGGACAGGGCAGCCTCGGCGGGCGGCGCCGCCTGGTCAGCGGCGCCGCGCCGCGAAGCCCCCCAGCAGGCGGCGCGGCTCATCGGTGTCCCAGGCAGCGGTGAAAGCGGGGATGCCGGCGGCGACCGCCTCGCCCAGCGGCAGGTCCTCCCAGCGCCGGATCAGCGCCTTCTGCAGCCGGATCGCCCGCGGCCCCGCCTCGCCCAGCAGCGCCAGCCATTCCGTCACCGCGGCATCGAGCCTTTCCGCCGGGACCACCTTCTCGACCAGCCCCCACTCCGCCGCCTCCGCGGCCCCGATGGTCTCGCCAAGCAGCAGCAGGCGGCGGGTGCGGCCCCAGCCGATCAGCCCTGGCAGCAGCGCGGCTTCCACCACCGAGGGGATGCCCACGCGCACCTCCGGCATCCCGAAGCGGGCGGTGTCGGCGGCGATGCGAAGGTCGCAGGCGGCGGCGAGTTCCAGCCCGGCGCCCAGAGTCCAGCCGTTGATCCGGCCAATGACCGGCACCGGGCAGTCGCGCACCGCGCGGCAGCAGCCATGCACCAGGGTGATGAACGCGCGCGCCGCCTCGCCGTCCTCCAGCGCCGCCATGGCGCCGATATCGGCGCCGCCGACGAAGGCCTTGGGGCCGGCACCGGTCAGCACCACGGCATGCAGGGTCTCGTCGGCTGAGAGCCGGGCGAAGGTGGCGGCGAATTCGCGCATCAACTCGGGGTTCAGCGTGTTGAGCTTCGCCTCATGCGCGATGATGACGAAGGCCACCGCCCCCTGGCGTTCGACGCTGATCTTGCCGGCCATGCCGGACCCTCCCGAGCTGTTCCAGCCGGGAGGGTAGCGCCTTCCGGCGCGACGCGGCAGGCCGGAAGGCGCCTCATGCCAGCAGCATGGATCGTCCATCCATGCCGACTGCCAGGTGGCGCGTCGCCAAGTTTGCGGAGCAAGCCGCCCGGCGGTCGAAGGGGAGATTGATCGGTCACGATCAACCTCCGTCAGGCTCAGATCGGGTTGGCGCCCGGCAACGGCTCGCCCTCGTCGGGCAGCGTATCGGCGGCAGCGACATCGGCGGCGGCGACATTGCCGTGGTCCTCGCGCCATTCCGAGCGCTTTCGCATCGCCTGGCGCGCCAGGCAGGCGCCGCCGACGATCCCGGCGCCGACGCCAACGCCGGCCAGGAACGGCCCGATGCCGGCCAGCACGGCCATGCCGCCCATGGCGGTGCCGGCCATCGCCAGCGGATTGCAACTCGGCAGGAACATGAGCCTCTTCCCTTGAAGGTCTGGGCCGGCGGTGCGAAGCGGACCGATGATCCGCCCGCTTCGCACCGCCGGCCAGTGGTGCGGTGGCCCGATTCACCTGGAGCCTGGGGACCAGGCGCCCGGATCGGGCCATTGGAGTGTGGCGCGCCCGACGGCAACGGCAACCCCAAGGTCGTCAGGGCTGGCGCCGGGGTTCGCGGTAGGTGAAGCCCTCCCCGCTTGCCGCCGCCGTCGCGACTGCCGATGCCAGCAACGCATGGTGCGGCGAAAAGGCGCAGGCCGGGTCGGTGGCGGCGGCGTCGCCGGTCAGGGCAAAGGCCTGGCAGCGGCAGCCGCCCCAATCCACCTCCGCCCGGTCGCAGCCACGGCAGGGCGGCGGCATCCAGCCGGTGCCACGGAACCGGGCGAAGGCCCCGGAATCCTCCCAGGCCTGCCGCAGCGAAACCTGGCGCACATCGGGGAAGTCGAAGCCGGGCAGGCTTTCCGCGGCATGGCAGGGCAGCACCCGGCCGGCGGGAGACACCGCCAGGAAGCGCCGGCCCCAGCCGCCCATGCAGGATTTCGGCCGCGCCGCGTGGTAATCCGGCACCACATAGTCGATCACCAGCCGGCCGCTCAGCGCACGGCGGGCCGCCTCCACCGTTCGGGTCGCCGCCTCAAGCTGGTCGCGGCCTGGCAGCAGCGCGTCACGGTTGGCGAGCGCCCAGCCGTAGTACTGCACATGCGCCACCTCAAGCCGCCCGGCGCCGAGGTCGAGCGCCAGCGCGATCAGCGCCGGCAGCCGGTCGAGGTTCTGCCGGTGCACCACCGCGTTCAAGGTCAGCGGCAGGCCAGCCTCGGTGACCAGCCGCGCCGCCGCCAACTTCCTCGCATGACCGCCGGCATAGCCGCCGATGCGATCGGCGGACGCCGGTTCGGCGTCCTGGACCGAGAGCTGCACATGGTCCAGCCCGGCCGCCGCCAGCGCCGCCAGCTTTGCCGCATCCAGCAGCACACCGGCGGTGATCAGGTTGGTGTAGAGCCCGGCCGCGCTGGCCGCCGCGACGAGCGCCACGATATCACGCCGCGCCGTGGGCTCGCCGCCGGAGAGATGCACCTGCAGGCAGCCGAGCGCCGCCGCTTCGCGGAACACCCGCGCCCAGGTCGCGGTGTCGAGCTCGGCGCCAGGGCCGGTCAGGGCGGTGGGGTTGGAGCAATAGGGGCAGTGCAGCGGGCAGCGATGGGTCAGCTCGGCGAGCAGCGCGAGCGGCGCTTCGATGCTGCCCCGGCCCGCCGTCATGCCAGCACCACGCCCCGGGCGTGAAGATCCTCCAGCAGCGCCAGCACATCGGCCAGGATCTCCGTACGCGGCGCGTCGTAGAGGGCGGCGAGGTCGTCGGCCATGGCATCGATGCTGCGGGCCCCGTCCAGCAGCCGCAGCACCTCCAGCGCCACCGCGTCCGGCACGAACATCCGCTCCGGCCCCAGCACCACCCATTGACCGCGCGCCTTGTCCTCGCGCAGCCGCATCCCCGGCGCCAGGCGCGGGATGCTGGCGGGATTCATGGCGGCGTGCCGGGGCGGAAGGCGCCGGGCGGCGGCAGCGCGGGCGCGACATAGGCGAAATGCAGCGCATCGAGCTGCGCCCAGAGCAGGTCGCATTTGAAACGCAGTGCATCCATCACCTGCTCCTGCTCCGCCCGCGTCCGTGCCTCCCGCTTCACGTAGTCCAGGGCGAAACGCACATCCTGCGGCGCCTGGGTGAGGCGCGGGGTGAAATAGGCCAGCGTCTCCGCCGAGACGAAGTCGTAGCCCCGCAGCATGCCGGCGACGCGCTGCGAGATGATGTCCGGCGAGAACATCTCCGTGAGTGACGAGGCCACCGCTTCCAGCACCGAGCGGTATTTCACGAAGTTCACATAGGCATCCACCGCGAAGCGCGTGCCGGGCAGCAGCCCGCGCAGCGAGGTCACGTAGTCCCGGTCGAGGCCAAGCCCGTCGGTCAGCCGCAGCCAGCGCTCGACGCCGCCAGGGTGCTCGCCGTCGCCGTCATGGTCGGCCAGCCGCCGCCGCCATTCCCGGCGCAGCGCCGGCGTCGGCAGCCGGGCGATCAGGGAGGCGTCCTTCGCCGGAATGCTGGCCTGGTAGTAGTAGCGGTTCAGCGCCCAGGCCTGCACCTGCCCTTTCGTCAGCCGCCCGCCATGCAGCAGGTGATGGAAGGGGTGGTGGATATGATAGCGCTCCTCGCCGATGGCGCGGAGGCGCCGCTCCAGCTCCTCCGGCGGCAGCGGCGCGTCATCCGTCACAGCGTGATCTCCATGCCATCCTCGGCAACCTCCCAGCCGGCGGCGACGGCGGCCGCGCGCTCCGGGCTGTCGGCCAGCAAGACGGGGTTGGTGTTGTTCAGATGGATCAGAATGCGGCGCCGCACCCCGAGCCGGGCGAAGCCCGCCATGGTGCCCTCCGCGCCGTTGATGCTCATGTGTCCCATCCGCCGTCCGGTCTTCGGCCCGGCGCCGGCGCGGATCATCTCATCGTCCTGCCACAGGGTGCCGTCGAACAGCACGCAGGCGGCGCCTGCAAGCCGGGCGCGCAGCGCCGGCGTCAGGGCGGCGCAGCCGGGGATGAAGAACAGTGTCCCGCCGCCGGCGGAGAGGGCGAGGCCGATGGTCTCGCCATCCTCCGCCCGGCCGGGATCGGCGCCGCCTGCCTCCTGGAACAGCGGCACCTTGCCCGGTACGGCGAAGGCTTCGAGGGTGAGGCCGAGGGGCGTGCCGGCGGCATCGCACAAGGGCGTGCCCTCTTCCAGCGGCAACCGGCGCCGCGGCACCAGCGCCGGGTCCAGCACCTGGAAGATCGGGTTCGCCGCCAGCACGCCGAGCGCCGGCGCACCGGCGTAGAGGGCGAAGGGGTGGCGTTCCCGCAGGGTCAGCAACCCGGCGATGGCATCCACCTCGGCCCCGGTCAGCACCACCGCGGCGATCGGCGAGTGCCGTATGGCGCCGGGCCCCGGACGCGGGTGCAGCACCTGCGTCGCTTCCAGCTGCGCCCGCAGGTCGGGCGCGGCGTTCAGCAGCACCCAGCGCTGCCCATCGGCCGAGATCGCCACCGAGGTCTGGCTGCGCGGCCGCGCCGCGGGGTCGCCGGCGCGGGCGCGGCGGCAGCCCGGCCCGGCGGAATTCCATTGCGGGAAGCCCCCCCCTGCCCCGGCACCCAGGATGATCGCCCGCATCATGCCCCCCTGCGGAACAGGTTCAGCCACGCCCGGCGCAGGCTTTGATCTCGAGCGCGAGGGGGATTCCGGTCACGCGGGGCTTGCTCCAGACCATGGGATCTCCCCTTGATGACTGCGCCAGAGCGGATCGTGGAAGAACGTGAACGCCCCGGAACGCGAATCCGTTTCACGAGCAACGGCCCAGCGTGACTCGGCGTTCAGCCGGACTGCAAAGCGCTGTCGCGGCGTCTTGCCGGCTGCACGGGCGGGCCTCAACCGGCTACCGCCCTTGCACCGTCGCCGTCACCGCGGCGGCGGCGTGGCTGGCGGTAAGGTCGGCGGCCTACATACCGGCGATATCCCGCGCCAGCAGGTTCATCTGCTCGTGCCGGTGCCGTCGCTGCGGAAGGTGCGGAGCTAGGTTGCGGCGTGGAGCGGATTTTGGCCGGCCAGGTTCTGTACGCCAACGGTCGGGAGAAGACCGGACAGAAAGCCCGGCGCCGGAACGGCCGGCGCAGGGCCTCATGCAATGAGCGAAGAGAAGAATCGGCCGCGAGGAAGCCTCAGCCGATCTCCGCGCAGGCGTAGCTGTTGATCTCGAGCGCCAGGGATATCTCGGTTACGCGCGGCTTCTTCCAGACCATGTTTGCCTCCATCCGGCGGTGCGCCATCGGGTATGATGGCCCCCGGTGCAGGCACCATCAAGGGGATGGGCTGGTCTTCCCTTGAACCGCGGCCGTCCCGGCCCTACAGAACCGGCGCCCTCCGTCGAAGCGGGGGGCCTCGGTCGTTTCAGGAGCAGGTCATGGGCTACAGGGTCGCGATCGTCGGCGCCACCGGTGCGGTGGGGCGCGAGATGCTGAAGACCCTCGCCGAGCGGAACTTCCCGGTGAGTGAGGCCATCGCCCTCGCCTCGGGCCGTTCGACGGGGATGGAAGTGTCCTTCGGCGAGAAGACCGTGCTCAAGGTGAAAAACCTGGAGACCTTCGACTTCAAGGGCATCGATATCGGCCTGTTCTCCCCGGGCGCCTCGGTCTCGGCGGTGCATGCGCCGCGGGCGGCGGCGGCGGGCTGCATCGTCATCGACAACACCAGCCAGTTCCGCATGGACCACGACGTGCCGCTGGTGGTGCCGGAGGTGAACCCTCACCACCTGAAGCAGTTCAGCAAGCGGAACATCATCGCCAACCCGAATTGCTCGACCATCCAGATGGTGGTCGCGCTGAACCCGCTGCACGCCATCAGCCGCATCAAGCGGGTCGTCGTCTCCACCTACCAGTCGGTCTCCGGCGCCGGCAAGGAAGGCATGGACGAGCTGTTCAACCAGACCCGCGCCGTCTATGTGAACGACCCCTCTGTGCCCGAGCAATTCACCAAGCCAATCGCCTTCAACTGCATCCCGCACATCGACCGGTTCATGGATGATGGGAGCACGAAGGAGGAGTGGAAGATGGCGGTGGAGACCAGGAAGATCCTTGACCCCGATATCGCGGTCATCGCCACCTGCGTCCGCGTGCCGGTCTTCATCGGCCATTCGGAAGCCGTGCACGTCGAGTTCGAGGGCCCGATCACCGAGGAGCAGGCCATCGAGGCGCTGCGGGACGCGCCCGGCGTCCAGCTCATCGACAAGCGCGAGGATGGTGGATACATCACCCAGATCGACGCCGCCGGCGAGGATGCCGTCTACGTCAGCCGGCTGCGCCGCGACCCGACCGTGCCGCATGGCCTGGCCTTCTGGTGCGTCTCCGACAACCTGCGCAAGGGCGCGGCACTGAACGCGGTGCAGATTGCCGAGGCGCTGGTGGAACAGGGGCTGATCACGGCGAAGCAGGCGGCCTGACACCCGGGGCGCGGTGGCCCGGCCTTCCGGCGGCGGGCCCAGGCCACGGACCGGCGCTTGACCCTGCCGCGAGGCGCGAATTGCCCCTCCGGCCGGGCTTGCCCGCGTCCCGGCCCGGTGCGATGTTCCGGCCGCTTTCTGCAGCCCTGCCGCATCCGCGCACCGCTCCGCGGCGGGAGACGATGAGGATCGGTTCATGGCGAAGATCAAGGTAAAGACCCCCGTCGTGGAGATGGACGGGGATGAGATGACCCGCATCATCTGGGGGTTCATCAAGGACAGGCTGATCCTCCCCTACCTCGACATCGACCTGAAGTACTACGACCTCGGAATCCAAAAGCGCGACGAGACCGACGACCAGATCACGGTCGACGCCGCCAACGCCACCAAGCAGTACGGCGTCGGCGTGAAATGCGCGACGATCACCCCGGATGAGGCCCGCGTCGCCGAATTCGGCCTGAAGAAGATGTGGCGCAGCCCGAACGGCACCATCCGCAACATCCTCGACGGCACCATCTTCCGCGAGCCGATCATCTGCCAGAACGTGCCGCGCCTGGTGCCGCACTGGTCGAAGCCGATCGTCATCGGCCGCCACGCCTATGGCGACATCTACCGCGCCGCCGAGACCAAAATCCCGGGCCCGGGCAAGGCGACCATCAGCTGGACGCCGGCCGACGGCGGCGAGCCAGTGACCCTGGAAGTGACCAACTTCCCCGAGGGCGGCGGCGTGCTGATGGGCATGCACAACACCCGCAAGTCCATCGAGGGCTTCGCCCGCGCCTCCTTCAACTACGGCCTGGCGCGCGGCTTCAGCGTGTACTTCAGCCACAAGAACACGATCCTCAAGGCCTATGACGGCGAGTTCAAGGACATCTTCAAGGCGATCTTCGACAAGGAATTCGCCGCGCAGTTCAAGGCCGCGAACCTGACCTACGAGGACCGGCTAATCGATGACATGGTGGCCTCCGCCCTGAAGTGGGAAGGCGGCTATGTCTGGGCCTGCAAGAACTACGACGGCGACGTCGAGTCCGACATCGTCGCGCAGGGCTTCGGCTCGCTCGGCCTGATGACCTCGGTGCTGCTCTCCCCGGACGGCAATACGGTGGAGTCGGAGGCGGCGCACGGCACCGTCACCCGCCACTACCGCGAGCACCAGAAGGGCCGCGAGACCAGCACCAACCCGATCGCCTCGATCTTCGCCTGGACCCGGGGCCTCGCCTATCGTGGCAAGTTCGACAACACGCCGGACGTGACCGGCTTCGCCGAGACGCTGGAGAAGGTCTGCATCAGCACCGTCGAGAGTGGCCACATGACCAAGGATCTGGCCATCCTGATCGGCAAGGACCAGCCCTGGCTCAATACCCAGGCCTTCCTGGCGAAGCTCGACGAGAACCTGAAGAAGGCGATGGGCTGATCGGGCAGGCTCGGTTCCGCTGGACCCGGCGGAACCGAGCCTCCTGCGTGCCAGATCATGCCGCTGGGCGGCTTCCGGCGGCATTGGAATGGAGGCGGATGCGCGGATCAGCTCCGCGCATGAGAGGGGGTGGGCAACACCCCACCCACGACAACTGCGGCTGCGGCCCCGATCTCCCTCTCAGCGCCGCTGCACCGTCTCGATGATCATCGCCCGCACGGTGACTCGGCCGCCTTGCGCCTGGGCCTGCCGGATGCCGGTGGCCAGCGCCGAGAGATAAGCGTCCGCCTGCTCCACCACCGGCCGCCGTTGCGGGAAGATCGACCGGTCCGAAGCGAAGACCAGCGCCAGATCCGTGCCGAAAGGCTCATCCACCTCCCAGCCGGTGAAGCTGCCGCTGGGGTCGCCGAGCCGCGCCCGGGCGTTCGCCTGTTCAGGCCGGGAGGCGACGAGCTGCGCCACCTCGCCCGATTGCATGAAATAGGCGACATAGAGCTGCGCCGGCGCCGGCGGCATCGCCACCTCCATCCTCAGCAGCTCGCCCTTGGCCAGCGGCTGGGTGCCGAGGAGTTCGACCTGCGGTGCCGCCTCCGGCACCGCCGCCACCGGGCGGACCAGATCGAGCACCTGGCAATAAGGGCCGTCGAAGGGGGAGAGCTGCAGGCGCACCGTCTCGGGCGGGATGCCGCGGGCGGCGATCGCCTGCCGTACCGCCGCCTCCCCGCCGCGGCGGATCACGCCGGAGACGGTCAGAGTGGTCGGCGTGGCGGTCCAGGTCAGCAGGCTACAGGGGGCGGCGCTCGCGGCGGCGGCGCCGGCCAGGGGCAACTCGGCGCGCAGCCGCTCGGCGCGGCGGCGTTCCTCCTCCTGTCGCGCCTCCGCCTGCTGCTGCTGGCGGGCGGCCTCGGCCCGCTGGTCCGCTTCCAGCCGCGCCTGCTCGGCCTGGCGGTGGGCGCGGTCGCTGTCCTCGCGCGCCGCCTGCAGCCGGGCTGCTTCCTCCCGGGTCCGCTGCTCGACCGCCTGGCGCTGAGCCTCGGCCCGTGCCTGATCGGCCTGCTGCTCCCGTGCCCGCTGCTCGGCGGCGGTGCGCGCGGCCTCCTCCTGCGCCCGTTGCTCGGAGGCGAGGTGCTCGGCATCCTGCTGTGGCACCGCCTGAGCGATCTGGTCCGGCGGTACCGGCTGGCCGCCGTTGCCGCTGAGCAGCAGGAAGCCGGCGACCCCGGCGGCGATCAGCGCCGCCACGCCGCCGCCGGCAATCAGCGCGACGGGCGCTTTCCTCTTCGGCGGCGGTGCCGGGGCAGCGGGCGGCTGGGGCGGCGGCACCGCCACCGCCGGCGCGGCATCGAAGGGATCGACCAGCCGTGGCGCGGCGGCCGCTGCCGCCGGCCGCGCCACGGCGACCATCGTCGCCTCGGAGTCCTCCGCCTCGGCCGGCGCATCGGCGGGCACCGCTGAAGCGACGGCGGCGTTGCGGATGGCCTCGGCAAAGGCGATGGCGGTTGGCCAGCGATCCTCCGGCCGCTTGGCCAGCGCCTTGGCGACCACCGCGTCGAAGGCCCGCGGCGTGGTGACGGAAAGCTGGCTCGGCGGCACCGGCTCGGTATGCAGCGCCTTGTGCATCAGCGCCGCGAGGCCGCCGTCGAACGGCTTCTCCCCGGTCAGCAGCTGATAGAGCATGACGCCGGCGGCCCAGATGTCGGCCCGCGCATCCACCGTCTCGCCGCGCAGTTGCTCCGGCGCCATGTAGGAGGGCGTGCCCATGATGGTGCCGACCTGCGTCATGGAGGAGTTCTCCAGACGGGCGATGCCGAAATCGGCCATCTTCACCGTACCGTCATGCGCCAGCATGATGTTGGCCGGCTTGATGTCACGGTGCACCACGCCACGGCCGTGGCTATAGGCCAACGCCGCCAGCACCTGCTCCATCACCCGGACGATCTCGGCGACCGGGAAACGTTCCTTCTTGTCCAGCCGGTCCTTGAGCGAGCCGGCCTCGACCAGTTCCATGACGATCCAGGCGGAGTCGGCGTTCTCGCCGTAATCGTAGACGCCGACGATGTTGTTGTGGGAGAGCCGGCCAGCGGCCTGGGCCTCGCGCCGGAAGCGGCCATGCGCCTCCTCGCCCTCGGGATCCCCGGGTGGCGGCCGCTTCACCACCTTGATGGCGACCCGCCGTTCGATCATGCGGTCGACCGCATCATAGACGGTGCCCATGGCACCGGCCCCGAGCGTGCCGCGCAACTCGTATTTCCCGGCGATCTCGTTCGGTAGCATCCGCGCAGCTATCCCGATCTTGCTCTCATCCGCCCACGGGCCGATGGCCCTGGGCAAGCCGCTCGGGAACCGTTCCGTCCCTGGGCCAGAAGCACTCTACAGCCATTGCGCGGAATGCGCGCGTCCTCTCTGCATTGCTGCGCGATCAGGGCGCGTCGGGACGGGAGACAAAATCCTCGCCTCCGCCCCATGGGCGCCAAGCTTGGGCTTGGCTGAAGGGGCAGGTCCCGGGTGCGGACGGTAGCGTTGCTCGCGGCGCACTGGCCTGAGATGGCTGGAGCCATCCCGCGGCAGAGCCACCAGTACGACCAAGAGCCACCAGTACGACCATTTGCATCGTTACATGATTCCAGACCCGGCGCTCATGCGGCGCGGCGCCTGGCCAATCGCGGCAAGGCCTTGCCAAATGCGCCCACCACCCTTCACCGTTTCTGCCAACGTCCAGCATACTGACCAGAACAACATGCCGAACCGGCCAATAATCCAGGAGGAATAGATGTACCCTGTACGGCTTCTTTTTGCCGTCCTCGCCTTCATCGGCAGCCCGCTCTCCGTCCCGGCGGCAGCAGCGTCGGATTACCCCAGCCGCCCCATCCGCCTCATCGTGCCCTACGCGCCGGGCGGCTCGGCCGATGCCGTGGCCCGGCTGGTGGCGCCCGGCCTGGCGGAGCGGCTGGGGCAGCCAGTGGTGATCGACAATCGCTCCGGCGCCGCCGGCTCCATCGGCACCGAAGCGGTGATCCGCGCCCCGGCGGATGGCTACACCCTGCTGCTGCACACCTCGATTCTCGCCATCGATCCTAGCTTCAAGCCGAACCTCCGCTACGACGTGCAGCGCGACCTGGCGCCGGTGTCGATGCTGGTGACCGGCGCCTATCTGGTGGTGGTCAACCCTGCGCTGCCGGTCCGCTCAATCCCCGAGCTGATCGCCCATGCCAAGGCCCGGCCCGGGGCGCTCGCCTATGGATCGCATGGCGTCGGCTCCTCCACCCAATTGGCCATGGAACTCTTCCGCATCTCCGCCGGGCGGCTCGAGCTGCGCCATATCCCCTTCCGCACTGCCGCCCAACTCGTCACCAGCTTGGTGAGCAATGACATCCAGTTGGCCTTCGACACGGTGCCTGGCTCGCGGGAGCTGGTGCTCAACGGGCAGCTCCGGGCCATCGCCGTCTCCGGCCCCAGCCGAACCGCCGCAATGCCCGAGGTACCGACGATCGCCGAGGCGGCGATCCCCGGCTTCGAGGCCAGTTCCTGGCACGGCCTCTTCGCGCCGCGCGGCACCGATGGCGCGATCATCGGCCGGGTCGGCGCGGCAACCGCCGCCATGCTGGCGAACCCCGATGTGCAGGCAAAGCTCCGCCACATCGGCATGGAGCCCGCGCCGAACACGCCAGAGCAATTCGCCGCCCGCCTCGCGGCCGACATCGCCACCTGGGGGCAGGTGATCCGCCAGGCGAACATCCAGCCAGAGGGCTGACCGGCCTAGCTGCAGCGGATTGCATCAGGTCTGAACGCCACTCCGCTGCAGCCTGTTGCCTGGAGAGTGGATCGACGCTCCGGGGCGTTCACGCCCCGCCGCGAACCGCTCTACCGCATCAGCTTGGCGGTAATCTCCGCCACATGCCGCCCTTGGAAGCGGGCCAGCTCCAGCTCATTCGCGCTCGGCTGGCGCTGGCCTTGGCCGCCGGCGATGGTGGTCGCGCCATAGGGGCTGCCGCCGGTGATCTCGTCGAGCGTCGTCAACCCGGCGGCGCTGTAGGGCAGCCCGACCAGCACCATCCCCTGGTGCAGCATCATCGTGTGCATCGCCATCAGCGTGGTCTCCTGCCCACCGTGCTGCGAGGCGGTGGAGGTGAAGCAACTGCCGACCTTGCCGATCAGCGCGCCGCGCGCCCAGAGCCCGCCGGTCTGGTCCCAGAACTGCGCCATCTGCGCCGCCATCCTGCCGTAGCGGGTCGGGCAGCCAATGATGATGGCGTCGTACTGGTCCAGCTCCTGCGGCGCCGCCTCGGGCGCCGGCTGGTTCAGCTTCGCGCCGGATGCCTCCAGCACCTCGCGCGGCACCAGCTCCGCCACCCGCTTCACCGTCACCTCGGCGCCGACGGAGCGGGCGCCTTCGGCAATAGCGCCGGCCATGGTCTCGATATGGCCGTACATCGAGTAGTAGAGCACCAGGATCCGTGCCATCGACTGTCTCCATCTTCAGTTGGGGATGTGCGGCCCGCAGGCCGGGAGGAACGCCCGCCACGGCCTATCGGATGATCCGCTCGGCCTCGGAATCGGGTGCCAGGCGGCGCGCCAGATCGTGGTGGCCGGCGGCGTCCGCCAGGTCAGCGGCGGTGCGCCCCTCGAGATCGCGCAGCGCCGGGTCGGCGCCGTATTGCAGCAGCAGCGCCACCGCATCGGCCGCGCCGGCGGCGGCCGCCCGCATCAGCGGGGTGGGCGCCTGCCGCGTGTCACCCTCGGGCGGGGCGACGCCGCCGGCTTCGAGCAACAGGCGCAGCACTTCCAACCGGCCATGCTGCGCCGCCAGCGCCACCGGGTCGGTGCCATCGCCGCGGGGCGCGGCGAGCTGTGGATCCTCGGCGAGCCTGGCAGCCACGGTCGCAGCATCGCCGGCGATCACTGCCGCCTGGAACTCCTCGGATCTGTCCATGTGCTACACTCCAACCATGCGCTGCTCTCCTTTGTTCGGGGAGAACGCCTGGACCATCGCCGGGATCATGCGCCGCGGCAGGTTGCGTGGTTGCAGGGCGGGCAGAGCAGCGGGACCACATCCGGCTGCCGGGAGGACGAGATGGCGAAATTCTATCCGACGCTGACCGAGGATCATCGCGGCTTTATCTCCAGGCAGCGCATCTTCTTCGCTGCCTCCGCCGCAGCGACCGGGCGGGTGAACCTCTCGCCGCGCGAGGCCGGGGCCTTGCGGGTGCTGGGCGAGGCCAGCGTCTGCTGGCTGGACCAGACCGGCAGCGGCAGCGAGACCGCGGCGCATCTTCGGGCCGATGGCCGGCTGACCCTGATGTTCTGCGCCTTCGAGGGCGCGCCGCTGATCCTCCGCCTCTACGGCCGCGGGCAGTCGCTGCCGCGTGGCGGGGCGGAGTATGCCGAGGTGCTGGCGGAGCACTACGGCGGCGAGGAACCGCTGGGGGCACGGCAGATCGTGCGCCTGGCGGTGGAGCTGGTGCAGACCTCCTGCGGCTATGGCGTGCCGATGTTCGATTTCGCCGCCGACCGGCCGAACCTGCAGCGCTGGGCGCGGGCCAAGGGCGAGGATGGGCTGGAGGCTTACCGGCGGGAGAAGAACGCGGTCAGCCTGGACGGGCTGCCGACCGGGCTGGTGAAGGCCTAGGCGCGGGCCCCTCACCCGGTCACGGCCGGCTTGATCCATGGCTGCCCAACCTTTTGTTTTCGGGCTCAAATTGGGTGCATGGATCAAGCCTGCGTATGACGAGGGTGGTGCGGCCCGCCCTTCGAACGGGGATCGTCAAATCCAGGCCGGGGCTTCAAGGACCGCGGCAGCGCTCCCGCCACCGCTCAATCATCCGGCCCGCCCTTCGCCTCATCGGTCACGCCAGGCGGGTCGGGGTAGAGGTCGGACGGCACCTTGGCCTTCGGATTCTGCGTCGTCCCGCCCTGCTGCACCTCAGCGGTGGTTGTCTTGGAGTTCGGGTCAGCGGTGTTCATCCGCTCCCGGCTGCCTTTGGGGAGCTCGGCCATGGGGATTCTCCGGTTGGTCATCCCGCAACGCGGCAGCACGGCGAAGGTGCAAGGGCCGCGCGATTTCAGCCGCCGGCTGCCATCTCCAGCGTCGCCCCGAAGGGGATGGTCACGAACTCCTCCGCCGCCACGCCCTGCCGCGCCCGCGCCTCGGCCAGCCAGCGCTCCGGTGCGTCGATCGCCTCATCGGTCAGCCCGGCGAAGGTGCCGAAATGCATGCCGATGCTGCGCCGCGGCCGCAGCACCCGATGCGCCGCCACCGCCTCCTCCGGGTCCATGTGCTGGGTGCGCATGAAGAAGCGCGGCTCAAAGGCGCCGATCGGCAGCAGGGCGAGGTCGATGCGCGGGAAGCGGGCGGCGATCTCGGCGAAATGCGGGCACCAGCCGCTGTCCGCGGCGAAGTAGACGCAGGCATGGGGCGCCTCGATGACGAAGCCACCCCAGAGGCTGCGGTGGCGATCGAAGGGAGTGCGGGCGGAGAAATGCTGCGCCGGCACATAGGTCACCCGCAGCCCGGCGAGTTCGACGCTGTCCCACCAATCCAGCTCCCGCGCGCCATGGATGCCGGCCCTGGCCAGGTGCCGTGCATTGCCGAGCCCGGTCGCCGCCGCCGGCTGCCAGCGTTGCCGCACCTGCCGCAAGGTCGCCAGGTCCATGTGGTCGTAATGGTTGTGGCTGACCAGCAGCAGCTCGACGCCAGGCAGCGCGGCCAGCGGCTGGCCAGGACGCCGCACCCGCCGGGGCCCGGCGAAGCGCAGCGGACTACAGCGCGGCGACCACACCGGGTCCAGCAGCACGCAGCGCCCGCCGATCTGCACCAGGAAGCTGGCGTGGCCGATGAAGGTGGCAGCGATCCGGTCTGGCCCGACCCGCGCCGGGGGCGGCTGCGGCGGATCCTCCACCCAGGCCGGCCAGGGCGCCGGCGTCGCGCTCCGGCGCCAGCGCCAGTCGTCGCGCAGCGTCTTCTCGGTGCGGTCGTGGACATTGTGGAAGACCCGGCCGTCGCAGTGGTCGGAGAGCGGCAGCGCCGGGCCTGGCCGGCCGGTGCCCAACCGGTCGGGCGCGGTCACTTACAGTCGAGCACCCGCAGGTCGTAGACCGGATGCTCCAGCATCGAGACGCCGGGCGCATTGGCGAACATCCAGCCGCGGAACACCTGCCGCCCGCCGGCGCCGCGGCGGCTGTCGCTGATTTCCATCCAGGCCACGGCATCCGGTACCTCGTCCGGCGGCCTGGCGTTGCAGGCGGCGACGCGGATGGTCAGCGTGCCGAAGCCCGCCGGCTCGCCGACGGTGGCGCGCAGCACCGAGATCCGCGCCGTTACCTTGTCGAGTAACTGCAGCTCGGCGACCCGCTTCGGCTCCCACTCCTGCGCCAGCGCCGGGGCGGCGCCCGCCAGCAGCAACGCCAGCGCGCCCCGGATCGCCCGGGCACGCATCATCGGGGCGGCCGTTTCGGGCTGGGCAGCGCCTGCACCATCTCGCCGAGGATGCGGCGCATCGCCTGCTCGTCGACACCCATCAGCACCGCATCCTCGAAGGCGTCGCGCATCACCTGGGCCAGCTCGCGGTGATTCTCCGCCAGCACCTTCAGCTTCTCCCGGCAGGAGAGCGGCGCGCCATCGGCGCCCGGCCAGGTGGCGGGCAGTTCGCTCGTCATCGCGGCGGCGTGGCCGGCGCGGCGCTGCCGCCGCCCTGGTTCTGGCTCGGTTGGCTGTTCATCTGCGTGACCGAGAAGATGAACCGGCCGAGCAGGGATTCAAGGCTGACCGACCCTTGCGTCTCGGTGATCCGGCCATTGTCGCCCAGGATCTGCTCGCTGCCGCCCGGCACCAGCGAGACATACTTGCCCCCGAGCAACCCCTCCGAGGTGACCTCGGCCGAGGTGTCGGAGGGCAGCTTCAGGCTGCGGTCCACCCGAAGGGTGAGCTCCGCCGAGAAGCTCTGCGGGTCGATGCGGGTGTCGGTGACGCTGCCCACCTTCACCCCGGCGATGCGCACATCGGCACCGTTCGAGATGCCGTCGATGCGGTCGAACTTCGCCCGCAGCACCAAGCCGTCCGACAGGGACGCGCTGCGGCCGCTGTGCAGCATGGCGTAAGCAAGGAAGATGGCGGCCACCAGCAGCACCACGGCGCCGGTTGCCACCTCTACCAGGCTGCGTCCCCTCATGCGATGCGGATCCCTTGAACGTTCACGGCCTTGGACAGGATCAAGATCCCGGCGTCCAGGCCTCGTAGTCGCCGCCGGTCACCCGCCGCGTGCCGCCGACATAATCGTGGCCGGCCGGGCGATAGGCGTGCGGTGTGCCGGTGAGGTTGGGCAGATGCTCCTGCTGCCAGGGGTAGCGCTTCTGCTCCGCCAGCGGTTCGGCCACGGTGTGGTGCAGCCAGGCGTGCCATTCCGGCGGCACGGTGGTCGGCTCCTTGCCATGGGCGAAGAGCACCCAGCGGCGCCGCCGGTTGTAGATCGGCTGGTCGCGGCGGCCCTCGAAATAGACGTTGCCGAAACGGTCGGTGCCGACCCGGCGGCCAGTCAGCGATGAGGTCAGGCGCAGCAGGAAGGACATGGGGCCGGAACATCTCCTCGGAGCCAGGAAGTCGGACGCAGGTTTCAGAGCAGGAATCGGGCCGGACAATCGCACGCCGCGTGTTGCGGCGCAAAGCAGCACCGGCCAGCCTCGCCCACTTCCCTGTTCCGGGACGATATCCACAGGATGTTGGGTCCCTGGCGGTGAATTGCCACCAGATACGGCTTCCCCCTCCCTGAGCAGCGCCGTAGCATCCCGGCATGACACGCTTCCTGGGCACTCTTTGGGATGGTCTTGCGCTGCGCCGGCAGCGCGTCGGCGCCGATCCGGACGCTCCGTTGCGCGCGGTGGCGCTGCCACCGGACTGGCCGGCCGAGGCCGCGGCGGCGCTGGCCGCCCTCGCCCCCGGCAAAGGGCCGGCAAGCCTGCCGCGCGCCGCCGAGGCCTGGATCAGCCGCGCCGCCCGCGGCGGCCTCAAGGCCGGTACCTTGGACGCGCCCGGGGCGGAGGCGCTTGCCGAAGGGCTGCGCGCCCTGCTGCTTAGCCGTCGCGGCAGCGCCGGGGCCGAGGCCTGGGGCAGCGGCCGCGACACCCGCTTCGTGCTCAACCTGCCGGCCTTCCTGGATCCTGACGGCGGCTTCGACCTTGAAGCCTATGCCGCAGCCTGCGCCCTGGCCGTCCGCGCCCTGGACGCGCTGGCCGGCGGCCGCGCCACCAGGCTCCGACTCGGCTTCGCCGACCTCGCCGGGCTGCTCTGTGGCCTCGGCCTCGCCTATGATTCGCCGGAGGGGCGGGCCACCGCCGCCGGCATCGCCGCCCTGACGCGCGGCGCGGCGGAGGCCGAGTCGGGCCGGCTGGCCACGCGCCTCGGGGTGCGGGAGCCGGTCGCGCTGCTCTGGCCGGCGCCGCCCGCCGAGACGCCGGTGCCCGGCCTCGCCGCTGCCGCCCGTGCCGCGCTGGATGCCGCCGCCGCCGCACCCGGCCTGCGCCACCAGGGGCTGCTCGCCCTGGCGCCGCCCGATGCGGTGGAGGCGCTGCTCGGCGCCGAAACCGGTGGGCTCGCCCCGGCCGCCGGCAGTACCCGCCCGGTGCTGACCGAGGCCGGCGAATGGGCCGAGGTGCCGACCCAGGCCGCGCTGCGCGTCACCCGGCATTACGCCGATCGTGCCAGCGCGTTGCTGGCGCCGGCCACCGAAGCCGCCCGGGCGGCGATGCGGGCGGCGATCGCGCCCTTCCTGCATGCCGCGCCGCCCGCGCCGGTCGCCCTGCCCGCCCCGGCCCGCCCGGCGCCGCGCAGCGCCACCCCGCCGCTGCGCCGCCACGCCGGCACCACCCTGCATGTCGCGGTCGGCGGCCATCGCGTCGCGCTGCGCACCGCCGAGGATGCGGAGGGGCGGCTGCTGGAGATCGCCTTCAGCCTGTCCAAGGAAGGCGCGGCCTTCCGCAGCCTGATGGACAGCTTCGCCCAGGCGGTCTCGCTCGGGTTGCAGGGCGGCGTGCCGCTTTCGGACTACGTCGAGGCCTTCGCCTATACCCGCTTCGGCCCCTCCGGCACGGTGGACGGCGATCCGGCGATCCCGCGCGCCACCTCGGTACTGGACTGGGCCTTCCGCCGGCTGGCGCTGGATTACCTCGGCCGCAGCGACCTGCCGCAGCCGAGCGAGGAGGATTGCGCCGGGGATACCGTGGGCAGCGCCGCCCAGGTGGCGCCGCTGCTACCGCTGGATTTGCCGGAGTTGCCGGCCGCGGCCAGTCCGCGCGGGCGGAGGCGGGCGTTGCGGCTGGTGGGGTGAAGACGGGGGCTTTGCCCCCGCGTCCCCGCCGGGGCCGAAGCGCGACCCCGGACTCCGCACGTAAGGCAGCATTGGAATTGCGTTTCCGGGTAGCCTCAAGGAACTCGTCGCGTCCACGGCGCTGCATGAGTAGGGAAGAGGCTCCAGGTGCCCCAAGCCAAGGCCGGGGCCTGGGGGGACGCTCGTCCCCCCAGCGAAGGCACGGAGGCAGCGCCCCGTTCTTCCCCCCTACCCTCTCTCACCCCGGCCAAGCCGTTCCAGCAGGAACTCCACCTCCGCCTGCGTCTCCGCCGAGAGCTTCGGACCTGGCGCCCGCAGCGCCGCGCTGGCGATGAAGCCACGCCGTTGCAGCACGTATTTCCGCACCGCGAGGCCGAGGCCCGGCTGCAGCTCGGTGCGGATCAGCGGCAGGTGCGGGTCGAAGGCGTCGTGGGCCGCGGCGCGGTCGCCGGCGGCCATCAGTCGGCAGACCTGCACCAGCATCTCGGGGAAGGCGTAGCCGGTCATGATGCCGTCTGCGCCACGGTGCAGCTCCTCCGGCAGGAATTGGCCACCATTGCCGCCGAGGATGCTGATCCGCCGCATCCGGCCCTCCGCGGTCAGCCGGCGCAAAGCCGAGAGCTTGTCGAGCCCCGGCCAGTCCTCGGCCTTCAGCATCACCAGTCGCGGATCCTCCGCCATGCGGCGGATCATCTCCACCGACATGAAGGTGCCGGTCGCCTGCGGGAAATCCTGCAGCACATAAGGCGCGTCACCGACCACCGCCGCGGCCTGGGCGATGTAGCCGACCACCGCGTCATCGCCGCGCAGCCCGGCGGGCGGAGCGATCATCACCCCGGCGGCGCCGGCGTCCATCGCCCCCGCCGCCAGCGCCTTCATGCTGGCGAAGCCGGGCGAGGAGACGCCGACGATCACCGGCACCCGCCCGGCGACGCGCTTCAGCACCCGGGCGGTGAAAGCAAGCGCCTCGGCGCCGTCGAGCTTCGGCGCCTCGCCCATGATGCCGAGGATGGTCAGGCCCGAGGCGCCGGCGGCGAGGAAGCCATCGACCATGCGGTCGGTGCTCGCCTCGTCCAGCGCACCGGTGTCGGTGAAGGGCGTCGGCGCGATGACGAAGACGCCACGCGCGGTTTCATCGAGGCGCATCAGGCGGCTCCCGTGGACATGTTGAAGGGTGGTTGGACGTCCGGCGACAGCACCGGCTCATAGGGGTTGCCCTCGGTGCGGGCGGCGAGCTCGGCCTTGGCGGCGGCGACCAGTTCCGGGTCGCGCAGCGCATCCACCGCGGTGCCGGCCATCACCTTCGCCACATGCACCATGCCCTTATGCGCCGCCGGCAGCATGCCCTGGGCGGTGAGCTGCCAGGAATGGCCCGGCGTGCCGATGGCATGGGTGGCGCCGCGCGCCTGCACCGTCGGCACCACCCAGGAGACATCGCCGACGTCGGTGGAACCGACCATCGGCGCGCCCTTCACCTCCAGCGGCACCACCACATCGCAGAGGGTCACGCCCTTGCGCACCGGCAGGCCGATCCGTCGCCAGGAGGCGGCGATGTCCTCCTCGCTCAAGGTCGCCTGGAATTCGGCTGCCTTGGCGCGATCGGCTTCGTCGAACGGCGGCGGGCCGAGCCGCTCGAGGTTGGCCTGCATGGCGCGTTCCAGCGGTGCATTGCCGAGCAGGTTGGAGACGCCGCTGACCACCTTCGCGGTGACCTGTGTCTCGGTCATCAGCGCCGCGCCCTCGGCGATCCTGCGGACGCGGGCGATCAGCGCCCGCAGCTCCACCAGGTCCCGGGCGCGGATCAGGTAGCGGACCTTGGCGGTGGGCTGTACCACATTCGGGGCGACGCCGCCGGCATCGAGATAGGCGTAGTGGATGCGCGCGTCGCTCGGCATGTGCTCGCGCATGTAGTTCACGCCGACATTCATCAGCTCCACCGCATCCAGCGCGCTGCGGCCGAGGTGCGGCGCGGCGGCGGCGTGGGAGGCGCGGCCGGTGAAGCCGAAGTCGATGCGGGTATTGGCCAGCGACACCGCTTCCTGCACCGCGGCGAAGGCGGCGGGGTGCCAGGAGATGGCGATGTCGACATCGGCGAAGGCGCCGTCCCGCACCATGAAGCCCTTGGCGGCGCCACCCTCCTCGGCCGGGCAGCCATAGTAGCGCACCCGTCCGGGCAGCATGTTCTCTTCCAGGTATTCCTTCACCGCCGTCGCCGCCAGCAGCGACGCCGAGCCGAGCAGGTTGTGGCCGCAGCCATGGCCGAAGCCCGGCCCCGGCAGCGGCCGCGGCTCGGCCACCCCGGCTTCCTGGCTCAGCCCCGGCAGCGCGTCGTATTCGCCGAGGATGGCGATGACCGGCCCGCCCTCCCCCGCCTCGCCCATGACGGCCGTCGGGATGCCGGCAACCTGCTCGGTGACCCGGAAGCCCTGGTCGCGCAGCATGGCGGTGTGCTCCGCGCAGGAGCGGGTCTCGGTATAGGCGAGTTCCGGCATGCCCCAGATCCGGTCCGATAGCGCGGTGAATTCCGGTGTCCTGGCGTCGACCAGCCGCCACACCGCCTCGGTGTTCCGCATCAAGCCCTCCTTCATGCCGTGGCCACCGCGGGACGTCATCCCCGGCGCGCCCTCAGGCTGTCCAAGTCATAGCCGGCGACGCGCTTGTAGCCAGAGGTGATGGCCAGCATTTCCGCCTGCGACATCACATCCTCGATGCGGTCGAAGGGCTGGTCGCCCGTGCGCTCGAACACCTCGCGCAGGATGGCGTCGGGCGGGGCACGGCGATTGGTCAGCACCACCTGGGTGGTCGCCGGCAACCGCTCCGCTTCATAGGCCCGCAGCGCTACGCGCGGGTCGTCGGCGTGGCGGGCGAGCTGGTCGGCGAGGCAGCGGGCGTCGAGGGGCGCGAACGCCCCGGAGCGTGAAGCCGCTCGACAACGCAGGCTACAGCGGATCGGCATGCAGACGTGAACGCAATCCGCCGCAGCGGGCGTGGCGCGGGGCGGCGCGCCAATCATGCCCGCTGCGGCCAGCCTCATACTGGCGGCATGAATGTTCCATTCATGCCGGTGCCGCGTAGCCAAGTGTTCCGGAGGATCGCGCCTATTGGTGCGACGTCCGGCGATTGCGGCGCGGTTGACCGGTCACGAAGAACCGCCGCCAGTGTCAATCAGCCTTGATGCGGGCGGCGGCCACGACGTCGCGCATCTCGCCGACCTCGCGGCGCAGGAAGGTAGCGAAATCCGCCACCTGCAGCGGCGCCGGGATGGCGCCCTCGGCCGCCAGGTAGCGGCCGAAGCCGGCATCGGCCAGCGCCGCGTTGGTGGCCGCGTTGATGGCGTCCCGCAGCGCCGGCGGCAGGCCGCGCGGGGCGAAGAGGCCCCACCAGATGCCGGCCTCGTAGGGGATGCCGGCCTGCTTCACCGTCGGTGCCGGCGGCGAGCCCTCCGGCCGCTCGTCGCCGGTATAGGCGATGATCCGCAGCAGCCCGCCGCGGATCTGGCCGGCGGCGCTCGCCATGGTGGTGAACATCAGATCGACCCGGCCGGCGGTGAGGTCGGTCAGCGCCGGGGCCGTGCCGCGATAGGGCACGTGCTGCAGCCTGGTGCCGGCCCGCAGGTTGAACAGCTCGGCCATGATATGGGTGGTGCTGCCGGGGCCGGAGCTGGCGTAGTGCAAGGTGCCGGGCCGTGCCCGATCCGCCGCCACCAGCGCGGTGATGCTGTCGATCGGCGAGGCCGGCGGCGTCAGCGCCACCAGCGGCGCCCGGGCGAGCAGCGCCACCGCATCCAGCTCCGCCGCCGGATCGAAGCCGGTGCCCTGCACCGCGCCGATGGCGGCGATGGAGGAGGTGGTGACCAGCAGCGTATGGCCATCCGGCGGCGACTGCGCCAGCACGCCGACACCAACGGCGCTGCCGGCGCCGGGTCGGTTCTCGATGACGAAAGGCTGGCCGAAACGGGCGTGCAGGCGTTCGGCCAGCGGTCGGGCCATGGCGTCGTTGCTGCCGCCCGGGGTGAAGGGGACGATGATGCGCACCGGCCGCGTCGGCCAGCCGGCGGCCTGCGCATCGGCGCGGCGCATGGTCAAGCCGGCTGCCGCCACGGCGGGCAGCAAGCGGCGCGGAATGCCGTTACGCATGGCGTTTCCAGTCTGCTTCCTTGGCTGGCCAGCTTGCCCCAGCGACGCCCACCCGACAATCCGTAACGCGGCACGATCCATGCTTTCTCGCCTGATCGGATGACTCTCGATCAAGGAACAGCCACCCTGCGCGTTCTGCTTGTGGACAGTGACCTGGACCGTGCCGCGGCGGTGGAAGAGGGGCTGGCCGCGGCTGGCTGCACCGTCGTCGCCATCGCCGCCGGCGTCGAGGAGCTGACCCGCCGGGTCCGGGATACCGGCGCCGAGGTGATCGTCTGCGGCCTCGATGATCCCTCGCGCGACGAGCTGGAGGGCATGCGGGCGCTGCATCGAGATGAGCCGCGACCGGTGGTGCTGTTTGCCGAGAAGGCCGCGCCGGAGCAGATCGAGGCGGCTCTGGAGGCCGGCGTCGCCGCCTATGTGGTCGAGGGCTTGGCGCCGTCCCGCGTCCGGCCGGTCATCGAGGTGGCGATCCGCCGCTTCCGTGCCCATCAGGCGCTGCGGCGGCAGCTCGCGCTGGCACAGAGCGACCTCGAAGAACGCAAGCTGGTGGATCGCGCCACCGGCGCGCTGATGCAGCGGCACCGGCTCAGCGAGCCGGAGGCGTATCGGCGGCTGCGGCGGATGGCGATGGACCAAGGGCTGCGGCTGGCGGCGGCAGCCACGATGGTGTTGGAGAAAAAATAGGCGAATCGCCTATATTTGGTCCCAACTCATGGCAATTCTGGCGCATTGCCTACGACATCAGCATTTTCCTTGACCCGCTGTCCTTGGCCTGCTGAGGTTCGCATGGCGCGGTGGTGTGCAACGGTGTGCATCACCGCGGGCCCTTGGCCCGCGACGGCGCCCCCTTCCCCGGCGGTCCAATGGCGGTCCGTGTCTGGCCTGATCGCCGGAGGATCGTCCGCGTGCCCGGAGTTCTGGAATCCCCCTCCCGCCTTGCCCTGAAGCGCCCGGTGCTGCGTACCCTGCGGCTCGGCTTCGTGCCGCTGACCGATGCGGCGCCGCTGCTGGTGGCGGAGGAACTCGGGCTGTTCGACGCGGTCGGCTTGCGGGTCGCGCTCTCGGCCTGCACAGGCTGGGCAGCGGTGCGCGACCGGCTGGCCTTCGGCGCGCTGGATGCCGCGCATCTGCAAGGGCCGATGCCGCTGGCACTCGCCGCCGGGCTGGATGGGGTGCAGGCGCAGCTCATCGTCGGTGCCGGGCTTGGCGCCAATGGCAGCACTCTCACCTTGTCGCAGCCGCTGGCCGCGGCGCTCGGCCGCTTCACCCTGCCGCTGGCGGCCGGCGCCTTCGCCGCGCTGCTGCGCCGGCGGGCCGACGCCGGCCAGCCGCCGCCGACCCTGGCAGTGGCCTTCCCCTATTCCACCCACAACTATCTGCTGCGCCACTGGCTGGCCTCGGCCGGGCTCGACCCGGACCGCGACCTGCGGCTGGTGGTGGTGCCGCCGCCGCTGCTGACGCAGCGGCTGCAGGCCGGGCTGATCGACGGCTTCTGCGCCGCCGAGCCCTGGGGCAGCCATGCCGCGGCGCTTGGTATCGGCACCATCGCGCTGTCCTCCGGCGACATCTGGCCGAACCATCCGGAGAAGGTGCTGGCCTTCGCCGCCGATTACGCCGCGCAGGACCCGGAAAGCGCCATCGCCTGCACCGCCGCCATCATCGCCGCGACCCGCTGGCTGGAGGAGCCGGCGAACCAGGCCGCGGCGGTCGCCATGCTGCGCCGCCGCGCCTTCCCCGGTCTGGCCGCCGCCGAGATCGCCGCCGCCTTCGAGGGCATGGCGCAGGGCCTGCCGCTGGCCGCGCCGCTGCGCTTCCGCACCGCCACTTTGCCGCGTCGCGACCAGGCTGCCTGGTTCCTGCGGCAGATGCGCCGCTGGGGGCACCTGCCGGCCGGCGTCTCCGACAGCGCCGCCCTCGCCCCCTGGCGCCAGGACATCTGGCGCGCCGCGGCGACCCGGCTGCGGGAGGTCGAGCCGCCCATCGCCTCCCAGCCGCCGGCCGATCCGCCAGAAGCAGTAGGTTGATCCTCAGCCCGGCAGCACGCGCTCCAGCGGCAGGCCGCGCACATCCATCTCGTACTCCAAGTCGATCACCGGCGGCCGGCAGAAATGCCAGGTCACACCATGCCGCCCGGCGCCTCGCCGCACGATCTCATTGCCGAGGAAGGGGTGGATGTCGTGCACGCTATAGACCTGCACCGCCGTCGCCATCGACCAGGCGCCGCCGAGCGCCTCCATCCGCCGCTCCATCTCGCCGAGCACGAATGCCGCCTTCCGGCGCAGCCCGGCGGGCGAGAGGTCGCCGAGGGCGATGGTCTTCTCGGCGTAGCTGCCCTTGCCCTCGGTGCTCTCGCCGCTGCCGGCGTTGACGAAGCTCGGCGCCGCATCCGCATCGGGGATGGTGTAGCTGAAGGCATGGAAGCCGGGGGCAGCGGGCGGCGCCAGCTCCGGGCAGACGTTGCTGCGGGCGACCGGGTTCGGCCCGGCGGCGAGGATGCCCCATTCGCCCAGCACCTTGGCGTAGCCGAGGTTGAACTCACGGAAGCCGGCTTCGGTGAACTGCCCGGGGGAGCGCAGCTCGCAGGCGCAGAAGGCGGTCAGCGGCCGGCCGATTGCGGTGAGGTAGGCGGCGATGCGGGCGAAGCCCTCGGCCATCGGCACCGGCTCGGCGAAGCGGGCGCGCTCGATGCGGTGGCCGGGCAGCGCGGAGACGCCGCCGGAATACTGGAAGACGGCGGGGATGAAGCGGTAGCCGTCCGCCGGACGCTCAATGGTCTCGTACATGGGTCTCTCCCGGAACGGCGCGGCTCGCGGAGCGGAGGGTCCGGTCGGCTGGCCTGCCTCTCGATCCTGCCATGGTGCCATCGATTCGGCCGCGCGAAACGTCTTCCTGCGCCGGCGATGCCGGGCTTCACGCTGCCGGGCTCCCAGGCCACTCCGCATTCCGCTGCGGCAGGCTGCAACCGCCCGGCGGCGCATGACCGAAGCGGCGTCCTAATCTGCCATAAGTTCGGCCGGCCCGCCGCGCAGCATCTCAATCGTCCGCTGCACCGCCGATGCCTCGACACCGAGGCGCAGCAGGGCGAAATCGGCGATGCCGAGGGCGATCTCCCGCTCTCCCATCACCGCCAGCCCGACCGGATCGTCGCCGGTCAGCGCCGCCATGGCGTCGTCGTCATGCACCCGCGCCGCGACCAGGATGCCGGGGTTGGCCTGGCGGGCGAGCTGCAGCACCTGCTGCGCCAAGGCCGCATCCGGCAGGGCGAGGATCAGCAGCTCCGCCGTGCCGGGCCTCGCCGCCGCCATCACCTCCGGCCGCGAGGCATCGCCCCAGATGGTCGGCAGGCCGGCAGCCATGGCGGCCTCGGCGACCCGGCGGTCGGCTTCCACCACCACCAGCGGCAGGCGGTGGCGCTGCAGCGCGGCCGCCACCACCCGCCCGACCCTGCCATAGCCCACCACGATGGCCTGGCCGGCGCCGATGCTGCCCTCGAGCGGCCGGATCGCCGGCCCCTGCGTCGCCGCCTGCCAGCTGCGGTAGCCCGGCCGCTGGTCGATCCGCGCCGCACACCACAGCAACATCCGCTGCGACAGCGGAGTCAGCAGGATGGCGCCGAAGGCGGCGGCGATGAGCGGCGCGTTCGCCGCCGTCGGCAGCACCCCCTCCATGATCGCCACCTTGCCAAGCAAGAAGGAGAATTCGCCAATCTGCGCCAGCGCCCCGGCGACGATCGCCGCGGTCGCCGTCTCCACCCGCAGCGCCAGCAGCAGCAGGAAGGTCGCCAGACCGGTGCCCAGCAGCACCGCCAGCAGCGCCGCGGCCGAGACCAGCGGAGTCGCCAGCAGCGCGGCCGGGTCCAGCAGCATGCCGACCGAGACGAAGAACAGCGCGGTGAAGACGCGCTGCAGCGGCATGGCCTCGGCCGCCGCCTCGTGCCCGAGGTCGCTCTCGCCGAGCAGCACGCCAGCAAAGAAGGCGCCGAGCGCGAAGGAGACGCCGAACAGCACCGCGGCGCCGAAGGCGACGCCGAGGGCGGCGACGATGACGCCGAGGGTGAACAGCTCCCGCGACCGGCCACGGGCGAGCGCCGTCAGCAGCCAGGGCAGCCCGCGCCGGCCGAGCAGGAAGACGCAGGCGCCGAAGCCGAGCAATTCCAGCACCACCCGGCCCAGCGCCCGCGGCAGATCCGCCAGCCCCGAGGCCGCCGCGGCCGGCACCACCACCAGCGCGATCACCGCCACCAGATCCTGCATCACCAGCCAGCCGAGTGCGATCCGCCCGGCCTGGGTGCTGAGGTGGCCGCTCTGCTCCAGGGTGCGGGTGGCGACCGCGGTGGAGGCGATGGCCAGCACCAGCCCGAAGGCCAGCGCCGGCCCCATTGCGAGGCCAAAGCCGGAGCTGCCCACCAGGGCGCCGAGCGCGGTGCCCACGGCCACCTGGGCCGCGGCGCCGGGCAGGGCGATGCGCCAGACCGCCAGCAGGTCCTGAAGCCGGAAGTGCAGCCCGACGCCGAACAGCAGCAGCGCCACCCCGACCTCCGCCAGCATGGCAGTCAGTTCGGCATCAGCAATGAAGCCCGGGGTATGGGGCCCGACCAGCACGCCTGCGACCAGGTAGCCGAACAGTGGCGGAAGCCGCAGCGCACGCGCCGCCACCCCGAGGCCGAGGGCGAGCGTCAGGGCGACAACCAGCGTCGCGAGCATCGGCGGGACATGGTGCATGGCTCGCTTTTAGCCGTCGCCGGCAACGGCGTCTCCGGCTGGCGTTGGCGCCCGAGGGCGCTACCATACCCGTGGGCGGTCCCGGCGAGGGCCGCGGAGGAGACGACACCAATGGCAAACGGCTTCCAGCTCGGCGACCTCACCATCCATCGCATCATCGAGGAGGAGCGGCCGCTCTTCGATCCGCTGGAGTTCTTGCCCACGCTGACGCCGGAGCTGCTGGCCGAGAACCGCAGCTGGCTGGAGCCGGATGCGATCGACCCCGCCACCGGCAAGCTGCGGCTCTGCATCCAGAGCTACATCGTGCAGACACCGCACCACAACATCCTGGTCGACACCTGCGTCGGCAACCACAAGGAACGGCCGAACCGCCCCTTCTGGCACCAGAAGACCGACGACACCTGGGAGAAGAACCTGGCAGCGGCCGGCTTCTCGGTGAACGACATCGACTACGTGATGTGCACCCATCTGCATGTCGACCATGTTGGCTGGAACACCAAGCTCGAGAATGGCCGCTGGGTGCCGACCTTCCCGAAGGCCCGCTACATCTTCGGCGAGCGCGAATTCGCCTATTGGAACGCCGAGCACGCCAAGGCGCCGAATCCGGTGATCGAGGACAGCGTGCTGCCGATCGTCGCCGCCGGCAGGGCCGACCTGGTCTCGACCGACCATGCGATGAACGACCATGTCCGGCTGACGCCGACGCCCGGCCATACGCCGGACCACTACGCGGTGGAACTGGGCAAGGGCGAAACCATCGCCGTGCTGAGCGGCGATCTGATCCACTCGCCGATCCAGGCCCGCTACCCGGAGCTGTCGATGCGCGCCGACTCCGATCAGGCGCAATCCGCCGTCACCCGGCGGAAATTCCTGGAATGCCATTGCGACACCGGGCGGCTGATGTGCACGGCGCATTTCCCCTCCCCCTCCACCGGGCATTTCACCCGCTGGGGGGACGGCTTCCGCTTCATGCCGACGAAGAGCTGAACCATGGGGGTGATGCGGGACGGCACCTGGCATGCGGTGGAGCCACCCTCGACAGGCGGCGCCTTCGAGCGGCCGGAGACGCGGTTCCGCGAAGTGATCGCGCCCGGCGGGCGGTTTCCGCCGGAGGCCGGGCGCTATCACCTCTATGTCTCGCTGGCCTGCCCATGGGCGCATCGCACGCTGATCTTCCGGGTGCTGAAGCGGCTGCAGGGCATGATCGGCGTCTCCGTCACCCATTGGCTGATGGCCGACGCCGGCTGGAATTTCGCCCCTGGCGAGGGGGTGGTGCCGGATACGGTGAATGGCGTGCAGGCGATGCACGAGCTCTACCGCCTCGCCGACCCGCGCTATTCCGGCCGGGTCACCGTGCCGGTGCTATGGGACCGGGTGCGGCGCACCATCGTGAACAACGAAAGCGCCGAGATCATCCGCATCCTCAACAGCGGCTTCGACGGCATCGGCGCGGCGCCCGGCGACTGGTACCCGGCGGCGCTGCGGCCGGAGATCGAGGCAGTGAACGCGCGGGTCTATGCGACGCTGAACAACGGCGTCTACCGCGCCGGCTTCGCCCGCAGCCAGGCCGCCTACGACGCCGCGGTGCAGCCGCTGTTCGAGACGCTGGACTGGCTGGAGGCGCGGTTGCAGACCCAGCCCTATCTCTGCGGCACGCGCTGCACCGAGGCGGACTGGCGGCTGTTCACCACGCTGATCCGCTTCGATTCCGTCTACCACACACATTTCAAGTGCAACCGCCGCCGGGTGGTGGACTATCCGGCGCTGTGGGACCACACCCGCTCGCTCTACCAGGTGCCGGGGGTGGCGGAGACGGTCGACCTCGGCCACATCACCCGGCACTACTACGGCAGCCACCGCCAGCTGAACCCCTTCGGGATCCTGCCGATCGGGCCCGTGCTCGACCTCGACCGCCCGGGCGGCCGGGTGCCGTCGCTGCCGCCGGGGTGATGCGGCGCGGCGCTATTTGCTACGCTGTCGTCAAGTCTCGCCGCCCAGGCGGTCAGCCGCCAGCGCGGCCGGCCCCTGGCGCGGCCCGGGGGGAGCGCGGCGGGTGAGGATCGGCATCATCGGCACCGGTGTCGCCGGCTGCGTGCTGGCGGAGATGCTGGCGGCGGAGCCCGGCGTCCAGGTCGACGCCTTCGACCTGCGGCCGGCAGAGGCGGTGGCGGCCGCCGGCACCGGCCTCGCCCTCGCGCCGAATGCGCTGAAGGCGTTGCGGCTGCATCTGCCGGCGCGGCATGCGGTGGTGCGGGCGTCGTCGCTGCCCTGGCGCCGCTGGAGCATCGCGACCGCGACCGGGGACCGGCTCTGCGCACTCGACCTGCTCAGCCTGGCCGAGGAGCCAGGCGCCCGGCTTCGCTGGTCCACGCTCTTTCGGCTGGTGCAGGCGCCGCTGGCCGGCCACAGCCGCCATGGCCTGGCATTGGAGAGCCTGGAGGAAGATGCGATCGGCCGCCTCGTCCCGATCCTGCGCACGCCGAGCGGCGCGGTGGTACGGCCCGCCGCCTATGATCTGCTGGTGGCCGATGACGGGCGCCACTCGCGGCTGCGCGCCATCACCGCCGGGCTGGAGCGGCCGCGCCGGCCGGGCGTGGCGCTGACCCGGCTGCTGGTGCCGGATGCCGAGGACTGCCCCTTCGACGATTACGGCCAATGGTTCAACGGCCAGCGGCAGCTGCTGTCCTACCGCCTGCCGGAGGGCGCGGCGCTGATCGCCGGCACGGTGCCGCTGCCGGAGCCGGAGGCCGAGGTGGCCGAGGCCGCCCGCACCGCCGAGCTGCAGCAGCAGCTCTACGCCCCGGCCAGCGCCGCGCCCTGCGAGGCCGTCGCCTGGATGATCGCGGCGTTGCAGCGGCATGTGACGCGGATCCGCTGGGGCTGGATGCAGGAGTCGCCGCTGCGGCGCAGCGCACTCGGCGGACGGGTGCTGTTCCTGGGCGAAGCGGCGCAGGTGATGGTGCCGACCCTTGGCCAGGGCACGAGCCAGGCGATCGAGGATGGCGTCGTCGCCGGGGCGGTGCTGCGGCGTGGCGGCACCACGGAGGATGTCGCCGCCTGGCGCGACGCGCGGGTGGCGTTCGTCCGGCGCTTCAGCCTGGAGGCCTCGGATACGCTGCTCCCGGGCGGCGACCCGGTGGCCGGCAGCATCGCCAAGGGCAGCGGCGCCTTCCGCGAGCGGCTGCAACGCCTCTACACCGATGTGCCGGAGCCCGCAGATTTCAGGGGGTAGGGCGTTCGGCGGGCCGGCGGAGGAAGCGAGAGGTGCCCCTTTGCGCCTCCCTGTCCGTCAGGCGCGGGCTTGACCCGCGCATCCGAATCAGGTCCGGCCATGACGCTGCGGCGGTACGAGGGAGACACTTCCGAAGTGTGCCGGCAATCCGCTCACGCCGGGGCGTAGCGGTTCCGCGGCACCGGGACGCCAAGGTTCTCCCGCAGCGTCTTCCCCTCATAGGCGGTGCGGTAGATGCCGCGGCGCTGCAGCTCCGGCACCACCATATCGACGAAATCTTCGAGCGGCTTCGGGAAATGCGGGAACATCAGGTTGAAGCCGTCGCAGGCGCCGGCCTCCAGCCATTCCTGCATTCGGTCGGCGATCATCGCCGGTGTGCCAACCTGCAACTGGTGGCCGAGCGAGGTGCCGAGATAGCGCGCCACCTGGCGGATACTGAGCTTCTCCTTCCGCGCGAGATCGACGATCAGCTGTTGCCGCGCCTTGGCGGCGTTGCTCGGCGGCAGGGGCGGCAGCGGGCCGTCGATCGGGAAGGCGTGGATGTCGAGGTCGCCGCAGAGCCGCGCCAGCAGCCGCATCGCCGCCTCATCCGAGATCAGCGCCTGCAGCGAGGCCAGTTTTTCCTGCGCCTCCGCCTCGGTGCGGCCCACGATGGTCATCAGCCCCGGCAGGATCTTGACGTCGTCCGGGTGGCGGCCGTGCCGCACCGCCCGCGCCTTGACGTCGTCGTAGAAAGCCTTGCCCTCCTCCAGCACCGTCTGGGCGGTGAAGACCAGGTCGGCGGTGCGCGCCGCCAGCTCCTTCCCCGCCTCCGAGGACCCGGCTTCCGAGACCACCGGCCTGCCCTGCGGGGTGCGCGGCAGGTTGAGCGGGCCGCGCACCTTGAAGTGCTTGCCCTGGTGGTGCTGGAAATGCAGCTTCGTGCCATCGATGTAGGTGCCGCTCGCCTTGTTGCGCAGCAGCGCGCCATCCTCCCAGCTGTCCCAGAGGCTGGTCACTACATCCCAGAATTCGCCGGCCCGCTCGTAGCGCAGCCCGTGTTCCATGTGCCGTTCGGCGCCGAAATTTCCCGCCTCATCCTCGACCTGGGAGGTGACGAGGTTCCACCCTGCCCGGCCGCCGCTGATGTGATCAATGGTGGCGAAGCGGCGGGCGAGGTCGTAGGGCTCGGCATAGGTGGTGGTGGCGGTGGAGACCAGGCCGATGTTCTCCGTCACCGCCGCCAGGGCGGCGATCAGGCTGACCGGCTCCAGATAGACCTGCCGGCTGACCCGCGGCCGCACCGCGCCGGCGCCGTCGAGGTTGGCGCTGCCGCTGACCGCGGCAGTGTCCTGGAAGAAGACGCAATCGATCAGACCGCGCTCGGCGGTCCGGGCCATATGGACGTACCAGGCGAATTCCATGTCGGTCTCCGGCACCGCATCCGGGTGCCGCCAGCCGGCGGAATGGCTGCCGGGCGTGTAGAGGAAGGCCCCGAGCTTCAGCTGCCTGCGTGATCCGCCCATTCCCGCGCCACCTCCTGCCGCCTGCGGCATCATGGCGCCGCCCTGGTGGTGGTGGCCATGGTGAAGCTGTCGGCTCGCGGCACCATGGTCAGCCCTCGGCGGATGCCCCAGGAGGCGCGGACGAAGAAGATCGGCAGCAGCGCCTGCTGGTCCACCGCGTAGCGCGCCGCGGCCTGGATGCCCTTCTCCCGCGCTGCATCGTCGAAGATGCCCTCGGCTTCTGTCAGCAACCGGTCCAACTCCGGGTTGGAGTAGCGGGTGCGGTTCCAGCCGCCATGGCCGAGCTTCGGGTCAATGGTGCGGATCAGGCTGGTGAGCGACTCGCTGGCGATGCCGAGGGTGGAGCCGAACATCGACAGATGCGCCGAGAGCTCCGGCTCGCCGCCCGGCGCCGATTGCGTGCCACGGCGGAAGTAGACTGCGATCGGCAGCGCCTCGATCGAGGCCTTGATGCCGATGGCGGTCAGCATTTGGCCGATCGCCTGGCAAGTGCGGGCATCGCCGGCGAAACGGTCGCTGGTGCATTGCAGGTTGAGGCCGAAGCCCTGCGGGTAGCCCGCCTCGGCCAGCAGCCGGCGGGCCAGGGCGGGGTCGTAGGCGATGGCCGGCGCAGCCGGGTCATGGCCGATCAGCCCCGGGGCCGCCACCTGATAGGCTGGGGTGGCGCCGCCTTCCATGGCGCGCTCGGCCAGCGCCACGCGATTGATGGCGTGGCTCATCGCCTTCCGCACCCGCTGGTCGCGCAGCGGGTTCTGCGGCAGCGGCTGGCCGTCGGCGCCGGTCGCATTGGCGACGCGGGCCGACATGCTGTCCATGTAGAGGTAGTGGGTGAAGATGCTCTCGGTGGAGACCAGCTTCGTCCGGTCGCTCTCCCGCACCCTCGCGTGCAGCCCGGCCGGGACGGTGTCGATCACGTCGACATCCCCGGCGAGCAGCGCGGCGACGCGGGAGCTGTCGTTGGCCATCGCCCGGAAGGTGACGCGAGCCCAGGGCTCCGGCGTGCCACGCCAGGTGCCGGCGCGTTCAAGTACCACCTCGGTGCCGGGGGTCCAGCGCACCCAGCGATAGGGGCCGGTGCCGATGGCGGCGCGGCCGCCGTTGAAATCGGCCTCCGCCGCATCGGTGGCGGCGCGGGCGGAAACCATGCCGATGGAAGCGATGTGGTGCGGCTGCATCGGCGTCGGCACGCGCATGCGAAGGATCAGCCGGCGGGGATCCGGCGTCTCCACGGAGGCAACGTTGCGCACCGCACTGGCATAGGTGCGGGCGCCGGTCACAGTCTGGGCGCGGCGGATGGAGAAGGCGGCATCCTCGCTGGTGAAGGGCGTGCCATCGTGGAAGCGCACGCCTTCCCGCAGGGTGAACTCCCAGGTCAGCTCATCGATGGCGCGCCAGGATTCCGCGAGGCCAGGGACGGGGCGGAGCGTCGGGTTCAAATCGGTCAGCGTCTCGAAGACATGCAGCCCGACATTGCGGTTGGGTGTGTAGGTCAGGTGCGGATCGGCGCTGTCCACCGCCGCCTTCATGCCGATGCGCAGTTCCTGGGCGGCGGCGGGGGTGGCGAGCATCAGCAGGGCGAGCAGTGGGCGTAGCATGGGCGGGGTCCTCATTCGGCCGCGCGCCGCGCGGCGCCGGCGTGGCGGTTGGGGGCGGGCGCGGCGCCGAGGATGGCGCGCAGGGTTCGGCCCTCGTAGGCGGTGCGGTAGAGGCCGCGGCGCTGCAGTTCCGGCACCACCTGGTCGACCACTTCCTCGAGCCCGCCGGGCAGCCAGGGCGGCAGGATGTTGAAGCTGTCCGCGGCACCCTGGGTGAACCACTCCTCCATCGCATCGGCGATGTCGGCGGGGGTGCCGATGATGGTGCGGTGGCCGTTGCCGCCGGCGATGGCGAGGTAGAGCTGGCGGATGGAGAGGTTGTCGCGCCGCGCCATGTCGAGCAGGATCCTAGCCCGGCTCAGCATCCGCGGATTGGTCGGCTCCGGCACCGGACCATCGAGCGGGAAGGCGGAGAGATCACCGAGCGAGCCGGCGATGGCGGCGAGGCCGACCACCGGATGGATCAACTCCTGCAATATCTCGTAGCGGTCATGCGCTTCCTGCCGGGTGCGGCCGGGGATGGCCATGAGGCCGGGCATGATCTTCAGCGCATCGGGGTGGCGGCCGTATTTCGCCATGCGGCTTTTGACCGAGGCGTAGTAGGCCTGCGCATCCTCCAGTGTCTGCGCCGCGGCGTAGACCACATCGGCGGTCGCCGCCGCCAGTTCCCGCCCCGGCTCGGACGCGCCGGCCTGGACGATCACCGGCGCGCCCTGCGGCGTGCGGGCGACGTTGAGCGGGCCGCGTACGGTGAAATGCCTCCCGCGGTGGTTCAGGATGTGCAGCTTCGATGGGTTGAAATTGATTCCCGACGCCTTGTCGCGCAGGAAGGCATCATCCTCCCACGTATCCCACAGGCCGCGCACCACCTCGACGAATTCCGCGGCGCGGTCGTAACGGTGGTCGTAGTCGGGCGGCGCCTCATGACCGAAATTCTGCGCTTCCTGCGCGGTCACCGAGGTGACGACATTCCACCCTGCCCGGCCGCCGCTGATGTGGTCGAGTGAGGCGAATTTGCGGGCGACGTGATAGGGCTCGTTCCAGGTGGTGCTGGCGGTGGCGATCAACCCAATATGCGTCGTCACCATCGCCAGCGCCGAGAGCAGGGTCAGCGGCTCGAACTGCACGTTCTTCGAGGAGCGGGCGAGCGCGCCGGGCGGCTCGTCGTACATCCGGATGCCGACGCCATCGGCCAGGAAGAACATGTCGAACAGGCCGCGTTCGGCCGCCTGTGCGCTGCGGATGAAATGAGCCAACTCCATATTGCCGCCGGGAGAGGCATCCGGGTGCCGCCAGGCGGCGATGTGGTAGCCCATGCCGATCGCCGATACGCCAAGCCTGATCTGCCGTTTCGGCTCGCCCATCCCGCCCTCGCCACCCCTGCTGCGCGCGGGCTAAGATGCAATCCGCATGCCGGCACGGGCAGGCATGCAATTTGCTGCGTCGCCATCCGTTACGACCACCGAGGAGAATTGCCGCATGCCCGAGTATCCCCGCCAGATACATCTCGGCGTCTTCGTACTGGGCACCGGCAACCACATCGCCGGCTGGCGCTACCCCGGCGCGGCGCAGAGCTTCGAGGATCTGTCGGTGGTGCAGGAGATCGCCCGCATCGCCGAGCGGGGCAAGTTCGACCTCATCTTCCTCGGCGACAACCTGGCCAGCGAGCCGGGCATGCACCCAAGCTTCGCCGCGCGCTTCGAGCCGCTGACCATGCTGGCGGCGCTGGCGGCGACGACGACCCATGTCGGCCTCGGCGCCACCGCCTCCACCACCTATGCCGAGCCTTACAACGTGGCGCGGATGTTCGCCTCGCTCGATCATCTGAGCGGCGGCCGCGCGGCGTGGAATGCGGTGACGAGTTCCGGCGGCAAGGCGGCGGAGAATTTCGGCCGCATCCATCCGGAGCATGACGCACGCTACGAGGTCGCCGAGGAGTTCGTCGATGTGGTGCGCGGCCTTTGGGATTGCTGGGATGACGGCGCGGTGGTGCGCAACCACGCCACCGGCCAGTACATCGATCCCGCCAAGGTCCGTCCGCTGAATCACGAAGGCCGCTTCTTCAAGGTGAAGGGACCGCTGCCCACCAGCCGCACGCCACAGGGCCAGCCAATCATCCTGCAGGCGGGCTCGTCGGAGCCCGGGCTGAACCTCGCCGCCCGCACCGCCGATGTGGTCTTCGCCGTGGTGCAGGATCTGGAGGAGGCGAAGCAGGGCTATGTCGCGCTGAAGTCGCGCATGCCGCGCTTCGGCCGGGAGCCCTGGGAGATTGCGGTGCTGCCCGGCGTCATGCCGGTGGTGGGCCGCACCGAGGCCGAGGCGCGGGCCACGCTGAACACGCTGCAATCCTTCGTGAACCCGGCGAATGCGCGGGCCATGCTGTCCTCGCGCATGGGCATGGATGTCGCCGGCCTGCCGCTGGACGAGTTGGTGCCGAAGGACTTCCCCCTGCCCGATACCTCGCACGGCTTCGCCAAGGCGATGCTGGCCAAGGCCTGGCGCGAGCGCATGACCTGGCGCGACATGCTCAACCTGGCCGGCGCGGCGCGCGGCCATTGGGTGATCTGCGGAACGCCGGTGCAGATCGCCGACACGCTGCAGGAATGGTTCGAGGCCCATGCCTGCGACGGCTTCAACATCCTGCCGCCCTATTTCCCCGGCGGCTTCGACGATTTCGTCGACCTCGTCGTGCCGATCCTGCAGGAGCGCGGCCTCTATCGTGCCGACTACACCGGCACGACCTTGCGGGAGCATCTCGGCCTGGAACGGCCGCGCAGCCGGTTGTTTCACGACTGACCTATTGCGCAGTGCAGCATGGCCGCGCCATGCTGCCGCCCGAGGACCACGCCAGCGCGACGCACGGCCCCACCACCTTGCCGGGGGTGCCCATGCTGCGACGCCATTTCACCACAGGACTGACTGTCGCCACCTTGGCCGGCGCGCTACCGCGCCGTGCCGAAGCTGCGGAGAAGGTGCTGCGCGTCGGCATGACCGCCGCCGACATCCCCTCCACCACCGGCCAGCCGAGCCAGGGCGCCGAAGGCATCCGCTTCGCCGGCATCACCGGCTATGACGGGCTGACCAACTGGGATCTGTCGCGCGGCGACCGCAAGGCGCGGATCCGTCCCGGCCTCGCCGAGAGCTGGTCCACCGATGCGGCCGACCGCAACCGCTGGACCTTCCGGCTGCGCCAGGGCGTCACCTTCCACGACGGCTCCGAGTTCAACGCCGAGGCGGTGGTCTGGAACCTCGACAAGGTGATGAACAAGGACGCGCCGCAATACGACAGCGCCCAGGCGGCGCAGGCGGCGACCTTCGTCGCGCCGATCACCAGCTACCGCGCGGTGGACGGCAGCACCGTGGAGATCACCACCCGCGAGCCGAACGCCAACCTGCCCTGGAAACTGGTCAGCGTGTTCTTCTCCTCGCCGGCGCGCTGGCGCGAGCTGGGCGGCAGCTGGGCCCGCTTCGCACAGAACCCCTCCGGCACCGGCCCGTGGAGGTTCGACAAGGTCGTGCCGCGCGAGCGCATCGAATATGTTCGCAATGCGCATTACTGGGACAGCGCCCGCATTCCGAAATGCGACCGGCTGGTGGTGGTGCCGATGCCGGATCCGCTGACCCGCGGCGCCGCGCTCCTCTCCGGGCAGGTGGATTGGATCGAGGCACCCTCGCCCGACATGATCCCGCGGCTGCGCAACGCCGGGATGAACATCGTCACCAACGGCTACCCACATGTCTGGCCCTATCTGCTCTCCTGCCTGCCGGACAGCCCGTTCCGCGATGTGCGGGTACGCCAGGCGATCAACCTCGGCATCGACCGCGAGGGGCTGGTGGCGCTGCTCGGCGGCACGGCAATGGCAGCGAAGGGCGCGGCGCTGCCCAACGATCCCTGGTTCGGCCAACCGCAATTCCAGCTCCGCCACGACCCGCGGGAGGCGAAGCGGCTGTTGCAGGCCGCCGGCTACGGCCCGCGCAACCCCTGCAACGCGACGGTGCTGATCTCCACCAGCGGCTCCGGCCAGATGCAGCCGCTGCCGATGAACGAGGCGATCAAGCAGGGCCTCGCCGAGATCGGCATCAATCTCCGCCTGGAAGTGCTGGAATGGGAGACGCTGCGGGGGCGGCGGCGCAGCGGCGCGGCGGCGCCGGAGAATCGCGGCATGCATGCGCTGAACAACTCGCTCGGCACTGCCGACCCTTCCTCGCTCATCGATACCACCTGGTCGAAGCGCAATCCGCCGGTCGGCGTCAACTGGGGCCTGTTCAATGACCCGAAGGTCGATGACCTCGCCGCCCGCGCCGAGGTGGAGTTCGACAGCGAGAAGCAGGACCTGCTGCTGGGCGAGCTGCATGCCGCCTTCGTCGACAACGCGCTTTGGGCCTTCATCGTGCACGACCTCAATCCGCGCGCCATGTCGCCACGGGTGAAGGGATTCGTGCAGGCGCAGAGCTGGCAGCAGGACCTGACCACCGTGGACATCGCCTGACCAGCGCCCGCACACTGCCTCACCCCTGACGGAGACACCACCATGACCGCGACCACCGAGGAGGAGTTGCGCCTGCTCGCCGCGAAGGCCGGGCTGGGCGCGCTGCCGGCCGCCTACCAGGGTGAACTGCTCTCGGCCTATCGGCACCTGGAGGTGATGCTCGCCCGCATCGCCCAGGACCGACCGCATGGCGACGAGCCGGCCCATGTCTTCAACGCCGCGACCTTCGCGCGGCAGGGCTGAGCCATGACCGAGTTCCTCAGCCTCGCCGAGGCGGCGCGGCGGATCGAGAGGCGCGACCTCTCGCCGGTGGAATTGCTGGACGCCTGCCTCGCCCGCATCGATGCGGTGGATGCACGGCTCGGCAGCTTCGTCACCCTGACACGGGAGCGCGCACTGGCCGAGGCCAGGGCCGCCGAGGCCGCGATCATGGCCGGGCGCTACCGCGGCCCGCTGCACGGTATCCCCTACAATCTGAAGGACATCTTCGAGACGCGGGGCATCCGCACCACGGCGCAGTCGAAGCTGCTGGCGGACAACATTCCCGCAGCGGACTGCGACGCGCAGGAGAAGCTGTCAGCCGCCGGCGGCGTGCTGCTGGGCAAGGCGGCGACCTGGGAATTCGCCCATGGCGGCCCCTCCTGGGACGTGCTCTTCCCGCCCTGCCGCAATCCCTGGGACCTCGACAAGGATCCGGCCGGATCCTCCTCCGGCTCCGGCGCCTCCATCGCCGCGGGGTTGGTGCTCGGCAGCATGGGGTCGGACACCGGCGGCTCGATCCGCGGGCCGGCGGCGGCGAATGGCGTCGCCGGGCTGAAGCCGACCTATGGAAGGGTCAGCCGCCGCGGCGTACTGCCCAATTGCTTCACCCATGACCACGCCGGACCGCTCGCCTGGACGGTGGAGGATGTGGCGATCCTGATGAACCTCGTCGCCGGCTTCGACCCGCGCGACCCCGGCAGCGTCGAGCTGCCGGTGCCGGACTACACCGCGGCGCTGACCGGCGAGGTGAAGGGGCTCACCATCGGCGTGCCCTATCGCTGGATCGAGGAGGAGGTGCCCGCCTCGGCGCCGACCCGCGCCGCGCTGGATGCCGCGCTCGACACATTCCGCGCCCTGGGCGCCACGCTGCGCCTGGTGGAACTGCCGCCGCTGCACCGCTACGAGGATGCGAAGAAGATCATCGCCATGGCAGAGCTCTACGCCATCCATGGCCCCGATCTGCGCAAGCGCCCGGAGCTGTTCGGCGCCAGCCTGCGCTACCGCATCATCGCCGGCGGGCTGATCCGCGCCGAGGACTACATCCAGGCCATGCGGCTGCGCACCGAACTCGCCCGCGCCATGCAGGCGGTGTTCGCGGAGGTCGACCTGATCATGCTGCCCTCTGGCGAGCCGGCGAAGACGCTGCAGCCGCAGCCGCCGGAAAGCCTGTTCACCAGGATAGGCTACACCACCGCCTTCAATGTCGGCGGCAATCCGGCACTGTCGCTGTGCATGGGCTTCAACGAGGAGGGCATGCCCTTCTCACTGCAAATCGCCGGCCGGCTGTTCGACGAGGCAACGGTACTGCGCGCGGGCGACGCCTATGAGCGTGTCACGCCGTGGCGTGATCGGCGGCCGGCG
Organism: Siccirubricoccus deserti; assembly: GCF_014283215.1. Classification (GTDB taxonomy): domain Bacteria; phylum Pseudomonadota; class Alphaproteobacteria; order Acetobacterales; family Acetobacteraceae; genus Siccirubricoccus; species Siccirubricoccus deserti. The sequence continues at coordinate 144,011 of NZ_JACOMF010000008.1, forward strand.
TTGGTTGGGTGAACATCTTCGGGGGCTTCGCCCCCGAGCCCCTAACGGGGACGAATCTCATCCCCGCCCCCCGCCGTGGGTCGGTTGTTCGAAGGGGTAAGCCCAGACTCGGCGCTTCACCCACCGAACGCCGCATCCATCGCCAGCACCCGCTGCGCCTGGCGTAGATGCGGCATGTCGAGCATTCGCCCATCCATCCCCACCGTGCCGATGCCGGGGTTGGCGGCGAAGGCCTCGACCACGCGGCGGGCGAAGGTCACCTCCTCCGCGGTCGGGCGGAAGCCCTCGTTGATCGGGCCGACCTGGGCCGGGTGGATGGCGACCTTGCCGGTGAAGCCTTCCCGCCGCGCCGCCGCGCAGGCGGCCCGCAGCGCCGCCTCGTTGCGGAAATCCTGCTCCAGCGTATCCACCGGCTGGGCGCCGGCGGCCACCGCGGCGAGCAGGCAGGCGGAGCGGGCATAGCGGTAGGTCAGGGCGAAGCCGCCGCTGGCATCCTGGTTGCCAGTCGCGCCGAGCGCGGCCGGCAAATCCTCCTGCCCCCAGGTCAGTGCCGCCAGCCGCGGCACCGGGGTGCGGGCGTATTCGGCCAGGCGCAGCACCGCCGCGGCAGTCTCCGTCGCCACCGACAGCAGGCGGATGCCGCCCGGCGGCAGCCCGTCCCGCGCCTCCAGCGCATCCAGCCAGTGGGACAGCCGTAGCAGCTCGTCCGGGCCGTTCACTTTCGGTACCACCAGCCCGTCCGGCGCCGCGCGCACCACCGCGGCGGCATCGGCCAGGCCGCCTTCGTCCAGCGGGTTGATGCGGACCCAGAGCTGCGGCCGGCGCGCGGGATGGGCGCGCAGGTACTCCGGCACCATCTCCCGCGCCACCGGCTTGCGGGCCGGTGCGACCGAATCCTCAAGGTCGAGGATCAACGCATCGGCGCCGCTCTCGCCGCCCTTCGCAAGCTTGCGCTCGCTGTCGCCGGGGACGAAGAGCCAGGACCGAACAGGCGTGTTGTTTGGACGCGGCCGATTCACGCTCTCGCTGTCGCTCAAACGATCGGACGCGCTCACTTCGGCTTCCCCAGCATCAGTCCGGAGCGCCGGCAATGCGCCACCAGCTCGTCCTTCTGGTTGTAGGCGCGGTGGTGGAACTCGACGATGCCCTGTCCGGGGCGCGACCTGCTCTCGCGCTTCGACAGCACCTCCGTCTCTACCCGGACGGTGTCGCCGTGGAACAGCGGCTTCGGGAAACGCACCTCATCCCAGCCAAGGTTGGCGACGGTGGTGCCAAGCGTCGTGTCGCCGACGGTGATGCCGACCATCAGCCCCAGGGTGAAGGCGCTGTTGACGATGCGCTGGCCGAACTCCGTCTCGGTGCGGCAGTATTCCTCATCCAGGTGCAGCGCCGCCGGGTTGTGGGTCAGCGCGGAGAAGAAGGTGTTGTCGGCCTCGGTGATGGTCCGCCGCATGCGGTGCTTGAACACCTGGCCGACCTCGAATTCCTCGAAATACAATCCGGACATCTCGCGTCTCCGTCAGCCGACGACCCGCCATTGCACCAGCGTGTAGGGCGGCGTCGCCTCGTCATGCGGCTCGAACACCGCCTCCACCTCGGCGCCGATCCGCACCTCCTGCAATGGATCACCGATGAGGTTGCCGACCATGCGCACATTGTCCGCGCCCGGCAGTTCGACCAGCACGATGATGTAGGGGCCGTGGCCGTTCAGCGCCGGATGCACCGGGTGGTGCGGCCGCTGCCAGCTGTAGATGCGGCCGCGCGGCGCCACCTCCGCCCAGCCAAGGTCGAAGGAATGGCAGCGGTGGCAGACCCATTCCGGGCCCCATTGATGCTTGCCGCAGCCCCGGCATTTCTGGATCACCAGACGACCGGCACGGGTGCCTTCCCAGTACGGCAGGGCGACGGGTTCCTGCGCCGGCGCGGGCAGCCCCGGCGGCAGGACGTGCGAAATATTGGCGCTCACAGGGTTGCCTCCGTGCCGAGGATCAAGCTGCTGACGGGTGTCACCATCGGGCCGCCGATGACCATGGCGACCTGCGGGTCCTTCACCTGGTTGCAGGCGTCGCCGCGCAGCTGGCGCACCGCCTCGTTCACCATTTCGAGCCCATGCATGTAGCATTCGGCGAGGTTGCCGCCGCTGGTGTTCAGCGGCAGCTTGCCGGTGTCGAAGCGCAAATTCTCCGGCACCAGGAAGTCATTCGCCTCCTCGGCGCTGACCATGCCGTGCTCGACCATGCCGAGCAGCACGCCGCCGGTGAAATTCTCATAGGCCTGCAGCACGTCGACGTCCTTCGGCCCGAGCTTCGACATCGCCCAGAGGTTTCGCGCGACGGTCGGGAAATGCGCCGAGGCATAGTCGGGCGCATTGTGCACCGGCGCTGCGCTGCGGTGGTGGCCGCCCTGCGCCGCGCCCAGCAGGTAGGTCGGCTTGTGCGGCAGGTCCTTGGCGCGCTCCGCCGGCACCACCAGCACCGCGCCGGCGCCGTCATTCTCCATGCAGCAGTCGAACAGCCGGTGGAAGGGCTCGATGATCCAGCGGGAGGCCTCGTACTTCTCCACATCCAGCGGCCGCCCGTTCATCACCGCGCGCGGGTTGGTCTGGGCGTGGTGGTAGGAGGTGAGCGCGATGGCCCGCAGCGCCTCATGCCGGATGCCGTGCTCGGTCATGAAGCGGGTGATCTTCATGGCGAAGCGCTGTGCCGGCGACATCAGCCCGTAGGGGGCGAGGAAGGCGTCATCCCCCGCCGCTGCCGCCTGCTGCGCGCCGCGGCCGTAGCGGGCGAACTGCCCCTGGGCGAGGGAGCGGAAGGCGATGACGCAATTCGCCATGCTCGAATGCACCGCCGCCCCGGCATTCGCCACCGCCGCGGCAACGCCGCCGCCGCCGCCGCCCCAATGCATGTTGGAGAAGCGCAATTCCCTGATGCCGAGTGCGGCCGCCAGCCGCGGCGCATCCGACCGGTCATTGCCGTAGGAGGCGAAGCCATCCACCTCGCGCGGGTCGATGCCGGCGTCGCGGCAGGCGGCGAGCACCGCCTGCAGCGCCAGCTTGAACTCGGCATCGGGCGATTTTCCGTGCTTGTAGTAGGTGGTCTCGCCGATCCCGGCGATCGCCACCTTGCCCCGCAATGTGCGCTCACTCATGCGCCCGCGTCCCTCCCCTGCTGCCGGCTGGCCCGGTGGCCAGCGATCTGCGTCATCCTCGCCGCGGCGCCCGATGGTGGCAGCGGGAGACCCTGGTTCATGGCGAGGCGGCGCGACCAGCCGGGCATTCGGCCCCTCCCAGGGTTCCCCCACGGCCGGGCCGCGGGTATTTATTCGCTTGCTTATGGTAAGCCTGTGTACGACCGTTGCGCATTTCCCCGGGGAGGACAAGCATGGATTTCGGCCTCTCGCCTGAGCAGTCGGCGATTGTCGATGGCGTCACCGCCACCGTCCGCCGCTTCGGCGACGACTACTGGCGCGACTGCGAGGCCGAGGCGCGCTTTCCGCGCGAGTTCCACCGTGCCATGGCCGAGGGCGGCTGGCTCGGCATCACCATGCCGCAGGAATATGGCGGCGCCGGCCTCGGCGTGACCGAGGCGGCACTGGTGATGCACAGCGCCGCCCGCCACGGCGGCGGCATGGGTGCCGCCTCCTCGCTGCACATCAACATGTTCGGGCCGCACCCCATCGTGGTGCACGGCACGCAGGAGCAAAAGGCGCGCTTCCTGCCGCCGCTGATCGCCGGCACCGACCAGGCCTGCTTCGGCTTCACCGAGCCGAATGCGGGCCTCGACACCACCAGCATCACCACCTTTGCCACCAAGGTCCCGGGCGGCTACCGGGTGAATGGCCGGAAGATCTGGACCTCCACCGGTCAGGTGGCGAACAAGATCATGCTGCTGACGCGGACCACGAAAAAGGAGGACGCGCGGCGGTCGTCGGATGGCATCACCCTGTTCTACACCGACCTCGACCGCAGCCGGATCGAGGTGCAGCGCATTCCGAAGATGGGCCGCGCCGCCGTCGATTCGAACATGGTCTTCATCGATGACCTCTTCGTCCCGGAGGAGGATCGCATCGGCGAGGAAGGCCGCGGCTTCTCCTATGTGCTCGACAGCCTGAACCCGGAACGCGTGCTGGTCGCCGCCGAGGGGGTGGCGATCGGCCAGGACGCGCTGGAACGCGCCGCCCGCTACGCCCAGGACCGCACGGTGTTCGGCCGGCCGATCGGCCAGAACCAGGCAATCCAGCACCCGCTGGCGGAATGCTGGGCGGCGCTGGAATCCGCCTGGATGATGGTGATGAAGGCGGCCTGGCTCTACGACAACAAGCGGCCCTGCGGCGCCGAGGCGAATGCCGCCAAGCTGCTGGGCGGCCGCGCCGGCTACGAGGCCTGCCTGCGCGCCGTCATGACCCATGGCGGCATGGGCTACGCCAAGGAATATGTGGTGGAGCGGCTGCTGCGGGAGGTGATGATCACCCGCATCGCCCCGGTCTCCGAGCAGCTCATCCTTTCCTTCATCGCCGAGCGGGTGCTCGGCCAGCCGAAATCCTACTGATGCAGCCGCTGGCCGGTGTCCGGGTCCTCGATTTCTCGAAGGTGCTGGCCGGCCCGCTCTGCGGCCAGTGGCTCGGCGACCTCGGCGCCGAGGTATTCAAGATCGAGCCGCCGCAGGGCGACGACACCCGCGGTTGGCCGCCCTTCCGGGGTGGCGAGGGCGCGGTCTACCTCAGCGCCAACCGCAACAAGCGGAGCCTCGTGCTGGACCTCAAGACCGCGGCCGGCCAGGCGGCGGCGCAGCGCATGGCGGCGCAGGCGGATGTGCTGATCGAGAGCTACGCGACCGGCGTCGCCGAACGCCTCGGCATCGGCGCTGAGGCGCTGCGGGCGGCGAATCCGCGGCTCGTCTATTGCAGCATCTCGGGCTTCGGCCGCACCGGGCCGCTGGCCCATGGGCTCGGCTACGATGTGATCCTGCAGGCCTTCAGCGGCATCATGGCGATGACCGGGGAACGCGGCGGCGGGCCGATCCGCAGCCCCTTCTCGCCGATCGACCAGTCAACCGGCCTCAACGCCTTCTCCGGCATCCTCGCCGCCCTGCTGGAACGCCACCGCACCGGCCAGGGCTGCCGGCTGGAGGTCTCGCTGTTCGAGACCGCCGCGGCGATGCTCGGCTACAATGCCCAGATCTTCTGGGAGAAAGGCGCAGTGCCGGAGAAATTCGGCTCCGGCCATGAATCCCTCTGCCCCTACCAGGCCTTCGAGACAGCCGACCGGCCGGTGCTGGTGGGCATCGCCAACGACAACCTCTGGCGGAAGTTCTGTGCCGGCATCGGCCGACCGGAACTCGCGGAGGATCCCCGCTTCCGCACCAACGCCGACCGCGTGGCGCATTTCGCCGAGACGGTGGCGCTGGTGCAGGGCATCATCGCCACCCGCGGCGCCGATGACTGGGTCGCGTTCTGCGGCGGCATCGGCATCCCCTGCGCCGCGGTCAACAGCCTGGCCGACATGCTGGCGCATCCGCATACCGCAGCGCGCGGCATGGTGCTGGAGTACGCGCACCCGACCCTCGGCCCGTTGCGGACCATGGCCCAACCGATCCAGTTCGACGGCGCGACCCGCCGCGTCGCCGCGCCACCGCCACGGCTCGGCGAGCATTCGGCGGAGGTGTTGGCGGCCTTCGGCCATAGCGAGGCGGAGATCGCCGCGCTGCGCGCCGCCGGCGCGCTGGGACCGGCCTGATGCGACCGCGGGCGTAGGGCATGCCGCCGGATGCGCCCCAGCCCGCCGGCCGCCGCGGCAGCAGCGAATTCCGCATTGGCTTCCTGGTGCATGACGTCTCTCGCCTGCGGCAGATCCTGTTCGACCAGGCGATGCGGCCGCATGGGGTGACCCGGGCGCAATGGTGGCTGCTGGCGCAGCTCTCCCGCAGCGGCGAGGGCGGCATGGCGCAGGCCGAGCTGGCCCGGTTGCTCGGCCTCGGCAAGGTCGCCACCGGCAGCATGATCGACCGGCTGGAAGCCGCCGGGCTGGTGCGGCGCGAGGCCGATGCGCTGGACCGCCGGGTCAACCGCATCCTGGTGACGGCGGAGGGCCGGGCGATCCAGGAACGTCTGGTCGAAGTCGGCCGGCAGCTCAACGGCCAGGTCATGGAAGGGCTGTCGCCGAAGGAGCTGGCGACCGCCGACCGGGTGCTGACGGCGCTGAAGCGTAACCTCCGCCGGGCGCTGCGCGAGGAAGAGCCAGGCTGAAAGCGCCGGCAGATTCCGGCAGATGCCGCCACCATGCCGCCGCTGCTGCCGATTGACCCGCTGCCGGGCCCGCCGCATGTCGTGAAGGCCACCGCCGGAGGGTGCCATGCAACGCCGCCTGCTTGTCCTGATCCTGCTCGGCTCCGGCATCGCCTTCGGGCGGCCCGCGGATGTGGCGGCGCAGGAGCGCAGCATCACCGTCGCCTCCACCACCTCCACCGAGCAATCGGGGCTGTTCGGCCACATCCTGCCGGCGTTCACCCGCGCCACCGGTATCGCGGTGCGGGTGGTCGCCCTCGGCACCGGCCAGGCGCTGGATGTCGGGCGGCGCGGCGATGCCGATGTGGTCTTCGTGCATGACCGGGCGGCGGAGGAACGCTTCGTCGCCGAGGGCTTCGGCGGGCCGCGGCGGCATGTGATGTACAACGACTTCATCCTGGCCGGACCCGCCGCCGATCCGGCCGGCATCGCCGGGCTGCGCGACACCGCGGCGGCGCTGCGCCGGATCGCCGCCGCGCGGGCGCCCTTCGTCAGCCGCGGCGACCGATCCGGCACCCATGCGGCGGAGCTGCGGCTGTGGCAGCGCGCCGGCATCGACCCGCTGGCCGGGCGCGGCGCCTGGTACCGCGAGATCGGCCAGAGCATGGGGCCCGCGCTGAACACCGCCGCGGCGCAGGATGCCTATCTGCTGGCCGACCGCGGCACCTGGCTGGCCTTCCGCAATCGCCAGGGGCTGCGCATCCTTGTCGAGGGCGATGCGTCGCTGTTCAACCAATATGGCGTCATGCTGGTGAATCCGCAGCGCCACCCGCAGGTGAAGGCGGTGGAGGGCCAGGCCTTCATCGACTGGCTGGTCTCGCCAGCCGGGCAGACCGCCATTGGCGGCTTCAGGCTCGGTGGCGAGGCGCTGTTCTTCCCCAACGCGACGCAGCCTGAACCGACAGCCTGATTGCCGCAACATTGCCGCTCAACGGCGGAATGCTATCTTGGCGCCTGGAGGAAATTCCATGCACCGTAGAATGTTACTCGCCGGCGCCGCCGCGCTGCCGCTGTTCCGCATCCTGCCCGGCCGGGCCCAGGGCGCCATCTCGGACGGCGTGATCAGGATCGGCGTGCTGAACGACATGACCGGTGTCTTTTCCGACCAGCAGGGCATGGGCGAGGTCGTCTCCGCCCAACTCGCGGTGGAGGATGCCGGCGGCAAGGTTCTCGGCGCCCCGGTCGAGATCCTGCATGGCGACCTGCTGAACCGCCCCGATGTCGGCATGGGCATCGCCCGCCGCTGGTTCGACCAGGAGAAGGTCGACATCATCACCGGCGTTGGCAATTCGGCGGTGGCGCTGGCGGTGCAGAACCTGTCGCGTGAGCGGCAGAAGATCACCATCCCGATGTCGGCCGGCACCACGGATCTGACCGGCAAGGAGTGCTCGCCCTACACCGCGCATTGGGTCTACGACAATTACTCGGCGGCCAAGGCGCCGGTGACCGCACTGGTGCGGGACGGCAAGACGAAGTGGTTCTTCATCACCTCCGACTACGCCTTCGGTCATTCGCTCGAAGCCAATGCGATGGCGATGGTGCGCAGCCTCGGCGGGACGGTGCTCGGCAGCGCGCGGGCGCCCTTCGGCGAGAGTGACTACTCCTCCTACGTGCTGCGCGCGGCCGCCTCGGGCGCCCAGGCGGTCGGCATCTGCGCCGGCGGCGGGGACATGATCAACATCGCCAAGCAGATGGGCGAGTTCGGTCTGATCCGCCGCGGCATCGTGGCAGCGGGGCTCGCCAGCTCGCTGACCAATGTCCGTTCCGTCGGGCTGGAGACCGGCCAGGGCATGGTCCATGCCGAGAGCTACTACTGGGACCAGAATGACGCGACCCGGGCCTTCTCCGAGCGCTTCGCCCGCATCCACGGCCGCCCGCCGACCGCCTTCCAGGCCGGCAGCTACGGCGCCGTCGCGCATTACCTGAAAGCGGTCGAAGCCGCCGGCACGGATGCGACCATCCCGGTGATGGCGAAGATGCGAGAACTGCCGATCAACGACTTCATGACCTCGGGCGGCCGCATCCGCGCGGATGGCCGGGTGATCCGCGACGTCTATCTGATGCAGGTGAAGGCGCCGCGGGAATCGCGCGGCGAATGGGACCTGCTGAAGGTGACCCAGACCATCAAGGGCGAGGATGCCTTCCGCCCGCTGGCCGAGGGCGGCTGTCCGCTGGTCCGCGGGTAATCCCGGCGGCCCTGAAGCCTGACCGCTTCAGGGCCCCTAGGACGCCGGGCGTCGCCCGGCTCAGGCGGGGCCGATACGCTCCGCCCCGCCCATCCAGTGCATCAGCACCTCGGGGATCAGCACGCTGCCATCGGCCTGCTGATGCGTCTCCAGCACCGCAATCAGGGCACGGCCCACGGCAACGCCGCTGCCGTTCAGCGTGTGGAGGAGGAGGTTGCCCTTTCCCTCGGCTGGCTTCATCCGGGCGTTCATCCGCCGCGCCTGGAAATCCCGGCAGTTGGAGCAGGAGGAGATCTCGCGCCAGGCCTGCTGGCCGGGCAGCCAGACCTCCAGGTCATAGGTCCGCGCCGCGCCGAAGCCGGTGTCGCCGGCGCAGAGGAAGACGCGGCGCCAGACCAGCCCCAGCTCGGTCAGCACCCGCTCGGCGCAGCCGGTCATCCGCTCATGCTCGGCGTCGCTGTCCTGCGGCCGGGTGATGGAGACCAGCTCCACCTTCTGGAACTGATGCTGGCGCAGCATGCCGCGGGTGTCGCGCCCGGCGCTGCCGGCTTCCGAGCGGAAGCAGGGGGTCAGCGCGGTGAAGCGGTAGGGCAGCGCGGCCTCAGGGATGATCTCGTCGCGCGCGAGGTTGGTCAGCGGCACCTCGGCGGTCGGGATCAGGTAGCGGCCATCGGTGGTGCGGAACAGGTCTTCCTCGAATTTCGGCAGCTGGCCGGTGCCGTAGACCGTCGCGGCATTCACCAGATAGGGCACGGTATGCTCGACATAGCCGTGCTGCTCGGTGTGCAGGTTGAGCATCCACTGGCCGAGCGCGCGTTCCAGCCGGGCCAGCGCGCCGCGCAGCACGGTGAAGCGGCTGCCGGCCAGCTTCGCCGCGCTGGCGAAATCCATCAGCCCGAGCGCCTCGCCGATCTCGAAATGCTGGCGCGGGGTGAAATCGGGGCGGGACGGCTCGCCATGCTGGTGCAGCACCACATTGGCGCTCTCGTCGCGGCCCTCGGGGACATCGGCGTCGAGGATGTTGGGGTAGCCTTCCAGCACGCCCTTCATCGCCGCATCCAACGCCTGCGCCTCGGCCTCCAGCGCCGCGATCTCGTCGCGCAGCGCCGCACCCTCCGCCTCCAGTGCGCTGCTGTCGGTGCCGCTGCGCTTGGCCTGGCCGATCTCCCGAGCCAAAGCGTTGCGCCGCGCCTGCTTCGCCTCGAAGGCCTGCAACGCGGCGCGGCGGCTGGCGTCCTGGGCCACGAGCTGCCGGGCCACCGGCTCCAGCCCCCGCCGCGCCATCGCCGCGTCGAAACCCTCCGGATCCTGCCGGACCAGGCGAATGTCATGCATGGATCAGGTCTTCGTCGTGGTGGTGGCCGCGGCTGCCGGCTTCCGCGCCATCCAGCTCGCCGCAAGGATCGAGATCTCGTAGAGCAGCAGCATCGGCACGGCGAGGCCGATCTGGCTGATGACATCGGGCGGGGTGATGATCGCCGCCACCACGAAGACCCCGACGATGGCGTAGCGCCGCCCCTTCCGCAGCGTCGCCACGTCCAGGATGCCGACCCGGCACAGCAGGGTCAGCAGCACCGGCAACTGGAAGGCCACGCCGAAGGCGAGGATCATGTGCATGACCAGCGAGAGGTATTCGCTGACCTTGGCCTCCAGCTGAATCGGCAGCGCCCCCTCGCCCGGCGGCGTCTCGAAGGTGATGAAGAAGTGCCAGGCCAGCGGGAAGATGAAGTAATAGGCCAGCGCCGCGCCAAGCACGAAGAGGAAGGGCGAGGCGATCAGGAAGGGATAGATCGCCCGCTTCTCGCTGCGGTAGAGCCCGGGTGCCACGAACAGCCAGAGCTGCGTCGCCCACATCGGGAAGCTGAAGAAGACGGCACCGAAGAAGGCCACCTTCAGATAGGTGAAGAAGGCCTCGTACAGCGCGGTGAAGATCATGCGCCGCTCGCCGCCGCCCTGAGACTGCAGGATGTCCGCCAGCGGCCGTGCCAGGAAGCCGTAGATCTGCGCGGAAAAATAGTAGCAGACCACGAAGGAGATACCGAAGGCGCCGACCGACCAGAGCAGCCGCGTGCGCAGCTCCATCAGGTGATCGAGCAGCGGCATCGGCTTGTCGTCGATAGGGTCGTCTTGGTCGCGCGGCACTGGTGCGGTACTCAGATCTTCTGGGTGTGTGGCGCCGTCCGGTCCGCCATCGCCGCGGGCACCGGCTCAGCCGGCGGCACGAAGGCGGGGGGCGGGGGCGGCGCAGGCGGCTCGGCCGGCGGCGGAGTCGCGTCAACTGCCGGGGGCGGCGCGGCGGCCGAAACCGGCAACGGTGCATAGGCGGGCGGGATGAAGGCCGGCGCCGCGGGCGTCGCGCTGCCCTGCGGGGCGCCGGCGCCCTCCAGCTCAGCCGGCGGCGGCTCGGTCGCCGGCGGCGGGGTATAGACCGGCGGCGTGTAGCTGTCCTTCAGCGGGTCCTCGGTGAAGGTCTTGCGGATCGAGCCGTCCTTATCGACGTGCTTCTCGATCTCGCCGCGGATGTTGAAGTTGCGGATCTCGTTGATCGAGTTGCGCACCTCGTCGAGGTTGGCCTCGCGCACCAGCTCATCCGCCTGCCCCTGGAACTCGCTGGCCATGCGGCGCAGCTTGGCAATGCCGCGCGCTACGCCGCGGATGGCTTCGGGCAGATCCTTCGGGCCGATGATGACAATCGCCACCACTCCGATCAGCGCGATCTCGGACCAGGCAAGGTCGAACATTCCGTCTCCGGCAGCGGCACGGAACCCTGAATCGGGTATCTCCTCGCCGCAAGGCCGCCTCCGTTAGCAGGAACCAATGGGGGTGTCGACGCCGCCACCCCGCCTCGTAATCTAGGCTGCCTGGGGCGGGAATACGAAGGCGCGTTCGGGGTCCATCGCAACTGTCACCCGCTGTCCACGCTCCAGCGCGACTCCAGGTGGCAGTCGGGCATGCAGGTGCAGCACGCCGCCGGCGCCATCGGCGACGGCCAGGTGCACCAGGGTGGTGGCGCCGAGCAGCCGGCAGGCCTCGACCTCTGCGGCGGTGCCGCTGCCATCGGCCAGCACCCGCAGCCCTTCCGGCCGCAGCAGCACCTCCGCCGGGCCATCCGGCAGCGGCGGCGACGGCAGCGGGCCGATCGGGGTTTCCACCCGGGCGCCGGCGACGCGGGCGGGCAGCCGGTTCACCTCGCCGAGGAAGGTGGCGACGAAAGGCTCGGCCGGGCGCAGGTAGAGTTCCTCCGGCGTGCCGAGCTGCACCACCTGGCCGGCCCGCATCAGCGCGATCCGATCGGCGAGGAACATCGCCTCCTCGGCATCATGGGTCACGATCAGGGCGGGGATGCCGGCAGTCTGCAGCACATGCAGCGTATCGTCCCGCACCTGCTCCCGCAGCCTGGCATCGAGGCTGGCGAAGGCCTCGTCCAGCAGCAGCACCTGCGGTCGTGGCGCCAGGGCGCGGGCCAGCGCCACCCGCTGCTGCTGACCGCCCGAGAGCATGTGCGGCCAGGCGTTGGCGTAGGTTTCGAGTCCGACCCGGGCCAGCGCCTCCGTCACCTGCCAGCCGCGCTCGCCGCGGGGCGTCCGGGTGAGGCCGAAGGCGACGTTCTCGCTGACCGTCAGATGCGGGAACAGCGCGTAATCCTGGAAGACGAAGCCGACATGGCGCTGCTCCGGCGGCACCTCCCGCCCCGGCTCGGCGACCACCACGCCGCCCAGCTCGATCCGCCCGGCCTGCAACGGCTCCAGCCCCGCCACCAGCCGCAGCAGCGTGGTCTTGCCGTCGCCGGAAGGGCCGAGCAGGCAGAGGATCTCGCCGCGGCCGACGCTCAGCTCGATGCCGCGCAGCACCTCATGTCCGCCATAGGCGTGGCGGATGCCGGTGAGATGGAGGGTCATGCCGGGCCGAGCGGCGCGGGCGGCGGGCCGAACATCGGGCCAGGCTCGTTCACCAGCTCCTCCCGCCGCGGCAGATCGCTCAGCGCCCGCAGCCCGAACTGCTCGAGAAAGCGCGGCGTGGTGGCCCAGAGGCTCGGCCGCCCCGGCACCTCCTTCCGCCCGCGCGGCGCGATCAGCCCCAGCTCCAGCAGCGATTCGAGGGTGGTCTGGGAGAGGCTGGCGCCGCGGATCTCCTCCACCTCGGCCCGGGTCACCGGTTGGTGGTAGGCGATGATGGCAAGCGTCTCCATCGCCGCCCGCGGCAGCCGGCGCGGCACCTCGACCACGCGGGTGATGGCCGGGGCCAGCTCCGGCGCGGTGCGGAATGCGAAGCCGCCGGCGACCTCGGCCAGCTGCACCGGGCGGCCGGCGCATTGCGCCGCCAGCGCGGTCAGCACGGCGCCGGCCTCGACGCCGGGCGGCAGCGCCTGCTGCAGCCGGGCCGCGGGGATGGGCCGGTCGCTGGCGAAGATCAGCGCCTCGGCGATGCGCAGCGCATGGTCGAACAGCGCCGGATCGGGCGCGGGCGCCAGGGGGGTGTCAGGTGCGGGCTCGGGCGCGGGCGGCCCGTATTCGAGGGCGGCGCGGCTCGGCTCCGGGGCGGGCGGCCCGTATTCGAGGGCGGGATCAGGCGGCTCGGTCATGGGCTTCGGCTTCGGCGCGGCGGCGGATCAGGATGGGGGCGAAGTCGCGGTCCTGGCGCAGCTCGATCCCGCCGCCGCGGGCGGTCTCCAGCGCCGCCACCAGGGTGCTGGCGATGGCGGCGCGGCGTTCGACCGGGTCCAGCAGCCCTTCCGGCAGGAAGCGCTGCAGCACCGCCCAGCCCGGCAGGGCGCCGACCAGCCGGCCGAGCCGGGCCAGCGCATCCTGCACCGACCACAGCTTGCGCGGCTTCGGCGCATAGGGGCGGCGGGCCAGGGCGCGCCGGCGGGCGGCGGCATAGGCCTGCAACAGCGCCGGCAGGTCGGCGGCGAGGCCGCTGCGGTCCTCGATGCGAAGGGATTCGGCAACGCCGCGGCCGAACACCTCATGCCCCAGCTGCTGGCGGGTGCCGAGCCAGGCAACCGCCGCGCGCATCCGCTCCAGCTCCGCCAGCCGGTCGGTCAGGGCGGTGGCCAGCGCCTCGGGGTCCTCGCCCTCGGTCTCCTCCTCGGGCAGCAGCAGGCGGGATTTCAGCCAGGCCAACCAGGCGGCCATCACCAGCCAGTCGGCGGCGAGTTCCAGCCGCACCGCCCGGGCCTGCTCCACCACCGCCAGATACTGGTCGACCAGGGCGAGGATGGAGATCCTGGCGATGTCCACCTTCTGCGCCCGGGCGAGTTCCAGCAGCAGGTCGAGCGGCCCCTCGAAGCCGTCCAGCCGCAGGTGCAGCACCGGCTCGGTCATGTCGCATGCCCCGAGAGCAGCAGCACCAGGTCGAAGGCGTTGGCGATCACCCGGCGCAGCGCCCAGCCGACCGGGTCGAAGCCCTGCACCAGCCGCGGCAGCAGGAAGACGGCGAAGAGCACCAGCAGGATGCCCCAGCGTTCCAGCCGCAGATAGGGCAGCGCCAGCGACCGCGGCAGCAGCCCGGCCAGGATGCGGCCGCCATCGAGCGGCGGTATCGGCAGCAGGTTGAACAGGCCGAGCACCAGATTGGCGAGGATGGACAGCGCGAGGAAGCGATAGGCCCAGGTCATCGAGTCGGGCGAAGCGGAATCGCCCAGCACGGCCAGATGCAGCAGCATCCCGGCGAGCCATGCCAGGAAAAAATTCATCGCCGGCCCGGCCGCCGCCACCAGCATCATTCCCTGCAAAGGGTTGCGCAGCCGGCGCATGTCCACTGGCACCGGCTTGGCCCAGCCGAACATGAACTCCACCCGGCCGATGGTCAGCAGTTGGCCGAGAAGCAGCACGCCGGGCACCAGCACCGTTCCCACCCGGTCGACATGGCGCAGCGGGTTGAGGCTGAGCCGGCCCGCCTCCCGCGCCGTCGGGTCGCCAAGGCCAAGCGCGGCATAGCCATGCGCCGCCTCATGCAGGGTGATGGCGATGACGGTGGCCAGCACCGCCGCCAGAAGCTCCTGCAGCCATCCCGGATCGGGCATCAGGCGGCAGCCGAGAGCCAGGCATCGCGGTCGGCCGCCAGCGCCACCGCATCCAGCGGCCGGCGGTGCCGCTGCATCCGTGCCTGGGCCAGCGCCAGCCGTCGCTCCGCCGGCTCGGACAGCGGCGGGCAGTCGCGCAGCAGGGCGGCGGTGTCGGCCGCCTCGCCGTTGCAATGCAGCACCAGATCGCAGCCGGCGGCGATGGCCTGGCGGGCCAGCGCCCCCGGTTCCCCGCGCAGCGCCTGCATGCAGAGGTCGTCGCTGACCAGCACGCCCTGGAAGCCGATGGCGCCGCGGATCACCTGGCTGATGAGCCGGGGGGACAGGGTCGCAGGCAGCTCGGGGTCCAGCGCCTCGTAGAGGATATGCGCCGTCATCGCCCAAGCACCGCTGCTGGCGAGCGCGGCGAAGGGGCCGCAATCCTCGGCCAGCGCGTCGCGGCTGGCATCCACCCGTGGCAGCGCCAGATGGCTGTCCACCATGGCGCGGCCATGGCCGGGGATGTGCTTGATCACCGGGATGCAGCCAGCCTCCTGCAACCCCCGCACCCAGGCGCGGCCGAGCCGGGCGACCTCCGCCGGGTGGGCGGAGAAGGCGCGGTCGCCGATCACCCGATGTGCGTCGGGCAACCGCAGATCGAGCACCGGGGCGCAGACCACGTCGAAGCCGGCCTCTCGGCAGGTGAGGCCGAGCAGCGCCGCGTTGGCCTCCGCGGCCTCGGCCGGGCGGGCTTCGAAGCCGGCGGCGGCGGGGAATTCCGGCCAGCCCGGCGGCCGCAGCCGGGCGACCCGGCCGCCCTCCTGGTCCACCAGGATCGGCGCCTGCTCCCCAAGCAGTTCCCGGATCGCCGCGTTGAGGGCCTGGACCTGGCCGGGGGTGGCGATGTTGCGGGCGAAGAGGATGACGCCGAGCGGCGGCATGGCCCGGAACAGCGCGGCCTCCGCCGCGGTCAGTTCCGGGCCGGCGAGGCCGACGATTGCGGCGCGCGGCCGTTCCATGCCGTGCTCAGCCACCAAAGGCGGTGCAGGCGCCGCCCTTGGCCCGCACCGCCTCGCACAGGCTGCGGGCGGCGGCGGCATCGGCAAGGCCGCCGGTGCGGAGCCGGTAGAGCGTCGCCTGCCCCTCGCGCTCTAGCCTGGTGATGCGCGGATGGAAAGCGGCCAGTTCCGGGACGCGGCGCGTCAACCGCTCCCATTCGCTGCGGGCGGCTTCCTCCGAAGCCAGGGCGCCGAGCTGGACGAGTGCCCTGCCCTGCGCCACCGGCGCCAGCACCGGGGCCGCTACGGCCGCGACCGGCTGCGGCGCCACGGGGGCGGCGGCGACCGGTGGCGGCAGCGCCGGTGCCGGCGCCGACGGCGCCACCGCGACCTGGGCGGGAGCATCCGGGGCCGCCGCGACCGGCGGCGGCAGCGGCGCGGCGGGTGGCGCCGCCTGCTGGCGGAGCAGGTCGAGTGCCGGGGCTTCCGGCCCGCGGTCGAGCCTGGCATTGGCGCCAGTGCTGCGCTCGGCGGCACGGCGCACCGCGGCGGGCTCCAGCACCAGCTGGTCCTGGTTGGGCACCCGCAGCCCGCCCGGATCCTCCGGCCGCACCTTCACCGGCCGGCTATCGGCCTCGATCACCGGGATGGTCCGCGGGCCGCTGCGCGAGACGCCCCAGACCACCGCGCCACCCACCGCGATGACCCCCAGCGCGCCGCCGGCGAAGGCCAGCATGCGCCATGACACCGGGGCCGGCCGTTCCGGCCGGGCCCGCCAACTTGGAACCGTGATATCGCTCACCGCATCTCCTCGACGGGCGTGACCCCCATCACCGCGAGGCCCGAGCGAATGACCGTGGCGGTGGCCGCGACCAGGGCAAGCCGGGCGCGGGTCGCCTCGGGCTCCTCCGCCCGGATGAACCGAAGGGTCGTGTCCTCACGCCCCCTGTTCCACAGTACATGAAAGTCGCTCGCCAAGTCATGGAGAAAAAAGGCGATCCGGTGCGGTTCGCGGGCCAGCGCCGCGGCTTCCACGGTGCGTGGCCAGGCGGTGATGCGGCGAATCAGGGCGAGTTCCGCCGGGTCGTTCAGCTGGTCGAGCGGCGCCGCAGTCAGCACCTCCGGCGACGGGTCGTTGTCGCTGCGCAGCACGCTGCGGCAGCGGGCATGGGCGTATTGGACATAGAAGACCGGGTTGTCGCGCGACTGCTCGACCACCTTGTTCAGGTCGAATTCCATCTGCGCATCAGCCTTGCGCGTCAGCATGGTGAAACGCACCGCGTCGCGGCCAACCTCGTCGATCAGGTCGCGCAGGGTGACATAGGTGCCGGCGCGCTTGCTCATCCGCACCGGCTGGCCGTCCTTCACCACATGGACGATCTGCGCCAGCACCACGTCCAGCGGCACCCGCCTGTCCGACAGCGCGGCGACCGCCGCCTGCATGCGCTTGACATAGCCGCCGTGGTCGGCGCCCCAGACATGCACCAGCTCGGCGAAGCCGCGTTCCAGCTTGTGCAGGTGGTTGGCGATGTCATTGGCGAAATAGGTGCCGCTGCCGTCCGACTTGCGCAGTGGGCGGTCCACCTCGTCGCCGAATTGGGTGGCGCGGAACAGGGTCTGCTCGCGCGGCTCCCAGTCCTCCGGCGTCTTGCCCTTCGGCGGTTCGAGGACGCCGCGGTAGATCAGCCCCTTGGCGGCGAGCAGCGCCTCGGCCTGCTCCAGCTTGCCCTCGCGGACCAGCTGGGCCTCGGAAATGAAGACATCCTGGGCGACCCCGAGGGCGGCGAGATCGTCGCGGATGCTCTCCATCATCCGGGCGACGGTGAAGTCGCGTACCGTCTCCAGCCAATGCGAGGTGCCGGCCGGCAGCCCGCCCGGCTCGGCCAGGGTCGTGCCGAAGCGCTCGCGCAGTGCCTCGCCAACGGGAATCAGGTATTCGCCACGGTACTGCAGCCCGCCGGGGACGGACTGGGCGAATTCCTCCTCGGTCAGGCTGGTGCCGAGCGCCTGGAGGTAGCGCCAGTAGGCGGCCCAGGCGAGCGCCAGCACCTGCGCCCCGGCGTCGTTGATGTAGTATTCCTTGGTGACCTCGTAGCCCGCCTTGGCCAGCAGGTTGGCCAACGCATCGCCGACCACCGCGCCGCGGCAATGGCCGACATGCATCGGCCCGGTCGGGTTGGCGGATACGTATTCGACATCGATCCGCTTGCCGGCGCCGGCGCTGCCGTCGCCGTAATGCTCACCGGTGCCGAGCACCACCGGCAACTGGGCGCGGAGGAAATCCTCGCGCAGCCGCAGGTTGACGAAGCCCGGCCCGGCTGGCGCAGCACTCTCCACCTCCGGCAGCGACGCCAACCGCTCGGCCAGCGCCGTGGCCAGCTTCGGCGGCGGCTGCTTCGCCAGCTTGCCGACGACCAGCGCAGCATTGGTGGCCATGTCGCCATGCGCCGGGTCGCGCGGCGGCTCCACCTGCACCCGGGCGAAGGACTCGGGCGGCAGCTCGGGCAGCAGGGTGCCGAGGGCGTCGATCACGCGGGCGCGGAGGGCCGCGAAAATGTCATGGGTTGGCATGGTGCCAGAGGTTTAGCGCGGGTGGGGCGGCGCCGCCATCGCCGGGTGGGTCAGCCTTATCCCGGAATGTTCGGGTCGGTCAGCCGCCGGTGCTCCTCCAGCGCGTAGCGATCGGTCATGCCGGCGATGTAGTCGCAGACCAGCCGCGCGCATTCGGGGCTGCCCGGCTCCCCTGCCCTCGCCCGCCAGTCGTCCGGCAGCATCTGCGGCCCGCCGTGCAGCAGCTGGAACAGCAGCTGCGCCACCCGCTTCGACTTCTGCATGGCGCGGTTGACCCGCCAGTGGCGGTACATCCGGCCGAACAGGAACTCCCGCACCGCCTGGTTCATCGCCTGCATCGGCGCCGAGAAGCCGACCACCGGCTCCGGCGCGGCGCGGATGTCGTCGGCGCTCCGCGGGGCGAGCACGGCGATCCGGCGGCTGGTCTCCTCCACCACATCCTGCACCATGCGGTTGATCACCCGGCGCACCGTCTCGGTCACCAGCCGGTCGCGGGTGATGTCGGCATGGGCGGCGCGGGCTTCCTCATAGGCGTCGCCGATCAGCGGCAGGGTGGCGGCTTCCTCCAGGGTGAAGACCCGGGCGCGGACGCCGTCGTCGAGGTCATGGTTGTTGTAGGCGATGTCATCCGCCAGCGCCGCCACCTGCGCCTCGGCCGAGGCGTGGCTGGTCAGCTCCAGCGGATGCAGCCGGTCGTATTCGGCAATATACGGCGAGGGACGGCGGATCGGGCCATTGTGCTTGGCCAGCCCCTCGAGCGTCTCCCAGGTCAGGTTCAGCCCGTCGAAGGCGGCGTAGCGGGCCTCCAGCTGGGTGACGACCTTCAGCGACTGGGCATTGTGGTCAAAGCCGCCATAGGGGCGCATCTGGCTGTCCAGCGCCTCCTCCCCCGCATGGCCGAAGGGCGGGTGGCCGAGGTCATGCGCCAGCGCCAGCGCCTCCGCCAGATCCTCGTCGAGGCCGAGGCGGCGGGCGATGGCGCGGGCGATCTGCGCCACCTCGATGCTGTGGGTCAGCCTCGTGCGGAAGTAGTCGCCCTCATGGAAGACGAAGACCTGAGTCTTGTACTGCAGCCGGCGGAAGGCGCCGGTGTGGATGATCCGGTCGCGGTCGCGCTGCCAGGGGGAGCGTGGGTCGCCGCCCGGCTCCGGGTGCAGCCGGCCGCGGGAGGCCGTGGGATCCACCGCCCAAGGGGCGCGGGCCAAGGGGCGGCCCAAGGGAGGGACCGGGGATGGGGCGCGGGGCGCATCGGGCATGGCACGAGTCTGGCAGCCGGGCCGATCCGCGGCAATGGCGACGCCTTCGGGGCGGTGCCGGTTGGAAGCCGGCCCGGTGCCGCCTATCTTATCAAGCCAGGAGATTGCCCGATGCCCGACGGTTCCGACCTGCCCCGCTTCCGCGTCACCCCCCGCGCCGCTGCCGAGGTGGCGAGCATCGCCGCCCGTGAGGGGCGCCCTTCGGCCGGGCTGCGCGTCTCCGTCAGCGCCGGCGGCTGCTCCGGCTTCCAGTACGGCTTCGCGCTGGAGGACACCGCCGCCGAGGACGATCTGGTGATCGAGGCCGGCCCGGCGCGGGTCTACATCGATGCCGTGTCGCTCGACCTGCTGGCCGGGTCGGAGCTGGACTGGAACGAGGCGCTGATCGGCGCGCATTTCACCGTGCGCAACCCGCAGGCGGTTTCCGGCTGCGGCTGCGGAGTCAGCTTCGCGGTCGCCTGAGCCCAAGGTGGGACGCTGCGTGGGAGGCTTCGCAGCAGCGGCGGAAGCAGCGATGCTGCGGGCATGACCCGCATCGCCACCTTCAACGTCAATTCGATTCGCCGGCGCGTGCCGCATGTGAAGCGCTTCCTGGCGCGGCACCAGCCGGAGCTGGTGTTCCTCCAGGAGCTGAAATGCCGGACCGAGGAGTTCCCGGCGCTTGAACTTGCCGATACCGGCTACCGGATCCATGCCGTCGGCCAGCCCGGCGGACGGAATGGCGTCGCGGTGCTTGGCCGTATTCCCTTCGAGGTAACGGCCGAGGCGCTGCCGGGTGAAGCCGAGGATGACCATGCCCGCTTCATTGCGGTGTGGGCGGCCGGGGCGGAGATCGCCGGCCTTTACCTGCCCAACGGCAATTCCGGCGGCGAGGCCGGCTTCCGGTACAAGCTGCGCTGGCTGGAGCGGCTGGCGGAATGGGCGGAGGCGCGGCTGGACGCCTTCACGCCGGTCGCCTTGCTCGGCGATTTCAACGTCTGCCCGACCGAGGCCGATCTGGCGCCGGGCGCCCTGCCGCCGACCGATGCGCTGGTCCGGCCGGAAAGCCGCGCCCGCTTCCGCGCCCTGCAATTCCTTGGCCTAACCGATGCATTGCGGGCGCTGCATCCGCAGGACGCGCCCTTCACCTATTGGGACTACGGCCCGGCCTTCAACATGAATCGCGGCCTGCGCATCGACCATATCCTGCTCAGCGCCGAACTGGCCGAGCGGCTGACCGGATGCGGCGTCGACACCGATGCCCGGTCCGAGGACCAGCCGAGCGACCATGCGCCGGTGTGGTGCGATCTTCGGTAGCGGCGGCGGGTTTGCTGAATATTTGCCAAGGATGAGTGGTTGGACCGAGGCCAGTGCTCGGTCCAACCATGACCCTAGCCAGGACCCTCTGCGGCAGACCCTCCTCAGTAGCTGGGACGGACCGTGACCGTTGGCGGTGCCTGCATCGGCATGACAGTGGTCGGCGCCGGTTGCTGCTGCAGCACGACCGGGGGTTGGGCCGGCCGATCGCGCTCGACATAGGTGCAGGCGGTCAGGGCAAAGCCGGCCCCAATGGCGGCAAGCAATGGCAGGACGCGCATGTGTCTCCCTCCTCGCAAACGATCCTGCACGACAACGGATAAAGGGGCGTCCGGACGCGCCTCGAAATGGTGACGCCTGCGTGAGCCGCCCCGGCTTGGCTACCAGCGCCGCCAGCCGTAGCCATAGCCGTAGGGACGATACCCATAGCCGTAAGGGCGATACCCGTAGCCGTAGGGCCGGTATCCGTAACGATAGGGCCGCGCATGGTAGGGCACCGGCGCCGGGGCGACATAGGCCGCCGGCGGCCCGTAGTAGCCGGCAGGGTAGACCGCGCAGCCGCCGAGGCCGACCAGCACCGAAAGGGCGAGCAGGACGCGCAGCTTGGCCATGTGAGGCACTCCTTTCGTCGGCCATTGCAGCACCATGGATGCGGCGACACCGGGGCGGAACCAAGGCGGCGGCCAGGCGGGCGCTGGCGTCACGATTGGCCCGGCGACGCCTCCCGGCCGGCGCTACGGGCGGTAGGCCCTGCGCAGTTCCTCATGCGGTGCAGCGGCATCGCCGGGCTGCATCCGCCACCAGCCGCCATGGCTGTAGGACCAGAGCGTCGCCGGCAGGCCGAGGCTCCGCAGCACCGGCAGCGCCACCCGCAGGTCCCGGGTCCAGGCCGGGCGGTTGGTTTCATGGCCCTTGGCACCGCCCAGCTCGGTCACCAGCACCGGCAGCCGGTACCGGTCGCGCCACGCCGCCAGCGGGGTGAAGCGTCCGCGCACCGCACCCGCATCGCCACCCTCGTAGTCATGCACCTCGGCGATGGTCGCGGGGTCGGCCGGCGGGGTCGCCGGCAGCAGCGACCGCCCGCTGCACCACTCATGCCCGCCCCACATCAGCAGGTGCCGCGGCGCCGCCTGCCGCAGCGCCGCCAGCAGCCGGTCGCGCACCGGCATCCAGGCCACTGCGTCGGGGAAGACCGGCTCGTTGATTGGCGCCAGCACCACTTGGCCGGGATCGGTGCGCGGGGCGAAGAAGCGGGCACGCTCCGCCAGCGCCGCCCAGTCGCGGCGGTCCCAGCCAGGGTCGGCATGGAAGAAATCGGCCATGCCAAGCAGCACCACCAGCCCGGCGCCAGTGGCATCCTCCACCGCCTGCTGGAACATCGCGGGAATCTCGGTACCGCCACCGGTGGCCGAGACCGCGGGCAAGAACATCCGCACATGGTCGAAGCCGGAGGCGCGGAATTCCCGCCACCAGCCGGGGCCGAGGCGGCGCGGCTGGTTGTCGCGGGCAACCGGGTACCAGCGTTCCAGATTGGCGCCGAGGCGAAGCTGGCCGAGCCGTGCCCGCAGCCCCTGCGACTGGCCCGCTGCCCCATGCGGCAGCAGCGCCGCGGTCGCCCCGGCGAGGAGCAGGCGGCGCGCTACCATGGGCGGGAGCCCTGGCCCGCATCAGCGGGTTCCATGGGTCCAGGCAGCGAAGGTGCCCAGTGCAGCCCGGCGCCTGTCGCGGCACATCGCCGCTTCCGGCGACGCGCGCCGGCTAGGCTACAGCGGACTGCGTTCATGTCTGAATGCCCATTCGCTGCGGGCTGCTGCTTGTCGAGCGGAGGCACTCTCCGGCGCATTCGTGCCCCTCGGCGACCCGCGCCATGCCATCCGCACCGCGTCAGCCGAAGCGGAAGGATCCCGGCACCGCGGCAGGCGCCTCCGGGGCAGCGGCGCCCTGCTGCGCCTGCTGCTCCTTCATCCGGGCCTCCACCTGCTTCAGCAGGCCGAGCAACCCATTGGCCATGGCCGGCAACTGGACCAGCGGCACCACCAGCTGGCCGGCGGCCACCGGCTTGCCGTCCGCGCCGGTCTGCGCCAGCGTCAGCCTGGCCACGCCGTAATGGACGCTCGCATCCATGATGCCGTCGGCGAAGATGCTGCGGGTGTCGGTCATGGTGGTGCTCCGCGAAAGGGTGTTGGGCGAAGGACAGAGCGGATCGCGGAGGGGCGTGACCGCCCCGGAGTTTCGATCCGCTCTGCAAACAACAGGCTGCGGCGGCCGCCTGAACCGGGACGGCCCGGGGTGCGGCGGCCGGGCCGGGCCGCCCCCCTGCCGGCAGGGGGGCGGCGCCTGGCTTATTGCTCGCGGAAGGCGCGGTTGAAGCTGTCCCGGATCGGCTGGGTGATGTAGCGGAAAAAGGTCCGCTGGCCGATCTGGATATGCGCCTCCACCGGCATGCCGGGGGTGAGGAAGACATTTGGCAGCCGCGCCAGCTGGTCCCGGTCGATGAGCACATAGGCCCGATAATACTGCTGCCGGGTCTGTTCATTGGTGGTCACGTCGGCGGCGACCCAGGTCACATGGCCGTGCAGGTAGGGCACCAGCCGCTGCTTGAAGGCCGGCAGCCGGATTTCGGATTGCAGCCCGGGATAGACCACGTCGATGTCCATCGGCTGGACATTGACCTCGGCCACCAGCCGGTCGTGGTCGGGCACCAGCTCCAGGATCGGGTCGCCCGGCCGCAGCACCGCGCCAATGGTGAAGACCTTGAGGTTCACCACCGTGCCGGATTCCGGCGCCACCACGTCGCGCCGGGTGGCGACGTCGGTGGCGGCGCGCATCTTCTCCTCCGCTTCGGCCAGCTTGTTGCGGGCGTCGCCCATCTCGGTGTTCACATCCTGCAGTCGCTGGTCGAGCAGCTGGCGCTTCTGCTGGTTCGATTCGGCGATCGAGGCGGAGGCACGGGCGATCTGGCCGCTGAGGTCCTCCAGCGTGCCCTCCAACCCGGCAAGGCTGCGCTGCACCGCCAGCAAGTCCGGCAGCCGGGCCAGGCCCTGGCGGACCAGATCGCGGCGCATCGCCTCCTCCTGCCGGATCAGCGCCAGCTGGCGGCGCGCCGCCTCCTGCTGACCACGCGCGCTGGCAATGACGCCTTCCTGCTGCTGGACCCTCGTGTCGAGAACCTGGAGCTGGCTGGTCAGGCTGATCTGCCGCGCCTCGAACAGCGCCCGCTGGCCGACCACGGCGCCGACCGCGCGCGGCTCGGTATTGGCGAGGAGCTCGGGCGGGAAGGCGATCTCGCGCGCCCCCTCCTGCTCGGCGACCAGCCGGGCCATCTGCGCCTGCAGCGACCAGACCGCCGCGCGCTGGGTCTCCAGCGTGCTGTCCGACTGGATCTGGTCGAGCCGGACCAGCACCTGGCCAGCCTCCACCTTGCTGCCATCGCGCACCAGGATCTCGCGAACGATGCCGCCTTCCAGGTGCTGCACGGTGCGGCGGGTGCCTTCCACCTTGATGACGCCGGGAGCAACCGAAGCCTCGGCCAGCGGCGCGAGCCCGGCCCAGGCGCCGAAGCCGACGATGAAGATCAGGAAGATGACCAGGCCGAAGATCATCACGCCGCGGGTGCGCGGCGCTCGCGCATCCAGCAGCGGGTGCGAGGGAAAGGGCGGCAGGGTGCTGCCCGGCTCGCGCCGCGGCAGCGCCAGGGCGCGCTGGGTCGGCACCACCGCGGGCGGTTGGGCCGGGCCCTTGGCCGGCGGGGCCGGGGCGTCGGTGGTAAGGCTCATCGGGCGCCGGTTCCTTCAAGACGGGCCGCCGCGGGCGGCGGGGCGACCTCGGGAGGCCGTGCCGGGGTCATCAGCCGCTTCAGCACCTCGGCGCGCGGCCCGAACATTTCCATGGCGCCATCCTTCAGCAGCAGCACCTTGTCGACGCCTTGCACCAGGGTGGGCCGGTGGGAGACCAGGACCACGGTGGTGTCCTGCGCCTTCAGCCGTTCCAGCGCCTGGGTCAGCGCCGCCTCGCTGTCGCCATCGAGGTTGCTGTTGGGCTCGTCCAGCACGATCAGCTTGGGCCGGCCGAACATCGCCCGCGCCAGGCCGATGAGCTGGCGCTGGCCGCCGGAGAGGTAGAGCCCGCCCTCGCCGATCTCGGTTTCGTAGCCGTTCGGCAGCCGCAGGATCATCTCATGGCAGCCGGCGAGCCTGGCGGCGGCGAAGACCTCCTCCGGCTCCGCTTCGGTCATGCGGGCGATATTGGCGAAGACGGTGCCGTCGAACAGCTCCACATCCTGCGGCAGGTAGCCGACGTGGCGGCCGAAATCCTCCCGCATCCATTGATAGACATCGGCGCCGTCCAGCCGGACCGTCCCGGCCGAGGCCGGCAGGGTGCCGATCAGCAGCCGGATCAGCGTGGTCTTGCCGGCTGCCGAGGGGCCGATGATCGCCAGGCTCTCGCCCGGGTTCAGGGCGAAATTCACCCCCTTGATCATCGCCACGCCCTGGCCGGGGAAGGCGTAGGAGACGCGCTCCACCGTCAGCCGGCCGGTGGGCTCCGGCAGCGGCAACCCGGGCGGGCGCAGCCGCGGCATGGCCAGGAAGGCCTGCAGCCGGCGGAACGACTGCCGCGCCTGCACCAGCGCCTTCCAGCCGCCGATCATCTGCTCCACCGGCGCCAGCGCGCGGCCCATGATGATCGAGCCGGCGATCGAGGCGCCCGCGGTCAGTTCCTGCATCAGCACCAGATAGGCGCCGACGCCGAGGATCGCGATCTGCACCCCGAGGCGGAAGAATTTGGTCATCGCCACCAGGATGGCGGCGCGGTCGCCGGCCCGCTGCTGCGGCACCGTCATCTGCGCCACCGATTCCCGCCAGCGGCCGATGACCGAGGGCAGCATGCCCATGCTGTCGATCACTTCGGCATTGCGGGAGATGCTGTCGGCGCGGCGCTGCGACGCCATGGCGGCGGTATTCGCCTCCCGCAGCAGCTTCGAGGTGGAGAGTTCACTGGCCAGGGTCAGGCCGAACAGGATCAGGGCGCCGCCGAGGGCGATCCAGCCCATCACAGGGTGCAGCAGGAAGATCACCGCGATGTAGATCGGCACCCAGGGCACGTCGTACAGCGACAGCGCCCCGGCCGAGCCGAGATAGCCGCGGCAGATCGCCAGGTCGCGCAGCGCCTCCATCCGGTAGGGCCGGCCGCGCAGCGTGCTCTCGATGGCGCGGACGAAGCCTTCCGGGGCGACCTGGTGCTCCACCCAGGCGGCCACCCGCTGCATCACCTGGCCACGCACCGCTTCCAGCAGCGCCAGCACCAGCACCGCGGCGATGGCGATGAGGGAGAGATAGAGCAGGGTGTCGAGGATGCGGGTCGCCAGCACCCGGTCGAACACCTGCATCATGTAGATGGAGGTGGTGAGCTGCAGCATGTTCACCACGCCGCTGAACACGCCGACCATGATGAACTGCTTGCGGCAGGCGGCCAGGGCGCGGCGCAGCGGGGTATCCGCGGAGCCCTCGGCACCGACGCCGGCGAAGCGGGAATGGGACATGCGTCAGCCTGCCAGTAGGCCGGCGAGGCCGGCCAGGGTTTCGGGGTGCAGCGCGACCCAGCCGGCGGCGAGGCCAACCAGGACCAGCGCCAGCAGATTGGCCAGCACCATCCGGGCGAAGCCCGGCGGGCGGCGCAGCCCGCCCAGATGCTCGGCCACCGCATCGTGGCGGATTTGTTCGACAGTATTGTGCAAGTAGCGGAAGGCGTGCTCGCTAAGCGCGGTCACCGCCGCCTGGCGGTACTGCTCGACCGCCTCGGGGGTCGGCGCGGCGCCGGCCTCGGTGGCCAGGGCGTAGGCCAGCAGGCCGACCACCCGGTCCTCGCCCGGCTGGCCGGCCACGAAGGCCGCCAAGCAGTCCTTGGGCAGCGGCACGGCAGCGGCCTCGGACGCGGGCTCCTGGCGGATCATTTCGATGGTTCCCATGGCGGCGTCCTTCCTGGCTGCGCGCCCACACATAGTTGAGACGCCTCGGCCGTTTTCGCCCGGAGCTGATTGGCCCCGGCCGTGCTGATTCTGGCCGCCGCTGATCGGGCTGTCGGCTTGCATGGCGAACCGCATCCGAAATACTTGCCCCTACGATCATCGCGTTGGGCGGCATGGGGCCGAATACGCCCCGCTCGGCTGGTCAATTGCAAGCCCCTTCGGTTCCACCTTGCGGTGCCACACCGATGCGTGATCAGATCGATATGGAACCGTGGTTGCTGCGGTGCAATATACACGACCGAAGGGGAGGCCGCCGCTGCATGGCGCCACCGCATCGGTGTGGCCTGCGGGCCACCCGGCGATGCCGCAGCCGGGATGGCCAGATCGTGATCGTACCGCATTGACCTCAAACAGGTTCCACCGTGATAGCAGACCGAAGCGTCAGAGTGCGGGGGAATGATGGCCAATAGGTTTCGACGCGGGCGCGCGCCGCTTGGATTCGTCGTCACGGCCCAGGCAGCCCTGTTCCTGGGCTGGGCCGCGGGCGAGGCGACGGCCCAAGGCGTCTCGCCGCGGGACGTGCAGCGCGGCATGACCGTGAACACCCGTCCGCGGCCGGACTACGACCCGCTCGGCGTCCGGCTCGGCGGTTTTCGGCTGGACGGTCTGGTGGAGATCGCCCCAGGCTTCGACAGCAACCTGTTCGGTCGCAAGAACAACGTCGAATCCGATGGCTTCGTCGACCAGAATGTTGCGCTCAACCTGCGCAGCGACTGGACCACCCATGCGGTGGGCGCCGAAGCGACCATGAACGCCCGGCAATACTTCAGTAGCAGCCCGCTGGACTACCAGGACTGGGGGGTCGGCGGCTTCGGCCGCTACGACTTCTCCGCCGACACCAGCGTCGAGGGCCGCTACCGCCATTCGCGTGACCACCTCGACGTGTACAGCTTCGACGTGCAGAGCGCCGGCATCGGCCAGCCGGTGCCCTTCGACAGCGACGAGGTCACGGTGACCGGCAACACCCGGTTCAACCGCGTCGGCGTACTCGGCACCGGCGTCTACCGCACCTACCGCTTCCAGGATGTGACCATTGGCGGCGTCAACAACCAGACATCGCTCAACGACTTCAACACCGCGATCGGCGCCGTCGGCGTGAGCTATGCGGTGGCGCAGGGCCGCTCGGTCACCGGCGTGGTGCGGCTGCAGGACATCTCCTACACCAATAGCATCTCGCATAGCCGCAACAGCTTCACCTGGGAGGCGCTGCTCGGCTTCGAATACGACTTCGACGGCGTCTGGTCGGGCCGCATCGCGGTCGGCTGGCGGCAACGCGAGTACGAAGGGCCGGGGATCAAGCCGCTGGAAGGGCTGGCGGTGGAAGGCCAGCTTACCTGGGTGCCGACCCAGCTCACCACCGTACGCTTCAATGTCGCCCGCACCATCGACGAGTCGATCCGCCGCGACGCGGTCAGCTTCCAGCGGCTGCAGGGTGGCGTGGCGGTGGACCATGAATTCCGCCGCAACATCATCCTTGGCGCCGATTTCCGCGCCGACCGCCGCGAGTATCAAAGCCCGAACCAAACCGCCACCGATGCGTTGCTGACCCTGACGACCCGTTACCTGCTGAACCGCAACGTCCAGATCATCGGGAGCTACTCCTATTCGCGGCGGCTTGAATCCAGCGGCGGATTGCCTGAATACGACCGAAACCTCGTTCAGCTCAGGCTCCGATTTGCCATTTGACGCTCTAACCCTGGGCAACCCGCAGGACGGCGCGCCCACCCTCCGGCTGCTCGGCCTCGATTTCGCAGACCTGACGCTGCCCGCCGTGGTGGCGCGGCTGGCGGCACGTCCGGCGGATGCGCCGTTCAGCTATGTGGTGACGCCGAACGCCGACCATCTGGTGCGGCTGGCCCGTCGCCCTGCCCTACGGCCGCTCTACCACGAGGCCGGGCTGCGGCTGCTCGACAGCCGGGTGGTGGCACGGCTGGCCCGGCTGATGGGCCTGCCGGCGCCGCAGGTGGTGCCGGGCAGCGACCTGGTGGCGGCACTTGTCGGCCAGGCGATTGCGCCGGAGGAACCGGTGACCATCCTCGGGATGCCAGCGGAGGCGGTCGAGGTGCTGCGGCGGCGCACCGGCCTCAACCGCATCGCCCACCACGACCCGCCGATGGGCTTCGAGCACGATCCGGCGGCGCTGGTCGCGGCGCTCGACTTCATCGAGGCGCATCCGGCACGCTTCACCTTCCTCGCGGTGGGCTCGCCGCGGCAGTGCATGGTGGCGAACGCCCTGGCGCGGCGCGGCGTCGCCCGCGGCACCGGCCTCTGCATCGGGGCCAGCCTGCTGTTCCTGTGCGGGCTGGAGAAGCGGGCGCCGCAGCCGGTGCAACGGGCCGGGCTGGAATGGGCGTGGCGGCTGGCCGCAGATCCGCGCCGGCTGGCGCGGCGCTACCTGGTCGACAGCCCGGCGATCGTCACCCTGCTGCGGCAGGAGGCCCGGCTGCGCCGGAACTGAGGCGCCGGGCCGCTCAGCCGGCCTGAGAAGGGGATTGCGGCCACGGATTGGCGCTGCCGATGTGGCCGGCATGATGCCGCAGCGATGGGCAGGGGTTGCCTTGAACCTGCGCATCGCGGAAACAATCGCCTGCTGCCTTGGGACACGGTGGCGACGGCCGCCTGGCCCAACCCGGACCCATGGCCTGCGCGGCTCGATCGGTCCCTGACCGGCATCCTGAACGACGCCTTCGGGCGGGATGCCGCCCGGGGTCCAGGCACCGCCAGACGCTGCGGCAGCGACACCGGCGACCTGCGTTCGCCTTGCACCAAGGACGCCACCCCGACCGGGAGGGGGTGGCGAGGAGAGACTGGATGAATCAGGACAATATCCTCGACCTGGCGCTCACGCGCCTCGATGAGGCTGCGCGTCATCTGGAAATCGACAGCGACGTCCTCGAGCGCCTGAAATACCCGCGCGAGACCACCAAGGTCCGGCTGATGATCCGGATGGACGATGGCTCCCGGAAATCCTTCCTCGCCTGGCGTTGCCGCTACGACGACACCCGCGGACCGACCAAGGGCGGCATCCGCTTCCATCCCGACTCCACGGAGGCGGAGGTTGAGACGCTCGCCTTCTGGATGACCTTCAAATGCGCTGTCATGAACCTGCCCTATGGTGGTGGGAAGGGTGCGGTGCAGGTGGACCCGCGCACTCTCTCGAAGGCCGAGCTGGAGCGGCTTTCGCGCGCCTATGTGCAGGCCTTCGCCCGCATCCTCGGCCCGGACCGCGACATCCCGGCACCGGATGTCTACACCAACGCCATGATCATGGGCTGGATGGCCGATGAATACGCCAGCATCGTCGGCCAGTCGGTCCCGGCGGTGATTACCGGCAAGCCCATCGCATTGGGCGGCTCGCTCGGCCGCGACGACGCCACGGCGCGCGGCGGCTACTACCTGCTGCGGCATCTGGCGCGGGAGCTGGGGCTGCGCGAGCGGATGCGTGTCGCGGTGCAGGGCTTCGGCAATGCCGGCCAGTTCATCGCCAGCCTGCTGGCGGCGGATGGCCACAGCATCGTGGCGGTGTCCGATTCGCGCGGCGCGGTGCATTGCCCGGATGGCCTCCATATTGAAGCGCTGCTGCGCGCCAAGACGGCCGGCAAGTCGGTGACCTCCCTCGCCGGCCAGGCCGGGGTCACCGAAGTGCCGGCCGAGGATCTGGTCACGCTTGACTGCGACGTGCTGGTCCCCGCCGCGCTCGAGAACATGATCCATGAGGGCAATGCCCGGCAGGTCCGCGCGCGGGTGATTCTGGAACTGGCCAACGGCCCGATCACGCCCGAGGCAGATCGCATCCTGACGGAGGCCGGGGCGCTGGTGCTGCCCGACATCCTGGCCAATGCCGGCGGCGTCACCGTCTCCTACTTCGAATGGGTCCAGAACCGCCAGGGCTTCTACTGGACCGTCGAGGAGGTGCATGAGCGGCTGAAGGTGATCATGGAACGGGAAGGCCGCCGGATCTGGGACATTGCCCAGGAGCGGCAGGTGCCACTGCGCACCGCGGCCTATGTCCATGCCCTTTCACGCCTCGCCAGCGCCATCGAGGCGCATGGCACGCAGCAGTTCTTCACGAGCTGACGTCCCGGCGTCCGGAGCGGATCGCTGCGGGAGGTTCACGTCCCTCTGCGGTCCGCCTTGGACATGCGGCCTTGGACATGCGGCGAAAACAGGTGGTCGGAAACCGCCGGGTCAAACCCGGCCTGACGGAGAGGTGGTGCCCCCGCACCCCTGCCGGCGTTCTTCCCTAGCCTGCCAGATCAGGCCACCCCGGCGCCCGGCATCGGCCCGGGCACCCGCGCCTCGCGCAGCGCCGCCGCCTGGCGTTCGGCGAGGCCGGCGGCGTCGAAACCCTCGATCATTTCCATGAACATCCGGTGCCAGTTCATCTCCGCCCGCAGCCGGAGGAAAACGCTGCCGAGGCCGATGGCGGCGCGGTCCATCAACGGGAACTCGCGCGGGATCTTCACCCCGCCGGTGCGCTTCAGCCCCTTGTGCACTTCGGCCGCCACCTTGCGGCCATAGGAGACGTCGTCGCTCTCCTGGATCGGCCGCACCCGGTCCTGCACCAGCGGCTCATACAGGAATCGCGCCCAGAGGCTCAGCACCGCCATGGTGTCCTTCGACAGGTTGCGGAAGCCCCAGATGCGGTAGGCCTCGGCCGCCTTCTCCTCGTCATGGTCGCGCACCGCCTCGAACAGCAGGATGACGCCACCGACGAAGCTCGGCGGGAAGACGCGGATGGTGCCGAAGTCGAAGAGGTTGATGCCCTGGCGATCCGGCCGGACCTGGTAATTCCCCAAATGCGGGTCGCCGTGGATCACCCCGTAGCGGTAGAATGGCAGGTACCAAGCGTGGAACAGCGCCTCGGCATAGGCGCGGCGCTCCTCCTGCGGCGGGTTCTCCTCCAGCCGCTTGGCGAGCGCCCTGCCCTCCAGCCAGCTCATGGTCAGCAGCCTTGTGGTGCAATAGCCCTCGACCGGCACCGGCACTTCGACGCGCTTCTGGCCGGCCAGCATCAGGCCATAGAGCCGCTGGTGCGCCGCCTCGCGCAGGTAGTCCAGTTCCTCGCGCAGCCGGTCGCGCATCTCCTGGTAGACCTCGCCATGGTCGAGGGCGCTGTCCATCCGGCGGTAGACCTGCATGGCCAGCTTGAGCTGGCGGAGGTCGGCCTCCACCACGCTCGGCATGTCGGGGTATTGCAGCTTGCAGGCCACCGGCCTGCCATCCGGCAGCGCCGCGCGGTGGACCTGGCCGAGCGAGGCGGCGGCGGCGGCCTCGCGGCCGAAGGTCTGGAACTTCGCCTCCCAGCCCGGCCCCAGCTCGCTCTGCATCCGGCGGCGGACGAAGGGCCAGCCCATCGGCGGAGCATTGGCCTGCAGCGTCTCCAACTGCTGGGCATATTCCTCGGGCAATGCATCCGGCACGGTGGAGAGGAATTGCGCCACCTTCATCAGCGGGCCCTTCAGCCCGCCGAGAATCGCCTTCAGATCCTCGGCATGCGCCGCCTTGTCGGTCTTGAAGCCGAACATGCGCTCGCCAGCGACCCGCGCGGCGATGCCGCCGACCGCGCCCGAGGTCCGCGCCATCCGGCGGATCTCGCCGAACAGCGTGCTCTCACGCTCGCTCATGCGGTCGCCTCAAGCTCGTCGATGAAGCCGGCGATCACATCCAGCCCGCGCTTCCAGAATTGCGGGTCGGAGGCGTCGAGGCCGAAGGGCGCCAGCAGCTCCCTGTGCCGCAGGGTGCCGCCGGC
Organism: Siccirubricoccus deserti; assembly: GCF_014283215.1. Taxonomy (GTDB): domain Bacteria; phylum Pseudomonadota; class Alphaproteobacteria; order Acetobacterales; family Acetobacteraceae; genus Siccirubricoccus; species Siccirubricoccus deserti. The sequence continues at coordinate 176,381 of NZ_JACOMF010000008.1, forward strand.
CTTCAGCAGCGCGAGGTATTTCTGCTCGAACCCCGGCACCGCGCCGTCGCGGTAGACGCCGTAGAGCGCATTCACCAGGCAATCGCCGAAGGCATAGGCGTAGACGTAGAAAGGCGTGTGCACGAAATGCGGGATGTAGGCCCAGTAGGCGCCGTAATCCTCGGTGAAGTCGAAGGCCGGGCCGAGGCTCTCCCGCTGCACCTGCATCCAGATCTCGGCGATGCGCTCGGCGGCGATCTCGCCCTTGCGGCGCTCGTCGTGCAGCAAGGTCTCGAAGCGGTAGAAGGCGATCTGCCGCACCACAGTGTTCAGCATGTCCTCGACCTTGCTCGCCAGCATGGCGCGGCGGCGGCGGGAATCGGTCTCGGCGTCCAGCAGCCCGCGGAAGGTCAGCATCTCGCCAAAGACCGAGGCGGTCTCGGCCAGGGTTAGCGGCGTGCCGGAGAGCAGGTAGCCCTGCTCCGCCGCCAGTACCTGATGCACGCCGTGCCCCAGCTCATGCGCCAGGGTCATCACGTCGCGGGTCTTGCCGTGGTAGTTCAGCAGCAGGTAGGGGTGGGCGGAGGGCACGGTCGGATGCGCGAAGGCGCCGCTCGCCTTGCCCGGCCGCAGCGCCGCATCCACCCAGGGCCGCTCGAAGAAGCGGCCGCCGATCTCGGCGAGCTGCGGGCTGAAGGCGCGGTAGCTGTCGAGCACGGTGCGCACCGCCTGCGGCCAGGCGATCGGCCGGTCGTCCTCGTCCGGCAGCGGCGCGTTGCGGTCCCAGTGCATCAGCTTCGGCAGGCCGAGCCACTTCGCCTTCATCGCATAGTAGCGGTGCGACAGCCGCGGGAAGCTTTCCCTGACCGCGCCGACCAGCGCGTCCACCACCTCGTCCTCGACCATGTTGGCGCGGTTGCGGGCCGAGCCGGGGCGCGGGTAGCGCCGCCAATTGTCAAGGATCTCCTTGTCCTTCGCCAGGGTGTTGGTGATCAGCGAGAACAGCCGGATGCGGCTGCCGAAGGCTTCCGAGACCCCCTGCGCCGCCGCCTGGCGCACCGCGCGGTCCCGGTCCGACAGCTTGTTCAGCGCCGCCGAGACGGTCAGCTCCTCGCCGGCGACGGTCACGCTCATGCCGGCGATGGTCTCGTCGAACAGCCGGTTCCAGGCGGAGCGGCCGGTAACCTCCTTCTCGTGCAGCAGCTTCTCCATCTCGTCGGAGAGCTGGTGCGGCCGGAACACCCGCAGGTCGCGCAGCCAGGGCCGCCACCGCGCCAGGGCCGGGCTGGCCGCCAGCTTGCGGTCGAGCTCGGCGTCCTCCAGCCGGTTCAACTCCAGGGTGAAGAACAGCAGGTGCGAGGAGATCGCCGTCACCCGTTCCTGCAAGGTCTGGTAGAAACGGCCATTCGCCGGGTCCTGGGCATTGCCGGCGAAGATCAGCTGGCCGTAGCTCATCGCCCGGCCGAGCACTTCCTCGATCCGCTCATAGCCGGAGATGGCCTCGGCCAGCGCCTCGCCGGAGAGGGTGGCGAGCTTGCCGGCGTGGCGGGCGGCGAAGGCCTTGCCATCCGTCTCGGCCCGGTCGAGATCAGCGGCGAGCGCCGGGTCCTCGGGCGAGGCGTAGAGGTCGGAGAGGTCCCAACTCGGCAGCGGACCGCCGTCGCCGGGGCTGCCGGCATCGAGCGGCGAGAGAGCGGGGGCGGTCGCCCGGCCCGCGGCGGAATCCGCGGCGGATCGGGGCGTGGGCGAAATGGGCTCGGATCGGGTCACATCCCTGCATATATGGCGTGGCAGGTCGTGGCCAAGCCGTGATCATGCGTCGCCGGACGGATGGGAGGGGTGGGGAGAGATGAACACCACGAATGCCGGGGCATCGGCGGCCGCAGCCGCCGGCATGGCACCCTCCCGAGAGTGCAACCATGCTGCCTCCGAAGCCAACCAATGGAACAGCCTGCCCTGGATGCTGCTCGACATCGCCCGTCGCCAGCCGGAAGCGCCGATGGTGCGGTTCTGGCGCAGCGGCGGCTGGCAGCGCATGACATGGGGCGAATTCGCCGCCAGCGTCGCCAATGTCGCCGCCTGGTTGCGCCAGGCCGGCATCGCCCCGGGCGACCGGGTTCTGCTGGTCAGCGAGAGCCGGCCGGAATGGAACGTCGCCGATGCCGCGCTGATGGCGATCGGCGCGGTGACCGTACCGACCTACACCACCAACACCACCGCCGACCACGCGCATGTCATCCGTGATTCCGGGGCGCGGGCGGCGATCGTCTCCACCCCGGCGCTGGCGGCGCGGGTGGCGGAGGCGGCGGCCGGGCAGCTCGACCTGCTGCTGCTGCTCGATCCGGCGGAGGACCAGGCGCCGGCGGGCATTCGCGTGCACCCCTGGGCGACGGCCCTGGCCACCCCGGGCGACCTGCCGCTGCTGATGGCGGAGGCCGAGCAGATCCCGCCCGGCCGCCTCGCCTGCCTGATCTACACCTCCGGCACCGGCGGGCTGCCGCGCGGGGTGATGCTGCCGCATCGCGCCGTGCTGGCGAACCGCGCCGGCATCGCCGGGCTGCTGGAACGGCTCGGCGTCGCCGGCACGCCCTACCTCTCCTTCCTGCCGCTGTCGCATGCCTATGAGCATACGGTGGGCTGCTTCCTGCTGCCCTCGGTGGGAATGGAGGTGGTCTACTCCCGTGGTGCCGACCGGCTCTCCGCCGAGTTGGCCGAGGTCCGGCCAAGCCTTGTCACCGCGGTGCCCCGGCTGTTCGAGCTGATGCGCGCCCGCATGCTGGCGCAGCTGGAGAAGGAATCGGCGCTGAAGCGGCGACTGTTCGAGCGGACGGTGGCACTTGGCCTCCGGCGCCTGGATGGGCCAAAGCTCAACCTCTGGGAGCGGGTGCAGGATGCGGTGCTGGACCGGCTGGTGCGGGACAAGGTGCGGGCCCGCTTCGGCGGCAAACTGCGGGCGCTGGTCTCCGGCGGGGCGCGGCTGGACCCCGACCTCTCCGGCTTCTTCCTCGCCCTCGGCCTGCCGCTGATCCAGGGTTACGGCCAGAGCGAGGCGGGGCCGGTGATCAGCGTGAACCTGCCCTGGGACAACCACCGGCACACGGTCGGCGCCCCGCTCCGCGGCGTCGAGGCCTGCATCGCCGCGGATGGCGAGTTGCTGGTGCGCGGGCCGCTGGTGATGGATGGCTACTGGAACGACCCGGCGGCGACGGCGGCGGCGCTGCGGCCGGGGCCAGATGGCGAGATCTGGCTGCACACCGGCGACGTGGCGCGGATGGAAGCGGGCCGGATCATCATCACCGACCGCAAGCGCGACTTCATCAAGACGCTCGGCGGCGACATGGTCAGCCCGGCCAAGATCGAGGCACTGCTGATGGCGGAGCCGGAGATCGCCCAGGCAGTCGCTGCCGGCGAGGGTCAGGCCGGCATCGTCGCCCTGGTGGTGCCGGCCGAGGGCATGGCGGAGAAGGTGGCGGCGGCGATAGCCCGGGTGAACTCCAGGCTGTCCAGCATCGAGCGCATCCGCCGCTGGGGCACGGCATCCGCGCCTTTCTCGGTGGAGAACGGGCTGCTGACGCCAACCATGAAGGTAAAGCGGCGCGCGGTGCTGGAGCGCTATGCGGGGGAGATCGGCCGGTTGTACGGGTAGCGGGCCGGTTTGCTCCGGCAGGCTGCCGAAGGTCCCCGCGCCCCCACCCTCCCCCGTCATGCGCGGGCTTGAGCCGCGCATCCGCATTCGCGCGAAAGCAACCGGTCAGATGGCCGGATCGGGCCCGGCCACGACGGGCTGGAGGGAGTGGGGCGGAGTGCCAACGCCCATCAGCGCGGTGTTCGGCGGCCACCGGCGATGCGCCCTCCCCCGCCTGGGCGCAGCGGCGCGCCGGCTCAGCCGTTCGCCGGCGCGGGCTGGCGCTGGCTGTGCTGCCCCCCGGGCTGCGAGACGCCGGCCACCGCCCGCCCCGCATGCTCCGGCCCGTGCTCACCGCCGGCGATGTCGCCGAGCGAGACGATGCCGACCAGCCGCTTCTGCCGGTTCATCACCGGCAGGCGGCGCAGCCTCTGCTCCGCCATGTTGTCGGCGACATGGTCGAGCGGCTCATCCTCGTAGACGTAGCGGACTTCCGGCGACATCATCTCGCGCACCCTGGTACGGGTCGGGTCCTTGCCCTCGGCGGCGAGCCGCACCGCGAGGTCTCGGTCGGTGAGCATGCCGACCAGCCGGTCGCCCTCCCGCACCGGCAGCACCCCGGCATCCTCGGCGGTCATCAGCCGCGCCGCCTGCTGCACCGTCTCCTCCGGGCCGACGACCTTCACGTCGGTGCTCATCACATCGGCGACGCAGCCGGCTTGATGGCCCCGCCTCTGGCCGGGCTGGCGGCGCCGCGCCACCTCGCGCTCCAGCGGCAGCAGCGTCTCGTCGGTTGCCTGGCGCGCCGCGCGCAGCAGCACCGTGCCGCCTTCGGCCAAGGCGTCGAAATACTCACGCACGAAATTGCGCTGCAGCTCGATGAAGGCGCTCGGGCCGGTGCGGCGCATCAGCTCCCGCGCCATGCGGAGGTTGGTCGCGATCACCCCGTCGACCAGCGTCTGCAGCGCCTGGTGGGTGTCCTGCATGCCGCGGCCGCCGGGCACCGCCATGAAGTGGCGCAGGCCTTCGGCGGCTTCCTGGGCGATGTCGGCAAGGCCCCGTCCGGCCTGCTCCATCTCCGCGGCCGCCTGCCGCATCACGCTCTGCTGGCCCTCGGCGGCGATCCGCACGCCGTGCCGGGCCGTCTCGGCCATGGATTCGCTGCCATGGCGGCTCACATCCGCACCACGCCGCAGCACCTCGGCCACTTGGCCGGTACCCTCCCGCACCGCCTCGCTACCCTGCTCCACGGCCTGTTCACCACCGCGTTCGGCTGCCTGGCGCGTGGCCTGCGCCACCCCGAGCGTTGCCGCCACCCCTTCGGCCACCGCGGCCCGGCCCCGATTGCGCAGCGCCTCGGCCGGCCCTTGCGGGTCGGTCTGCTTGATATCGGCCATAGCTGGATGTCCCGTCCTCGTTGCGCCTGGTCCGCCTCACCCGCCCTGGACTGCTCCGCGCCAGGCGGCACAGGCGAACACTCGCTGCAAGCGCTGCGGTGCAGCATGGTTCCAGAAAAATGCGCAAGATAATGTATCTTTCACGCATAGCATCATCGAAATATACTCTGTGTAACTGTGAAAACTCGCGCCTCCGAACAAAACCAGGCAAAGTTGCGGGCGGCGGCGAACCTCACCCGCAGTCCGGCGCTGTCCCGGCATACCGGCTTCCACCCTCCCGCGAGGACGCCCGCATGCCACAGAAGGCCGCCGACATCCTGGTCGAAACCCTGATCGACTGGGGGATCGACACTGTCTACGGCCTGCCCGGCGACGGCATCAACGGCATCATGGAAGCGCTGCGCACCCGCCAGGAGCGCATCCGCTTCATCCAGGTCCGGCACGAGGAAAGCGCCGCCTTCATGGCTTGCGCCCATGCGAAATGGACCGGCCGGATCGGCTGCTGTCTCTCGACCAGCGGGCCGGGCGGCATCCACCTGCTCAATGGGTTGTACGACGCCAAGCTGGACCGTGCGCCGGTGCTGGCGATCACCGGGCTGCAGTACCATGACCTGCTGGAGACCTTCACCCAGCAGGATGTCGATCTCGACAAGCTGTTCCAGGATGTCTCGGTGTTCAACACCAGGGTCATGGGCGCGGCGCATATGGCCAAGGCGACGGCGCTGGCCTGCCGCAGCGCCCTGGCGCGGCAGGGGGTGGCGCATCTCAGCGTGCCGGTCGATGTGCAGGAGGAAGCGCAGGAGGATGCGGCGCGGTCGCCGCGCAACAAGCCGCACCCGCTCCCCAGCACCCCGGCGGAGGGGCTGTTGCTGCCGCGTCCCGGGGATGTGGCGCGGGCGGCGGAGATCCTGAACGGCGCCTCGCGCGTCGCCATCCTCGCCGGCCGCGGCGCGCTGGGGGCGACGGCGGAGCTGGAACGCTGCGCCGATCTGCTGGCCGCGCCGGTGGCGAAGGCGCTGCTCGGCAAGGCGGTGCTGCCGGACACCCATCCGCTGACCACCGGCGGCATCGGCCTCTACGGCACCTTCGGCACGCATCACGCCATGGCGCAGTGCGATGCGCTGCTGATTATCGGCAGCAGCTTCCCCTATGTCGAATACTACCCGCAACCCGGTCAGGCGCGCGGCGTGCAGATCGACCGCGACGCCCAGCGCATCGGCCTGCGGCACCCGGCCGAGGTCGGGCTGGTCGGCGATGCCAGGGCAACGCTGGAGGCGCTGAACGCCCAGCTGCGGCGGAAGACCGACCGCGCCTTCCTGGAAGCCACCCAGGCCGAGGCGCGGCGCTGGCGCGACACCCTTTCCCGCGCGGTGGACGAGCCGCGCCAGCCGATGCACCCGGCAGTGCCGGTGCGGGCGCTATCCGAACGCCTGCCGGCGGATGCGGTGGTGGTGACGGACAGCGGCCACAACACCGGGCTGACGGCACGCTACCTCGATCTCGGGCCGGGGCATGCGTTCGGCGTCTCCGGGCTGCTGGCCTCCATGGCCTGCGGGCTGCCCTATGCGGTGGCGGCAGCGCTGGCCTTTCCCGGGCGGGCGGTGTTCGGCATCGTCGGCGATGGCGGGCTGGCGATGCAGCTCGGCGAGCTGGCCACCGCGGTGCGCTACCGGCTGCCGGTCAAGCTGCTGGTGATCAAGAACAACACCTTCGGCCAGATCAAATGGGAGCAGCTGCTGTTCCTCGGCAATCCGGAATACGCCTGCGACCTGACCCCGATCGACTTCGCCCGCGCCGCCGAGGCGATTGGCGCGCGGGGGTTCTCGGTCCGCGACCCGGCGCAGCTCGGCGCGGCGCTGGATGCGATGCTGGCCGTGGAGGGGCCGGTGGTGCTGGAGGTGGAGGTGGACCCGAACGAACCGCTGCTGCCGGCGGTGGTCTCGGAGAGCTATCGGAAGAATCTGGAGAAGGCGCTGGCCCAGGGCACGGCGGGGGCCGAGGCGCTGCGGGCGGCGCTGGGGCGGTCGCCGGCGCGGGAGATGCTGGCGACGGGAGGCGGCTAGAGCGAAATCTGACCATTCAGAGTCGCTGAGGATTCCCGCCCGGCGCGAAATCTGATTCACCGTGCCTGCTGGGCACGGAGGCCAGCTTGCATGGCGAGAACCCTGTCCGAAGATCTACGCGCCC
>NZ_JACOMF010000080.1 GCF_014283215.1 Siccirubricoccus deserti
GGAACAGGGCCAGCGGCGGCCATCCAGGCTCGCCCTTCACCGCCGCCGAGATGCCAGCCAGATGGCGGTCGATCTCGGTCCAGTCGAGCAGCGCAGCAAGCTCCGCCAACGAAGACGCCGCCCGAGGCTCCGGACGCGCGATGAGATCCTCCTGACCAATCCGCCGACGCGCCATCGTCACCTCCTACCGGTGCCGCCATGGAATCAGAGTACGCCGCGTCGCCTCAAGCACTTCCGCGCACAGACTTTATGAGCGGGGCCGGCGTCCCAGCAAGCATAGCCGGTCCATTGTTCTTCGCTGGGGAGGCTGTGCGATGACGACTGTGCCTGCTCTGCTGCCGGACCTGCGGACCACGCTGGTGGTCGTAGTAGAGGTCTCGAAGACCGCCTGGGTCATTGCCGCCCAGGTCCCGAGCCTGCAGGGGGCCAAGGTCAAGCAGCGTCTCGAGCCGCGGGCGGATGTATCGAGCTCTCCGTGGGCAGCGTCGGCGACAGCTATGACAATGCGCTCGCCGAAACCGTCATCGGCCTGTTCAAGACCGAGGTGATCCGGCGGCGTGGCCCGTGGCGCAACCTGGAGGCGGTCGAGTTCGCCACCCTCGAATGGGTCGATTGGTTCAACAACCGCCGCCTCCTCGAGCCGATCGGTAACATCCCGCCGGCCGAGGCCGAAGCACACTACTATGCCGCTCAGCAGGAGATTGCGCTGGCGGCCTGACTCAAGCTCACCAGCCTCCGGCGAACCCGGGCCGGTTCAGACAATAAGTCCGGAGCCTAATCGGCCTTGATGCCCGCGAACCTGATCACCCGTGCCCACTTCTCGATAGCGGCCGCCAGAATCGCCTCGAACTCGGCCGCCGTGCCGCCGACCGGCGTGCCCCCTAGGTCGAGGATGCGGGCTCGGACACCGGGATCGGCAAGGCCCGCATTGAGTTCGCGGTTCAGCAGTTCGACGATGGCGGCCGGCGTGTTGCGCGGCACGCCAATGCCCGCGAAGCCGCTGGCCTCGTAGCCCGGCACGAAGTCGGCGATCCTTGGCACGTCCGGCAGCACGTCCAGCCGGGCCGCGGTGGTGACCCCGAGCGGCCGCAGCTTGCCGGCCCGGATCTGCTCGATCGCCTCCGACAGCGGACTGAACACCAGCTGGATGTGGCCGGCCAACAAGTCGGCGACCGCGGGCGCACCGCCGCGGTAGGGCACGTGCAGCAGGTTGACCTCGGCCATCATCTTAAACAGCTCGACGGAGATGTTCTGCGGCGTACCGGTGCCGGCCGAGCCATAGCTGATACTGCCCGGGTTCGCCTTGGCGTGGGCGATCAGCTCGGGGATCGTATGAATCGAATACGCCGGATTGACCACGGCGACATAGGCCAGCCGCGCCGCGCAGACCACCGGCGCGATGTCGCGCATGAAATCGAAGGGCAGGTTCGGATAGAGTGCGGCATTGATCGCGTGCGGGGTCACGACCTGGAGCAGAGTGTAGCCATCGGGCGCCGCCCTTGCGACCATCTCGGTGGCGATGTTGCCGCTGGCGCCAGAGCGGTTGTCGACGACGAATTGCTGGCCGAGACGGTCCGACAGCCACTGCCCCATCAGGCGCGCCTGGATGTCGGTCGCGCCGCCGGCGGCGAATCCGACGAGGATGCGCGCCGGCCGCGCCGGATAGGCCTGAGCCCGAGATCGGCGCGGCGCAACGGCCATGCCCAAGGCCGAACCGACGGCCACAGTCGCAAGCGAACGGCGAGAAACTGCCATGTTGTCTCCTTCCCAATGGGCGCCTCTTGCGGGCGGTTTTCCCGGGTCGCCTTGTGGTGACACGCTACAGGCTCGGTGAACGGGTCGGCAAGAACAGCCAGTATGTCTCTGAAGAAGAGGCTCCCATCCCCTTATAACTGCGCGCTTGCTTGAACTGCGGAACGCTGGCGAGAGGCGACACGGATGATGGAGAAAGGCCGCTACGGCACGATCGACGAACTGGCCGCCACGGAGAAGATCAACTCGTCCTGCGTCTCGCGCGTGCTTCGCCTGACACTCCTAGCACCGGATATCGTCGAGGCGATCCTTGATGGCCAAGTTCCGCCCGCCCTCGGGCTGCCACAGCTGCTGGAACCGCTTCCGCTCAGGTGGGTGGAGCAGCGACTCGTGCTCTATGGTGGAGGGAAGACGTAAGTCAGCTATCGTGATGATGGACCGGGTGAGAGGCTAGCAGCTGGAGCACTCTGGACAGCGGATGTCCGCTCCATCTCTGGATGCGGACACGGGAGCAATCTGTCCGGGTTTGAGCGCAGCGGCGAATTCTGGCCGGAAGCGGTGAGTCCGCTCCTGGGCGGCTGACGCGGAAAAGCAGACCTTCGACAAGCCTTGCTGCCGCCGGTCAATCCAGTTCATGCCCGGAAGCGCTTGCGATACTCTGCGGGCGTGAGGCCCACGATCCGTGTGAAGACCTTCCGGAACGCGCCTGCGTCGGCGTAGCCGACCTCCCATGCCACCTGATCCGCTGTGAGCGGGCTGGACTGGAGCAGTTCACGAGCCTTTCCGACGCGGAGCCGCTGGCAATATTCCGTGGTGGTCAGGCCTGTCGCTTTCTGGAAGCGACGCAGGAGGGTCCGTTCCTCCAGCCCGGCCTGCATGGCGAGCGTGGCGAGGTCGATGTCCCTGGCCCCGGTCGCCTGAAGCCAGTGTTGGACCTTGAGAATGGCGCCGTCACCGTGATTCAGCCTCGGCGCGAAGACGCTGTAGTAGCTCTGCTCCCGCCCAGGCGGGTCGACCAAGAGCCGCCGCGCGGTCTCCATCATGACGACCGGCCCGAGATGGCGGTCGATCAGCTTCAGGACGAGGTCGGTCCAGGCCATCGCCCCGCCCGCGGTGATGATGTCGCCGTCGTCGATGAGCAGGCGGGCGGCATCCATCCTGGCTTCCGGAAAGCGCGCCTGGAACGCCTCCTCAAAGGTCCAGTGGGTCGTGATGCAGCGACCAGAGAGGAGGCCCGTCTCGCCCAGCAGGAAGGCGCCCGTGCAGATCGAGCCCAGCGCGGTGCCCGTGCTGTGCCGTTCACGCAGCCAGCCCACGAAGGGCGCCGCCTCGTGCGCCTCGATGGGCGGACCTAGCCGGGGCGGCAGGATAAGGACATCCGGCGGCCCTTCGACGCCGGGAGCGGTGTCGAACACGCGGACCGGGATGTGCTCGCCGTCCCGCATTTGCCAGTGGCTGACCCGCAGCGGAGGCGCCTGGTGGCGGTTTGTCTGTTCCCCCGCAATGCGGTCAGCGAGCATCAGGAAGTCCGTCATCCCAAGCACGGCCGCCAGTTGCGTGCCAGGGTAGATCACTAGGCCGATCTCGATGGCATTCCGCCCTGGCATGTCGTTTCTGACCCTCATTATGTCCGTGCCGACACTCCTACCGCCGCGCGTGGTCGTTTATCCAGAGGCCATTGCATCTGCGGGCCGCTGACCGCGCTCGTAGCCCAGGTGCTGGCAAGGAGGACTAAGCCATGACCGACAGCAGCAAGGAAGGCTTCCTGATCACGCGCCGGAAGACACTCCCGGCCTTGTCCATGGGGATCATCGGAATGACGACGCACACCTCACAAGCCGCTCGCGAGCAGGCGACGGTGACGCAGATCCGCAACGCGACGCTGCGCATCAACTACGGCGGTGTGCGCTTCCTGGTAGACCCGATGCTGGACGACCAGGGCACGTCCCCCGGGTTCCCCGGCTCGGCCAACAGCGAGCGCCGTAACCCCCTGGTGCCCCTGCCGATCCCGGTGACCGATATCATCGACGTGGACGCAGTCATCGTGACCCATCTGCACACCGACCACTGGGACGAAAGGGCCAAGGCGCAGCTCGGGAAGTCGCTCCCCCTCTTCGCGCAGAATGACGAGGACGCGGCGGCCATCCGGGAAGCAGGCTTCAAAGACGTGCGCGTCCTGACCGAGGCATCGGAGTTCAATGGTGTTAAGCTCGCCAGGACGGGCGGGCAGCACGGCACCGACGCCACCCTCAAGGCGGTGCCACGCCTGGGCAAGGTCTGCGGCGTCGTCTTCAGCCACCCCTCGGAGAAGACGCTCTACATCGCGGGCGACACCATCTGGAACGGACATGTCGAGCAGGCGATCGCCCGGCACCAGCCAGAGGTGATCGTGCTCAACGCGGGCAAGGCAACCTTCATCGGCCTGGACCCCATCATCATGGGGGAAGAGGACGTCCGGGCGGTCAACCGCGCCGCCCCGAAGGCCACCCTGATCGCCAGCCACATGGAAGCCGTGAACCACTGCATCCTGAGCCGCGCCGACCTGCGCGTCTTTGCCGAGAAGGAAGGGTTCGCGTCGAGCCTGCGTGTTCCGGCTGACGGCGAGACCGTAATCTTCTAGTCCGCCTGCATCCCTGCCCTGGCGTGACCGAGCAAGGCTTCTGAGACGCTGCGTCTTTATCAGGTGAAGGCGCGGCATCTCGCATCCTGATGTCTGCGTTGGAGAGCAGTTCTCCCTCACCTGCATGACCCATTTGGGCGCGAAGCCGCCAGGCACGTGAGACTACGGCGAACGGCCGCCTCGCCACCGGAATCGGACCTCGGTGAGCCGGCTTCAGAGGTCCGCGAAGCGTCGACCGCTGACCGCCAGTTCGCCCGGGAGCACCAAGACAGCATGACGGTGGCGACCAGCACCACGGTCCGGATGCCGCTGACCATCCGGCGGCGGCCGGAGCGGAAGACGGTGGTAACGCCGGTGCGGGGCGACGGTGAGGTGGCCCTCCCGACGCCCGCCGATCCGGCCCTTGTGAAAGCGCTGGCACGGGCGTTCCGGTACCAGCACCTCTTGGGCGAGGGGCGCTACGCCTCGATCACCGAGATGGCTAAGGCGGAGCGCATCGAGCGGGGGTACCTCGGCAGTCTGCTGCGGCTGACACTGCTGGCGCCCGACATCATTGAAGCGATCCTAAACGGGCGGCAGCCGGCAGACCTCGAAGTAGCGACGCTGATGGACCCAATTCCAAACGGCTGGCATCTTAGGGGTGGTCAGGGACGTGCCTGGACCGCATCATAGCCTAGCAGACCAGCGTCCGCTCGGGAGAGAAAGCGTCCCCTATGCTCCGCCGTTATGCGCTCACACTCGGTGCCGCGGTTGCGGCCGGTCCCTTTGCTGCACGGGCGCAGCAGGGCGGGGCCGAAGCCTGGCCTAACCGCCCCGTCACCATCCTCGTCCCCTTTGTCGCCGGCGGTCCGTCGGACATCATTGCCCGCGTCATCGCCCAGTACGGCGGCCAGTCGCTTAGCCAGCCGGTCGTGGTCGAGAACCGGACTGGTGCGAACGGCGAGGTCGCGTCGCGCCTACTGGCCCGGGCGCAGCCGGACGGGCACACCCTGCTCGTGGGCTCGATCGGCGTCTTCGCCATCAACGCCGCGCTGCGCCCGAACCTCGGCTACGACCCGCTGGCCTTCACCCCCATTACCCTGGCGGTCACCACGCCGAACGTGCTGGTGGTGAACCCGGACAAGGTGCCCGCGACCGACCTGCGCGGCGTCATCGACTGGCTGCGGCGCAATCGTGGCCGCACCAGTTACTCGACCAGCGGCGTCGGCTCCTCGGACCAGATGACGATGGAGCTCTTCAAGCAGCTCACAGAGACTGACCCGACCCATGTGCCCTATGCGGGCGGGGCGGCGGCGGCCACTGACCTGATTGCCGGCAACGTGGAGCTGAGCTTCCAGAACCTCGGCACGGTGGCCGGTCACATCCAGGGCGGGCGGCTGCGCCCGATTGTGGTCACCAGCGCCGAGCGCCACCCGGTGCTGCCCGATGTGCCCACCGCCGTCGAGGCGGGGTTGAAGGACTTCGTGGTCACCTCCTGGCAGGCCCTCATGGCTCCTCCGGGCATGCCTGCGCCGCTGGTCAGGCGCGTGCACGCAGCCGCGACCGAGGCACTGCGCCACCCCGAGGGACGGCAGCGGCTCGAGCAGATCGGCTTCACGGTGGTGGCGGGCTCGCCCGAGGCGTACGCCGCCTTCCAGCGCGAGGAGGTGGAGCGCTGGCGCGGCGTGGTGCGGACCGCCGGTATCAAGGCCGAGTGATCGGCCGCTTGTATGGTGCAATGTCTTGAGCGGATATTGAAGCAGGCGGCCTGGGCTCACACTCGACGGTATGGATTGGCCCAATGCGGAACAACGGCTTTTGAGCAATCCAAGCATGAAAGCAGTCAATCGGAGCGGTCCAGATAATTGACCGCTGTCAGGTCGCTTTTGGCTCCGGTGGGCCGCGTCGAAAGCGTGCGCGAACATCAGCGCCCGATGGATTTCGCCAGTGCGCGGGCTGCAGTAGGCCCGCCAGCATTTTGAGAAGCCGCTCCTTACGCGCGGCATGCCCCGTGCGTACCCGAGCAGCGCCACGACATTCGCCGCGGGCAGCGCAAGTCCCAGCAGCGGCACCAACCTCCCGGCCCAGAGATCGGCAGTGGCGTCCCGTTCCAAGCGGATGATGACGCTGAGGCCGGCTAGCTCCCAGCGCCGCATGCCCAAGCCAGGCAGATAAGGAACTGCCATGTCCCGAGGCCCCGCTCGTGCGTTGACGTGCTATGATCTTGCGCAGCCCGGAGAATGGCACCCGCCTTCTCATTCCCCAGCCCTCCCACGCTCTACTCTCAGGCCAGATGATGGCCGCCTGGGGTGCCCCCGGCTTCGCGCGGCCGGACCCGGCGCCCGAAGTGATCCTCGCCGCCGGGCAGCACGACATCGCCTGGTTGTCGTGGGAGACCGCTCCGACCCTCGACCCCGAGACGGGCCTGCCCCACGATTTCACCAAGCTTGGCGCGGCGGTCCATGCCCCCATGTGGGCGCACGGTGTGGAGATAGCCCGCGCCGCCTGGGGCCTCTGGCCCGCCCTGCTCATCTCCCTGCACGGCACGCGGGTCTACACGGAATACATGGACCCAGAGAGCCTGCCGCCCGAGGACCACGCCGCGATCGACCGCAACAACGCCAAGGAGGCTGCGCTCCAGGCGGACTGGATCGCCAAGCTCGACGTATCCCGCGAGCAGGTCGAACGGAACTCCGCCCTCGTCGCGGTAACCGACGCCCTTTCCCTCGCCCTCTGTTTTGCCGATCCGGACAAGGCTGGGGAGGCGCCGATGGAAGATGGCAGCGCCCGCAAGATGAAGCTGGTGCGGCAAGGAACATCTCGCTGGTCGCTTGACCCGTGGCCCTTCCGTGGCAACACGCTGACGGTGCAGTGCGAGACGATCCGCTTCCCTGCCGAAACCCGCTGGACCGACGAGGAGGCGATGCGCCGCGATCTGCGCGACGCAGCCTGGAGCACGCTGGCCGAGACCCTGGCCCCGGCCTGACGGATCAGATGGCGGCAGTAACCACCGGCATCGCCTCCGCCATCGCCGCAGTCCGCCGCGCTTGATCTGCCAGACGTCTCCATGTCTGCTTTCGAGCCGATCCTGCACTCCCTGACCACATGGCTGCTCGGTCCTCTACACCGGACATTATGCTCCGAGACGGGAACGTCCTGACCATTAACCCTCCACCGCCGCGGCCGACGGGGCGTCACTGCGCGCAACGGCCTCCAGCTTCGAAATCATAGTTGCGTTCTGTCAACCGCGCCCCTCTGGCAAAGCCTTGGCCAGCCGGAGGCGGCACGACATCAGGCTTCGCACCGGGCGCAGTTCAGTCAGCGCTCACTGTTCTCGGGGCCGGCCTCACTTTTTGAGTCTTCCTCCACCCGCCCCGCCGCGGCTTCTGTTGCGGCACGGTCGTCGCCGCCATAGCCCGCTTTGGGCACGGCCTCACCCGCTTCGCCGGCCGCGTCCGCGTCGCCGGATGTGGGAGCTCCTTGACCCTTCTCCTCCGCGGTCCAGCCGGGTTCGCCGGTGCCCTTCCCCTTGTCGTTCGGCATGCTCTGCTCCTTCGGTGCGGCGCCGCAACTCCCACGGCAGGACGTGGTTCCGCTGCTTTGTACGGCCAGTGTGAGGTGGTACGGCCAGTGTGAGGTGGTCCTTCTACATCGCACAGTTCGGGACAACTGTGCACGTCGCCAGCAATGCACTAGCTTTTGTCCGTTTCTGGACGTTGAGGATGGATCGGCCGAGACACTGAAGGTAGCGCGCCCGCTCGGGAACCTATAGAGAACACCTGAAGAGCGCCCATGACCGACCAGATCGTCATCACCGAAAAGACCAGCCAGGCAAAGGACGTCAGGGCGGCGGTCGGAGGCCGCTATGGGGCGATCCTGCCTGCCGAGGGCCATTTGTTCGACCTTGTCGAGCCCGAGGAAGTCTCGCCGGACTGGAAGCGGTGGACGCCGGTCCTGCTCCGGCCGGAAGGCCTCTACGGCACCAAGCCGGCCACGGGCGGCAACAAGGCCCCCAAGCTCAAGGCCATCCGCGATGCGCTGCGTCAGGCCAAGCGCGTCTGGCTCGCCACCGACTGCGACCGGGAGGGGCAACTGATCGGCCAGGAGATCCTGGAGCATTACGGCTATCGCGGCACGGTCATGCGGGTGATCTTCACCGCTCAAGACCCGCAGACCATCCGCGACGCCTTCGCCCGGGCCAAGTCCAATGCCGAATACGCCCGCCTGTACGCGGCCGCCGTCGCGCGGCGGCAGGCCGACCAGATCTACAACCTATCGCTGACCCGCACGGCCACCGTGACGCTGGCCCGCGGCGCGCGGACCGTCATCGGCGTTGGACGCGTGAAGACCCCGACTCTGGCCATCGTTTGCAAGCGCGAGCTGGAGATCCGCAACTTCGTCCCGCAGGCCTATTTCGAGGTGGTCGCCACCGCCCAGGCCGAGGCCGGGACGTTGCGGATGCGGCACGCGCCCAAGGATCGGATCCTGAAGCGCGAGGAGGCCGAAGCGATCGCCGCAGCCGCCGATGGCTTTGCCGGACCGCTCGCCGTGCGGGTCGAGGACAAGCGGCAGGGGCCGCCGCGGCTGCATGATCTGCCGTCCTTGCAGAAGCTGTGCGGCTCGCGCTTCGGCTGGTCGGCGGCGCGGACGCTCGAGGTGGCGCAGGAGCTCTATGATGGCCAGGGCAAGAAGGTCATCACCTACCCCCGCGCCGAAACCCGCTACCTGCCGGAGAGCCTGATCCCGGACGTGCCGCGGATCATCGCCGGGCTGCGGGTCGGGCGCGCCTTCAGCGAGATCCCGGTGCCCGAGCCGCCGGTCATCCGCCGCGGCGCCAGCGGCCACTTCCACGACAAGGGCTTGGCCGGGGCCAGCCATCACGCCGTCATCCCCAACGTCAACACGGTGGACACGCTGCGGGAAGTCTGGCCGCGGCTGTCGGGTGATGAGCGGCGGCTGTTCGATGTCATCGCCCGCTCCTACCTGGCCGCCATGATGCCGGACTTCCGCTATCGGCAGACCTCCGTCACTCTGGATGTCCGAGGCCACCTGTTCCGAGCTGCGGGGCGGCAGCCGATCGAGCTCGGCTGGCGTGCCGCCTTCCCCGAGTGGCAGCCAGCCGAGGAGAAGGGCGAGGACGCGCAGCTGCTGCCCGCGCTTAGGCACGGTGAGGCCGCCGTGCTGCGCGATGCAGCGGTCGAGGACAAGGAAACCCGGCCGCCGCCACGCTACAACGAGGGCACGCTGATTGAGGCGATGCAGAATGCCTGGCGCTTTGTCGCCGACGAGGCGCTGCAGGAGCGGCTGAAGGAGGCCAAGGGCATCGGCACGCCGGCGACCCGGGCCGAGATCATCCGCGGCCTCAAGACGCAGGAGTTCCTCGTTGCCGATGGCAAGCACATCATCCCCACCGAGCGCGGACTGGCGCTCTTCGCCGTGCTGGAGAAAGCCGATCCGGCGCTGGTCGACCCCGGCGTGACCGCTCAGATGGAGCGTCTGCTCGACGAGGTGCTAGTCGGGCAGCAGGAGATGGTCGGAGCGATCGACGCCGTCTGTGCCCAAGCCAGTCGGATCATCGGCCGTTTGCAGGAGGGCGCAGGCAGCGTGGAAGCCAAGCTACTGGGCGGTGTCGCCAGGGAAGCGGGTCCGGATCGGCCGCCGACACCGGCTATGAAGAGCTTCGTGGATAGCCTGGCCCGCCAGAAAGGGCTCAAGCCGCCCCGGGGCTACACGTCATCCGGCGCCGCCTGCCGGGCCTTCCTCGACCAACACGCGCCCAAGAAGGGCGGAACACAGCCGCAGGCTGATGTCGGGAGCGGGCGACCGTCGCCCGTTCGGAGGACTGTGGCGAACAGGCGCCCGCCGGACCAACGTGCTGCCGATGTGCCGGCAGCGAAGGTCGCGCCGGAGCTGGGCGACAAACGCACCATGCCGGGCCGTAGGGCGGTTGTCCGGAAACGGAAAGCCAGCGCCGGGAAGCCACGATCGTCGCGACCCAGCAAGGGCGCGGCGGAGCTTCGGTCCCCAGAGGCCGCCAGCGGCGATACACCGCTGCGCATTCCGTTCGGCAACAAGGAAGCAGCGCTTCAACTCGGTGCCCGCTACCGCGCCGGCGGCTGGTACGCGCCGGCGGGTGTCGATCTCAACGGCTTCCGTGAACGCGGATGGCTGTGACGAGGCCGGATAGGATCGGCTTACCGCGATTGCTTGGGTGGCTCCGCCCTGGCGCGGGTCCGCCTTGCGGCGGTGATCTGTGCCAGCGTCACCGGACGGAAGTTCCAGGCATCGACGCCGACATCTGTCTGTCGCGGCAGGGCCGCCAGGCGGCCATGGCTGTGGCCATGCAGGTTTAGCCAGCCCCGGCTCATGTTACGCCAGGTGCGGAACGCGTAATGGCACAGCACGATGCTGGCCCCGTCCAGTTCGATCTCGGCGTAGGGTCGGACGCTCGACCACCCGGCCAGGTTCGTCGTCGCAGTTGGGTCGTTGTTGCCGGTGATGAGGTGCTTGCGGCCGTGCAGCCGGGCGAGCAGTTCTGCCATCGCGGCTGCTGACACACCGAGAGCGAAATCGCCGAGGTGCCAGATCTCATCCTCAGGTCCGACGGTCGTGTTCCAGCGGTCCACCATGATGGAGTCCATCTGTAACCGTCGTCCCGCCCGCACGGTGAGCCTCGGCTGATCTGCCTTTCGGCTGGTTTCTCGGGCGCATGATGGCGCGGTAGCCTGAGCGCTCCGGCGAGACGGGGTGGAGATGGCGGTCGAGGACGA
>NZ_JACOMF010000081.1 GCF_014283215.1 Siccirubricoccus deserti
TTCGTCACTGGTGCGCAGTAGGCGGAAGGGCGGCGGCGGGTTGAAACCCGGATCAGGCGCCTCAATGCGGCTAAGTGCGGCGCGGAGCCGCCGGGTTATGGCCGGCAGTCCGGCCCCAGGAGGCAGCCGAAGGTCGCCATCACGCAATGCACCGCGAGCGCGGAGAAATGCGACAAGACTGTCGATCCCCTCCACCAGATAGGTGTTTTCCGGAAGTGCGCTGCGGATAGCGCCCAGGGCCGGGTCCATTCGCGACAGGGCTTCGAAATGCGCGACGCGGATATCGTCAAGCGCGCCATCGAGCAGCCTGTCAGCGAAGGGGCCGCTACACACAGCGGCGAGCTTTTCGTAGAAGCGCCGTTCACGGACACGGTCCCCAGCCCGGTCCAGCGCCCGGTAAAGCCGCGCCGGACATGCCGGTAGGGCAGCATTCAGCAGTTCGCGCGGATCGGTATCATTGATGATCGTGGCCACTTCTGCGTCCGGCCCTGCGGCATCGGGGGCGAGATGGAGGAAGGCCGCGATTGCATGCACAGCCTCTCGCGGGGCGACGATCAATCGAGCAATCAGGAGGGGCCGGGCGCGAATAAGGGCGGCGACGCGCGGCGCCAGATCGCCAAACACCAAGAGGAGCGGGGCACGCTCATTTGGGGATTCGTTTCGATCACCTGCCATGCGCTCGGCATATCGGAATATCCCCGGCGTGTCGCGAGGCAGCGAGAACACGCCTGCTGGAGAATGGGTGTGCGTCCCGCGGCTAGAGCGCGGCGCGGTCCTTAAAGGCCAATCCACGCTCGGACCACGACGTGCTGGACGGCACAGCAGGGCTGCTGATGCTCGGCCGCATTGAACCGCCGGCGCCGCGGAGTTGACGAGCCGCCGGGACGGCGAAGGCGGCTGTGCCCTGTGGGACTTCGTCCCACGCCACGGTCCGCCCGGTGGACCATTGAGAGCCACGCTCGAGCTTCGGCTATGGCGCAGCATCTCATGGCCAGCTTGGCGCCCCATCTCTCGTGGTCGTGCAGGTGCACCTATACCGGTGACCTTGCGGTATGCACTCGCTGCTCACTACCATCGTTCGAGCATCTTTCGACGCGCATTGCAGGGGTTTCGCGGATGACCGCGGCAGGCGTCCCGCTTAACCGACGGCGCCTCCTCGCGTTCATGGGCCTTACTGCGGCCGCCACTGCCGTGCCGACGCCGGCCGAGGCGCTGGAACTCGCCGACGCCCAGAAACTCGTCGTGGACAACAGGGAGCCGGGCGTCCGAATCATTGGTGCCCGCGGCGAGTTCGTCGGCGCCCGCGGAGCCTACTACGCACCGCCAGTACCATACCGACAACTACCTACACACCTCATCAACGCGCTCGTCGCCAGCGAGGACAGACGCTTCTACCAGCATTTTGGCATCGATCCGCGGGGCGTCGCGCGAGCCTTGCTCTCGACCATCGTCGGTCGGGCGCAGGGCGGCAGTACGCTGACCCAGCAGACCCTCAAGGAGGTCTACTTCAAGAGGCAGAGTGTGCTGCTGCGCAAGGCTTTCGCCGAACCGGTCCTCGCCCCAATCCTCGAACTCAACATGAGCAAGGAGGACATCCTCTACGTCTACCTCAATCGTGTGTTCTTCGGCGGGTCAGCGTATGGGATCGAGGCGGCATCGCGCGTTTACTTTGCCAAATCCACGCGCGATCTCAGCCTGCTCGAATCCGCCGCGCTGATCTCGCTGCTGCCCGCACCAAACCGCTACAACCCTCATCGCAACCTCGATCTGGCGCAGGAGCGCGCGCATCGTGTGATCGGGCAAATGGTGGAGCAGGGATACCTGACCCGAACCGAAGGGGACGTGGGGAAGCGGCAAAGGCTCGTCGTCGCGCCGACGAGGGCCGCCTGGGGCGGCTTTCATCCCGGCGGTACCCAGGTCGGGTGGTTCGGCCGGCGGACGGAAACAGAGGCGGACCTGATGTCGCTGGTCCGCTCCGGTACTCGCACGGTTCTCACCACACTCGACCACCGGATTCAAAAGGCGGCCGAGAAACACTTGGCCAGCGCACTGGAACGGTATGGCGGACCGCGGCGCATCGAGGAGGGCGCGCTTGTGGTGATGCGCCCTGACGGTGCGGTGGTTGCAATGGTGGGTGGGCGGGATTACCGGTCGAAAGAATGGAACCATGTGACGCAGGCCCGGCGGCAGCCCGGCTCGGTGGCAAAGCTATTCGTCTACCTCGCGGCACTCGAACGCGGCATGACTCCAGAGCAGACGGTGAGCGACGACCGCTTGATGGTTGGCGGACGACCAGTGCGGAACTTCGATGACCGCTACCTCGGCGAGGTCACGCTGGAAGCCGCCCTCGCCCGATCGTCCAACACCGCAGCCGTGCGGCTGGCCTCCGGTGATCTGGGCGCCGTGAGGGACATCGCGCGGAGGTTGGGCATCACGGCTGACCTCTCCTCGGCAGAGGCAGGTGATCTCGCCCTCGGCACCTATGAGGTGACGCTTCTCGAACTCACCGCCGCATACGCGGCCCTGGTCACCCGAGGAGTGCCTGTCGTGCCGTACTGTGTCCGGGAGGTGCGCGGCAATGATGGAGACCACCTCTATGCCAGGGTTGAGCACGCTCGGGGGGCGGTCATCCGCCCGCAGCATGCGCTTGCGATGCGGCGTATGCTGGCGCGGGTGGTCAGGGATGGGACGGGGCGCTTAGCCAATCCGGGGCGGTGGGCTGCCGGCAAGACCGGCACCACCAGCGGTAACCGAGATGCATGGTTCATCGGCTTTACCGAGCGCTACGTCGCCGGGGTCTGGCTCGGCAACACCTCCGCCGCCACGCCGATGACCGGCGTCACCGGCGGAGGACTGCCCGCCCAGATATGGCGGGCGGTGATGGTGGATGCGACCAAGGGGTAGTCGCGGGCCGGGCGCGGCGTTGGCGTTGCTGGTCGGCGGTGTCACGGCGATCTTCGGCCCGGCTATGATGGCGACATGCCGATCGATCCACCCCCGCTCCGCGTCAATCGTGCCCCCGTGCTCACCCTATTGGCCGCCGTGGTGGCCGAGCGCCTGGGCCATTCCGAGGAGACAGCGTTGACACTCGGCCGCGCGGTGGCGGGCGCCAGCGCCAGGGTCAAGGCCCGGCGCCTCGGCATCGCGGACGAGCGGTCCGGCGACGGCGGCGGCGCGCACCGCGCGGCGTCGCAGGGTCACGACAGGAAGGCTGCGCTTCCACACACCGTGCGGCTGCTCGGGCGCGAGATGCCGGTCGCGGCGGCGAAGGGTGGGACGGTGGTGCCACTCAACGGGGACGAGCCCGGCTCGCCCACCGCCATCCGGAACTACCTCGCGCGGGCCTTCGGCGAGCGTCTAGGCGAGGTGCGCGGGGCGATGGAGAGGCTGGCCGCCTTGCTGGCGCCAGACGAACTGGAGCGGGTCGGCTTCCGGCTCTACGAGCGGTTCCGTCCGGAGGTGCCGGAGGGCGTCGAGGGCTGGGGCGCCAAGGCGGAACTGCGCATCAGGCGGATCAGGGGCGCCGAGGGCTGAGCAGGGCCACCGTGGTCACCGCCGATGCCACGGCGGCTTATTTCGGGCGGGGCAGTGCCTCGGGCGGGCACGGGGTGAGGGCGGGCGGCGCGCTTCCTTCTTTCGCTCGACCTGCCTGTCCTTCTCGATGACGGTGCCGGGCGAGCGGAGCAAGCGCGGCCACGTGGCCGACCAGTTCGTCGGTGATGTCGTGCACATGCAGGAGGAGGTGATGCGGCAAGGTCGCCTAGTGGACGAAATCTAACACTTGGTGCCCTGGCAGTGCCGGTCGGACTATCGCCTTCGCACCCTCTCGAAAGCCTCGCGGTCGCGGGCGCGCTGGGCGCGCTGGTCCTCCGCCTCGCGCTGCGCTGCCTGTTGCATCATGCAGTTCGAGTAGGCATCCGTCCGTCGCCGGAAGCCGAAGCCGTCGCAAGCTCGCTGGTCTGCCTCCCGATCCATCTGGTCCAAGGCGGCGATAAGACCGCATCCTCCGAGCAAGACGACCAGGGAACTGACAGCGAGAAAGTTCTTCATCCCGGCCTCCGCGAGGAACCACGCCGGAAGCGTATGACCTTCTATTCCCGGGTACCAAGCGTTAGGTTTTGACCACTAGGCGTCGCCGGGCCGTCGGCCACGCTCGACGGCCTGCGCCAACGCCGCGAAGATCGGCAGGTCGGACATGATCAGGCTCTCGGCCACCAGCCCGTCCCGGAGCCGGAAGCGGTCCGTCCCGATCCCCTCGAAGCGCCGCCCGTCCGGGCTGGTGCCGCGGACGATCCATCGAATGAATACGAACTCGCCGTTGGCGGCGTGCTCCCCGAGTTCCAGGCGCAGGTCGGGGACCAGCGTCAGGAGGTCCACAATGCGCTGGGCGTACTCGGCATGTCCCTGCACCCGTCCGGAAATCCGCGGCCAGACCGCAGTCACGTCGGGGGTGACGACGGTTGGGACTCGCCTAAGCGCCACCTCGGGGCTCGGGTTGCCCCAGAACCCGACCCAGCCATCGACCGACCAGCCCCGCTGCGTTTGTGCTTCGACGGACATGATGCCCTCCTCGGTTTCTGCCTGCTTCGGCGGACCTGATCTTCGGCCGCCGACCAGCTTCGGGTCGATTACCTTGGAGGTCATGGCGCGAACGGCGGACCGGACCTGCTTCGGCTCGGCCGCAGCGGCCGCTCCCGCGCAGCGGCGTCCCCGCTAGGCTGACCACGATGGCACGCGCATCCAAAAGCACCGCGGCAGCACTGATCCTGCTTTCCGCCCTCGCGGCGCTGGCGGCCTGCGCCGCGCCCGAGCCCTCCACGGCCAGCACCTCCGGCCGACTGCCGGACCTCGGGTGGCCGTCGCCGCGCATGCGAGCGCCCTCGGCCGAGCGCCCTGCGTGGCTGCCGTCCCCGGCCACTGAGGTGCCGCGCCTCTCAGCGCCGAGCGACGGGTTCCGGGTCTGGGGGCGGCACCGGAGGTGCCGCTGCGGCGGCGTGGAGGCGTCGAGCCGCGCCTACTATCCCGGGGCGTCACCTGAGAGGATCGTGCAGGCGCGTCGCCGCAAAGGCTGTAGTGCTGGCTGCAAGCGCCCGCGCGCGGACGAGCGGGAAGGTCTTGCCTTGTACCTGATACCGCCATCGCATCGGGCTGATGCCGAGGCGGATGACAGTGAGCAGGTCGTCCTCCGGGTCATCGCCGGTCCTGCTACCCTGCACGAGAAGGCCACGCATCGGCAGCGATGCGCAGTCTCGGGAGGTCGCGGCGGTGTAATCGCATGGGATGCAACGGTCAGTCAGGGACCGCCGCACGGCCCGCCAGCCCGGCCCGCTCACGAAGGATGTCCTCGTAGGGGACACCTATCAGGACGACCGCCATCCCCACCATCATCCGTCTGGTGATCTCCATCAGCATGGTCGGTGCGCCGCGCGGGAAAAGACTTGAGGCGTTCCGCAACCTGGAAATGGTCGAACGCAGGCTGCTCCCCGTCGCCGTCATCAAATCGGTCATGGCCGCGGCGTAGAGCGTCCGCCACTCCTCGCCGTAAGCGTTGGCCGGGAGGCCCCATTCCGGCCGCCCTTCCAGCGTAGTGACGTGCCATTGATAGTACTCCGCGAAGCCAGCGGCAGTGAACAGCGCATTGTACGCCTCCTGCCCATGGGGTGAGAGTGCGTGCGCCAGCATCGCCCTGGCGTGCGCCTCAACTTCCGTCCGCCAGACTTCCGCCAAATCAGCGGCGCGGCCGTTCACCGCTGCACGCTTCGCCACCCAATCGCGGAGTTCCGCAAAGGTGTCGTTGCCGCCCCGACGCTCCGACGCGAGGTGGGCGCGCCGAACATCCGCCGCCAGCGCCCGCCATTCCGCGCGCCCTGCCACCGCGCGCAGCGCCGAGAACCTGTCGCCACCACCGTGCGTGCTCAAGGTGAGCCGTGGAGCCGCAAACTCCAAACCACGCACCACGCACTCCCGATAGCTAGCGACGAACAGCGCCAACGCCTGCGCGCGCGCGCCTTGACCCTCGCCATCTCCACTTGCTGCGGCGTGATCGTCGCCACCCGCAACTCGCATCGCTCGGATTCCTCGGACGGGGATTCGCGGTAGTGGGCGAGATAGTGTGTCTCGCGGCCGCCTGGGCGCCGGAGCACCCGTTTGTGGACGGCCTCGTGGCAGCATGGGCAGGTGATCTGGAACCGCCCGCAGTCGCCGTAGCCGACAAGCTCGGCTTCCACGAGCCCGAGGAACAACGAGGAGCCGTACCTCATGGCTTGGCCCCACAGCCGCCGCGGCGGCGTCCGGTGCCCCGGGGCGCTAAGGTCGCCGGGACGACGGCCGTTGCGGGGAATGGGACCGAAAGCTCGTCGTGCGCGCCGTGACGAAGGACGCGTGCTGCGGCGTCCCAAACGTGGCCTGCCGGGATCGCCGAGGCGGCCATGCCGCACCCGCCGCGACGCCGCTCCATCACCCAGAGATCGCCCTGACGGAGCACCCGTAACCCGGCCTCGCGGGTGCGCCGCACCACCGCCGGTTCGAGCCATATGAGCGCCGCGTCCGCGTCGCGCAGGGTCGAGGGCACCCGCACACCCCACAATCCCGCATCGTCGCGCCCGGCGAGGACCGATAGGGCGGCGCGGCGGAACTCGCGGCCGGGGTACTCGGCCCACCCGGAGGCGGTCAGGAGCGCGACGTGGCGGCCGCCAGGGGTGCCGGCTTCGGACGTCATCCGGAGGGGTTCGAGGCCCCTCTTGATAAGGTTAAGGGAAGTCGGCAGGCTGCGGCGCCGCGCCTCGGCGAGGTAGAGGCGACAATGATGGCCGCGCAGTCGCTCGGCAAGCGGCCGGGCCGCGGCGATCGGTACCCGCGTCACCAGTACGATCTCGGCAAGCCGCCTGGGCAGGTCCGCGGCGCCCTTCGGCAATACCCGGCGGCCGAGTGATGTCAGCAGGGCGGTGCGGACCACCCTCTTCGCGGCCGCGGCCGAATAGGCTGCCGGGGAGGGGCGGTCCTGAAGGAGCGGGTCGTACACCGTCATCGTCCGCCGGGCGAGATGGTAAACGGCGCGGAAGTCCTGAATTGTTACTTGTGCAGCACTGACTGGGCGCGCGACGACGGGAGTCGTTTTGGGCATGGATTCGCCTCTCCGGCGCGGTGCAACGGCCGCGCCTTCCGAGCCGGACGCCCCCGGGGCCACATGACGCGGCCGGTCAGGTCGTCAGACTATAAGGAGGCAAGAGTCCATGTGGGACTGGTAGCGCGGGCGGAGCCCGGCGGCAAGACCGGTTCCTCTGGGTGCGAGGCGCGGTCGAGGAGGGAGAAGTTGGAGCGCTCGCCGGGTGATGCGAAGGCGGCCGTGGTGCGGGCAACGCTTCGGTGGTCGGGGCGCCTTGCCCCGGCGGACTATCCCCCAGAAGCCTGCCCGAATGGGACAGGGCCATAGCTTCATGCGTGGATTAGGGTAATCGTCGTCCTCAGTGTTCGGTGCAACTTGCGATTCAGTTTGTTGTTAGGGCAGGATGAAAAAGACGAATCGGGAGCGGCCGATGGAAATGGAGGTCGGTACCATGGCGCCCGGCAAAGGCCGTGGACGGCCACGATCCGCGCCGCGCCGGTACACTGCGCCGGACGGTGCTATTGAAACGACAGTTGGTCACCTGCTCGCGTTGTCGGGCCGCTTCGACACCGACCGGGCCAGAATGACGCTCGATCTTTTCAAGGGGGATGGCGGACCTGACGGTAGCCGCCTGTACTGCGCCGGAGACCTTGAACTGCTGCGCCAACGCTGTGTGGCGATTGTCGGGACGCGGCAGATTTCAGACGACGGGCGCGCGCGAGCCGCGAAGCTCGCCAGACTGGTCGTTGGAGCCGGGGCAGTGGTTGTTTCAGGGCTGGCCTTCGGTGTCGATACGGTTGCTCACTCGACGGCGTTGGCAGCGGATGGCCGCACTATCGCGGTGGTCGGAACGCCGCTCGACCGCTGCAACCCAATGCAGAATGCACCCCTGCAAGAGGAAATATATAGAGAGCACTTGCTAATTTCGCAATTTGCTTGGGGTTCTGAGGTCTATCCCTCTAACTTTCCAAAACGAAATAGGCTTATGGCGGCTCTGTGCGATGTAACAGTCATCGTCGAAGCTTCGGATACGTCGGGCACTCTACATCAGGCTGCCGAGTGTGTGAGACTTAAACGACATTTGTTTATTCTGCGGTCGGTCGTTGAAGACGCTCGGCTCTTATGGCCTCATAAGTTTCTGGGTCATCCCACTGTACATGTACTTGAACAGCCCGGAGACTTGCTCAGTGTACTCCGCTGAAAGCGAGCCAACGTTACCGATACATGCGTTGGCGCAGTACCTCGTGTACGATGCTTCGAAGCCCAAGTGGCGAAACTCCGATCACTGCGCGACCAAGGTGATCAAGGCGATAAAGGGGCTTCCTTTCAACGGTAGCGCCGAAATGAAAATATTCGGGCAGCCTTACGTGCTCACAGCGACGAATGCACATGAAATGATTCCTGTTTGGGCGAAGTGGGCAGTCTCAAAAATTAGCGACCTTCCGAAGCCGATTCGGCTTGTGCCTGTTCCGAACTCAGGTGCGATTGTATCCGAGCCAGCCGAGTCGTTCCGTACGTTGGAGATGGCGTATGCGGTAGCTGCCGCAGCCACGGCTGCCGGGATTCAGGCTTCGGCTCACGCCCGCCTCCGTTGGGCTGAGCAGATGGTCAAAGCCTCTAAAGGTGGCGGGCCAAGGAACCCGCACACCCTTCTCGACAAGCTACGCTTCTGTGACCCTCCTTTGCCGGAGGGCACTGTCGTCTTGATCGACGATGTGATCACGCTGGGTGGACACATGATGGCCTGCGTCGAGGCCCTTGCCGGTGAGGGACGGCGCCCAGCAAGAGGCGTGGTCGCCGGACGTACCGTTCACGACGCGCTCGACCATCCATTCGCGGTTCCGGTGCTGAACCTTGGGTCGATGGGATCGTGGTATGGCTTTTAGGAAAACCCCACACGGCCAGACAGCGCTGCACATGGACACCTCTAAAAACCTCCTCCTGCAGCCTCTTCGCAAGTCTCAAGTCGTTGACTTTGCTTGAGCAAGAATTTGCGCCCGAGAGGGTTTTAGAGGTGTCCGGCTGTAGGCGACCAGGGTCGGCGAGGATGATCCGCCGAAATTTGGGGAACCGTTGGAGGGTCGATCGGAATCGGTCCGGTCTTTTGGAGACGGGCGCGCCCGGTCAACCTGCGCCGCCGCCCGGCCTATCTGAGCAATGGCCGCCACGAGACCGTCGCGCGCCAACCCGGGCCACTCCTGCACCTCGCTGATCGTCCCAACGCCCGCGCCAATTTCATGCCCAACGCTCCCCGCAATGGTTCGCCTCCTACTGGTTGGTGCACGGCACTCCCCCGCGGAGTACGCCTTCGGCGAGGGCCAGGAGGGCAACGTCGCGTGCGTCCTGGCGGAGAGCCATCTGTCGATTCACACGTGGCCGCACCGACCGGCCGCCACCGCGGCGGCTCGGGCCGTGTAGTCAATCCAGTCCGAGCGCCGGTCATCGTTCCGGTGCATGGGTGTGGTTGGGCGGGCTATCCAGTGAGGAGCCCGCGCCGGAGGAGTGCGCGTGGTCGTGCGTATTGCAGGCGCCGGATCGTCAGCGCCACGAGGTGACGCTGATTGCCGCGCCGCGCTGAATATACTATTGCATAGTCGTATTGATGGGCACTAGGTAGCCTCTGGTTGATGCGTGATGGGCAAGCTCTGATGAAAAATTTGTTCGATATCCGGCGGTCACAAAAATTCCATAGTAATAGCCCTGACCAATTCATAGTCATAAGGGACGGTTTTGTATTCCTGAGACTCATCGGCGAGGAACCTCACTACAAAATCATGACCGCAACGGCGGGCGAGGACACCGGAGAGATTCGACCACACAAAAACCGAAAACGGGTCGTCGAGACTGCGCTACGAACATCCGTAAGGATGATGCCGCCTGGGAACACGAAAACCTACTATCCGCATCCCACATCGGACCGCCAGGGGCGCGAATACATAGAAATCTGCAGTTTTGAGTACATATCCGATGCGTATCGTATTGCAGAGGAATTCTTTGATATTTTCGATGAGTGTGCCGAAACCGACGCGCCGCCATCGGATGAAATGCAGAAGATATATTCCGAACTCTCTATCGACGCATCTGGCGATGATATCTATTTGAGCGACGGGGTATGGCTCAGTAGTGACGGCACGTTGAAGGATTTGGGCAGGTAACTCGCGCAAATCCGTTCCATGCCCTCATCCGAAGATCATCGTCGGGCTCGGTGTACCATCCGCCGTCGTGTACCCGCTGCTGCCGCGGGTCACTCCATCATTCACGAATGGCGCGCACGACCGAGATGCTGGGTGGCATCTTATCATAAGCCAACGGCTGTTTGGCGAAGCAGTTCTCGTACAGCGTCAGCGTCGCCACGCCGCCGCGGTCTTGCAAATGCCCGACAATTGCATCGGGTCCATGTTGTTGTAGACGATCAGCACCGATGGCACCCCCGCACGAGCGCCGTACTGGACTTGCTTGGGCGAGATGCCGCACCGCCCCCAAGGCCGCCACCAATACGCGGATGGTCGGACGCAGGCCCAGGACATGAGGTGAGGAGATGCCTCATCACCTGACAATTCTGCCGACCTGCCGATCGAACCGGGTTACTGAGCGCACCAAAGCTGCTTAACTTTGAGGCTAATTTTTCAGCTTTTGCACAACCTCACAGGAACCCGTTTGGCCTATCGCACTAAATCCGCGCCAGGGAGCAACGCGCCCAAATCGAAGGGGCGAGGACGTTCCCCAACGGCTACGCAGACGCCCGATATCAAGGTGCGCGCCGACTCATGGCTGTCATTCGGAGCCGACCCGGCCGCGCTGGCCCGCGCAGGCATCAAGGCTCTAGCCCGGATCATTCACGTGGGCTGACGGGCATGGTGCAAGCCGCTGACCGGCAATAGATTTCGGCTGCGACACTCGAAACCAGCCGTTTGCGGAGACCATGCCCGCCAAGGTTGAACCTACGCCGCCCC
>NZ_JACOMF010000082.1 GCF_014283215.1 Siccirubricoccus deserti
TTTGCGGTCAGGTGAACCTGGAGATCGTCAAACGATCCGACCTCCACAAGTTCGTCGTGCTGCCGAAGCGGTGGATCGTCGAGCGCACGATCGGTTGGCTCAACCGATGCCGACGGCTGGCCAAGGATTGGGAATGTCTGAACCGCTCTGCACTCGCCTTCCTGCGCTGGGCTTCGGTCCGCATCATGGTCCGAAGGCTATGCCAGACCATCAAATGATCTCGGACGGACTCTGAGACCCAAGACGTGCGAGTTTTGTTCAGCATGCCTGGGTCGTCGGCCACACAGCACTAATCCTTGTCAAAATGCGTATGGAAGTCCTGAGTACCGCCCTGGTCATAGATGCGTGGAAGCGCCCGCCGGACTTGCCGGATTGCCGCACTGCCAAATGCCATCGCTCTCGACCGGGCAAACTTGGCGGCGGACAGCCGTGAACAGGTAGACCTTCGGCTGCGCCGCCTCACCGGTTCCAAATGTATTGCGCGGCTCGACGCCATGAGGCCGCTCAGTCCTCCTCGCGTCGCCACCATTGCGTCGCCAGCGCGGCATCCTCGCTCGCCTGGAACAGCACACGCTGACCAAGCACGATCACAAAATCACCCACACAGTTCTCTGCACACCACTGCCGCACATCGTCAAGCCAGTGCCAGGAGATCGAGACGGAGATGTATTGGCCATCGTTGTGGCGGTCCCATGCGCGCGTCGCCTCGGCCGTCACGGACTCGCCTTCGTGCCGCCATCCTTCCTCGGCCGACCGCGACCACGGTGATCGCCGCTCGCGACCCTCTCCGCCTTTTTCCGCTCCCGGTGTGCGCGCACCCGCTCGGTGTTGTTCCTCCGGCGCTTCGCCTTACGCGCATCGGCGGCATCGCCGACAGCCTTCCTGTGCTTCTTTGGGCGGACAATATCGCCGATGCCAACGTCGACGTATTGTAACTCGACCTCAGCCATCCCGTGCTCTTCGACAAATGCCTTGAGGAACCGTGCCTGATCACCGTCGTAGACATTCCAAAAGCAGGTGCCTCCGAACTCCGGTCGCCGAATAATGCCGCGGAAGACGAATTGCAAAATGGTCTCGAACTCGCGTGACCTGCGTACCTCGTCAGGGTCGATGTGGAACAGTGCCAGCGCCTTCTCCTCCTGTGGGGTCAATTTGGCCGAATATATGATGCTGGCATGCTGGTGGCTGTCGTACTCGTTGCTCCCGGCGACGCCGGGCGTCAGCCGAAGTCCCTTAATCTGCGCTTGGGTCAGCGGCGCCTCAATGAGGCGGTTGGCTGCAAACATATGAGTGTCGGCAGGTGTGTGCGCAGCGATCCACGCCGCCACAGTTTGGATGCACCGCTGTCCGTCCGAATGTTTAGTCCAAAATGAGGTCGAGCCGGCATGCTCGGTGAAATAGCGAATGACAACCCGCCGCGGCGCAACGCTTCTCCGCTCCCCTGGAAGGGAGAACTGGCGGAAGTCTGCCCGCCACCCATCGCCCGGTCGCTCCGACATCAGCCGCCGCGACACCGAATGGGAAAACGCATTTCCGACCAGCAGGACCCGGTCGAAAACTGCAAGCTCGGACACCTCCCAAATTGACCACCACGACCAGTTCTCGCCGGATTCCATCTCGGCCCAATCGGTGAGGTTGACATAAACCCCTGACCGCGACAGCGCCCGTCTGTGAAATGTCGCCAAGCCGTTGACAAGATCATCACCGGCGATCGCCGCTGCGCCGGGTGCATCGGTCCGCACCGCAACCCGGCTCCACGTCGTACTCCCCGTCACGGGTAAGAGTCGGTAATTTGCCTCGAACTGCGCAACCGAGCCGCCGGTCCTCCATGTGTCGCAGGCGACAATATTCGGCACTTCGTCGATCAAAAGCGTCCAGCCGTCGAATGCCGACAGATCGGTGGTCATCAAGGCGGCATGGGTGCACACCACCACCACGTGACCATTATCGCGGTACAAAATGCCCGCTTCTGCCAGAGCGCGCCGCACACTGCGGGTGTGTGTTGCAGTGGAGATGGCGATCACCTCGGCTGAGGATGGGAGACCAGCGGCGGCGAATCTCGTCCGAATTCCGTCCGGTCCTTCTGTCTGTTCGCTGAGCAGCCGTTGCGTTGGCACGGCCAGGAGATAGCGGCCCGGCTCGCCGAGCATCAGACGCTTAAGAAATTCACTTTTTCCGCTGGCCGGCGGGCCTTCGTTGTAGCTGATGGTAATTTTGCTGGGCTGGGAATCCAAACCTTCTTCAACTGTGTTCGTCATGGCTCTCTGATATGCTAGGTGAAAATTGGTAGCGGCACTTCCGACCCCAAAGAGGTTCGGTAATTCAGTCATCCAGCCTTCTATAATAGAAGGTGGGTTACGTATTTATCGCAGCAGCCCTACCGGCTGGCACGGCTCGCTTTACTCGCCGCGCACTGGTCAATTCCAGTCCTCCATCCTTGTACCTGACCAGTATGCCAAACAGCAATTCTCGACTGCATTGACTGCACGAACCGACGCGGTGTGGCGGTAGGCGAGGATCGGAGGTCGAGCGGAGCGAGACCGACGACCGCAAGCCGTCAAGCCGCCACATCGTGTCGAGCGGGGTGGTGCGCGCCTGCGTGCACCGCCCCAATCTCTGATCCCGCCGGATGAAGCACCGAGCAGCGGCTCATTCGCAATTCGGTCAGCGCCAAGGCACCAGCCATTTGGCTGTCATTCTCCCGCGTCCACTCGGCGGCGGGCGCCTCGTGGCCACGTGCCGCCATCGCGTACCGCGGGCAGGACGCCTCCGGCGTCCTCCGCACGGCTGCGCTCGCCGGCTCTCGCGGTGCGAGCAAGAAGGCTGAGACCTAGCCCGTTGGTTTGTGTCGACCAAAAGCCCGGTTGCCCCGAATTCGCCGGCACCGCACTCGACCAGCGGAGAAGAGCAGTTCGTCAGAGGTGCCGTTACCGCATATGCGCGGTTGCCGAGTGATACCTTTGGCGGAAACCACCAGGGCAGGCTGATACGGCTCGGGTCAGCCGAGTTCATGATGGCCTAGGCTACGCCCTCCATTCAGATGGCAGCACGTCGACTGCCAACTTGAGGCTCGTTGGTTCTTTTAGAATCGTGGTGCAGATAGCTTACCCAGGTTGGCGCTTACGTATGACCCTGACGGGCTGATCGTCACCAAGACCTGCCTGCGCCTAGACGCTTGCTGGAGGCTACACTGCTGATCAACGGAACTCGCCGGCGCAGCACAGCAGCGATCTTTAACTGCAACTCGCCGGCGCAGAATTTGGTGCATCGTTGATGCGCAGAAGCACCCGTCTGACCTGTGTCGGCTTCCATGCACCACCGCGTGGCGGCCTTGCGCCCATCTCACCGAGCCTCGCCGCAATGTCCGCCAGTTTCATCCCACCATCTCTCAAGGCCCTAACCGTTGGTCCGATGCGAGCCGCATGTTCGTCGGCGATGCGCGACCTCATCGTATTGCCGAGCAGATGCACACCTTCGACAAATCCGTTGGGGTTGCCCAGCCGCCGCTCGGGAAACCGCGCTTGCCATGCAGCGAGCGCTGCCTTGGTCCTGCTGCTGATGGCACGTGCCTCTTCCTCGGCCACCGCAGCGAGGACATGAATGGTCAAGCGGTTCACCGTGGGCATATCGGCGCAGACGAACTCTACGTCGCTTTCCAGCAGGCCGCTTATGAAATGCACATTGCGTGCAAGCCGGTCGAGCTTGGCCAAACAGAGGACGGAATTGGTGTGTTTGCAAAAGGCAAGCGCTTCCGCAAGCTTCGGCCTATCGTTCTTTCGGCCCGACTCGATTTCCACATACTCGGCGACTGGCAGTGAGCTATCACCCAGGAAGGCGCGAATTGCGGCGCGCTGCCCATCAAGGCCGAGGCCAGAAGCTCCTTGCCGCAAAGTCGACACCCGAAGATACGCGGCATAGCTCCGCCGAAACATAATTTACATTCCGCAAACGTCCGATTGGGGAACGTAAAGCGACTTGCGATGACTGCCAGTCACCACCACGTCATAGGAATGTTGTCGCGAGTACTCTGATCGCTGTGCCTTGGCGAGGGTGCCTCGTTGATGGGGCATCAGGCTCCGGTGGTGCAGGCGAAGGGCAAGCGCAGCCGCGGTCCCTTTGCCGGAGATAAGCCTCCAGTGTTCGCCCTCGCACCCGCCGGCGGCTGACTCCCGGCGCTGAAGCTCGTCCCGTCCAGTCAGGTGTTCGAAATGCGTTTCTGCTCCTCCTCCGGCCGAGGGTGCTGGCCCGGCGTATCTATCCCATTCTCGTCCGGATGAGGCGCCTCGGGTTCGGCCCAGGGGTCGACGGAGTCTTCGACCAGGGATCATCCCCAGCGCACCAGCCTGTTCGCTCCAGCGAGGCTGTGGCGCTCTCCCACTGGGCGCCTCCGCTGCGGTGTCCAGCGGTGCCGCTACGGGAAGTCCCTCCCGATCTGACGATGGGGCGTGCGGCCGGGCGACGGATCGCAGCCCCAGGTTTGGCGCCCATGCGGGCATGAGACTCCCGAACAATGGGCGCCTTGACCCGGCAGAGCTTCGCCGACGTGCACCTCCGGTGCTTTTGTGCGGATGCTCGGGATATCGGCCGACAAAGTTGTGGCCGTGGGTCCGGTCTATGATCCCGTGGGTGAAACCGAATTTCGTCCCCGCGCCAGTCGGTGACCGGCCGGTCCACTGCTACGAGCATGTCCTGCTGCTGAGCAAGAGCCGGCGCTACTGCTTTGACGCGTCGCCACTGCGGGAGAGATCGGCGGGTGGACGCCAGCGAACAACGATGGTGTCTGGTCGCTGAGGATGATCGTCCTCAGCCAGGACCGGTTCGACACGCACATGCCGGAGCCGAATTTTGTTCAGGAGCCGATGCTGGTGGTGATCTGAAGAATGTAGCGCGTCTCAGGTATGATGGAGAAGAACAGTAAAAGATTTTGCAAATGGTTGAAATATGAGGAGAAGAATGGTATTAGATAATCAAGACCAACGATGAAAGTCGTGGTGTAGTAGCGGCGGAAATTAGTCCGCGATGCGCTATTGATTGTGTGGCTGATAAAATTTCAGGAAATACATAAATTGTCTTCTGTAGTGACCCTAGTTTTTGATTCCGTCGATATTCGTGCTTCGGTTCTCGATGGTATGCCGCTGTTCGTTTTTGCGGATGTCCGCTACGCTGTTGGTGCCGCATGCATTTTCGCCGCTGATCTTAATTCAGACGAGCGCGTGGTCATTGAGCTTAATTCCGCTGGCCATTGTCGGCGCGTGGTTGCCGTGAATCTGTTTGGCCTTTCGTCGGTTGTTGCTGCCGGCGACCCGGATGTCGGAAAGGATTTTAAGCGCTGGATTGCAGCCGAGGGTTTGCCGACGCTACTCTCGCCGAGCACAGCGAGGTTGCTGCCGCAAGCGCCGCAGAATGGCCTTTTCAGCACGACGGAAATTGCCGAGACGCTGGATATCTACCCGGCAACGCTTGGCAGATTGACCCGGCATCTCAAAACCAAGCAGCACGGAGAGCGGCACCTCGCTCCGGCCGCCAACAACGACGCCGTGATCGAGCAGTGGTTCTGGAACTCCGCCGGGCGCGCCGCCGTCCTGCGGGAGTTCGGTCGAATCGGTGTTGAGGCCGGCGATTGCAGCATCACGGTGCGCGCATGAGTACCGGTTGGATCGAAGCCTTCGCGGTTCTGAGCACAGTGCACGCTACCGAATTTGAGGCCGCATTCGATGAAGCCGCCGATCCTTGCTGTGCGACAGTTGTACCTTTCCCATTTCTCCGCGTGCGATTGCACGATATCTTCAATGAGATGCTGTTGCTGATGGCCCTGAGGGGCTGGGGGCAGGATTACCGGACTAGGCCGGGCCTCTACAGCTTCCCTGCTGAGTGGGAGGAGGAGGTCCGTGAAATCGTGCAGTTCAATGGTCTTCGGGCGGTTTTCGTTCCTTCGGTGTGCTACCATTTGGAACTCCGCAGTGCGGGGCTGATTGACGACCTGAACGCCGCACTGTTGAAGCGGGCTCCGACGTTCGGGACGACGTACCCCAGGATCACTGTCGGCTAGATATTCACGCCAGGGGTAGCGGCAGTCGGCCCGACTCCACCGCGCCCTCCCGCACAGCGACCTCCAATATCGTGCCCGGCCTTGGCCACATGGTTCACCACGGCGCGCCGGAGGCGGTCGCCGGCGCCACTGAGGCGGTGGCCGCGGCGGCGCGCCTGTCCGCCGTCGGCATCCTGGCTCCGGTCCCGGGCGAGACCACGATGGCCGCCCTTACGGAACCCGCCTGAGGGCCGTAGGCGCCCGCCCGGGGCGGGAGGAGCCTTCGGAGCCGTCACCCATCGCGCCACGCCCTGGGCGGACATCGTGCCAACCGCGGAGCAGGAACCTGAGCATGTCTACCGATGCTACTCCACATGGAGCGCTTCATCCGTCCGCGCTGGGAGAAACCGTTCAAGGCGACCGAGCGCGTGGTGGGCGGCGCCGCCCATTTTACATGATGCGTCCTTGAGCAGGGAAAGCGGACCCGTGACTTGGCGTAATACCGGCATGCGATGCTGCTACAGACGCAGCAGCACCGTGACCCCAGGCTGTGCCCCTGCATCGTCGTCGCAAGCCCGAGAGCGGGAATCATGCCCGCGCCCGGGGAGCGGCGGGTCGGGCGTCTCCGCCTCAATGGTATCGCTGCGCTGCGCTCTCTGGAGCACATGTAGGGGATGGCTGTGACTTAATCCCATTCGCGTTATCGCCGCCTTCATGCCTCCGCAGCACCACAGCATTTGCGTTGGACAAGACCGGGCTCCGGTCAACCTGAAACGTGATCCTCAAGGCGAAAGCGGCCGACCTGATGACGGCCTCGAATGAAAGGGATGCGAAATGCGCCATGCTTCTCGTCTAATTCTGCTGATTATCGCTCCACTCCTGCTGTTCGCTGCCTGCCAGCGTGAAGGCCCTGCCGAACGTACCGGCCGCAGCATAGATCGTGGTGTTGATCGGATGACCCGCTAACTGTCCTGAGCGCTGCGCGTTGCCTGTCGGGTCGACACTACACGGTCGCCACTGAACGGAAAGCAACATGAACAACATCATCTACATCGTTGGTCTCGTGGTTGTCGTAGTCGCTGTCCTGTCCTTCTTCGGACTGCGATGACCGCGGGAGGTGCCACAGGGCGGCAACACCGAGGTGCACCGGTCAAGGTCGGACCGGCGGCTCAGTTGCGCAGCCCGAGCCTATCGCCATCGCGGGCTCGATGGAGTGGTCCAGTGATCCGCCCATGCGCGGCTATGAGCGACGACGTTAGACAGGGGCCGTTCCCAAACGAGCCGGGTGTCGACCTGTGAGCGCCAGTACCGCCGCCGCTCCGCTGGTCCTTGCTGCCGAGCCACTGTCCGTCATCCTTTCCAGTCGAGGCCGAAGATGCAGATGCGGTTCGGGTCCGTGGCGAAGGGCATGGGGTCGCGGTTCACCGTCACCTCGACAAAGGTCGTGGTGAAGGGGTGGAAGAGCGTCACCCCGTGATCGCCGAAGGTCTCCGGCAACGGCAACTCGGCGTCCCACACACCCTCCGGGTCCATGCCGGTGCCGTCCTCGCGGATGCGACTGCTATTGACCCCGTGAAAGCCGACGAGTTCGGACCCTGAGGACGCGATGAGGCGCACCCACAAGTTGTCGGGCACCACCCCGCCCCAGTCCTTGAGGAGCCTGTCGTGGCTGATATGGAAACACCGGAAGCTCGGGTCGGCCCGGTAGAGGTGCACGTCCGCGTCGAAGTCGATGGCGCGGCGGTCGCCGTCGGCGCCTCGGGTGAAGAGTTCGATGTGGAAGTCCCGCACCGGGTCCTGGCGCTCGTCCATCACCCGCACCACGAACTGCTGCCACCTTTCCAGTTTGGCCCTAGCCTCCTTAGTGGCGGCATCCGCCGCCTCCTGCCACTTGTCGAATTCGTCCGGTTCCTCCACGGACAGCGCCCGGAGCACGAGGTCCACCAGCGGGCCGTCCGGCTCGCTCACAATGGTGCCGTGGTTCTTGCCCGCAATCGGCCAGAAGGGCATCGGTAGGGCGCCGATGGCTTCTATGTCGCGGCTGTTCGCGCGATGTGCCTTCACGTCCGCGGACATGGCCGGATCGCGAGCGAGGTTGAGCGTAATCTTGCGGGTGTCCAGGCTGCAACCCGCCCAGCGGACCGTGCCGTCCGATCCCTCCTCGCGGGCGAGATGGCGGATACCCCCGTAGCCTTCGGTGCCACACAGGATGAAGACGTACGGGGACTCTTTGCCGCGAGAGTAGAACGGCTCGTCGCAGAGCAGGTCTTTGTGCGTTAGGTCCCAGGTGAAGCGGCTGCCGAGTTCCAGGCCGTCCAGCACAAGGTCACCTGCCTCAAGGAAGTCGGGGCCGGACTCGCGGTTTCCCTTAAATACGGCGCCGAGGAAGCCACGCCCCTTGTGGGCGAGTGGCGAGCCGTGAGTGGCCGGGGCGAGCGCCACGATGCGCTTCAGGCGGCCGCGGCGCTCCTGATAGGTCGAAAGCCAGGAGCGGATGACGAGCATGCCGGTCGAATGAACGATGGCGTCGAAGGGCTGATGCACATCCTCCAAGCCAGGGCGCTTCCGGAGGGCGCGGTCGAAGCCCTCGGCAATGTCTTTGATCGTCACCTCGTTGGTCAGCGACCGGTAGGAGCAGATGTGGATGTCCTTGTCGGCGTAGCCGTTTTGGAGGAGCACGTTCCGCCAGGGCAGGAAAGACACGCCTTTGTCCGAGTAGCCGTGGATCAGGACGACCGGGTTCTTCTTCGCCATGGGTGCTCCGCCCCTCTCTTGTTCCAACCGGTAGGCTAACTGCCCGCGCATTGGTCGGACAATCCAGCGGCTCCTGCAATCTGATGGTCCGCCAAGATTTTTCCCTTCACCGTCCGAAACCCCATATGGAGGACGCGCGTGGGGACCGGATGCATGCCCGGCGTGCTGGGGATGCCGCACCCCTGCACAGGCGTCGGCGGGCCGCCCGGGCACCTGCCGGTCCCCTAAGGGCACCGCCCTGCACGTCGGACGCGCGCTCTTCCTTGGTTGGATCGTGGAGCGTAGGGCGAAAATCGCCGCCGCGCCGCGAGCAAGAGGAGTAGACGCCGCATGTACCGATCGGTGCCACCCCGCCGGAACCGGCCAGCAGCCGCAGTTCCGGCAGCCTTTGACGATTTCGAGCGAGCGATGGAGGACCGCCCCGAGGTGAGGCTGTTGTGCAGGATCGACCGGCCCGACGCCTGGGTGGTGCATGTCGCCTGCAAGAGCGGGAAGCGTGTTATCCTTGCTGAGGGGCGCGCATCGATCACTCGACCGAGGTCGGGCCGAGATCGGCGCCCATTGCTGGTTCGGTCCTCACGCTGCCGTCGGCGAGGGCCTGACGATTGGCCCCAACTGCCGGGTCGGCGCGCAGGCGGACGTGATGTCGGACGTACCCGCGGGCGCCGAGGTGGTCGGCAGCCCCACTCAGCCCCGGCGAAAGTGCTTCCGGCAGGTGGCATTCCTCAGGCGCATGGGCTGCCGGGCACCGTAACGCGCCGTCCCGCGGGGTGATCATCGACAGCAGTGACCCTGGCGCGCCGGGCGAGGACCCGGCGCGCTATGCCTCAGGCGAGCCTGAGGTTCGCGGCGGCCTCTTTGCCGCGCTCGCGCACGACCTCGAATGAGACCTTCGCCCCGTCGTTGAGGCTTTGCAGCCCAGCAGCCTGGACGGCGGTGATGTGGACGAACACGTCCTTGCCTCCGTCATCGGGCTGGATGAAGCCGAAGCCCTTTTGCATGTTGAACCATTTGACGGTGCCGGTGGCCATGTGACGCTCTCCCTCAAGCGAAGGAATACTGGCCTGTCGGATGGAGCGGTGTAAACCCGAAGGAGCCGGCACCTCGGGTGAGCGTGGTGCGTCCCGCCTATGAAGGTGCCGCCGGTACAACCGAGGCTGCGGCTCGAAGCAGTAGTCCAGCTTACACCTAAACACTCAGCCAACGGAGCGATGAGAATGCGTACAATTGTCACTGCTGTATTGCTCTGCGCCGCTGCTCCAGCCTCGGGCCAGACACCTTCGCCGGCTGCACCAGCCGGCGAAGCCCAGCCGCAGCTACGTTTCCAGCCCGTGACGCGGCCAGTCGACCCGGTGGGTATCGTCTACGCATCACCGGTACCCGGCGGGTGTTTACTGGTGTTTGGCGCGGATCGTTTGCCGAATGGCGCCAATACCTCGCAAGGTGGAGTCTTCGTCCCCGGTCAGGGCTGCCCGCGGGCTGTGGCGCAGAACCGTTGAAAGGTGGGAGATTCGCCGACGCGGTCGCGTCGTCCATGCCCAATGGTGTTCAGCCAAACCTGGGATGACGGCGCTACTCACTCCCGCCTACCAACTGCGGTGTTGACGCCGTGAAGAGGCACCCAGGCCGGTAGGAGCACACCACCTGCGACTGTCCCATCTAATGCAGTTTGGTTCGGCGATGCGTAGAGGGCGCTCGCGTCGAGCACGGGCACCGGCCGCTTACAGGGGCGTTCCTTCCGGCTGAGCGGGTAGCCACAACCGGCGCCCTGCAACCAGATCGTGGAGCGACCACTCATGGTGGAGGTTCGAGACAACCCGGCGATGAGCCGGTTCGAAATGGCGGAGGGCGGCAGCACTGCTTTCGTCGCATACCGGCGAGAAGGCAGCCGGATGGTGCTGACCCACACCGAGGTGCCGGAGGCAATGACCGGACAGGGCGTTGGCTCGAAACTGGTTCGCGGCGTACTCGACCGTCTGCGCCAGGAGGGTGTCACGGTTCTGCCCCGCTGCGAGTTTGTCGCCGCCTACTTCGAGCGCCACCCTGAGTACCGGGACCTTCTGGTCGGCCCTGGCTGAACCGCCAAGCCATGGTGTGGAGCCTGAGCAAGGCGGCGACGAGGAGCCCGAGGGCAGCCATAGGGCGTCGCCCAGCCATGCTCGC
>NZ_JACOMF010000083.1 GCF_014283215.1 Siccirubricoccus deserti
ACCGCTACGCGGCGCAGCAGGGCCACGGCTTGGCCCAGCAGACCTGCCTGGCACACCTGGCGCGCGACGTGGCGTATGCACTTGAGGCCAGCGACGACCCAGTGCCGTTCCGGCTCAAGCTCTGGCTGGGCTCAGCCTTCGACCTGGCCGACGCCGCCGCAGGTCTTGCCGCCTCTACCCTGGCCGCCAAGCGGCGGGCACTCGAGCGCAGGCTGGACGCGATCCTGGCAACCCCCAGCGGCTGCGAGCTGACGCGGGCGCTGCAAGCGAAGCTGCGGCGAGCGCGCGACCAGCTGCTGACCTTTGTCGACTGGCCTGGCCAGGTCGGGGCGACGAACAACGCCTGCGAGCGCGACCTCCGTCCCGCCGTGATCCAACGCAAGGTCACCAACGGTTATCGTGCGATGTGGGCCGCTCAGGGCGAGGCGGACGTGCGCACCGTGGTCGACACCGCCCGCCTCGCGCCGAACACCAGCGTCTTTGGCACCATCCTGACGACTGTCACGGCCTGACTGCTACGCCGCAGAAGTCAGAGGGGGTGGAAAATTACGCATCACCAGCGTCGAATTAGAACCCACGATTCCATACAATATCAAAATGCTCTAGCCAATTCAGTCTTTGGGTCCCGTCAGCCGCTGATACCAACCATTCAGCTTATCTATCGGAACGTTTGATTTGTGTACCCTGGAAAGGTAACGCTCAGGGACCAGCACAACCAAATGGTCCAGGTTGCCAAATTCGATAAGCTCGAGGTTTAAGGCAAGATTTTTGACATAATGCACTTCACTGGCCGTTTCTGCAAAGATTGGCGCGATCATACCCGCCGTAGAAGATCCAAAAATTGCAATCCGACGCTCCGGAACAAATGGATTTTTATACGTTATATGATTATTTCTAACGTCATGAACTGTTGCACGTGACTTTAATACCCTAGCTTCATACCCCGAGACATTCTGGAATTCAGGCATAATCTGCGCCAGATCACCTTCAAAGACAACATGGTGGAAATAAATTGCTTCAAAGTCCAGTATAGTATCCTTAGGGATTGAAAGTCTCTGTGCGATAGATTGATAAGTTAAAAACGCTCCGAGTCCGTTAAGATGAGTGTCGTTTTTAAGAAATTTATACTGATCTACGAACTGACGTGTTAGACAATCCGCTGTGTATAGAACGGATTGCCGTGCACTTTTGTCTACAGCACGGATAACGGATAAGGCTGGCCGGTTAGGTGACAAGGTTAGACCCAGCGTGGCTGACTCTACGCTCTCCTTTGATGCCGCTATGCAAAAAACAAAAGTGTAGTCGAGCTTGCGGCCGTATAGTGAGCATGTCTCGATCAATCTTGACCAGTAATCAGCTACACTTGCATCAAGGGTTTTGCCCTGATAAATGTATGTTGACTGTTCGTTAACGCCGTTATGCAAATAAAGGCGACCATCAGTACGCAAAATTGCTTTGTCAAATACGCGAGCGGAATTCGTAAGTTTTTCAGCGTTTGTCTCTAAAATAATTCTTCTTGCGTCCTCCGATACCTGAACACGGGTTCGCTGCGTGCCAGATTCTGCAAAGATATCGAGAGCTCGATCGTTGAAGGCAATTGTCCATAGCTGCTGGACTAGCATGCAGGGCGGGAGCGAAAGGGCGAAGCCACAGCGGCCGCCGCGTACGGTGGGAAGGTCCTCGCGTATTTGATCGCAACGACACTCGACTAATACAGCATCACCTTGGTAAATGCGAACGACCACGTCATGATCTAAATTAGCCATGTTGGCAGCCCAGCCCCCAAGTTGATGAGGCCCAATCCAATCGAGGAATGCAACAATCATTGTTTAGCTCCATGCCGATATTTGCATGCATACTGATAAAGGTTCGATAGGATATACTTGAAGCCTCTGGAAGGCTCAAGCGGCAACTTTAGGCCGCTTACTACGCGAAACGCTCCTAGTGGTTTGGTCGACGTTGATGATTCCCATGCTGGCCCAGACCTGCGAGTCTGGGTGCATGAGGGAAGGCGTTGAGGTCCGGCTCCGCCCGGGCGATCGGGAGCGGCTCGAAGGTGTAGTCTCCGACCGCAAGAGCCCGCAGCACCACGTTTGGCGGGCGCGGATCGTGCTGCTGACCGCCGACGGCGCGGGCACGATGGCGATCCGGGCAGCCACGGGGAAGGGCAAGCCGACGGTCTGGCGCTGGCAGGCGCGCTACATGCGGGACGGCGCCGATGGCCTGTTCCGGGACGCGCCGCGGGGCCGCGCCTTCGCCGCTGCCTCGCCAGAGCAGGTCGCCGCTGTCGTCCAGCGCACCCTGCACGACGACCCACCAGCGGCGACGCACTGGACGTTGCGCTCGATGGCCAAGGCGAGCGGCTTGGCGCCGTCCACCATCCACCGCATCTGGCATGAGCACGGCCTGAAGCCGCACCGGGTGGAGACCTTCAAGCTCTCGAACGATCCGAAATTCGTCGAGAAGGTCCGCGACATCGTCGGGCTCTACATCAACCCGCCCGAGCACGCGCTGGTGCTCTCGGTGGACGAGAAAAGCCAGATCCAGGCGCTCGACCGCACCCAGCCTGGGCTGCCGATGAAGCGTGGCCGGGGCGCTACCATGACGCACAACTACAAGCGCCACGGCACGACGACGCTGTTTGCTGCGCTCGACGTGAAGGCGGGCACGGTGATCAGCCAGTGCATGCTGCGCCACCGCGCCGCCGAGTTCATCCGCTTCCTGCGCCTGATCGACAAGCAGACCCCGGCCGACCTCGACCTGCACCTGATCCTCGACAACTACGCCGCCCACAAGACCGAGGCCGTGAAGCGCTGGCTGGCCCGGCACCTGCGCTTCCACGTCCACTTTACGCCGACCTCGGCCTCCTGGATCAACGCCGTCAAGGGTCTGTTCGCCACGCTCACCAAGAGGCGGCTGAAGCGCGGCGTCTTCCGCTCCGTCATCGAGCTGAACCAGGCGATCCGGGACTACCTCGACGCCCACAACGCCGACCCAAAGCCCTTCCGCTGGACCGCTCCCGCCGACACCATCATCGCCAAGCACCACCGCGGGAAACGTCTGCTGGAATCACTCCACTAGCTCGACGCCCACTCGATGAACTCTGCAAAGCCTTGTCGCCAGTCGCAGCCATCCGCGGTTGCGATCGCGCCCTGCAGCAGCGACTGCCGCAGCTCAGGGTCGGCCAACGTCCGGATGTGCTCCACGAAGCCTGTGACGATCTCCTCGTCGCTGCTGCCCTCCACGATCAGGCCGTCGGAGCCTGACGCGATCTGCTCCGACACCGCGCCGACTTCCACCGCTAGCGGAATCGAGCCGACATACTGCGCCTCCCGCACCACCAGGGGCGCCCCCTCCCAGCGCGAGGGCAGCAGCGTGGCGTCGGACCAGTGCAGGTGCTTCACCACGTCATTGGCGCTGAACACGGGTGGCAGCACCTCAGCGTATTTCGCCAGGCGGCTGGCCCAGTTGTCCTGTCCGTCCTTGATCAGCTCACCACCGACGATCCGCGCGGTGTAAGGCACGCCCGCCTCGGCGAGGCGCTGCAGGACGCTATGCAGGCGGTCAATGCCCTTCTGAACATCCAGCCGGCCAATGTAGAGCAGCCGGAGAGGCCCGGGCCGGGGCCGGCCGCGCTCGGCTCGAAGCGTCGTTAACGCCGCCGGGTCCAAGCTGAAGCCGGGGCCGTTGACCACGGCGAAGATCTTGCCGCCGGCCACGCCGAAGCCCATGAGGTAACGCTTGAGCACGTCCGAACATGTGATGAAGACGTCGTAGGCGTGCTCGAAGGCTATTCCGGCGTATGGCTGGCCCGCCGGGCGACCCAATGGCGTGTGGTCCACCACGTGCAGGTAGCAGGCGGTGCGCGTGCCCTCCGCCCGGAGCCGCCCCATTAGCGGGTGCGCGGCCATAACGTGGTTGTTCACCACCAAGTCGAACCCCGAGAGCTGGCCCTTCAGCAGCTTCCAATCGACGTCGGGGTTGTCGTCCAGGAAGTCGTGCCCAATGAAGCGCCGGTCGCTGCCCCACTGGGGTAGCCGGTCGTCCCAGATGTGCACGAAGTCGAAGTGGCGGTCGAAGGTGTCGAGCACTGCCATCGAGCTGGAGCCGAGGACGAAAACATGAGTCTCATATCCCG
Organism: Siccirubricoccus deserti; assembly: GCF_014283215.1. GTDB lineage: Bacteria > Pseudomonadota > Alphaproteobacteria > Acetobacterales > Acetobacteraceae > Siccirubricoccus > Siccirubricoccus deserti. The sequence goes on from NZ_JACOMF010000083.1 coordinate 4,139, forward strand.
CCTCCTTCAGAGCGCGGGCCGCTGCATAGGCTACCTTCTCTGCCCCGCCGAATGAGGCTATGGGAGTCAAAATCGCGGCCGTGGGACGCCGCTCCGGCTGCGGACCAAGCGGCAGCACCGGGGCGCCGTCCACCTCCCGCCGCAGCTCGAGGTGCATGTCCTGACCGGCACGCAGTATGGAATGCCGCCAGGTCCAGCGCTTGGCCTGGCTTTGGCGGAAGACGCTGCCGGCTACGGTCTCGGCGAAGCTCACCAATGCCTGCTCGGGCGACGCGAGCCGGGCGCCCCGGCGTGTCCTGCTCAGCGCGAAGCGCACCGTCAGCGTCGCTGAGGTGGGCCAGACCTGCCGCGACGATATGGACCGGAACCAATCGACCGCGTTGTTGCCGACGACATCGTCCAGCAGAGCGGTACGCAGCGCCACGAGATCAGCCAGCCGCTCGCGTACGAGGCCCGATTCATGCTTGCTGGAGGCGATCGAGATCTGCTCACTGTCGTTAAACAGATCAACGTAGACGACGTTCGTCTGCTCAGCCAACACCTCCAGCCGTGAGAGGATGGTCGGCATCAGGCGGGACTCCCGAAGCACTCTGAGGGTGGGGAGGGTGCAGCACAGCAGGAACGGCGGGAAGTGGTAGTTGTCAGGCTCCGCACGCGCTGCCCAATATCGCTGAACGGCGTCCGAGATATCGAGCGCCTCAGGCTCGGCACGAGGGTCGCTCAGGAGTTGGACCTGGCCGGAATCAGCCAGGAGCAGGCCGTACCGGGGGGCGTCCTTGTGTTCGAGACCCACTAGGCGGTCGCGCCGATAGAGAGTCGCGTGGCGTTTGCGGAGGAAACGCACGGAGCTGGCGCGATTCCGGTTCGCTTCTTTGAAACGACTCTCGGCGCGCAGCCTGTACTCGAAGGCGGCGCCGGGGCAGCGCGAGCCCGAGAACCCGGCCTTAATGCAGGCCAGCCAGAAGTCCCAGTCCTCGAATCCGTTCTCGCGGCTTGTATCAAACCGGATACCGCGCCGGAACACCTTGGCATCCACCAGGGAGCCGGTGTCGCAAATATTGTCTGTGATGCAGTGGGCGAGCTTGGAGTAACGGTCGCCGTAGTGGCCGGTCCAGTTTACCTGAAAGGCGTCTATGTTGGTAAAGACCCAGTCGGCGCCCGTCTCGGCCCGGTGCCGCCAGAGCTTGCCCAGGGTCTCGGGAAGGACCCGGTTGTCGGCGTCCAGGAAGTACACCGCAACTAAGTCCGGGAAGGACTCAAGGACGAAGTCGATCGCGCGGTTTCGCGCGCCTCCCGGCCCGGCATTCTCGGCAAAGATGATGTGTAGGGCGTCGTCGTTTGCCGCCTCGGCGGCCAGAATCTCAAAGATCTCTTGCTGCGGGTCGCCGTCGACGGAGACGACGATCTGCACCTTGGGACCGAATGGCGTGCTGCGGCGTACTGAGTGGATGGCTTCCGCCACCAACCCGGCATGCCCGTACATCGGGAGGACGACCGCAAGGGTGCCTTCGAACTGCTCTGCCGCGTCGTACATACTGTGTTAGCCCCTTGGTGTGAACTGGCGGGCCATGCGAACTTCGGTGAAGTGTAGCCAAGAGAAGTCGACCTGCGACGCTGCTGGCATGCTAACCAGCAGCAAATCGCGGGGACCATGGGCGCCGTCTGTGACGGAAAGGTGAACGGTTGTACCCCCGTCGCCGCCAGTCACCTGCCTCCATCCAGAGAACCCGCCGAACGCGGCCTCGGCGGTGACGGGCGGTAACGCAGTGACTTGGTCCCGGATCGGCTGCTCTGGGTCCAGCACCAGCATCGCGGCGTAGGCCGGCATACCGTTTGGATGTGCTATCCAGACCTTCGACTGCACCCATTGCGTGCCGACCGGCACCGCCCCACGCATCACAGCGCAGGTGGGGCCGTGCAGTTGCGGGTGGCAGACGACGGAGGCTTCATGCGGCAGGTACTGCACGAGGGGATAGTCTATACCCGGCCCGATTTCAGTGCAGAGTTCGACGGTCTCGAGCACCTGTTCGGGCAGCCGGAAGACTGCCAGGCTCGGCGCGCCGCTGGCCGCCACCGTGGCCAGCATGTTCAGCACGCCGTCGGGACGCACCCCGGGGATTCCTGCGTAGAGGCGGAAGGCAAGAGGACGGCACTCGATGTCTGGATGCGGGCGTTGGGCCTTCGCTGCGAACACCTCCTGCGCGAGGAACTGGCCCACGGAAGGCTCCGGGGCTCCCTCACCGTCCGCGTCGAGGTGAAGCCGCAGCGAACGAGCGGCATTGGGGAGGGCGCGAGGAAGCACGAAGTAGTTCCACCCCTCTCCCACCTGCGCACTGGCAACGATCCATTCGCCGACAATCGCCTCATCCTCGACACATTCGAGGCGGAGGCGTAGGCCTGAATGCCCGGTCCCGGTGGCGCGGATGTGCAGGGCGAAACCCGAAATGCCTGTGCTGGCCACGGGCAGCAGCTGGGTGATCCCGCCATCGACTAGTAGGTCCTCGATGCCTTCGTCGGCAGGGTCGGAGTACGGCTGGTGCTCGAACACGCAGGACACGGAGCGCATCGCTTGGGCGTTGAAGGTGTCCTCGAGTGCCCGGTAGTTCTCCAGGAGCTGATCGCGCTCACGCTTGATGTCGAGAAGTTGCGAGTTCAGATTGCTCGCGTACCGGGCGATCCTGGCAAGGGGCCCCGTGACCAACTCGGCGACGGCCACGGCGCCAGGCCCCATAACGTCGGGAAGGCGCAGCATGGGCAGCGGCGGCAGGGACCGCAAGGTCGCAAGCCGATTGCAGACCTCCTCCAGGTCTTCGGCCCCCGAGTCAGATGCGGCGACAGCAGCTAAGGGGAAGACGTTATTGAGGATCGGTGCCCCTTGCGGCGCTTGGTAGTGTACGAGATGTCCAAGCGGACCCGCTTCTAGCGCTTGTCTGTCGGCCTCGCTGGCAAGGAGGTAGAACTTGCTACCGACGCCGCCGCTCAGCTTCTTGAGCAACACAGCACCGGGGGCCTTAGAGAGCTTCGCCACTGCGCCACCTTTCGAACATCACTAGATGTTGAGCAGATAGCGAAATTCTCGTATTCAATCAATCGCGATTACGCTGCAGAGCAGCAGAGACGGCCGCTGACCTTGGCAATCGCGACATCGATTTCGGAATGTTTCCACATAGATATAAATGTGGCGAAAAATGAGCATCGTTCGAGGCGCACATGAGTAACAGTGAGGTTGAGCTGATCGCAGACCTTCGCCATCTACTGAATCGCGGCCAAGCGGCTGAGGCACTCCGCCGGTTCGATCTCGCGGACCTGCCGCAGCCGCTGACGAACGACGCATTGCTGATGCGGGCGAACATCCTTCGGGCACTTGGCGATCAAGCCGCCGTCCCGCTCTACTTTGAAGCGGTGCTCCGGGACCCAGGCTGCGTCGCCGCGCGCCTCGGCCTGGGCGTGATGGCCCGCCTTCGCGGGGACCGCAGGGCCGCGCGCACCTTCTTTCGGGTGGCAAGCATCGTCGCCCCAAACGACATCTGGCCCTTGGTCGAGTTGGCCGTGGAGCACCGCGAGGTAGGGGAGTTTGACGAGGCACGGGCGGCTGCGCTGAAAGCGGCCGAGCTGGCACCGCAAGCCGTCGCTCCACGCCTGCAGCTCGGTCTCCTGGCCCGCGCCCGAGGTAATGACACCGACGCACTGGAGCAACTCCAGGCGGCGGTCGCCTTCGCTCCAGAGGATCTTGGCGCCCGGCTTGAGCTGGCGCAGGAATGTCGCCGGACCGGCCAACTCGGGGCGTACGAGGAGCACCTCCAGGCGGCACGGCGCATCGCTCCCACTCACCCGATGCCAGTGCTCCAGCTCGGCCTGCTGGCGCGCCAGCGTGGCGACCGCAACACTGCGATGGCACTGCTGCGCGCCGCCGTCGAAGCCGATCCCTACGACCCTTGGGCAAGGCTGGAGTTGGCCCGTGAGCACCGCCACCTCGATGAGACCGGCACCGCGGTCAGAACATTGCGTGATGGATTGATATATCAACCCCGGAATGTGTTGATGCGTCTGGAGCTAGCGCGTTTTCTCCGGCTGTCTGGCGAGTTAGCGGAGGCCGAAGCCCTGCTCTCAGCCATCCTCCTCGAGCAGCCCGAGTACGCAGAGGCTCGATTCGAGTTAGTTGTCCTCCTCGCTGACCGAGGCGAGGCGGAGGAGGCCCAGGCGCGGCTGGCTGGGGTGCTGAAGCTCCAGCCGGACCATCTTTGGGCATGCGTGATCCAGTCGCAGCTAGCAAGCCGGACCGGGAACGCGGATGCGGCAGAGGCGTGGCTGCGCCGCGCGGCGGAAGCGCACCCGCTGGCGCCGGAACCGCTTCTGAGCCTTGCCGAGCTGACCTGGCGTGGCGGCCGCCCGGACGAGAGCGCGGCGTTACTAATGCGGCTTGACTCCCTCGTCCCGGCCGACCCGCGGCCATGGCTGATACGCGGCACCCAAGCAATGGAAGCGGAAGCACCGGCCGAGGCAGCGGCCCATTTCCTTGCAGCCCTGGACCGCAATTCCACCAGCGTGGCCGCCCGGGCAGGGTTGGTTGCCGCCCGCCTGGCAGAAGGGGAGCTCGACCCCGCATCGATCCTGGCCGGGGCGTCGGCCATCGTGTCCGAAGAGGCGCCGGACGTGCTCATCGCCCATGCACATGCGCTGCGCCAGCTGGGGTGGTGGCGGGAAGCGCTGGAACTGGTGTCCGCCGCACTCCAGCGCGGCGCGTTCCCTAAGCAGCTGGTGCCCATGGTGGTGCGGCTGCGCCTTATGCTGGAAGGGCCGGAGGCTGCGGCGGAAGCATTGCAGGCGTACCGGCCGGCTACGGCAGAACAACGGGCGGAGGAGGCGCTCCTGCGCGGATTGATCGCTGCCGAGGCGGAAGCGCTGGACGACGCGGCGGCCCACTACGCCAAGGGCCTTGCCCTCAATCCGCACCATACCAGTCTGCACCAGGAGGCAGCCCGCACCGCACTACTGCGTCTTGATCTCGTTGCAGCACGCAAGCACCTTCTTGCGGTTGCAGAGCAAGGTCGGTCTGCCCGCCGACGCACCGGGCGCAGCTCCAACATCAGCCAGTCGCTCGCCGGCCAGCTACTGGACGAACTGGCCCTTGATACGGTATTGGCAACACATCTTCGGGAGCTACGTTCATTGCCAGCGGCTAAACGGCTGGCGCCTGTGGCTGCTTTGGTTCTTGCCAACCCGGACAACACCGGTCCCGCGATGCAACTGCTGCTGGCCAATCGCGAGGTCGGCTCAGCAGCTGTCGCATTGCCTACCACTAAGAGCCCGTTTGAAAAGGTCCGACTACCACAAGGTCATGGGCCAAGCATGGCCAGCGGCACGCTATGCCGTGCATCCGGAGACCCTTTTCAAACGGGTTCTAAGGACAGCATTCCACGGCGCATTTGCCAATACTGGGACACAGCGGATCCGCCGGCTGATGTGCAGGTGCTGATGGCTTCATGGCGTGAGCACAATCCTAATTTTTCTATTGAATATTTCGATGATAGAACCGCCCATAGCTTCCTATTAAAGCATTGTCCCCTGACCGTTGCTCAGGCTTTCCTGCGCTGTCGGGAGCCGGCAATGCGTAGCGACCTCTTCCGCTTGGTATGGCTTGCTCAGCGCGGCGGCCTTTACGTGGACGCCGATGATCGGTGCTTGGCACCGGTCGAAGGTTTGCTGTCGAGCAGCGGCTCGGTGCTTCTCTACGTCGAGGACTTCGCGACCATCGGCAACAACCTGTTAGGCGCGATGCCAGGACATCCGGTTTTTTGTACGGCACTGGCGTGGGCAGTGGAGGCCATTCACCGGGGTGACCGGGATCTTGTCTGGCTCTGCACCGGCCCTGGTCTTTTGACGCGGGTCATCGCCAAGCTGTTGGCTGAAGGGACCCTGGGACCTGATGTGACGATTCTACCGCGCCATAGGGTGCACCCGTTCGTCGCCATGCATTGCCGGACAAGCTATAAGGCACGCCGACTTCACTGGATGGATCGGAGTGGAACGCACCCCATTTCGACCGGACACCCGGTGCACCCCTGAGGGCCTAGGTGGAAGCCTAGGCGTGCGCCCATGTCGAAGCCCACTGAGCGCGTCGAAGTCATCACCGGCCGGGAGCGCCGGAGGCGCTACACTGCCGAGGAGAAGGTGCGGCTGGTCGAGGAGACGCCCCGGCATGATGGTTTCGGCCGTCGCTCGGCTCCAGGGCGTCTCCCCCAGCCTCCTGTTCGGGTGGATGCGGCGCATGGCCGAAGGTGGCCTCGAGGCTGTCAGGGCGGACGAGGACGTGGTCCCGGCCAGCCGGGTCCGCGAGCTCGAGGCCAAGGTCCGCGAGCTGGAGCGCCTGCTCGGCCGCAAGACGATGGAGGCCGAGATCCGCCGTGATGCGCTGGACCAGACCCGCCCCAAAAGATGAACCGTCCCGGGTTTGTCGGCAACTGTAATCAGGTTGCGGTGTCGAGTCGGTAGTTTGTTCCGCTAGAAACCATGGCATTGAGTGTGACGAGGAGCTTGCGAGCCGTGGCGGTCAGGGTGGCCTTCACTGACTTGCCTGCGGCC
>NZ_JACOMF010000084.1 GCF_014283215.1 Siccirubricoccus deserti
TCGTCGGTCATCGTGGCGGTCCGAGGTTCGGGTTGTCGGTCTCAGCAACCCAACCCTACCGAGAACCACCACGGTGACCGCCATCATCCCAGCGGCCGCCTCCTACACCACCATCCGGGACGCGATCGGGCAAATACCCCGGCATATCCGCGGAACCGCGGATCGCAGGTGCCGAAATGCCAGGTAATCAGCGCGGGCGCCGGCGCCCTGACGCCTTAGCGAACGATGCGGTGCAGGTTCCGGAGGATCGCCATTGCGGCCGCGGTCAGGTCGCCCAACAAGCCGCAGGGGAGTTGTCACGGTGATGTCGGCTGGCCTTGGTTGGAGCCTCGGGCGAGGCTGGTGGAATGACGCCAGAGCCCGCAACGTAACACCGCCACCGCTTCTCTCTATTTGCCCCCGCTTGGTCCAACAACACCGTACGCGCCCGTGCGTGCAATGCATCGAACGCCGCCATCGACTTGGCGGCGGCGATGCTGTCGGTGCAGATGACGAAGCGGCGGGTGCCCTATGCCGGCAGGCGCTCCCTGCACGAACCGGTCAGAGCAGCCAGCGACGTACCAGCGCCTGAGCTGGATGCTGTCGGGCAAGCTGCCCGAGACGGACCGGCATGTCGCCATTCCAGATCCTGCTGGGCCAGGCGGGCTCCACGGCCGCCACCGTCTCATTCAGGCGGCGCACGCGTTCGGCGATTCCGGGATGGGTGCGGAACCAATGCAGCCAGCCAGCGCCGCGTGCCGCAAGCCTCTCCCAGTCGTCGCCTTGCAGCCGATAGAGGCGCGTCAATGCGGCCGCCAGACCCAGCGGATCGCCGGTCAGCTCTACAGCACCCGCATCGGCCAGGAATTCGCGCCGCCGCGACAGCGAGAGCGTCAGCAAATCGCTTGCCAGCGGCGCGGAGAACAGCAGCAGAATGGTCAGGAGCGGCGGGGCCATGCCCATCGCCAGCGCACCCGGCAACCAGAACGCCAGCAGCAGCAGCCCGAGCCACGCCATGGTCCGAGTAAGCGATGCCGCGGCGGCCGCAAGGCGCATCACCGCAACGTCTCCGTGGCGGATATGAGCGATCTCGTGCGCAAGCACCCCGACGAGTTCGCGTGACGGCAGCGTCTTTAGCAGGCCAAGTGTCACCGCAATGGCGGGCTCTTCGCGGGTTCCCGCGGCCATCGCCTGCAGCGTACGGGAGGGAACCAGGTACAGTGCAGGCACCGCCGCGAGATCAGCCCGGCGCGCCAGCTCCGCCGCGGCTTGAGACAGCTCTGGCGCCTGCGCGGGGGCCAACCGGATGGCGCCGAAGGCGCGGCGGAACAGGGGATCCCCTGGCACCACCGGGTCAAGTAGGAAGAACAGCAATGCCGCGATGGCCGCGATCACCAGCCCCTCGAGCCCCGCAACCACGAGCCCCGTCGCGCCGGCAAGCAGCACCAGGCCACAGACCAGCGACGCGGAATGCAGCCGGTTCAGCCGACGCTGGCGCGCAAGGGCTTCCGGGTTCAGGCGCAACACGGCTGCGCGTCGCCACCGCGGTTGTCCAATCAGGCGCACCTGACTATGGCTCCCGCCCGCTGAGGGCGTGCGGCTCGCGCAGCTCGCTGCGGAGACCTTGCATTCCGTTGGGCAGATCGAGCGGCACGGCGGCTCCCTCCTCGTCCATACCAGAAACATCGCGCTGGTCGCGCATGAGGCAAACGCGCGGCGAGGCGGTGCTTCCTTCTCTCCCTTAGCCCAGCGCGCTGGGGAAGGTCCCGGTTCCTGGTCGCGCCGGCGCCGCGCGGCGGAACAGAAGCCGCGACATCGCTCCGGTCAACACGCAGCCCCTTGAAATCGCACCGTTCCTTCCAATCTCGTCGACCGTCGAGTGCCCTTTCGGGGCTCGGTCCCGGGCGCCAGACGGCACCGGACCTTCCTCGCCTCCACGTCGCTCGCCGGAGGATGTGGCCAGGGAGCGGAGAGGAATCTACCCACGCGATAGCGGATCGCCAGATCCTGTCGGGTGGATTCGCCAGCGCGGGGCTGCCGCGCCGCTCCACCGATTCCGCCCACGCCTCCTGCCGCCTTGGACGGGGGTGTCAGGCCGGATGTCGCGCGGGTGCCCCGGGGCCCATGTGACAAGGAGGAGATGCAATCATGAACTCCATGAACATGCACGACGTCGTCCCCTGGGCGCGCAGCGGCTCGCGCATGAGCCCTGCCTTCCGCAGCGAGGCGGCTGGTCCCTTCGCGGCTCTGCGCCAGGAAATGGACCGGCTCTTCGATGAGACGCTCCGTGGCTTCGGCATGCCGGTGTCCCCCGGCTGGCCGAACGTCGAGGTGACGGAGACCGACAAGGAGATCCGTGCCACCTTCGAGGTGCCCGGCGTGGACGAGAAGGACATCCAGGTGCTGATCGAGGATGGCGACCTCGTCGTGCGCGGTGAGAAGCGGTCCGAGACGGAGGACAAGCAACGCCGCATTTCCGAGCGGATGTACGGCCGCTTCGAGCGCCGCATCCCGCTCGGCCAGGAGGTTGAGGAGGAAGGCGTCCGTGCGGAGTTCCGTAACGGCCTCCTCACCGTGACGTTGCCGAGGTCGGAGCGCGCGGCCCAGCGCACGCGCCGCATTCCGGTCAGCGCCAGGTGATCCGATGGCCGGCGCGGCTTGGCGGGGCCAGGGCCGTGCCGGCCTTCATCAAGCCGGCCCCTGGAAGGAGCCAATTCGATGAAGCGCAGGAACGAGACAGCGACTTTTGCCGCGGGCAGCCAAATCGTCCTCGGGCTGCTCCTGGTCGCCGCGCCTTGGGCGATCGGCTTCACCAACTGGGAGACGGCGGCGTGGAGCGCCTGGTTGACCGGCGCCGCGATGGCTCTGGTCGGCATTGCCGCCGCCTGGCGCTACGCACAGGCGGCCTGGGGTAACCTGGCCCTCGGGGCCTGGGCGGTCCTGGCGCCCTGGATCCTGGGCTTCTTGGCGATGGCTGGCGCTATGTGGATGCATATCATCGTCGGCGTCCTGGTCGCGGCGGCGGCCGCTTTCCACCTCTGGTGGATGACTGGCACGCCGACCCAGGTGCACGCCTGATCCCGGCCGGGGGTGCCTTCCAGCGCCCCCGGCGCTTTCCTGGTCAGTTGATCACCGCTACCTCGATCCGCCCGCGGCGGCGCAGCACCCGCAGCGAAACCTCGTCGCCCTCGTGCCGATGCATCACGAGGTCCACCGAGGCGCCGCCAAGGCGCAGGTTCTCGATGCGCACCATCTCGAGCCAGGGCGGCAGTACCGGGCGGACGAAGCGGATCTGCCGCTGGTCCGGCCGGAAGGTCACGCCAAGCAGCGCGCCGAGCACCGCGAAGGCCGAGGCGCTTGCCCAGGCCTGCGGCAGGCATGCGACCGGATAGGCGGTGGGGCCTTGCCCAGGCAGGCGGGGAAAGCCGCAGAACAGCTCCGGCAGCCGCTTCATGTCGGTCCAGAGCGCCGCGTCGAACAGCCCGCCGAGCAGCCGCACCAGGGGCTTGCGCAGCCCGTGGAGCGAGAGGCCGAGCGCGATCAGCCCGTTGTCGTGCGGCCACACGGACCCGTTGTGGTAGCTCATTGGGTTGTAGCGCGCCTCGCCCTCCGCGATGGTGCGCACGCCCCAACCGCAGAAGGAACGTGGTTCGAGCAGCGTCGCCGCGACCCGGGCCGCGCGCTCGGCTGGCGCGATCCCCGTCAGCAGCACATGGCCTGCATTGGAGCTGCGCACGCGGCAAGCCTTCTTCTCGCCGTCCAGCGCCAGTGCGTAGGTCCCGATGCCCGGGCACCAGAAGGCCTCGTCGAAGCGGCGTCGCAGCGCCTCCGCGCGCGCCTCCAGCGCCTCCGCACACGTCCGGCGACCGAGTGCGCGTGCGATGCGCGCGCCACCGAGCCAGGCGGCGTGCGCATAGGCCTGCACCTCGACCAGCGCAATCGGTCCCTTGGCGAGGCTGCCATCGGCGTGGAAGACAGAATCCCAACTGTCCTTCCAACCCTGGTTTGCGAGACCTTCCGCGGTGCGGCGCCCGTATTCTAGGAAGCCGTCTCCGTCGCGGTCGCCGTATCGCTCCATCCAGCTAAGCGCCGCCTCGACATGTGGCCAGAGCTCGCGCGCCAGTGCGCGGTCGCCAGTGCGCTCCAGATGCGCGGCCGCGAGCATGACGAAGAGCGGGGTCGCATCCACTGAACCGTAGTAGAGGCCGAACGGCACCTCGCCAGTCGCGGCCATTTCGCCGCGGCGCGTCTCATGCATGATCTTGCCCGGCTCCGCATCGCGCGCGGGATCGCTCTCCTTCGCCTGCCGCGCGGCCAAATGGCGCAGCACGGACGCTGCCAGGGCGGGATCGAGCCAGAGGCACTGTAAGGCGGTGATCAAGCTGTCCCGCCCGAAGGCAGTGCTGAACCAGGGGACGCCCGCATAGGGAAAGGGCTCCCCCGCGCCGGTGGTGCAGAGCATGTCGAGATCGGCGCGCGAGCGGTTCAGCCAATCGTTGAAGGCCTCGTTGCTCGTGTGGATGCGCGCGACGTTCTTCGCCCGCGCAGCGCTCCAGGCGCGGTGCCACGCCACCCAGCCATCGAAGCCGAGGTCGGGGGCATCCGGTTGCGCGGCCTCGCCACTTGCACCGCTGCGGCCGGAGCGCACGGCCAGCGCGACCGTGCGTTGCTCGTCAGGAGCGAGGCGGATTGCGTAGCGCGCCCGGCCGTCGTCGAGGCGGTCCGGCGCCGGATCATAGGTGACTCGTGTCGTCCGTAGCACCCCATCCAGCCCGCGATAGGCGAAGGTAGCGCTGCCGGCACTGCATTCAACCGGCAGGATAGTGCCGCGCCGCTCGCGCCGGGCGCCGCGGACCTCGAAGATGTCGGCGAAGTCCGCCGCGTGATCCAGCCCCAGTTCGAGCGCGACAGGCTCGGCACCGTAGTTGCGGATGTGCAGCTGTTCGTGCAAGGCGCCGTCGCCCAGCACCAGGACGCGGCGGATATGCAGCGTGTCCCGCATCAGCGTGCCGCCACCCGCCAGCCGCAGGTCGGGGTTGGCAAGGTCCACCGTCAGGACCGCGTTGTCCTCGCTGATCCCGGAGGAGAGCAGCAGCGGCCGCTGGCCCTCGATGGTCACCGCCATGCGGGAGAGGTGCCGCGTGTCGAGATGGAACAGCCCCTCCGCCGCGGGACAAAGTGCTTGTGCGTCTCCGTAATGGTCGAGCACGAGGAAGCTGTCGCCGCATTTCAGCGTGCGAGGCCTATAGAGCGCGAGCGCCGTTGCCGCGCTGGCGGCGACGGCGAAGCGCTCCTCCTCCGGCGGGTAGGATGTCGGCAGCGTGCCGGCCGGAACGCCGTCCATGATGGGCCTCATGCAACGCGCAGCACCGGCCGCTCATGCGCGGCACCGAGCCGGCGATAGAGGGCTAAATAGTCCTCGGCCATGCGCCGCGCGGTGAAGCGCCGCTCGAAGACGCGGCGGACCGCAGTTCGATCTATCGATCCGATGCGCCGGAGAGCGCCAAGCGCGCCCGTCTCGTCCTCCACCACAAAACCCGTCATGCCATCCTCCATCACCTCCGGCACGGAGCCGCGGTTGAACGCCACCACCGGCGTGCCGCAAGCCATCGCCTCGATCATCACCAGGCCAAAGGGCTCCGGCCACTGGATCGGGAAGAGCAGGGCGCGGGCTCCGCCGAGGAATTCGGCCTTCTGTGCTTCGTCCACCTCGCCGATGAACTCCACGCCGGGGCCGTCGAGCAGGGGGCGCACGGCCGTCTCGAAATAGGCGCGGTCCATATTGTCCACCTTCGCCGCGATGCGCGGCGGGATGCCCGCGGCACGTGCAATGCGGATTGTCACGTCCGGGCCCTTCTCCGGGGAGATACGGCCGAGAAAAGCGAGATAGCCGCGGTCGCGCGGCGAAAAGGGCAGAAGATCCGTCGGCAGCCCGTGCAGGACCGTGCCAGCCCAATTTGCGGAGGGCAGAGGCCGGCGTTGCGCGTTCGAGATGGAGACGAAGGGTGCCTCGGGATGCGCCTGGAACAGGGGCGCAATCTCCGGCAGGTCCAGCCGGCCGTGCAAGGTGGTCAGGAAAGGTAAACCGGAGCCGCGCATCATCGGCAGGTGCAGGTGATCTATGTGAAAGTGCACGACGTCGAAGTCTCGCAGCCGTTCCTGCAGGCGGCTCAACATCAGAATGTGAGGCGCGACCGTGTCGCGTATCGAGGCGTCCAGCCGTAGCGCCCGTGGCGTGATGGCTTCGAGCCGCGCGGCGGTGCGGCTGTCGCCGCTGGCGAACAGGGTCACGTCGTGGCCGAGCGCCACGAGCTCCTCCGTCAGGTAGGACACGATGCGTTCCGTGCCGCCGTAGAGCAGCGGCGGCACGGCCTCTGCCAAGGGGGCGATCTGGGCGATACGCATGGGCAGGCTCCGTCTTCTCCGATCATCCGCGTCGTCATCACTGCGGCGGGACAGGCGCGGGCTGCGCCGCCGCGACCAAGCCAACGGCCTCCAGGCCGTCGAGCATGAACTGCACCGCGAGCGCGGCGAGCAGCACGCCCGAGACGCGTGCCACCACATTCACGCCCGCAACGCCGAGCAGGCGCATCACTCGCGCTGCCGCCAGCATCGCGGCGAGGGTGAGCGCCATCACCAGCACCAGCATGCCGAGCACGATCCCGGCCTCCACGGCCGTCCGCGCCCGATCCATCAGCAGGACGACCGCCGCCATGCTGCCTGGCCCGGCGATCAGCGGGATGGCGAGCGGGACGACGGCGATGTCCGCGTGGCCTTCCGCCTCGCGCTCCTCCCGCGGCGTCAGCGAGGAGAGGCCGCTGGGTCGCGCGAAGACGAGGTCCACCGAAAGCAGGAGCAGCAGGATCGCACCCGCGATGGTGAAGGCCGGCAGCCCGATGCCGAGCCAAGCGAGCACCGGCGCACCGCCGAAGGCAAAGCCGATGAGCACGAGGGTCGCGATCCCGCAGGAGGTCATGGCGAGGCGCCGCCGCAGCGTCGCGCCGGCACGCGCGGCCAGCAGCGCGAACACCGACGCGACCTCCAGCGGGCCGATCGTCGCGAGGAGGGTGGCGAAAGACGTTGCCGCGATGTCTCTCACCCTGCAGGTCCCGGCTCCACGGCAGAGGCGCCGGCGGCGAGCCCCAGGAGCAGCGCGGTCGCGCCCAGGGCGGCCGCCTGGTCCCATGCCGTGATCCGCTCCTCCAGCAGGCGTTCGCCGCGTAGCACCGCCTCCAGCGCGCTGCCCAGCGCCGCAAGGCGCAGCAGCTCGGCCGCGACGGCCGCGAAGAGCGGCGGCGGCGCGAAGGACGCCAGGCACAGGCAGATCGCGCCGACCAGGCCGCAGATCACCAGGCGGTCCAGGTCGGGGTCGCGTGGCTCGCGGTCACGGCCGGCGCCGCTCCCGTTCGGCGACCACCACCAGTCTCGTGGGTCGTAGTCGTGCATCTATGCCTCGTCGGGGTGATTCGTCGTGGTGCCCGGCGCGCGCATATGGGTGTTCGGCAGGGGCACCTCCGCCGGTATGGGCCACGAGCTCAACGGCCACATGCCCGGTGGTGGTCGCGCCACCTTGCCGCCCGGCTGCACTCAGAGGTGTTGGCGTCGCCCCAGGCGTCCTCCGGAGGTGGCGGCGACGCGCCGCTGTGTCCCCGCCGCCAGCGGCCCCGGTGTGGCGTGGCCCCTTGGCGTGGGTGAGCGGACTACGGCAGCCCTGCCCGTCGCCGGGCAAGGTCCGTGCGGCGCCGCCCGGGACCGCTCAGGCCGCCTTGCGCTCGCCCTCCGGCTTGCCTTCGATCTGCTTGCGCGGCCGCGAAGGGCTCGGAGCGCCGATCTCGATGCGGCGCGGTCGCATCGCCTCTGGCACCTCGCGGCGGAGATCGACGGTCAGCAGGCCGTTGGACAGGCTGGCGCCCACCACGACCACGTGGTCGGCCAATTCGAACCGGCGCTCAAAGGCGCGCGCGGCGATGCCGCGGTGCAGGATCTGGCGACCTCCACCGTCCGAACCGTCGCCCGCCCCCTCGCGGTCGCGGCGGTCGCCGGCAACCACCAGCATGTTCTGGCGCGCGGTGACGGTCAGCTCGTCCTCGTGGAAGCCGGCTACCGCCAGCGTGACGCGGTATTCGTCCTCCCCGAGCTTCTCGATGTCGTAAGGGGGATAGTTCTCGAGGTGCTCGACCCGGGCCGCCGCAAGCAGAGCGTCCAGCATGCGGTCAAAGCCCACCGTCGAGCGGAACAGTGGCGTGAAGTCGAACTCGGTCCTCATTTCCAGGTCCTCCTTGCGAAGCAACATGGATACGAGCGGCGCTGGTCGGCGCCCGCTGCCGGGTTCCAAATGGCCCCCCGGCCGGACATTCTGTTGAGGTTGCGCTGCCCCGTTTTCAAGAGTACGCGGCGCCCCGCGCGGCGGAGATCACTCACCAGGGATCCGGCTCATGGCTCTCAGCGGCTGGCGGAACCCGGGGGTAATTAGAGCGCCTAACACAACCGCCTGACCTGGTTCAGGCAGATGAGGGCGGCGGCGAGTGTAGTGAAGCGGAAGCGAATGATGTCGGCCAGGCCGTGCCTGACCTGCTCCCATGCCCGCGGGTCCTCGAGGCAGGCGGCCAGACGATCGGCGACGCCGAGGCGGCGCTCGATCTTGCGCAGCGCCAGCACGCCGCCATCGGAGGACAGGCGCCCGCCATCGAAGCGCGCGACCAGGAGCTTGCCGCCGACCGGTGACAGGCCAGGGAGGGGCGGCGTAGGTTCAACCTTGGCGGGCATGGTCTCCGCAAACGGCTGGTTTCGAATGTCACAGCCGAAATCTATTGCCGGTCAGCGGCTTGCACCATGCCCGTCAGCCCACGTGAATGATCCGGGCTAGAATGGGCAACCCTTACAGCGCGCCGCCCCCATGGCTCCCCGGTGCGGATGAGGTGCGGCGGGAGGAGATCGACCATGCTCCACCCATTCCTCGGTATGGACGTGCCTTGGCTGCTGCGGAATCAGGCCCTGCGGCACGGCGACCATCCCTTCCTGATCTGGGAGCCTTTCGACGGCCGGACCAAGGTGATGGGCTACGCCGCCTTCCGGCAGCGGTGCGTGGATCTGGCAGCGGCCATGGCCCGCCGCGGCGTCCGGCCAGGGCAGCACGTGCTGGTGCACCTCGACAACTGCCCGGAGGCGCTCCTCGCCTGGTACGCATGCGCCGAACTTGGCGCGGTCGCCGTGACCACGAACACACGCAGCGCGCTCCCCGAACTCCGGTACTATGTAGCCGACAGCGGCGCCGTCGCCGCCGTCACCCAGCCGCGCTACGCGGAACTGGTGAACGAGGCAGCGCCGGAGCTGCGCTGGCTTGCCGTCACGGCGCATGATGCCGGCGAACCCCTTATGCCGGGGCAGGCGCCGGCCAGGGGTGACTCCTTCGACGCCCTGCTTGCTGAGGGCGCGGATGCGGCCCCGCCGCGGCGCGCGCCCGACCCCTCCCCACCGGTCGCAATCCAGTACACCTCGGGCACGACCGCCCGGCCCAAGGGCGTGGTCTGGACCCACGCCAACGCCCTCTGGGGCGCGCGGGTCAACGCGGCGCATGAGCGGCTCCATCCCGACGACGTCCACCACGTCGTGCTGCCCTTGTTCCACGCCAACGCGATGGCGTACTCGGTACTCGCCGCGCTTTGGGCAGGCGCCACGGCGGTTCTGCAGCCGCGTTTCTCCTCCAGCCGCTTCTGGGGCGCCGCGCTGAAGCATCGCACCACCTTCGCCTCGCTGGCGCCGTTCTGCCTCAAGGCGCTGCTGAATGTGGAGACCCCGGCACGGCACTCTCTCCGCCTTATCGGCCTGGGGCGCTCCGATCCGGCGGCGGCGGCGCGCCTGGGCGTCGGGATCGTCAGCTGGTGGGGCATGACGGAGACTATCAGCCACGCCATCCTCGGCGACCCGGAGCTGACTAGCGCGGGGGCGATCGGTCGGCCGGCGCCGGAGTACGGCGTCCATGTCCTGCGCGGGGACGGCTCCCCTGTCGGGCCCGGCGAGACGGGCGATCTGCTGATCACCGGCGTGCCCGGCGTCTCTCTGTTTCTCGAGTACCTGAACAACCCGGCCGCCACGGCGGACAGCTACGATGCCGCCGGGCGCCTCCGCACCGGCGACCGGGTGACGCTGCTTGAGGACGGCTGCATCCGCTTCGCCGATCGGGCGAAAGACATGCTGAAGGTGGGTGGCGAGAACGTGGCTTCCTCGGAGATCGAGGCAGTGATCGCAGCGGTGCCCGGCGTTCGAGAGGTGGCCGTCGTGGCCAAACGGCATCCGATGCTGGACGAGGTGCCGGTCGCCTTCGTGCTGTTCCATCGGGACCCACCCGGGGGGGTGGAGGAGGTGGAGGTGATGGCTCGCATCCATGCCGCATGTGCCACCCACCTCGCGGACTTCAAACGCCCGGTGGAGGTCAGGGTCTTGGAGGAATTCCCCCGGTCCGTCCTCGAGAAGGTGGCCAAGGCCGAGCTGCGGCGCCTCGTGGAGACAGGAACCCGCCCGCGACCTTCGAGTCCGTAGCACTACTTCGGCACTTTCATTCGCGCTTGTGTAGGTCGATGAACTCGCGGCATCTGGGACATCGCAGCCGGATGGCGGCAGCGAGCTGAGCCAGCAGTGCGCGCCGGATGGCGGGCAAGGTGGG
>NZ_JACOMF010000085.1 GCF_014283215.1 Siccirubricoccus deserti
GCTACGCCATGGCCTTCAGCGTGCAGGTCTCGCAGACCGCGGCCTGCAATGGGCGCCACCACATCGAGGATCGGCTCGCGCGCTGGCTACTGATGGCGCACGACCGGTCCGAGGGGGCCGCGTTCCCAATGACCCACGAGTTCCTCTCCATGATGCTCGGGGTGCGCCGTGCCGGGATCAGCGTCGCCGCCGGCATCCTGCAGAAGGCGGGCCTCATCGAGTACGCTCACGGCCGGATGGAAATCACCGACCGACCTGGCCTCGAGGCGGCTTCCTGCGAATGCTATGGCGCGGTCAGAAGGACCTGTGATCGCCTGCTTGAGCAGCCGGGGAGCGTCAAGGCGCCCTGCTGGCGCTGAAGGCGCGTGCGCCGGAGGTCCGCTTTCCGTCCGACCCGCTCAGCCGAGCTCGGGGGCGCATCGTCTGCTTTCAGGAAGCTTGGCGCACCCAGCAGATGACCGACATGGGCGCAAAGCCGCCATTCGCAGCACCCATCGCCAACGCCCCGGTCGTGCCTGAAGCCGGCCTACTATGCCGACCGGAAATTAGGCGTACTCCGTCCCCGCCTGCTGGTTTTTCAGCTGCGCTGTCATCATCCGCGTTGCCGTCGCGTTGAACGCGGCGCGGAAATCGAAGCTGGCCTCCACCCCGGCTGGCCCTTCGATCGGAGTCTTGGCCAGAGCCAGGTAGACCTCGTGCAGCGTGATGGTGAGGCTGCGGTTGGCATCGATGGTGAAGGCCAGCGCGAACTCCGCCCCAGTGCCGGCCTGCGCCTGGGTGAGCAGCGTGGTGTTCTCGAAGCGGACCGTGATCTGGCCGGTGCACCGGGCAATGCCGGGATCCACACCCTCGACGCGGCGATCGGCGCGGATGGTGCGCACCGCCTCCATGCCGTTGGCATAGGTGAGCCGCGCGCCGGTGACCTGCGCCAGCGCCGACCCGCTGCGGGTGATGGACCCCTGCGCCTTGTTGAAGGCGGTGTAGGCGGCACTGGTCGGCGTACCGCCGGAGGTCGCACCCGTGCGCACCGACCCCTGACCCAGCAGGCCGAAGGTCGCCGTCGCCGCGCCGGTGGGCGTGAAGTCCATCTCCAGCGTGTCGGCGCGGACGCCGGTGCAGACGTCGAAGGAGGGCACGTCCGGATAGCCGATCTCCATCGCGTTGCTGGGCAGTGAGGCCGCGCCCGAGCCGAAGGTATGGATGAAGTTGGTGGTGCCGGTGGTGGTGGGCGCGCCGAGCAGCAGCCGCAGCCAGTGGCCGATGTTGATGAGATCGACCGGCACCACCGCCTGGCCGGCGACCGTCACCGTGTCCAGGAAGGGCGCGGCCGGGTCGCGGTTGCTGCCCACGCCGATGACGTCGGCATCCAGCAGTGGTTGCTCGGCCCCGAGATCGCAGGACAGGAACGGTATGCGCCGCCAGTTGCTGCCAGGGGCTGTGCCGTAGGTGGTTTCGGGCAGCATGAGCAGGCGGCAGTTCGCGCCGATGGCACGGGGCATGGGCTTTCTCCGGGAAGGGGATCAGGCCAGCGGCGAGCCTGCGACGGTGAACCAGAGGGTGACGGGGATGGCGGCGGCGCGGGCCGCGGCCGCGCCCTCGAACTCGACATCCTCGAAGGACACGCTGCCGGGCTGCGCCCATTCCACAGCCTCGCCGAGGGTGCGGTGGGCGATAATGGCTGCCGCGATGTCCACCAGCAGCGCATCCAGCAGGGTGTTGCGCGCGGCCGGCGTGGCACCGGCGGCAGTGATCTCGACCTCGGCGCGATGTTCAATCTGCCAGGCGAGCGGGGAGAGGATTGGCGTCTCCTCGACCGTCTCGCCGTCACGGACCACGACTATGCCGCCCGGTGGGATGCGCTGCGGGATGGTCTCGCCGCGCAGCACCAGCGGCGCCGAGTTCCGAACGGCGAGCGACGTGACGAGCCGGCTGTGCAGCGCCGCGATGGCGGTCTCGCGCGCGCTCACGCTGACCTCCCGCTCTCGCGCTCCCAGGCCGCCACGAAGCGGCCAGGCAGGCGACGCAGCCCGCACTCGGCAGCACCGCGCACGTCGAGCCGCTTGGCCAGCTTCACCTGTGGCAGCAGCAGGAACATCGGCACCATCCCCTGCGCCAGCAGCCCGCGCGCCCAGGCCTCGCGGCCTTTGCGGTTGGCGGTGCCGACCTCCGTGACGCCGCCCGCCACCAGCCGCGTGCGCCGCCGCCGGCCGGTCTGCTCGCCCTGGCGCAGCGGCAGGCACCACACGAAGCCCCGGCCCGACTTGAAGGGCCGCAGGAAGGCCTGGCCGGAGGCGACCATCTGCGCCGGTGTCACGCGCATGCCCTTCTCCCCGCGCCCACGGCGCCCGCGCGCCGCGTTGAATCCGGTCGGGATGGCCAGGAACTGCCGCCCGCCCTTGGCGCGGATCAGTGCGCCGCGCTCGAAGGCGTCGATGACGTTGGGCACCTTGGTGAAGACCAGCCCGGCCGGCCGCAGCGACTGGCCGCTCCGCGGGAAGATCATCGACCGCCAAGCGTTGGCGACGCCCCGCGCATTGCCCGAGAAGGCCGTCGTGACCTGCCGGCGCAGCTCAGCCTTCACCTGTTCGGTCTCCGCGCGGATTGTCGACATGGCCGCGCGCTCGCCGGCCCGCACTTCCTCCGCCAATACCTTGCGCAGGTCGCCAACGATGCTGGCTCCGAGCCGCATCGGCCTACGGCCCGCCCATGCGGCGGTTCAGCACCCGCAGCAGCAGATCATGCAGCGCAGCGTAGCCGAGCGTGCCGGCCAGCCAGGCCACGGCGAAGAGCCACCAGCCGTCGAGCTCGAAGGCATGGGCGATGAGCCAGGCGCCGGTGCCGAGGCTACCGCCGGCCAGCGCGTGCAGCAGATAGGCGCGGGTCAGCAGCGGTCGGTCGGCAGAGGAGAAGCGCGCCATCGCCCCGAGCGCGCCCAGGGCGCCGGCGAGCAGTGCCTCGCCGACGATGCCGCCGATGCGTTCGGGGTCGATCATGGCGGTACTCCTATCGGCGGCAGAAGACACGCCAGGCGATGCCGGCGGCGTCGCGCTCGGCGTGCTGGACGGTCAGGGTGTCGGACCCGAGGGTGAAAGTGTCGTCGGCGTCCACGGCTGGCAGCACGGCCATGGCGACGGTCAGGACATCGCTGACCTGGATGACGCTGGTGCCAAAGGCGTCGCCCAGCCGATCCGGCACAGAGCGGACGACACGGATCAGGACCGGAGCCCCGGTCCCGCCCGCGCGATAGGTCGCCTCCGAGCCGATGTTCGGATCCGCCGCCAGCGCGTCCATGGCCGCGGCGAAGGCGCTCACGCTGGCCGCCGCAGTCGCCAAGCGAGCATGCCGACCACCGCCGCCACGATGACTGCGATGGCAACAGCCGGTGCCAGCGTGCCCAGCGCCTGGATGGCTGGTGCGGCCTGCGCCATGGCAGTGGCGATGCCCGCCGCGCCCACCAGCACCGCGCCGCGGCCGGTGCCGGTGGCGGCAGCGACCTCCCGCAGCGTCACCGGTGGCGCCGGCGGCACGCCGGCCAGGGTCAGCGCGCGATCGATCACTGCTGCCGGATAGGTCAGGCCAGCGCATTCATGGTGGATGATGGCCTCGACGAGCGGGCGCAGGTGATCGTGCCGATGCAGGTCGATCGCATCATCCGGCCCGACGCCGATGCGCCGCGCCACCACCGCGATATAGGCCCCGGTGTCATTCTCCACCTTTGGCGCCCACCGCTCGATGATCGCCCGCGGCGTCCGCAGCTTGTGTCGGTCCTGGTAGGTGATCAGCAGGGCGGCCAGCGCGCGGATGCCGAGCTCATGGCTGGTGAAGCGGCAGAAGCGCCCATCCGAGGGCGGCTCAGCCAGCCCCTGCCACTTGTTGGCAGGGACGTGCTCAATGTTGCCCGGGTTCCGGTTGCGATAGCCCCGCGTGGCCTTCGGATCGAGGCTCATGTGCCGGACGCCGGAACGCGCAGCAGCACGGCGCGGACGGTGGTGTCGGCGGCAAGCGCCGCCGCGGTAGCCATCCCCACCTGGAAGTTGCCGGTGGCCGTGGTGGTGAGGCGTCGGTTGGTGTTGTCCCAGAAGAGCCGCGCCCCAGCGGTGATGGCCAGCGCCGGCTCCTTGGCGATGTCGAAGACGCCCTTGGTTTGGCATTCGATGATTTCGTTCTGCACGCCATCGACAGCCGCGACGCCAAAGAGTGCACCAACCAGCACGCCCTGACCGGAGGTGACGCCGCCCGCATAGGGGACCGCGAGCGCCAGGCTGTCGCCGGGCTGCACGTAGTTGCGCATGGGAAATGCTCCAATGATGCTGTGGTGGTGTGGGGGTGCTGCCCAATGGCGAGATCAGCCGAGAGGGCGTAACTTTCCGGCATGGCAGGCCGAACGCCTGGGTGGAGTTTCAGGAGAATTCGGTGGAGAATCCGTCCCCAGGGGCAGCTCGAGCCCTCAGTGCAGCCGTGCTGGCTGTTGGCGGCCTTGCCGCGACACTGGCGGCGGCCGCGTGCTGTGCGCTGCCCGTTGTATTCGCCACTCTTGGAATTGCGGGTGGCGCCTGGATGCTGGACATCGCCGTAATAGCTGGACCTTGGCAGCGGCTACTGTTGTGGGGCGGCGCAGCGGCCCTGGTCGTTGCCCTATTTGTTGCTCGGGAGCGGAGTGCGCCGCATTGCGCCGAGGACGTGTGCGCCAAGGCGGCCTTTCGGGTGCCGCTACTCGCCATTGTCATGCTTGGTGGCGGGCTGGCGGGCCTCATTGTGGCGGCGGGCTGATCCAGATGTCCGCAACCTTGATCTCGACGATCCACTGCCCGCATTGCGGGCACGACCAGCAAGAGACGATGCCGACCGATGCCTGCCAGTGGTTCTACGACTGCAAGGGCTGCGGCGCGGTCCTGCGCCCGAAGCCCGGCGACTGCTGCGTCTTTTGTTCCTATGGCGACGTGCCATGTCCGCCGATCCAGGACGCTCGCGCCGAGGGCCGCGACAGCAAGTGCTGCGGCGCTCCCTGACGCGGGCGCGGAGTGATTATGTCCCCGGGTTGAACCAGGCGCCGCGCCAGTCGATGGCGCCCACGCCGAAGTCGAAGATAACGGAGACCTCGACACCATCCACGCCCTGGACGTTGCCGGTGGTGACCTGCGGCCCCTCGGCGCCGTTGAGATAGCCGTAGACGTAGACCGGTGCCGCCATCGGATCCGAGAACAGGTACCAGCGGTTGTTCGGGATCAGCGGCTCGACCAACGGCTGCACGAAGCCGGCATAGACGTTGGCGTTGCTGGTCTGGGTGGCCTGGACCGAGACGGTGAGCTGGCGGGCGGCGAGTTCCTGGTTCGGCCCGACCAGCAGGCGCATCTGCGCGCCGACCGCGATCGGCAGCCCGTCGAGAGTCTTCTGGCGCATCACCGCGGCACGGCCGAGGGCGAGGTTGGGCAGGTCGAGCGCGGTGCCCGCATTGGCCTTGTTGACGCGCGCGGCGCCGGTCGCGAACACCGGCGCGCTGCCGGTGGTGAGGGTCGGGCCGTCGCCGCTGGCCGAGTTCAGCAGGCCGTAGGCCGTAGCGTTCTCGAAGTCAGCGATGCGCCGGCCGATCATGCTGGCGAAGTCGGTGAAGGCGCCGAGGTCGTCATTGACCAGCATCTGGCGGGTGACCCGGATCCGCCGGGCGAAGGTGCTAAGGTTTACCAGCTCCTGGCTCTCGGACATGGTGCCGGCCTGGACCTCGCCGTTCTCCGACAGGGGCAGCAGCGTCGGGAAGTCACCGACCCGCAGGTGGCGATGAGGCTTGAAGTCCCTGAAGTCGCGGCGGAGGAATAGCGTTCGGTAGGTCGGCTGCGCCGGGGCATAGGCCGCCAGCAGCATCTTGTTGGCCGCGGCCGAGAGCAGCGCGGGGAAGTCGCTGGTGGTGTGGAAGGCGCGCTCGGCCAGGATGGTCGGGTTGCGCGGGATGCTGCGTTCGCCGCGGACGCGCAGCAGCTCGCCGATCATGTCGGAGGGGCGCCAGCCCATGAACTCGCTGTGGCGGCCGGCGGCGGGCGCCTGGTAGCCGGGCATGGTGCGGGCGGCCAGCGCCTCGGCCATGGCGTCGAGGATCTGCGCCGGGTCGTCATGGGCGGGGCCGGTTTCAGGGCGCGCGGGCATGGAGGGGCGCACCCCGCTGCTGGTGAAGGCGTCCCACAGCCGGCCGCGCAGCACCTCGGGGGAGATGAGCTCGCGGATCGCCGCCTGGCGGAGATCGTTCACCTGCGTCTCCAGCAGCAGGCCGCGGGCGGCGGCCAACACCGGCTCGTAGCCGGCGATGCGCTCCACCGCGGTGCGCTCCGCCTCGGCCCGGATGGCGTCCAGATCGGGTGCCTGAGGGGCGGCACGGGTGGGTTCGGGGGGGGCAGCCGGTAGCGCGGGCGGCGCCGGTGCGGGATCCGGCACAGCCGGCGTCGTCTCGGTCATGGGTGGTTCCTCGATCAGGGCAGGTTCGATGGCGGTGGCGGGGGTGCCCTGGTCCCCCTCGCCACGGACGACGGCGGCCGCGTCCACGGGGACCGGCACGATCGAAATCTCGTAGGGTTCCCAATCCACCGCGCGGTGGATGGTCTGGCCGGTGGCGGCATCCGGACGCGGCTCGTAGCGATGCACGCGGTAGCCGACGCTCACGGACTGCAGCGTGCCGTCAGCCACGCGCTGCCAGACCGGCTCGACGTCATCGGCGCCGCTGAACTGGAGCGTGGCGTAACCGCGGCCGGCCTCGAGGCGCGCGGCGGTGACGCGGCCCAGCACGTCGCGCGTGCCGGCACGGCGGTGGGTGTCCAGCACGGGCGCACGCCCGGAGCGGAGCGCGTCCATGCGCACCGCCTCGGGGCGCATATCGAGCTCTTCGAGGATCGACCCATAGGGCGGCACGAAGTTGCGGGCGCGGGCCCCGGTGGACCACACCACCTCGACCGTGCGCGCCGCGCGATTGACCGTGACGGGCGCGGCCAGGGCACGGCACGCGGTGATCGACTGCCCAGCGGTGGGCATTCGATCCGGCGCAGCGTCGCCACCCGCCGCAGGGGTGCCCCCGCTCGGCTCAACTGGTTCGGTCATGCTATGTCCTACGACTGCAACGGAGCGTCGGGCCGCTGCGGTGCCGCGGCACCGGTGGCGGCGATCTCGATGGCGGCAAGCTGGGCGGCGTCCTGGGCGGAGCCGGACTTGGCGACGCGGCAGGGGTCGGTGTCGAAGGCGAGGCCGGCATCCGGAAACGAGCGCCAACGCCGGACACCTCTCGCGTTGGTGTTCGGGTCGCCGGCAGCCTCTCCCGGAAAATGCTCGCAAGCTATGCTGCAGCGCACCATGTGTTGCTTATGAAAATGATTCCGATGATGCAGAAAAACCCGTTCATGAGTGCCTGGCTGAGCGCCGCCAATTCCTACGCCAGTACAGGACGCAGTATCTGGATGGCGGAAATGCATCGTCAGCAGACAGCAATGATGACCGACTTCAGCAAGCAAATGGCGCGTTTCTGGACAGGCGCTTGGACGGCCCAGCCCGCTCCCCGCCCGGCCTCTCCGGAACTCGGCACCGCGAACCTGGGCGCCACCATCGCTGAAATTGCCCCCGCTTCCAGGCCGGAAGCCCTTGGCAACGCTGATTCCCAGCTCTGCACTCCGGTGGCGCGCCGTACCGCTGGTTCGGCGAAGCGCACTGCTGGCCCAGCAAAGAAGCGCACTGCTGCCCCGGCAAAGCGGAACACCCGTGCAGTCCGCTGAAGCCTGACCGGATGTTGGAAGCAGAGATGACGCCGCGGCTGTCTTCTCAAAGCCTTGCGGTGGTCGGCCTGACCGGTGCCGCTGCACCGGTCGCCGCAATCTCGACAGCCGCCAGTTGCCGCGCGTCCTGGGCGGCGCCGCTCTGCGCTACCCGACGTGGGTCGGTGTCGAGCGACAGCCCGGCATCATCCAGCAGGGCATTGGCCTCCCGGATCATCTCCACTACCTGGCGGAAGTCGTAGCCAAAGGCGCCGACCGCCTCGGGCTGCGGCACAAAGCCGGCGCGGACCTGGGCGATGAGCGCAGTGGTGTCCTTGAGCGGGTCGATCATCTCATGCGCCGGCGGGACGTGGCTGACGCCGTCCGGCACCTCGGCGCCCCAGAGGCCGAGCAGCGCGCCCTGCTGGTGGAAGCGATCCGCGATCGGCCGGACCAGCATCGGGATCAGCATCCCGTACTGAACCTGCTCGCAGAGCCGCCGAAACTCGATCTTGCCAGCCCGCAGTGAGGAGTAGTTCGCCTGGGTGAGGTCGCCGGCGACCTGGTCGTAGGTGAGGCCAGTGCCCACCGCGGACGCCTCCAGCGCGCGGCGGGCGAAGGCGGCATGGCTGCCGCCGCCGGACGGGTTCACCACTTCCACGGATCCCATGCCACGGCGATACAGGATCATCCCCGGCTCGAAGCTCTCGACGGTGCGGCCCTGCGCATCGCGCAGCAGCCCCGACGTCGGCCCTGTCATGGCCTCGTCGCCGTCCTCGGAGACGACGGCCGCGAGGCACGCCTCGATCTTGGCCTTCATCAGCAGGGCGGCCTCGTAGTCGCCCAGATCGCGCAGCCGGGTCAGCACTGGAGCGAGCCAGGAGACGTCCCGCAGCTGGCCGGGCCGGCGCTTGCGGTAGATGTGCAGCACGTCGCGGGCCGGCACGCGCTGGCTGCTGAGCCAGGTCGCACCACCCGGCAGAACCCAGGACGCGCCGGGGTGCACGCGATGCAGCCAGTAGCCGACCGGCTCACCGGCCTCACCGAGGCCGATGCCCTGGAGGGTGGGGACGCCGTCGAGGACGCCCTGCCGCGCCGCGTCAAGGTGGTCGCTCTCCAGCACCTGGGGCCGCAGGCCGATCGGGTTGGCCGGCGTGATGTCGGCCGGCAGCAGGCGGACGAAGCATTCGCCGCTTTCGACTACCGCGCGCATGACCAGCGCCTGCAGGCCGTAGAGGTCGAGCCGTCCCTCGGCGTCGCAGGCGGTGCTGTCGGACCAGCGGCGCCAGGCCTCGGCGTGGGGCTTGTCCGGCCAGCGGGTGGTGATGCCGGCGCCGACGGCGTTGCCGGTCCAGAGATCAACGATGCGGGCTGCATAGGGATCGTTGCGGACGGCATCGCGGGCACGGCGTGCCACGGTGGGCGCGGCGGCGCCGACCTCTGCCGTGGCGCTGCCCCCCGAGGCTGCCCAGGTCGAGGCGCGGCTGTCCTGTGCTGCGGAATAGCCGCGCAGGGCGTGCCAAGCATCACGAAGACGCCCCATCACTTGGTTCCCCCGCGAGAGAAGCTGGCGAAGGTCACGTTGGGCCGGCGCGCGGCGCTGTTCTCCGCGGCGTGCAGTACCGACAGCGCCCGGCCGAGCTCATCCAGGGAGCGGTACTCCACCGTGCGGCCGTCGAAGGTCACGCGCGTGGTGCCGCCGGTGATGGCGGCGGCCAGCACGGCGGCGCGTGTGCCGTCAGGCTGGGTGAGTGCCCAGGCGAGGACGATCGGATCCATGGTCGTCCTCCTCTCAGCGAAGCCAGCCGTTGCGTGGCGCGAGCCAGCCCCGCGGGCGTGTTGTAGTCGCGGACGCAGCAGCATCGGTTGGAACCGGTGCTGCCGGCTCAACCGCCGGGAGCGACAGCGCATCCGCCATCCGCGCCCAGCGCCCGTCGCCCCAACCGTCCATGCCGAGTGCAGCAGCGGCGGCGCGGGCATAGACCCGGCAGTCCAGCGCTTCGTTCCGCTCGCGCGTCTTGACCCACTCCAGCCGGCGGAAGCCGTTGCGGCCGGCGCGCGCGACAAACTGCTCGGCGGTGAGCTGGCGGCAGAATTCCTCGCCGGCCACGTGCAGCGGCAGGTGCACGAAGCCGGGCGGGAACGGATCGCCGCTCTCCGCCGTCGGCCGTTCCAGCTTCAGCCAGCCATAGGTCTCGCCCTTGAGAAAGGACGAACCCACCGGCCAACGCTTCGCCTCGCTGTCGGAGGTCGCCCGCCATATCACCGGCGCGCACTGGTCCGGGCCCCGCTTCTTCGGCTTGAGGCGGGGAGAGGGCCCCCCCTCCCCGCGTCCCGCCCAGGCCCCAGCCGTCCATGCGTAGCCGCCGGGCCTCCGGCCAGCCCATCAGCCGGGGCGGCCTTCGCTGCGCCATCTACACCCGGAAGTCATCAGAGGAGGGGCTGGAGCAGGAGTTCAACTCCCTCGATGCCCAGCGCGAGGCCTGCGAGGCCTACATCCGCAGCCAGCGCCACGAGGGCTGGACCCTGCTGCCCGCCCGCTACGACGATGGCGGCCTCTCCGGGGGCACCATGAACCGGCCGGCCCTGCAGCGGCTCCTTGCCGATGTCACCGCCGGCCGCGTCGATCTGGTGGTGGTCTACAAAGTCGACCGCCTGACCCGCTCGCTGTCCGATTTCGCCAAGATCGTCGAGGTGCTCGATGCGCAGGGCGCCTCCTTCGTCTCGATCACCCAGCAGTTCAACACCACCACCAGCATGGGCCGGCTGACGCTGAACATGCTGCTCTCCTTCGCGCAGTTCGAGCGCGAGGTCACCGGCGAGCGCATCCGCGACAAGA
>NZ_JACOMF010000086.1 GCF_014283215.1 Siccirubricoccus deserti
TCGTCGGTCATCGTGGCGGTCCGAGGTTCGGGTTGTCGGTCTCAGCAACCCAACCCTACCGAGAACCACCACGGTGACCGCCATCATCCCAGCGGCCGCCTCCTACACCACCATCCGGGACGCGATCGCTCCGAGCGCCGCCACCGTGGCGCACGGCTTGCCGGGTAGTATGGTGACGGGAACCTATCTGCGCTAACGCCGCGCCAGAAGGCAGGGAGGCTCAGCCCGACCTCCGACGCGGCCTCGCGGGCGGTCAGCAGCGGGTCAGCTGTGGCATCGGTGGCAGCGGCCGGCGCAGTTTCTGCGATCCGGACCTCTGCTGCGTTCACGGTCGTCGACTTGCGGGTGGGGGTAGGCTGCATTGGAGGCTTCCTGCGTCACTGGAGAACGCAGGGACACTCGATGTCCGCAGGACCACGATATATCGCCACAGAAACACTGCACGTCGTTTATTCTGTGGGAATGCCCCGTCTACGATACTCGCCCCTGATCTGGTTTTCGATGGTCCGGTGAGTTGCGCGGGCGGCGCGCGGATGCTCTCGCCCCAGCCATTCGGCGAGGAGCTTCGCCTCTGCCGTGACCGTTGCCTCCAGTTGCCCCTCCGCCGCTCGGCGCCGAAACTCGCCAATGACAAGGTGTTTGCTGGTAGGGTGACCTGGCATGCCCGTCCGGTAAATCTCCAGCTGGGGGGCCGCTGTTGGAGTGGAGGCCCTCCGGGCCGCCAGTGTTGCGCGTCGAAACGCGAGGACCGAATTACCGTCGGGAGCGAGAACGATGAACCGACTTTTCGCTCGTTCAAGGCGCCATGCCCGATCATCTAGCGCCGGAAAGGGCACCGGCTCGGCCGCTTGGTCAAATGCCTCAACGGGCTCCTGCTGGCCGGCGGCGCCCACCAAGCCCGTCTGGAGCGCCACGATCATTGGCTCGACAGCTTCGGCGAACCAGACCGCTCGCTGCACCTCCAACCTGTTCAGCCGCCTGAGCCAGCCACGGTGGACGGCATCAGACGTACTCTGCAGGAGAGGGTACATGGCGAGTGGCGCGTGCATAACGTCGTTGTCCGGCCGAGCCGGCAATGCAGCATCAAAGCCGATCCAGAAGGAGGCCAGCAGAGGTTGTTTGAACAGGTCGTCGTCGGGAGCGCTCTCCGGGTCTTCCCGACGCCATGCGCATAAGAACCCGGGGCCCCGGGTTTCAAGCACCTGCGTGTAGAGAAGGTCCACTATCTCGGCGAGAGTGATGCCGTGCCAATCCGACCAGTCGATGGCCTCGCCCGTCGCGGTTATCGATGTCGCTGTGGTCGGAGGTAGCTTGGGCCCGTTCACGATCGGTGCCTATGGATAGGTGGCTCCTCGACGGCGCTTGTTGTTATCAAATCAGCTACATGAGCCTGCCAGCGCGCCAGCGCCATCAGCACTTCCTCCGCATGGTCATGCCGATCGTAAGTCCGTTCCAGCTTGGACCGACCGGACACATGGTTGATCGCTGCCTCCGCATGCTCCCGCGAGACGCCAAGCCGCGTCATGCCGGTGCGAGCGGTTCGGCGGAGGTCGTGCCAGCGCCAGTCAGTGACACCAGATAACGCGTCGAGCTTCGCCTTTAGCTTTGAGAAACCCCGGAAGCCTCCGCCGCCGATGGCGCCGAGCAGCCGCCAGTCGAACGCAACCTCACCAACATGGTCAGGCCAGATGGCCGAGACCTCGGCAAGCGCGAGTGGGCAGAGTGGCACCGTGTACGGCAGCCGATTCTTGGTGCGTTTGCCTGGGATCATCCACCGCTCCATCGAGACGTGTACCTCGCCGGCCGCGACGTCTGCGACCTCCATCTCCCGCGTAGCGGTCAGGATTAAAATTCGGACGAACGCCCGTGGCCTCGGGTTTAGTTGCGCGCTCGCGTCCCACACGGCGCGGAGTTCGCCATCCGAAAGGACACGCTCGCGCGGGGCGGGCGGCGGGGCGATGGCCGCAAGCCCTTTGCGGGGCAGCGGACTCGAGGTGATCCAACCGTGCGCCTCGGCGTGGCCAAGGAAGGCTGAGGCGCAGCGGTAAAGCAGAGAGGCCATGGCTGGCGCCTCGCGCCTCTTGGCAGCGACCAGGCGGGTCCAGTCCTCTCGCGTCGTCTCGCGCAGCGACCGTGTACCAATGCGCGGCAGCACGTCGCGCTCCATGGTGCGGCGGTACTCGGCCGCCGTCCGAGGCTTCAACGGCTTCGCCGGATCCGTTTCACGCGCAACAAGCCACTCGGCAACACGCAAGGCAACGGTGGGCTGATCCTCGCGCCGAGCGCGGATGGCGCGCTTCTGGGCAACAGGATCGGCGCCGCTGTGGATCGCGGCGAGGTGGGCGGGAGCACGTTTCCGCGCCTCGGCGATACCCAGACCAGGCCAAGTGCCGAGGGTGGGCCGAGTGCGCTTTCCATCATGGGTGCGCGCGCGCACGGACCAAGTTGCCGCGCCAGTGGGCGTAAGACGCAGCATGAGCCCGCCCACGCGAGTGTCCCAGACTTCAAGCCTGCCCTTCTCTGGCGGCCTCAAACCCCGAAGCCATGCGTCGTTTAGGTCGCGCTTCACCGCCCGAATACTCCGTACCAAGCCCCACTCCGGGGTCCACCGGGGGTCCAAATCCGGCGCGGCCTCGGAATATCACGGAAGACGACCGGATCCCAAGGGAGCTATTAAAACACGGTCTTTCGGGAATCTTGTCCAGCTACGCAAAGAGTATCCTCACGTGGAT
The DNA here is from genome assembly GCF_014283215.1 of Siccirubricoccus deserti. Taxonomy (GTDB): domain Bacteria; phylum Pseudomonadota; class Alphaproteobacteria; order Acetobacterales; family Acetobacteraceae; genus Siccirubricoccus; species Siccirubricoccus deserti. Next base: position 2,733 of record NZ_JACOMF010000086.1, read on the forward strand.
GGCTAATTCGTAATCAGTAGGTCCCCGGTTCAATCCCGGGTGTCGGCACCAGTTTCCTCCAGCGGGGGGGCGTACCGGGCACAGAAAGCCGCCGCGCCTCTTTAGGCGGTAGCCCTCCGCACCCGGTGAATCTGCAACTCCCCCTTCGCTCCCCAGCCCTTACGCCCTCGGGCACCTCAGGCCGGAACGCCTCATATAGAGGCGGAAGCCGATGCGGTTCAGATCGTCCGGCCGATACCGAGCGGCCAGTGCCTGCATCGCCTCGTGTGCTTCGGCCAATCTGCTGCCCAACGCTTTGGTGATATAGGGCGCGGCCGGCGCCGGCTTGCCCTCCCCCGCGTCTGCCAGGACAACCTTATCCGCGTCATGGGCCAGCCGCGCGTTCTTCCCAAGTAGCTGGGTCGCCTGTTGCCGCGCCGCTGGAGCGACATCCTTCGTCCGGTCCCGTTGGCCTGATCCCAGGCACGGTCATGAACCGCTTGAAGACGGGGTCGCGGCGCACGAGGCGGCGAATGTCGCGGTCCAGTGCGACGATACGGGCAACAACCTGCCGCCGTACCTCGGCAAGTTTGGCTACCAGGCCGCGAATGGTCGGGTTGCCTTCTGTCAGGGCCTCAGCCCGGCGGATCAGGGCACCGCGGTTGCCTAGCCCGAGGATCAGGCCGAAGGTCTTCAACAGGCTGCGGATCTGCCCATCCAGGTCCACTCGGGTCCTGACCAGGCGGCGCCGTCGAGCCGCGCCAAACGTTCATGCGAGCTGAAGCTCTTGGCGGTGACGGCACGGTACCATCCGATGTGGAGCATCTCCGCCAGACCGCAAGCATCACAGCGGTCGGACTTGATTGGCCGCGTCGAGAGCGCGGCATTGGCATGCCGCGCGTCCATCAGCACCACAAGCTGATCCGCCTTCTTCAATGCATGGTACAACCAAGGGGAGGTAGCGCCGGTTTCCGATCCCACGCGCGCTGTCTGCGGCGCCCTTGCCGTCGGTCACACAGACGCTGATTCCCTTCAGCGAGACGTCAAGCGCGACATACCGCCCCATGGCGGCTTCTCCCGAGAAGGCGTGCCCGGGGCCAACCCTAGCCAGTCAGGCGTCGGGGATGTTGCGAGCCCCGAATACCCCATGTTGGCGAAATTATGGAGCGGGTACGCGACATACGGCCCAGCTCCGACCGTGGTTCCGGTGGCGGGCGTCAGGCGTGCGGCCCCAGGTAAATTACTTATTTAGAACGAAATGTCGGGATTTTTTACACCTGCGGCCCTCACAGGACGGCCGTTGTGTACAAAATATTGAGTCTAAAGGAATTTCATATACGGCACGAATTTCGCTTACGTCCTCTCTGCGTCCCTGGTCACCGGGCGACTGCTGCAACAACATGACGCGGGCCACGAAATGTATCGTTTTCTTGCAATACCGACCGCTGCCGTGCTGGCGCTGGCACCCGCCGCCGCACTCGCCGGCGCCGTGTTCACGTTCAGCGAGGTCGACGGGAACGTCGTCATGACGTCCTCCGGCTCGGTCGATACCCGTCTGCTGGTGCAACAAAGCCACCCCTCCGGTTGGGGCGGGGCTGGTATCGAGGAGAACGGCAGCCACGACATTATGGGCGGTACGACCGTTGGGAGCGTGAACGTGGCCTTCGGCTTCCATGCCGGCACGAACTTTTCCGCTTGGGCAAGCGCCAACGGCCCGTGGACAGCCAGTAATTTCAGTGTCAGCACCATCACGGGAACAAAGGGTTTTGCGACCTACATCTACGACAACGGCCAGAAGCCTGGCCTCGGCGTGAACAGTGCCGACATCGTTGACGGCATCTGGACGCCCGACCAGAGCTGGACCTGGAACAACGCGAGCTTCGCCAGCCTGAACATGATCGCTGGCACCTACACGGTTACCGACGCCGGCACCGGAGAGTTTCTCACCATCCAAGTTGGCGCTGCTGGACCCACCACAGTGCCGGAGCCTGTGTCGATGACACTGCTCGGCGCCGGCCTGCTCGGTCTCGGCCTGACACGAGGGTTGCGGCGGCGGCCTGTCTGAGAGCCTGTTCCCCAATCGGGGCATCCAGGTCACGCACCGCGGTGGAGGCTCGCTGCCGCCGGGGTCATGGTTCTCTCCGGGGTCGGTGTGAGCCGCCCCAAGATGAGGGCCAGGGGTGGGGCGCCGCGATGTCTGAGGCCGCCTGATCGGGCATGATACGCTGGATCGGCCAACGGACACTGCACGGTCGCCGCCACCCACCGTCCCGACAGCGACAGCCTCACCGCCGGAGCGGAGCCTGGAAGGTGGCGCGCAGATCAGGCCATCTTGGCCTCCTCACGCGTCCACCAGAACTCGATGTCGTCTGTCCAAATGCAGCGGAGCTTGCGAACACCAGACCGGACGCTGGCAGCTGAACAAGCAGCCAAGGCGTAGATGGGATGCGAGTTCCGCATCCGGCACGCACTGAGTGTCCGGTCTGCCGCGCCGGAAAGACACAGGTGAGCCAGTCTCACGCCGGCCGGTATTACCGCAGCACCGCCCCTGTCGCCTTCCCCACCGCCGCCACGATCTTCGCCGCCACCGTCTCGATCTCGGCGTCGGTCAGCGTCGCCTCGCGCGGCTGCAAGGTCACCTGGATGGCCAGGCTGACCTTGCCTTCCGGCAGCTTGTCGCCAGCATAGCAATCGAACAGCGCGACATCGGTGACCAGCGCCTTGTCCGCGCCGCGCGCCGCGCGCAGCACCGCCTCGGACGGGACCGTCGCATCCACCAGGAAAGCGAAGTCACGCCGCAGCGGCTGGAAGGCGGGCAGGTCCGGTGCGCCCCTCTTCCGGCGCTTTGGCTCCGGGATGGCATCGAGGAAGACCTCGAACCCCACCGCCGGCCCGGACAGGTCGAGCGCGCCGCGCACCTGCGGATGGATCTCGCCGAAGGTGGCCAGCACCGTCTTCGGGCCCTGCCGCACCACGCCGCTGCGGCCCGGGTGGTAGAAGCCCGGCGCATCGGCGGTGACCTGCAGCGCCGCCATCGGCACGCCGAGCGCCGCCAGCACCGCCAGCACATCGCCCTTTGCATCCATCGCGTCGAAGGGGCGCGAGGGCTCCGCCCAATGCCGGGGCGTATGCCCGGCGCGCACGCCCGCGGCGACGGCGAGCTGGCCCTCCGGCGTCGGGTCGCGGTAGGCGGCGCCCAGTTCCGACAGCGCCACATCCGGCCAGCCGCGCGCGGCATTCCGGCTGGCGGCCAGCAGCAGGCTGGCGACCGGCGTCGGCCGCATCTGGTCGAGGTCGGCGGCGATCGGATTCTCCAGCCGCAGCACCGCTGGGGTCTCGCCGAACCGCGCCGCCACCTTGGCTTCCATGAAGCCGAAGCTGACGCAATCCAGCATGCCGCGCGCTGCCAGCACCCGCCGCGCCAGCACGGCGCGGGACTGCTTCGGCGTCAGCGCCGGCGGCGGCACGATGCCGGCGACGGGCAGGGAAACCGGCGGCACCTGGTCGAGGCCGCGGATACGCAGCACCTCCTCCACCAGATCGGCCTCGGGCTCGACCTCGGCGCAGCCCTCGGCGGCGGCGCGGGCGCGTTCCGGCGAGAGCGACGGGTGCTGGTCCAGCGCGCCGGCGCCGGCGATGTCGTTGCGCCAGGACGGCACGGCGACGGTCACCCGCGCCGCATCCCGCGCCTGCACGGTGAAGCCGAGGCGTTCGAGGATGCCCACCGCCTCATCCGCCGGCACATCGGCGCCGCCGAGCCCGGCCAGGCGTTCGAAGCGCAGGGTCGCGCTGCGCTGCCAGCGCGGTTCCTCGCCGGCGGCGACCACCTCGCTCGGCTCGCCGCCGCAGAGTTCCATGATGGTCCAGGTGGCAAGCTCCAGCCCAAGCCGCGGCAGCGCCGGATCCACGCCGCGCTCGAACCGCGCCCGGGCATCGGTGCGGATATCGTGCCGCCGGCCGGACAGGGCGATGCGCACCGGGTCGAACAGCGCGCATTCGATGAAGACCTCGGTGGTGGTCTCGTCGCAGCCGGTGGGCGCGCCGCCGATGATCCCGCCGAGCGCCTCGGGCCCCGTTTCATCGGCGATGATGCCGTCCTCCGGCGTCAGCGCGTAGCTCTTGCCGTTGAGCGCGGCGAGGCTCTCGCCCTCCCGCGCCATGCGCATGGTCAGGGTGCTGCCCTTCACCTTCGCCACGTCGAAGACATGCAGCGGCCGGCCGAGGCCGTAGGTGTAGAGGTTGGTCACGTCGACCAGCGCGTTGATCGGTCGCTGGCCGATCGCCACCAGCAGATCCTGCAGCCACTTCGGCGAGGGGCCGTTCCTCACGCCCCGGATGGCGCGGCCGAGCACATAGTCGCAGGCCCGCTCGTCCGCGATCTCCCAGCGCAGCGGCGAGGGGTAGGCGGGGGTGATCGCCGGCCGTTCCAGCGGCTTCAGCCGGCCGAGCCCGGCAGCGGCCAGGTCGCGCGCGACGCCCTGGACCGAGAGCGCATCGCCGCGGTTGGGGGTGACGCTGATCTCGATCACCGGATCGTCCAGCCCGGCCCAGCGCACGTAGCTCTCGCCGAGCGGCGCATCCGCCGGCAGGTCGACGATGCCGCTATGGTCCTCGCCGAGACCCATCTCGCGCGCCGAGAGCATCATCGCCTCGGAGGCCATGCCGCGGATTTCGCCCTTCTTCAGGGTGATGCCGGTGCCGGGGATGAAGGCGCCGGGCAGCGCCACCACGCCCTTCATGCCGGCCCGTGCATTCGGCGCGCCGCAGACGACGGACAGCAGGTTGCCGTCGCCCGGATCGACCTTCAGCGCCCGCAGCCGGTCGGCATTCGGGTGCTGGGTGGCTTCCACCACCTTGGCGATGCGGAAGGCGGCCAGCGCCGCGCCGCGATCCTCCACGCCCTCGACCTCAAGGCCGATGCGGTTGAGGACGGTGAGGATCTCGTCGAGGCTCGCCTCGGTTTCGAGATGCGCCTTGAGCCAGGAGAGGGTGAATTTCATCTCACACGCCCTCCGCCAGCGAGGGGGGCGAGAGCGGGTCGCTCGCCCAGTGGCGCAGCCAGCGCATGTCGCTCTCGTAGAAGGGGCGCAGGTCGGGCATGCCGTGCTTCAGCATGGTGATGCGCTCGATGCCCATGCCGAAGGCGAAGCCCTGCCACTCCCGCGGGTCGATGCCGCAATTGGCCAGCACCTTCGGGTGGACCATGCCGCTGCCCAGAATCTCCAGCCAGTCGCCGCCGGCGCCGAGTTGCCCGGTCTTCCGGTTCCAGCCGATGTCGACTTCCATGGATGGCTCGGTGAAGGGGAAGTAGCTGGCGCGGAACCGCACCGGCAAATTGGAGATCCCGAAGAAGGCGCGCAGGAAATCGATCAGGCAGCCCTTCAGATGGCCGAGGGTGATGCCGCGGTCGATTACCAGCCCCTCCACCTGGTGGAACATCGGGGAGTGGGTCGCGTCATGGTCGGCACGCCAGGTGCGGCCGGGGACGATGACGCGGATCGGCGGTTCCTGCGAAAGCATGGTGCGGGCCTGCACCGGGGAGGTGTGGGTGCGCAGCACCGGCCGCCGGCCATCCGGTCCGGCCGGCAGGTAGAAGGTGTCGTGGTCCTGCCGGGCGGGGTGGTGGTCCGGGATATTGAGGGCGGAGAAATTCAGCCAGTCGCTCTCGATGTCCGGGCCCTCGGCGACCTTGAAGCCCTGGGCGCCGAACAGCGCCATCAGCTCCTCGAAGGTGCGGCTGATCGGGTGGATGCCGCCGGCCTCCGCCCCCGCCGGCGGGTGCGGCCGCGGCGGCAGCGTCACGTCCAGCCGCTCGGCGGCGAGGCGGGCGTCGAGCGCGGCTTTCTCCAGCGCCAGGCGGCGGCTCTCGATCTCGCCCTCCAGCCTTGCCTTGAGTTGGTTGAGCGCGGCGCCGCGTTCCTTCCGCTGCTCCGGCGGTACGGCGCCGAGGCCCTTCAGCAGCGCGGTCAGCCGGCCGCTCTTGCCCAGCGTGCCGACGCGCACCGCATCCCAGGCGCGCAGGTCGGTGGCGGCGGCAAGCTGGGACGCGGTTTCGGCGGCGAGGGCGGCGAGGTCGTCGCCCGTGGTGGTGGTCTCGGTCATCTCATCCGGTCCCGAACAGGCAAAAGGCCGCACCCTGGCGGGAGCGGCCCTCTGCGCAACTGCTTCCGAAGCAGGGAAGTGTCAGGCGGCCGGGTTGGCCGCAGGACGGGCAGCGCGGGCCTTCTCGACCAGCGCCGCGAAGCTGGTGGGATCGTCGAAGGCGATCGCCGCCATCACCTTGCGGTCCAGCTCGATCCCCGCCGCCTTCACGCCGGCGATGAACTGGCTGTAGGTCAGCCCGTGCTCACGCACCGCGGCGTTGATCCGCTGGATCCACAGCCCGCGGAAGTCGCGCTTCTTGTTGCGGCGGTCGCGATAGGCGTATTGCAGCGCCTTCTCGACCCGCTGCAGCGCGGGGCGGTAGTTCGTCGAGGACCGGCCGACATAGCCCTTGGCGAGCTTGAGGACCTTCTTGTGGCGGGCATGGGCGGTGACGCCCCGTTTGACGCGTGCCATGGCCTGTCCCCCTTACCGGTCCAACCCGTAGGGCAGCCACTGCATCACCGTCACCGCATCCTGGTGGCGCAGCACCTGGTTGCCGGTGTTCTGCCGCTTCACCTTGGAGCTGCGGGCGGACAGGTTGTGCCGCTTCTTGCCGGGGCCGGCCATGACCTTGCCGGTGGCGGTGATCTTGAAGCGCTTCTTCGCAGAAGACTTCGTCTTCATCTTGGGCATTTGGACCTCCTGTGGTCGGAAAGCGCCGGCCGCCGGCTGGCGGGGCGCGGAACCGCGGACAGGCATGCCCTACAGGCCTGGCGCGCGGCTGCGCGGGGGAAGAGGCCCCCGTGCGGGCAGCGGCGTATAGCCGGGGTACCCGGGCGGTGCAAGGCCGGGGCGGGCAGGGCGGCGGCTGCGACACCGCGGGCGGGCGAGGGATTGGTTTGCGGCGCAAACGGTTGGGCGCCATGAATGTCACGCAACCTATATAAGCAGTATACATTAAAATCCCGCATAGGTTGTGTTGGCGGAATTAATTTATTGCGAAAGTGTGTAACATAAATCTTAGCAACTCCCGGTTCGTGGACTTCAACGCCACTCTCCGACAAATGATCGATACAAGCCTGGATGGATTTCCTCTCCCTGGTTTGCGCCGCCCGAACCGGGCTCGCGCAATCGCAATGGGCGGATCCCATGCCGGTCCAAGCGATCCCAGGCAGGTCCCCCTGCCACGCGAGCCGAGCGGTGCACTTCGATGGCAACCGATAACGGCTACAACGTCATTACGGTCAATGGCGGGACGACCGGTACCCTTCAGAGCCCATCCGAAAAGGAATTGAGTTACCTGAATCGGATGTGATTCCCTTCTCCTGCGGGCGATTTGTGGGGAAGCAGGATGGCGTGGACAGCGGAGCATCGGCGTGCGGCGGATCGGCGCGGGCTGCGCTACCCCTCCGATCTGACGGATGCCGAATGG
>NZ_JACOMF010000087.1 GCF_014283215.1 Siccirubricoccus deserti
CTCGGCCGGGTCAGCCGAGAACGATGGCGCGACCTCCGCCAGCGCCTTGAGCCGAGGCGTCTCGCCCGAACCCTGCGCACCCGCTTTCGCCGCGATCCAGCAGGATATCTCGCCGCACTCGAGCACCGAGCATGCCAGCAAGCTTTGCCAACCTAGAAAAAGGGCGCCAACCTGCTGGCCTTCGGGCCACCCGGCATCGGCAAGAGCCATCTCGCCGCCGCCCTCGGCTATGCCCTGGTCGACAACGGCTTTCGTGTGCTGTCCGCCCGAACCACCGATCTCGTCCAGAAGCTGCAGATGGCCAGGCGTGACCTGCAGCTCGAGGCCGCCATCGCCAAGCTCGACAAGTACCACCTGCTGATTCTCGACGACATCGCCTACGTCACCAAGGATCAGGCCGAGACCAGCGTGGTCTTCGAGCTCATCGCCGCCCGCTACGAACGCCGCTCGATGTTCATCACCGCCAACCAACCCTTCGGCGAATGGGACCGTATATTCCCCGACCAGGTGATGACGCTGGCCGCCGTCGACCGCCTCGTCCACCACGCCACCATCTTCGAGATGAACGTCGAGAGCTACCGCAGGCGTGCCGCCGTCGAGCGAAAGCGCGGGCCAGGCCGTCCGCCTACCCGCGCGACAATCAACGCCTCAGCCTGATTGTCGCGCGAAGCCCGAATCCTCTTGCCTCACCGCCGCGCCGCGACAATCATCCACACGCCGCGACCTCAGTCTCTCATCCTGATTGTCGCGCGCCTCGCTTCCAGATTGTCGCGCTACAGTTTGCCCCAGCCTTGGGAGCAGACCATTCTCGGGTATGGTGCGGGATCATCGACTGCGGAAGCTGAAGGCCGATGTGGCCTTCAAGGGCCGGCACTTCACCGCCGAGGTGATCCTGTGGGCGGTTCACTGGTACCTGATGTTCCCGATCAGCTACCGCGACCTGGAACTCATGCTGCAAGATCGCGGTGTCAGCGTCGACCACACGGCGGTGTTCCGCTGGATACAGGCTTATGCGCTCGATCTCGAGAAGCGGGCCCGGCCAAGCCTACGCTTGTCGAATGGCTCATGGCGCGTTGACGAGACCTACATCCGGGTGAAGGGGCGCTGGACCTACCTGTACCGCGCGGTCGACAGCCGTGGCCAGACCATCGACTTCCTGCTCGCCGCGAAGCGAGATGCGGCGGCTGCGAAGCGGTTCTTCCGCAAGGCGCTGCAGCAGCCGCACACGGCGAACCCGCGCACCATCACGGTCGACAAGAACCCGGCCTATCCGCGCGCGATCGCTGGGATGAAAGCAGACGGCGAATTGTGGCGGCGCTCTCGGCTACGCCAGGTCAAGTACCTCAACAACATCGTCGAACAGGATCATCGGCGCGTGAAGCGCCTGGTCCGGCCGGGGCTGGGTTTCGGCGGCTTCCACACAGCACGACGAACGCTGGCAGGCTACGAGGTGATGGCGATGATGAGGAAGGGGCAGGTCAGGAAGGTTGGCGCACGTGACATGGCGGCTCAGGCCCGCTTCGTCGCCGAGCTGTTCCCGATCGCCGCTTGAAACGCGCTGATCCGCCCCGCGCCGGTGCTTCGCATACCCATCGGCGGCATCTGCAACACAACCCCTTTTTCGGTAGACCCGCAGTTTTTACGACTCTTTTAACTTTTGAGTGAATACAACCCACAGCGCAGCATCAACGAACATTATACGAGGACTGGCAGACGATGTGCGAACCAACCGTCCGGGCAAACGCCCGTATGCGTAAGCGTCAAATGTGGCTCCTCCGCGTCATCGAAGCGGCCGGATATAGCGCGGACTCCTACAGCGGGCGTGGCATGTATGGCCGCAAGTGTATAGCGGTCTTCACCGATGGCATTGGCGATGGAGGGTATAGGGGGGCGCTTGCAAGCATAGTGGAGGCCGCGGAGGACTGTGCCGAGGCAGCCGCGATCTTGCGCGGCATCGTTACGGACGAGTGGGGAAAGAATGGGACCGTCATCTACTGGCCCGATGTCGAGTGGCTGGAGTGACCGGGCACCCTGTTGCACGGATCACCCGGCTGGACGGCCTTGGGTAGGGGGAACGAAGAAGGCTACGCCTGGATCGAGGATGAGCCTGGCCCACCGTGGTGGCGCCGCTTATTCGGTCGGCGAAGCTACTAGCTCGGCCCAAGCGGACTGGATCGTCCGCCGCAGATCGCGCGATGCCGCCAAGAGTGTTCGTCGCAGAGGCAAGGCGATGCCCCAGAGCTACCGGCGGGCCCTTTGACGGGAAGGGGAGCCATTCCTCCTCGGAGGCGCTGAAGGGTTTGCGGCGGTTCCCCTGTCCCGGGCGGGGCGCGAGTCGGCCGACAAGGAGACCGACATGGCTCACGCACTGCAGGATCTCGCTGCCGCCGGCGTCGCGGTCTGGCTCGACGACCTCAGCCGACCTCGTATCATCTCGGGGAGCCTGGCCGGTTCTGTTGCAAAGTTTGCGGTCGATTGCGAGTGACCGCGGCAGGCGGCAGATCAGGCGGCGATCTGGAACAACTAGGCGATGAAGCTGGCCTGGGCCTGCATATCGCGTCCGCCAATCCGCCGAACCTGCCCCTTCCTGACCATCGCCATCACCTCGTAGCCCGCCAGCGTTCGTCGCGCCGTGTGGAAGCCGCCGAAGCCAAGGCCCGGTCTGACCAGGCGTTTCAGGCGGCGGTGATCTTGCTCGACGATGTATTCAAGAACTTGGCCTGGCGTAGCCGCGAGCGCCGCCAGAGCTCGCCATCCTGCTTCATCTCCGAGACGGCGCACGGGTAGGCGGGGTTCTTGTCCACGGTGATGGTGCGTGGGGTGACCGTGTGCGGCTGCCCGAGCGCCTTGCGGAAGGATCGCTTGGCCGCCTCGGCATCCCGATTGGCCGAGAGCAGGAAGTCGATGGTCTGGCCGCGGCTGTCCACCGCGCGGTACAGGTACATCCAGCGGCCTTTCACCTCCACATACGTCTCGTCGACTCTCCACGAGCCGTTGCTCGGACGCAGGTGCGGCCGGAGCCGCTTCGCAATCTCCGGCGCATAGGCCTGGATCCAGCGGAAAAGGGTGGTGTGGGCGACCGCGACGGCGCGGTCGGCGAGCATGAGCTGGAGGTCGCGATAGCTGACCGGGAACATCAAATACCAGCGGACCGCCCACAGGATCACCTCGGCCGTGAACTGCCGCCCCTTGAAGCACTGATCCTGCCGTGCCCGGTCAATCCGCCGCCGCTTCGCCATGCTCCAAAGTGTAGCCGGTCAGTGCGGACGTGCAAGGACGCAACAGAACCGCAATGCCCGCAGTTCCCATCTTCAAACTCGAGCAGTGGCGGCACAAGGAAGACGTCGCCCTCGACGGTACGCTCAAGGAGCGCGAGGCTGATGCCGCCCGCATCAAACTCGACCGCCATGAAGCGCATCGGCGAACTCAGCCCGCGCCGCTTGGCTCCACATGAGCCAGAAGCGCGCTGCATAGTGCCCACACGCTTCCAGCGAACCGGGTCCGGTACACACACTTGACATCCTGCCTTAGCGGGGACATCCGCCCAGCGTTCACCGCCTGCCGTGGCAGGTGCCCCTCCCTTCAATTCACGCATGCCACCCACAAGGACCGCCATGATCCTGCGCCTTACCGCTCTTGCGCTCGGCCTGAGCTTCGCCGCGGCGAATCCCTTGACCGCCCAGACCGCCGATCCCCATACCGGCCACCATGGAGCGCGCCCGTCGGTGAGCACCGTCAACGGCGCCGTTCCGCCCGGCATCATTCGTGGGCTTGAGGAGGTGACGGTGGTGCTCGACACGCTTACCTCGGACGGGCAGCGCCTCGTGATCACGCGGGGTATCCGCCGGGCTGGGACACGGGTCGGCATCCATGTTCACCAGCATGGCGGCCACACCTGCGTGCTGTCCGGCACGATCACGGATTTCGTCGAAGGCAAGCCCAACTCGGTCTGGCCGGCGGGTACATGCTACTACATGCCCGCCAACACGCCGATGTCGGCCGCCAACCTAGGCACCGAGGACGCCGTGCTGATGGACACCTTCCAACTGCCGCCTGGCGCACCGACAATCACGATCGTGGAGCCGGGCGCGGGACAGTGATCGCACGGAGAGCTTACCCCGCGAAGGGGTTCCTGAGCACGATCCTGTTGCCTCGGTCGAGCGAGGTGGAGGGCATCATCACCGGGGCCTCCACCAACTCCTCGATGCAGCGGATATACTTCAATGCCTGGGCCAGCAACTCGCCATAGCTGCGCTCGCCGCGCGTCGAGCTGGGGTTCATCGCTTTGGGTGACCTTGTTCACCATCGTGGCCCTTGCGGCGACTAGGATGCCCTGCGCGTGACGGAAGGTTCGCGCTGTATTGGCACTTTGTTGCAGGGATCGGGTAGCGGGGTGCCTCGGAGTAGGATGAGGTCGGGCAAGTCCCCTCCATCTTTCAGGGACACCCCTCTTGCCGTTCAAAATGCTTGCCGATCGTCGACACCGGATCCCCAAGCAGCGGCACCGGGTGACGAGCTGTGCCGCCTACGACGCCGGCTTGCGCGTTCGTGGCAGCTTGACCCTCTGGTTCACGGAAGGCGGTCGCGGCCTGGAACGCTGAGGCGCGCACCACTCGTGGCGGGCAGCCGCGCTACTCGAGCTTGGTGATCGCCACGGCGCTGACCCTGCGGGTGGTGTTCCGCCTAGCCCTGCGCCAGACCGAGGGGCTTATTGGGTCCATTCTGCAGCGCCTCGGTCTCGACCTCGCCGTGCCCGACCACACCACCCTGAGCCGCCGAGCCGAGACGCTGGAGGTGCCGCTGCGGGGGGCAAGCTCGCGTGCAGGTCCGGTGCACCTGCTGGTGGACAGCACCGGCCTTCAGCTGTGCGGAGCCGGTGAGTGGCTCGTCGAGAAGCATGGGACGCGAAGGCGCCGGTGGTGGCGAAAGCTCCACCTCGCCACGGACGCCGACACCGGCCGGATCAAGGATGCCGACGACGGCTCCCAGGTCGGCCCGCTGCTCGACCGGGTCCATGGTCCCGTGGCGCCCTTCACCGCCGGCGGCGCATTCGACCGCGACGACGTCTACGCCGAGGTTGCCGCACGGCATCCCGAAGCGGCCGTCATTGTGCCGCCGCGCTCGGGCGCGGTGCCGAGCGCCACGTCCGCGACCACGCCGACACAGCGCGATCGGCACATCGCCGCCGTCGCGGAGCGCGGTCGTATGGGCTGGCAGGCGGCGTCCGGCTACAACTGCCGTGCCCTGGTCGAGGTCGATATTGCGCGCTGGAAGCGGGTGATCGAGGATGGGCTGCGCTCGCGCACGAACGGGCGCCAGGCGACCGAGATCGCCATTGCCGGCGGCGCGCTGAACCGCATGCTGGTGCTTGGGCGCCCGGAGTATGTCCGCGTCGCATAACCCGGGTGCGGATAGGGCCTGTTGCGGCGACACCGCCAACCCATGCAACACGGTCGTTGCGCGGCAGGACGCGGGCACCGAGGACGAACTGCCCGCCAGGGGCTGCGGCATTAGTAGTGGCGAGCGAGACCTTGCACCCGAACTCGTACCGGGCCTGCAGCAGCCGGGCGACGAACCCGAGCGGCCCGGCTAAGGCGGCCTGGATGACGGCACTGCCCGCGGTCTCGCGGCCGATGTCGCGGAACAGGCGACCCAGCCAGGTCCGCAGCTGCCGGACCTGCCGCTCCGCGTGGCGGGTGCGCCCCGAATGGATCAGCTTGGCGGCCTCGCGCCGGGCACGCCTGGCCACCCGCAGGTAGGACTGGCGCAGCCGGATCCCGTGCCGCCGGGCCAGCCGCGCCAGGATGTCGATTCCACTCTGCAGCAGTTTGTTGTCGGTCGGGTGCGTCACCGCCTTGGGCTGGACGGTGGTGTCGATGGTCACCCGCCACCGGACCAACTCGCGGCGGAAGCGGACGAAGGCGGCCCGCTCGGGCGTGGGCTCGTGGGCGGCGAAGCCGCAAAAGCGACGGAAGCTGGAGCGATCGTCCAGCGCTTCGGCCAACTTGATATCGGACAGGTCGTGCCAGCTCGTCAGCAGCAGGCCGCGGAAGAAGGCTAGTGATGGCCCGCCAAGTTCGCCCGTGGCCGCCGACGAGATGCCGGCCAGATGGCGGCCGATTTCGGCCCAGTCGATCAGCGCGGCAAGGTCCGCCAGCGACGATGCCGCCCGTGGGCCCGGCCGTGCGACGAGGTCCTCCTGCCCGATGCGCCGACGTGCCATCGCCGCCTCCCGCCAAGGTCGCCATGGAATCAGAGCGCGCCCCGTCGCCTCAAGCCGTTCCCGTAAGCGCTGTTCACGCCGTAGTTCGCCACCGCGAGCGCGAGGATTGCCGTCCGCTGCAAAACTGCCACGGCGGCCAGACCGGATGCCTGAGCCCTTCGGATCGCCGGGCTGGCCCATAGTGACGAAGGTACCATCCGTCGGATTCATCCACTGGCTTAGGCGTTCTTGAACGTGCAAAGCTTGGTACCCGGTGCCGCAGGCCCCGAATGGGCAGATGTATTCAGCTGCACCCAAGCCAGACCAAAAATAATATTGGAGAAGTGACGATGGTAACCACAGACTATACTCGCCGGGCCATGTTGGGCGCGGCAGCCGCTGCCGGCGTAAGCATCTCCGCACGCGCCCAGGTGAACGGGACGGGTCGGCCGCGGCTTCGGCTTGGCATCATCGCCGACCTGTCTGGGCCCTATGCCGATCTGAGTCGGCCGTCGGAGGTCTGTGCGCGGCAGGCGTTGGAGGATTTCAATGTCTCCGCCCGTGGCTGGGACGTGGATGTTTTGGTCGCCGACCACCAGAACAAGGCCGATGTCGCTGCGGCGACTGCGCGGCGATGGATCGACCAAGATGGATTGGACGCGCTGGTCGACGTCTCCACCTCTGCCACCTCGCTGGCGGTGAACACGATCGCTCGGGAGAAGAACAAGGTATTCCTGGCATCAGGTCCCGGTACCAGCGACCTGACTGGAGCTCAATGCAGCCCGAATACCATCCATTGGGTGTGGGACACCGCGATGCTGGCGCGCTCCTTGGGCTCCTCGGTCCTACGGCAGGGCGGCGACAGCTGGTTTTTCCTGGGTGCCGATTATGCCTTCGGCCATCAGCTCGCGCGGGATACTACCTTGGTTGTGCAGGGTGGGGGCGGCCGGGTCACGGGAACGGTTTTCCATCCTTTTCCTGGGACGACGGATTTTTCGTCGTTCCTGCTTCGGGCTCAAGCATCCGGTGCCAAGGTGCTGGGGCTCTGTAACGGAGGTGCAGACCTCATCACCTGCGTGAAGCAGGCGCGTGAATTTGGCATTGCCCGCCGGATGAAGATCGTCGGCCTAATGACCTATGACACGATGATCCACTCGATGGGGCTGCAGGAAGCGCAGGGGCTGCAGATCGCCGCGACCTACTATTGGGATCTGAACGACCGCACCCGCGCTTGGCAGGCCCGGGTGCAGCCGAAGACGCCACAGCTGTATCCCAACATGGTGACGGCCGGCATCTACTCATCGACAATGCACTATCTAAAGGCGGTGTCGGACATGGGCGTGGCAGAGGCCAAGCGGGATGGCGCCGCCGTCATCGCCCGCATGAAGGCCATGCCAACCGATGATGACTGCTTCGGGCCAGGCCGCATCCGCGAGGACGGGCGCAAGCTTCACCCAGTCTATCTGCTCGAAGCGAAGAAGCCGGCTAAAAGTCGGCACGAATGGGATTTGCTCAAGGTAGTCGAAACCCTCTCGCCCGAGGATAGCTTTCGTCCGATCGGCGAGGGGGGATGTTCACTGGTGCCCACTTGACGCGGTCGGTGTCATCGATGTCGGAACCCGCCCAACGCTGCTGGTCATGTTTGCGACCAACCCTGGCACTGTCCGTTAGGTCTATTCCCCACTATGTTGCATGGGTCGGCGGCATGGACGCACTGATCCCTACTCGCGTTCGGGTTCATGCGACGCGGACGTACTCCGGGTCCGAGGTCGAGCATGCAGTTCAGCGCGTTGGCAGCGATGGCCACTTCAGTCTCCTGCCGCCCGTCGGTGCGCGCGCGTAGCCCGTTGCCGATGACGCGCTTCCATCTCGAGATGTCGGACTCGACCAAAGCACGACAGTTGTACCCAGACGCCCGCTGCCAGCCCATCCGGCCGCGCTCAGCGGTGCAGCGGAGATGCAGATCCCGCTGTGTCGGCGCGGTCGCCTCGCTCGGCACCGCGCTCGAACGTGGCGGCACGACAACGGCCGCATTTGGATGGCGCGCCACGACCGCGGCGTAGACATCGTCCCGATCGTACGCTCCGTCGCCGGTGAGGGACGTGACCGAACCATTAAGCCGGTCCAGCAGCGGCCCGGTCAGCGAACCGTCGTCGACGTCCTTGTCGGTCAGCAACGGGGCGACGATGCGGCCGGTGTCGGCGTCGGTGGCGAGATGCAGCTTCTTCCAGGCCCGACGCCGCTTGCTGCCGTGCTTCTCCTCCAGCCACTCGCCGGGGCCGCACAGCCGCAGACCAGTGCTGTCCACCAGCAGGTGCACGGGCTCGCCCCCGCAGCGCGGCCGTGACACCTCCAACGTCTCCGCCCGGCGGCTCATAGTCGAATGGTCAGGCACGGCGAGATCCAGGCCAAGCAGGTTCAAGATCGACCCGATCAGCCCCTTGGTCTGGCGCAGCGCCAAGCGGAACACCGCGCGCAGCGTCAGGGCGGTTGCGATCGCCAGGTGCGAGTACTTCGGTTGACCACCTCGGCCGCTGCGCGCCTAGGCTCGCCACCCCTCAATCGCCTCCGCCGTGAACCATATGGTGAGGCTGCCACGGGCGCGCAGGCCGGCACCGTACTCGGCCCAGTTGGTGACCCGGTGCCGCTGCTTGGCAATGTGAGGCCGGCGGTCGGCATCGGTCTTGAACGGCATAGTGGGTGGCCCCTGTGGTCGAGGACCCGCCCCCAGCCCAGCCTACCCGAACACGTCCGATCGGGCGACCCATGCACCAAGGTAACGCGACGGCAGTCAGGTGCGGCGCTCCCATCTACGAGCCAATCCGCGACGGCACCGGCAGCGAAGGCGTAGATGGCCTTGTGCAGCAAATCGATCGCCTGCTCATCCCGCGGCCATGTCCAGGGCGGTGCACCGACGCCGGTCGCGTTCTCCAATGCCTGGTCGTTCAGCAGTCGCAGATTTAGGAACAGGAATGATTCAGCAGGCCCGCCGATGCCACGCTTGCCCATGGCGGCACGCACGACGCCAAGCGCGATGCCCTGGCCCCAATGCATTGCCCAGTTCATCCACGGACGTTCTCGGTCCGGCCGGCGTGGCAGACCGAGCAACCGCTCCAGTGTGTGGGCGGGGACATAGGAGTTTGGACGGCCGGTGAGAGCCTGCTCGGCCTTCTCGGCAACCGTCATTGCTGCAACTCCCGCGGCACCTGCGAGGAGGCCTGACAACAACACGGACCTAGCCACGCGGGGCTCCACCTGTGGCCGCCCGTCGATTGCAAGATCGTGACGGCCAGCATGCCGCCGCGTATCCATCCGCATGCGCTTTATCCCCGCCATTTGATGGAACGGTCGCCGCAGCCCCAACATCGCGGCCTGTACGGGGTTCCAGCAAGGAGATGTACGGTCCGTTGGCCCCAAATGGCGACGCTGATTGGCCACCTTCTCGGGGCCAAGAACGGACAACATCGGGCGCTATGCCCGGCCAGGACGGCTGACGGCGTGCAGCGGCACCGGCAAGTTCACGAAGCCGGGAAAGACGCCGCAGATTTGTACGCGCGAGCGCGCCAGCAGTTATGCCGCAGCGAAGCGGTGAGACCGTCGTATCCCGGAGGCTCTGCATGACAACCCGGCTGAGCGTGAGGCTCGACCTTGAACCGTCAGTGGCAGATCTACGACCCGCGCTTTCCGGACGCCGCGCGGCAGCGGCTGGCCGTGGCGGGGCTCACCCTGTTCAACGACGCGATCCTGCGCGAAGCCTTTGCCCGCGACCTGGCAGTGATCGACCTGCGCCTGATCTGCAGCGATCCGGCGGACTTCGCCAATGCGATCGAACCGTCGGTTCTCGGCGGAGCGAAGATCGCGGCGGAGATCGTGGCGATGGTCACGGCAGGGCCGGTGGCCCAGCGTGGTTTCCGCGTCTTTGCGGGCCGGCAGCGGCGACCATGATC
>NZ_JACOMF010000088.1 GCF_014283215.1 Siccirubricoccus deserti
CACCGGAAGCGGTGTTGCCCTGGCCGTCTGGCCCCGCCTACGCTCCGCTCCGGCAGGGCCAGACGGCCAAGCCAGAACATGGGTCAAGTCTCTCATAACCCGTGGATCCCCAAGTGGGGGCAGGTCAGGGGCTCCGTACGGCCAACGAGACTCTCTCGGCCCTGATCGAGGCATCGCCGGTGGCGATTGTCGGCTTGGACCTGGAGATGAACGTCCTGACCTGGAATCGCGCCGCCGAGCGCATCTTCGGCTTCGCGGCATCGGAGATGCTCGGTGGGCACTATGCCGCCATCGTACCGGAAGACGGGCGGGAGGGTCTCGGACAGCTTCGAGACCGGCTGCTCGGCGGCGAGGTAGTTCGCAATACCCGGGTGCGACGTCGCCGCAAGGACGGGACACTGCTGGAAATCAGCGCGTCCGGAACGGCACTGTTTGGGCGAGACGGGACAGCACGAGGATTCGTCATCGCCCTCGAGGACATCACTGAGCGCCAGGCCATCGAGGATCAGCTCCGCCAGTCGCAGAAGATGGAGGCAATAGGCCAGCTCACCGGCGGCCTCGCGCATGACTTCAACAACCTGCTTGGCGTGATCATAGGCAACCTCGATCTGCTCCGCGATCAGCCTGGCAACGAACCGGAGACGGCCGATATCATCGATCAGGCGCTTGAGGCGGCACTGCGGGGAGCCGATCTGAACAGGCGACTGCTCGCTTTCGCTCGCCGCCAGCCGCTTCAGCCACAGCGGATTGACATCAACGCGCTGGTCGCCCGTGTGGCGAAGCTGCTCGCCCGCACGCTCGGCGAGACGATCGAGGTACGGCTGTCACTGGCAGTGGACATCGGGACCGGGCTTGCCGACCCAACCCAGCTTGAGAGGGCGCTGACCAACCTGGCCGTGAATGCGCGCGACGCGATGCCGCAAGGCGGCCGGCTGACCATCGCAACGCACAATGTTGTCCTGGATGCTGACTATGCGGCCGTGAACCAGGGGGTACGAGGCGGCGACTACGTCGTGCTCGAAATCACCGATAGCGGCACGGGCATGGCTCCCGAGGTGCTAGCCCGTGCCTTCGAACCCTTTTTTACGACCAAGGAGGTCGGCAAGGGCACGGGGCTCGGCCTGTCGATGGTCTTTGGCTTCGCCAAGCAGTCGGGTGGTCACGTCAAGATCTACAGCGAGGTCGGGCACGGCACGACCGTGCGGCTTTTCCTGCCGCGGACGGCCGATGAGACCGCGGGCAACACCACGGCTGCGTCAGGCAAGGAGACCCCGCTGCCACGCGGCCGCGAGACCGTGCTGGTGGTCGAGGATAACGAGAAGCTTCGCATGGTGCTGCTGCGGCAACTGACCGAACTCGGCTACACGGTGCTAGAGGCGGAGGACGCCCGTGAGGCCCTGGCACTACTCGGGACAGACAGGCCGGTTGACCTGCTGATGACAGATATTGTCATGCCCGGCGGGATGAACGGTTGGGAACTGGCGAAGGAGGCCGCACGGCTGCGCCCCGGCCTCAAGGCGCTGTATACATCGGGCTTCCCCAATGCCGCCTTCGATTCCGGCGCCTTGCCCGAGGGCGCGCTCCTCCTTGGCAAGCCCTACCGCACAGCACAGTTGGCGCGGTTGCTGCGCGAAGCTGTCGCTGCGTGACTGGCCGAGTGAGGGCAGCAAGGAATATTCCGCCTTGAGAAAATGGTCCATAATTGAGATAAGCGGCGTTGAAAACTCCTTTTGGTTGTCCTCATTGGCATATTCTAACCATTAGCGGGTGCGCTTTGGCATCCAGGCTCCGGGAGGTGGCTGGTATGAACATCCTGGCCCTTGATGACGAAGCTGGCATCGGCAAGCTCATCAGCCGAGTGGCTGGTGGTCTCGGGATGTCGGCCGAAGCGACGACCACCGCGACCGAGTTCCGTTCGCGCTTTGAGGCCAGCGGCCCGATGCGGTCGTCCTCGACCTGCAAATTGGTGAGGATGACGGCATTGAGCAGCTCCGGTTCCTCAGCACAGCCCATTTCAACGGTCCGATTCTGTTGCTGAGCGGCCTCGACGAGCGCCTGGTTCAGACGGCACGGCGCGTTGGGGAGGGGTTTAGGCTCGCAGTCGCCGCAGCACTGACCAAGCCGATCCGGGTCGAGGGGCTACGCAGTGCGCTCGAGCAACTACGGCCGGCCGTGGTCTGGGTGCCTTCCCCCGAGGAGTTGCGCCGGGCGATCAATGCCGGCGAGCTGATGCTCCATCTTCAGCCCATTGTCGAGGCCGGTTCGCGGCGGCCGCTCAAGGCGGAAGCCCTGGCGCGGTGGCGCCATCCCGAACGTGGCTCGGTATCGCCCGACCGCTTCGTTCCTGTCGCCGAGGCCCACCCCGAGTTGGCGGACAGCCTGACGCTGTGGGCTATCGAGGCGGCAGGCCAGTGCCAACGGGATCTGGCGTCCCGGGGGCTTGACCTCGCAATCGCGGTAAACATCTCAGGGGCGAACCTACGAGATTTGCGCTTCCCTGATCGCGTGCAGGAAGCGGTACGGCGTGGCGGCGCGGAACCCTCCCGGCTTACGCTGGAGCTGACGGAGACGGCGGCGTTTCAGGATCCGGTGCGCACGGCCGACATCCTGCTCCGCCTGCGCATCAAGGGCTTTGAACTCGCGCTCGACGACTTCGGCACTGGCTACTCGTCACTCAAGGTGCTGAAGCAGATGCCGTTCTCGGCACTGAAAATCGACCGCTCCTTCATCGCCGACCTGCCAACATCGCGCGACTCAGCAGTGATCGTCGGAGCGGTGATCGACATTGCGCGGCACATGGAACTGCAGACCGTGGCAGAGGGCGTTGAGACCGAAGAAGTCGCGGTGGCTTTGGCGCGGATGCATATCGGTGCCTTGCAGGGTTATCACACCGGCCGTCCGATGCCGTTAGAGGAACTGGCCGTGTGGCTGACCTGAGAAGCCAGCCTCGCGCCATCTGACGGGTGCTGAAGATCGGTGGGGTCAGAGGCCGGTATTGCGGTGCCCATGACTGCCACGAGTATGAACCCTAACCAGCGGTGAAGGGCATCGACCACACCCGCACCAAGGAGATGAGCCAGCAGACCAACGGCACCTGCGATGCGGTTCCACAAGATGCTGCCCGACGACGTCTACCATGTCGCTTTCCGCAAGACGCTCTACGACAGCGCCGAGATGCTGCAGGCCGACCTCGATGCCTGGTAGTGATCTACAATGAGCAGCGTACCCACCAGCGCCACTGGTGCTTCGAAGACGCCGATGCGGACTTGCCTCGACAGAGCCGATCTCCCGCACGAAAAACAGAACCCGGCGAAGGCCACATCGCTGAGCCAACTGACATTTTCGATCCGGCGGACACCCACCAAACCCTGTCCGGACCCAGGGGCCCACTCCAGCGTCAGATCGACCACCTGTCAGATCATGTCGCTGCCTCGACAGAAGATCATCTGATCACGGCGCGCGGCCGCTGGTCATCCGGGCCTGATGCCGCGGCACGCCAAGCCTGGCCCAAGGTGAAGGCCACGGCGAGGATCGCCGGGCCGACGAACAGGCCGTCAGACCTGAACGCAATTCGCTGCAGGGCATTTCTGATGCGGAGGACGGCATGGCGGTCCGCTATTCCGCCGCGAAGCTCCTTGCCGCCGCCGCACCCCCATCCTCCGCCGCCCTGCCACGCAGTGCCAGCAGCGCCATCGCCCCGGCTGCCTGGCATGGCTCGATGACCGGCACGCCCGCGGCATCCTCGGCGGCGCGGGCATGGCCGGCGAGACCGGTGCAGCCCAGCACGATCGCCTCGGCCCCCTGGGCCACCAGCGCCCGGGCCACTGCCTGGAGGCGGGCGCGGGGCGCGCTGGGGTCGGTCAGCACCTCCATCGGCAGGTTCAGCGGTTCATAGCCCGCCAGCCGTGTCTCCACTCCCATTGCTTGCAGGGCCCGGCGCTGGCGTGGCCGGCTGGTTTCCATGAAGCCGATGATGCCGAAGCGCTCCGCGCGGGTCAGCGCCGCGGCAATGGCGCAGCGCAGCATCCCGAGCACGGGCCGCGGCGTTGCCATCCGCACCGCCTCAAGCCCTGGGTCGGAGACGCAGGCGATGACATAGGCGGCGGCGGCCTCGCGCTCGACCATCTGGCAGAGCGGCTCGGCCACCTGGTACCAGTCGCGCCAGGTGGCGATGGCGGGTGGGCCCTCCGCCAGCCGCACCACCTCGAAGCGGGGGCCGCCGGAGGCGGCCAGCGGGGCCAGCGCCGCGGCGATGCCGGCGGTGCAGGAGAGCGAGGAATTCGGGTTGATGACCAGGATGCGCTCGGACATGCACCCAGGCTTGCGCGCCGGGCGCCCAGGGCGCAAGCCCGGTTGCAATGCCGGTCGTGGATCACGGCGCTTGATAGGCTGCCGGCGCGGGCCAATATTGCGGTGCAGCATCGCGGCTCTTGCCGCGCAGCGGCCCTGGCCCCGCCGCCAACAGGCCAGAATGACGCGGTGCCGCCGCGCGAGAGGAGTGCAAGATGCGCTGGGATGCCAACCGTCCCGCCAGCCAAGCCACCGATTACCCGCCGCCGGCCCTCTGGCCCGCTGTCGGTCGCGGCCTGCGGAACCGCTGCCCATTCTGCGGGGTCGGCCGGGTCTTCGCCGGCTACCTGCGGGTGGTGCCGGAATGTGCCAATTGCGGCGCCCCGCTCGGCCGCCTCAGGGCGGATGACGCGCCGCCCTATTTCACCATCTTCCTCACCGGCCACCTGCTGCTGCCCGGGGTATTCTGGGTGGAGGAACGCTTCCAGCCCGCGATGTGGATCCACATGGTGATCTGGCTGCCGCTGTTCACCTTGCTTTGCATGGCGATGCTGCGGCCGGTGAAGGGTGCGGTGGTGGGCTGGATGAGTGCCCTCGGCTTCCTTGAGCCGGAGACGGCGCCCGCCGTGGCCAGGCGTCCGCCCGATGCCTGAGCGGCGGCTCGTCCCGGCACCGGCCGACGCGCTGGCGACACGGCGGCTGACGCATCTCATCCTGCCGGATGCGACGCCGCTGCGCTCCGCCTATGCCGAGGCCGACCGGCGGCAGGCCGTGGCCGATCTGCTGACCGAGAACCGCTTCGACCCGCTCGGCGTGCCCGGCGGGCCGTTCATGCTGCACCTCTGCGTCCGCGATGGCAGGCTGGTGTTCGACATCCGCGACGCGGCGGAAGTGTCGGTGCGGGCGGTGGCGCTGGCGCTCGGCCCGTTCCGGCGGCTGATCAAGGACTACCACATGATCGTCGAGAGCCATGAACTCGTGGTCAGCGAGGTCGGCTCGGGCGGCGCTCATGAGGCCCGAATCCAGGCGATCGACATGGGCCGGCGCGGTCTGCACAACGAAGGTGCAGAACTGCTGATGGCGCGGCTGGACGGGCGGATCGGATTGGATTTCGAGACGGCGCGGCGGCTGTTCACCCTGGTCTGCGCGCTGCACCAGCGGATCTAGGAGCCAGACCAGGCCGGTCCGGTGCATGCTGGCCGGCCAGGCGAGACCGGCAGCGCAGCCGCCGCGCCGGCCCGCGAGCCAAGGATTTTACCCTTGCCGGGGTTTGCTCTATCCCGGCGCCGCAGCCGGGAGAGGCCCCCATGAAGATCGACGGCAAGCCCTATCGCAGCGTCTGGGTCGACGAGGATGGCTGGTCGGTCCGCATCATCGACCAGACCAAGCTGCCCTGGGAACTCGACATCCTCCGCCTCACCGATGCGGAGGCGACGGCGCATGCCATCCGCTCCATGCAGGTCCGCGGCGCGCCGCTGATCGGCGCCGTTGCCGCCTATGGCGTGGCGCTGGCGCTGCGGGCGGATGCCTCGACCGCAAGCCTCGACCGCGCCGTGGCGATGCTGGGCGAGACCCGGCCGACCGCCATCAACCTGCGCTGGGCACTCGACCGGATGCGGGCCCGGCTGCACAACCTGCCCGCCGCGGACCGCGTCGCCGCCGCCTATGCCGAGGCGCTGGCCATCGCCGACAACGATGCCGAGACCTGCCGCCGCATCGGCCAGCACGGGCTGCCGCTGCTGCGCGAGATCGCCGCCCGCAAGCCGGCCGGGGCGCCGGTGAATGTCCTGACCCATTGCAACGCCGGCTGGCTGGCGACGGTCGATTACGGCACCGCGCTTTCCCCCATGTACCAGGCGCATGACGAGGGGGTGCCGCTGCATGTCTGGGTGGACGAGACCCGCCCGCGCAACCAGGGCGCGGCGCTGACTGCCTTTGAACTCGGCAAGCATGGCGTGCCGCATACTGTCGTTGCCGACAACGCCGGCGGCCATCTGATGCAGCATGCCGAGGTCGATATCGTCATCGTCGGCACCGATCGTGTCACCCGGCACGGCGATGTGGCGAACAAGATCGGCACCTATCTGAAGGCGCTGGCGGCGCGCGACAACGGTATCCCCTTCTGGGTGGCGCTGCCGCATTCGACCATCGATTGGCAGGTCGCCGATGGCGTCGCCGAGATCCCCATCGAGGAGCGCGCCGGCGCCGAGGTCACCGACCTGACGGGCCGCACCGCCGATGGCAGGATCGAGACGATCCGGGTGGTCGCGGAGGGCAGCCCCGCCGCCAACCCGGCCTTCGACGTGACGCCTGCCCGGCTGGTCACCGGGCTGATCACCGAGCGGGGGCGGTGTGATGCCTCGGAGGCCGGGCTGCGAGGCCTCTATCCCGAGGCCAGTGGCTGAACTCAGCCGCGGAACGGCTGTGGCAGTGCCTGTGCGCCGCGCTGCTCCAGCATCGCCAGCCCGCTGATCAGCAGGGTCCCGGCCCCGCAGGCCCCCCAGAAGGCAAGCATCGGCGGCACCCGCCCGGGCGCCATGGCGTCGCTGAGCAGCAGCGCCACCAGGACGGAGATCACGGAGAGGGCCCCGACGATGAGGCCGCAGGCAATGCGCTGGCGCATGGCGGCGAAAATCCCTGACAAGGCCGGGACTGCCCGACCGATAATATGCATTCAACTGTCCAGCCCTGGCAATTCTGGGCCGGGCTTGGGGCGATTTCGTGGCAACGGCAGCGGCTGCGACCGTTGGCCCGCCGGTTGCTTCATGGACGCGAATGCTGGATCGTCCGGCATCATTGCTTTCCAGGAGATATCGCCATGTCGCGCAGCCTGCTTGCCGCCCTCATCCTGGGCGCGGGCCTGGCCGGCACCGCCGCCGCCCAGACCACGGTCGGACCCGCCAACACCGGCCAGCCACCGCTGCGCTGCGGCCTTGACGGCACCTTCGCGCCGCATTCCTTCCCCAGCCTCCAGGGCGGGGTGCAGGGCTTCCAGGTCGACCTCTTCGCCGAGATTGCCAAGAAGCTGAACCGGCAGATTGTGATTGATTCGGCCAGCTTCTCCGGCCTGATCCCGGCGCTGAACGCCGGCCGGTACGATTTCCTCTGCGCCCCTACTACGGTGACGCCGGAACGCGCGGCGAACCTGCTGTTCACTGAGGGCTATCTTTGGACCGAGCTGCAATTCGGCATCCGGCGCGGCACCGCGCCGATCCGCTCGGAGGAGGATCTGCGCGGCAAGACCATCAGCGTGAACAAGGGCACGCCGTATGAGGCCTGGGTGCGCAACAACGCCGAGCGGCTGAACCTGACCCTGCTCGCTTTCGATACCCAGCCGGATGCGGTGCAGGCGGTGATCCAGGGGCGGGCCTTCGCCAACCTCTCTGGCAACACCGTCATCAAGTACAGCGCGACCCGTACGCCGCAGTACGTGGCGGATTGGGCGCTGCCCGGCACCCGCCTCCACTGGGGCACGCCCTTCCGCCAGGACAGCGCCGCGGCGCGCAACCAGGTGGAGGCAGTGATCGAGTGCCTGAAGAAGGATGGCACCATCGCCCGGCTGTCGCAGAAGTGGTTCGGTGCTGAGCCGAAACCGGATGACGCGGAGCGGGTGGTGTTCCCGGGCTTCGGGCCGCCCGGGCTGCCGGGATATGATGCGACGCCGAATACGGCGGCTTGCAGCTAGGCCAGGAAAAGAAATTCGGGGACTTGTCTCCGAACCCCTGCCGGGGGGCGAGCGTCCCGCCCCCCGGCTCTGGGGCGACCATTCGAACCGGTATGCCCGAGCTCCGTCTTGGGGGAAGCTCGCCCTCTCCAGACGGGGCTCGGGCGCGGGGCCACCGACCTTATCGTCCTGATTCCTGGTGGGGCTTCTCAAAGCCCCAGCGGAACCCCTAATCCACCTTCCCCCTCGCCCCGATCGGCGCGACCATGCCCTGAGAGCAGGAGACGCGCCGATGATTCCCCACACGACCCAGAATTGGCACCTCCACAAGCCGGCGGCGCGCGGCGGTGGCGGGATCGTCGTCTCCCAGGTGAAGACCGCGGCCGAGGCGGGAGCGGAGATGTTGCGCGCCGGCGGCAGCGCGGCTGATGCCGCGGTCGCCACCGCCTTCGTGCTGGCGAGTTTGGAGCCGTGGAATTGCGGCCTCGGCGGCATCGGCTTCGCCCAGGCGATGAAGCCCGGCATGGCCGTTGCCGAAACCTTCGACTTCGGCCCGGTCGCCCCGGCCGGCCTCGACCCCGCGGCCTATCCGCTGACCGGTCGCGCCAAGCAGGATCTCTTCCCCTGGCCGGAGGTGGAGGGCGACCGCAACATCCATGGCCCGCTGTCCTGCGTCATTCCGTCGGCCGTCGCCGGTTACGCGCTGCTGCACGAACGCCACGGCCGGCTGCCGATCCACGAAGTGCTGGCCCCCGCCGTCGCCCTGGCGAAGCGCGGCCTGCCGCAGGATTGGTACACCACGCTGAAGGTCGCCGCCTCGGCATCGGTGCTGCGGCTCTACCCCGAATCCGCCCGCATCTACCTGCCGAACGGCCTGCCGCCGGTGGCGCCCTACCAGGGCAAGCCGGGCTTCTTCACCCAGGGCAACCTGCCGGCCACACTGGAACGGCTGCAGCGGGCCGGGCTGCGTGACCTGTATGAGGGCGAGGTGGCGGCGCAGCTCGTCGCCGACATGAAGACGGTGGGCGGCATCATCTCCGCCGCCGACCTGGCCAACTGCCATGCCCGCGTCCTGCCGGCGATCGCCGCCCCCTGGCGCGGCCGTACCCTGATGCTGGCGAATGGTCTGACGGCGGCACCGACCCTGAAGCGGGTGCTTGCCGGCATGGCCGACGCGCCCTTCGGCGACGCGCCTTCGGCGGCTTGGTACGCCATGCTCGCCCGCGCCATGCAGGACGCCTATGCCGAGCGCCTGGCCGGCCTCGGCGATGCCGAGCCGTCTGGCGCGGACAGCTGCACCACCCACCTCACCGTCTGCGACAAGGATGGGATGATGGTGGCGATGACCACCACGCTGCTTTCCTCCATGGGCTCGCGGGTGGTGCTGCCGGGCACCGGCATACTGATGAACAACGGCGTCATGTGGTTCGACCCGCAACCGGGCACGCCCAATGCCATGGCCCCAGGCAAGCGGCCGCTGACTAACATGTGCCCGGTGATCGCCGCAACCAACGGCCAGCCGGAGATCGCCTGCGGCGCCTCCGGCGGCCGGCGGATCATGGCGGCGGTGTTCCAGCTACTGTCCTTCGTCGCCGATTTCGGGATGGACCCGGATGCGGCGGCGCATCACCCGCGCATCGATGTCTCCGGCCCCAGCGGCATCGCCGCCGACCAGCGGCTGGCGCCGGAGGTACTGGAGGCGCTGACCGCCGTCGGGCCATTGGAAGTGATGGAGCATGGCGTGTTGCCGCTGAACTTCGCCTGCCCGAACCTGATTCAGCGCGGGCCGGACGGAGCGGTGGGCATCAGCGATGCGATGACGCCGTGGAGCGGGGCGGTGGCGGCGTAGCGGGCCAGCGGAAGGCGGTCTGCACCACCGGAGGACCGTGACTCCGGCCGCGATCATCATTGGATCATTGCTATATTGACCAACGCAATCCGGCTGCCCGACATTCGGCCGTGTCGAATTGGTCCGCCTGCTTGAAGTCCGGCGCATGGCGTCGTGTGCGATCTTATACTGGAGACCCTGGTGCTAGAGCGAAATCTGACCATTCAGAGTCGCTGAGGATTCCCGCCCGGCGCGAAATCTGATTCACCGTGCCTGCTGGGCACGGAGGCCAGCTTGCATGGCGAGAACCCTGTCCGAAGATCTACGCGCC
>NZ_JACOMF010000089.1 GCF_014283215.1 Siccirubricoccus deserti
ACAGATCCTTCATGACCTTGACGACAGCCGGTCCAGCCATCACCAAAATTATGCAAGGCAATATGAAGATAATCAGGGGAACCGTGAGCTTGACTGGCAGACGCGCTGCGCGTGCCTCAAACTCCGTCGTCATCTCCTGACGCAGCTCCGCCGCCAGCTCGCGCAGCGCCGTTGTCAACGGCGTGCCATATTGCGCAGCCTGAATGAGGGTTGCAGCAAGGCGCTTCAAGCCTTCGACGCCTGTCCGACTTCCCAGATTGGTGAGTGCGGTCCGAATCTCCGACATCATGCGCAGTTCGCTGACCGTATGTCCCAGCTCCTTGGAGATGGCAGGGTGCGCAAACCGGATCTCGTCCTTCACCCGGGCAAGAGCTGGCTCCAATCCCAATCCTGCATCGGCACAGATCACGAGCATGTCGAGCGTGTCGGGAAGGCCGCTCCGGACTCGTTGAACATGGTTGTTTCTGATCTTCTTTAGAATCCACTCCGGAGCCATCAGCCCGATCACGCCGCTGCCCCCGATCAGCAGGTTCTGCGTCGTCGGGCTCAGGTCCAGCCCTTCTGAGAACACCAGGGCCAAAGCGGGCAATGCAACAAATCCCATCACCTTGGCGCCAACAAACAGGGCCATGCCACTCCCGCCGTGCGCCCCGGCCGACCGCAACATGTCATGCAAGACGCTCTGGGTGCTTTTGGACAGCAGCCCGCTGCGAAGAATCACGGTTCCAAGCCAAATCGCAATACTCACCAGGCCGTTGTTCGGTTGTGTGCTCGTGCCCCTGCTAGCGTCTCGATCCATGCTCAACCTGATCATGGCCGTCCGGCTGTTATACAGCCTGTCTCGCCTCGCCTGACGGATCAGCCAGAAAGTGGCTGCTGCGAACAGGGTGCCAAATATGCCAACGGCCCAGCCTGCCAGGGCTCCCGTCATGCCAAGGCGCTCCTGATCATGGCCGCCATCATCGCGACGCCGACGCAGAGCGAAAGAATTGCTCCGCCAAGGATCATCTGCCCTGTGGGATCCCACAGGAGCACCTGCACATATGAGGCCTCGATCACATACAATGCCATGAAGGAAAGTATCGGAAGGATTGTGAGCACGACAGCGCTTGCCTTCGCTTCCGAGGTGAGAGCCCGGCCACGCGCCTTGATCGCAACCCGCGCCCGAATGATCGACGCCAGGTTCTGCAACGTTTCGCTCAACCCACCGCCGGTCTGCGCCTGGAGCGCCAGCGCTGTTGCGAGAAAGCGGTACTCGGGCAGCTGCACTCGATTGGCCATTTCCTTGAGAGCAGCCTGCAGCGAGACACCGACTGCAATCTCCTCCACGAGGCGCTTGAACTCCTTCGCCGTCGGCTCCGGGCCGTTCTGAACAACGACGCGGAGCGCATCGTTGACCGTCACGCCAACACGTACCGCACGGACGATCGAGCTTAGCGCATCAGGAAGCTGCCTGAAGAGCTTTCCCAGGTAGCGTCGGTCGCAACGCCGATAGTAGGCACGGCTGGCTGCCACCCAGGTGCCGAGCAGAGCAAGTAGCGCGGCATCGCCCGCAAAAATCTTCGCCACGAAATACGCACCACCTCCAACCATCAGCGCGCCTGCGAGCACGATCAGGAATGGGGCCGGATAGCGCTCGGCCCTTTCAGGCATGTATCCGAACAATGCCTGAAGTCGCTGCAGCATTGAGCTGCCGGCGAGCTCGCCGGACGCAAGTTGTAGCCCTGGCTCCGGCTGCCGGGCGGCTTCGCGGCGCGACGAAAGCAGGGCATCGGCCCTTGACTGCAGCTTCTGCATCCGCGCCTGGCCGGACGCTGCCCACAGGCCGGTCAGCGCCAGGGCGACCAGCCCGACGAAGGCAGCAAGCAGCATCTGAAGCACACCCTGCCCCATCTCCTTAGCCCCTGATTGCCGCCATCCAGGCCTGCTCCAGCCCGTACATCGTGAGTCGCTCCTGGAAGCTGGGGCGGGCCGAGCTTACCTTGTACTGGCCATAAAGCCGCCCTTCCCTCTCGCCCTCGATCTCGAACTGGAAGATGTCATTCATAATGACAACGTCTCCGTCCATGCCGCAGACCTCGGTCACTTGCAGACAGCGCCTTCCGCCATCGCGCTGACGCGCCACCTGGATGATCAGGTTCACGGCGCTGACGATCTGCGTGCGGATGGCCCGGGACGGCAGGCCCATGCTGCTCATCTGCACCATGTTCTCGATCCGCGCCAATGCATCACGGGTGTTGTTCGCGTGAATGGTCGACATACTTCCATCATGGCCCGTGTTCATCGCCTGCAGCATGTCAAAGGCTTCTGCGCCGCGCACCTCGCCGATGATGATGCGGTCCGGCCTCATCCGAAGCGCATTCCGCACCAGATCGCGCTGCGTCACCTCGCCCTTGCCCTCCAGGCTTGGCGGCCGCGTCTCTAGGCGCACCACATGCGGCTGCTGCAACTGGAGCTCGGCAGCATCCTCGACGGTCACCACCCTTTCTCCTGGATCGATCAGGCGGGACATGGCGTTCAGCATGGTGGTCTTGCCCGATCCGGTGCCGCCGGAAATGATGACGTTGAGCCTGATTCGTGCGGCGATCTCCAGCACACGGGCGACCTGCCTGGTCATTGCCCCGAATTCCACCAGCTTGTTGAAGTCGATCGCCTTTGCCGCGAACTTGCGGATGGAGACATAGGGCCCATCCAGGGCAAGCGGCGGATACACGATGTTCACGCGTGACCCGTCCGGCAGGCGTGCATCGACCATGGGGCTCGCTTCATCCACGCGCCGGCCAACTCCTGCGGCGATGCGCTGGCAGACCGAGGCCAAATGAGCAGTGTCGCGGAATCGGATGGGCGATAGTTCAACCTTACCCCGTCGCTCCACGAAGGCCCGATGCGGTCCGTTCACCATGATGTCGTCCACAGTCGGGTCCTTGAGCAGCCGCTCAAGCGGGCCCATCCCCACGATGTCGTCGACCACATGACCGGCGAGAACATGCTGCTCCCGTGCATTGATCCGGATCCGCTTCTCGGTCGCAATCTCGGATATCATTCGCTCGACCTCGGTCCTGAGACGATCAGCCGGCATGCTGGCAACCGCCACAGGATCCATGCGGCTGAGGCAGAGATTCCTCACCTCCTCCGCCTCGGCAGAGATTACGGCCACCTCTCCTTGCCGCTGCTCCGGCGCGGTCCCGCTCTGCGCCAGGCTTGCCATTTGCACCAGGCCGTTATCCGAGGTGGCCGCCGGTGTATTAGACTGCCTGCGCCCGAAACCCACGCCGTGGAATACGTTCATCACTTCCTCCAAAGACGTTGCCACCAGTGCTTCCGCCCGAAGAGGAGCGGCGATTCGGGCGTGAAGCGAACAAATGGAAGCTGCTGCGTCAGCTGGACAACCGCATCCCTGAAGGCACCCCGCTTTGCGGCCGCCGGCTCGCCCAGATTGGCTGCATCCATCAGCGGGCGAGGAAGGTACGGGATCACGATGTCCGCCCGTATCCCGAGCGCATCCTCCAACTGGCGCCGCTTCAAGCCACCGGGCATGCCAAGCTGATTGAGTACGACGACCGGGTGTTGTGCCTGATCGGACGCCTTCGGCAGGGCAAGCAGACGCAAAGCTCGCCGGACCGACGCAAGCGTCGGCTCCATCACGATCACGCGTTGATCTGCCAGGTGAAGAAGGCCCCGAAAGAGCGGATCCGGCCGGAACGGCACGTCCGCGACCACAAAGGTGTATTTCTTTCGCAAGGCCTCGATCAGCCGCGCTGATGCCGCCTCGTCTGCCCTTATCGGCCGGTCCGGCATCTCATCATTGGCCAAGATGTGCAGCCTGCCGGTCACAGGCACGACCGACCGCTCGATGAAAAGCTCGTCGATGCGGTCTGGCGCCGAGAGCGCAGCCTGAAGGCCCGTGCCAGGCTGTACGTTCAGGACAAAGGCAAGGCTGCCCGTCTCCAGGTCAGGATCAAGAAGAACCGTATGCCGCCGCAGAACTGTCCCGAGAAACCACGCGAAGTTCGCGGCCGTGGTGGTCGCCCCGACACCACCGCACGCCCCTGTAACCGTGACAAGGCGACCCGCGCCCAGGGCCATCGAGACCGGCCGATGGCCCATAACGACAGGTGCGAAGTACCGCGACACCGCGTCGCGTGTCAGCGGCTTGCATAGATACTCCGCGGCACCGAGGCCCCGCGTGATGTCGCGGTAGAATTCGGCGTCTCGCACCGTGCCGACCACCAGGACGCAGACATCCGGCTCGACCACCTCGGAAAGCTTTGCAAGCTCCTTCAGTGGCTCGTCCTCGTCCCCGACATCGACGACCAGGATACGAGGCGTAGGGATCCGGGCCATTGCAGCAATCGCCGCGCGGATACCACCTCGCCTGATCTCCGGTGGCTCCTGGAGCGAGTCCGAGAGTCCCTCCCGGATCGCCTCCTCCGACTGCGCGTCGGCCAGAAAGGCGATCAGAGCAGCCCGGTCGGGGCGGCCGCTGGCTGTGGTCCCGACGATCTCGCTAGGCGCAATGCTGACTAGCTCCTGCATGGCACTACCGCCACCGGGTGGTGCCGCCGGCGGCAGGCATGCCTGCGCCGGGGCCGTTCACCTCGGTACCCTCCCGCGCGTCGGCGTCGCGCATGCGCTGCACCGCGCTTGCTGCCCTTCGCCCGTCGCCTTGGCTCGTGCCACGGCCGCTGGTGAGGTCCGCGGGACGCGCAACCATTGAAGCGATGTTCGCCGCATTCGCCCCTGACGGCTGCCACATGCCGGCGCGATGGTAGGGATCGAACTCGGCGCATCCGGCGGCTGCAAGGAGAGACAGGACCGAGAGGCTTCGTACAATGCCGATCGTGCTCATAATCATCTCCTTTATTGCAACATGAAGCCGACGCCGCCGGGAATGCGAGGCTGCGGTGCAGGGCTGTTCCGGGCCTGCTGACGGAGCAGCAGGATGCGCTCGAGGTCGTTCGGCGGCCGGTAGTCGTCACCCGGCTGGTGCGTCGCGGCCGGATCGCTGGTCGGGCGAGCGATGTATGGCGTGACGATGATCACCAGCTCCGTCTCGTTGCGACGGAAGGAGTCCGACCGGAAGAGAGCGCCCAGGATGGGGACCTCACCAAACAGCGGCACGGCATTGTTGGTCTGCGCGATGTTGTCCTGGAGAAGGCCGGCGATGGCGAAGCTTTGGCCGCTTCCGAGTTCCACCGATGTCTCGGCGCGCCGGACCGTCAGCGCGGGGATGGAGATGCGGTCGTTTCCGAAGCCGAGTGTCACCGCCCCCTGGTTGGAAAGCTGGCTCACCTCCGGTCGCACATTCAGGCTGATCCGCCCCTCGGTCAGAACCGTGGGTTGAAAGGCCAGCGAGACGCCGAACTGCTTGAACTGGACTGTCACCTGGGTCAGTGATTGGGCCACCGGAATCGGGAACTCACCGCCCGCCAGGAAGCTCGCTGTCTGGCCGCTCATCACGGTCAGGTTCGGCTCGGCCAGCACGCGCACAAGATTGTCCTGAGCGAGCGCGTCGATCAGGGCATTCACATCCGGTGTCCCTGCGAGGAGCGAGTTGATTGAGCCTCGCGGCAGGCTGAGGAAGTTTTTGCTGGCGAAAGCAACTGTGAAGCGACCGACGCTTCCGAGCGCCTGCCAGTTGATGCCAAGGTCGCGCGTCACATTGCGCGACATCTCCACGATCCGGACGCGGAGCGTCACCTGGGTGTCCGCGCGTACGCTGAGCTGGTTCTCGATAACCTGGCCTTCCGGAATGTAGCCCTTTGCAAGGGCCACCGCCCGTTGCGCGTCATCCGGTGAGGAGACCGATCCGGCCAGCATCAGCCCTCTCGGTTGTGGGACGACGCGGACGGTGCTGCCAGGCATCACCCGGGCGATGGCAGCGGCTGCCTCGTTCGCTACCAGGGTGGAAGGGCGAACGGTCACCTCGTACTGGCCGATGACACTGCCTCTTTCGTCCAATGCCGCGATGGTGGTGCGGCCAGGTGCCATGCCGAGCAGGAAAAGAGAGGTCGGGCTGGCCGGACGTACCTCGGCCACCCGCGGGTCCACCACGAAGACATTCGATGCCGGGCCGCTGAGGGAGATCAGCCGCCCGGAACCGACATCCATGGTGAGAGTGGACGGCGAGGCTGCCGGAGTGGTGGCGCGGGGCACAGGCGCTCCGGGCGTGCCTTGCACTCGCACACCCTGCGCCGGCGCGGCATCCGGCAGGCCGAGGATCAGCGCCAAGGCCAGTCCTAAGGATTTCGATTTCCGTGCCATCAGAACCGGAACTCCTTGCCTTCGGTTTGACCTTGGAAGATGCGCATGATGTTCGGTGGGGTCTCGGCGTTGCTGCCGCCAAGGGCCGGTGAGACGTCGCCGGCCCAGGTAATGCCGGGCCGCACAGGTGGCGCATCAGGTTCAGCGCTGCGCTCGGCGGACCTGACAACCAGCGAGAGCCTGCCGAGCCGGGTCGCCACGGACACGCGCTCCGCCTGGCTGGCCGACACTTCCAGCGTGACCGTGCGCGCCGTCGGTGCATCGGCTGCGGAGTTGGGCGCCGCGCCCTGGAACAGCTGCTGGTCGATCGCGATCACCCGGACATCCGCGAGCACCGTTTCCGCTGCCACGCGCCTGCCAAGCGGCCGCGTTGGATCCTCAAGCGACTGGGTCAGGATTAGATCAACTTTGTCGCCGGGCCAGATCAGGCCGGCCGTGCCGCTGACAACATCCACGCCAACCGTGATGGCGCGCTGGTTGGGCCCAAGCACCGCTGCCAGGAAGCCGTGGTCGCCCGGACGAAGGACATCAGCAGGGATGAACGCCTGGCCAGCTGGGAGGTTACGGCGCACGATGGCGCCAATGAGGCCACGCCTGGCCTCGGGGTTGTCGGGCACGACGTCCGCCGGCACCTCGCTTGTGGGAATCTCCCGCACGCTCAGGTCCTCCGGCTTGAGCAGCGTACCGGCGCGCAGCTCGCGTGCGGCAGCCACCACTGCGGTCTTGTGGACAGGCGCCGCGGCCGGCGTGATGGCTGCGGCGGGTGCCACAGGCGGCCGGAACGAGATCCATGCCACTGTGCCGAAGCCGGCCAGGCCGAAAGCCATGACGGCGAACAAGGCGATGCGAATGAACATGCGACCTCACGCCCCAAACAGTGTGAAGATTGCGCCCGCCGCGATTGACGTGGCGTACGGGAGGGGCCCACCGGCCCTGACGCGACGACGCTCGGTGCGCAGGATGCGGCGGAGCAGGCCCGCAGGACGTCCGGGAACCGGCGCTGCCACCGCGCGGCGCAACGCAAGATAGATGAGGGCAAGCGCGCCTCCGGCGAGCGACACATTCAGAAGGAGCCCAACGCTCATGCCCGGCGCGACCAGCAGCGTTGCGGCGCCAAGAAGCTTTACGTCACCGCCGCCCATCAGGCCGCGGCGCCAACACAGGGCAGCCAGAATGAAGACTGCGCCGCTTGCGGCGAGCCCCCAGGCGATATCGCCCTTGAGGACCCGCAGGATCGTGCCGTCGATCGCCAGAAGGAGCGGCAGCGCATTGGGAATGGTGCGCACCGCGACATCATGCAGCGCGGCCGCTGCCAACAGGACCAGGCCAAAGCCCAGCGCCACCAGCTCAAGCGCGAAGACTGATTCCTGCGTCATGAGCATTCTCTCCAACCGTAATGGTGTTCGGTTCGTAGGAGCCTGACGGTGTGGCTACGTCAGGCACAAGGCTGGCATGACGGCGAGCCGAGATGTCCTGCTCTCCGGGCGCACGACATCAGTCAATCGGCTTGATTTGCGCGCCAGCTACCATCTTCGGACAGGACGGGCGGGCGATGACTACCCGCCCGTGCCGGTTGGCTCCGCTCTATCCGGTATTCGCCGCGGCTATTGTGGAGCCACGGCGTCGGCCTTCAGCATGGTGGCGATCTCGGTGAACTTCTCCGAGAGAGAGCTGCCGAGAGTGCCGACCGCCGCTACCACGCAGACACCGATGAGGGCCGCCATCAGCGCGTACTCCATCGCGGAAGCCGCCCGACGATCCGAGGACAGCGTCAGCCAGGGCCGCAGCCGCTCGATGCCGACGTAGATCCTGTAGAGGAGGGCATCCTTCTGGTCATTGATGTGCGCGATCATTCTTACGATCTCCTGCCAGATACTGTTGCCGACCTCTGGGGTGGCGATTGCGAGATATCCCGGCGACATCGGCGCACAAGGGCAATGTTTTCGTGATGTCGTGCATCGCGACAGTTGGTCACGCGTAGGTTATGTGTATGCCGTCCATGCAGTCACACTCTCGGCTTTGGGAAGCGAGCGGATCTGCACGGCTCTGCGAAGGCAGAAAGCGAGCGCGGCAGCATGCGCATGGTCGCGCGTTGCCCAACTGCTAGAAGTTTTCTGCTGATGCAGTTCGTGGCCTGACCTCGGCTGAACTGGAATGACAGACGATCGCCCTCAGCCGCGCAGACGGCACAACCATTCCTCGGCGCGCCCAAGCCGGATGGATCCATTCATCACGCTTGACTGGCGTGTAGTTTGAGCAGAGCTTCCAGGCGCCCGATGTGGGCTGCCACGCCGACGGAAATGTCATGCAGGACCTCCGGCAGCTCCCCTGAGCGCAGACCCTGTTCCCGGGCACGTTGGAACGCGGTTGAGGTGCAGCATGATGTCACCTGATAGGCGATGCTGTCGCCGCCTGGTGGCCAAGCAGCCATTTATTGATCCGGCCTGGGCGCACTTGAAAGGTTCGCAGCCACCGCGCTGGACAGGCCGCCTGTCGCGGTTTCGGGGCAGTTCAAGATGCCCCAAGCCCTCTCAATAAGCGGAGGGTGCAGCTCCGCCAGCTCTGCGTCCCCTGCTGTCCATCCACACGGCCAGGAACCAAGGGAAGGCGGTCCCGTCAGCGGGCCTGGAGATGCGCCTTGAAACGGCTTCCGGCCTGATGCCTGAAGCGCCTAGTGGCTCCTCGGCAGCAGTGCGCTCATACGCCTGAGGGATGGCAGGCCTGGGCTGAAATCCTCAATGGAAAGAATGGGGTGACATTCCGATTTGCGGTGATCACCACCTTGCTGAACACCCCGGGTGAAGCGCCGCAAGAAACCCGGTTGCCGACCGTGACGTCCCCGCTGCTGATGATGTCCGTGAACACCCACCGCGATGCCAGGTCCACCGCGAATTTCTGGGTATTCGAACACTGCGGCGCAGCAATGGCGTGGCATCGTGCCGTGGTGTTCGCAACCATCTGAAGGGCGCTCCGCGACCACATCGAGAAGCCGAGCCAGATGACGCCGAAGATCACGAGGAGGAACAGCACGGAGACCAGCGCAAACTCGACGGAGGAGGCGCCGCGCAGGTCATGCCGGAGGGAGCGCCGGATACCGTGCCGCATCAATCGATCCTCACCTGCGCTGGTTCGACAAAGGTCCTGCTTCCAAACGGACTCAGCTTCCCCATGATCGGGCTGTAGGTATGGCTTGCCGAAATGCTGATGTAGGTACCGGCGACCCGCCCATCGGCACAGGTCTTCTTGCACTGCTCCGGAGCCAAGGTGGGTGGGCGGCCTGCGACGACACAGAAGCAGGTTGGTGCGCTCACTGACACGGCCTGCTCCGGAATGGCAAGCTGCGTACTGTTCCGGACTACCGCGCGTACGTTGCTGGACGTCGCATTCGCCCCAGCGAGCATCGCGTAGCGCCCACCCTGAGCAACAGCCGTGGCCAGCACATTCCTTGTCCAGATCGCGTATGCGAACTCGGCAACGCCGCCGATCAAAAGCAGGATAATGGGAATGACCAGGGCCAGCTCGACAGATGCCGCCCCTCGGCGATCTCCAAACATCGCTGTCGTTTTCGCCATCATCGGACCAGGTCCGCCCTGGGGGTATGCGCCCCGTGATAAGGCACGCCCAGCGCATTGCAGCCCGTTGCGGTGAGGCGCGCCTGATCGGTAAAGACGATGTACTGCGCGATGATGTTCAGACATCCTCCCGCGGGCGCGTTCACATTGGCCTCCACATTGCCGCCCATCGATAGCTCGCCATTCGGCAGGTAGATCACCCCATTGAGGATGCTGGTGGT
>NZ_JACOMF010000009.1 GCF_014283215.1 Siccirubricoccus deserti
ATCGGTTGGATCAGCCGCAACCGCCGCCTCGCCCGCGACTTCGAGCGACACTGCCGCATCGCCGCCGCCTTCGTCCGCATGGCAATGATCCGCATCATGCTCCGCCGGCTGGCCAGAAAGCCCTCAGCGTGAATCGAAACTTCCCGGATGGGCTCTCAGACTCGGGGTCTGGTGCCTTTCATACTCCGGCACTTTCAGGAGCATTGGGACACCTCAGACGGTGTCTCATTGAGGCCAGGTGCCGTCCCCTTTCGCTCGAGGAATTCTGCCAGGACCTTCTCCGCCCAGCCGGACGCAGTCCTATCCGGCACGATGGCGAGGAATTTAGCGCCCCGGATGAGACCGGCGCCGGCGCAAACAAGGGACTGGCGTTTGTCGGGCCGCTCCTCGACTGTCTTGTGACCAGGTGGCACTTCAAGCCCCGTCATTATCACAATCCAGTGTACGCGGCATCTTTAGGGCGTGCCAGCAGAAAATAGTGGTGACAATGACAGGCACAGGCATTGTGCGCAAACTTTTGCAATCGTATCCATTTATATACGGATATTATAGAGCGAACAAAACTTTAGGCTCTTGGCAGGGCCAGCTTCCACCGAGTGCTCGGGTCGAAGTTTTCTCGAAACATCGCCCTGGCGCTTGGAGCGGTCCCTTCCGGGCTTGATCCGCTTGGCTCGGGTATACCGGCATACCAGCAGCATCTCGGGCGCTCATGGCCTGTATTTCGGCGCTGAGCCCAGCCTCCTGTGAGCTTCCTGCGAAACGGGCCTGATCGTGGCGCTTGGCATGCAGGAAGCGTTGATCCTGCCGGACGCTCACGTATTTCCTGATTGTCCCGGCGTCAGCGCCGGGCCCCGCCCCGTCCTGGCGCCCGCTTCCTGCTGTTGCGGATGTAGAGGGCCTTCGACGGCCCGTCACCGTGGCGCCGTTCCTCCATTTCGAACAACGGCAGCGTCGCCACCAGCTCGCTCAGCTTGCCGTAGCCGTAGGAGCGGGAGTCGAACTCGGGCGCCTGGTTGGCGATATTGCGGCCGACCGCACCGAGCGGCGCCCAGCCCGTATCGTCCGAAGCCGCCTCGACCGCGCCGCGGATCAGGTTGACAAGCCGCGTGTCCGCCGTCAGCGCCTTCGCGCCCTCCCGTCCAGCCGCCTCGCGGGCCGGCGCTTCCGGTCCGAGAAGCTCGATATAGACGAAACGGTCGCAGGCAGCGACAAAGGGCCGCGGCGTTTTCCGTTCGCCGAACCCGATGACCAGCAACCCGTCCTCCCGGATTCGCCGCGCCAGCCCCGTGAAGTCGCTATCGCTCGAGACGATGCAGAAGCCATCGAGCCGGCGGGAGTGCAGCAGGTCCATCGCGTCGATGATCATGGCGCTGTCGGTCGCGTTCTTGCCGACCGTGTAGCGGAACTGCTGCACCGGCTGGATGGAGTGGTCCAGCAGCACCGCCTTCCACCCCGCGAGGTTTGGCGTCGTCCAGTCGCCATAGGCTCGCCTGACCCCGGCCGCGCCATACTTCGCAACCTCGGCGAGCAGCCCTTCGGTCACCGAGGGCCGTGCATTGTCGGCATCGATCAGCACGGCAAGCCGGGAAGATCCGGAGGTATCATTGGCCATGCTGCGGTTCCTTCCATTGCCGGCGCGCCCAGGCACCCGTTCCTGATTCGGAACCACGGACCTAGCCTGTCCAGGCGCAGTGTGTACCTCGTACCCCAGCAAGAGCCATTCTAGGGGTGCAGCGCCGACACTGTTATGCCAACCGCCGCCCGGGCACCGAGCCACGGCGCAGCGACAGCAGCTTCTGCGACCGCGTTGAGGAGGCATAACGAGCCTGTGCCCACCCACTCGGCGTCCTGCCTTTCGGGGCCGAAAGGCGCTGCGGAGCCCTGAACTGGACGGAGGGCCGCGCGCTGTCAGGATGGTAGGGCGGCGACATGCTACCGGCTGCCGATCTCTGGCGGCTGAGAGGGCGAAGAAGTGCCATGGTTGCACGGATTTCGATCACCCTGTCGAGGCGCAACCAGGATGCCGCCTTCTTCGACATGGATGGCGTGCTGACCGACACCGCGCGCCTGCACAACCGCGCCTGGAAGCGCCTGTTCGACGCCTTCCTGCAGCGGCGCGCGGTAGCGAGGGGCGAGCCCTTCATTCCCTTCGACGCGCATGCCGACTACCTCACCCATGTGGACGGCCGGCGCAGGGAGGATGGCGTGCGGCAATTCCTCGCCTCGCGCGGCATCCACCTGCCGGAAGGCGCGGCGAATGACCCGGAGGAGGTGGAGACCATCGCCGCCCTCTCCCGCCGCAAGAACGGCTACTTCGCGGAGGAACTGCGGGCCGGGGTGGAGCCCGCCCCCGGGGCCGAGGCGCTGCTGCGGGCGCTGCTGCGCCAGGGTATCCGGACCGCCGTCGTCTCCTCGAGCCGGAACTGCGCGGCGATTATCGAGGCGGCTGGCCTCGCCGGCTTGCTGGAGGTG
This sequence comes from Siccirubricoccus deserti, assembly GCF_014283215.1. Taxonomy (GTDB): domain Bacteria; phylum Pseudomonadota; class Alphaproteobacteria; order Acetobacterales; family Acetobacteraceae; genus Siccirubricoccus; species Siccirubricoccus deserti. Next base: position 2,473 of record NZ_JACOMF010000009.1, read on the forward strand.
CGGGTGGACGGGGTGGATGCGGCGGCGCTGGACCTGCCGGGCAAGCCCGCTCCTGACCTGTTCCTGGAAGCCGCGCGGCGCCTCGGCGTGGCGCCATCCCGCGGAGCGCTGTTCGAGGACGCCCTCGCCGGCGTCGAGGCCGGGCGGCGCGGCGGATTTGGCCTCGTGGTCGGTGTGGATCGCGGCGGCCAGGCGGAGGCGCTGCTTCGCCATGGCGCGAAGCTGGTGGTCCACGACCTGTCGGAGGTCACGGTGGCGCCGGGCTGCGGCTGATGGCGCTCAGGTCTGAACGCCGATCCGCCGTAGCCTGTTGTCTGCTGGGCCGGCGCACGCCCCTCCACGACCTGCGCTAGCTTCGCGCCGGCGGCGCGGCAGGCGCGAAATCCGGTATCGGCTCCGGCACGGGGGGCGGAGTCGGGCGGCTGGCGGTGGGTGCGGTGGTGGTGAGCCGAACCTCCACCACCCCATCATGGAGCACGGTCAGCTCGTCGCCCTCGACCAGGTGATAGGTGGTGACGTCGTGGCCGACCTCGACGCGCAGCCGCCGGCCGCGAATCGCCAGCGGGAAGCGCAATGCGCTCCATTCCTCCGGCAGGCGCGGCCGGAAGGAGAGGCGGCCGCCATGGTCGCGCATCCCCGCGAAGCCGCAGACCAGTGCCAGCCAGGTGCCGCCGATCGAGGCGATATGCGCGCCATGCCGCATGTTGCCGCCGATGTCGGAGAGATCCATCGTCGCAGCGAATTGGAAATACTCGCGCGCCTTGCGGGCATAGCCGATCTCGTTTGCCACGATGCTCTGGATGCAGACGGAGAGCGAGCTGTCATGCGTCGTGATCGGATCGTAGTAGTCGAAGTTGCGCTTCCTCTCCTCGGGAGAGAACTGGTCGCCGAGCAGGAACATCGCCAGCACCGTATCCGCCTGCTTGATCACCTGCCGCCGGTAGAGGTTCAGCGGGTGGTAGTGCAGCAGCAGGGGGTATCTGTCCTCAGGCGTATTGGCGAAATCCCATGCCTCCTTGTCGAGGAAGCTGTCGTCCTGCGGATGGATGCGCAGCCGCTCGTCCCAAGGCAGGTACATGCGCGCCGCCGCCGCGCGCCATTCCGCCGTCTCCTCCACGCCAAGTCCCGTGCGATCGGCGAGAGCGGTGAAGGCATCCGGATGGTCGCACCGCATGGCGTCCAGCGTGTCGGCGGCGTAGTACAGGTTCTCGCGCGCCATCAGGTTGGTGAAGTAGTTGTTGTCCACCACGGCCGTGTACTCGTCCGGTCCGGTCACGCCGTTGATGCAGAAGCGCCCCTCATGGCGCGGCGAGAAGAAGCCGAGGTCCCACCAGAATCGCGCCGTCTCGACCAGGATCTCCGCGCCGAAGCGGTGCAGGAAGTCCTCGTCGCCCGTGGCCTCCACATACTTCCGCAGCGCATGGGCGATGTCGGCGTTGATGTGGTACTGCGCGGTGCCGGCCGCGTAATAGGCCGAGGCCTCGTCGCCGTTTATGGTCCGCCACGGGAAGGTGGCGCCACGGTGACCGAGTTCCTTGGCCCGCGCCCGGGCGCGGTCCAGCATGTCATAGCGGAATTTCAGGAGATTCCTGGCGATCCGCGGCTGGGTGTAGATCAGGAAGGGCAGGACATAGATCTCGGTGTCCCAGAAATAGTGCCCTTCATAGCTCTTGCCGGTGAGGCCGCGCGCGCCGACGCCATGCCCTTCGGCGCGCTCGGTCGCCTGCAGAAGCTGGAACAGGTTCCAGCGGATCACCTGCTGCAGCCGCGGCTCGGCGCCTTCCACCTCGACATCGGCATGCGCCCAGAAGCGGCCGACGCGGGCCTCCTGCTGCTTCAGGATTGAAGGGAAGCCGCTCTGCACGGCGCGGTCGAGTGTCCAGGCGACCTGCGATCGCACCTCGGCCGGGTCGCTGCGATCGGCATAATGGTAGGCGAGGTACTTCCAGAGGCGGATCGGCATGCCGCGCCTGCCCTGAACCTTGAACGCCACGGCGGCGAAGTCGTCGGTGCAGGTGCCCTCCTGGGTGAAAGGGCAGGTGGTCTCCAGGACATGATCCATGCCGCAGCCCAGCACCAGCGCCGACCTGGCGGTGGAGTAGCTGAGGATCGCACGCAACGCCTTATGGCGTGTTCCGACCGGCTGCAGCACCCGGTCGCCGAAGCCGGCCGCGAGCCGGGGGTCGAAGCCGTCGCCGGGCAGCGGTGCGCGGTGCAGCATCTCCGAGGAGATGACGATCTCGGCATCGGCATCCTCCGGCACCAGCTCGTACTGGATCGCCGCGAGGTGACGGTGCTCGAAGGAGACCAGGCGGAGCGTGCGCAGCCGCATGCGCCGACCGGTGGGCGTCGCCCAGGCGATGTCGCGGACCAGGGCACCTATCCTGAAATCCACCGCCCGGCGGAAGGAGAGCACCTCGGCCTCTGCCGGGATGAAGGGTTCGCCGTCGATGAAGAGCTTGATTACAGTGCCATCCGGACAATTCAGGATGCTCTGGCCGACGCGCGGAAAGCCGTAGGCGTGCTCGCCATAATTGAGCGGACGCAGCTCGTAGAAGCCATTGAGGAAGACGCCCGGCTCCTGCAGCGGCCGCCCCTCATCCGGCGTGCCACGGATGCCCAGATAGCCATTGGACAGCGCGAACATCGTCTCGGCCTGACCGGCGAAGTCACGGCTGAGCGCCGGGTCGAAGTGGACGCCGCCAAGCGCCCATGGCTCTGGCGGAAAGATGTCCGGTGGTGGCAGTCGGCGCTCACGCAGCATGGTCTCTCCATTCATCCCCGCCCGGAGTCCACAGATGTGGGATCCCTTGGGTACAGGAGAGGGGGCGGAGCGCCGATTCGCCTCCATGCCTCGCTGGCAGCGTGCAACAGCAGGCTGGGCGGCTACCCAGGAGCGGCGGCAAGGTCAATCACCCTGTCCCGTGCCGATTCGCCCTACGAGCGAGCAGATCAGCCTGACGATGCACCAGCCGGTCCCTCCACAGCGATGGATTTCGGTGCGGCGCTGTGGTCTGCCCTGCTCCGGCGAGCAACCGAATTCGGCCTACTGCAATTCGAGAATCACCGGCGCCACCATATCGGGGATGATACCATCTCCACTCACAGGGATGCGCGCGCCGATTCCCGACCATCGATCGCATCAACGGGCCGGCTGCGGTTCTCCCCACGCCAAATGGAAGAACATCGAAGCGCATCCACGCTCCAAAGGCGATTGAATTCGGAATGTGACCTGCAGTGCGCACGAAACCGCTTGAGGCCGGGTTCCATCACCGCCTGCTACGCTTTAGCAGCGGTAGGAATGAGACGACGCATCCTGCTTCTCGGCGCCACCGCCCCGGCTTTGCTCACGGCAACCATGCGTTCGGCCGACGCGGCCCCTGGCAGGCGGACCGGGCGCCGCCAGATCGGCCCGGCGCCCAGGCGCCTGCAACTGCGGCACGCTGCGACGGGTGCGCGGTTCTCAGGCCCCTACCATGACGGGACGCTGGCCGACCCGGCTGCCATGGCCGAGCTCTCGATTGTCCTGGCCGATACCCGGACCGGCGCAGTGCACCCATTCGATCCGCGAGCGATCGACATACTCTGGGAGGTGGCCCGTCAGGCCAGGATCGGTGGCGGCGATCTGGTCGTGCTGTCCGGCTACCGCACACCCGAGACCAATGCGGCCGTCGACGGCGCAGGCGACAGCCAGCATCTGCGCGCGGGTGCGCTCGATGTGCAGGTCGCGTCGGCACAGCTGACCGGCTTCGCGGAAGCTGCCCTGGCGCTTGGGCGCGGTGGCGTGGGCGTGTACCAGCGCCGCGGCTTCGTCCATGTCGACAGCGGCCCGGTACGGCGATGGGGCGATGTGGCGCCAGGCCCAGCCGGGCCTGGCAGAGCGCCAGCGGACGACCGGATCGCCCGAATGGCCGAAGCCTGGGCCGCCCTGCGCGGGCGCTGAGCGTCCGATTACCGTCATCAGCATCACGGCCCGATCACGTCCGAGGGTAATGCTTGCGGTCAAGCAGGCGGCTTGAGCGTTCATGAGACTGCCCGCCGCAGTCCGGTAGCGGAACCGGCGGTGATCCCGGGCATTCTGGAGGGCCGTCGCCACATCCACCGCGATGGACAGCGTGACCGCGAGTTCAGTTGGCGGTCACTCTGCAACTCGATCATTGCCGGGGTAGAGCGGATCGCAAGGGACGTGAACACCTCGACGCCTGGATCCGCTCTGCAAACAGCAGACGACAGCGGAGGTCGCGCGGACCATGGCGCATTCCGCAGCCCCGCCAAGTGGATCCAGCGGTCGAGGTTTCGAGCCAACGCCGCCCCCCTGGTGCGGCAGCTGGGCGCCGCGCACTCCCCGTCCCCTCCACAACCCTCTCTGGAGCGAGACCTGCAAGCTGTCGCGCTGCCCTGCCTTCGTCGACAAGGCTCGTGACCTGGTCGGGCTTTACCTCAAGCCTTCGGGCGTCATCAGAACAGTGGCCTGCCGGTGACGCACGGCCCTGGCGCCATGTCCCCCTCAGGCCGCTTCATACTCTTCAGGACTTCGCCATGGCGCACATGCCGTCGGCGATGGGGCGAAAGGAGCGGTCCGCCGGAGTCACAGCCAGTATCTTATACACATCGCCCGGGCCGCGGCTTTCGGCCGGCGACTTCACCTCAAACAGGTAGGTGGGATGCAGCTTGCGCCCGTCCCGGCGGATCGTGCCCTGGCCGAAGCAGTCGTCGTCCGTCGGCATCTCCACCATGGCCGCGACCGCATCTTTACCCGAGGCCTTTGCGCGCGCCGGACCCATCGCCTTGGCCACCTTGAGGTAATGGACCAACGCCGAGTAGTCGCCAGCATGATTATGGCAGGGAAAGGTGTTGGCAGGCAGCTGCGGACGCAGGCGGTCCATGAAGGCACGCGTACGGTCGTTCAGGTCCCAGTAGAAGGTTTCCGTCTGCGTCATGCCCTGCGCTGTCTGGAGACCGAGCGACATGACGCTGTTGATGTAGCCGGTAAGCCCGACAAAGCGAATGCCGGACCGCATGAGCCCGAACTCCTGCGCCTGCTTCACGGCGTTCACGAAGTCGGTGCCGGCGCCAAGGAAGGCAACGACTTTCGCACGGCTTGCCTGAGCCTGCAGCAGGAAGGCGGAGAAGTCCGTTGTCTCCGGGAAGGGATAGGTGACCGCGCCGAGAACCCGGCCGCCGCCGGCTTCCACCGAGTGGGTCGTGTCGGCCTGCAGCGTGTGCCCGAAAGCATAGTTCGGCGTGATGAAGAACCAGGTGTTGTAGCCCTGTTTAACAAGCGGCTCGCCGGTGGCGTGAGACAAGCAATAGGTGTCATAGGCCCAATGGATCGCATTCGAGCTGCAATGCTCGGAGGTCAGGGCCGAAGTCGCGGCCGAGGTGTTCAGGTGCACCTTGTCCTTCTGCTCGACCACGGTTTTCATGGCGATCGCCAGTGCAGAGTTGCTGACGCCGAGCACCACGTCCACGCCGTCGCGGTCGAACCATTGGCGCGCGACGGCGAGACCGACATCGGATTTGTTCTGGTGGTCCGCCACAAGCAGGTCAACGCCGATCCCGGGATTGGCGTCCTGGAATTCCCGCACCGCCTGCCGGGCGCAGGCAACGCTGGTCGGGCCCGAGATGTCGCGGTAGGCGCCGGACATGTCGTGCAGGATGCCGATGCGAATGGTCTCCTCGGTCCGCCTTTGCTGCGCGAGAGCCGGGGCCCCGATTGCGGCTGCGGCGAGCATTCCGGTGCCGAGCACGGCACGGCGATGCATGATCATCTGTTTCCTCCACTTTCCGCCGGCAGCCTTGTACCGGTGCTGACGCCGGAAGCATCGCTCGAACTTTCGCTTCGGGGCAAGGGGCTCACCATCCACCCTGGGTCCTGCCGCTTGGCCCGGCGATGCTGCGGCATGTGCTGCCGGATCTACGATGCTGGACCGCCAGCCAGGATCCGGCGTGCCCGCTTCGCCCCATCATTGCACTGGCAGCCGAACATCGATCGATCGGTCAGTCGTGCAGCCGGGCAATCAGCCGCAGCGGATGCACTTCGCGTCGGTGTCATCATTTAGCGGACGGGCCAGCGGCACGCCGTGCAGGAAGCCCACGCCGCATCCGCGGTCGGCCCGGCTCAGAAGGCGGCGTAGCTGCCCACCAGGTCGAGAGCCGATGCCGCCGGCCCGAAGGCCGCTACGTCGACCCTTTCCGGCAAAGGGGCTGCGGCTTCCACGAAGCCCAGCACATCCAGCCCCGCTGCTCCGGCATCATGCACGAGGGCACGCACCTGCCGCACCTCGGGCAGGCCCTCATAGGCGGCACATATGCCGGCGACCACCGCATCCACCCCTCCTCGTGCCAGGCCACGAAATCGCAACACCAGGACCCGGCCCGAGCGGGTGGTGACGGCATCGCCGGGATAAACCTGCTCCCCGGTGAAGCGCTGGACACGGGCCCGCGCCGTGACGCGCTTGGTCCAGGGGCTGGAGTTGTCATGCGCCACGCGGAGATAGGCGGGCGAGTCCATCACCGAAGCATGTTCCAGGTCGTACATCGCGAGGTAACGGGGTGTTCCACCGCTCGCGTGCATGAAACGCAGCCCGGTGAGGATGCCCGGCACCGCCAGACGCTCCGGGATATGCTCGGTGTCGTACCAGGCGTTGAACTCCTCCTCGAAGGCCGGCGGCGGGTGCATGAAGACGAGGAGGAAGCCCTTTCTGGCCATGGATGGAATGCTCCTTGCTCAGCGGGGACAAAGGTCTGAGCGTGCGCGCCTGGGCGCTGCATGGTGCCGCCGCCGGTGGTACGGCGGGTGCGGCGCGCCTGGCATGCTCCTCCCGGTCAATTGGCGCGCAGGTTGACCGCCTGGATCACGCCAAGCCAGAGCGCGCGATCGGCGGCAAGACGTTGCGTGATGGCCGCACGATCCTCGAAGCGGGGGGTAAGCCCGCCTTCGGACATACGACGGACGACGGCAGGGTCCGCCATGGCGCGGCGCACGGCCGCCTCCAGGCGGTTCACCAACTCAGGTGCCATGGCCTTCTGGCCGCAGAGCGCGAACCAGCCGACCACATTGAAGCCCGGAATCAGCCGCGACAGCGGCGGCACATCCGGGAACAGCGGAAAAGGCTCCTCGTCCGAGATCGCCAGCAGCCGCAGCGCTCCTTCCTGCACATGGCGCGCCACGTCGGCCATATTGGTGATCATGAAGTCGGTGCGCCCGCCCAGGATGTCGACAATGGCCGGGCTCGCACCGCGATAGGGGACGTGAACCATGTCCACGCCTGTCTTCTGCTTCAGCAATTCCCCCTGCAGGTGCTGGGCGGAGCCCACGCCGGCCGAGGCGAAGCTTACTTGCCCAGGCTTCGCGCGTGCGGCGGCCAGCACGTCCTGCACGCTGCGGTAGGGCCCGTTCGCGGCAACGACAAAGCCGTAGGAGGAGAGCGCGACATTGGCGATCGGCAGCAATTCCACGCCGGGATCGATGGGCAGGTTCGCGCCGACGAGTTGCGGTGTGATGGACATCGTGCTCATCGGACAGATGAAGGTCGTGGATCCGTCCGGCGTGCTCCGCGCCGTCTCCTGCGCGGCAACGATGCCGTTCACGCCGGTGCGGTTCTCCACGACGGCGCGCACGCCGAGAATGGGCCCCAAGGCATCCGCCAGCAGGCGCGTCGCCATATCCGAGGATCCGCCGGCGGAGGCGCCACTCAGGATCCGCACCGTGCGTTCCTGTGCCATGGCGGGAAGCGCTACAGCCGCGGCGAGCAGCGCGGCGGCGATGGTCAGGCGGCGTCGTTTCATGGATGGTTTCCCTGTTTCACCCGGATGTTGCCGGCGCGGACGGTCTAGCGCCAGATAAGGCAGTCGGCCTGCATGGTGCGGCCGAAGGTGACGGCATCCTCAAAGCGGGGGCGCAGCCCATTGCCAAGCGCGCGCTTCCGCACGACGGAGTCGCGCAGCGCCTGGCCGATCGCGCCAAGCATGCACGGCAAAGCCCGGTCGGCGGCGATGTCGGTCCCGGTGGCGATGTTGAGTACCTGCATCCCCGGCGCGAACCGGGCCGCGCGCAGCATGGGGCGGAAGGAATTGCCGGATCAGCTTGCCGACCCGGTCGTATCCGGCCGCGACGGACCCGCAGAACTGGAGTTCGGCCATGGGACATGCCCCTCCCAAGCACAGCACGGCGACCGAGGCAGACCCTCGGCGGTCCGACGCCCTTTCGAAACTAGACGGATGGCCGCGGGCCAGGCCACGTCTTTTCGAGAGTAGCGTCTGGACCGCACCGGACGGCACCTTCCAGATTCCGGCCAAGGTTCGTTCGGGAACCACCCAGGAGAGGCGAGCGAGCGGCGTTCACTTCGCCGGGGAAGTGGCGCTGAGATGGTAAGGAGTTCGGCCCCCGGCAGCTTGGTCCGGATCAGTCTTGGTGTGGTTTGCGAATGGTTTCCGATGCCCTCGCATCGGTGAACACTCGCCTGTCGCTGCGCTCTGCAGGCAAGGCGTGTCAGCCGGCTGAGCCATGGAAGCCTGTCGTTTCCGGCCGTTACGGCAGGCAGGGATAACCGCTTGGCGCATTTGGCGAACAGCGGGACGGCTACCCGGAACGTGCCTCACCCAGACCTCGGCGCCGGCGCGGGCGGCGAGCAGCCGCCAGGCATATCGCGGAATGCCGGTCAGACCCCGTGCTCCAGCGCCGCAGCGGCTTCCGGTGCGGGCAGGTCGAACATTGGGGCGGCGTCCTTCCGGTGGGGGGAATAGCAATGGGCGGAACGGGGATGGCGGCAGGGCGTTGGCGGGCCAAGGATAGCGGAGTGACGCATCATGGCCATCGAAGCCAACAGCGCCAGCTGGACCGGCCAGTCGGACCATGCCCCCAAGGCACCCCAGGTCTGCGGCGAATTCCACGACCGGGAGAAGCTGGACGAGGCGCTGTCCCGACTGGAAGGCAGTCTGTTCCAGCGGGCCGACCTCTCGGTGCGGGTGCCGGGGCGGGAGGATGAGCGCAGCGATTCCGACCGGGAAACCCCGGTGCGGGAGGATGATGCGCGAAACCTGCGCCAGCTTGGCGTCGGCACCGCCTCGGCGGCTACCGCCATGGCGGCGGCCGGTGTCGTCATCGCCACCGGCGGCGCCGCGCTGCCGGCGGTGGCGGCGGCGGCGGCCGCCGGGGGCGCCACCGCGGCAGCGGGCGAGGCAGCCGGTGCTGCCGCGGCGCCGGGCGGCAAGGCGCCGCAGCACCAGGCAGCGGATGTCACCGGCACCGTGCTGATGGTGCATGCCGATACGTCGGAGAAACAGGCCAAGGCCGAGGAGTTGCTGCAGGCCTGTGGCGCTACCAGGATCTGGCGGCAGGACAGCGCCTGAAGCCGCGGTGCCGCGCCGGCCTCCGGGCACGACCTGCCCGCCGGCCGGTGCTGGCCTGCACCTATGCCATTTCAGAGGTCATTGCGAAGGGGCTTGCCCTTGGCTGAGCCGCTATCTCCTTCGACCGGCAGTGCGGCGCCGGTCGCAACCGTGCCCCGCAGCGCGTGCGGACCTTGGTTGCACCTTTATGCTTCCAGTCGTTTGGGGTGTGGATTACAAGCGCCGCTCGCGTTGCCTGTTACGCCCGGGGGGGTGTTCGCGCACCGCCGGATTACCACATGGGTACCGCGTCGCCAGGACTGCGCGCCGTCTTTCCACGGACACCCCCGGCTCCCCAGGCCCGCTCTGGCGGGAGTGGCGGCGTGTGAACGTGGCGAGACGCCGCCCTGGCGGCATCGATGTATGGAGGGCGTGGCCCCGTGGCGATGAACCGCGGCAATACCACGCGCAGGAGTGGATCGACGATGGACGGGTTTGTGACGGATACCATGCTGGACGAGGCCGAGCCCGAGCTGCGGAGCTCCCGCCCGCTCGGCGCGCCGAACCTCGATGCGCTGGTCGCCGACGCCCCGATCGAGGACCTGCCGTCCTGGGCGGAGGCCGACATCATGGACGAGCCACCGCCGGAGGCCGAGGCCGAAGGCGAGGAGGCCGAGGCCACCGCCGAGGAGGATGAGCAGGCCGCGCCGGCCGCCGCGGTTGCCGTCGCCGGCAACGTCAACGAGGCGAATCTCGGCCGCACCGACGACCCGGTGCGGATGTTCCTGCGTGAGATGTCGCGCACCGAGTTGCTGACGCGCGAGGCCGAGGTCGCCCTCGCCCAGCGGATCGAGGCCGGGCGCGAGGCGATGCTGAACGCCCTTGGCGAGAGCCCGACCACGCGGGCGGCGCTGGCCGAATGGCGCGACGCCATCGCCGACAGCCGGCTGCCGCTGCGCGAGGTGGTGGAGCTGGAGGCCCTGGCCGCCGCGGCCGAGGCGCCGGAGCACCCGGAGGACGAGCCGGCCGACCAGACCCAGGAGCAGCGGCTGCGGCCGGAAATGCTGGCCGCCTTCGACGCGGTGCTGGCGCTTCCCCAGAAGGAGGCGGCGGCGGCGCTGCTCGGCACGCTGCGGCTGCGCGCCGACCGGATCGAGGAGCTGATCGGCCGTATCCGCGACGCCAATCGCCGGCTGACCGTGCTGGATGGCCGCGCCCTGCGCGCCGCCCAGGGCGGCAAGATGGACCGCGAGGCCTTCCTCAAGGTCTGGAACGGCGGGGCCGCCGGGGCGAAGAAAGTCGCGGCCAAGCTGCCGAAGGCGGCTGCAGAACTGCGCGCCATCCGCGGCGAGATCGCGGCGCTGGAGACGGAGGTCGGCCTCGAAGCCCCGACCCTGCGCCGCGTCTTCCAGGAGATGGCGCGCGGCGAGCGCGAGATGCGCCGGGCGAAGGAGGAGCTGACGCGGGCCAACCTGCGGCTGGTCGTCCACATTGCCCGCAAGTACCGCAACCGCGGCCTGCTGTTCGGCGACCTGATTCAGGAAGGCAACATCGGGCTGATGCGGGCGGTCGAGAAATTCGACTGGCGCAAGGGCTTCAAATTCTCCACCTACGCCACTTGGTGGGTGCGGCAGTCGGTGACCCGCGCCATCGCTGACCAGGCGCGCACCATCCGCGTGCCGGTGCACATGGCCGAGACCGCGTCCAAGGTGGCGCGCATCGGCCGCAGCCTGGCCCAGCGCATCGGCCGCGAGCCGACGCCGGAGGAACTGGCGACCCGGCTCGGCATGCCGGTGGAGAAGGTGAAGTCGGTGCAGGCCATCGCCCGCGAGCCGGTCAGCCTGGACACGCCGATCGGCGAGGACGAGGACGGCCGCCTCGGCGACCTGATCGAGGACCGCCATGCGGTGCTGCCCTTCGATGCGGTCGCCCGCTCCGGCCTGCGCGCCGCGGCGGCGAAGGTGCTGGCCGACCTGACCCCGCGCGAGGAGCGCATCCTGCGGATGCGCTTCGGCATCGGCATGGAGCGCGACCACACGCTGGAGGAGGTCGGCAAGACCTTCAACGTGACCCGCGAGCGCATCCGCCAGATCGAAGCGAAGGCGCTGCGCAAGCTGCAGACCGGCTCCGGCGGCCGGGCACTGCGCAGCTTCCTGGAAGGCGACGCCGGCGGCTGAACCGGCGGCGCGGCCAGGGCGCTGCGTTCCACAACCTTGCGTTGACGTCCCGGCGCAGAAGCATACAGTCTCCGGCGAGAACCGCTTCGGGCTGACCCCTCCGGTCGGCCCGAAGTCGTTCTGGTGGAGGCAGCACCGGACATGGCTTCAGGGTCCAAGGAGGAGCAGCGGGCCTGGATCGCCCGGGTGCTCGGCATCGCAGCACCGCCTGACCCGGCCGCCCCTAGCCTGACCGCACGGCTACAGGCGACGGGCGCCCGGTTGCAGGCGATGAAGGCTGCGGCCGACCCGCGCCTCGCCAACCTCCTCCCCGGCTTCGCCGCAGCGACCGCGGCGGTGAAGGCGGGCACGCCGGATGCCGCGGCGCTGATCGAGGCGCTGGAGGGGGCGCTCGCCGGCCCGGCCGCTGCCCAGGCCACGTCCCAGGCATCATCCCCCGGGGTCAGGCCGCCGGTCGACTTCCGCGCCCTGGCGGAGCGCTGGCGGGCGGCGGAAGGGGGCGCGACACAGGCGCTGGCCGAGATCGGCGCGGCCATCCTCGCGCTCGACGAGGTGAAAGCCGACCCCCGCTACAAGCATGTGGTTCCGGCGATGCGGGCGCTGCCTGGGCTGCTGCCGCCTGCCGGCGCGGCCCTGGCCGCCGCCCTGGCTGGCGCCGATGGCCCGGCCGCGGCGCGCGATGCGCTGCGCGGCTACCGGCAGGCGCTGGCGGCGGCGAGCGCGCTGGCGCGGCTGGAGGCGGTGGCGGCACGGCATGTCGGCGCCCGGCCGGTGCGGGCGCCGCTGGAAGCGGCGATGCAGGACATCGAACAGGCGCTGGCCGAGGTGGCCTAGGGCAGCTTCAGGCTGAACCTGTCTAGAAAGACCTGATTTTGTAGTGGTTTTTCCATGCGGGCTGTTTCCGGTCCGCAGGACGCTGCTCCAGCCAGGCGACGGCCCGCGTGGGCTGCCGACTGGAGACCAGAGCGGATCGCGGAGGGACGTGAAGCCGCTGCAGGCTTCCGTTCCGGCGGGTCGCCGGAACCTGCTGCGCCGGTTCCGCCGGCCCGCTTCGACCGATGGCGTGGGAGAGTCCTGGATGTCCGAGACCAACACCTCCACCCGCTCCGCCCTGGTGGATGAGCTGGCGGCGATCCTGCCCGGCATCGCCGAGGCCGTTGCCGCCGAGGCGGAGGCGATCGAGGCCGAGGCGCTGCGCCGGGACCGGGCGGAGTACGAAGCCGCCTTCGCCGCCGCCGAGAAGGCGCTGGAGGCGGTGGCGGCCCTGCCGCAGGGTGGCTTCGTTGCCGAGGATCTGGCGGCGATCCGTACCCGCCACCTGACCGAGGCGGATCGGCTGGCAAGCGGCTCACCCCCTGCCTTCCCCCGGGCGCTGGAGGCGCTGGCCGGCGTCGCCGCCGCCTGCGCCGCGCCCCGCGCGCTGGCCGAGCGCCACGCCGCCTGCCTGCTGCTGCACGAGGCAGCCCTGGCGGAGGTGGCCGCGCTGACCGACCCGCTGGTGAAGCCGGACCGCGCCAGTATCGAACAGGAGCTGATCGGCGAAGCGGCGACCGCCGCCGCCGTGCGCGACCACGGCACGGCGGAGGCGCTGCTGAGCCAGGTCGGACCGCGGGTTGCGGCGGCGCAGCGCGTGGTGGCGCGGCAGGCCAGTTTCGCCAAGGCGCTGGAGGCGGCGAAGCAGGCCGTGGCGGCGCTGGTCGCCGAAGTCATCCGCGCCGACCGGGAAAACATCGAGACGGCGCTGATCGGCAAGGCGGAAGACGCGGCCGCGCGGCGCGACTTCAATGCTGCCGAGGCGCTGTTGCGGCAGGTTGCGCCCGCCTGCCTGCTGGCGCAGGGCGTCGCCACGCGGCACGGCCTGCATGCGGCGGCGCTGGCCACGGCGCGGCAGGCGCTCGCCACCCTGATCGAGCCGGTGATCCAGACCGACAAGGCGGCCATCGAGACCACGCTGCTGGACGCGGCGGTGAAGGAAGCCGCGGCGCGGCGCTACGACGCGGCGGACGGGCTGCTGGCGCAGGTGGCGGACCGGGTGGCCGCGGCCAAGGCGCTGGCGGCGCAGGCCGCCGAGTTCGATGCGAAGCTGAAGGCCCTGAAGGCCCGCCTCGCCCTGATCACCGACCCGGTAGCGGCGCCGGAGGTGACCAAGGTGCGGGAGAGCTGCATCGTCCCGGCCGAGGCGGCGGCGGCGCTGCCGGGGCGCGACTATGCCGGGGCGATCGCGGCGCTCGGGCCGGCGGCGGCGCTCTGCGATCTGGCGGAATTGCATGTGCGGCGCTACGCCGCCGGGCTGCTGGTCGCGGAGCAGGCTTTCGCCGCCTGCGAGACCCGCTTCACCGATTGGAGCAATGGCCGTGGCTGGCCCGGCATGAGCGGCGGCGCCGATGCCATCGGCATCACCGATGTGATGGCGACGGTGAAGCAGGAGACGATCACGGCGGCCAAGGCGCATGCCGTCGGCGGCCGCTATGCCGAGGCGATGCGCCTGCTGGAGGCGGTGGCGGCGCGGCTGAAGCCGGTGCGGGCGCAGGTGGAGGCGTTCATCGCCTTCCTGATCGAGAAGGACGACCAGATCACCGAGCACAACGCGGCGTTCAACGCTGCGCCGATCCCGGAGATCGGGACCGCCTTCGGCAATCTCATCGCCTCCCACTACACCGTCGCCGTCGATGCGGCGAAGCTCGGCGAATACGCCGGGGCGACAAAGCTGGTCGCTGGCTGGCGCAAGCCGCGCCAGGCGATCGAGGCGGTGGCGGCGAAGTGGAACATCGCGGAGGCCGCGCGCGGGACGCTGACCCTGGCCTGCATCGCCGACGAATCCGACCGGGTGTGGGACGAGCTGATGGTGCCGGCGGCGCAGGATATCGCGGCGGATGCGCTGGCGGCGGCGACGAAGAAGCTCGACGACGCCATCGCCCAATGCCCGCGCATCCTGGCCTATGGCACCGCACTGGATGCCGCGGAGGCGGCGATGAACGGCGGCGCCGGGATGTACGACGACGCGGAGACGGATCTGCGTGACCGGCTGATCACCCCCGCCGAGGCCCTGGCGCAGGGCTGGGACTACCCGGGCGGCACGGCGATGCTGCGCAAGGTGCCGGCCGCGGCGGCCGACGCCCGCACCTTCTTCACCGAGGTCGACGCGACCCACCAGGCCAATCAGGCAGCGCAGACCGCGGTTTCGCAGATCACCGCCGATCCCGATGCCGCGGTCGCCGCGATCGAGGCCCTGCTGCCGCCGCTCGAAAGCCATACCGAGGCGACGCGGCTCACCGACGCGATCGAGCAGATGCGGGAGCTGATCGACGAGGCCAAGGAGATCATCGCCAAGGTGGACCTGAACGACGTGGTCGCCCAGGTGGAGCTGGCGCCGGCCCAGGCGAAGCTCGGCGAGGCCGGCGACCTGGCCGTGGCGATCCGCGCCGCGCTCAACAACTGGTCCGCGTTCATCAAGCGCCACCAGGAGTTGACGCAGCGGCGCAACGCAATCGACGCGGTGGCGGCGCCGGAGAAGGCGGCGCTGAAGACGAACTTCCTCGATGCCGCGATGAGCGGCTTCGACCAGGACGATCCGGCGCCGAGCCTCGACCTGCTGGCGCGCGGCGAGGCCGAATGCACCAAGGTCGAGGAGCTGGCCCGGCTCGCCTTGGCCTATCAGGCGGCGCTCGGCACCGCGAACACCGACCTCGCCACGCTGGGCGACCCCTTCCTCGTGCCCGACAAGGCTCAGATCAAGGTGGATACCATCGATGTGGCGGCGGCCGAGGCCATTGCGCGGCGGTTCCAGCCGGCGATCGATGCGCTGCAGCCGCTGGCTGCCGCCTGCGCCCTGGCGCGCGACATCCTGGCGCAGCAGGCGCTGTACGAGCCGCAGCGGGTCGAGCTGCAGCGGCTCTACGACATGGCCGCGAACAACCTGGCCTATGCCACCACCACCGGCGGGCTGCCGGCGCGCGCCGACCTGAACGCCGCCCAGGCCGAGATCCTGACGCAGCATCTGCAGGCCGCCGCCGCGGCGGTGGCCGGACGCGGCCTCGGTGCCCCCGCCCTGGCGGCGATGCAGCGGGCGGTCGGGCTGGTCAAGGCCGGCCAAGTGAAGGCCAATGCGGCGGTGGAGGAGTCCTACCGCTACGCCGTCGCGGCGCAGAACCGCGCCACCGCCCAGCTCGCCCTGGACGCGCTGAAGGGGCACAAGGGCAAGGCCGAGGTGGCGGTGGAAATCGCCGGCTTCGATCAGGCGATGGCGCATGCCACCCAACTGGAAGCTGCCGGCCAGAACACCGCGGCGGCACGGATCTACATGGAGGTGGGCTGGGATTGCGCCGGCGCGACGCGCATCGCCGACAGCGCCGGCGCCTATGCCGATGCCAGGGATGCGGCCGTAGCCCGCATCGCCACCTGCCAGGGCAAGGTGGATGGGCTTGCGCCACCCTCCGCCCTCATCGCCGCCCGCCTCGCCACGCTGCAGGCGGAGACCGTCACCCAGGCCGCCGCCCAGGCCAAGGCGCGCGACTACGCCCCCGCCATGGCGCTGCTGGCGACGGTGGAGGCGCGCTGCGTGGCGGTGGAGGCGCTGGTCACCGCCGAGGAGCAGTACCACCCGGCGCTGGTCGCGGCGGAGCAGGAGCTGGCGAAGCTGACCGGGCCGGCGACCCTGCCCGAGGCGACGCGGATCACCGAGCAATTCATCGCCCCCGCCAAGGCTGCCGTGGCGCGGCTGGAGCATGCGCCGGCCATGGCGCTGCTCGGCAAGGTGGCGGCGGCGGTGGCGGCGGCCTCGGCAATCGCCGCGGGGGCCGGCGAGGCCCAGGCGGCGCGCGACACCGCGGCCGGCGACCTCGCCGGCCCACTGCCCGGCGCGATCTCTGCGGTGGAGGCGCTGCTGGCGCCGTTGCTGGCGCATGACCAGGCCGCGGCGATCAAGGACCTCACCGACCCGATCGCCGACGCCATCGCCGCCGCCAGGGTGGAGCCGCCGCCGGCGGATGCGGCGCCGCGGCTCACCGAGGCGGCCGATGCCTGCGTCGCCGCGCGGCTGGCGGCCGAGCGCCATGCCGCCTTCGCCAAGGCGCTGGCCGGCGCCGAGGCCGCCGCCAAGGCGCTGACGGACCCGCTGGTGGCAGCGGATGGCGCCGCCATCGCCACCAGGCACACCGAACCCGCAAAGGCGCTGGCGGCGGCGCCGGGGCGTGATTTCGCCGGCGCCATGGCGCAGCTTGACCTCGCGCTTGCCGCTGCCGCGGCGGCCAAGGCGATACTGGCGCGCGATGCCGATTTCCAGATTGCGCTGGCGAAGGCGCAGGCACTGCTCGACGGGCTGAATGCCTTGAAGCCGGCCAAGGATCCGGTCATCGGCGATGCGGCGGAGGCGATCCAGACGCAGAAGCTCGACGCCGCCAAGGCGCTGGCCGGCCTGCCGCAGCGCGACCACGCCGGGGCGGAGGCGCTGCTCGCCGGCATCGCTGCCGCCTGCAAGACCCTGGCGCTGCAGAAGAAGGCAGCCGGCGGCGGGGTGCCGGACGAGTTGGAGATCAAGGCGCTGATCGACGAGCCGGGTGGGGCGAAGCAGCTGGATGCCATGGTGGCGACGCTGCCCGACACCACGCCGCGCGGCGTGGTGGAGGCGCTGATCAGGCTGCGCTTCGACCTGGACTCCTTCCAGAACCTCGACGCCGGCGGCGGCGCCAAGGACGCCGCCCTCGGCAAGTCGAAATCGCTGAAGAAGATCTACGCCCTGCTGGCGATGGTCCCGGACAGCCACACCCGCGACAACCCGAGCCTCGACAGGATCGAGCGCTATGGCGGCGAGGCCTCGCTGCCGGAGAACGTCAAGCGCGGGTCGTATTTCGCCGGCGGCGACAAGAAGGTGGTGCTGTCCTGCGGCCGCGCCACGGATGCGGACCCGCATCCGCTCGACGGCGTGGCGCTGGCGCTGCCGGAGGTGGAGCCGGAGTGCGAGATGGTGCCGGACAGCGAGGTGCCGGCCCCGAAATACTTCGACTGGACCACGCTGCACGAGGTCGGCCACGCAATCGACGACAAGAAGCGCTTCATGCAGGGCAAGGCCGGCGACGGCGCCTTCGGCGGCTGGCAGGTGCATGGCCGCGACGTGATGCCGGTGGCCAAGGCGGTGGCGAAGGCCTGCAGCTTCGAGGGCCCGGCGGCGGAAGCCTATCTCGCGGCCTATCTGCTCGGCGGCAAGCCGGCGGTGCCGACGGCGCCGATGGGCCGGGACGCCGGGGATTGGGCCTCCAGCGCGGCGAAGGCCGCCGCCTGGTGCGACGCGATCCGCGTGGACCAGGAGTTGTGGGAGAATGGCGGCGCCACCGCCGCCCATGCGGTGGACGGAAGGGTCTATCACGAAGCCTATGCCGGCAGCTGGGTGAGCTACGATCTGGCGGCCCGGACCAAGGGCATCACCGGCTACCAATTCCGCGCGCCGGGCGAATGGCTGTCCGAGCTCTACGCCGCCTTCCACAGCGGCAAGCTGAAGAAGAGCCACCCCGCCGCGGGCTGGCTTGAGACGCTCTAGCAGGCTGCCGAGAAGGGGAATGCGACCATTTCCGTCAGGCGCGGGATTGAGCCGCGCATCGGGACATCCGGTGAAGCCAGCCGGTTGGTTTGCCGGGTCAAGCCCGGCCATGACGGAGAAGGTCCACCATTGCCGGGCGGGATGACCATGCCCGGTCAGCCTGAACCTGCCCAAACCGCCATCGCACAGGAGTCGGCCGATGTCGCTGTTCCATGCCCAGACCATCGCCTGCCCGGCTTGCGGCGCGGCGAAGACCGCGGATGTCTTCTACAGTGTCAACGCCGACCGCCGGCCGGACCTGCGGGAGGCGGTGATCGACCGCAGCTTCCAGGCGCAGGTCTGCGACAGCTGCGGGGCGGCGTTCCGCATCGACCCGGAGTTCAACTACCTGGATCTGGCGCGCGGCCAGTGGATCGCCGTCCACCCGGTTGGCGGCCTCGGACAATGGGAGGAGGTCCAGGCCGCCGACCGTGCCACCTTCGACAAATCCTACGGGTCCGGTGCCTCGGCCGGGGCGCGGGAGATCGGCGCCGGGCTGCGGGTGCGGATCACCTTCGGCTGGGCGGCATTCCGCGAGAAGCTGGTCGCCGCCGAAGCCGGCCTCGATGATGTCGAGTTGGAACTGCTGAAGGTCGCCATCCTGCGGACCCAGCCCCGCGCGCCGCTGTCGCAGGCGGTGGAGCTGCGGCTGGTGGATGTGGTGGACGGGCAGCTGGTGCTGTGCTGGCTGGACACCGCCGCCGACAGCGTGGTGGAGACGATGCTGGTGCCGGCCGCCGCCTATGATGCGGTCGCCGCCGATGCCGAGGGCTGGGCGGCGCTGCGCCAGGAGATGGCGCAGGGGCCCTTCGTCGACATGCAGCGGCTGATGGTGTGATGCCCTGACCGGTCCGCCCAGGCCCCGTTGTTCCCGGCGGTGTCGCGGTTGTAGGTCAGCGGCCCGCAGGCGGCGAGACCCGGCAGCAAGGCGAGGTGCAGCAGGGTTCGGCGCATGGTACCGGGTGCAGCGTGCCGCGCCGCCGGTGGTGACGCGGCGCCCGGTTCAGGCCTGGGGCGGTCTTTCAGGCTGGCTGGAAGCAGCCAGCGCAAAAATAGGCCCAAATTTAAATAGTTTCGAAGAAAAATCTTCAGGCTGGCCGTGTACGGTCAGCCTGGAGGTGCTCCAGCCTTTCGTCGCGCCGCCGCAGCCAATGCACCAGCGGCAGGGCCAGGACCACCATCCACAGCTTCCCCACCACCTGGCCCGGCAGGAAGTCGAGGCTGCCGAAGGCCAGCCAGAGGAAGGCGATGCTGTCCACCACCAGCCCGACTACGCCGCTGGCCGCCACCGCCAGCACCAGCCCGCGTCGCTGCAACGGCGTGTAGACCGCCAGATCCGCCGCCTCGCTCAGCAGGAAGGCGATGGCCGAGGCCAGCACCAGCGCCGGCGGCGCCAGCAGGCCCGAGAGCACCGTGCCGCCGAGCACCGCCGCCGCCGCCCAGCCCAGCCCGAGCCGCCGCTGCACCAGGTCCCGCAGCACCAGCGCCAGCCCGACCATCAGCACGCCGGAAGGGGCCATCAGCGCCGGCGCGACCGGGATCAGGCAGGGGCCCTCCGGCACACAGACGGTCCCGACATGCAGGATCAGCCAATTCGCCGCCGGGATGCAGAGGCCGAAGCCGAGCAGGAAGAGCAGGCCCTCGGCCTGGCGGCGCTTCGCCGGGTCAATCATGCGCGGTATCCTCTTGTCGGTCGGCCTGCCAGGCCTCCCAGCCGCGGCGGCGGAGGTCGCAGGCGGGGCAATGGCCGCAGCCGAAGCCCCAGGGGTGCAGCCGGCTGCGGTCGCCCAGGTAGCAGCTATGGGTCTCACTGCGAATGGCCTCGACCAGCGCGGCGCCGCCCAGGCGCTGCGCCAGCGCCCAGGTCGCCCGCTTGTCCCGCCACATCAACGGGGTGTGCAGCACGAAGCGGCGCGCCATGCCAAGGTTGATCGCCACCTGCAGCGCCTTCAGCGTGTCGTCGCGGCAATCCGGGTAGCCGGAATAATCCGTCTCGCACATGCCGGCGACCAGATGGCGCAGGCCGCGGCGATAGGCGAGCGCCGCGGCGAAGGTCAGGAAGATCAGGTTGCGGCCAGGGACAAAGGTGTTGGGCAGGCCATCGGCGCGCAGCGCGATCTCGCTCTCCCGCGTCAGCGCGGTGTCGGAGAGCTCGCGCAGCGCATCCAGGGCGAGCATGTGGTCGGCCCCGAGGCGCGGCGCCCAGGCCGGGTTCTCCCGGATGAGACGTGTGCGGAAGGCGGCGCGGCATTCCAGCTCCACCCGGTGGCGCTGGCCGTAGTCGAAGCCGAGGGTCTCGACATGGGCGAAGCGGTCCAGCGCCCAGGCGAGGCAGGTGGCGCTGTCCTGGCCGCCGCTGAACAGCACCAGCGCATGGGTATCGCCGACCGGCGGCGAGGCTTCGACGCCGGTCATGCGGCGAGCCTTGCGCTGGCCCAGCGCGCCGCCTCGGCCACCACCGGGTCGGGGTCGTGGGTCAGCGCCTCCGCCGTCTCCCGCAGCGCCGGCGTGGCGCTGTTGCCGATGGCGATCAGCACGTTGCGGATGAAGCGGTCGCGGCCGATGCGCTTGATCGGGCTGCCGCTGAACAGGGCGCGGAAGCCGGCATCATCCAGCCGGGCGAACTCTTCCAGCTTCGGCGCGGTCAGCGCGGCGCGCGGGGCGAAGGCCGGTTCGCTGTGCGCCCGGGCGAAGCGGTTCCAGGGGCAGACCGCCAGGCAATCGTCGCAGCCATAGATGCGATTGCCCATCGGGGCGCGGAATTCCTCGGGGATCGGCCCCCGGTGCTCGATGGTCAGGTAGCTGATGCAGCGCCTTGCATCCAGCCGGTAGGGCGCCGGGAAGGCATCGGTTGGGCAGGCCGAAAGGCAGGCGCGGCAGGAGCCGCAATGGTCGGTCCCCGGCGGGTCGGGCGGCAGGGCGAGGGTGGTGTAGATCTCGCCGAGGAACAGCCAGGACCCATGCCGGCGCGAGACCAGGTTGGTGTGCTTGCCCTGCCAGCCGAGCCCCGCCTGCTGCGCCAGCGGCTTCTCCATCACCGGCGCGGTGTCGACGAACACCTTGATGAGTTGCTCCGGCCAGCGCTGCACCATCCAGCGGCCGAGCGCCTTCAGCCGGGATTTCAGCACATCATGGTAGTCGCGGTTGCGGGCGTAGACGCTGATGCTGGCGCGGTCGCGCTGCCTGAGCGTCGCCAGCGGGTCTTCCTCCGGTGCATAATTCAGCCCAAGGGCGATGACGCTGACCGCCTCCGGCCACAGCGCCCGGGGGTGGGCGCGCTGCGCGGCGCGATCCGCCATCCACCCCATGCCGCCATGCATCTCCTCCGCCAGGAAGCGGTCGAGCCGCGCGCGCGCCTCCGCCGGCAGGGTGGCGGCGGTGAAGCCTATGGCGGTGAAGCCAAGGCGTTCGGCCTCGGTGCGGATCGCATCGCGCATCAGCTCACTCCGCGGCGAGCGCCCGCTCCACCGCCGCGGGCTCGCGCGCGATGACGCGGAACAGCGACCGCGCCGCGGTATCCGGCCTTGTGCGGCCCTGCTCCCGGTTGCGCAGCGCGGCGACGACGGCCGGGGCGCCATGCATCAGGCATGCGGTGGCGCGCCTGGCGTCGATCATGCGCATGTGGCGGCGGGCGAGGGCGTGGGTCGCCGAGATGGTCCGGGTCAGCGGCGCGGTCGCCTCAAGCCGGTAGCTTTCGGGTAGACAGGAGGGGACGCGGTCGATGTCCCGGACCGGCCCCGGTCGTCCGAAGTTCTGCCACAACGACGCGTTCGCGGACATGCGCCTACTCCATCACCGGCCTTGCCAGATGCCGCAGCCCGGCGAGCCCGAGGCTGTTCGGTCCAAGCCCCGCGTCGGCCTGGACATGCGCCCGCCGCAGCAGCACCCGGTCGCCGGTCCACTCCGGCATCGCCATCAGGCGCAACCGGCCGGCCGGGGTGTCGATGGCGATCGTCACCATGGGGTGGTCGTCACCTCCCGAACGAGGCCGAAGCGGATATCCTCGACGGTCCAGCGGAGCGGCATGGGGTAACTACGCTTTCAGCGCAGGAGCTTCAACCTCGCCCCCGATACGGTGGCACCCCCTGATCCGGCACCCAGACCCCCTCCGGCACCGGCCCGGTGGCGTAGAACACGTCGATCGGCATGCCGCCGCGCGGATACCAGTATCCCCCGATCCGTAGCCAAACCGGGGCAATCTCCGCCACCAACCGGCGGGCGATCGCCACGGTGCAGGCCTCGTGGAAGGCCCCGTGGTTGCGGAAGGCGCTGAGGTAGAGCTTCAGCGACTTGCTCTCCACCAGCCAGTCGCCGGGGATGTAGTCGATCACCAGATGGGCGAAATCCGGCTGGCCGGTCAGCGGGCAGAGCGAGGTGAACTCCGGCGCCGCGAAGCGCACCAGGTAGCGCTCCCCCGGATGCGGGTTCGGCACGCGTTCCAGCCGTGCCGCCTCGGGGCTTTCCGGCAGGCCGGCGAGGCGGCCGAGCAGGGTCAGGCCGCTGGTGTCGGTGGTGGCATCGGTCATCGCAGCGCCTCCCGATCCTCGGCCAGCTCGGCGACGGCGGCCTCCTCCGGCGGGGCTTCCTGGGGCGCGCCGTCACCCGCGGCCCAGCCGGCTTCCACCGCCGCCGCATGCGCCTCCAGCCGGCCTTCGAGGATGGCGCCGCGCAGCCCGCGCATCAGATCCTGGAAATAGGCGATGTTGTGCCAGGTCAGCAGCATCGGCCCGAGCATCTCCTCGGCCTTGATCAGATGGTGCAGATAGGCGCGGGAATGCCGGGTGCAGGCCGGGCAGCCGCAGCCCGGGTCGAGCGGCCTTGCATCATCGGCGTGGCGGGCGTTGCGCAGGTTGAGCACGCCGCGGCTGGTATAGGCCCGGCCGGTGCGGCCGCTGCGGGTCGGGATGACGCAGTCGAACATGTCGATGCCGCGCCTGACCGCGCCGACCAGATCGGCCGGCGTCCCCACCCCCATCAGGTAGCGCGGCGCCGCCTGCGTCAGCAGCGGCACGGTCACGTCCAGCACGTCGAACATCGCCGCCTGGCCCTCGCCCACCGCCAGGCCGCCGACCGCATAGCCCTCGAAGCCGATGCCGGTCAGCGCCGCCACGCTCTCCGCCCGCAGCGCCGGGTAGGTGCTGCCCTGGACGATGCCGAACAACCCATGCCCGGGCCGGGCGACGAAGGCCTCCCGGCAGCGCTTCGCCCAGCGCATGGACAGCCGCATGGATTGCGCGGCCTGCTCCTCCGTTGCCGGAAAGGGGGTGCATTCATCGAGGCACATGGTGACGTCGGCACCCAGCAGCCGCTGGATCTCGACGCTCCGTTCCGGCGTCAGCCGGTGCCTGGAGCCATCGAGATGGCTGCGAAAGGTGACGCCATCCTCGTCCATGCTGCGCAGTTCCGACAGGCTCATCACCTGGAAGCCGCCGCTGTCGGTCAGGATCGGCCCGTGCCAGTCCATCATCCGGTGCAGCCCGCCGAGCCGCGCCACCCGTTCCGCCCCCGGCCGGAGCATGAGATGATAGGTGTTGCCGAGCACCATGCGGGCGCCGGTGGCGCGCACCGCGTCGGCGGTCATCGCCTTCACCGTGCCGGCGGTCCCGACCGGCATGAACACCGGCGTCTCCACCGTACCATGGGCGGTGTGCAGCACCCCGGCGCGGGCGGCGCCGTCCTGGGCCGTGCGGGTCCAGTGCAGAGTCACGGCTGCGCCTCCCGGAACAGCAGGCTGGCATCGCCGTAGCTGTAGAAGCGGTAGCCCTGCTCGACCGCATGGGCATAGGCGGCGCGCATCCGCGCCACCCCGGCGAAGGCCGAGACCAGCATGAACAGGGTGCTCCGCGGCAGGTGGAAATTGGTGAGCAGCATGTCGGCGGTACGGAAGCGGTGGCCCGGCAGCAGGAAGAGGTCGGTCAGCCCCCGGAAGGGGGCGATGCCGCCATCCGGCGCCGCCGCCGTCTCCAGCAGCCGCAGCGCGGTGGTGCCGATGGCGATGATCCTGCCGCCGGCGGCGCGGGCGGCGTTGATGCTGGCCGCCGCCTCCGGCGTCACCTCGCCCCATTCGGCGTGCAGGCGATGGGCGCGGGGGTCTTCGGCGCGCAGGGGCAGGAAGGTGCCGGCGCCGACATGCAAGGTCACCGTCGCCTGGCGCACCCCGCGGGCCTCCAGCGCCGCGGCCAGGGCCGGGGTGAAGTGCAGGCTGGCGGTGGGGGCGGCGACGGCGCCGGGACGGCGGGCGAACAGGGTCTGGTAGTCGCTGCGGTCCTCCGGCCGGGGACCATCGGGGCGGGCGATATAGGGCGGCAGCGGCACCTCCCCCGCCTGTTCCAGGGCACGGGCCAGCATCGCCGGATCGGCCCCGAAATCGAGCCGCACCGTGCCGCCCTCGCCGCGTTCGATCACCTTGGCGGCGCAGTCCGGGGCGCCTTCGATGGTGACGATATCGCCGGGGCGGAGGCGGCGGGCGTTGCGCACCAGCGCCTCCCACACCCCGCCATCCTCGGCGCGATTGAGCAGGATCTCCACCATGGCGTCGCCGCGCCGGCCGCGGAGCCGGGCGGGGATCACCTTCGTGTCGTTCACCACCATGACGTCGCCAGGGCCGAGCAGCGCCGGCAGATCGCGCACGCCGAGATCCTCCAGTCTGCCCTGGTGGACCGCCAGCAGCCGGGCGGCATCACGCGGGCGGGCGGGGGATTGGGCGATCAGCCGCTCGGGCAGGGCGAAGTCGAAATCCGCCGTGCGCAGCGGCGCCGGGGGGCGCGCAGGGGCGATGGCATCGGGCACGGCGGGGCGGTAGCGCGGCGGCCAGGGGATGGCAACCGGATTGGGTCGTGAGTCCTTGATTTTCCGGGCCGTTTCGCCATGGGGCCGGGTGCCTGACAGGTGGCGCTCCCTGGTGGATTGGCGTTCAGGCAGGAACGCACTCCGCCGTAGCATCGCCTCCGCCGGACCAAGCCGGAGTTCGGCCGATGACGGAGTTCATCATTGTTGTTACCGTCATTTCCATCATGACCGGGGCATGGGCTCCGGCCTCGCGGCAGCCCTACCTGGGCCGAAGCTTTGGCAGCGCCGCAGCCTGCGAGGCTGCCGCAGGCGCGCTGCGGCCGCTGCCCGGGACGCAGCTGGTGTGCCTGCCGAGGGATGCACCAAAGCTGTTCGAGCCGCCGCAGGCCCAGCACTGATCAGGTGGATTCCGCTTTGAGCAAGCCGCTACCACCTATGCCAGCGCCTGCGCCATCGCCAGCACCATCCGCGCCACCCGCGCCCGCAGCAACGCGCCATAGCTGGTGCTGCCGCTGATCCTCCGCCCCATCCGCAGCAGGGAGCCGGTGCCGCTGCCGTTCAGCGTGGCCGCATCGCTGGCGAGAGGCAGGTAGCCGCCGGTCTTCGCATGGGCCAACAGGGCGGCGCAGGGCACCACCATCCCGCTCGCCTGGAACAGCCGGTCCCAGTCCAAGGTGCTGCTGGCGGTGCAGGCGGCGTCCGGGGACAGCCCGGCCCAGCGGGCGCGGTACTCCGCTACCACCGGCTGCGTCCCGGCATAGGTCTGGATGAACTCGACCAGCGGCCGGTAGCCGGCTCGCCAGGTGGTCTGGATCAGCCCGCGGCCACGGAATTTGAAGAAGTCCGCCTCCAGCACATAGCCGGTCACCGCCGGATCGGCCGTAGTGGGAAATCGGTCCTGTGGGTAGGCCACGCTGTCCCAGACCGGATCCGTGGTCCCGGCCAGCTTCGCCCCGAGCGGCTTCCCGCCATGCGCCCGGTTGAACGCCGGGTCACGGAACAAACGACCAGCCGAAAGCCCGAGCGGGCCAGTGTTGTAGGATGCCTTGTCGAAGCCGTGGCCGGAGGCGTCGGTGATGCGGAAGGCATCGAAGAGATAGGCGATCCCCGGATGCTCCCTATGGCCGAAGCGCTCCGAGCCCGGTTGGAAGCTGCCGCCGGTCTCGTTGATGAAGATCGCGGTGTAGCCCAGCACCTCCAGCAGGCTGGCGGGGCGGAGCGCGAGGAAGGCGTCCCAGGCCAGGGCGAAGCCGGCGGCGCCCTTCGGCGGGATCCGCTTCGCCTTCCACTCCTCCCGCCCGGCGACCCTGGCGTTGAACCAGCTGGGGAAATCCTGGCCAAGCCGCTGCCGAAAGAAGTCCTGCAAGGCGGCGCCCCGGCTGAAGCGGAGATCCTTGGCTGCGTCGATGAATCCGGCCGGGATGTCCATGCGCTGGTCCTCCTGCACACGGAACGTAACGAAAACGATTTGGCTTGGTCAAGGAAATAATTCCTGATCCGCGCAGCTTGCGCACCGCCGGCAAAACCCGCCTTCTGCGCCGGTCATCCGGGATTCCGCCGCATGCGCCTCCTGCCCCTGTTGCTGCTGCTCGCCCTTCACCTCCCTGCCGCGGCCGAGCCGCTGCACTTCGTCGCCTTCGGCGACATGCCCTATTGCCGCGACGCCACGCCGGACGGCTGCGCCACGGCGGTCGCCCGGGTGGAACGGCTGATGGCGACCATCAACGCCCGGCGCCCGGCCTTCTCCATCTTCCTCGGCGACACCAAGGGCGGCGGCGAGGCCTGCACCGATGCCATCCTGCTGCGGGCGCTCGACTGGATGGCGCTGGCCGCCCACCCGCTGGTCTACACCCCGGGTGACAATGAATGGACCGATTGCTGGCAGCGCCGCGCCGGCGGCTTCGACCCGCAGGGCCGCCTGGCCCTACTGCGGCAGCGCTTCTTCGCCAACCGCCCCCATCTCGGCGCCGGACGCATGGCGGTGGAGCGCCAGGACAGCCTGCCGGAGAATGCCCGCTGGGTGGCGGATGGCGTGGTGCTGCTGACCCTGCACATCCCCGGCAGCAACAACAACCGCCCGACCCTGCCGGGCGAGCGCCCGGCGATCACCCCGCCGGAGGGCGCCGAGGCCGAATGGCAGGTCCGCGACGCCGCCAACCAGGCATGGCTGGCCGAGGGCTTCGCCAAGGCCGCGCGCATCGGCGCCCGCGGCGTGGTGGTGGCGATCCAGGCGGATATCTTCTTCGCCCAGGTCTGCGGCGGCGGCTACGACAGCGGCTATGCCGCCATCCGCGCCGCGCTTGCGACCGCCGCCGCCGGCTTCGGCCGGCCGGTGCTGTTGCTGACCGGCGACAGCCATGTCTTCGTCCGCCACCGGCCGATCGCCACGGCGCCCAACCTCACCCGGGTGATGGTCCCCGGCGACCGCGACAGCCAGGCCCTGGTCATCGGCTTCGACCCCGGCGGACCGCAGCCGCTACGGCTGGAGGTGATCGGCGAGGCGGGCAACCCCGGCGAGCGTCCGCCCTGTGCCGGCTACGCCCCGCTGATGGACTCCACCCGGTCGGGGTAGAAGGCGAGATAGCCCTTGATCTCTTCCATCGCCGGGAAGGGCGTCTCATAGCTCCAGACTGCGTTCTCGGCCTGCTTCCCGCCGGCGGCGATGCTGTAGTAGCTGGCGTCGCCCTTGTAGGGGCAGTGGGTGCCATGCGTGGTGCGGGTGAGCAGATCCATCCGCGCATCCTCGCGCGGGACGTAGAACACCGGCCTGTAGCTGGCTTCCTGCAGCCGCAGCGCCCGGGTGGTGTCGGCGATGATCTCGCCGCCGAGGGTCACCTGCACGCGGCCGGCGTGGGGGGCGATGGTGATGGGGTGGTCGGGGCCTGGCAGCTTCATGCGGCGTCTCCGGGTTCCGGGCTCTCGGTGGCACTGGCCTCGCGGGATGGCCGAACAGCGCCAGCCTTCTTCAGGTGGCGGCGGTGCCGGTCGAGGGCAACCGCCCCGGCTCAATCCGCCGAGATGTTGGCCTCACGCACCAGCGCCTGCATCTGCCCGCGCTCCCGCCCCAGCCAGGCGGTGAAATCCGCCGGCGGGGTGCCGAGGCCGATGGCGCCGAGCGTCGCCAGCCGCTGCTGTACCCCAGGCTCCGCCAGCGCCGCGACGCAGGCGGCATGCACCCGCTCCACCGCCGCCGCCGGCAGCCCGGCCGGGCCGTAGAAGGCGTTCCACTCGGTCTGGTCGTAGCCGGGATAGCCGAGCTCGGCGATGGTCGGCACCTCCGGCAGCGCCGGGATACGGGCGGCGGAGGAAGCGGCGAGCGCCCGCACGCTGCCCTGCTGGGCCAGCCCGGCCGCCGAGGCGACGGTGGCGAAGCCGAAATCGACATCCCCGGCCAGCACCGCCTGCAGGGCCGGCCCGCCGCCGCGATAGGGCACATGCGTCAGCTCGATGCCCGCGCGCTTCGCCAGCACCGCCGCGGCGATGTGGTTGGAGACCGCATTGCCCGAGGAGGAATAGGTCAGCCGCCCCGGCTGCGCCTTCGCCCGCTCAATCAGCCCGGCGAAGCTCTGCAGCGGGCTGTCCGGCTTCACCACCACGATCATCGGATAGACGGTCACGCGGGAGATCGGGGTGAAGGCCGTGATGTAGTCGAAGCCGAGGTTGCGGAAGATGAAGGGGGCGACCGCCTGGTTGGCGGCGTCGCACAGCAGCGTCGTGCCATCCGGCGCCGCCCGCGCCACCTCCGCCGCGCCGATGGTGCCGCCGGCGCCGCCACGGTTCTCCACCACCACCGGCTGGCCGAGGATGCTGCTCATCACCGGGGCGAAGAGCCGCGCCGTGGTGTCGGCGCCGCCGCCGGGGGTGAAGGGCACCACCAGGCGCACCTGGCGCGGCGGCGCCCATTGCGCCCGGGCCAGGGAGGGCAGCGCCAGCCCCGCCATGATCAGCCCCCGACGCCGCAGGCCCGCGGTCTTGAGTGTGGTCACGATCAAGGTTCCTCCCGACGCCGGGCGGGACGCCCGGATTGGCCGGCGCCGCCCCGTCGGCGGCCGCCCTGGCCAGGACGCTGCTACGGTCAGCGACGCAGCCGTTGCAAGCCCGTTCCGCGCCGCGCCATCAGGCGCGCCTGACGGCGCGGCGACCGAGGGGCGGTTGATCGATCACGATCAGCCGCCGCCAGCACTACGCGCCGATGCGCCGCGCCAGCATATCCAGCAGCATGGCGTTGAACGCCGCCGCCGCCTCATAGGCCACCCAATGGCCGGCGCCGGGGATGATGCCGGTCCAGGCTTCCGGCTGCACCTCGCGCAGGGCGACGAAGCGCAGCTCCACCTCCGGCCAGGCGATGGCATCGCGCTCGCCGTACAGCAGCGCCACCGGCGCCCGCGCCTTGGCCACCGCATCCTTCAGGCTGGTGGTGCTGGCGAAGCCGCGGCTGCGGAAGCGGGCATGCTGGGTGTTCCACTCCTGGATCACCAGCGCCAGCGGGTCGATCCCCGCCGGGTCGGCGAACATCAGGCTGGCGAGGTTGTGGCGATGCGCGGCGATGCGCGCCTCGCCTTCCACCGTGCGCACCTTCACCAGCTCCGTCACCTGCCGCGGCAGGCCGAGCGCGCCGGCGCCGACGAGGGTCAGGCTGCGCAGCTCCTCCCCCGCCTGGGCGGCGATATGGCCGGACAGCAGCGCGCCGAAGGAGAAGCCGCAGAGGTCGTAGCGTGTACCCTCGCCCAGCACCTGGCCAATGCCGGCGCGTACCTCTGCCGCGACCGGGCCGGGGTTTTCCGCCGGATGCGGCATGGCGCTCTCGCCGAGGCCGGGCAGGTCGGGGCAGACCACCAGCCGCTGCGCCGCCAGCGCCTCCACATTGCGCACCCAGTGGCGCCAGGAGCCGGAGCCGCCGTGCAGCAGCACCAGCGGCTCGCCCTCGCCCCACATCCGCCAGACCATGGTGCCGTCGCCGCAGGGCGTCTCGATCCGCCGGGCCGCGGCATCCAGCCGGGCAAGCAGCGCCTCGGGCGCCTCAGGGGTTCTGGCCAAGAGGTCGTGCATCGTTCAGCCGCTCCGCGTTCCGCCGGCGGCCTGTTTTCGGCCGGGCGGCGCGATGTGGCAAGTTCAGGCCCGCTGATGAATGGGCGGCATCAACCCTCCCGGTTGGTGAAGCGCGCGTTGCCGAGGCCGGTGCCGATGGTCAGCACGCCCCAATGCGCCACATCCTGCATCCAGGGCACCTCGCTCAGCCCCTGCACCACCGCGTCATTGTGCATCACCACGACCACCGGCTGGCCGTCGATCTCCGGCACCGCCTCGCGCAGCCGGTCGGGCAGGTTGAAGCGGCTGCTTTCCCAATTGCCGGGCAGATTCTGCGCCCCCTTGGCGATGCCGCCGTCGGCCTCGATCCGGCCGGGGCAGCCAACGCCGATGAAGGGCGCCAGCGTCAGCCCGCGCTTCTCCGCCTTGCGCACCAGTTCCACCAGCATCCCGCCCAGCCGGTCGATCGCCGCCTCGCGCGCCGGCCTCTCCTCCCGGTGCGGCCAGATCTCGCTGTCCCAGAGGCAGGCGGCGGAGAGGTCCGGCGCCTTCTTCAGATGCGGCCGCACCAGCCCGGCGCGGATGTTCGATCCGCCGATATCGACCGCCAGCAGCGCGTCATGTCCCTTGAAGATCCAGGGCGGGGCGAGCTGCACCGCGCCGATCATCCCGGCCTCGTCCGGATCGTGGCGGATCGGCTGCAGGTCGATGGCGATCTCCTCGCCCTTCAGCAGCATGGCGGTGCGGCCGATCGCCAGCTCGCCGACCCGGCTGCCGCGCATCCCGCCGCCGACGACGATGCGTTCCGTCCCCTCCCAGTCCTTCAGCTTCAGCAGCCGCTTGACCACGATGGCGAGGGATTGGGCGAATTCCTCGACCACGCCATGCACCAGCCCGGCCACATCCGGGTTGCCATCGGCCAGCAGGCGGTCGAGCTGGCGGCGGCCGATCTCGTCGGTCGGCGCCTTGCCCAGCGGATCCTCGTCATCCACCGCGCGCAGCTTCTTGCGCCACTCCTCGAGCAAGGCCCTGAAGGCGCGGCTGCTGGCGCGGTCGCCGAGGAAGCCGTCCGGGGTCTTCAGCTCGGCATTGTAGGCATCCACGGTGACCGCGGGCAGGGCGGCGGCGCCGTGTTCGGAGAAGGCGGGCGGGGCGGGCCGGTCGGCCTGGTCCGGCATGGGGCGGTGACATCCGTTGCGAGCCCGCCCAACGCCGCGCCGCCGCCAATGTTTCCCACCGGCGCTCGGACGGCGACACAGGGGGTGTGCCGCCGATCGGGCAGCGGGGTTCATACCAACGCGCCGGTCGCCTGACCGGCCCAGCACGCTTCTGCGCGCTGCCCGGTGTTTGGGGGGCCCTGAACCTGCCAAGGTCAGGGCCGCCAGTATCAGACCAGCCGCCGCAAGCGCAGCATGCCGAGCGCCGCGACCGTCGCCGCATCCCGGATCGTCCCATCCAGGATCATCGCCTCCACCTCGGCGAGGGGAAAGGCCCGGGTCACCAGATCCTGCTCCTCGGGGTCGGGGCTCCGCTCGCCCCGGACCAGGCCGGTGGCAAGGAATATCCGGTAGGCCTGGGTGGAGGTGCCGTAGAGCGGGAAGAGATGCCCGACCTCGGTGATCTCGCTTGCGATCAGGCCGGTTTCCTCCCGCAGCTCGCCGCGGGCGACATCCTCCGGCCGCGCCTCCGGCCTTCCCTCCCAGGCGCCTTGCGGCAGCTCCCATTGGCGCTGGCGGATCGGGTAGCGGTATTGCTGGACGAGATGCAGCATGCCGTCCTGCACCGCCGCAACGACCACGAAATCCGTCTTCTCGATGAAGCCGTAGAGGCCCTCGGTCCCGTCGCGGCGGCGGATCCTGTCCTCCCGCACCCGCATCCAGCGGTTCTCGTAGACGACGCGGCTGCTGGTCGTCGTCAGGTCGGGATCGTCGGGATTCGCCATTCAGGGCTCCTTCGGCAGGGAAGAAAACCGCGCCGCGCTCACGGTTCCGGATAGGCGATCGCCAGCACCTCGATCTCCTCGGCGCCCTGCGGCATGCGCAGCCGGCGCAAATCGCCGACCCGGGCGCCCAGCAGCGCCCGCGCCACCGGCGAGACCCAGGAGATGCGATGGCGCGCGCTGTCGGCCTCGTCGACGCCGACGATCGTCACCGTCACCTCAGTGTCATCGGCGCGGGCATAGGTGACGGTGGCGCCGAAGAACACCTGGTCGCGCTTCGGCGTCCGCGCCGGATCGACCACCTGCACCCGCTCCAGGCGCTTGCGCAGGAAGCGGACCCGGCGGTCGATCTCGCGCAGCCGGCGCTTGCCGTACTGGTAGTCGGCGTTCTCCGAACGGTCGCCGAGGCCGGC
Source organism: Siccirubricoccus deserti (assembly GCF_014283215.1). Classification (GTDB taxonomy): domain Bacteria; phylum Pseudomonadota; class Alphaproteobacteria; order Acetobacterales; family Acetobacteraceae; genus Siccirubricoccus; species Siccirubricoccus deserti. The sequence continues at coordinate 34,723 of NZ_JACOMF010000009.1, forward strand.
GGCCCAGCTCACCACCTCGACCACCTTCGGCCGCTCCTCCGACCACAGCCGGCGCAGCTCCGCCACCAACTCCGCCTGGCCGGCAGGGGTCATGTAGAAGGGCGTGCCGGCAGGCAGGCCGGGCGGCCCCTCGTCATCATCCTCGTCGTCGCTCATGGGATCCCTCAGGGGCCGAGGGCGCGGATGCGGCCGTCCGGCCTGATGTCCAGCGTGCCGGCGCGGCGCACCGCATCGGCGACCACCGCCACCAGCAGCATGGCGCCGCTGGCATCGACCACCACCGGCACCTGCGCCAGCAGCTCGTAGCCATCCTTGCCCTGACGCAGGTAGTCGGTGGTCGCCAGCCGGTAGTGCCGCGCCGGGTCGAGCGGCACGCCGCCCACCGTCACCTCCCGCACCCGGTCGTCGCGCGGCGCCCGCGGGTCGTAGCTGAAGCGGAGGCCGGAGACCTGCGGGAAGCGGCCGTCCAGATCCTCCACCCGGCTCACCCCATTGCGCAGCACCTGCAGCAGCTCGGCCCCGGTCAGCTCCAGCGCCATCACCACATTGCCGAAGGGCGCCTCGGACACCAGGTCGCGCCGGGTCAGGGCGTGGCCGACCGGGTATTCGCGGTTGCCGCGCAGCCCGCCGCCGTTGATCAGCGCCACATCGGCAGAGAGGTGCGCCCGCAGCGCATCGGCGAAGAGGTTGCCGATCGCCGCCTCCCGCCCGCGCACCGTCGCGGCGCGGCTGTCGAGCGGCGCGGCCAGCCGCGCCAGCGGCTCGCCCAGCGCGCCATCCAGCAGCCGCTCGACATCCGCGACCATCGGGGCGATGGCCGGGTCGGGCGGGGTGCCGACATTGGGCAGCATGCGCCAGCCGACCTGCGTCACCCTGGCCGGCCTTCCCTCCCCATGCTCCACCGCCAGCTCGACCACGCCGAGCCAATGCGCGTCGGACCCCGCCTTCAGCATCAGCACGTCGCGTTCCAGCAGCCCCGCTGGGTCGTGGTCATGGCCGCCGAGCACCAGGTCGATCCCCGGCAGCCGCTGGGCTTCTCGATCCTGCTCGAGGTCGAGGTGGGTCAGCGCCACCACCAGGTCGGCGCCCTCGGCTCGCAGTGCCGCCGCCGCGGCCTGCAGCGCCGGCAGCTCCGGCGTGAAGTCGATGCCGGGGGCGCGGGAGACGCGCGGTGTCGCCGCCGTCAGCACGCCGGCGAAGCCGATGCGCAGCGGGCCGGCCTGGCGGAGCACCGTGGCGACCGCGCCGCCGAAGGGCCTGCCATCCGCCCCCAGCACATTGGCGCCGAGCCAGGGGAAGCGCGATTCGCCGATGCGCTGCGCCGTCACCACCGGCCCGAAGTCGAATTCGTGGTTGCCGAGCACCGCCACATCGGTGCCGAGCGCATTGAAGATGCCGATCATATGCGCCCCCTCGGTGATCGAGGAGGCGAGGGAGGGCGAGATCAGGTCGCCGCCGAAGGTCAGGAACACCGGCCCTGGCGCCGCCGCGCGCTCCCGCGCGATCAGCGTGGCGATCTCCGCCAGCCCGCCGCGGCCGTCGCGCGGCAGGTGCTCGTAGATGTCGTTGAGGTGGAGGAAGGTGAGGCGGGTGGTCTCGGCCGCGGCCGGGGCGACGGCCAGCAGCAGCAGGAAGGCGGCACGCAGCAGGCGTCGCCGCATCGGCAGGAACATCGGGCGGCCCTTCACGGAACCGCCGCACACTCGCGGCGGGCCGGCCGGGGGTCAAGCGGCGGCGTGGCCGATCACTGCGAGGCCAGCACCGCCGCCGGGCCGAAGCGGGTCCAGCCCGGCACCTGCGCCGCCAGATTCACCTCGCGCCACTTCGGGTGCCGTGGCGGCTGCAGGAAGCTCGGGAATTTGGCGAAGAAGGCCTCGACGAAGCGGGCCACCTTGCGGTGCCGCTCGGTGCCCGGCTGCCAGGCATAGACCGCCATGACGGCGCCCACCGCCAGCGTGTCCACCGGCTCCTCCACCACCAGCCCCGGGTAGTCGGCAGGGACGAAGCGGGCGGGCAGGTAGGTTTCCAGCAGTGCCGGGGTCGCCGGCACCGGCAGCAGCCGGAGGCCGGCATCGGCCGGCAGCCCGGTGAACAGCCGGGCCGGCTTGCCGGCGACATAGACCAGCGCGGCGATCTCGCCCCGCTTCAGCCGCTCCAGCGCCTCGCCCTGGGTCTCGTGCCGCGGCTCGATGGGGATGCCGAGGTCCTCGAACAGCAGCGCCGCGGTCATCGCCGTGCCGCTGCCGCGCAGGTCGATGTTGACCGGCTTGCCGGCCAGTTGCTCCAGCCGCTGGACGCCGGGGCCGGCCAGCACGTGCAGCTCCTCGTCGTAGAGCTTGGCGATGTATTGGACGAGCGTCTCGACCGAGGGCAGCAGCCGCTGCCGCCTTGCATAGGCGAGCACATCCGACTGCACGATGCCGATGTCGATGCCGCGCAGCACGAGGATGTCCGAGATGTTCTGGAGCGAACCCTTGCCGAGGGTCGGCAGCACCCGGAGCTGGTCGCCATCGTCCAGCACCGCGGCGAGGTCGGCGGCGATGCGGACATAGGTCCCATCGACCCCGCCGGCGATGACGCCGACGGTTCCGGCATTGGCGCGGACCGAGAGGGCGGCGAGCGAGGGCGTCTGCGTCCGGGCGATCCCGCCGAGGCCGAGGGAGAGGCCGGCGGCGAGGCCGGTGGTCAGCAGGGTGCGGCGCGCGGTCATTCAGCTTTCTCCGAAGCGGCCAACGCCTCGGCGCGGCGGTACCAGGCGGCGGCGGCCTGCGGATCCGGGCGGATGCCGCGGGCGCCGAGGGCGGCCAGCGCCGCGGGATCATGGGTGCGGCCGGCGGCGCGGGCGGCTTCGGCGCTACCGGCCTCGGCGGCGCGTTCGTAGAAGCGGCGGGCGCCGGAGACGTCACCGGTGGCGAGCAGCGCATCGCCCCGTCGCATCAGCGCCGCGAGCATCGCCGGATCGGCGGTGCGGCGGACAGTGGGCCGCGGCGTGACGGCCAGCGGCGCGGCGGCCACGGGCGACGGCCGGGGTGCCGGCGGCGGCTCCACCGGCGCCGCGACGGGCGGCGGCACGGTGGTGGCCAGGGGCGGATCGGCCGGCACGGCCGTCGTCGGGGGCCCGGCTGGCATCGGCGCGGGGCGGGCGGCCGTGCGCCCGGCCTCGGCAGGCTGCGCCAGGGCGGCGGCTTCGCCCCGCGGCAGGGGGATGGGGCCGGCGTCGGGCGCCGGATCGGGTGTCGCCACCGGCCAGGCCGCGGCGCCCGGATCCGGGATTGCAGGGCCTGAGCCCTCACTGTCCGGCATCGCCACCGGGCTGCCGGAGGCCGCATCCATGGCGTCGGTCGGCCGGCGCGGCGCCATCGCCTCGGCCGGCGCGGCCTCGGGCGCCATCGGCAGGCTGGTCGTGCCGGCGGCATCGCGCGGCAGCGCGGTGCCGGTCGTCCGATCCGGGATCTCGTCCGGCAGGCCCGCCGGCGTGGTTTCGGCCGCCGGAGCGCCGGACGGCACGGCCTCGGCGGAGAGAGTGCCGTCGGCCGCGGCGGCTGGGAGGATGGAGGCGGCCGGCGCGGTCTCGGTGGCTGGCACCGGTGCTGTCGCCGCGGTTGCCGGGCCGGCGGCGTCATGCTCTGGCGTGGCGGCGGCCGTTGTCTCGGCCGGCGTGTCATCGGTGGTCGGTGTCGGCATTGCCGCGACGGCCGCCGGGCCGGTGGCCTCGCCCTCCGCTGTGGCGGCTGCTGCCTCGGTTGGCCGGCCAGCCGGCGCGGCCTCGGTGGCTGGTTCCACTGCTGCCGCCGAGGTCAGCGGGCCAGTGGCGTCGCCCTCCCGCATGGAGGCGGCTGCCGCTTCGGCCGGCTGGTCCGACGGCGTGGATTCGGCGGCGGGCTCCAGAGTTGCCGCCGCAGTTGCCGGGCCGGAGCCTTCGGCCTCCGCCATCATGGCGGCCGTTGCTTCGGCCGGCTGGTCCGGCGGCGCGCCTTCGGCGGCGGGTTCAGGCACTGTCGCCGTGGGCACCGGACCAGAGGCCTCGGCTTCCGGTCCCATGGCAGCCGGGGCCTCCACCGGCGGGTCAGGCAATGCGGCTTCGGCGGCAGGTTCCGGCGTCGTCGCGGCCACTGGGCCGGAGGCTTCTGCCTCCGGCATCCTGGCGCTGATTGCTTCGGCCGGCTGGTCCAGCGGCGCTGCTTCGGTGGTGGGTTCCGGCATTGCCACCGCGGTCACCGGGCCAGAGGCTTCGCCGTCCGGCATCGTGGCCGTTGCTTCGACCGGCCAGTCCGGCGGCACGGTTGCGGTGGCGGGTTCCGGTAACCTCGCCGCGGCCACCGGGCCGGAGGCTTCGGCCTCCGGCATCGTGGCAGCCGTTGTCTCGGCCAGCTGATCCGGCGGCTCGGCTTCGGCGGTGGGTTCCGGCGTGGCGGTGGCCGGGCCGGCAGTGGCATGCCGAGGCAGGGCTGGCGCGGCGTCGGGTGCCGCATCCGCCGTCCAGGCCGGAAGGCCGGGCGGCATGGCCGTGGCGCCGATGGCTGCCGCCGGTGACCCGGGTGGCAACGGCGCGACGGCCATGGTCGTGTCGCCGGCGGGGCCGCTTTCCGGGGGGCGATCCCCTTCTGCTGCGGTCGGGCCGGCGGCCGGCACCGAATCTCCGGACGACTCCGGCGCCTCAGCCTCGGTCTCCATCCCGGCAATGGCGGCCAGCGCGGCAAGTTCGAGGGTCAGGCTGCCCGGCTCCCCGGCAGCCCGGTCGGCGGCGCCGGCCATGGCATCCGGTGCCGGCATCGTGGCTTCGGCCCACGCCTCCGGCTTCGCCACCGCGGCTGCCGGCGCGGCGTGCGGCCGGTCGGCCGTCGCCACCGTGCCACCGCCCGGCGGCACCGTCCTGGCCCGTTCCATCGCCAGGTCAGCCAGCGGCTCGCTGCGCAGCAGCAGCAGCGCCAGCCCGCCGAGGCCGACCACTGCCGCCATCCCTGCCACCGCGCGACCGAAGCGCGAGCCCCAGCGCAGCTCCACCGGCTCCGGCATCCGGGCCGGCTCGGGCAGACGCGGTGGCATGGTCAGCGCCCGGTGGACCGCGCCGATCCAGGCGGTGCCGCCCGGCAGCGACAGCGGCGGCTGAACGCCGAAGCTCTGCGCCAGCAGCCGCGGCAGCCGGTCGAGGTTGGTGCGGTGCAGCTGGCAATGCGCGACCGGAAGCTGGCCAGGGAAGATCGCCGGGAAGCGCGCCTGCGCCAGCCGCCGGTGCAACCGCGCCGGCGCATCCGCGGTCCAGCGCGGCGCGCGCTCCAGCAGGGCGATGCCCATGCCGGGGTGGAGCAGCACGATATCGATCTGCGCCGGCGCCTCCCCCGGACCGCCGATCGCCACATCGGTCAACAGCACCCAGTCCGCGCCGAGCCGGTCGAGCAGGTTCGGCACCGGCCGGGCTGCGGGGGAACGCTCGGGCGGGGCGGCATGCAGCGACAGCGCGGCGGTCTCCGCTACCTTGAGGGGAATCGAGTATACGATCCCTCCGTCAAATCAGACCGATTCATCGAATCACGGCTGGGCGAGCGGCGCCTCCAGAACAGTTCCACGCGGACTGTTCTCAGTCCGCGTGGAACGGCTCCAGCAGCCCGGCCAGGATCAGCCCGAGCGGCACCATCCCGGGGATCACCTGCCGGGTGAAGGTGCCGAGCGCGGCCAGCACCGCCGGCGCCTGCCCGCCCGGTACCGCACCGCGGATGTCGAGCGCCGGGCGCAGCGCATCGGCTTCCGCCTCGGCCAGACGCACCGCCGCTGCCCGCCCCGCCGCCAAGGCCTCCGGCGCCAGCCGGGGGCCGAGCCAGAGGGGCAGCGCCGCCAGCAACTCTGGCCAATGGGCAAGGTGGAGGTAGAGGCTCGGCACCACCCCCGCTTCGCCATGCCGCGCCGCCAGCCCGCGGACCAGCGCCGCGACCGGCGGCGCCAGTGCCTCCAGCCGCGGCAGTGGCAGCGGGGCGGGCAGCATCGGTGGCGGGGCGATGGCGGCGGGTGGCGCCACCGCCGCCAAGGGCTCGCCTTCCAGCGTCCGGCGCAGCGCGGTCAGCAGGATGAGGTTGGTCAGGTTGCCGCGGTCGTAGACCTCGACCAGCGCGCGGATGGTGGCGCGCTGCTCCGGCGCCAGCCCGGCCGCCGCCCAATCCGCCGCCGGCAGCGGCGCCGGTGGCGCAGGTAGGGCGGCGGCCAGCCGGAGCCGGGCCGCCGCCAGCGTTCCGGTCTCGAGCGGCGGGCGGATCGCCTGCCAGACCCAGGGCAGCACGCCAGGCAGGGTCGCCAGGTGCCGGTGGATCAGGTTCACCAGCGGCACGCCGCTCGCCTGCCGCAGCGCAGCGTAGAGTGCGGCAATTTCCGGCGGCGCTTCCGCCTCGCGCAATTCGGCCAACGCCACCCGTGTTCTCTCCTACAGGGTCGAAAGGTTCATCGGCGTGGGATACCAGCCATAGCCGCTGCCCTCCCGCGCCACATGGCCGAGGCCCGGCCAGGGGAAGTGGTAGGACAGCACGGCGATGCGGTCCCTGGCCAGCCGGTCCAGCATGCGGCTGCGCGACTGGGCCGACTGCTTCGGGTCGGTGTCGTAGGAGAATTCCCACAGCGGCTGGCGCATCAGCAGGATATGGTGGTGCGCCAGGTCCCCGGTGTTCATCACCGTGGTGTTGCCGGAGGTGATGGCGTAGCAGCTGTGGCCGACGGTATGGCCAGGGGTGAAGATTCCGACGACGCCGGGCACCACCGGCTGCTCGTCCCGCACCATCACCATGCGGTCCTTGTAAGCCGAGAGGTTCTTCTTCGCGCCGTCGATGAAGGCGGTCATGAATTCCGGGCCGCGCTTGTTGCCGTCGTCGGTCCAGAATTTCAGGTCGGCCTCGGTGACCGCCACCTGGGCGTTCGGGAAGTTGCGGTTGCCATTGGCATCGACCAGCGCCCAGCAATGGTCGCAATGCGCATGGGTCAGCACCACCATGTCGATCTGCTCCGGCTGGATGCCGGCGGCGCGCATGTTCTCGAGCAGCTTGCCGGTGGTCGGGCCGAACATCCGGCTGGCCGCGCCCATGCTCTCGCCCATGCCGGTGTCGAACAGGATGAGTTGCCGGCCGGTGTTGAGGATGAGGGCGTTCTGCTCCAGCGTTGCCGCGTTCGGCACCAGGAAATTGGAGGTCAGCAGCGCCTCGATCTCCGCCTTGGGCGAGGCGGGGAAGGCAGGGACCGGATCGCCGAGCGGCAGCGCGCCATCAGAGACGATGGTCGCCTCGTACTCGCCGATCTTGAAGCGGTGCCAACCGGCCGGCAGGGTGTTGCGGAAGGGGGCGGCGGCCTGGGCGAGGCCGGGCGGCAGCAGCGGCAGCGTGGCCGCGGCGGCAGTCGTGCCGAGCAGCGGCCGGCGGGACATCGAGGACATTCGTTCTTCCTCCCGAACTTGTTTGGCGTCGGCCGCATCCCGGTGCGGACCGCGAGCATGGCACAACCATTGCGGGTGGTGCCGGCGTTTGCGATGACATTCGGCTTATCTTGACGGCCCGTTGATCGTGGCCGATCAACCGCGCTCCGATTGCCGGCGCCTCGCATCCGCGGGCCCTGGCTTCGCGCCACTGGGCAGGGCGCCCGGCATGACTGGAAACCTCATGCCGCTGCCATCGCCTGTGCGGGCCAGCGCGGCGGCATTTCCACCTCCCGCGGGCGCACCGGCGCCGTGCGCCGATTGACGCCATGCCTCTGCCGCCGCCACCCTGGCGGCAACAGGAGGCAACGCATGCCGCAATTGGCGTATTGGGCGGAACGACAGCCGGAGAAACCCGCCGCGCATTTCCCCGACAGCGGCCGGAGCCTGACCTACGCCGAGTTGCACCAACGGGCCCGCCGCGCCGCGCATTGGCTGATCGGCCTCGGCCTGCAGCCCGGCGACGGCATCGCCCTGCTGCTGGAGAACCGGCCGGAGTTTCTGGAAATCGCCGAGGCGACGCGGCTCGCCGGGCTCTACTACACCCCGCTGTCGATCCATCTGCGCCCGCATGAGGTGCGCTACGTGCTGGCCGACAGCGGCGCCCGGCTGCTGATCGCCAGCCCCGGCCTGGCGGCGCTGGCTGGCCAGCTGGTGGCGGAAGGCGCGGCCGGCAGCCGGCCGCGCTATGCGGTCGGCGAGGGGCTGCCCGGCTATGCCAGCTATGAGGCGGCGCTGGCGGCGCAGATCCCCGGGGTGCCGCTGCCGGAGCGGCCGGTCGGGCGGGAGTTCCTCTACTCCTCCGGCACCACCGGCCTGCCGAAGGGCATCCGCCGGCCGCTGATTCCCTTCGCGGACCGCGACAAGCCGGAATGGGACATGACGTGGAAGTCGCTCTATGGCTTCGACGCGCGCACCGTCTATCTCTCGCCCGCGCCGCTCTACCATGCCGCGCCCAACCGCTACGTCTACCGCACCCTGACCGAGGGCGGCACCGCGGTGGTGCTGGGGAAGTTCGACCCGGCGCAGTGCCTGGCGGCGATCGAGCGATTCCGCGTCACCCACAGCCAATGGGTGCCGACGATGTTCCACCGCCTGCTGGCGCTGCCGGAGGATGTGCGGCGCGGCCACGACCTCTCCTCCCACCGTGCCGCCATCCATGCGGCGGCGCCCTGCCCGGTCTCGGTCAAGCGGGCGATGATCAAGTGGTGGGGGCCGATCCTCTGGGAATATTACGCCGGCTCCGAAGGGGTCGGCACCACGGTGGTCTCCAGCGCCGACTGGTTGCGGAAGCCCGGCAGCGTCGGCCGGCCGGTGAATGGCGTCACGGTCCATATCACCGGCGAGGACGGCGCCGAGCTGCCGCCGGGCGAGACCGGCACCATCCGCTTCGCGGGCGGCCCGCGCTTCGCCTACCACAACGCCCCGGAGAAGACCGCCGCCTGCTACGACGAACGCGGCTGGGCAACGCTCGGCGACCTCGGCTGGCTGGATGAGGACGGATGGCTGTTCCTCTCCGACCGCCGCGCCGACCTGATCCTCTCGGGCGGCGTCAACCTCTACCCGGCGGAGATCGAGGCGGTGCTGGTGCAGCATGAGAGTGTCGCCGAGGTGGCGGTGGTCGGCGTGCCGCATCCGGAGATGGGCGAGCAGGTGCATGCGGTGGTGGTGCCGCGCGCCACGGCGGATGCGGCGGCGCTGCCGGCGGCGCTCGATGCCTGGTGCCGGGAACGGCTGGCCGGGCCGAAGCGGCCGCGCAGCTACGAGATCACCGAGGAACTGCCGCGCAGCGAGGCGGGAAAGTTGCTGCGGCGCATCCTGAAGGAGCGGTATCTGCCGGCGGGGTGATGGAAACGAAGATGCCCTGCGCCCCGGAGGCTTCGCCATGACCGCCAGCGCCGCGCCCCGCTTCACCATCACCGCCATCGAGCGGCGCGAATGGCCCTTCGCCCTGCGCCTGCCCTTCCGCTTCGGCATCGTCACCGTGACCGAGGGGCGCCAGGCGGTGGTGCGGCTGCGCATCCGTGACGAGGCCGGCCGCGAGGGCTGGGGCGTCGCCGCCGAATCTCTGGCGGCGAAGTGGTTCGACAAGGACCCCGCTCTGTCCGATGCCGACAACGAGCACCAGCTCCGGCGATCGCTGGAGCTTGCCGGGGAGGCCGCGCTGGCGGCCGGCGCCAACACCGCCTTCGGCCATTTCGCCGACAGCTACGCCAGCCACCTCGCCGCCTGCGGGCGGGAGGCGCTCAATCCTCTCGTCGCCAGCTACGGCCGCGCCCTCATCGACCGCGCCGCGCTGGATGCGCTGCTGAAGCTGCACGGCGTCTCCTTCTTCGCCGGCATGCGGGCGAACATCGGCGGCATGGCGCCGCATCCGGTGGCGCCGGATCTCGCCGGCTTCGATTGCGCCGGTCTGCTTGCCGCACTCCGCCCCGCCCGCCGCATCCAGGCGCGCCACACCGTCGGCCTGGTCGATCCCATCACCGCCGCCGACCAGACGGCGCGCGTCAAGGACGGGCTGCCGGAGACGCTGGAGGAGGTCGCCGCCACCTACCACCACCGCTTCTGGAAGCTGAAGGTAATGGGCGAGGTGCGGCAGGATGTGGACCGGCTGTGCCGCATCGCCTCGGTGGTCGACCGCCTGCCGGATTATGCGGTCACCCTCGACGGCAATGAGCAATACGCGGAAGCCGAGGGCGCCGCCGAGTTCTGGCGTGCCATGCGGGCGGAGCCGCGGCTGGCCCGGCTCTGCGCCGCCACCCTTTACATCGAGCAGCCGGTGAAGCGGGCGCGGGCGCTGGAGACGAGCATCGCGGCGCTGGCGCGCCAGCGCCCGGTGATCATCGACGAAAGCGACGGAATGCTGGATGCCTTCGTTACCGCCCGGGTGCTTGGCTACACCGGCGTCTCCTCGAAGTCCTGCAAGGGGATCTGGCGCTCCCTGATCAACCGCGCCCGCTGCGAGGCCTGGAATGCCGCCGACAGTGACGCCGCGTATTTCATGTCCGGCGAGGATCTGACGACCCTGGCCGGGGTCTGCGTGCAGCAGGATCTGGCGCTGGTGACGCTGCTTGGCCTCGGCCATGTCGAGCGCAATGGCCACCACTTCATCGACGGCTTCGCCGGCCGGCCGAAGGCGGAGGCGGTGCGTTTCCTGGAAGCCCACCCCGACCTCTATGCCGACACCCCGCGCGGGCCGCGGCTGGCGATCCGCGACGGCGCGCTGGAACTCGGCTCGCTTTGGGTCCCGGGGCTGGGGGCGACCGAGGAACCCGACTACAGGGCAATGCAGGCGATGCCGCGGGCGGCCTGGCCGCGGGGGTAAAGATCGTCAGGATCTTTCGGCCATGCGCGGGACCTGCGCTCAGCCGGAAGGCCCACACCGTGATTGGCAGGCCGCAGCGGTGGCTTTCGGTCCGTTCCTGGAGGCGGGAGGTGCCAAACCGGGAGAGTGCAAATCCGTCCCGCAGTGCCGCCAACTATGCCCTACTCCACAGAATTCGCATCGAGGAACAGCGCCTGCGAGAGGGCCTCGAAGAAGCGCTGGAACGGCGCCGGGTCTGAGAGTTCATGCTGGTTCAACTGGCCCGAGGCACGAACGATCGTCCGGCTTCCCGATCCCGGCCGGACCGATACGGTCAGCCGCACCAGCTGAGCGCCGAAGCGTGTGGCGCTGACCGACCCGAGCACGTTGTCGGCGCGGTCGACGACAAAGCCGAGGTCCTGCAGGCTGGCGATCACTGCCTGGAACACCTTTGCCTGGTCCGAGGTCTCGAAGGCACGGGTCGAGATGGCACGCTGCGCGACCTGGGAGTTCGTGCTGGCGAGGATCTGCTGCCGGCTGTCCATCTGGCATCCGCTGAGCAGCAGCGGTGCCAGGATCAGGCATGGGATGCGCGCCATGGGTCAGATCTCATTCGCCGTCAGGTAGAGCGATTGGGCCAATCGCTCGAAGAAGTCGCGGTAGAGCAGCGGGTCGTCCATCACCTCGCCGCCGGCCAGCATCGCGCCGGGCCGCGGAATGACGCGCTGGAAGGTGGCGCGGACAAGGATGGCCTCGCGGTTCGGGAGGCGCCGCAGCACCACCTGCACGCGGATGCGCACGCCGGCAATCTTGGAGGCCGTGACGACGCCAAACTGCGCCTGAGTTTCCTCAATGGTGAAGCCGGAGTCCTGCAGCGCACCCAGCGTCGCCCGCAGCACGGCGGGAAGGTCGCTGGTATCGAAGCGGCGGCTTTCCCGAGCCCTGGCATTCGGCACGCCATCCGGCCGGCTAAGGGCCTCAGCTTGTTGCTGCGCGGTCGGCGCACAACCCGCGGCGATGGCGGCCATGCCGAGCACGACCAGCAACGATCGCCTGCCCTGCGTGATCGCCACGCCCTAGAAGCTGCTGGAGCGGTAACTGAAATCCCGCACCCTGCTGGCTTCGTCGAATTTGATGACAACCGTCAGCGTGCGCTGGCTGGTTTGCGATGCGCCCGCACTGCCGCCGGCGCCCACGATCAGCAGCGTGCCATAGCCGCCGGAGCGCGATTCCACCCGTTCCGTGGCAATCCGGTCATAGACCCAGGTTTCGCGACGGCGCTCATCGGTGGTGACGATGTTCGGCGCACCCAGCACCGAGGCCACCTCGGCACCGCTCATCCCGACTCGCACTTCCCGCTGCACGATGCCGAGGGTCAGACGGTCCTGGCCTTCGCGTGCTGCGGAGACGCTGCTGGCATTCTGGGCTGCGGTGCAGCCGGCAAGGAGGAGCAACGCACCAGCGAGAAGCGGGAGGGATTTCATTGGGCGGGAGTCCCCTGGGACGGTTGGGCAGGCGATTCGGCGGCCGCGGCACGTTCGCGTAAGGCTAGCCGCTCGGCGACCGGGCGCACCGCTTCCGGGGCCTCCTCGCGGGACGCGAGGGTGACGAGGTCCCGCTGCATGAAGGCGCTGAGCTGGTTAAAGAAATTCGCCGAATAGAATTCCGCGGCATCGACCTGGGCTTCCTGCCGCAGCGCAACGATGGTCGCATTGGCGCGCACTGCGACTTGGCCGGGCGGGCGCGGACGCACCACTACGGCGATGCGTAGCGCCGTGGCGCGGGTTGCCGAGATGGTCCCAGTCTCGGCATCCGCGCGGGTGATGCGGTAGCCGAGGTCGTGCAGCGTGCCGATCACCGCTCGGGCGACCTCGTCGGGCTCGCCGGCAACCACGCGGGTCTGCATCGCCCGCAACTCCTCGGCGCCTTTCCGGCTCGGCAGGAATTCGACGGTTTGCTGCTGGGCGCAGGCAGCAACGCCGATCAGCAGAAGCAGTGGCAGCGCGCGCATCGGGCTCATGCCCGGTGGCCGTTGAGGCCGCTGCGCACCCGATCGAAGAAGCCGGAAGCGAACTCTTCCTGGGTGAGTTCCTCGGCGCGGGAGGTGCCCTGGTTGGTGGTCACGATGCGCTCGAACGATACCCGCAGGCCGACCTCGTCGCGACCAAGCGGGCGAGTCGTGATGGTGGCGCGGATCACTTGGTCGGTATCCCAGGTCGGGTTGTAATGTGCGCCGAGCAGCGCAAAGACGACCACCAACGCCACTTGGCCGACCACTTGGCCGGTCTCGGTGGCGTCGCGGTCCTTGCTGCCGGCGAGCACGCCGTACGGCGCCGCGCTCTCCTCGATCGTGAAGCCGAGATCCTGGAGGACCTGGGTCACCTCGACCAGCAGGCGCTCCTCGCCCACCCCGCTGAACCGCGCCGATTGGCGGGCGCGAATGGCCACGGCCTCCGGGCGGGGAGCGCCGATCTGGAGGGCAGCCTTGTTAGCCCAGTCTGGATCCTGGCAGGCGACCACCAAGGGTAACAGGAGAGCAACCGCGAGGAGTGGGGAAACGGAGCGGGCATGCCGCCCGCAGGGCTTGAAACACATTTGTATCGGACTACGGAATGTTGCGAAGTCAGTCAATAAATAACCCAAAAGTGAATTTAAGGAAGGTTCATCGTGACATCGCTGGATGTTCGCGGACCCGCTCCATCATCACGGACTCAGCAACTCGTCGGCGACCGTAGCGCGCGTTGGCCATTCCGAGCCGGGCATCGCTTCAGCAGAGGATTGCGCCCACCTTGGCTGCTGCCAGCTCCTCCGGCGTCGCCGCCACCCGCCGTGCCCGCAGCCAGGCCGACACCCCAGGCGAGGCGGTGAGTGCGCAGAACGGCACCGCCAGCACCAGCCCTCCCGCCCAGGGCAGCGCCCAGAGTGCCGCGCCCGGCGCCGTCGCCAGCAGCAGGCCGAACACCGTGAGGCCGAACACCGTATGCGGCCACAGCAGCCGCGCCGCATCGCGCCAGCGGACACCGCGGTCCACCCGGTTCTGCGGCGCCCAGCCGGCGCCGCCGCCGAAGGGCAGCCGAGCCAGGAAGATCGCCTTGCTGACGATGCTGATCGGGTCCAGCAGCAGGGTGAAGCCCAGCTCCGCCAGCGCCCCGCGCAGGAAGGCGCGGCGCCCACCGTAGCGCACGGCGATCGCCGGCCGCAGCAGCACCTCGGCATAGCCCGCCAGCTTCGGCGCATGCAGCATGCCGAAGCCGGCCAGCAGCAGCGCCGCCAGCCCACCCGCCGGCGTCGCCGCGCCGCCGCCGGTCGCCGCGTTCAGCGCGCCGAACACCAGCACCCCAACCCAGAGCGGCGCGCCGAGGAACAGCAGGATTGCCTGCACCAACTGCCAGCGGCCCATCCAGGTCTGGCCCGGCAGCCGCAGCAGCGCCCAGTACTGCATGTTGCCCGCCGCCCAACGCAGGTCGCGCGCCATGAACTCCGGCAGGGCGGGGGGATTGCCCTCCATGCTGCCATCCTCGGTGGGCAGGCAGCAGACCTTCCAGCCGGCGGCGTGCAGCCGTACCGCCTCCACCTGGTCGTGGCTGAGGATGGGGCTGCCGTCCGGCAGCGGCTCCAGCCGGCAATGGCGGCGGAAGGGGGCGATGCGGATGATTGCGTTGTGGCCCCAATAGGGGCCCTCCGGCCCCTGCCACCAGGCTTGGCCAGTGGCCCAGCTCCGCATTCCGGCGCGCATGCCGAATTGGAACAGCCGCGGGAAGCCCGCCGTCGCCGGCCGGCCGACGATGAGCTGCTGCACTATGGCCAGTTGCGGATCGGCCTCCATGCAGGCCACCAGCCGCAGCACCGCCGCCGCCGACATCTCGCTGTCGGCGTCGAGGCAGAGCATCAGCTCGGCATCTCCGGCGTGGTGGTCGAGGAAATCCATGACATTGCCGGCCTTGAAGCCGGTGTTGGCGGCGCGGCGGCGGTAGCGCACCCTGGAGTGGCGCCGGCGGAATCCCGCGATCGCCACCTCCTCCGCCGCCACCAGCACCGGGTCTTCCGTGTCGGAGAGGAACCACAGGGTGAAATGCTCCGCCGCCCCCGCCGCCGCCAGCCCGTCCAGCAGCCGGCCGAGCGGCGGCAGCACCTGCGCCATGGGCTCGTTGCGGATGCAGACGGCGATGGCGGTATGCCGCCGCGGCACCCCCGGCCGGGCCAGCCGCAGCGCCGGCAGCACCGCCGCCGGCGGATCCGGGGCGCGCAGCAGGATCACCAGCCCAACCAGGGCATTGGCGGCGCAAAGCGCGGTCCAGGGCGCGGTGCCGGCGAGGCAGAGCAGCGTCAGCACCTCCCACACCGTCCAGCCGCCCGGCGCCATGACCCGCACGCCGAGCCAGAGCAGCAGGCCAGTGCAGCCAAGGCCGAGCAGGGCGAAACCCAGGCGGCGGAGCGGAAGGGGCAGGTCGGTCACGCCGTGAGGCTAGCGGCCCGCCGTGGCGGAATTGCGTTGCCGATTCGAGGCGCGCCTGCGGCGGATTGCGGCCATGTCCGAGTGCCAATCCGCTGTAGCCTGTTGTCCGAAGCGCGGATTTCCGCCCCGGCAGGGTGCCGGGGAATGGCGGATCGCCCCTCTTCCGTCATGCCGGGCTTGACCCTCCCGTCCGATTTTGACGCAGAAACAGCAGGTTGAATGGTCGGATCGAGCCGGCATGACGGGTTCCGGCAGTGTCCGCGCCCGGAAGCACGCTTATCAGCAGCCTGCCGGTCTTGCGGTGCGTCCCCCGCGCATGCCCAGATGCCATTGGGGCGAAACGGGACAGCAAGGCATGCGGGAAGCGGATTACGTCATCCTCGGCGGCGGCTCGGCCGGCTGCGTACTGGCGGCGCGGCTTTCGGAAGACCCTGGCACGAAGGTGGCGCTGCTGGAGGCCGGCCCCTGGGACCGCAACCCCTGGATCCACATCCCGATGGGCTTCGCCCGGCTCTACGTCACCCGCAAATTCGACTGGAAATACCAGACCGAGGGCGAGAAGGAGCTTGGCGGCCGCAGCGTCTACTGGCCGCGCGGCCGGGTGGTCGGCGGCTCGGGCAGCGTCAACGGGCTGGTCTTCCTGCGCGGCAGCCCGCGCGACTACGACCGCTGGGCGCAATCCGGCGCCCGCGGCTGGTCCTATGAGGACTGCCTGCCGGCCTTCCGCAAGCTGGAGACCTTCCATGGCCCGGAAAGCGAGTACCGCGGCAAGTCCGGCCCGATGCAGATCGCCGAGGTCCCTGCGCCGACCCCGGGCTGCCGCGCCTTCCTCGACACCTGCCAAGCCCTCGGCTTCGCCCGCAACCCGGACAACAACGGCGAGTGGTTCGAGGGGGTGGCGCCGAACCAGCTCAACGTCCACCGGGGCCGCCGCTGGTCGCCTGCGGTCGGCTACCTGCGGCCGGCGCTGAAGCGCCCCAACCTCCATGTGGCGACCGAGCGCCTCGGCCTCCGGCTGCTGTTCGAGGGGCGTCGCGCCACCGGCGCGGTGGTGCGCGGCCCGGACGGGCAGGAGGAGACCTACAAGGCACGGCGCGAGGTGATCCTTTCGGCCGGCGCCATCGAGAGCCCGAAGCTGCTGATGCTCTCCGGCATCGGCGACGGCGACGCGCTGCAGGAACTCGGGATCGATACGCGGGTGCATGCGCCGGAGGTGGGGAAGAACCTGCAGGATCATTTCATGGTCCGCTTCGCCTTCCGAACCAAGCCGGTGGACAGCCTGAACGAGGCGCTGGCCAACCCCCTGAAGACGGCGAAGATGGGCCTCGACTGGGCGGTCCGGCGGCGCGGCCATATGACCATCGGCGCCTCGGAGGCCAGCCTCTTCGCCCGCGTGCTGCCGGGTTCGGAGGAGCCGGAGGTGCAGTTCCAGTTCGTCAATTTCAGCCTGGATACCAGCAACCAGGCGCTCTCGGCCTCGCAGCTGGCGAAGCACCCGGGCTTCTCCTTCAACTTCTGCCAGTGCCGCCCGGACAGCCGCGGCACGCTGGCCCTGCGCTCCCCGGATGTGACGGACAAGCCGAGCATCCGGGCCAATTACCTGACCCACCCGAATGATGTGCGGGTGATGCTGGAAGCGGCGAAGCTGGCACGGCGGATCACCGCAACGCAGCCCTTCGCCGGGCTGATCGAGGAGGAGATGGCGCCCGGCCCGGCAGCGCAGACCGAAGAGGATTTCCTCGACTATCTCCGCAGCTCCGGCACCACCGTCTATCACCCCTGCGGCACCAACCGCATGGGCACCGACGATCGTGCCGTGGTGGACACCGCGTTGCGGGTGCGCGGCGTGGAGGGGCTGCGGGTGGTCGATGCCTCGGTGTTTCCGCTGGTGCCCTCCTCCAACATCCACCCGGCGGTGCTGATGACGGCGGAGCGGGCGGCGGAGATGATCCGGCGGGCGGATTAGCGGAGCCATTCGCACGACCAAGCAAGAGACCGCGACAGTTTCCGTGAGCTGGGGCGAGCAGGTATTTGTTCATAAATATTAATAATATCGCAGCGCCATCAACCACGTGGTGGTGATGGCACCGCAACTCGCGCCCCCCATCTTCATTGGGTCACAAGCGGTAGGAGGCTTGGTCATGACCCGAATTCTCGTCGGACTTTTCGATAACAGGGGCGATGCGGAGCGGGCCATCGAGCATCTGGTCCAGGGCCTCCACATCAACCCCACCGCCGTGGAGGCGTGTGGCGCCGAGGCGGATGCCGCCCCGGATACCCGCGCGGGCAAGCAGCACGGGCTGCGCTGGCTGAGCAACCTGGCCATGCCGCGCAACGATTACGCTGCCTTCGAGGAAGGCATCCGCCGCAAGGGCGTGGTGGTGATGGTGCAGGTCCATGAGGTGATGGCCGACCGGGTGATGGATGTGTTCGAGGAATACGGCGCCGTCGACCTCGATGCCCGCATGGCCGATTGGCGTGGCGCCGGCTGGGCGCCGAGCCAGAGCGGCAGCACCGGCCATGACGAGGACATCGGCTATTCCACCTATGGCGGCGACGCTGTCATCGGCCACATCCCACGGCACCATCATGACAACAGCCCGGCCGGATTGCTGGGACGCTTCGAGATGGCAGCGATGCGGCAGGAACCGGAACGTTCCCGTGCCCGGGTGCGCCGCTACGTGGCGGAGCCGAAGGGAGAACCTTCGACCTGATGATCATGGCTGCCGGCGCCCGGGGGAACCAGGCGCCGGCACCGTTCGGACGCGGCGGCGTTACCGCGTCGGCGTCGGCGGCGTCGTCGAATAGTCGTAGAAGCCCTTGCCGGACTTCCGCCCAAGCCAGCCGGCCTCGACATATTTCGCCAGCAGCGGACAGGGGCGGTACTTCGGGTCGCCCAGCCCCTCATGCAGCACCTTCAGCACGCTGTAGAGCGTGTCCAGCCCGACGAAGTCGCAGAGCTCCAGCGGCCCCATCGGGTGGTTGGCGCCGAGCTTCATGCCGGCATCGATCGAGCGCACATCGCCGACGCCCTCCATCAGCGCGAAGATCGCCTCGTTCAGCATCGGGCAGAGGATGCGGTTGACGACGAAGGCCGGGTAGTCGGCCGCCTCCACCACCGTCTTGCCCATCCGCTCCGCCAGCGCCTTCACCGCGGCGACGGTGGGTTCCTCCGTCGCCAGGCCGCGGATCACCTCGACCAGCGCCATCATCGGCACCGGGTTGAAGAAATGCATGCCGACGAAGCGCCCCGGCCGGTCGGTCGCGGCGCCGAGCCGGGTGATCGGGATGGAGGAGGTGTTGGAGGCGATCAGCGTCTCCGGCTTCAACAGCGGGCAGAGGCTCGCGAAGATCTTCTTCTTGATCTCCTCGTTCTCGGTCGCCGCTTCGATGACGAGGTCGCAATCGGCGAACAGCGCGTAGTCGGTGCCGGTGGTGATCAGCGCCTGCGCGGCTTCCTTGGCGCCCTCGGGGATCACCTTGCGGGTGGTCTGGCGTTCCATGTTCTTGTCGATGGTCGCCAGCGCCTTCTGCAGCGCCGCCGGATTCACATCCACCAGCGCCACCGGCACGCCGGCCAGCGCCGCGACATGGGCGATGCCGTTGCCCATCAGCCCGGCCCCGATCACCCCCAGCTTCCTCACCTCAACCATCGCCGCCATCCCCAGATATGAAAAAGGCCGCCGGACGCGCGCGAACGCGTCCGGCGGCCCCCGTTGTTTCCGTCGAACGCCCTACTTCTTGGCCAGCTCGGCCTCGAACTCCGGCATTACCTTGAACAGGTCGCCGACCAGGCCGTAGTCGGCCACCGAGAAGATCGGCGCCTCCTCGTCCTTGTTGATGGCGACGATCACCTTGCTGTCCTTCATCCCGGCCAGGTGCTGGATGGCGCCCGAGATGCCGACGGCGATGTAGAGCTCCGGCGCCACGATCTTGCCGGTCTGCCCCACCTGGTGGTCGTTCGGCGCATAGCCGGCATCGACCGCGGCGCGGCTGGCGCCGACGGCGGCACCCAGCTTGTCGGCGACGCTCTCGATAATGTGGAAATTCTCCGCCGAACCCATGGCGCGGCCGCCGGAGACGACGATCTTCGCCGCCGTCAGCTCCGGCCGCTCGCTCTTGGCGATCTCGGCACCGAGGAAGGAGGAGAGGCCGGGATCCTCGGCGGTCGGCGCGGCTTCCACCGCGGCGCTGCCGCCGGTGGCCGGGGCCGGGTCGAAGCTGGCGGCGCGGACGGTGATCACCTTCTTCGCGTCGCTGCTTTTTACCGTCGCCAGCGCGTTGCCGGCGTAGATCGGGCGGACGAAGGTGTCGGCGTCGACGACGCCGGCGATGTCCGAGATCACCTGCACGTCAAGCAGCGCGGCGAGCCGCGGCATGACGTTCTTGCCGGCGGCCGAGGCCGGCGCCAGGAGGTGGGAGTAGTTCGACGCCATCGAGACCAGCAGCGCCGCCACCGGCTCCGCCAGCCCATGCGCATAGAGCGCGGCATCCGAGTGCAGCACCTTCGCCACGCCGCCGACCGCCGCCGCCGACTGCGCCGCCGCGGCGGGGCCGAGCACCAGCACCGTCACCTCGCCCAGCTTGCCCGCCGCCGCCACCGCGCTGCGGGTCGGCTGCGTCACCGCCGACCCGTCATGGTCGGCAAGAACCAGAACGGCCATGCTCAGATCACCTTCGCTTCGTTGCGCAGCTTGTCGACCAGCTCGGCCACCGAGGCGACCTTCTTGCCGGCCTGGCGCTTCGGCGGCTCCTCCACCTTCAGCACCGTCAGCCGCGGCGTGACATCGACGCCGAGATCGGCCGGCTTCACCGTCTCGATCGGCTTCTTGCGCGCCTTCATGATGTTGGGCAGCGAGGCGTAGCGCGGCTCGTTCAGCCGGAGGTCAGTGGTGACGATCGCCGGCAGCTTGAGCTGCACGCGCTCGAGGCCGCCGTCGATCTCGCGGGTCACCGTCAGCCCGCCATCGGCCGGCTCGACCTTGCTGGCATAGGTGCCCTGCGGCCAGCCCAGCAGCGCCGCCAGCATCTGGCCGGTGGCGTTCATGTCGTCGTCGATCGCCTGCTTGCCGAGGATGACAAGCTGCGGGCTCTCCTTGGCGATGATCGCCTTGAGCAGCTTGGCGACCGCCAGCGGCTCCAGCACGCCGTCATGCTCGACCAGGATGCCGCGGTCGGCGCCCATGGCGAGCGCGGTGCGGATCTGCTCAGCGCAGGCGGCAGGGCCGCAGGAGACCGCGATGACCTCGGTCGCCGTGCCCTTTTCCTTCAGGCGCACCGCTTCCTCGACCGCGATCTCGTCGAAGGGGTTCATGGACATCTTGACGTTCGCCGTCTCGACGCCCGTGCCATCCGCCTTCACGCGGACCTTCACGTTGTAGTCGACCACCCGCTTGACGGGGACGAGGAGCTTCATCGCCGCTGCCGTTTCCTGCTTCGCTGTTGCTGAGTCCGCCCGGCGCCCGGTGGGATGTCCCAGGGCACCTGCGGGGCCGGGGCCCCACGAAAACCGGCGGCAAAATAGGGCGGCGCCGCCAGCGCTGTCAAAACACCCGCCAGCGCTGCCGGCCGGAGCCTCACCGGGAGACCACCAGCAGCAGGACAAACAGGGCCACCGTCACCCCCTGCAGGATCACCCGCCAACGCATCAACTGGTTCGACCGCACCGGGTCGTCCTGGCGCACCAGGCCGAGCATGCCGGCGAAGAGCGTGCCGAGGGTCGCCAGCATGGCGATTCCGGTCAGGATGGTGAGCAGCGTGATCATGGGGCCCCCTATACCACTGGCCCCCGGCGCTGACAGGCTCGGCGGCGCCCGGGCCGGTCAGGCAGCCGGCCCGCCGCTCCTGGAGCTGGTGGGAGAAACCGCGATCCCGGCCCGGGTTCCGTCCTGCCGCCCCAGTCGTGTCCCGCGCCGCAGCACCACCACCGCCAGCGCCGCCAGCCCACCGCAGAGGCCGAAGCCCGCCGCATAGCCGCCGGTCAGCCAGACCAGCGCCGAGAGCAGGCCGGGCGAGACGATCAGCGTCAGCGCCATGGCGAAGCCCATGGCGGAGGTCGCCGCGCCAACCCGGCCGGGCGGCGCCAGCCGGGCGACCTCGGCCAGCAGCACGCCGGTCCAGCCCACCGCGAAGCAACCCATGGCGGCGGCCAGCGCCACCACCCCGGCGGAGGGCAGGCTGGCATCGGCCAGCGCCAGCCCGAGCGATGCGGCGGCCGCGCCGAGGCCGATCACACCCAGCACCGGCGGCGCGCCGAAGCGGTCCGCCAGCACCGCCCAGAGCACCCGGCCGATCACGCCCGCGGCCTGGCCGATCGCCATGGTCACCCCGGCCTCGACCAGCGGGGTGCCGAGCACCTCCACCTGCCAGGCGACGAAGAGGGAGAAGAAGCCGAATTGCCCGATCACCAGCCCGCAGCCGTAAAGCGTGGTGGCCCGGAGCTGCGGCGCGTCGCGCAGCAGCAGCAGGCTGCCGATGGCGTCGCGCCAGGCGGCGCCACGCGGCGCGGCGGGGTCGCGGTCGGCGTCCAGCACCGCGCGCAGCGGTTGCAGCGCCAGCGCCAGCAGCAGGGCGATGAGGGCGATGGCCAGCACGCCTGCGCGCCAGCCCCAGGCGGCGCCGACCACCGGGGCGATGACCGAGACCAGCATGGCGCCGGCCGGCACCCCGGTCTGCTTCAGGCCGAAGACCAGGCTGCGGATCTGCGACGGGGTGCGCGCCGCCAGCACATGGCTGCCGGCCGGGGTCAGCGGACCATGCCCGAAGCCGGCGACCAGCGCCGAGGCCAGCAGCGCCAGCGGATGGCCGAGCGCGGCCAGGGCGATGCCGAGGCCGATGACGACCAGCGCGCCCTGGCAGACCCGGATGCCGCCATGCCGCCGCAGCAACCCCTGGGTGAGCGGACCGGAGAGCATGGCGCCGGAATAGGCGATGGCGGTGTGGACGCCGGCGAGGCTCGGCGCCAGCCCGAACTCGGCGGCGATGGCCGGGGCGAGGACGGGCAGGGTGAGAAAGGTGCCCATGCCGGCCA
This sequence comes from Siccirubricoccus deserti, assembly GCF_014283215.1. Lineage (GTDB taxonomy): Bacteria > Pseudomonadota > Alphaproteobacteria > Acetobacterales > Acetobacteraceae > Siccirubricoccus > Siccirubricoccus deserti. The sequence goes on from NZ_JACOMF010000009.1 coordinate 56,960, forward strand.
GATGCGTGCCGAGCAGCGCCAGCATCACCAGCCAGACGGAGGGGCCAGGGGGAAGGGCTGCGGCGGGTATGGGGGGCATGCGAGGGACATCCTGCCGCCGGTGCTGCGCTGCGGCAAGCCGCCGAACCTGAGTGTGCAATGCAGAATGGCCGGAGCGCACCTCTCCCGTCCTGGCCGGGCCTGCCTCCACCTTTCTCCGTCATGGCCGGGTCAGGCCCGTCATGGCGTGTGGGGCAAGGATGGCCGGCCGGGGGGCGATGGAGAGTGCATTGACTTCGCAATAATGTTCGTATTTTGTTCGGGTTTTGCGCGAGACCCCGGCCAATGCGCCACGTCACCCCCCGCCGCCCCTGGACCCCACTGACCGACGCCGAATGGGCCGCCCTCGCGCCGCACCTGCTGCGCGCCAATCCCTCCGCCCCGCGCGGCGCCGGACGGCCGATCGCGACCCGCGGGCGCGGATGGATGCCATGCTCTACGCCTGCGTCACCGGCTGTCCGTGGCATGACCTGCCGGAGACCGACGCCAGGCCCCTCAGCATCGCCCGGCAGTTCCGCCGCCTCGCCCATGCCGGGGTCTGGTCCGGGCTGCTGCGGGCGCTGGCGGCACCGGGGGCCCCGGCCATGCTGCGGGCGATGGAATACTGGATCTGCCGCCTCGCCCGCCGCGCCATGCGGCTGCTGGGGATGGCCGGCATCGGCCTCGCCCGCGGCCTTGGCCTGCTGAGCGCCCTGCCGATGCTGCCCTGGTTCATGCCGAACCGGGATTTGTCCCAGGCCCTGCATGCCTTCACCAATGCCGTGCTGGACCGCCTGCCGGAACAGCGGCCAAGACCGGGATTGCTCACGCTGCTCGGCAAATGCCTCCAGCACGCCGGCGGCCGCCCGGTCTGGTCGAAGAAGCTGGCCCCGCCATGAGGCAAGACCCGGAGAAAACAAAGGAGGCTCGGGGGAAGTGCCTTCCTCCGCTCTTGCTTCCATCCCGCTTGTCCCACCCCCCTTCGGCACCGCACAATAGGACAATGGTCACCCCCCTCCCCGTCCTCGACACCGACCCCGACCCCAGCTTCGCCGAGCTTCTCGCCGCGCGGCCGCACCTTGAGATGCATGCCTTCGACGGGCTGGTGATGGAGGATGTCCCCCTCGCCCGCATCGCCGAGGTCGCCGGCACCCCCACCTGGGTCTATTCCGCCGGCGCGCTGCGCCGCCGCGCCCGGGCGCTGAAGGCGGCGCTGGACGGTGCCGGGCTGCGGGCCAGCGTGCATTACGCGGTGAAGGCCAACAGCAACCTCGCGGTGCTACGGGTGCTGGCGGCCGAGGGCCTCGGCGCTGATGTGGTCTCGGAGGGCGAGCTGCGCGCCGCCCGCGCCGCCGGCATCCCCGCCTCCACCATCGTCTTCTCCGGCGTTGGCAAGACCGAGCGCGAGCTGCGCCTCGCCCTCGCCGAGGACATCCTGCAGATCAACATCGAGAGCGCCGAGGAAGCCGGGATGCTCTCGGCGCTGGCCGCCTCGCTCGGCCGCACCGCCCGGGTGGCGCTGCGGGTGAACCCCGACGTGGACGCCCGCACCCACGCCAAGATCACCACCGGCAAGAGCGAGAACAAATTCGGCGTCGCCATCGACGACGCGCCTGCCCTCTACGCCCGCCTCGCGACCCTGCCGGGGATCGAGCCGGTCGGCGTCGCCACCCACATCGGCAGCCAGATCACCAGCGGCATGGCCGCCTACCGCGCCGCCTATGCCTGCCTCGCCGAGCTGGTGCAGGCGCTGCGCGGCGCCGGGCTGCCGGTGAAGCATGTGGATTGCGGCGGCGGCCTCGGCATCCCCTACCGCGACGAGCCGGCGCCACTGCCGGAAGCCCTGGCCGGCGCCATCAAGACGACACTCGGCCCGCTCGGCCTGCCGGTGATGCTGGAACCGGGCCGCTGGATCGCCGGCCCGGCCGGGGTGCTGCTGGCCTCCGTCGTGCTGCAGAAGCAAGGCGCGGCGCGACGCTTCCTGGTGCTGGACGCGGCGATGAACGACCTGGTCCGACCGGCGATGTACGAGGCCTGGCACGGCATCCTGCCGGTCTCCCCGGTGGCGGCGGCCTCGCCGCTCACCCCCGCCGATGTGGTCGGTCCGGTCTGTGAGACCGGGGATACTTTCGCGCGGGGCCGGGCGTTGCCATCTCTGACACCCGGGGCGCTGGTCGCCTTCCTGGATGCGGGAGCCTATGGCGCGGCAATGAGCAGCACCTACAACATGCGGCCCCTGGCCGCCGAGGTCCTGGTCGATGGCGACCGTTTCGCGGTGGTGCGGGACCGCCAGGGCTTCGATGAGATGCTCGCCGGCCAGCGCCAGCCGGCCTGGCTCGGGAATCCGCAGCCGTGAGCGGGGGCGGGCCCGCCGGGCTGGCCGCGGCGCTCCGGCGCCGCCGCCGCCTCGCGCGGCTCGCCCTGGCCTGGGAAGGGGTCTGGCCGCGCGCCTGGCCGGTGCTCGGCATCGCCGGGCTGTTCGGCATTCTTGCCCTGCTCGATGTGCCGGCGCTGCTGCCGCCGAGGTTGCACCTGCTGCTGCTGCTGGGCTTCGCCGCGGCGCTTGGCTACGCCGCCTGGCGCGGCTTCCGCGGCTTCGCCCTACCCGGCGCGGCGGTGGCGGAACGCCGGCTGGAACGCGCCTCCGGCCTTCGCCATCGGCCGCTGGCGGCGCTGGCCGACCACCCGGCCGGCGACGACCCCGCCGCGCTGGCGCTGTGGCAGGTGCACCAGCAGCGCGCCGCGGCGCAGATCCGCCAACTCAAGGTCGGCACGCCGCACCCCGGCCTGCCGGCGCGCGACCCGGTCGCGCTGCGTGGCGCCCTGGCGCTCGGGCTGGTGGCGGCGCTGGTCATCGCCGGGGCCGAGGCGCCGGAACGCCTCCGCCGCGCCTTCTCCCCCGCCTTCGCCGGCCCTGCCCCGGTGCCGGCGCTGCGGCTGGAAGCCTGGGTGACGCCGCCGGGCTATACCGGCGCCGCGCCGGTCTTCCTCGACGCCGCCGGCGGCAGTGCCACGGTGCCGGCCGGCAGCCGGTTGCAGGTCTCGCTCTCCGGCGGCAGCCCGGCCGGGGGTTCCGCACCGGAGCTGGTAACGCCGGAGGGTACCACCGCCTTTCGCGCCCTGGACGGCAGCAGCTTCACCGCCGAGACGGCGCTGAACCAGGGGGTGCGCCTCGCGGTGCGGCGCGACGGCGCCGAGCTGGCGCAATGGAGCCTGGCGGTGCAGGCCGATGCGCCGCCGAGCGTCGAATTCGCCGAACCGCCCGCCCGCGCCGCCCGCGGCCTCGCCACGCGGCTGCCCTGGCAGGCGGAGGATGACTGGGGCCTCGCCACGCTGCGGGCCGAGTTGCTGCTGGTGGCGCGGCCCGATGCGCCGGCGATGGTCCTGGAACTGCCGCTGCCCGGCGGCCGGCCGAAGCAGGCCCGCGGCAACGCCCAGCCCGACCTTTCCGCCCATCCCTGGGCCGGGCTGGAGGTGGAGGCGCGGCTCTTCGCCCGCGACGGCGCGGAGCAGGAAGGCCGGTCGGAGCCGGCCCGGCTGGTGCTGCCGGAACGCAGCTTCAACCATGCGGTGGCGAAGCGGCTGATCGCGCTGCGCAAGCGGCTCTCGCTGGAGCCCGGCCAGCGCGGCCCGGCGCGGCGGGAGCTGGAGGCGCTGGCCGCCGCGCCGGACGCCTTCGAGCACGACACCGCGACCTATCTGGCGCTGCGCATCGCCCGTTCCCGCCTCGTCTTCGACCGCAAGCCGGAGGCGGTGGCCGAGGTGCAGGAGCTGCTGTGGGAGACTGCCCTGGCGCTGGAGGAAGGCCGCGACGGCCGCACGCTGCGCGCGCTGCAACAGGCGCGGGAGGCGCTGCGCCAGGCGCTCGACCAGGCCGAGCAGCTGCCGCGCGACGACCCGGCCCAGGCGGAGCAGCGGGCCGAGCTGGAACGCCGCATCCAGGAGTTGCGCGACGCCATCCGCCAGCACCTGGAAGCCCTGGCCGAGCGGCTGCAGCGGGAAAATGCCGAGGCCATCCCCTTCGACCCGCAATCCCGGCTGATGGACCAGCGGGAGATGGACCGCCGCACCCGCCGGATGGAGGAAGCCGCGCGCGAGGGCCGCACCGAGGACGCGAGGCGCGAGCTGGCCGAGCTGGAGGAGATGCTGAAGGCGCTGGAGGAAGGCCGCGCCCAGCGCGCCGAAAGCCCGGAACGCCGGCAGCGCCGGGAACGCGGCCAGCAGCAGATGGGCGTGGTGCAGGACATGGTGAAGCGCCAGTCCGAGATGCTCGACCGCAGCCACCAGCGGGCGGAGGAGGAGGAACGCGACCGGGCCCAGCGCAGCCGCCAGCAGCGCCAGCAGATGCCGGGCTTCCGCTGGCCGCCGGAGCCGCCCCAGGCGCAGCCCCAGCCGGGCCAGAGTCCGGAGGCCCAGGCCGAGCGCGACCAGGACGGCCGTCGCCAGCGCGCCCTGCGCCGCGCCCTCGGCGAGCTGATGCAGCAATTCGGTGACCTGACCGGAGAGGTGCCGGAAGGCCTCGGCCGCGCCGACCAGGCGATGCGGGAGGCCCAGGAGCACCTGCGCAACGGCGATGCGCGGGACGCCCAGCAGCGGGCGCTGCGCGCCCTGCAGGAAGGCGGCCGGCAGATGGCGCAATCCATGCAGCGGCAGTTCGGCCAGGGCCAGCAGGATGGCGAGGAGGATGGCGACCCGCAGGACATGGCGGGCGACCAGCAGCCGGGCGGCAATGGCCAGGACCAGGCGCAGGGCCAGGGCGAGGGGCGCGATCCGCTCGGCCGCCGCTCCCGCGACGTCAGCGGCACCGCCGACAATGGCGCCGACACAAGGGTGCCGGATGAGGCGGAGATGCTGCGCACCCGTCAGCTTCAGGAGGAGCTGCGCCGCCGCGGCGGCGAGCGCGAGCGCCCTGCCGAGGAGCTGGAATACATCGACCGCCTGCTGAAGCGGTTCTGAGGATGATCGACCACGCCTCCATCCCGGTCCGCGCGCTGGCGCCGGCCGGCGACTTCTACGACCGGGCGCTGGCGCCGCTCGGCCTGACCCGGCTGGTGGAGCGGCCGCGCCAGCTCGGCTACGGCAAGCGCTATCCGGAGCTGTGGCTGAACCTGCGGGAGGATCATGCGGCGCCCGAAGACCCGGGGCATCACCTCTGCCTGCGGGCGGCGGATGAGGCGGCGGTGCGGGCGTTCCACGCCGCCGCGCTGGCGGCCGGCGGTCGCAGCGACGGCGCCCCCGGACCACGCCCTGCGGCGATGACCGGCTACTTCGCGGCCTTCATCCGCGATCCGGACGGCAACCGGCTGGAGGCGGCGACCTTCCCGCGCGGGTGAGCGCGCGGCGCGGCTTCAGGCTTTCTCAACCGCCGCCCGGATAGGCTGGCCTCCCCGGCCCGCCGCGACATCCCCGGCGGCGGGTGGAGCTTCATGCCGACCGTCACGGGCACCGCCGGCCACAACCTGCTGCAAGGCACCGCCGGCGCCGATCTCATGCTCGGGCTGGCGGGCGACGACACGCTGCTGGCCGGAGCCGGGGGCGACAGGCTGGATGGCGGGGGGGGCCAGGACCGCGCGGTGGTGGATCGCTCCGCTGCCACCGCCGGGCTCACGGTCTTCGTGCTGGCGCCGCATCTGGTCAGCGACCTCGCCGGCACCAGTGCCACCGGCATCGAGGAGGTGTGGTTCACGGCCGGCAGCGGCGATGACAGCCTGATCGGCGGCGCCGGCGCGGATTCGCTGGCCGGCGGCGCCGGCAACGATGCGCTGCAGGGCGGCGCCGGGGCTGACACGCTGGGCGGTGGCGCAGGCGACGACACGCTGCTCGGCGGGGACGGCGTGGATCGGCTGAGCGGCGGCCTCGGCGCCGACCGCTTCGTGCTGCAGGGGATCGGCGCGGTCGGGAGCACCCTCGGCGCGATCGACCGCGTCACCGATTTCGCCGCGGCACAGGGCGACCTGCTGGTGCTGCGCGGCCAGGCGGTCGGCGGCGCCATCCTGCCGATCGCCACGCGCAGCTTCGCCGTCGCTGGCCAGCCACTGCTGCCGGTGGGCTTCGGCGGATCGCTGCCGGCGCGGGCGACACTGGCCGCCGGCATTCTGCTGCCGGATCGGACCGGCGGCCGCGCCTACACCCTCTACTGGCAGCCCGATACCACCGGTGGCTGGGTGCTGCTCGACGTCAACCGCGACGGCGTGCTCGGCGCCGGCGACCTGGTGATGCGCGTCGATACCACCGGCGGCGCGCCGATCACCGCGGCCAGCTTCATCGCCGGAACCTTCGCCACCACCGGCACCACTGGCGGCGACAGCCTGGTCGGCGGCAGTGATGCCGACAGCATCCTCGGCTTCGCCGGCGCCGACACCCTGGCCGGGCTCGATGGCAACGACACGCTGCTCGGCGGCGAGGGCGACGACAGCCTGGACGGCGGCGCCGGGCAGGACAGCCTGACCGGCGGCGAGGGCGCCGACTGGCTGGTCGGCGGCACCGGCAACGACACGCTGGACGGCGGCGGTGGCAACGACACCCTGTATGGCGGCACCGGGGATGATCTGCTGCTCGGCGGCGCCGGCGCCGATTTGCTGGAGGGCGGGGCAGGCGACGACAGCCTGGAGGGCGGCCTCGGCGCAGACAGGCTGACCGGCGGCGCCGGGGCCGACACGCTGCTGCTGCAGGCAATGGGTGAGGCCGCCTGGTCGACGCTGGGCACGATGGACAGCGTCATCGGCTTCAGCCGGGCGGAGGGCGACCGCATCCGCCTCAGCGACGGCTTCTGGGGCCTGGCGGATGGCCGCGGCGCCACCGCCGGCACCTATATGGGCGCCGATGGCATCGCCCGGCCGCTGGTGTTCAACGGCAGCACGCTGCGGCCGCAGGCGGCGCTGTCGGCCGGGATGGCGCTGCCGGCGCAGCCGCTCGGCGGGCTGGCGGCATATCAGCTCCACTGGATACCGGCGCTGGTGGCGGGCCAGCCGGCGGGTGGCTGGCTGGTGCTCGACCTCGACCGCAACGGCAGGCTGGATACCACCGACCTGGTGGTCCGCTTCGGCGGCGCCGGTGCCGATGTCACCATCGGCGCGGCGGATTTCTACGATGGCACGCTGCTGAGCCTCGCCGGTGGATATGCCGTCGCCGGCACCGCCGGGGACGACACGCTGACCGGCGGCAGCCTGGGCGAGAGCTTCATCGGCAGCGCCGGCAGCGATCTGATCCAGGGCGGCGCCGGCGCCGGCAATGCGCTGAGCTACGCCGGCTTCAGCGGCCCGCTAGCGGTCACCTTCACCGGCACCGGCGCCGGCACCACCGCCAAGCCCGGCGGCCGCGCCGACAGCTTCACCGATATCCACGCGCTGACCGGCACCGCCGGCAATGACACGCTCGACGCCAGCGCGGCCGTCAACGGCTTCTACGCGCTGACCCTGGAAGGCCGCGCCGGAAATGACCGGATCATCGGCAATGGTACCACTGGCGTGCAGCTCTCCTACGCCAACAGTCCGGCGGCGGTGGTGGTTGACCTCGCCCTCGGCACCGCGACGGATGGGTGGGGCGGCACCGATACCCTGCTCGGCATCCGCCGGGTGCTGCTGGCCAGCGCCTTCCACGATACCGTCAGCGGCTCGGCCTTCGACGATGTCTTCCTGTCCGGCCGGGACGGCAACCGCAGCATCGACGGCCGCGGCGGCATCAATGAATACCGCTACGCCGGCAGCGGCGCCGTCACCATCGTGCTGGCCCGCACCAGCCATGGCGGCATCCTCGAATCCGCCTATGCGCTGAAGCCCGGCGGCATCGACCGGCTGAGCAACATCCAGGCCGCCGTGGGCGGCGCCGGCGACGACAGCATCCTCGGCTCCACGGCGGATGAGCGGCTGGCCGGCGCCGCCGGCAACGACATGCTGGATGGCGCCGGCGGCCACGACATCGTCTTCTACGATGTGATCGCCCCCGGCTCGGCGTTGCCGGCTCAGGGCGTGGTGCTGAACCTGGCGACCGGCATCGCCACCGACCCCTGGGGCGGCACGGATACGCTACGGAACATCGAATCCGCCTGGGGCACGCAGCTTTCGGACGACATGACCGGCCGCGCCGTGCCGGGGATGACGACCTTCCTGCGCGGCATGGCCGGCAACGACATGCTGCGTGCGCCTTACGCCGGCACGCTGGTCGCCGCCGATTACGCCGGCGATCCCGCCGGCATCATCGCCGACCTCGGCACCGGCCAGGTGCAGGATGGCTGGGGCCGCATCGATACGCTGGTGCTGATCGGCCATCTGCGCGGCAGCGGCTTCGCCGACCGCATCACCGGCAATGCGGGCAACAATCTGGTCTTGGCCAATGAGGGCGACGACACCGTGCTGGGCGGCGCCGGCAACGACACCCTGCACGGCAATGCCGGCGCCGACAGGCTGGATGGCGGCAGCGGCAACGACAACCTATTCGGCGGTGAGGACGACGACACGCTACTCGGCCGCGAAGGCGACGATACGCTGTCCGGCGACGAGGGCGATGACAATATCGCCGCCGGCGCCGGCAATGACCATCTGTTCGGCGGCGAAGGTGACGATACGCTGCTCGGCAGCGAGGGCGCCGATGTGATCCAGGGCGAGGCCGGCGACGACCGCATTGAGGGCGGTGCCGGCAATGACTACCTGTTCGGCGGCGCAGGCGCTGACACGCTGCTCGGCGGCAACGGCGCCGATGTGATCCAGGGCGAGGCCGGCGACGACCGCATCGAGGGCGGTGCCGGCAATGACTACCTGTTCGGCGGCGCGGGCGCCGACGCGCTGCCCGGCGGCGACGGCGCCGATGTAATCCAGGGCGAGGCCGGCGACGACATCATCGAAGGCGGTGCCGGCCTCGACTACATCTATGGCGGCGAGGACAACGATATCCTGCGGGGCGGGGAAGGCGCCGATGCGCTGTATGGGGAGGAGGGCGACGACTCCCTCATCGGCGGCCCGGATTCCGTCTTCGACATGCTGGTCGGCGGGCCGGGGAAGGATACGCTGGACGGCGCCTCGGGCTTCGGCGAATACGACCACCTCTACGGCGGGCCGGGCGATGATGTATTTTACGTCGACACCCCGGCCGATCTGGTGTTCGAGCTTCCCGGCGAAGGCTACGACACGGTCTACGCCGACATTGTCGGTGCGGGCTATTACCTCTCCGCCAACATCGAGGCGGTGGTCCTGCTCGGCACCACGCCCTTTGGCATCGGCAACCAAGGCGACAATCTGCTGATCGGCAATGGCGTGGCGAATTGGCTGTTTGGTGGCGCCGGCAACGACACGCTGGACGGCCAGGGCGGCGACGACGTGCTGTTCGGCGAAGCCGGTGCCGACACCTTCATCATCAGTCGCGGCACCGGGCAGGGGGTGATCGGCGACTTCACCCCGGGCGTGGACCGCATCGAGCTGCGCGGCATGGGCGTCGCCGATTTCGCCGGGCTGCTGGCGCTGACGGTGCAGTACGGCCAGCACCTGCTGGTCAGCTTCGCTAGCGGTGATACGCTGACCTTGCAGGGTGTCGCCAAGGCGGCGCTGCAGCCCGGCGACTTCGTCTTCGGCTGAGCGGGCCTGGACAGGACCGCTGCCCAATGGGGACAGCGGTCCGCTCTGGCCTGGCAAGCTCCCGAAACCCCGGACGGTGTCCGGGACCGCCACCTCTCCGCCATGGCCGGGCTTGACCCAGCCACCGCCAACTATCTGGTCTTGCTGGACGTCCAGATGCGTGGGTCAGGCCCGCGCAGGGCGGGGTCGGGGGCGTATCGCTCCTTTTCGCAGCCTGCCAGGGCCGGGCCGTCGCCCCGGCTGGCTCAACCGATATTGCCGGCGATCCAGTCCTTCAGCGCGCCCTTCGGCAGGGCACCGACCTTGGTGTCCAGCAGCTTGCCGTCCTTGAACAGCAGCATGGTCGGAATGCCGCGCACCGCATACTCGTTCGGCGTCATCGGATTTTCGTCGATGTTCACCTTGGCGATGGTCAGCTTGCCCTCATACTCCTTGGCGATGTCGTCCAGGATCGGGCCCACCATCCGGCAGGGGCCGCACCATTCCGCCCAGAAATCGACCAGCACCGGGCCAGGGGCGGCCAGGACATCCTGCTTGAAGCTGTCGTCGGTGACGGCCTTGGTGAGTTCGCTCATCGATATGGCCTCGCTGCGGGGCGATGCGCCCCATTATCGCCGCAAAGTCGGGCGCCGGGGCGGCCGGGTCAAGGTTTGCGTGGGGGCGAAGCCGGCATGCGCCAGGGTCATGCCGTGGGCGCATGCCTATCGAGCAACCCCTCCGGCAATGGCATCAGCCGAGCGCCATAGGTCCAGACCAGGGCGCCATCGACCGACCGTCCGGGGAAGGCCTGGCGCAGCACCGCCCGGTAGGTCGCCATCTGCCGCAGGTAGAGCGGCGGCACATCCTCCGCCGTCGCCGGCGGCGGGCGGTTCGTCTTGTAATCCAGCACCAGCACCCGGTCCGACGTCACCACCAGCCGGTCCACCTGGCCGGCGATGAGCTGGCCACCCACTTGCCCGGCGATCGGCGCCTCCGCCAGGCTGCCGGGGGCGAAGGCGGCGGCGATGGCGGGGGTGTCCAGCAGCGCCAGCACCTCGGCCAGGGTCTCCGCCTGCTCCGCTTCGGTCAGCCCATGGCCGGGGCGGGCCAGGAAGCGCCGGGCGGCGGCGGCCCGCTCCCCTTCCGGCCGGTCGGGCAGGTGCTGCAGCAGCGCATGCACCACCCGGCCGCGGCGGAAGCGGCGCCCGCCGGGGTCGGCCGTGCCATGCGGCGCGGCGACCGGGGTCTGCTCCTCCCCAGGCAGGGCGGAGGGATTGATGGCCGCCTCGGCCGCCTCGGGCGGGGCGGGGCGGGTCACCCATTCGGGCAGCGGGCCGGTGTCCTCGGCGGCCTCCCCGGCGCGTTCCGCGGCGGCCGGCAGGATCTGCTGGCAGGCATGGCGCAGGGCCGGCAGGCCGGCGAAGTCGCAGGCGGCGGGGGCGCCGAAGGCGGCGGCGTCGAACGCCACCTCGGCGGCGCCGGCCAGCCGGCCGAAGCCCTGGGCGACCTGGGCGTACCAGCCCTTCGGCGCATCGCCCCAGCCGCAGACCAGCAGCCGGTCCTCGGCCCGGGTCAGGGCGACGTAGAGCAGGCGGTTCTCCTCCTCCTGCCGCCGCACCTCGTCGCGGGCGAGCACCTGGGCATAGGCCGCCGCGTGGAAGGTCTTGTTCGGCGCCCAGAGCGGCAGCTCCACGCCATCCAGCGCGCCCCAGCGGATCGCCTGCGGGCCCTTGCCGCTGCCGACATCGGGGAGGATCACCACCGGCGACTGCAACCCCTTGGCGCCATGCACCGTCATGATGCGGACGGCGTCGGCGGCGCCTTCAGCCTCCCGCTTGATCTCGGCGCCACCCTGGCGAAGCCAGTGAACGAAGCCCTGGAGGCTCGGCGGGTGCCGCGCCTCGAAGTCCAGCGCGGCGTTCAGCACCTCATCCAGCGGGTCGACCGCATCGGGGCCGAGCCGGGCCAGCAGCCGGGCCCGGCCGCCGGCCTCGCCCAGCACCGCAGCGAGCAGGGCGTGCGGGGTGACAAGATCGGCCCGGTCGGCAAAGCCCGCCAGCCAATCCGCCGCCGCGGCCAGCGCGCCGATGCCGCCGCGATGCCGCATCAGCGCGCCCCAAAGCGTGCCGGTGCGATCGTGCGCCAGGCCGAAGAGCTGGTCCTCGTCCAGGCCGAGCAGCGGGCTCTTCAGCAGCGCCGCCAATTGCAGATCGTCATCCGGCAGCAGCAGCACGTCGCAGAGGGCGAGCAGGTCCTGCACCGCGATCTGCTCGACGAGCTTCAGCCGGTCGACGCCGCCGACCGGTACCCCGCGTTCCTTCAGCGCCCGCACCAGCCGCTGCTGGAAGGCGGTGCGGCGGCGGACCAGCACCAGGATGTCGCCGGGGCGGATTGTCCGGCCGCGGGCCGGCAGATCCTCCCGCCCCACCATCGCGGCGATGCGGGCGGCCAGCGCCTCGGCCAGCAGGGTGGGCGCATCGGCAACGCGCTCCGGCGCCTCTGGCACCAGCCAGGCGGTGGGCTTGGGCTTCTCCGCCGGGCGCAGCAGCGGCCAGAGCTCGACCATGCCGGCCTGGCCCTCGCGGTCGGCGCGGTGGACGAGGGTGACGCCATCCTCGACGACGCCGGCGCGGGCGTCGCCCTCGGCGAAGACCGCATCGACAAGCGCCAGCACCGACGCGGTGGAGCGGAAGGAGACGTTCAGCTCCACCTTGCGGAAGCTGCTGCCCTGGGCGGTGATGCGGCGCTGGTAGCGGCTTTCCCAGGTGCCGAAGCCGGAGGCGTCGGCGCCCTGGAAGCCATAGATGGATTGCTTGATGTCGCCGACGGCGAAGATGGTGCGCAGGCGATCGCTGTCGCGCCTTGCGCCCTCCCCGGCGAAGAATTCCTCGGTCAGCGCCGCGGCGATGCCCCATTGCGCCGGGTTGCTGTCCTGCGCCTCGTCCAGCAGCACATGGTCGAGACCGCCATCCAGCTTGAACAGCACCCAGGCGCTGCCGGGGTCCTGCAGGACCCGCTGGGCGATGGCGATGAGGTCGTCATAGGCCAGCAGGCCGGAGGCGAGCTTCCGCGCCTCGAACTGCCCGAGCACCGGGCCGGCCAGGGCGAGCAGCGCCTCGGTCGCCTCCAGCAGGCGGCAGGCGGCGAGCTTCTGCTGCAACGCCAGAATGCGCTCCGCCTCGGCAGCCAGTACCGGCTCGTCCAGCAGGAATTTGCGCGGCTCGCCGGTCTTGGTGAGGAACAGGGCGCACCATTCCTGCGCGCGCAGCGCCCGTTCCTCATGACCGAGCGCCAGGAATTCGCGGACCCCGGCGCCGAGCTCGCGCGGCTGCTTGTTCTTGTGGTTCAGCAGCGCCGCCGCGGTTTGCGCCACGGAGTCCGGTACCAGGCAGAGCGTCGCGGTCACGCCGTCGCCGTCCTCGCCGTCCGCGAGGCCGAGCAGCTGCGCCAGCCGCAGCCGCAGCCCGGGCAGGCCGTTGCTGGCGCGCAGGCAAAGGCCCAGCCGCTCCCGCTCCCGCATCAGCGCGGCGATGGTCCTGGAGAAATCATCGGCGCTGACGAGGCCGGCGAGCAGCGCAAGCTGCGCCTCCGGCGCCTGGCCGGCCAGCACCGCCTCCCGCGCATCGGCCAGCAGGCTGGCGGCGTCCATGTCCTCCAGCACGCCGAATTGCGGCGGCAACCCGGCTTCCAGCGGGAATGCGTGCAGCAGCGACTGGCAGAAGGAATGGATGGTGCTGATGCGCATGCCGCCGGGCAGTTCCAGCACCTCGGCAAACAGGGTGCGGGCACGCCGGCGCAGCACCTCGCCCGGCTCGCAGCCGAGCGCCGCGAGCTGCGCATCCAGCACCGCATCATCCGCCACCGCCCAGTCGCCGAGCCGGCGGGCCAGGCGCGTCGCCATCTCCGCCGCCGCCGCCTTGGTGAAGGTCAGGCAGAGGATGCGGTTGGCGGCCTGGCCGTCCTGCAACAGCAGCCGCAGCACCCGGTCGGTCAGCACCTTGGTCTTGCCCGAGCCGGCGGAAGCGCCGACCCAGGCCGAGAGCCGGGGGTCGGAGGCGATGCGCTGGGCCAGCGCGGCCTGTTCGCGGGGAGCGAGGGCGGTGGTCATGCGGGCCTACCCCTCCGCCGCGTCTTCCGCGCCGGCCCATTCGGCGCGGCGCGAGAGATGGTCGTAATCATCGCCCGCCGGCTCCCGCCCCGGATGCGGCCAGGCGAGGAAGGGCGCCTCGCCAAGCAGGAAGCGCTGGGCGAGCGCCTGCACCTCCTCCAGCGCCGCCTCGGCCAGATCGGCGATCTCCTGGGCGTTGTCGCAGACGGTGGTGACCTCGCCAGGGGTCGGGCCGCCGGTCAGCCGCCAATAGTCGAGCCGTCCGGCATCGCCGGTGACGGTGGGGAAGCCGCCGCGCGCCACCATCGCCGCCTCCAGCACGAGTTGCGGCTTGTGGCCTTCCCGCACCTGCTTCGCGCTGGGCACCGAGCCGGTCTTGTAGTCGAGAATGGCAAGCTTGCCATTCGGCAGCACGTCGATCCGGTCGGCCCGTGCGGTCAGCCTTACCTGTCCGCCCAGCAGCTTCAGCTCGCCTTTCAGCTCCACTTGGCTTTTGGTGGTGACCTGCCGCAACTCGGCCTCCGCCGCCACCGCGAAGCTGCCGATGCGCGCGAGCCGCGGCCGCCAGAAGGCGGCGAGGCCGGGGCGGGCGCCGGCCGCCTCCAGCGCTGCCGTGGCTGCGTCCCGGAACAGCGCCGCGGCCGCCGCCTCGCCCGGCCAGACGCCGAGGCCCTGGATGAAACGGGCCATCGCCGCATGCACGAGGTTGCCGTAGTCGGCGGCGCCGACATCGGCATCGAGCGGATCGAGCGCGCGCAGCCCGAGCACCCGCCGGGCGTAGAAGGCATAGGGGTCGGCCAGCAGCGTCTCCACCTCGGTCACCGCGATGCTGCGCGGCCGGGCGGCGCGCGGCGGGCGCGGCGCCGGGCGGTCGCAGGGGGTGACGCGCGCCGGCCGGTCCAGCCGCGCCGCCCAGCCATGCGCCGGGCTGGCCGGCAGCGCCAAGCCTTGCGGCGTCGCTTCATCGGTCTGGCCGCGCAGGAAGGTCTCGATCCGGGTCAGCCAGCGGGCCGGCACGGTGGGGGCGCCGCCGCGCCGCCCAGCGCGGGACAGCACCGCCTCCGGCGCGGCGCAGGCGGCCAGCAGGAAATCGGCGCAGACCCGGCCGATGCGGGCCTCCGGCTCCGGCAGGCCAAAGTCGCGGCGCATCGGCCGGCTCATCCAGGGGCCGGGGTCGGTGGCCAGTGGCCAGACCGTCTCGTCCAGCGCGCCCAGCACCACCCGGTCGAAGGTCAGCAGCCGGGCTTCCAGCAGGCCGAGAATCTCGACCCGCGGATGCGGCCCATGGTCCCGGCCCCGGGTGCCGCGGATGCTGGGGGCGGCGGCGCCTTCCATCGTGGCGTCGAACAGCGCCGGCCAGGCGGCAGGCGCCATCGGCGGCAGCGCCGCCATCGCCGGGCCCAGCGAGGCGAGATGCCCGGCCAGCGCCTCCCCCTCCTCGCCGCCATAGAGGCGGAGCCCGCCGGGCCGCGTCTCGGTGCCGGCCAACGCCTCGGCCGCCGCCAGATGCGCCGCCAGCAGGTCGGCCGGCGGCCGGGCCGGGCTGTCCGGCAGGCGGGCGAAGCTGCCGAGCGCTTCGGTCAGCCGGTCGAGCAGCGCCGTCACCTCGGCCAGCACCGCGGCATCCCGCTCGCGGGAGAGGCCGGCCAGCGCCGCCTCGCGCAGCCCCTCCAGCCCCGCGGCCGGGCGCGGCCCACGCAGCGCCGCGTGCTCCAGCCGCCTGACCGCCGTCACCCAGCGGCCGCGCGGCCAGCCGCCGGCGCAGAGGGGGTGCTTCAGCGCGGCCAGCAGCGGCACCGGGGCGAATCCGGTCGCCACCATCCGCGCCAGCAGCCGGAGGAAGGCGCCAGCCGGGGTCTGGCCGAGCGGCTCGCCGGCCGAATCATCGGCGGCGACGCCGTGCCGGGCCAGCTCCGCGGTGACGCGGCGAGCCAAGTCGCGGTCCGGCGTCACCAGCGCGACATGCGCCTTCGGGTCCTCCAGCGCCTCGCGCAGCGAGAGGGCGATGGCGGCGGCCTCGGCCTGGGCATCCGGGGCGACCAGCAGGGAGAGGCCCTGCATCGCGGCCCGCCATTGCGCCGGGCGGCGGGATTGCCACGCCGGCAGGCCGGCGGCTGGGCGCAGCGCCATGCCCAGCAGTTCGGGCCGGCCTTCCGGCACGCCGGGCGCCGCCGCCGCGCAGCCCGGCCAGGGCCGCACATCCTCCCGTGTCGCGCCGAGCGACTGCAGCAGCCGCTGCTGGCCGCAATAGGGGTGGGTCGGGGCCTCGCGGATGGCGTCCCACACTGCCTCGGCCGAGAGCCGGTCGACGCCATGCAGCACCACGCAGCCCTGCGGCAGCAGGTGCGCGACCACCCGCAGCAGCCCCGCCGCCGCCGGGATGGTGCCGCCGACGCCGATGCCGGCGGCGATCACCGGATCCGCCGGTGGCGCGTCCTCCCAGGCGCGGGTCTGGGCCCGCAGCGCCTGGGCTCGGCGCATGCCGATGTCGAGCAGCCCCTCGGTCTCCAGCCATCCCTGCCAGGCGCCCATGACGCCGCGCAGGAAGGTCAGGGTAATCTGCCAGTGCTGCGCATGGGTCTCCGGCACCAACGCCTGGAGGCGTTCCAGCCAATGCTCGTTCAGCGCCTCCGGCGGGCTCTCGGCCAGCAGGTCGAGGTCCTTCTCCTCCAGCGCGATCTCGTCCAGCAGCGTCGCCAGCGCCCCGGCCAGGGACCAGGCCTGCTCCGGCGTCGCCGCCCCGCCGCGGTCGCGCGGCAGGCGCTGGACGAAGCCGGTGAGCACCGCCTGCCGGCGCAGCGGCTCCACCGCCGGCGGCAGGTCGAGCAGCGCCGGCAGGGCCAGCTCGTCGGCATCCTCGGTCGAGAGGCCGGCCAGCGCCCGCATCCGCGGCAGCAGCAGGGCCCTGCCATCGGCAGCGCGCAGGAAGGCAACCCGCAAGGCGCGGGCGGACCGGCGGGTGGGCAGCAGGATGGTGGTGCGGGAGAGGCGTTCCGGCGCATCGCCCGGTACCTGCCGCAGCACGCCATCGGCGAGGCAGTCGAGGAAGGGCAGATGGGCAGGGATGTCGTAGAGGCTCATGACCCTGGCCTGGCATGCCCCATCAGAACGGTGCCTTCACCAGCCCGGCCCGCATCGCCGCCTCGGCACGTTCCAGGTCAAGTGGGGTGGAGAGGTGGAACCAGACCCCATCGTGCACCAGGGCGAAGAGCCGGCCGGCCTCGATGGCGCGGTCGTACAGGCGGTTCAGGCTGAAGGCACCCTCCGGCGCATCATCGAACAGCGCCGGCGCCAGGACCTGCACCCCGGCGAAGACATAGGGCGCCAGCTCCAGCTCCTTCGGCCGGCGCAGCCGGCCGAGCGGGTCGAGCAGGAAATCGCCGCGGCCGATCTCGCCATCGACCTGGGCGCAGCGCACCAGCAGCAGCAGCCCGTCCATGCGCGCCGGGTCGAAGGCGGCGGCCATCCGGGCCAGCGCCGGGGTCGGGCCGTCCAGCCAGACGCTGTCGCCATTGGCAACGACGAAGGGCGCGCGGCCGAGCAGCGGCAGGGCGCGCGTCACGCCGCCGCCGGTCTCCAGCAAACTCGCCTCATGCTGCAGGGTGACGCGGGGCGCCTCGCGCCGCTCCACCGCCTCGGCCACCTGATCGGCGTGCCAATGGGCGTTGACCACGGCCTGCCCGATGCCGGCATCCCGCAGCCGGTCCAGCGCGCGGTCGAGCAGACTCCGGCCGTGCAGCACCAGCAGCGGCTTGGCGGTGGTTTCGGTCAGCGGCCGCATCCGGAGGCCGAGGCCGGCGGCCAGCACCATGGCATGGGTAGGGGTGATCATGGCCGGCTCCAACCGGTGGGGGATTGCAGGGCGCGGCGTGAATGGACGCGGAGGCGGGCGGCGGCGGGGCTCATCCGGACTCCGGATTGCGGCGCAGGGCATGAGGCACATGCGCATCCAGGAAGTCGCGCAGCGGGGCGCAGGCGGGTTGCGACAGGGCACGCTCCAGCAGGGCCCAGCAGCGCGGCCCGTGCTTCAGGTAATGCGGCTTGCCGTCGCGCCTGTCGAGCCTGACCCACAGCGCCGCGACCCGCAGGTGGCGTTGCGCCCCATGCGCCGCCATGGCGCCGAGGAAGGCGCCGCGGTCGAGGCCGGGGCGCGCCGCGAAATACCGGGCAATGGCGGCGCGCCGCACCTCCGGCGCCACATCGCGCCGGGCATCCTCGACCAGCGAGACCAAGTCATAGGCCGGGTGGCCGGTGGCGGCGTCCTGGAAGTCGAGGATACCGGTGCGGCGCGGCCCCTCGCGTCCCGGCAGGCGCATCAGATTCGCCGGGAAATAGTCGCGGTGGACGATGCCGCGGGCCTCGGCATAGGGGGCGAGCATGGCATGCAGCGCCGCCGCCAGTTCCTGCCGCACCGCGGCGCCCGGCGGGGCACCGAAGGCGGCGGGCCACCACCAGTCGAGGAAGGTCGCCGCCGTCGCCTTGGTCATGGCGGCGGCGTCCCAGGCCGGCAGGCCGGGCGGCACCGGCGCCGCATGCAGCGCCGCCAGCGCCTCGGCCGCCTCGGCGTAGAGCGGGATGGGGTCGGCGCCGGCGTCCAGCAGGGTGGCGTGGTTGGCTTCGCCGAAATCCTCGATCAGCAGGAAACCGGCGGCCTCGTCCTCGGCCAGGATCTCCGGCACCGAGAGGCCGGCCCGCCCGAGGTGACGGGCGAGATGGGTGAAGGGCCGCACATCCTCGGGCGGCGGCGCATCCATCAGCAGGGCCGGGCGCGGGCCGCCGAGGAGGCGGGTGTAGCGGCGCAGGCTGGCATCGGCCGGCAGCGGCTGGCGCGCCGCCCCAGCGTAGCCATGGGCGGCGAGGAAGGGGTCCGGGTGCCTCATGCCGAAAATCCCACCAGCAGCGAGGGCAGGCGGTCCGGCCAGCCGGAGATCGTGGCGATGCGGGCGTCCTCCTCGGCACCGGGTGCGAGGGTGATGCGCAGCGCGTCATCCGGCGCCAGCGGTCCCAGCCGGTCCGGCCATTCCACCAAGACGATGTCCTGCCGCGCCTCCTCCCAGCCCAGCTCGGCGATCTCGGCCGGGCCGGCGAGCCGGTAGAGGTCGTAATGATGCGCCTGGACACCGCCCGGCAGGTCGTAGCTCTGCACCAGGGTGAAACTCGGCGAGGGTACTTCCAGCCTCGGGTCGCCGGTGGCGGCGCGCAGGAAGGCGCGGGCGAAGGCGCTTTTCCCGGCGCCGAGCGGGCCGTCCAGCAGCAACGCGTCGCCCGGCCGGGCGGCAGGCGCCAGCCGGGCGGCGAGCCTGCCGGTGGCGGCAAGGTCGGGCAGCGCCAGGGTGATCGGGGTGGCCATGGGGGCGGCGAGAATCCTGCGACTCCGGGGAATGGGCGACCATTTGCCCAGCCGGGCCACCACGCTTCAAGCCTTGTGGTGGCGGGGCTTGGTCCGCCATGCCAACTCCTCTAGATGCAGCGGCTTCAGCGGGGAAGATACCCATGGCGGAACTGCCCGGCCTCGGCGCCTCCGGCGTGACGGTCGAGACGGATGTGGCGATCATCGGCGCCGGCCCGGTCGGGCTGTTCGCGGTGTTCGAATGTGGCATGCTGCGGATGCGCAGCGTCGTCATCGACGCGCTGGACGCGGTCGGCGGGCAATGCACCGCGCTCTATCCGGAAAAGCCGATCTTCGACATCCCGGCACATCCGGCGATCGACGGCGCGGCGCTGATCGAGAAACTCGAGGCCCAGGCGGCGCCGTTCAACCCGCTCTACCTGCTGGGACGGCGGGTGGAGCGGCTGCGCAGCCTGGACGATGAGTGGGAGCTCGGCACCAGCGCCGGCGACCGGGTGCGGGCCAAGGCGGTGATCATCGCCGCCGGCGCTGGCGCCTTCGGCCCGAACCGGCCGCCACTGGCCGGGCTGCCGGGCTACGAGGCCAGCGGCGCGGTGCGCTACCTGGTGGCGCGGCGGGAGGATTTCCGCGGCAAGCGGGTGGTCATCGCCGGCGGTGGCGACAGCGCCGTGGACTGGGCGCTGAGCCTGAAGGAGATCGCGGCGCATGTCGTCGTGGTCCACCGCCGGCCGAAATTCCGCGCCGCGCCGGAAAGCTGCGTCCGGCTGGAGGAGGCGGCGGCGCGGGGCGAGGTGGAGATGGCCATCCCCTACCAGCTCCACGGGCTGGAGGGCGACGGCACCCGCATGACCGGGGTGGTGCTGGCGACCCTGAAGGGCGAGACGAAGACCGTGCCGGCCGACCATCTGCTGCCCTTCTACGGGCTGTCGATGGAGCTGGGCCCGATCGCCGAATGGGGGCTGGGGCTGGAGCGCAGCCACGTCACCGTGGCGCCTTCGACCTGCATGACCAACCTCGACGGCATCCACGCCATCGGTGACATCGCCACCTATCCCGGCAAGCTGAAGCTGATCCTGCAGGGCTTCTCCGAGGCGGCGATGGCAGCGCACGCGATCCATCCCAGGGTCTTCCCCGGAGAAGCGCTGCATTTCGAGTACAGCACCAGCAAGGGCGTGCCGGTGGCGTAAGAGCTACGCCGGGCGGCCTGCCTCCACGACAAAAGCGGAGAGCTCCGCCTCGAAGGCGCCGCTGCCGTATTGCGCCGCGATCGCCGCCGCGGCGGCTTCAGTGGCGCGCGGCAGCCCGTCCGGGTCCAGCGCCTCAAGCTCCGTGCGCATCGGCGTGCCCTGGCAGAAGCCGGTCGCCAGCGCCTCAGCCGAGGCGACGGGGCCGCGGAGAGCGACGGCCTCGATCCGGCAGTCGGGAAAGCCGGCTGCGGCGAGATCGGCGCGGATCACCCCCGGATCCCTATAGCCATGCGGGATGCGCTCCATGAACCAGGAGCGGTGACGCGGATACAGCCGGGCCAGCGCGTCGATCGTGACCGCGACGACGGGGTTGTCGTCGATGCTGCCCCAGCAGTTGAACAGGAAGCGGCCGCCCGGCTTCAGGACGCGGCGCGCCTCGCGGAAGGCGGCGGGACGATCGGGGAAGAACATGACGCCGAACTGGCATAGCACCGCGTCGAAGCCCTGGTCGGCAAAGGGCAGGGCCAGCGCATCGGCCTGATGGAAGCGCACCTGGGCCAGCCCCGGCTTCGCCGCGGCATGGTCCAGCATCGGCTGGTTGAGGTCGGTGGCGGTAATCTCGACACCGGGCAAGGCGGCGAGGGCGGCGGTGAGGATGCCGGTGCCGGCGGCGACCTCCAGCAGCCGGCCGCTGCGCAACCCGGTCAGCCGGGCCGCGAGATCGGCGGCATAGGGCGCGAAGAGCGTGGGGCCGAGGTAGCGGTCATAAAGCTGCGGGATGGAGCCGGCAAAGACCGCATCAGTCCGGGGCATCGTCTGAAACTCCCGATCTGGCCGGCGCTTGCCGCCTGCCGGATGGCGCAGCCTGCTCCACGGCCGGGGCAGGACGCCACAGGTGTTTCAGCCGGACCGCGAAGGGCCCGCGTCAAATCGTCGCGCTGAAATCGCTTCGAAGCCGGGCGCAGGAGGAATGGCCGGCGGCCTTGCGCGAGCCGCCACGCCACCTATTCCCACGGCAAGCGGGGCGAAGCCCGGACGGGCCCCGCCCACGCCACGGCTACAACGGCTTGAGGTTGGCCGCGGCGGCCTTGCCGCGCTCCATCACCACGTCGTAGCTGACCTTCTGATTCTCATCGAGGCCCTGCAGCCCGGCCTTCTGCACGGCGGTGATGTGCACGAACACATCCTTGCCGCCATCCTGCGGGACGATGAAGCCGAAGCCCTTGGTTGCGTTGAACCACTTCACGGTGCCGGTCGCCATGCGACACACCCTCCTCTGCGCAATGGCGCGGACGCCGATCGTCCGCGCGGATTAGCAACCGCTGGATCGGCTTGAGGGCGCCCGGGGTTTCCGGGGAGGCACGGCAAGGCGGTCGAAGTACGGCTGGCGTTGAAATTGAGCCAGATCGGTCAGTTGAAGTCAACGATCACGGACGCGCGTTTCCGTGAGGCTCACGCCTGCAAAACGCGTATCAGTTGCAATCACCCGTGCGGCCGTCGAATGGTTCCGGGGCCATGAAAAAGGGGCGAGGCCTCGCGGCCCCGCCCCCCTGCTTCTGTGCGCCTCGCGGCGGATCAGAAGTCCATGCCGCCCATGCCGCCCATGTCGCCGCCACCGCCAGCCGGCGCGGCCTTCTTCTCCGGACGCTCGGCCACCATCGCTTCCGTGGTGATCAGCAGCGCCGCGACCGAGGCCGCATCCTGTAGCGCCGTGCGCACGACCTTGGTCGGGTCGATGATGCCGGCCGCGACCAGATCCTTGTACTCGCCGGTCTGGGCGTCGTAGCCGAACTCGTAGGTGGCGGTGCGCAGCACCTCACCCGCGACCACGGCGCCGTCCTGGCCGGCGTTCTCGGCGATCTGCCGCAGCGGCACCTGGATGGCGCGCTTGATGATGTCGATGCCGACCTGCTGGTCGTGGTTGTCGGCCTTCACCGAACCGAGGTTCTGCGAAGCGCGCACCAGCGCCACGCCGCCGCCCGGGACGATGCCTTCCTCAACTGCGGCGCGGGTCGCATGCAGCGCGTCGTCGACGCGATCCTTGCGCTCCTTCACCTCGACCTCGCTGCTGCCACCGACGCGGATGACGGCAACGCCACCGGCCAGCTTCGCCAGACGCTCCTGCAGCTTCTCACGGTCGTAGTCCGAGGTGGTCTCCTCGATCTGCGCCTTGATCTGCTCGACGCGGCCGTTGATCGCCTCCTTGGAGCCCGCACCATCGACGATGGTGGTGTTCTCCTTCTCGATCCGCACGGTCTTGGCGCGGCCGAGCTGGGCGAGGGTAACGTTCTCCAGCTTGATGCCGAGGTCTTCGCTGATGACCTCACCACCGGTCAGGATCGCGATGTCCTCGAGCATCGCCTTGCGGCGATCGCCGAAGCCCGGGGCCTTCACCGCCGCGACCTTCAGGCCGCCGCGCAGCTTGTTGACCACCAGGGTGGCCAGCGCCTCGCCCTCGACGTCCTCGGCGACGATGATCAGCGGACGGCCCGACTGCACCACGGCTTCGAGCAGCGGCAGCATCGGCTGGAGGCCGCTGAGCTTCTTCTCGAAGATGAGGATGTAGGGGTTGTCCATCTCGACGGTCATCTTCTCCGCATTCGTGATGAAATACGGGGAGACGTAGCCGCGATCGAACTGCATGCCCTCGACGACGTCGAGCTCGGTCTGGATCGACTTGGCTTCCTCGACGGTGATGACACCCTCGTTGCCAACCTTCTCCATCGCCTGCGCGATCATCTCGCCGATCTCGGTCTCGCCATTGGCGGAGATCGAGCCGACCTGCGCCACTTCGGCCGAGGTCGAGATCTTGCGGGTCTTGGACTGCAGCTCGGCGACGACCGAGGCCACGGCCTTGTCGATGCCGCGCTTCAGGTCCATCGGGTTCATGCCGGCAGCGACGGCCTTCACGCCCTCACGGACGATCGCCTGCGCCAGCACGGTCGCGGTGGTGGTGCCGTCGCCGGCCAGGTCGTTGGTCTTCGAGGCCACTTCGCGCACCATCTGCGCGCCCATGTTCTCGAACTTGTCGGAAAGCTCGATCTCCTTGGCGACGGTCACGCCGTCCTTGGTGATCCGCGGCGCGCCGAAGCTCTTGTCGAGCACGACATTGCGGCCCTTAGGGCCAAGGGTGACCTTCACCGCATCGGCCAGGATGTCGACGCCGCGCAGCATCCGATCACGCGCGTTGGCGCCGAACTTTACGTCCTTCGCTGCCATGTGTGTGTCCTTTTCGGTTAGGCGTTCACGCGTCGCCCGCGGCATCGGCCACGAGGATCTGCGGATCGCCGAAATTCGGGATCAGGCGAAGCCTGGGTCTCAGGCCGCCTTGGCGACGGAGGCGGTGTCCAGGATGCCGAGGATGTCGGACTCCTTCATGATCAGCAGCTCCTCGCCACCGAGCTTCACCTCGGTGCCGGACCACTTGCCGAACAGGATGCGGTCGCCGGCCTTGACGTCGAGCGCGCGGAGCTCGCCCTTGTCGTTCAGAGTGCCGGAGCCGACGGCGACGACCTCACCTTCCTGCGGCTTCTCCTTGGCGGTGTCGGGGATGATGATGCCGCCCGCGGTCTTCTCGTCTGCCGTGACGCGGCGAACGAGGACGCGGTCATGCAGGGGACGGAAGCTCATATGCGGTCCTCTCCTGATGCCATTTCCAGAGTTGGTTTGGCTTCGCTCCCGCGTGGCGCCCCCCGGACCGTAGCGGCCCGCTAGCACTCCCCCGCGAGGAGTGCCAGCGATCTAAGGGAGTTGCCGGCGCCCGTCAAGGGTTTGCAGCACTCTAGGAGTGCGAGTGCTAAAAGGCTGATACAAAAGGTTTTTCTTGCAAGGAACCCCAAGGCTCGTGGCAGAGTTTGTTCGGATAAGGGGAGGAACCCGCCGCACGACGGCGTCACAATCCGGTTCAGGGAAAGGAATCCTGCGCGTGCTGAACAGCCTTGAGCGTTTCGTTCGCAGTCCCGAATTGCGGTTTCCCGACTGGCGGCTGACCACCGCCGAGATCCTCTACCACATGCCGGACACTCCGGCAGTGCTGCAGACCTTCGTCTGGCAGAAGCTGGACCTTGCTCCGGAGTTTCCCGAGCTCTCCCGCTTCCTCGACTTCTGGAAGCGCGAGATTGAGGGACCGCTGCATTCGGTCCGCGTCGCCTCCGCCGCGCTGACCCGCCCGGCCGAGCTGCGCTACGCCAACGGGCAGTTCCTGCTGCACTAGAGTTCCCCGCGAGACCGCTGCGCGGCTTCCCGCTTCCCCGGGTGGTCGCCCCCGATCAGCGCCTCACAGGCCTTCCGCGGCGACGCCGCGGAAGGACGCCAGGCAGCGCTAGTCCGCGATCGTTGCTCCCAGGACGCGGCGCGAATGGCCGCCGCTCACTCCTCCTCCAGCGCCCGCCCGGCCCGCGCCCGACGCAGCAGCCACAGCCCGATGCCGATCGAGGCGGCGAACAGCACCGCCGACAGGCCAAGCTGCCACGCCCCATCCACCCGCACCCCCTTGCCGAGCAGAGCAAAGACCAGCGTCTGCGGCAGGTAGCCGAGCGCCGAGCCGGCCAGGAAGGGCAGCGGCGCGATGCCCGCCAGCCCGGCCAGCAGGTTCAGCGCCAGGTTGTTGCCGATCGGCAGCAGCCGCAGCGCGACGGTGGCGCCGAACGGATTCTCCGCCAGCACGTCCCGCACCGGCCGCAGCCGCCGGCCGAAGCGCCCGTCCAGCCGGCGCTCCGCCCAGGCCCGACCGACCAGCCGCGCCCAGCCGAGCGACAGCGCGGCCCCCAGCACCGTCGCCGCCAGCGTCAGCCCGCTGCCGGCCAACGCCCCGAAGGCATAGCCGCCGAGGAAGGCGACGCCCTGCCGCGGCACCCCTACCGCCGTGGCCGCGGCGCCCACGGCCAGGAACACTGCCTCCCCGGCCAGGCCCTGGCCGCGGACATGGCGGTCGACCCATTCGGTGCCCGGCACCGCGCCGATTACTCGCAGCAGCAGCCCGGCCAGCACCAGCCCGCCGGCCAGCAACAGCAGCTTGCCGACCGACCGCCAGCGCACCCCGCCAGAAGCGGACCCCAGGGCAGGCCCGCCGCCGCTCATCCTTCCGGCTCCACCTCCGGCCGGCGCCAGCGGCGCTGCAGCCAGACCATGCCGACCAGGTCGAACAGGCTGACCAGCAGCCGGTCGAGCGTGCCGTAGTTGGATTGCCCGCGGAGCCGCGGCCGGTGGTTCACCGGCTCGCTCACCACCCGCCCGCCCTGGCGCAGCACCAGCGCCGGCAGGAAGCGGTGCATGTGGTCGAAATGCGGCAGTTCGAGGAACAGGGCGCGGGGGAACACCTTTAGGCCGCAGCCGGTATCCGGCGTCGCATCGCCCAGCAGCCGCGCCCGCACCCGGTTGGCCACCCGGCTGCTGCGCCGCTTGACCCAGCTGTCACGCCGCGTCACCCGATGACCTGCGACCAGGATGGCGCCGCCCTCGGCCTGGGCGCGGGCCAGCAGCTTCGGGATGTCGGCCGGGTCGTTCTGGCCGTCGCCGTCCAGCGTGGCGATCCAGCGGCCGCGCGCCGCCTTCACCCCGGTGACCACCGCCGCCGACTGGCCGCAGCTGGCGCGGTGCCGGAGGTGGCGCAGCGGCGCCGCCGCGGCCGCCTTCCGCAACGCCATCGGCGTGTCGTCGGAGGAGCCGTCGTCGACATAGACGATCTCATGCGGGACGCCGGGAAGCGCCGCCTCGATCTCGGCCACCAGCGGGGCGATGTTCGGCGCCTCGTTGCGGACCGGCACGACGACGGAGAGGAGAGGCGCGGCGGGCGCGTCCGGCGGCGTGGACGCCCCGGCAGCCGGCACCGCTTGTGGGATGTGGGGCATCGCGGCGCCGCGGTAGCAGCCCGGCGGCAATGCGGCAAGCGCGGGAGGAAATCCGCGCGGCTGCGGTATATACCCTTCCATGCCCTTTGATGATCCCCGCCCCGCCCCGCCGCGGGCCACCCCCGCCGCGCCGCGCGCCACCAGGGACGCTCGCGCCATCGCCTTCTGGCTGCTCGGCGTCGCCGGCATGGTGTGGATCATGGTGGCGATCGGCGGCGCCACCCGCCTCACCGGCTCGGGGCTGTCCATCATGGAATGGGCGCCGCTCTCGGGCACGCTGCCGCCGCTGACCGAGCGGGAATGGAACCGACTCTACGATCTGTACCGCAGCATCCCGCAATACGAGCTGGTGAATCGCGGCTTCGGGCTGGAAGGATTCAAGCAGATCTTCTGGCTGGAGTGGATCCACCGCTTCTGGGGCCGGCTGATCGGCCTCGCCTATGCGCTGCCGCTGGCCTGGTTCTGGCTGCGCGGCCGCATCCCGGCAGGCCTCAAGCCGCGGCTGCTGCTGCTGCTCGGGCTCGGTGGCCTGCAAGGGGCGGTCGGCTGGTTCATGGTCGCCTCGGGGTTCGAGGCGGACCGCACCGCCGTCTCGCCCTATCGGCTGGTGGTGCATCTGGGCCTGGCACTCGGGCTCTATGCCGCGCTGCTGTGGACCGCGCTCGGCTTGCTGCGGCCGGTGCCGGCGGCGCTGCCGGAGCCTGCCCACGGCTCGGTGCGGCGGCAGGTCAAGGCGGCGGCCTGGCTGGTGGTGGCGACCTTGCTGGCGGGCGGCTTCGTCGCCGGTCTGCGCGCCGGGCTCGACTACAACACCTTCCCGCTGATGGACGGCCGGCTGGTGCCGGAGGGGTACTGGCGCCTGAGCCCGATCTGGCTGAACCTCACCGCCAATATCGCCGCGGTGCAATTCAACCATCGGCTGCTGGCGACCCTGGCCGGGCTGGCGGCGCTCGGGGCCTCCTTCGCCGCCTGGCGCCGCCTGCCCGCCGGGCCGGCACGCGCCGCCTGCATCGGGCTCGGCCTTTCCGTTTGCTTGCAATACGGACTTGGGGTGGCCACGCTGCTGCTGGTGGTGCCGGTCTGGCTGGGAACCTTGCACCAGGCGACGGCGGTGCTGGTGCTCACCGCGGCCCTGGCGGCGCTGCATGCGCTGCGCCCTGCTGCCGGAACCCGCACGGATCGCGAGCCGCGCGGAACGGGAGGATGAGATGACCGAGGCCATCGACCTGACCTCCGATCCCGTGACCGCCGCCCCGGGCCCCGTGCAGCTGATGCTGGACCACATGCGCCACGGCATCGCGCTGTACGATGCCAGGCAACGACTGGTGGCCTCCAACGCCCTTGCCCGGCGGCTGGCGGCCTCGCCGCCAGCCACGCCCGACACCCCGGGGGTGGCTGAGCGCGGCCCGGCGGTGGCACGGAACGAGCCGCGGCTGCGCATCGTCACCCAGCCCGACGGCACGGTGATCGAGCGGATGACTGAACCGACGCCGGATGGCGGCTATGTCGTCACCTTCAGCGACGTCACCGCCCGCGCCCAGGCCGAGGCGGCGGCGCGGGCCCAGGCGGCGCTGCTGCAGGCGACGCTCGACAACCTGCGCAATGGCGTCATGCTGTTCGGCCCCGATCACCGCCTGCGCCTGTCCAATGCGCTGGCCGCCGACCTCGCCGGCTTCTCGCCTGGGGTGCTGCAGCCCGGTGTCGCCGCCGCGACCTTGACCGAAGACCTGTGGCGCAACGGCGAGCTGGGACCCGAGCCGGAGGCATGCGAGCGGGCGCGGGACCGGCTGGCCGCCGACCGCACCATGCCGGCCCGCTTCGTGCGGACCAAACCCGATGGCCGGATGGTGGAAGTGCGCTCCGAGCCCATGCCGGATGGCGGCTTCCTCGTCACCCATACCGATGTGACGCCGCTCGCCCGGGCCGAGGCCGAGGCGCGGCAGCGCGCGACCATGCTGCAGGCGATGCAGGACAGCATCCGCCACGGGTTGGTGCTCTACGGCCCCGACCGTCGGCTGATCACCGCCAATCGGCTGGCCGCCCCCCTCTCGAACCTGCTGCCCGAGGAGCTGGTGCCGGGCACGAGCCTGGACACGCTGATCGAGCGGCAGTTGGAGCGCGGCAACTTCGGCACCGGCCCCGAGGCGGCGGCGGAGGCCGGCCACATCCGCGCCCTCGACCGGACGGTCCCGCACCGCTATCAGCGCGAGCTGCCGGATGGCCGGATCATCGAGATCAGCTCCGACCCGACGCCGGATGGCGGCTTCGTCATCAGCTATGTCGACATTACCGCCCAGGCGCGGGCGGAAGCCGCGGCACAGGCGCGCGCGTCGCTGCTGCAGACCATGCAGGACAACATGCGCCAGGGCATCGCGCTGTTCGATGCCGAGCGCCGGCTGATCACCGCCAACCGCCTGGCCGCCGAACTGGCCGGCGTGCCGCCGGAGGTGCTGGTACCCGGCACGACGCATGCCAGCATGGTCCAGCGCCAGCTCGCCGCCGGCGTCTTCGGCCGGGGCCCGGCCGCCGAAGCGGAAGCGGCGCGGGTCCTCATGCGCGACCGCCGCCAGCGCCTGCAGAGCCAGCGTGAGATGCCGGATGGCAAGGTGGTCGACAGCGCCTCGAACCCGATGCCGGATGGCGGCTTCGTCGTCACCTGGGTCGATGTAACCGCGCTGGTCTACGCCGAGCGGGCGGCCGAGCAGCGCGCCGCCACCCTGCAGGCGATGATCGAGAACATGCGCCATGGCGTCGCCCTGTTCGGCCCTGATCGCCGGCTGCAGGCGGCCAACCGGCTGGCGGCCGAACTCGGCCACTTCCCCCCCGGCACGCTGGCACCGGGACGGAGCTTTGACGCGCTGGTTGCGGTGCAGCGCGCCGTCGGCCTGACCGGCAGCGCCGAGCTCGACATCGATCTCGCCTCGCGCGGGATCGCTCAGGACCGCAGCCAACCGGTGCGCTACACTAGGCCCGGCCGCGGCGGGCGGGTCATCGAGGTCAGCTCGAACCCGATGCCGGACGGCGGCTTCGTCATCAGCCTGACCGACATCACCGCCCTTGCCCGCGCCGAGGCCGAGGCGAAGCGCCGGGCCGAGGTGCAGGCGGTGATGCTCGACACCATCCGGCACGGCATCACCTTCTTCGGCCCCGACCACCGGGTGATCGCCACCAACCGGCTCAGCCACGCCATCAGCGGCCGGCGGCCCGAGCATGCGCTGCCCGGCATGACCCTTGAGGAGGTGATCCGCGCCCAGCAGGCCGCCGGCGCCCTCGGTCCGGAGCCGGAAGCCGAGACCTGGGTGCAGCGGACGCTGGCGGTCGACCGCAGCCGGCATCACCGCTACCAGCGCCGCACCCCGGACGGCAGGCTGATCGAACTGGTGTCGGACCCGACGCCGGACGGCGGCTTCGCCGTCACCTTCTCCGACATCACTGCCCTGGCTGACGCCGAGGCCGCCGCTGCCTCCCGCGCCGCGATGCTGGAGGCGGCGCTCGACAACATGCGGCATGGTATCCAGCTGTTCGGGCCGGACCGGCGGCTGCTGGCGCACAACGATCTGTCGGTGACCTATTGCGGCCTGCAGCAGGGCGACATCTTCGACGGCATCACTTTCGACGAGGCGGTCAGGAAGATGCACCGGCGCGGCGTCTTCGGCCCGGAGCCCGGCGCCAGCCGGGCGATGCGGGAGCGGATCGAGCGCGACCGCAGCCAGGCCTATCGGTCGCAGCGGCTGGCGCCGGATGGCACCATGATCGAGGTGTTCTCGGATCCGACGCCGGATGGCGGCTTCGTCATCACCCTGACCGACGTCACCGCCCTCGCCCGCGCCGAGGCGGTGGCGCAGGAGCAGGCGGCGACCCTGCGGGCGGCGATCGACAGCACCCGGCACAGCATTGCACTCTACGGCCCGGACCGACGGCTGCGCATCGCCAACCGGCTGTCCGGCCCGGCCCATGGCCTGCCGGCGCTGGAGGAGCGGGTCGGCGCCCGGCTCGATGATCTGATCGCCGAGCAGCTCGCCCAGGGCACCTTCGGCGAGGGGGCGGAGGCGGCGCGCACCGCGGCGGAGCTGATCGCCGTGGATCGGAGCAAGCCGCTGCACTTCCAGCGCCGGATGCCGAACGGCCAGGTGCTCGACATCGCCTCCGACCCGACGCCGGACGGCGGCTTCGTCGTCACCCATTCCGACGTGACCGAGCTGGTCGAGGCCAGGGCCGATGCCTCGGCCCGCGCCGGCATCCTGCAGGTGATGCTCGACAACATCCGCCATGGCATCACCTACTATGGCGCCGATCGCCGGGTGATCTCCTCAAACGCGCTGGCCGACACACTCGGCGGCCATCCGCCCGGGACAGTGGTGCCCGGCCGTCTGCTCGACGAGCTGATCGAGGCGCAGCTGGCAACCAATGCCGTCAGCGGCGACACCGCCGGCATCGCCGAGATGGCGCGCAGCCTCGACCGATCGCGCCCCGCCCGCTACGTGCGGCAGAATGCCGATGGCCGGACCGTGGAGGTGACCACGGACCCGACACCGGACGGCGGCTTCGTCGCCACCATGACCGACATCACCGCCCTTGCCGAGGCCGAGGTGGCGGCCAGGCAGCGCGCCAGCATGCTGCAGGCGATGCTCGACAACATCCGCCACGGCATTGCGCTGTTCGACGCGGAAGGCCGGGTGCTGGCGGCGAATCCGGTGTTCCGCAGCATGCTCGACCTGCCCGCGGAGGTGATCGAGCCGGGCCGGCCGATGGCGGATTTCGTCCAGCTGATGCTGGAGCGCGGCGAGTACGGCGAGGGCGAGGCCGGCCTTGCCGCCGCCCAGGCGATGCTCGGCCGCGACCGCACCCGGCCGCTGCGCACCACCCGCACCCGGCCGAACGGCATGACGGTGGAGACCGTCTCCGACCCGATTCCAGGCGCCGGCTGGGTGATCACCTACACCGACGTCACCGAGGACCGCCGGGTTCGCGCCGAGCTGGAGCGCGCCAAGAATGCCGCCGAGGCGGCGAACACCGCGAAATCCCGCTTCCTGGCGACCATGAGCCACGAGCTGCGGACTCCGCTGAACGCGGTGATCGGCTTCTCCGAGGCGTATCTCGCCACCCCCGACCCGGCCCGCGGCCTCGACTACATGCGCTCGATCCACGAGGCCGGGCGGCATCTGCTGTCGCTGATCGACGACATCCTGGACGTGACCCGGGCGGAGACCTCCGGCTTCGCCATCACCGCCGGCAGGGTGGATGTGCGGGCGCTGGCCGAAGGCGCGGTGCGGGTGATGCGGGCGACCGCGGCCACCGCCAGGGTGACGCTGCAAGCGGTGCTGCCGCCGGCGCTGCCCTGGGTCCGCGCGGATGAGCTGCGGATGCGGCAGGTGCTGTTGAACCTGCTCTCCAACGCCGTGAAATTCACCCCAGCCGAAGGCATGGTGACCCTGGCCGGAGAACAGGAGGCGGGCGGCGACCTGGTGCTGCGGGTCACCGACACCGGCATCGGCATGCGGCCGGAGGACATCCCCCGCGCCTTCGAGCCCTTCACCCAGCTCGATTCATCCCTGGCCAGGCGCTTTCCTGGCTCCGGCCTCGGCCTATATCTGTCGAAGGCGCTGGCCGAGGCGCAGGGGGCCGCGCTGAGCCTGGAAAGCGCCCCCGGCCACGGCACCACCGCCGTGCTGCGCATTCCACAGGCGCTGCTGCTGGTGCCTGTCGCCATCTGACATTTCCCTGGAGAGCCCCATGCCGCTCGACACCCCGCTTTCGGTCACCGACCGCCTGTTCTTCGCGGAGCTGGACCGCGCCGCCGCGGAGCGCCGGGTGCAGGCGGCGCTGGCCGGCGC
This sequence comes from Siccirubricoccus deserti, assembly GCF_014283215.1. Lineage (GTDB taxonomy): Bacteria > Pseudomonadota > Alphaproteobacteria > Acetobacterales > Acetobacteraceae > Siccirubricoccus > Siccirubricoccus deserti. Next base: position 88,851 of record NZ_JACOMF010000009.1, read on the forward strand.
CGAGGATGGCGAGTTGTTCCTCGAATACCGCGAGAGCGAGATGATCTCGCTGGACGACGGCCGCATCCGCAGCGCCTCCTTCGACGCGACGCGCGGTTTCGGGCTGCGCGCCGTGGCTGGCGAGGCGGCCGGCTATGCCCATTCCGGCGAGCTTTCCGAGGCAGCGCTGGAGCGCGCTGCGGCAACGGTGCAGGCGGTACGCCAGGGCCATTCCGGCACCCTCGATATCGCCCCGCGGTCGACCAATGCTCGGCTATACGAGGATGCCAACCCGCTGGCGCTGCTGGATTTCGCCGCCAAGACCAAGCTGCTGGGCGAGATCGACGCCTTTGCCCGCGGCCGCGACCCGCGGGTGAAGCAGGTGATGGCCTCGCTGGCTGGCGAATGGCAGGCGGTGCAGATCCTGCGGCCGGATGGCACCAGGGTGGCCGACATCCGGCCGCTGGTGCGGCTGAACGTCGCGGTGGTGGTGGAGCAGGACGGGCGGCGGGAGACCGGCAGCCACGGCATGGGCGGCCGGTTCGACTACGGCCGCATCCTTGGCGAGCAAAGCTGGCAGGCGGCGGTGGATGAGGCGCTGCGCCAGGCGCTGGTCAACCTCGACAGCGTGCCGGCCCCGGCCGGGGAGATGGAGGTGGTGCTCGGCCCCGGCTGGCCCGGCATCCTGCTTCATGAGGCGATCGGCCATGGGCTGGAGGGCGATTTCAACCGCAAGAAGACCAGCGCCTTCGCCGGCCTGCTCGGCCAGCGCATCGCCGCACCGGGGGTCACGGTGGTGGATGACGGCACCATGCCGGACCGCCGCGGCAGCCTGACGGTGGATGACGAAGGCACCCCGACCAACCGCACCGTGCTGATCGAGGATGGCGTGCTGGTCGGTTTCCTGCAGGACCGGCAGAACGCCCGGCTGATGGGCGTGGCCCCCACCGGCAACGGCCGGCGCCAGAGCCATGCGCATATCCCGATGCCGCGGATGACCAATACGGTGATGCTGGGCGGGGCGCATGCGCCGGAGGAGATCCTGCGCAGCGTGAAGCGTGGACTCTATGCGGTGAATTTCGGCGGCGGGCAGGTGGACATCACTTCGGGCAAGTTCGTCTTCTCCGCCTCGGAAGCCTATCTGATCGAGGACGGCAGGATCGGCGCGCCGGTGAAGGGCGCGACCCTGATCGGCAACGGGCCGGACAGCCTGACCAAGGTGACGATGGTCGGCAACGACATGGCGCTCGATCCCGGCATCGGCACCTGCGGCAAGCAGGGCCAGGGGGTGCCGGTGGGCGTCGGGCAGCCGACCCTGAAGATGGCGGGGCTGACGGTGGGCGGGACAGCGGTGTGATCCGCCGGGCGCGAGCGGAGGAGGCGGCGCGGCTGGCCGCTCTCGTCGAGGCCGCCTACGCCCCCTGGGTACCCATCATCGGCCGCCGCCCAGGGCCGATGGATGACGACTACGCCGCCCGCATCGCCGCCGGCGAGGCATGGGTGCTAGAGGATGGCGGCGCGATCCACGGGCTGGTGGTGATCGAGACCCATGCCAGCCACCTGATGCTGGACAATATCGCCGTGGACCCTGCCCGCAAGGGCATGGGTGATGGCCGGGCGTTGCTGGATTTCGTCGAGGCGGAGGCGCGGCGGCGTGGGCTGGCGGAGGTGCGGCTCTACACTCATGCGCTGATGGCGGCGAACATTGCGCTTTACGCCAAGCGTGGCTACGCCGAGACGGAGCGGCGGGAGGAGAAGGGGTTCAGCCGGGTGTTCATGGCGAAGCGGGTGGGGTGAGGCGACGCCTCACTGCAAAAATGGAACAGCCTGCTCGATATCCCACAGCAAACGGATAGGATCTCCAGGCAAAGGCAGGCCCACACCATCTACCTTCATCACGCTGGTTCCGTGCAATTGCCTATTCAGTTCTATTTCCATCCTGCTTGCCGGGTATCTCGGCTGCATGAAAAAACGATGCTGCAGACATGTCACACCTCGGCGTGCAACAGCGCCCGGCCCGCATCGCCGCCCCAGGCACGCTCGTACAGGTGCAGCAGCCGGTCCGCCTGGGTCAGCCCGCTGGCGACGATTTCATCCAGCGGCGCCAGATAGACTTCCTCGCCCAGGCCCCGCGCCTTCAGCCCGTCGCGGGCAATGGCCAGCACATCCCGCGCCACGTCTTGCACGCTGCGGCCGCGGATCCTCGCCTGCAACGCATCCCGCGGCACCGCCGAACGCAGCGTGCGCATCTCCTCCACCGTCCAATCGCGCACCAGCGCCGCCGCGGCCTTCTGCGCCGCATCGTCGTAGAGCAGCCCGACCCAAAGCGCCGGCTGGGCGGTGATCATCGCCGCGCTGCCGACATCCGAGCCGCGCATCTCGAGGAAGCGCTTCAGCCGCACATCGGTGAAGGCGGTGGTCACATGGTCGGCGAAATCGCCCATCGTCGCCCGCTCGCCGGGCAGCACGTCCAGCCTGCCGTCGAGGAAGGCGCGGAAGCTCTTCCCCGCCGCATCCAGCCACTTGCCGTCGCGCATGACGAAATACATCGGCACGTCGAGCAGCCACTCGGCGAAGCGCTCGAAGCCGAAGCCCGGCTCGAACACCACCGCGGGGATACCGGTGCGGGCATTGTCGGTGTCGGTCCAGACCTGGGCCCGCATGCTGCGGAAGCCGTTCGGCCGGCCCTCGGTGAAGGGCGAATTGGCGAACAGCGCCGTCGCCACCGGCTGCAGCGCCAGCGAGATGCGCAGCTTCTCGACCATGTCGGCCTCGTCGCCGTAGTCGAGGTTGGCCTGCACCGTGCAGGTGCGGGTCATCATGTCGAGGCCGAGGCTACCCACCGTCGGCATGTAGCGCCGCATGATGGCGTAGCGGCCCTTCGGCATCCACGGCATCTGGTCCCGGCTGTGCAGCGGGTGGAAGCCGAGCGAGGCGAAGCCGACGCCCATCGGCCCGGTGATCTCATGCACCTCCCGCAAGTGCTCGCCCAGTTCGCGCCAGGTGGCGTGCAGGTCGGGCAGGATGGCGCCCGAAAGCTCGAACTGTCCGGCCGGCTCCAGGCTGATGGAGGCGCCGCCGCGCTTCAGCCCAATTGGATTGCCGCTGTCGAGGATCGGCGCCCAGCCCCTGGCCTGCAGCCCTTCCAGCAGCGCCCGGATGCCGCCCGTGCCGGTATAGGGCGGGGTGGCGAAGCCATCCCGGAAGAAGCCGAATTTCTCGTGCTCCGTGCCGACGCCCCAGGCCCCGCGCGGCTTGCTGCCGGCGGCGAACCATTCGGCAAGCTGCCGTGCGTCGGTGATCGGCGTCAGGTCGGCTTCGCCGGGATTCGACATCCTGCCCTTCCGTATGTCGGGGGCGCGGGCGGGGCGCCCGGCACACGATCAACTCTCGTTCCAGTCGCCCGCCAGCGCCTGCAGGATGGCAAGCCCGGCCACGGCCGCCGTCTCCGCCCGCAGGATGCGGGGCCCGAGGGCAACCGGCGAAACAAAGGCGCGCCGGCGCAGATCGTCAAGCTCCACCCGCTCGAACCCGCCTTCCGGCCCGACCAGCCAGGCCCGCGACAGGACCAAATCCGGCGGCAGGCCGGCCACCACGCGGGCGATCGGCGGCGCCGCTGCCCGCTCCGCCCCGACCAGCAATGGCGCGCCGTCCCAGCCGTCCAGCACGGCATGCAGCGGCAGGGCCGGGGCGATTCGTGGCAGGTCCAGGCGTTCGGACTGCTCGGCCGCCTCGCGGGCGATCAGTCCGAGCCGGGCGAGATTCACCCGGTCGGTCACGCTGCGCCGGGTCAGCACCGGCTGGATGCTGCCGACGCCAAGCTCGGTCGCCTTCTCCACCACCCATTCCATCGCCTCCCGCTTCAACGCCGCGACCAGCAGCCTGACGTCGCGCGGCGTGGTCTGCGGCCGGGTCTGCCGTTCCGGCATCAGGCTGCCGCGGTCCTTGCGCAGGCTGGCGATGCGGGCCGCCCATTCGCCATCGGCGCCGTTGAACGCCAGCACCGCATCGCCCGGGGCGCGGCGCATGACGCTGCCGAGGTAATGCGCCTGGCCGGGGGGCAGGGAAACCTCCCGCCCCTCCGCCAGGGGCTGGTCGAGGTAGAGGCGCGGGGTGGACATGCCGCCTTTTCGCTGGAACAGAGGCCCCAGGCAAGGCCCGGTACACATGCAAGGCTACACGGACATAGAGACGCGCGGCTGGGTCGGCCGGTTGCCGGCCAGCTGGCACCCCTACGCGCTGCTGGCGCGGCTGGACCGGCCGATCGGCTCCTGGCTGCTGTTCCTGCCGGGGCTCTGGGCCTTCGCCCTCACCGCCCCCTCCTGGGCGGAAGGGCTGCGGTTGACCTTGCTGTTCGGCATCGGCGCGGTCGCGATGCGGGGCGCCGGCTGCGTGGTGAACGACCTCTGGGATCGCGACATCGACCTAAGGGTGGAACGGACCCGTGGCCGGCCGCTGGCCGCCGGCACGGTCTCGCCGAAGCAGGCGCTGGGATTCCTGGCGGGGCTCTGCCTGATCGGCCTGCTGGTGCTGGTGCAGCTGAACCGCGCGGCGATCCTGCTCGGGCTGTGTGCCCTGCTGCCGATCCTGCTCTACCCGCTGGCCAAGCGGGTGACGAATTGGCCGCAGGCGATGCTGGGGCTGACCTTCTCCTGGGCGGCGCCGGAAGGGATTGCCGCCACCACCGGCCAGGTGGGCGCGCTGGCCCTGGTGCTCTGGGCCGCCGGCTTCCTCTGGATCCTCGGCTACGACACGATCTACGCCCATCAGGACCGCGAGGATGACGCGAAGGTCGGCATCGGCAGCACCGCACTGCGCTTCGGCGAGGACACCCGGCCTTTCCTCGCCGCCTGCTACGCCGGGATGCTGGCGCTGCTGGCGCTGGCCGGCGGGCTGGCCGGGCTGGAATGGCCCTATCTGCCGGCGCTGCTGCTGCCGGCGGTGCTGCTGGCGCGGCAGGTGGTGACGCTCGACATCCATGATCCGGCGGGGTGCCTCAGGCTGTTCAAATCCAACCGGGAGGTTGGGCTGGCGGTGGCGCTGGCCTTCCTGATCGGCCGGCTGTGAGCGGCAGCACCGGGGCCGGCGACGCCGAGGCGTTCCTCCGCGCCCATACCGCGCTTGCCCACCCGCCCCTGGTACCGGAGATCGCGCTCCACCTCGCCACCGAGATCACCCCGATCTGGCAGGCCACCGAGGCCTGGCTGGCGCAGGAGGGAATCGAGCCGCCCTTCTGGGCCTTCGCCTGGCCTGGCAGCGTCGCCACCGCCCGGCTGCTGCTGGACGAGCCCGAACGGGTGCGCGGCCGGCGGGTACTCGACTTCGCCGCCGGCTGCGGCCTGGCCGGTATCGCCGCCGCCCTGGCCGGGGCGGCGCGGGTGGAGGCGGCGGAGATCGATCCGCTGGCCATTGCCGCCACAAGGCTCAACGCCGCGCTGAACGGCGTGGCGGTGGAGACGCTGGCGGGCGATGTGGTCGGCCAGCCCTGCCGCTGGGACACGGTGCTGGCCGGCGACGTCTGCTACGAGGCGCCGATGACCCGCCATATCCTGCCCTGGCTGCGCGCCCTGGCGGCGGCGGGGGCGGAGGTGCTGCTGGCCGATCCCGGCCGCGCCTACCTGCCGCCGGACGGGCTGGTGCCGCTGTTGCGGATGGTCGTGCCGGTGACGCGGGAGCTGGAGGATCGCGACACGCGGGAGGTCACGCTCTACCGCCTGCTGCCCTGAGAACACCGTGCCGCGGTGCCCCCTGGAACCCCTGGAACCATTGTGGTCGAGGGGGCGGGCCGGTCAGGCCGTTCTTTTCGCGATGGAAGCGGATGCACGGATCAAGCCCGTGCATGACAGGCGGGGCGAGGCATGGTGCGTGGGACGGGGGCAATGCCACCCCACGGCGATCCGCCCTACCGCGTCGCCTGTTCCAGGAAGCGGATCAGCGCCTCCAGCTCCGCCGGATTGCCGAGCGTCTGCACCGGCATGCGGGTGCCCGGGGTCACCACATCCGGGCCGCGGGTGAAGAAGTCCGCCACCGTCTCCGGCGTCCAGATGATGTCGCCGCGCGCCAGCCGTTCCGAATAGGCGTAGCCGGGGACGCTGCCCATGCGGCGGCCGAACAGCCCGTGCAGATGCGGCCCGGCCATTGGGATGTCGCCGGGTTCCAGCGCATGGCAGGCGACACAGGGGCGGAAGGCCGGGGCGCTTCCGGCCACCGCCGCCGGCGCCGCCTCGGGCGGGCCGAGCGGCGCGCCGGTCGCCGCCGACCAGCGCCGCACCCTGCGGTCCTGCCCGCCGGTCCAGAGGCTCTGCCCATCCGCGGCGAAGCTCACCGACCAGACCGGCAGGCCGGGCCCGTCCAGCGTCGCCCGCAGTCGCCCTTCCGGCAGGTTCCAGAGGCTGACGGCGCCACCGAGCGAGGCGGCGGCCAGCAGCCGCCCATCCGGCGCCACCGCCAGCGCCACCACCGGGCGGCTGCCGGCTGCCAGTTCCCGCAACGTGCCATCGGCGGCCAGCAGCCGCACCGCGCCATCCGCCCCGGCGGCGGCGAGCGCCCCGCCGGGCAGCGCCGCCAGGGTATTCTGCGGCAGGCCGAGCTCGGCCAGGAGCCGGCCCTCGCCGTTGGGGGACCACTGCCGCAAGGTGCCGTCATAGCCGGCGCTGACCAGGGCGCCGGCGACCCAGGCCAGCCCGTTCACCGGGCCGCGGTGCCCCTCCATCACCCGCGCCGTGCCGTCCCGCGCCCAGAGCCGCACCATGCCGTCCCAGCCGGCCGAGGCGAGCCGCCCGTCCGGCGCCACCGCCAGCGCGGCGACCGGGGCGGTGTGGCCTTCCAGTACCTTCGCCGGCTGCTCCGCACCGCCGGGCGACCAGAGCGCGATGCGGCCATCCTCCCCGGCGCTGGCCAGCCCGCCATCCGGCATTGCGGTCAGGGCGTTCACCGCCCCGGCGTGCCAGCGCATCACCCGCCGCGCCCGGCCCTGCTCCGCATCCCAGAGGATGATCGCCTGGTCGAAGCCGGCCGAGGCCAGCGCATCGGGCAACACCGCCAGCGCCCGCACCGGCCCGCCATGCCCGGCCAGCTCCTGTGCCGCTGCCGGCGCAGCGAAGAGGAGAAGGAGCAGCAGCGCCGCGGCGCTGGCCCTAGACCGTGATCCCGCCATCCACATGCAGGCATTGCCCGGTGATGTAGCCCCCCGCCGGCGAGGCCAGGAAGGCGATCGCCGCCGCCACCTCGTCCGGCGTGCCGAGCCGGCGCAGCGGGATGCGGGCGATGCGCTCGTCGAAGGCGCGGGGGTCGAGCGCCGCATGGGCGCCAGGGTCCTTGCGGGTGAAGCCGGGGACCACGGCGTTCACCGTGATGCCCGGCGCCCATTCGATGGCCAGCGCCTTCACCAGCGCCTCCAGCGCCGCCTTGGCCGCGGCCGAGGCCGGGAAGACCGGGTGCTCCAGCCGGAACACATGGGCGACGAAGGAGGAAACGGCGACCAGCCGCGGCGCCCGCCCGCGCGCGAGATGCGGCTGCGCGGCGCGGGCCAGGCGCAGCAGGGCGAAGGTGATGGCGTCGTGGCTGGCGGCGAAGCCGGCATCGGTCAGCGCCGCCACCGGCGTGCGGTCGGCGAAGCCGGCGTTGGAGACCAGCACGTCCAGGCCGCCGAGCGCCTCCGTGGCCTGGCCCACCAGCCGTGCGGGGGCCTCCGGCTCGGCCAGGTCGGCCAGCAGCACCTGCGCCTCTCCGCCCCGGGCGCGGACCTCGGCGGCGACGCGCTCCGCGCCCTCGCGGTTCTTCCTGGTGTGAACCGCGATGGCGGCGCCGGGCGCGGCCAGGGCGCGGCAGGCGGCGGCGCCGATGCCGCTGGCCGCGCCGGTGATGAGGTAATGCCGCTCGGCCATGCCCCGGAATCCTACTGTGCTCTGGCCGGATCATGCGGCGGCGCGGGGGCGGCGGGAAGGCCGACGCTTCGGCGTGGCTTTGCCCGGCGGCGCCGTGCCAGCATCGCGGCGCGGACCCATCCGCCAAGCCGAACGACCAAGGGAGAACGCCATGCAAGCCTTGTCGCGCCGCGGCCTCTTCGGGGGGCTGGGCTGCCTCGCCTGTGGCGGGGCGCATCTCGGGCTCACCGCCACCCCCGTCCAGGCGCAGGGCTGGATGCCGCCGGATACCGCCCAGCGCTGCCCCAGCCGCTGGGGGCCGAACGACCGCCGTGGCGCCATGAACCTGATGACGCCGGACCGCGCCAAGCGTGCCGCCGGGCTGATCCGCACCGGCGAGATCGTCGAGCTCGGCCAGACCCTGTCGCAGCAGATGCCGTTCTTCGGCACCCGCCGCTTCGACCAGCACCTGAAGCGCAGCTTCATGAATCCCGAGGCCAACCGCCGCGGCTCCAACGAGGAAATCGTCCTCACCGAGATCGGCCAGGTCGGCACCCAACTCGACATGTTCCCGCACCAGACGATCGGCGAGGAGACCTACAACTGCGTCAAGGTCGCCGACATCGCCTCGCGCAGCGGCTTCACCGAAATGGGCGTCGATACCGTCGGCACCATCTTCACCCGCGGCGTATTGCTGGACATCGCCGCGCTGAAGGGCGTGCCGGTGCTGGGCGACAGCTATGAAATCACCGTCGCCGACATCGAGCAGGCGCAGCAGCGGCAGAACATCCGCATCGAGGAGGGCGACGCCGTCATCTTCCACACCGGCTGGGGCACGCTCTGGGCACTCGACAACGCCCGCTACGTGCGGTCCTGCCCGGGCATCGGCGTGGCGGCGGCGCAATACGTCATCGAGCGCAACCCGATCCTGATGGGCAGCGACAACTGGCCGGTGGAGGTCGCGCCCAACCCCGACCGCAACGTCAGCCTGCCGGTGCATCAGATCGCCCTGGTGGTGAACGGCGTGCACCTGCTGGAGAACATGAAGCTCGACGAGCTGGCACAGCGCCGGCCGAGCGAATTCGCGCTGATGGTCCAGCCGCTGAAGATCAAGGGTGGCACCGGCAGCACGGTGGCACCCTCCGCCCTGTTCTGAGCGGTGGCGGGGGGCTGTTCCGCAAGCGCTTCCGCCCCTACCCTCCCCCGCCAATACGGGGGAGGGCGTGCGCATGCTGACGGTGCTGGAGCCGGAAGGGCTCTATTCGGATACGGCGATCGAGCAGGCGATCCTCGGCCCCGGCGTCCGCATCCTGCAGGGCAACGCCAAATCGAGCCTGGCCGAGCTGCCGGACGAAATGCTCGCCGAGGTCGATGGGTTGATGACCCTGCGCATGGCGGTGCCGGCCGAACAGCTCGCCCGCTTCCCGAAGCTGAAGGCCGTGGTGCGGATGGGCGTCGGCTACGACCGGGTGGATCGCGCCGCCTGCGCCGCGCGCGGCATCCTCGTCGCCAACCTGCCGGATTACGGGACGCAGGAAGTGGCGGAGTTCGCCGTGCTGCTGGCGGTGGCGCTGCGCCGTGGCCTGACCCTCTACCACGACAGCCAGCGCGGCCCGGCGCCGGCGCCCTGGGCGGTGATGCCCTCCGCCATCGTGCGGCGGCAGGAGGTGCAGACCTTCGGCATCCTGGGCCTCGGCCGCATCGGCTCGGCGGCGGCGCTGCGGGCCAAGGCCTTCGGCTACAAGGTGGTGTTCTTCGACCCGTACCAGCCGAATGGCTGGGACCGCGCCCTGGGCATTTCCCGCGCCCGCACGCTGGAGGCGCTGCTGGAGCAATCCGACGTGCTCTCCATCCATTGTCCGCTGACCCGGACAACGCGCGGGCTGGTGGATGAGGCGGCGCTGCGGCGCCTGCCCAAGGGTGCGGTGGTGGTGAACACCGCGCGCGGCCCGATCCTCGACATCGAGGCGCTGGAGCGCTGCCTGCGCGACGGCCATCTCGCAGGGGCCGGGCTGGACGTGATCCCGGTGGAGCCACCGGTGGAGCCGATCCCCTCCTTGCTCCGCGCCTATCGCGCGCAGGAGGAATGGACGCGCGGCCGGCTGATCATCACCCCGCACATCGCCTTCCACTCGCCGGAGGCCTGGCAGGACATCCGGGTCAAGGGGGTGGAGACGATGCGGGACGTGCTGGTGGAGGGCAAGCGCACCAACGTCATCCCGCCGGAGAGCGATTGAGGGCGGTTGCGGCGTTCGGCCATCCTCCGCCCCCGGTGGGGGGCGGCGCCCTCCATCGTCGCCAACCGTCGACGAGGTCCGGGCCGTCCACCGCGCGAATCAGATGCCGCTGTCGGCCCAGGGAGCCGGAGAATGCCCGTCCTGCTCCTTCTCCGCCGCCTCCTCGCCGAAGGTCGCGGCATCGACCAGCATCGTGCCCATGACGACCTCCGGCGGGTCCGGGACGAGGTCAGCCATGTTGGCAACCACCCACTCGCGGGCACGCTCGTTGGCCGCCAGCGCTGTGGATCGGCTTGTCACGATACTGACCGAGACCGGGCGGCCGTCCTCGCCGACGAAGGCGTAGTAGGCACGAAATCCTGGCAGGTCCCGTAGCACCGGCACCAGCCCTTCGCCGACCCGCCGGGCGACCTCCTCCGCCTTCGCGCCCGCCGCATACCGCCGGATGACGACGTACATGGCCGTCCTCCCGATCCATCCCATGTCTCGCCCGGAGAGGCTGCGCCTTCGTGCATGGAATGGTCAACGGAACCCGCTGATGTGCTGCGCCTCCGGGCGATGCCGCCCTGCGGCGATCTGCTCCGGCAAGCGGCGGAAAGGGAGCGAACCAGTTGATCAGGGATGGCCGGGTCAAGCCCGGCCTTGACGGAGGGGGACGTTCCCGCCCCCCTGCCAGCGCTTTCCGTAGCCTGCCGGTCACGCGATGGAGGCAATGATCTGCCGGTATGCCGTCTCCGGAAATGCCTTCAGCGTTCTGGTCCGCACTGAGCCGAGCCGGTTGAGCATCAGTATGAACCGTGCGGCCACCGCATCGTCGGGCGTCTCATACACAAGCACCAGGTCGTGCTCGCCCATGGTCATCCAGAAGGCGATGAAGCGGCCACCCATCTCCTCAAGGTGCCGCTTGGCTTCATCGAGCCGTTGCGGCGACTCAGCAATCGCCTGCGCGCCCTGATCCGTCCAATCACCCAGCGCAATGTAGGTCGGCATGTCTCAATGTCCTCCCGATGCGGATGGTCAATGCGGATGGCCTGCCTGGACCACGGTGGCGAAAGCACCTCACCCGCCGAGGCGAATCAGAGCGGATCGCGGTGGGGCGCGAATGCCCTGGAGCGTGACGCCGCCCTACAAACGCTAGGCTACAGCGGATTGGCGTTCAGGCATGAACGCAATCCGCAGCACAGCGGTGCCGCATCATGAGTGCCGGCACCTGGGCATTGGCCGCCTCACTCGCAGACCGGGATCCGCTTCCACCCATGCGCGACACAATCGGGGCCGGCCGGGCGTATTCGCAGCCGGCCCGGAGAGGCGGAGCAGCGGATGGGCATGGCGGGTTCCTGCGGATCGCCGGCCCTCATACCGCCACCACCGCCACCGCCACCGCGTCACGCGAAGCCTGGGACAGCCGCCACCAGCGCCGCAGCATCAGTGCCGCCACCACCCCAAGCCCCGCCGCCAGCCCGACCCAGATGCCAAGCGGCCCGAAGCCGGCCCAGAGCGCCAGCCCTACTCCGACCGGCATGCCCAGCCCCCAATAGCCGAGCGCGGCCAGCAGCATCGGCACCCTGGTGTCCTTCAGCCCGCGCAGCGCCCCGGCGGCCACCGCCTGGACGCCATCGGCCAGCTGGAAGACGCCGGCGACGGTCAGCAGCACCGCCCCCAGCGCCGCCGCGGCAGCCGCATCCGGGTCGGCCGGGTCGAGGAAGCCCCAGGCAATCCGCTCCGCCCCCAGCACCAGCGCGACCGCGGTCGCCGCCATGAAGCCGGCGCCGAGGCCAATGGACACCCAACCCGCCCGCGCCGCCCCGGCGCCATCTCCGGCACCGGCCAGGATGCCGACCCTGGCCGTGGCCGCCTGGCCGATGCCCATCGGCACCATGAAGGTGCTGGCCGCCACCTGCAGCGCGATGGCATGCGCCGCCACCGCCACCGCGCCGAACCAGCCCATGGCGACGGCGGCGGCAGTGAAGACGCCGATCTCCAGCAGCATCGATCCGCTGATCGGCAGGCCGATCCGCCACACCTCGGCGATGCGCGCCGCATCCCAGCGCCAGAACCGCCCGAGCAGCCGGAACCGGCCGAGCCGCCGGTCCCGCGCCACCAGCGCCAGCAGGCCGAGCAGCATGAGGAGATCGGCGCAGACACTGGCCAGACCGGCCCCCGGCATGCCCATGCCGGCCCAACCGAACGCGCCGAACACCAGCAGCCAGCACAGCACCGCATTCAGCACCACCGCCGCGCCGGTGATCCACAAGGCCGGCCCCGGCCGCTCCATGGCGGCGAGGAAGCCGCGCAGCACGATGAAGCCGGCGAAGGGGACCAGCCCCCACATCATCGCCCGCAGGTAGCTGCCGGCCAATGCCGCCAGCGCCGGCTCCTGCCCCAGCGCCAGCAGCAGCGCCTCGCCATGCCACAGCACGAGGAGGCTCGGCACCAGCAGGATCAGCGAGGCGAGCAACGAAGCCCGCGCCCCCCGCCGCATCTCCCGCACCCAGCCACGGCCGGCGCCGCCGCGCAGTTGCCCATGCCCACGCGCCTGAGCCAGGATCGGCCCGGCTGCCAGCGCGGTGCCGAGCGAGGGCGCCATCAGCATCCAGTAGAGGTTGGCGCCAAGGGTGGCCGCCGCCAGCGCCTCGGTCGAGTGCCAGCCGAGGATCACCGCATTGGTCAGTGCCAGCAGATGCTGGCTGAGGTTGGTCAGCGCCAGCGGCCAGGCGAGCGCCAGCACCGCCCGCGCCTCCGGCCAGCGATCACGGCGCGCTGCACCGCGCCGGGCGAGGCCTGCGTTTCCCATCATCGGCAGCGGTGTAGCCCAGCGGCGGCGCGAGGGGAGGATGGAACCGCGCGGCTTCCGCGCTAGGTTGCCGCAAAACCACAGTCTGGAGTGACGCCATGCAACGCCGTGCGGTCCTCGCCGCCCCGCCGCTTCTCGCCGCCACCACGCTGCTGCCGGCCTCGGCCGGGGCGCAGGCGGCGCCGATCGCCACCGAGGAGCACATGGTGCCGTCCGGCGATGCCGGCATCGAGCTCTTCGTCCGCAACAAGCGGCAGGAGGGGGTGGCGGCACGGCCGGACCGCACCGTGCTGTTCGTGCATGGCGCGACCTATCCGGCGCATACCGCCTTCGACCTGCCGCTCGGCGGGCTGTCCTGGATGGACTACATCGCCGGCCGCGGCTTCGATGTCTGGTGCATGGATCTGCGCGGCTACGGCCGCAGCACCCGGCCGCCGGAGATGGCGCAGCCGCCGGAGGCCAATCCGCCGCTGGTGCGCGGCGAGACGGCGGTGGCCGACATCGCCAGCGTCGCCGCCTTCATCCGCCAGCGCCGCTCCCTGCCGAAGATCGTGCACATGGGCTGGTCCTGGGGCACCAGCCTGATGGCCCGCTTCGCCGCCGAGAATCCGAACCTCGTCGAGCGGCTCGTCCTCTACGCCCCGGAATGGCTGCGCGATGGGCCAAGCCTCGCCGCCGCCAGCACCGGCGCCACGCTCGGCGCCTACCGCCTGGTGACCCAGGCGCAGGCGCGGGAGCGCTGGCTGACCGGCGTGCCGGAGGCGAAGCGGGCGACGCTGATCCCGCCGGGCTGGTTCGAGCATTGGGCCGGCGTCACCTGGGCAACCGATCCGGAGGGCCAGCGCCGCAACCCGCCGGCGCTGCGGGCGCCGAACGGCGCGATGCTGGACGGGCGGGAATACTGGCAGGCCGGCAAGCCCTTCTACGACCCGGCGAAGATCACCGCGCCGGCCCTGCTGGTGGTCGGCGAATGGGACCGCGACACCCCGCCGGCGCTGGCCAACGCGCTGTTCCCGTTGCTGACGGCGAGCCCCGGCAAGCGGCTGGTGGTGCTGGGCGAGGGCACCCACACCATCCTGATGGAGCGCAACCGCGGCGCGCTGTTCCAGGCGGTGCAGGTCTTCCTGGAGGAAGCGATCGGGTAGCGGGTTCCTGCAGCGCCCGATCCCGGGCGTGAGCACCTCAAACCCGTCATGGCCGGGTCTGACCTGGCCATCCGCCCCTGTTTCCGACCAGAAACCAGATCCGCGGGTCAAGCCCGCGGATGATGGGAGGGGGACGCCCCTCGCTGCAGTACCAACCCCGTCGGGCGCTGGCGCATTCCGCTGTCATCCGCGGGCTTGACCGGCCCCCACCACCGGGCATCCTCCCCGCAACGACAAGACGAGGAGGAACGCCCATGCGCCGGCGCACGCTGCTGCACGCCCTGCCGACATTGCTTGCCGCCCCGGCGCTGGCCCAGCCCGCCTGGGCGCCGGATCGCCCGGTGCGGATCATCGTCGCCTTCCCGCCGGGTGGCTCCACCGATGTCGTCTCCCGGCTGATCGCCACGCCGCTGGCCGAGGCGCTGGGCCAGCCCGTGGTGGTGGAGAACCGCGGCGGCGCCTCCGGCATGATCGGCACGGAGGTCGCCGCCCGCGCCGCGCCCGATGGCCACACCCTGCTGATGACCGCCAGCGGGCCGCAAGCGATCAACCCCAGCCTGTTTCCCTCGGTGCCCTACGACCCGGTGCGCGGCTTCGCGCCGATCCTGCTGGTGGCGGTCTATCCGCTGCTGATGGTCACGCCGATAGACCGCGGGCCGCGCTCGGTGGCCGAGTTCGTCCGCCATGCCAAGGCCAGCGGCGGGCGGCTGAACTACTGCTCGATCGGCAGCGGCCAGCCCTCCCATCTGGCGGGGGAGCTGTTCAAATCCATGGCCGGCATCGAGATGACGCATATCCCCTATCGCGGCAGCGGCCCGGCCGTGATCGCCGCGGTGGCCGGCGAATGCGACGTGCTGTTCGACAGCGCGCTCTCCTCCGGCCCGCAGGTGCGCGGCGGCCGGCTGCGGGCACTGGCGGTGACCACCAGCAAGCGCCTGCCCTCCTGGCCCGACCTGCCCACGGTCGCCGAGGCCGGGCTGCCCGGCTACGATGCCTATACCTGGAACGCGCTGGTGGCGCCGGCCGGCACGCCGCCGGCGGCGGTGGCCCGGCTCAACGCCGAGGTCGGCCGCATCCTGGCGGCGCCGGCGCTGCGGACGCAGCTGGAGGCGCAGGGCGCGGTGCCGGGCGGCGGCAGCGCGGCCGAGATGGCGCGCTTCCTCGACAGCGAGATCAGCAAATGGGCGGAGGTGATCCGCGCCGGCGGGATCAAGCCTGACTGAGCGGAGGGTCGGGGAAGCGGCGCACCCGCATTAACCCGGTTCCACCCATGGCCATGCCAAAACCGCAATCGGCGCGCGAAACTGTTGCGCGCTTAGACAGAGGACTCACGCATGGCTTCCGCCCACCGCTTCCCGCCCCTTCTCGCCGCCGTCGGCCTGGCCTTCGCCGGCGCGGCGCAGGCGCAGGCGCAGTCCAACGACCCGTCCTTCCGCCTGACCAACAACAGCAGCTTGGCCCTCAACGAGATCTACGTCTCCTCCTCGGACGTGAATTCCTGGGGACCGGACCGGCTGGGCGACCGCACGCTGGGCTCGGGTGAAGCCTATGTCATCCGCCTGCCCCTCGGGCAGTGCATCAACGACATCCGCGTGGTCTACACCAATGGCCAGGCGAATGAACGGCGCCAGGTCAATACCTGCAACCTGACGGACATCGTCTTTCCCTGACCGCGCAAACCGGCCGGCGACGAGCGGGCGGCTGATCCGGCACGACCGGCCGCCCCAGGATCACCGGGCGACGTAGCCGCCGTCGACGCACCAGAGCTGGCCGGTGACGAAGCTGGCCCGCGCCGAGGCGAGGAACAGGATCACCTCGGCACTCTCCTCCGGCCGGCCGTAGCGGCCCATCGGAATGCCGCCGACCATCTCCGCGAAGATCGCCGGGTTGGCGCGGCTGACGGCGGTCATCGGCGTCTCGGTCGGGCCTGGGCCCACGGCGTTCAGCCGCACCCCGAGCGGCGCGTATTCCAGCGCGAGCGACCGGATCAGCCCGTTGATCCCGGATTTACTGGCGGCATAGGCGGCGCCGGCGCGGAAGCCGACGATGCCGAGCTGGCTGGAGACCACCACCGCCGCCGGCGCATTGGGCGAGTCCCGCAGCGCCGGCAGGGTCTGCCGCAGCACCCGGAAGCAGCCGGTCAGGTTGATTTCGATGAGCCGGTCCCAATCCGCGTCGGTCATTGCCTCGGCCGGGCTGCGCAGCATGACGCCGGCGCAGTAGACCACCGCATCGACGCCGCCGAGCCGGGCGATCAGCTCGCCCAGCACCGGCGCCACCTGGTCGCGCGCCCTGAGGTCGAGCGGCAGGGCGTGGATGTCGGGGAACTCCGCCCGGGTCGCCGTCGCCTCCGCCTCGTCGAGCACGGTGACGGCGAGGCTGGCGCCGCGGCTGGCGGCCAGCCGCGCCGTCGCCTGGCCGATGCCGGAGCCGGCGCCAATCACCAGGATGCGCCGCCCGGCGAGTTCGCCGGCCATGGTGGTTCCGCTCATATGCTTGCCTCTTTCCCTGATTGCTGACAGAGCAGCCCCCGGAGGACTGCCTAGTGTCACACGAAACCCTGCAGGCGGTGCCACGCCAGCGCGGCCGGCCGCGGCTGGAAGGCGCCGAGGACCAGGCGCTGGATGCCGTCGTCGAATTGCTCGAGCGCGCGCCACTGCGCGACATCACCATGGAACGCATCGCCGAGCGCGCCGGGGTGAGCAAGATTACCCTCTATCGCCGCTGGCCGTCCCGCCTGGCGCTGTTCGTCGACACGCTGCTGCGGCGCATGGCCGAGACCCAGCCGCTGGACGAGGAGGCACCGCCGCTCGCCGCCATCGCCACCCATCTGGTGCACATGGCCCGGCAGATGAACGGGCAGAGCGGGGCGCTGGCCCGCGCGGTGATCGGCGAATGCCTGGCCGATCCCGAGATGACGCATGTGCTGCGCGACCGCTATCTCGGCCACCGCCGCGCGACCGCCATCCGCATCATCGGCCGCGGGTTGCAAGACGGCAGCTTCCGCGCCGGTGGCGACGCCGAGGCGCGGCACGACATGCTCTACGGCGCCATCTGGTACCGAATCCTGTTCGGCACCGGCCGGTTCAACGATGCCGAAGCGCTCGCGTTGATGGAGAGCGTGCTGCAGCCGGCGCCGGGCTGGCGCCAGGGCTGGCAGCCGCCGGCCCAGGATGCGCCGGGCCGGCACTGAGCGCCGCGACGCGGTCAACGCCCCATCGTCACCGGCACAAGGTCCTGGAACCAGGATTGCGCCTGCACGAAGCCGCGCACCGAACGCGACATCGCCCGTGCATTGAGGTCATGGACGATGAATACCCAGGGCGCCTCATCGACCATGATCTCATGCGCTTGGCGCAGCGCATCCTCGGCGGTCTTCTGGTTCCTGGCGTTCTCCATCCGCTCCAGCAGCGCGTTGTAGCCCGGGTGCATGAAATGGGACCAGTTCACCCCGGCCGGGGCGGCGGAGGCGGCGGCAGTGTAGCGCACCACCTGGGCCGGGTCCGAGGTCGGCGGCGCGGTGTTGAGCGCGAGCGAGCCGCGCAGCCCCGCCGCATCCGGCGCCGAGCGCGTCAGCACCAGGACCGTGCCGAAATCGACCACCTCGAAGCTGACCTCGACACCGCAGCTTTCCCGCAGGTTGGCCTGCAGGAACTCGTTCATCGGCAGCGGCATCATGTGGCCGGAGCCGGAGGTGGAGATCAGCACCTTGAAGCGCAGCGGCTTGTCCGCCCCGTAGCCGGCCTCCCGCAGCAGCGCGCGGGCGAGCTGCGGGTCGTGGCGGTAGCGCTGCTGTGGTTCGCCGAAGGTCGAATCGGCGGTGCGGAACAGCCCGACCGCGGGCTCCGCCGTGCCGTTCAGCAGCGCCACCATGCCATCGCGGTCGACGCAGTAGTTCAGCGCCCGCCGCACCCTGATGTCGCCGAAGGGGGTGTTCGGCCCTGCCAGGCTCAGCAGCCAGCCCCAGGTGTGCGGATAGGGGTTGGTGACGATGTTGAAGCCGGCCTGGCGCAGCGAGGGGATGCTGTCCGGCGGCGGCGCCTCGATCCAATCCACCTGGCCGCTGCGCAGCGCGGCGACGCGGGTCAGCGCATCCGGGATCGGCATGAAGGAAATGCGATCGATCTTCGGCCGCCGCGCCACGTCCCAGTACTGCGGGTTGGGCACGATGTCGGCGGCGGTGCGCGGCGTGAGGCGCGCGAGGCGAAAGGGCCCGGTGCCGGCCGGCAGGGCCTGCGCCACCTTGGCCCAGTCCCGCCCGCCCTTGTCGAAGGACGCCGGCGAGGTCATCAGGATGTAGACCGCCATATAGGGGAAGTAGGACGCGGCGCGGCTGGTGCTGATCGCCACCGTGCGATCGTCGATCTTGCGGTAGCCGGCGACCAGCGTGGCGCGGCTGCGCACCACACCGGAGCCGGCCGGATCGAATTGCGGGCTGTCCTGCTTCCAGAAGCGGTCGAGGTTCCACATCACCGCATCGGCGTCGAAGGGCGTGCCGTCGTGGAAGGTGACGCCCTGGCGCAGGTGGAAGATCCAGGTCTTCGGATCCCCCGGATCCTGTTCCCAGCGCTCGGCAAGGCCAGGGCGCAGCCCGGCCCGCACATCGGAGCGCGACAGATCCCAGAGGGTCAGCGCCTCGAACACCGGATAGCCGAGGAAGCGCATCCCCTCGAAGCCATTGTCCGGCATGCCGCTGGTGGTCGGCACGTCGGACGCAGTCATGCCGATGCGCAGCACCTGCTGCGCCGCGGCTGGCTGCGTCAGCGCAACGAACAGGGCCGCAAGCCCGAGCCAATACTTCATGCGGCGATGCCAGCAAGCTGGACATAGAGGCCGCAGGCCCGGCGGTGCGCCGCTCTGGCTTCCGGCGACAGTTCCTGCCCAAGGCGCTGCTCCGGCTCGAAATGCCCGTAGCGGTCGGTGCCACGTACCAGCAATGCCGAAGGTCGGGTCTCGCTGGTCGGCCGGCAGCGCGTCGGCACATAGCTGAGGGTCAGGCCGATACGGCGGTCGTCGCTGTCGTTCGGGCCCGAGGAATGCAGCGTGTGGGTGTGGTGCAGCGACATCTCGCCGGCCTTTAGCGGCGCCAGCACCCCGTCCTTCGGGCCGAGGCCGTCCACGGTCATGCCGCGGCGGATGATGTTCTCCTCGCCCGGCTTGTCGAAATGCGAGATCGTGCCGCGCTTGTGGCTGCCCGGGATCATGCGCATGCAGCCCGACAGTTCCGAGGCTTCGGAAAGCGCCAGCCAGGCGGTCACCTGCTCGGCCGGCTCCAGCCGGAAATAGGCGTCGTCCTGGTGCCATTCCGCATAGGTCGCGCGATGCGCTTCCTTGGTCTGCAGGGTGAAGTGGAACAGCAGGATGTCGGGGCCGATGACATCCTCCACCGCATCCAGCACCGCCGGGTGGTGCACCAGCGCATCGGCCCAGTCGAACAGCAGGTGGCATTTCGACTTCTCGGGGAAGGCCAGCGGCTTGCCCTTGATGCCCTCATAGGCTTCGAGCGCGGCACGGTGCCGGCGGACCTCATCTTCCGTCAGGATCGGGACCGGGGCGGTGAAGCCCTGCTCGTGGTATTCGGCGACCTGGGCCTCGGTGAGCTTCAGCGGCATCGACCTCGCTCCTTTATGGTACGCAAGGCACATTAAAAGATGGCGCAGCAGCGGCTGTCAACGCCTTTGCTGTGCCGCAACGGGCCCTTGCCGCAGCGCAACTGGTCTCGCCACGGCGTTGACAGAGGGCGACGGCAGACCCAGCCTCTGACGATCGGGGAGTGATGCCCATGGCCGGTTCCGACCAGACGAAGAAGAGTTTCAAGCTCCGCAGCCAGCGCTGGTTCGATGATCCGGAAGACCCGGGCATGACCGCGCTCTATGTCGAGCGCTTCCTGAATTTCGGGATGACCCGGGGCGAGCTGCAGTCGGGCAAGCCGATCATCGGCATCGCCCAGACCGGCAGCGACATCGCCCCCTGCAACCGCCACCACATCGCCCTGGCGGATCGGGTGAAGGCCGGCATCCGCGACGCCGGCGGCATTCCGCTGGAATTCCCCATCCATCCGATCCAGGAGACGGGGAAGCGGCCGACCGCGGCGCTCGACCGCAACCTGGCCTATCTTTCGCTGGTCGAGGTGCTGCACGGCTACCCGATCGACGGCGTGGTGCTGACCACCGGCTGCGACAAGACCACCCCCGCCTGCCTGATGGGCGCGGCGACGATGAACATCCCGGCCATCGTGCTCTCCGGCGGGCCGATGCTGGACGGGCATTTCGGCGGCAGGCTCACCGGCAGCGGCACCATCGTCTGGGAAGCCCGCAAGATGCTGGCCGAGGGCAAGCTGGACTACAACGGCTTCATGGAGCTGGTGGCCAGCAGCAGCACCAGCGTCGGCCATTGCAACACCATGGGCACGGCGCTGTCGATGAACGCGCTCGCTGAGGCGCTGGGGATGTCGCTGCCCGGCTGCGCCGCCATCCCTGGCCCCTATCGGGAACGCGGGCAGATGGCGCATGCGACCGGCATGCGCATCGTCGATATGGTGCGGGAGAACCTGCGGCCTTCGGACATCATGACGCGCGCCGCCTTCGAGAACGCGATCGTCGCCGCCAGCGCCATCGGCGCCAGCACCAACTGCCCGCCGCACATCATCGCCATCGCCCGCCACATGGGCGTGGAGCTGAAGATCGAGGAGTGGGACAGCATCGGCCATGACATCCCGCTGCTGGTCGATTGCCAGCCGGCCGGCCGGTTCCTGGGGGAGGCCTTCCATCGCGCCGGCGGCGTGCCAGCGGTCATGCGGGAGCTGCTGTTCGCCGGCAAGATCCACGGCGATGCCATGACCGTCACCGGCCGCAGCATGGCCGCGAATGTCGAGGCGCTGCCGGAGCCGAACCGCGAGGTGATCCGCGCCTATGGCACGCCGATGAAGCCGCATGGCGGCTTCGCCATCCTGTCTGGCAACATCTTTGATAATGCGGTGATGAAGGTTTCGGTCATCGACCAGAAATTCCGCGACCGCTTCCTCAGCAACCCGCCTGGCATCTTCGAAGGCAAGGTCGTGGTCTTCGAGGGGCCGGAGGATTACCACGACCGGATCGAGGATCCCTCGCTCGGCATCGATGCGCATACCGTGCTGGTGATCCGCAACTGCGGCCCGGTCGGCTATCCCGGCAGCGCCGAGGTGGTGAACATGCAGCCACCGGCGGCGCTGATCCGCGCCGGCATCGACAGCCTGCCGACCATGGGCGACGGGCGGCAGAGCGGCACCTCCGCCAGCCCTTCCATCCTCAACGTCTCGCCCGAGGCGGCGGTGGGTGGCGGGCTTGCGCTGCTGAAATCCGGCGACCCGATCCGCATCGACCTCAACACCCGCAAGGTGGACGTCCTGATCCCGGAGGGGGAGCTGGCGGCGCGGCGCGCGGCCTGGAAGAAGCCGGACCTGCTGAACAGGACGCCCTGGGAGGAGATCCAGCGCAGCATGATCGGCCAGCTCGGGACCGGCGGCTGCCTGGAGCCGGCGACGCTCTACCTCAACATCCTGGAAAGCAGGGGCGAGAGCCGGCACAACCACTGAGCGCCGCTGGGCACCACCGGCCGGAACGCCCCGCAATACCGCTTCGCGGTTTTGCGGGGAGCCTCGATGATCCCTCGCAATTGGCGCTTTGGCACGCCTTCCGCGGCAAGGTTGCGCAAGGACGTCGACAAGCACCCGGCTTGATGGGCATGCCGAAGATCGCGTCCAGCGCCATCCGCCGGATGGATGGCACCCATCAATCCTTGGCATTGGCATGCCAGGGCGGAGATCCCTAATTTCCCGGCAAGTGACCGGCCCGAGGGCCGGTTTGCAGAGAAAACGAGGGACTTTCCATGCCGCGCATCGCCCTGCTCGCCGCCGCGCTGCTGCTCGGCGCCAGCCCGGCTTTCGCCCAGCCCGCCGCCAGCGACGAGGCGGCGCGGACCCTGGAGCAGAACCGCCGCGCCGTCTTCTCCGCCCCGCCGGCCGCCGTCCCCGCGCGGCAGGCCAGCGACATGCCGCCCGCCTCCCGGTCCGAGGTCGACCGCTCTCCCGCCGTGCGGCCCATGGTCGTCCACCCCAAGCCGGCACGCCCCACCGGCCTCGCCCTGGTGGAGGAGGCTAGCGGCGCCCTGGCCCGGTAGAGGGATCGCGGCGGGGCGGGGCCCGAGGCGTGAACCGCGCTGCGGACGACCGGCCATGGCGGTTGGCACCCGGACCTGACCGCGAGCCGCCGTAGCCTCGTACCCTGGCGGCCTGAAGCTGCTCTGGCGGCGGCAGTTGACGCCGCCGTCGCCGCCGTGATCATGGCAGCCTGAGGGATGGGAATCAGGCACCATGGCCGGCAGGCTTGCAGGCAAGCGATGCTTCGTGACGGCAGCGGGGCAGGGTATCGGCCGCGCCAGCGCGCTGGCCTTCGCCGCCGAGGGCGGCAGCGTCCTCGCCACCGACCGCGATGCGGCCAAGCTCGAAGGGCTGGCGGCGCAGGGCATCGAGACCGCCGCACTGGACGTGCTGGATGACGCGGCGGTGGCCGCGGCGATCGCCGCGGCCGGGCCGCTCGACGTGCTGTTCAACTGCGCCGGCTTCGTCCACCAGAACACCGTCGAGAGCTGCACCGATGCGGAATGGGATTTCGCCTTCGGGCTGAACGTCCGCAGCATGTGGCAGACCATCCGCGCCACGCTGCCAGGCATGATCGCCCGCGGCGGCGGCAGCATCGTCAACATGTCCTCCGCCTGCTCCAGCGTGAAGGGTGCGCCGAACCGCTTCCTCTACGGCACCACCAAGGCGGCGGTGATCGGGATGACGAAATCCGTCGCCACCGAATACGTGACCCGCGGCATCCGCTGCAATTGCCTCTGCCCCGGCACGGTGGACACGCCCTCGCTGGAGGAGCGCATCGCCGCCAACGCCGCCGCGGCGGGTGGGCTGGACCAGGCGCGCGCCGCCTTCGTCGCCCGCCAGGCGATGGGACGCCTGGCCACCGCCGAGGAGATGGCGGCGCTGGTCGTCTATCTCGCCGCGCCCGATAGCACTTTCGTCACCGGCCAGGCCATCGTCATCGACGGCGGCTGGACCTTGTAGTTTTCGCGCCGGCCCGGAGCCGCCATACCGACTCTTCGTGCCGGCACGCCTTTCTCAGGAGACCCACCCATGAAGCTGCTGCGCTACGGCCCCGTGGGCCAGGAGAAACCGGGGCTGCTCGACGCCTCCGGCACCATCCGCGACCTGTCGGGCGTGATCCCCGACCTGGCCGGCGCGGCGCTTTCCGCCGCCGGGCTGGCGAAGCTCGCCGCGCTCGATCCTGGCTCGCTGCCGGCAGTGCCGGGCTCGCCGCGGCTCGGGCCGCCGACCTCGGGGATGAAGAACCTCATCTGCATCGGCCTGAACTACGCCGACCACGCGGCCGAGACCGGCTCGCCGGTGCCGAAGGAGCCGATCGTCTTCCTCAAGTCGCTCGGCGCGCTCTGCGGCGCGAATGACGACGTGATCATCCCGAAGAACAGCGTGAAGACCGACTGGGAGGTCGAGCTCTGCATCATCATCGGGACCAAGGCGAAATGCGTCTCCGAGGCCGAGGCGCTGGAGCATGTCGCCGGCTATGCGGTGGGCAATGATGTCTCCGAGCGCGAGTGGCAGATCGAGCGCGGCGGCGCCTGGGACAAGGGCAAGGGCTGCGACACCTTCGGCCCGGTCGGCCCCTGGCTGGTGACGAAGGACGAGATCCCCGATCCGCAGAACCTGTCGATGTACTGCGACGTCGATGGCGTGCGGATGCAGGACGGCTCGACCCGCACCATGATCTTCGGGGTGAAGACGCTGGTCAGCTACGTCTCGCACATGATCACCCTGCATCCGGGCGACGTGATCTTCACCGGCACGCCGCCGGGTGTCGGCCTCGGCAAGAAGCCGGCGCCGATCTTCCTGAAGGCGGGCCAGGTGATGAAGCTCGGCATCCAGGGGCTGGGCGAGCAGACCCAGAAGACGGTGGCCTACGAAAGCTGAGCAACCACCGCGTGGGCCGGGCGGAGCGCCGCCCGGCTTGGCGGAGTTTTGCCGTGCCGTCGGCGTCCCGGCTGTTCTAGGCTTCCTCCGGGAGGCCAAATCCATGTTCGACCTGGACCGCTTCATCGAGGAGTGCCGCGCTGCCCTTGCGGAGGGCGAGGGCGGCCAGCGCCCCATCCGGGAACTCACCACCCGGGCGGTCCGCGACCCCGGCGCGGTGCTGGCGGGGCTGGGTGAGCCGCAGTGCGGCGGGCTGAACGTGCTGCACCGCTCGCCGGAGCTCACCGTGCTGAACGTCGTCTGGGCGCCGCGGATGACGCTGATGCCGCACAACCATGGCATGTGGGCGGTCATCGGCGTCTATACCGGCGGCGAGGACAACATCTTCTGGCGCCGCCTGCCGGACAGCCCCGCCGGCGCGGTGGAGGCGGCGGGGGCGCGGTCGCTGCGGGCCGGCGACTGCACGGTGCTCGGCCGCGACATCATCCATTCCGTGACGAACCCGCTGAGCCGGCTGACCGGGGCGATCCATGTCTACGGCGGCGATTTCTTCGCCGCCGGCCGCAGCGAGTGGGATGCCGAGACGCTGAGCGAGCAGCCCTACGATCTGGAGAAGGCGAGGCGGATGTTCGCGGAGGCGAATGCCGGCTGAGGCACCGTGCGGAGCCTCAGAATTTGGCGCTGAACGGCGGCTGCTTGCCGCGCTCCATCACCACCTGCCGCAGGCGCCGCAGCAGGTGGCGCTTCGCCCCGGTCTGCCGCTGGCCGCTGTTCACCATGACCGCAGCCCCAGTCAGGCGGAAGCCGGCGTCCGGCTTGCGCTGGATCTGCCCTCCGGCTCCGCGAGGGTAATGCGAGCCATGACCAAGGGCTCCACGAGGTGTCAATTCCCGGAATGCCGGCGGCTTCCTGGTCGAACTCGACTACCGCGCCACCGACCAGGATGGGCAGTGGCCCTCCGGCCTGCTTCAGCATCGCGCAGGCGCGTGCCAGAAGTTCGAGTGCAGTGACGAATTCCACCTGATAAGGCAGCGCCTCCGTCACATCGTCGCGCCAAGCACCCAGGGCGCGAATTCCGCCGCGCCGAAATCGAAGCTCTCGCTCTTGGTCCGCTGGCCGCTCGCTGTCGCCAGCATCTGCCGGAAGATCCGCTCGCCCACCTGCTGCACGCTCTCCTCGCCGGTGAGGATGGTGCCGCAGTTGATGTCCATGTCGTCCTCCATCCGCTCATACATCGGCGTGTTGGTCGCCAGCTTGAGGGAGGGGGTCGGCTTGCAGCCGAAGACGCTGCCGCGACCGGTGGTGAAGCACAGCAGGTTGGCGCCGCCCGCCACCTGGCCGGTCGCCCCCACCGGGTCGTAGCCCGGCGTGTCCATGAAGACGAAGCCCTTGGCGGTGACGGGCTCCGCATAGCGCACCACATCCACCAGGTTGGTGGTGCCCGCCTTGGCCATGGCGCCGAGCGACTTCTCCAGGATGGTGGTCAGCCCGCCGAGCTTGTTGCCCGGAGACGGGTTGGCATTCATCTCGGCACCCTCGCGCTCGCAATAGGCTTCCCACCAGCGCATCACATCGACCAGCTTCTGGCCGACCTCGCGGGAGACCGCGCGGCGGGTCAGCAGATGCTCAGCGCCATAGGTCTCGGGAGATTCGGAGAGGATCACCGTGCCGCCGTGCCGCACCACCAGATCGCTCGCCGCGCCCAGCGCCGGGTTGGCGGTGATGCCGGAATAGCCGTCCGAGCCGCCGCATTGCAGGGCGACGCAAAGCTCGCTCGCCGGCACCGTCTTGCGCCGCACCTTATTGGCGTCGGCCAGCACCTCGCGCACGAAGTCGATGCCGGCGGCGACGGTCTTCCGCGTGCCGCCCATCTCCTGGATGTCCATGTTGCGCAGCCGTCCGGACAGCCGCTGCTCATCCAGCAGCCCGCCGATCTGGTTCACCTCGCAGCCGAGGCCGATGGCGATGACGTTGCTGAAATTCGCATGCCGGGCGAAGCCGCCGAGGGTCCGCCGCAGCAGCCGCAGCGGCTCGCCCTCGGTCATGCCGCAGCCGGTCTTATGGGTCAGCGCCACCACGCCATCCACATTGGGCCATTCGGCCAGCGGATCGTCGCCGGTGATCGGATTGCGGCGGAAGGCCTGGGCGATCAGCTCCGCCACATGCGCCGAGCAATTCACGCTGGTGACGATGCCGATGTAGTTGCGCGTGGCGACACGGCCATCGGCGCGGCGGATGCCCTCGAAGGTGGCTGGCTCGGCGACCGGCTCGGTGGGCCGCGCATCGACGCCCCAGGCGTAGTCGCGGGAGAAGTCGCCCATCGCCAGGTTATGCGTGTGCACCCATTGGCCGGGCGAGATGGCCTCCGTGGCGAAGCCGATGATCTGGCCGTAGCGGCGCACCGGCTCGCCCTGCGCATGCGCCACCACCGCCACCTTGTGCCCGGCCGGGATGCGCGCCGTGGCCAACACCTTCGGCGCCACCGGCGTGCCCGGCGGCAAGACCTGGCGGGCAATGACCACGCCATCCTCCGGGTGCAGTCGGATCACGGGCGGCTGGGTGATGGCGTCCATCGGGGTTCTCCCTGTCCGGCGGCATCCTAATCGGTTCCAGCCCCGCCGCGAGCCCCTGGAATCAGCGCTCCGCGGTGAACAGCCGTGCCGCCGCCCAGCTCACGATGGAGACGGCGATGGCGCCGAACAGCGCCGACCAGAAGCCCTCCACCCGGAAGCCCGGCAGCAGCAGCGCGGTCAGCCCGAGCATCGCCGCATTCACCACCAGCAGGAACAGCCCGAGGGTCACCAGGGTCAGCGGCAGTGACAGGATCACCGCCACCGGACGCACCACCGCATTCACCACCCCGAAGACCAGCGCCGCCAGCAGCAGGGTGCCGAAGCCACGCACCTCGAGGCCCGGCACCAGCTCCGTGGCGATCCAGAGCGCGAAAGCGTTGATGAACAGCCGTGCCAGAAACCCCATCCGTTCCCCTCCGCAATACCGCCGTGTCACCATACTCTGCCGCTTCCGTCCGGGAGCTGCATGAATTGTCGCCGAACCGCGCCACCCTCGCCGGCTGCGTCGCGCTGGCACTCTGGGCTTTTCTCGCCCCGCTGGCCCGGCTTGCCCAGCCACTGCCGCCGCTGCTGATCACCGCCCTCGGCTTCGCCGCGGGCGGACTGCTCGGACTGGCGGTGGTGGTGGCGCGCGGGCGGCTCGGGGCGCTGCGCCAGGATGCGCTGGCCTGGGCCCACGGCGTCGGCGGGCTGGCGGGCTTCCACGCCCTCTATTTCGCTGCCCTCGCCCTGGCGCCGCCGGTCGAGGCCAATCTGCTGAACTACACCTGGCCACTGCTGATCGTGTTGCTCTCGGCGCCGCTGCGCGGGCTGACGCTCGGGCCGCAACGGCTGGCGGGGGTGATGTTGGGGGCGGCGGGGGCGGCGCTGCTGCTCGGCGGCGGCGCCCGCTTTCCGGCGGAGGCAATGGCCGGCTTCGCCTGCGCCCTGGCGGCGGCGCTGACCTGGGCGCTGTATTCGGTGCTCTCCGCCCGCTTCACGAGGGTGCCGACCGAGGCGGTGGCCGGGTTCTGCCTGGTCTCCGCCCTGCTCGCCGGGCTTGGCCATTGGGCACTGGAGCCGGCCGCCACGCTGACGGCGCGCCACTGGCTGGCGGTGGCGCTGCTGGGCGCGGGGCCGATGGGGGCGGCCTTCTTCTTTTGGGATATCGGCATGAAGCGCGGCGACCCCAGGCTGCTGGGAACCCTGGGATATGCGACGCCGGTTGTCTCCACGCTGCTGCTCGTGGCCATGGGTGAGGGACGGCTGAGTTGGCAGGTGCTGGCGGCGACGGCGCTGGTGGCGGGCGGCGGGCTGCTGGCGGCGCTGGCCGGTGGCGGCGCATCTGCCGAACCATCGAAATAGCGATATTTTGTACCATTTTTTTAACAATTCGGAATAATTTTGCGCATTTGTGAATGAAGAGCAATCGGGTATCACAGCGTCCGGCTTCGCTGTGAAAGACCTTCGCCTGTCCTCCACCCCACCCGATGAGCTGCCCGCGCCCGGCAGGGGTCGCTTCGACATCCTGCCGCTGCCCGCCGATCGGCTGTTGCTGCTACGCTATCTTGGCGAGGTGAGAACCGATCAGGTGATGGACCTCCTGGGCGCCGCGTTGCGCGAGCAGCCGGAGATCGCCACCTGGGGTGTTGTCAGCGACCTGCGCCGCCACATCGGGCATCTGCCGGCGGCGGGGCTCAACGCCATCAGCGCATTGCGCCGCAACGCCTGGCCGGACCCGCCGCCGGCACGGGAGGTGCTGCTGTCCTTCGACCCCGGCATGATCTTCATCGCCCGCTACCTGGACCACCTGCTGCCGCACATCGCCCACAGCGTCGGCACCGACCCTGCGGCAGCCTGCCGGCTGGTGATGGGACCCAGCCGGGCGGTGCCGGAGGCGGCGCTGAAATTCCTGGCGACCGGCGCACCCTCCGGCACTGGCCACGGCTGATGCAGCGGCCTGAACCCCTGCAGGTTCAGGCCCCGGATACCGCTGTAGCTCGTTGCCGTGGAGCGGATTCAGGCCGCTCCGCGATCCGCTCTATTTCAACGGGAAGCCAAGCGTCCGCAGCGCCGACTTCAGCAGGTCCCGCCCGCGCAGTGCCTTCACCGTGCCGTTGCGGCTGACCACCCGCTGCGTCCAGGTGTCGGCCGACATCTCATTCCGCCGTGAATACGCGCCGAGCAGGGCGTCATAGGCGGCGCGATGC
Organism: Siccirubricoccus deserti; assembly: GCF_014283215.1. Lineage (GTDB taxonomy): Bacteria > Pseudomonadota > Alphaproteobacteria > Acetobacterales > Acetobacteraceae > Siccirubricoccus > Siccirubricoccus deserti. Next base: position 117,654 of record NZ_JACOMF010000009.1, read on the forward strand.
GCCGGCTCCTCCGACGCATCATAGGTGTCGTGGTGCAGGATCGCCGCCTGCGACAGCCGCGGCTTCACCTCGCTCTCCGCCCCCGGCAGCGCATAGCCGATGCACAGGCCGAAGACGCCGACTGCGCCGGGCGGCAGGCCGAGCGTCTGCGCCACCCGCACTACGTCATTGCGCAGCGCGCCGATGTAGACGGTGCCGAGGCCGAGCGTCTCCGCCGCTACCACCGCATTCTGCGCCGCCATCGCGGCATCGATCGACGCGACCAGGAAGGTTTCCAGATAGGGCAGCCCCTCCAGCGGATGGCCCGCCGCGATCCCCAGCCGCTCGTTGCGCGACACATCGGCGAGGAACACCAGGAACAGCGGGCATTGCAGGATGTGCTTCTGGTTGCCGGCGATCTCCGCCAGCACCGCCCGCTTCGCCGGATCCTCCACCACCACGACCGACCAGGTCTGCAGGTTGGAGGAGGTGGCGGCGGATTGCGCCGCGGCCAGCAGCGTCTCCAGCGTGCCGGGCGGCAGCGCATCCGGCCGGTAGCCGCGCACCGAGCGGTGGTCGAGCATGCCGGCGATCGCCGCATTCCACGGCCCCGCCGCCGGCACCGCATCGGTGCCGTAGCGGGCGATCAGCGCCGCCGTCTTGCCGCTGTCCGTCTGGGTGGTCCCGTCCATGCGTCTGTCTCCGTTTCGCCGGCAGGCTAGCTATCGCAGCGGTGATGACAAGCCAGAGAAGCGGGACCGGCTCAGATCAGCCCCAGCCGCCGCGCCAGGTCGCGGTACAGCGCCACCTGGGCGCGGACATAGTCCCGCGTCTCCTCGGGCGGCAGCAGCCGGGGGAAGGAGCCGACGCGGCGGGTCGCCGCCATCCAGCCCTGGTCCTGCCGCAGCGCCGCCAGCGCCTCCGCCCAGGCATCGATCAGCGGCTGCGGCAGCCCGGCGGGGGCGTAGAGCGCGTTCCAGCCGGTGATCTCGGCCAGCGCCTCGAACTCCGCCTCCCGCGCGGTGGGCACCTGGGGGATGGCGGCGTGGCGGTCCCGTCGCGTACCGACCACCAGGGCGCGCAGCCCGCCCTGGCTGATGGCGCCGATGGTATCGCTCAGGTTATTGCCGATGAATTGCACCTGGCCGGCGAGCAGCGCCGCCACCGCCTCCCCGCCGCCGCGGAAGGGCACCGCCACCCCGGCATCGATCGGCAGCCCGGCCGAGGCGAAGATGTGCCGTACCCCGAGGTCGAGGATCGTCGCCGGCCCGGTGGTGGCGAAGGTCAGCCGCCCGGGGTTCTCGCGCAGCGCGCCGAGCAGGTCGGACAGGCTCCGCCATGGCGCGTCGGCGCGGACGCAGACGACGAAGGGGTTCTCGTCCAGCAACCCGAGCATGGTGAAGCTGTCCCAGGCATAGGGCGTGCGCGGGTCGATCGCCGGCAGGATGGCGGCGGCGCTGACCCGGGCGATCAGCAGGGTGAACCCGTCCGGCGCTGCCCGCGCCACATATTGCGTGCCGATGGCGCCGGAGGCGCCGCTGCGGTTCTCCACCATGATGCTGGCGGCGGGGTTGGGCAGGTGGCGCGGTGCATACTGGGCCAGCGCCCGCGCCGCCAGATCCGCCGCGCCGCCGGCGGAGAAGGGCGCGACCAGGGTGATCGGGCGGTCGGGATAGACGGTCTGGGCCCGGGCGGCGCCCGCCAGCAATGGCAGGGTGGCCAGCAGGGCGCGGCGATGAGGGCGGCGCATGGCGGATTGTCCGGCGACGGTCTGGTACGGAGGTCTGGCGCGATGGGGTGAGGCAGGATGCGACGAGCAGGGGCCTGCCGCTCCGGCGTCCCGGCAGTGTGCCGGGCGCGGCGCCGCGCCGCCACCCCTTTCGGCCGAATGAATCCCGCTGGCGGGCGGAATGTCGCCGTCACGGCTTCGATACCTGAAGGCCAAGCATAGGCCTCGAATTCGTAAGATGAACTGGTCGATGGAACCGGGCGTATTGCCGGGTTTACTGTCGCGGCGCGGAGATCCGGCTGGCAATGCCGGCCGCACCCGGCCTGCCGCCCGCCGCATCGCCTCACGCCAGGTTGCAGGATTTTTCAGAACCGTGCTAACGCCAGCGGCATGACGTCCGCGAACGGCACGCCGGTGGGCAACCCCCGGCTACCCTCAGCGGCGTTCCTGCGCGTTGCGCGGGGCGCCCTTCACCCGGGGCAAGGAGCCAAGGCCGTGGTTACGGCCCGGCGTCGCCGGCCTGCCTGGATGGCAGCGCTGCTGGTGGCGCCACTGCTCCTGGCATCCGGGATCGCCAACGCCGCCTCCCCGGCAGCGAGTGGGGAAGCCGCGCGCCAGCCCCGTCTGCCCGATGCGCCGCAGGAGCTGTTGCCGCCGGCCCTGGCCGAAACCGGGCCAAAGCTCGGCCCGCGTGCCGCCTGCCTGGCCGCCGCACGCCGGGCGGAATCGATTCACGGCCTGCCGGACGGGCTGCTGGTGGCGATCGCGCTGTCGGAGAGCGGGCTGCATGCCCATGCCCTCAACATCGGCGGTCGCTCCTATTTCCCGGAGGAGCGGGCCGCCGCCCGGGCGCTGCTGCTCGGCGCCGGCTCCGGCCGCTCGGTAATGGCCGGCTGCGTGCAGGTGAATGCGCGGGTTCATGCCCGCGGCGCCGACTGGCCGCTGGACCCGGTGCGCTCGGCCGACTGGGCCGGCGGGCTGCTGCGCCGCTGGCACACCGAGACCGGCAGCTGGGCCGAGGCGCTGCGCCGCTGGCACGGTGGCTCCGCCGCCAGCACGCGGCGGGTCATGTGCCGGGTCAGGGCCAAGCTGGAGGTCACCGCGCCGGGGTCCGACCTGCTGCACGATCAGGGTTGCAGCCAGGGTGAGATCGCCCGGGTCCGCCGCAGCGGCACCACCTTGCTGGAGGTCGCTGAGGCGCCTTGAGGCGCTGCTGGCGAGGCTACTTCGCCGCGCCGTCCAGCGCCTGCCGTACCTGCTTCGGCAATGCCGCCAGCCCGCCGGGCCGCAGCAGCGCGGCCGCTTCGGTGATGAGCAGCCGCGGCCCGGGCTGACGCCCGGCCAGCGCGCCAGCCAGGCTGGCCCCGGCGCCGCCGTCGGCCACCACGGCAACGACCAGATCGACCGGCGTCGCCTCCAGCAGCGCCGTCGCCTCCGCCACCGAGGCCGCCGCCAGGGTCCGGTAGCCGAGGCCGGCGAGCAGCGCCCCAGCGGTGTCCAGCGCCTCCGGCGCATCGGCGAGCAGCAGCACCGTCTCGCCCCCGGGGGACGGCGGCGCGGCCTCCGGGCCGAGCACCGGCAACAGCAGCCGCGCCGTGGTGCCGCGCCCTGCCTGCGAGCTCAGCCGCAGTTGCCCGCGCGACTGCCGGGCGAAGCCGTAGACGGTCGCCAAGCCGAGGCCGACGCCGACGCCGGTCGATTTGGTGGTGAAGAAGGGTTCAGGGGCGCGGTGCAGCACCGCCGGGCTCATGCCGAGGCCGGTGTCGCGCACCTCGATCACGGCATAATCGCCGGGTGCCAGCCCATCTGGCGCGCCCGGCGGCACCATGGCACGGGCGGTGCAGACGCTCAGCGTTCCACCCTGCGGCATGGCCTCCGCGGCATTGGCGACGAGGCTGGCCAGCGCCTGCTCGATCCCGGTTGGATCGCCGTGGCAGGGTGCCAGCCCTTCGTCGAGCTGCTGTTCGAAGGCGATCCCGGGCGGCAGCGAGGGCCGCAGCCGCTCCGCCACCGCAGCGACCAGCGCGTTGAGGTCGACCGGCCGCGACTGCAGCGTCTGCCGTCGCCCGAAGCTGCGCAGCTGCCCGGTCAGCCGCTTCGCTCGCGCCACCGCTTCCTGTCCGCGCTCGATCAGCCGCTTGCGCCGCAGCCCGTCTTCCGCATGGCCGAGCATGTCAAGGCTGCCGGCGATGACCATCAGCAGGTTGTTGAAGTCATGCGCGATGCCGCTGGCGAGCTGGCCGAGCGCCTCCAGCGTCTGCGCCTGGCGCAGTTCCGCCTCCACTTCCCGCCGCTGGGTCACGTCAAGTTGGCTGCCGAGCATCCAGCGCGCCGAACCCTGCGCATCGAGCACCGGCGAGATGAACAGCGCATTCCAGAATGGCGAGCCGTCGCGGCGATAGTTCAACAATTCGGTGGCGATGCTGCGGCGTTCCTGCACCGCCTGGCGCAACGCCGCAACGGTTGCCGCATCCGTTGCCGGACCCTGCAGGAAGCGGCAATTGCGGCCGAGCACCTGGCTCGGCGGATAGCCGGTCATCGTCAGGAAACTGCGGTTGGCGAAGATGATCGGATTGTTCGGCTGACCGGGATCGGTGACGGTCATCGCCATCGGTGAGGCCGCGACCGCGGAGAACAGCAGCCCATCGTGCCTGAATTTCCCGACAGCAGCGACATCGGCGGTGGCCATGCGGCGCACCTCAGTCGCCGAATGCCACGATCGATGCGCCGGCGTGCCGGCGCGTCACGGAGTCGTCACGCCGGCCCACGGCAACGACCACCCCGATTGGTGATTGGAGGTGGCGGGGCAAGGAAGTTTGGTCATGCAGGGTGAAGTTCCGGTACTGCTTGTCGTTGAGGATGATTTCTTGGTGCGGCTGACGCTCGTCGATGCACTGAGCGACGGCGGGTTCGAAGTGCTTGAAGCGGCGGATGCGAAGGAAGCGCTCGGCCTGGTGTGCGACCGCGGCGACATCGCGGCGATGTTGACTGATATCAACCTGCCCGGCGGCTCGGACGGCTTCGCGCTCGCCCGCGCGGTGCGCGTCGTGCGGCCCGAGATGCCGGTGCTCTACGCCTCCGGCCGTTACTCCGGCGTCGAGGCCGGGCAAGCGGTCGATGGCGCGCGCTTCCTTGCGAAGCCCTTCACCCCGACCCTGGCGGCCACGATGATCCGCGAGCTGATGGCCGAAGGCACCCCGGCGCAAGCGGCTCCGCAACCGCCACCCAAGGCCGATCGCCACATCTGATGCAGCGATCCCGGCACCCGGTGTCAAGGTGCCGGGTGAAGTGTCCCGGCAGAGCAACCGCTGCCGTGCGGAGGTCACGCCAGGGCGTGCTCCGCCGGTGCGAGCGGGGATCGCTTCGGCATTCGCTTCGGGGCTTAGTTGACCGCCCGATCCACCGAGCGGCCGAGCCGCTCGACCGGCCCGCGCGGCGGATCGACGGCATCTCGCACGTTCTGCCCGGCGCGATCGAGGCTGCGACCGGCGCGCTCCGCCGGGCCTTCGCGCTCGCAGCCGGCGAGCCCGATCAGCAAGGCGGGCACCAGGGCGAGAAGGATCGGACGCATCATGATCTCCGGTTTCGGCTTCGCTGCCATCCCCATCGCGCGGCGAGGAGAATAGTTCGTTCACGGCATTGCTCATCCCTGGTCAGGCGCCGGCCCGCGTATCGGCCCGGCACGCCAAACAGCCTCCATCACCATCTGGTCCCGTAGCCCTTCCTCGCTTCGGCAGCTGCGGCTGCGGCCATTACGCACGCAGCGGGCCACGTGGTCGATCTCCAGGGCGGATTGGTGACGCGTCTGGATCTTCAGCACCTCCTGCACAACGCGATGGAAGAGGTGCCGCCGGTGGCGAACCGCGCTGCCACGATTCCGCCGGCCTGCACGATGCCGCACTGCCCAACGCGAAGCTGCGGCGCCTGTTGCTTGCGATGTTGACGCGATTTCCCGCAGGGAGGACGCTGCCGCTCGCCGCGCGCCAAAGGAAGCATCGAGCCGCCACAGTTTCGGGAGGAACCGCAATGTTCGAGTTGCTCGGTCGCCAGGAGGCGCTCGCCAGAAGCCAGAAGATCATCGCCGCCGCGGTCCTTGGCGGCATGCTGGTGTTCTCGGACTGGCTCGTACTGGCGGGCGCGGTCTACCTGTTCCTCGGCATCGAGCCCAGGGGCCGCTCGATCGAGCGGATAAACCGCGCGCTGCATGTCAGTGCGACTGTGCCGCGCGCGGCGCCGGTCGCGAGGGCATAGCGCGTGGAGGATGCAAGCCAGGCGGCGCCGGATGCCGCAGCGGTGGCAGCGTCGATGGCGGTGCTCGACCGCTTCATGGCGGCGCTGAATGCGCGCGACCAGCGGGCACTGGCGGCGACGATGCATTTCCCGCATCACCGTCTGGCCGGCAGCCGCTTCCAGGTGTGGGAGCGGCCGGAGGACTACACCATCGAAGGCTTCGTGGCGCGCGCCGGCGACGGCTGGGCGCGCTCCGACTGGGATTTCCGGCGGGTGGTCGCGGCCGGTCCGGCGAAGGTGCATCTCGACGTGCAATTCACCCGGCGGCGGGCCGATGGCAGCGCCATCGGCAGCTTCCGCTCGCTCTGGGTGGTCGCCTGCCTGGATGGCGTCTGGGGGGTGCAGGCGCGGTCGAGCTTTGCGTCCTGAGCCCGCCATGCCGCTTGCCGGGCCACGGCAAACCGGGTCCACTCCACCTCATCAAGGAGGAACGCCATGCTGAAATTCTACTACCACACGGCGCCGAACCCGATGAAGGTCGCGCTGTTCCTGGAGGAAAGCGGCCTGCCTTATGAGGCGGTGCCGGTCGACACCCGCAAGGGCGAGCAGCACACCCCGGAATTCCTCGCCATCAACCCCAACGCCAAGACGCCGGCGATCGATGATGACGGGGTGAAGGTCTTCGACAGCAACGCCATCCTGCTCTACCTCGCCGAGAAGACCGGCAAATTCCTGCCGCCCGCGGCACTGCGCGGCGAGACGCTGTCCTGGCTGATGTTCATCGCCAGTGGCATCGGCCCCTATTCCGGCCAGTCGGTGCATTTCGCCAACCATGCGCCGGAGAAGCTGGCCTACGCCATCAAGCGCTACGACTTCGAGGCGAAGCGCCACTGGGACATCCTGAACGACCGGTTGGCGACGCGCGAATGGCTGGTCGGCGACAGCTACTCCATCGTCGACATGGCGGCCTGGGGCTGGGAACGCGCCGCCGCCTATGTGCTTGGCGCCGAGGGCTGGGCGGCGGTGCCGCATGTGCAGCGCCACTTCGCCGCGATCAACGCCCGCCCGGCCGCGGCCAGGGCCACGGCGATCAAGGACCGTCATGCCTTCAAGACGGAGATGGATGACGAGGCGCGCCGAGCGATGTTCCGGCACATGGCGGCTTAGGCCGGTTCGACGGGAGCGCTGCCCCCGCCCCCCACCGGGCCAAGGCTTGGCCCCGGACCCGCCGTGAGTCGGCTGCTGGGACAACCTGACCCAAACTCACGCCGGAGCCGGGGAGACGCTTGTCTCCCCGATGGGGGCTCGGGGGCAAAGCCTCCGTGGTTCCGAATTTTCAAGACGGAGGGAAACGCATGTTCAGCCTGGCGGGCAAGGTCGCCGTCGTCACCGGCGCGGGGTCGGTGGGACCGGGATGGGGCAATGGCAAGGCGACGGCGGTGCTGCTGGCGCGGCAGGGCGCTTCGGTGTTCGGCATAGACGTGGTGCCGGCCGCGGTCGAGGAAACCCGCGGGCTGATCGAGGCCGAGGGCGGCACCTGCGTCGCCCATGCCTGCGACATGCTGGATGCCGCCGCGGTGGAAGCCGCGGTCGCCGCCTGCATGCAGCGCTTCGGCCGCATCGACATCCTGGTGAACAACGTCGGCGGCTCCGCCCCCGGCGGTCCGGCCGACATGCCGGAGGAGGTCTGGGACCGGCAGATCGACACCAATCTGAAAACCCCCTTCCTCGGCTGCAAATACGTGCTGCCGGTGATGGAAGCGCAGGGCAGCGGCGCGGTGGTGAACATCTCCTCCGTCGCCGGGCTGCGCATGGGCACGGGGCGGGTCCACACCGCCTATTCGGCCAGCAAGGCCGGCGTCATCGCCTTCAGCAAATCGGTCGCCATGGGCTATGCGAAGAAGGGCATCCGCTGCAACACGGTGGTGCCGGGGCTGATGCACACGCCGCTGGTCGAGCACCGGCTGGTCCGCCAGCTCGGCGCCAATGATGCCGAGGCGCTGATCGCCCGGCGCAACGCCAGCGTGCCGGTCGGCCACATGGGCACTGGCTGGGACATCGCCCATGCGGTGCTCTACCTGGTCTCCGACGAGGCGAAATATGTGACGGCGACGGAGATCGTCGTCGATGGCGGCTTCACCGCGGCGGGGCCGGTATGAGCGCGCCCGCCCGCGCGCTGCTGCGCCGCCGCGCGCTGCTGGCGGCGCCGGCGCTGCTGCCGGCGGCGCGGGCCGGGGCGCAGGAGGCCGCCTTCCCCTCGCGCGCCGTCACCATCATCGTCGCCTCGCCGGCTGGCGGCGGCACGGATTTCTCCGCCCGGCTGATCGCGGAGCCGCTGTCGCAGCGGCTCGGCGTGCCGGTGGTGGTGGAGAACCGTCCCGGTGGCAACGGCAGCATCGGCTTGCTGGCCACCGCCCGCGCCCGGCCGGACGGGCATACGCTGACGGTCGGCTATTCCGGAACGATGACCGGCCGGCCGGCGGTGGAAGGCATCGCCGACTTCGACCCGCAGAAGGATTTCGCGCCGATCGCGCTGCTGACCGACACGCCGCAGGTGATGATGGTGCACCCCTCGGTGCCGGTGCGGACGATGCAGGAGTTCATCGCCTATGCGAAGCAGCGGCCAGGGCAGCTCAACTACGCCTCGGCCGGCAATGGCTCGCTGCACCATCTGGGCACGGAGCTGCTGAAGCGGCGCACCGGGATCGATCTGGTGCATGTGCCGTACCGCGGCACCGGCGAGACCATCAGCGACCTGCTGGCCGGGCGGGTGCAATTCTACATGAACAGCCCGCCGCCGGTGATCGGCTTCATCCGCGACGGCAGGCTGCGCGGCATCGCCACCACCGGCCGGACCCGCCATCCCGCGCTGCCGGATGTGCCGAGCCTGCCGGAAAGCGGGCTGGACGACATGCCGGTGAACGTCTGGTACGCGCTCTACGCCCCCGCTCGCACGCCAGCGGCGGTGCAGGCGCGGCTGGCGCGGGAGGTGCAGGCGGTGCTGGCCGAGCCGGTGGTGCAGGCCCGCGCCGCCGAGGCCGGCACCTTCGTCAGCCACGCCGATGCCGCCACCGTCGCCGCCCGGCTGGCACGGGAGACGGCGGCGTGGTTCGAGGTGGTGCGGGCGGTCGGCATCAAGCCGGACTGACGCTCAAGCCCCGGCCAGGCCGCCCGGCTCGCCCGGCAATTTCCCCAGCGGCGACGCAACCGCCGCGGCCGGCTGCCGCTCCGCCGGCAGGATGGAGAAGGGCCGCTCGACGAACAGGTACAGCGGCACCGATCCCACGATCGTCACCAGCAGCGCCGGCAGCAGCAGCACCCAGTAGGATGCCTCGCCCGCCGCCTGCAGCAGCGGCCCCGCGCCACGCAGCGCGACGAAGAACAGCATCAGCATGAAGCCGTGCAGCAGGTAGTAGGAATAGCTCATGTTCCCGAGCCACCGCAGCGGTGTCAGCCGCAGCCCCCGCGCGACCGGCCCCTCACGCCCGAGGGCGGCGGCGCAGAGCAGGAAGCAGGCGATGAGGACGGCACTATCGGACACCACGGGCGGCACCTCGGCCAGGACCGCGGCAGCCATCAGCGGCAGCGCCGCCAGCGCCAGCCCATCAAGCCACGGCGCGTGCCGCAGCCTCTCCAGCAGCAGCCCGAGTATCTCGACCAGCAGCATGCCGCAGAGGAACATCCCCATGCGGCGATGCGCCCATTCCAGCAGCTGCATCAGCACCAGCGCCGCCAGCAGCAGCGCGATGCGGCGCGCCGGCGGCCATCGGCGCAGCCGGAGGCCGGTGACGACCAGCGGCACCACCAGATAGAAGGCCATCTCATAGCTCAGCGACCAGGCGACGACGACAATCCCCTGGATGTCGAATAGGCCAGGCAGCAGCAGCACGTTCGCCGCCACCAGCAGCAGCCGCTCCCGCATTCCGCTCGGCAGCCCGCCGCCGGAGGAGGAGAGCATCGCCGCCAGCAGGTGCAGCGCCAGCACCACCAGGAAGGCCGGATACAGCCGCTGCACCCGCCGTAGCAGGAAGCCGATGTAGGGCCGCGGCCGCTGGATCAGGGCGCCGTAGATCAGGTAACCGCTGAGCACGAAGAACAGGTCGACGCCGACATGGCCGATGTGCTCGAGCGCCGCCCCTACCGCCGGCAGCGGCAGGTGGAAGGCCTGCGCCAACTGGGAGGAGTAGTGGACGAAGAACACCAGCAGCACGGCCAGGCCACGCAGGCCCTCCATCGGCAGGAGCCGGCCGGCCTGGGCACGGCCGGACTCGAACTGGTCGGCGAATGCTGCGATCGACCCGAAACAAGGCGCTTCCATCTGCATTCCGCAACCGTGGTCATTCTGAAATGGGTAGGAAGACCATGCCAGGGTAGAGTGCCGGCCAGATAACCAAGAAGGCGTGACCGGCAGGCCAGGGCGATGCACGGCGGCTGCTGTGGCATGGAAGTTACACGCCACTCTACGGCCGGGTCATGTCAATGGCGGTTGATCACAACCGATCAACCGTCCCTCGGTCCTCGGGCGGTTTGCTCCTTGGCTACCCGCCCTGCGGCGCGGCGTCCCTGCGGGCGCTCGGCATGAACGGACTATTCATGCCGTTGGCATCAGACGCCCTCGGCCACCACCACCCGCCGCCGCTTCTTCAGCGCGCCGGCCGGGATCAGTTCGGAGAAATCCTTCACCGCCTCCATCAGCGTCACCCCGGCGAAGCGCGGAAACAACCCGCTGCCCACCCGTTCCCAGCCGCCGGCGCCGCGCAGCAGCAGCCTTGTCCGAAAGGGTGGGATGAACAGCGCCGCGTCGCGCCGCTCCACCTGGAACATCTGCCGCCGCAGCAGCGTCTCCAGCTGCCCGGAGGAATAGGGCTGGCCGTGGCCGAAGGGCGTGCGTTCCAGCTGCGCCCAGAGGCCCAGCCGGTTCGGCGCCACCACCAGGAGCCGTCCGTCATCCTTCAGCACACGCCACACCTCGCGCAGCATGCGGCGGGTGTTCTCGGAGTGCTCCAGCCCGTGCACCAGCAGGATGCGGTCGAACAGCAGGTCGGGGAAGGGCAGCGCATCCTCCGGCGCGACCGCGGTGCAGGAGGCGCGGCCGCGGGGCCAGCGCCAGCGCGGCAGCTGGTCCGGCACCATGGCGACGCAGCGGGTCGCCTCCGCCTGCCACAGCCTGAGGAAGGGGCTGGCATAGCCGAGGCCGAGCACCGCCTGCCCCGGCAGCCTCGGCCAGAGCGCGCGCAGCTTCGCCCGCAGCAGCCTGGCGGTCACCAGGCCGGCCGGGGTGGCGTAGAAATTCGCCAGACCGTGGACCTCGTGGCGCATGCGGGGGATATAGGGCGGCAGGCCCGGGAATGGATGGGCCGTCGCCGTCCGCGCCGCTTTTCCCCACCGGCGTTGCCGGGCGGCAGCACCCGCTTCATGTGATCGGAGGAGTTCCCCATGCCGGTAACCGCCACCGCCATCCCCTGCCTGTCCGACAACTATGCCTGGTTGCTGAAGGACCAGGCGACCGGCACGGTCGCGCTCTGCGACCCTGGTGAAGCGCCACCGATCATCGCCGCCCTGGAAGCGGCCGGTGGCCGCTGCGACCTGATCCTGCTGACCCACCACCATGGCGACCATGTCGGCGGCGTCGCCGAGGTGCAGGCGCGGTTCGGCGCCAAGGTGGTCGGCGCCGCCGCCGATGCGCACCGGCTGCCGAAGCTCGACATCGTGGTGAAGCCGGGCGAGAGCATCGCCGTGGGCGAGACGCGCGGCACGGTGATCGACACGCCCGGTCACACCGTCGGGCACATCGCCTTCCACTTCGCCGATGGCGGCGTGCTGCTATGCGGCGACACGCTGTTCTCGCTGGGCTGCGGCCGGCTGATCGAGGGCGACGCGGCGATGATGTTCCACTCGCTGGCGGCGCTGGCGGCGCTGCCGGATGCGACGCTGGTCTGCTGCGGCCATGAATACACCGAGAGCAATGCCCGCTTCGCCCTGACGGTGGAACCGCAGAACCCGGCGCTGATCGCCCGCGCCGCCGAGGTGAAGGCGCAGCGCGCCGCCGGACGCTTCACGGTGCCGACTACCATTGCCGAGGAGAAGGCAGCGAACCCCTTCGTGCGCGCCCCGGATGTGGCGCGGCTTGCGGCGGTGCGCAGCGCCAAGGACAGCTTCCGCTGAACCTGCGTGACCCGGGGCTCGACGCGGCGGCGCTGATCGCCGCGCTCGGGCTGCGGCCGCATCCGGAAGGCGGGCATTACCGCGAGTTGTGGCGGGACGCGCCGGCGAATGGCGGGCGCGGCGCCGGCACGGCGATCTACTTCCTGCTGGCCGCCGGGGAACGCAGCCACTGGCACCGGGTGGATGCCGCCGAGGCCTGGCACTGGTACGGCGGCAGCGGGCTCGAACTATCGCTCTCGCCGGATGGCCGGGCGATGGAAACCCGCCGCCTCGGCCCCGACCTCGGCGCCGGGGAGCAGCCTTTCGCCCTGGTCCCGGCCGGGGTGTGGCAAGCGGCACGGCCGCTGGGCGCCTGGGTGCTGGTGGGCTGCACCGTCAGCCCGGCCTTCGAGTTTGCCGGCTTCGAGTTGGCACCGCCGGGCAGGCTTCTGGACCCCGCCCGGGCCGAAGCTCGGCCCCTGCCCCCACCATGAGGCGGCCATTCGAACGGGTACACCCAAAACCCAGACCCGGGCCTGGAGGGACGCTCGTCCCCAACGGGGGTTTGGAGGCTGGGCCCCAACCTCACCCCCGTTTGAGGTTCCAAAGGAACGGGTTCGGCCCCTGCAACACACCCGATAGGTCGCTGCGGAAGGCGGTCCGCAGGCGGAACAGGCCAGTGGGTGCGAAGGGCACGCTTTCCCATGCGGCCTCCTGCAAGGCCGCCATGGCGTGCGCCTGGGCCGCCGCGTCGGGCGCGGCGATCCAGGCTTCCACCTGCGCCTCGCTGGCCGCATCGGTCGGCCAGCCGAACCAGGCGCGCTCGCCATTGCCGCGGATGATCGGGCTGACCGCCGGGTTGGCGATGGCGGCGGCGGGGAAGTTGGTGTTGTGCAGGTTCCAACCGCCCTGCGTCGGCGGTGCCTTGTTGGCGCGGCGGGCGATGGTGGTGGCCCAGTCGCTTTCCACCAGCTGGATGTTCACGCCGAGGCGCTTCATCAGATCCGCCGTCACCTGCCCCTGCTGGGTCACCGCGGGGAAGTCGGTCGGGTTGACATGGATGATCGGCTCGCCGCGGTAGCCAGCCTCGCGCAGTGCCGCGCGGGCACGCTCCATCGCCGCCGCGCCGCGCGGCGCGGGAGGGAATTCCTTCACCCCCGGCAGGCCGCAGGGGAACATGGCGTGGCATTCGCGCCAGTCGTCCGGCAGGGCGACCGCGGCCATGAAGTCGGGCTGCACCAGCACGTCGCGGATGGCGCGGCGGACCTCCACCCTGTCGAATGGCGGGTGCAGATGGTTGAAGCGCAGGAAGCCGAGGAAGCCGTTCGGGTCGTAGACCTGGGTGGTGACGTGGCGGTCGCGCGCCAGCACCGGCACAAGATCGGGCAGCGGGTATTCGATCCAGTCGATCTCACCCGTGCGCAGCGCCGCCGCGGCGGTGCCGCCATCCGGGATCCAGGTCAGTTCCAGCCGGTCGAAATGCACCCGCTTGCCGCCCGAGGCCGCCTCGGCCGGTTCGTCGCGCGGCCGGTAGTCGGGGTTGCGGGCATAGGCGGCGCGGCTGCCCTGGACGAACTCATCGGCCAGGAAGCGCCAGGGACCGCTGCCGGTCATCTCGGTGATCGGCTTGTCGGCGGGTGCCCGCGCCAGCCGTTCCGGCATGATGAAGGCAGGGCTGGCGGCGGGCTTGGCCAGGGCATCGACCAGCGCCGGAAAGGGCCGGTGCAGCCGGATCAGCAGGGTACGGTCGTCCGGCGCCGCCCATTCCGCCACGGCGCGGGCCAGCACCTGGCCGAAGCCGTCCCTGACCGCCCAGCGCTGCAGGGAGGCGACGCAATCCTTCGCCCGCACCGGCTCGCCGTCATGGAAGCGCAGCCCCTCACGCAGCCGGATGGTCCAGGCCAGGCCATCGGCGGAGACGCTGTGCCCCTCCGCCATCTGCGGTTTCGGGCGAAGCTGTGAATCGCAGCCATACAGCGTGTCGAAGACGCAGAAGCCATGGGTGGTGATGATGGTGGTCGGATTGAACACCGGGTCCAGCACCGCCAGCGCCGCCTGCGGCATGAAGCGCAGGGTGCGGGCGCGGGCGGTCTGCGCCAGCGCGGGTATCGGCAGCAGCGGCAGCGTGGCGGCAGCAAGCAGCGCGCGACGGCGCATAACGGTCCTCCCCAAGCAACGGCGGGGCACGGGACCGCCGTGCCGGGGATTCGGCCGCAGCTGGCACCGCTCCCTTCGCCGGTCCTAACCGGATCAGGTTCCAGGGGTCGCGGCTGCGCCGCCTCTCAGCCCCATTGCAGGGGCTCCCCCAGGTGTCCGTGCGCAGCATGGCGGGGGCCATGGGCGCGCGCAAGCCGGCGGGTTTGCCGGGCCGGGCCGGTTCCCGGCATACTGGGCGCGACGGCGCCCCGCGCCGCTCCAACGCCAGTTGCCCGGACATGCCAATCCAGCCCCGGGAGCCTTGCCCATGGATACCGCCCTCGCCGCGCCGCCGCTGCGCGAACGCCCGCTCGGCACCACCTTCGGTGCGGAACTCTCCGGCCTGCGCATCGCCGGCGACATCGGGGAGGCGGAGTTCGCCGGCTTCCTCGCTGCCTTCCACCGCCACCGCCTAATCCTGCTGCGCGATGTGCCGAACGACCCCGCGGCGCAGGTGGCGTTCAGCCGGCGGATGGGGCCGCTGGAGCTGCATTCCCAGGCCACGGCCACCCATCCGCAGCACCCGGAGATCTTCTGCGTCGGCAACTACGCACAGGACGGCATCCGGGCGAATTTCGCCAAGGGTGTCGAACAATGGCACGCCGACAGCAGCTTCCGTCCGGTGCCCAGCGCCGCCTCATTGTTCTACGGCGCGATCTGTCCGCCGGAGGGCGGCGAGACCTGGTTCCTCGACGCCGCGGCGGCCCATGCCGAGCTGTCGCCGGAGATGCGGGCGCGGATCGCCCCGCTGCGTGCGGTGCATGATTTGAACACCCTCTCCGAATGGAACCGCCGCCACACCCCGGACCGGCCGCCGCTGTCGGAGGAGGCACGGCGGCGCTTCCCGCCAGTTGCGCAGCCGCTGGTGCGGACCCATCCCGTCACCGGGGTGAAGTCGCTGTTCCTCTGCCCGGCGGTGATCAGCCATGTCGAGGGCATGGACCAGGCCGAGGGCCTGGCGCTAATCGAGGCGCTGATGGCTCATGCCTCGCAGGACCGCTACGTCTACCGCCATCGCTGGCGGGCGGGCGACCTGGTGATCTGGGACAACCGCTGCACCCTGCACACGGCGTCGCTGTTCGATCACGAGAGATACCTGCGGCTGATGTTCCGCACGACAGTCGCCGGAGCCGCCTGAGCGCGGCGGAGCCGCAACGCTTGTCCCCGGGCGGCGCAGCCCGTCACCATGCCAGTGCGTTGCGACGCGAGGAGGTGGCGGGACCACGATGGCCGAGCTGAGGCTGCTGCTGGAACTGGCAGGCGAGGCGGCCCTGCTGCTCTGGGGCCTGCACATGGTGCAGAGCGGCGTGGTCCGTGCCTTCGGCAGCCGGCTGCGGCATGCCCTTGGCCTGGCGCTGGGCGACCGGATCCGGGCCTTTCTCGCCGGCGTCGGGGTGACGGCGGCGTTGCAAAGCAGCACGGCGACGGCGCTGATGGTCGGCTCCTTCGCCGCCAGCGGCGCGGTGGCGCTGGCCCCGGCTCTGGCCGCCATGCTGGGCGCCAATGTCGGCACCGCGCTGATCGTGCAGTTGCTGTCCTTCGACGTGGCGGCGGTATTCCCGACCCTGGTGCTGGCCGGGGTGCTGGCCTTCCGGCACGGCCGGCGGGCGCGCACCCGTGACCTCGGCCGGGTCGGGATCGGCCTTGGGCTGATGCTGCTGGCGCTGCATCTGATGGCCGGCACCATGGCGCCGGTGGAGGCTTCGCCAACCCTCCGGGCACTGCTCGCCGCGGTCGCCGACCAGCCGCTGCCGAACCTGCTGCTGGCCGCGGCAGTCGCCTGGGCGGCGCATTCCAGCGTCGCCGGGGTGCTGTTCGTCGCCTCGCTGGCCGGCAGCGGGGTGGCGGCGCCGGCGGCGGCCTTCGCCATGGTGCTCGGCGCCAACCTCGGCAGCGCGCTGAACCCGTTGCTGGAAGCCGGCGGCGACCGTGCCGATGTGGCGCGGCTGCGGGTGCCGGCCGGCAATCTGCTGAACCGCGTGGTGGGCGTGGTGCTCGGGCTGGCCTTCCTGCCACAGGCGGTAGGCTGGCTGACGGCGCTGGACCCGGCGCCGGCGCGGCTGGTGGCGAATGCGCATCTGATCTTCAACCTGGCCACCGCGGCGCTGGCGTTGCCGCTGCTGCCGGCGCTGGCCGGGCTGCTGCGCCGGCTGCTGCCGGACCGCAGCGCCGCCGACGATCCCGCCGCGCCGCGCTACCTGGATGAAGCGGCGCTCGACATGCCCTCGGTCGCGCTGGCGAATGCGTCGCGGGAGGTACTGCGCATCGCAGACCAGGTGGAAGCGATGCTGCGTGGCTCGGCCGAAGCCTTCCGCGCTGGCGACCGCGACGCCGCCCGCGCCGCCGCCCGGCTGGACAACGTGATCGACCGGCTGCACCGCGCGGTGCATGGCTACCTCGCCCGCATCCCGCGCGAGAGCCTGGGCGAGGAGGAGAGCCGCCGGCTGGAGGAGGTGCAGGCTTTCGCCATCGCTCTGGAACACGCCGCGGATGTGCTGGAGCGCGACCTGCTGCGGCACGCCGCCCGCCGGCTGCGCCGCGGCGTGACGCTGGAGGAGGCGGCGCAGCGCGAGATCGCCGCGCTGCATGCGGCATTGCAGGATCAGCTGCGGCTGGCGATCGCGGTGTTCATGCTGGAGGATGCCGAGGCGGCTCGCCGCCTGGTCCTCGGCAAGGAGGCGCTGCGCGGGGCGGAGCGCGATGCGGCGCGGCGGGTGGCCTCGGGCGAAGATGGCGCGGCCGGGCTGCTGCTGGATGCGGTGCGGGATCTGCGCCGGGTCGGTGGCCATCTGGCGGTGGTCGCCCACCCGCTGCTAGAACGGCGCGGCGAGCTGCTGTCGAGCCGGCTCGCCAGCGATCCGGCGTTGGCGGAAGGGAATGGGCGCGACGGCCAGTAGGCTGACTGGTATCCTTCCGGCTTTGCCGCGGAAGGCATGCCGAAGCGCCGATCGGGAGGGATCAGCCAGCCCCCTGCGAAAGCGCCAAGCGGTTTCATGGGGAGTGCTTATGCTCCCTGGCCCCAGTTCATCTCCAGCCCGCCATCGATGGTGAAGCTCTGGCCGGTGACGTAGTCCGCCTCATCCGAGGCCAGGTAGAGCGCCAGCTTCGCCACCTCATCCGGGTAGCCGGGGCGGCCCCAGGGGATGTGCGGCAGCTGCTTGCGCATGACCGCCGGATCCTCGACCCGTGCCCTGGTCATGTCGGTGTGGATCAGCCCAGGCGCTATGGCGTTCACGTTGATGCGGTCCGGCGCCACCTCCAGGCACAGGCTGCGGGTGAAGGTCAGCAGCCCGCCCTTGGCGGCGCCATAGGCGGCGGCCCCGGGGCTCGGGATCGCCTCATGCACCGAGGTGATGTTGATGATCCGGCCATGCCCGCCGAGGTTGCGGCGGCAACGGACGAAGGCACGGCAACAGAGGAAGGGCCCGCGCAGGTCGGTGCGCAGGATGCGGTCGAACTCCGCCGGGCCCAGCTCGGCCACCTGGCTGCCGGATTGGCCGATGCCGGCGTTGTTCACCAGGATGTCGGGCTCGCCCAGCTCGGACTCGGTTTCCTCGAACAGGCGGGTGACGGTCGCCTCCTCGGCGACATCGCCCTGGACCAGCACGGCGCGGCGGCCGGCGGCCTCGACCCGGCGGCGGGTCTCCTCGGCGCCAGCCTGGTCGGTATGGAACAGGATGGCGATATCGGCACCGGCCTTGGCGAATTCAGTGGCAATGGCCTGGCCGATGCCGGAATCGGCGCCGGTGACGATGGCGGTGCGGTCGCAAAGGCGCATGGCGGAACCCTGCCGGAAGCTGCGGCGGGAACGCGCGGCCCGGCGGGGTGGTTCAGGCCCCGCGATGGCCGTTGACAGCCGCGGCAATTCGCCCCGCAATCCCTGCATGCACATCCCGGCCCGCCGCCCGCGACCTCGCCCCCGCACCAGGCTGCGGCGTGGCATGCCGACCATGGGGCGCGCGGGAGCGTAGCAACCTCCGGTTCCCGAAAGCCCGACCGCCCTGCCTGCCCCTGCGGTCGGCAGGGTTTTTCATGTCCGCGCTCGAACGCACGTGACCAAGGAGGCCAAAGGGTGACTGAAGCCTTGTCCCTGCGGCCGGCGACCCCGGCCGACGCCGATGCCATCCGGGCGCTGACCCGGGAAGCCTATGCCAAATGGGTGCCGGTCATCGGCCGCGAGCCGAAGCCGATGACCGCCGATTACGCCGCGGCAGTGCGGCGCCACCGCATCGACCTGTTGCATCTGGACGGCAGGCTGGCGGCGCTGATCGAGATGATCCCCGGGACCGACCACCTGCTCATCGAGAATGTCGCGGTTGCCCCGGCATATCAGGGGAGCGGCCTCGGCCGGCGGCTGCTGGCCCACGCCGAGGCGCTTGCCGCATCGCTCGGGCATGCGGAGATCCGGCTCTACACCAACAGCCTCTTTGCCGAAAACCTGCGGCTCTACCGGCGGCTCGGCTACCGGACCGACCGGGAGGAGGTCTTCCCCGGCGGGACCGTGGTGCATATGAGCAAGCCGGTCAGCGGCTGACCGCTGGCGCGGCACGCCCCATGGCAGGGCATGGCCCGGAGTGCCGTCAACACCCGGCACTTCCTGTTGGCCTTCCACGGCCTTGCCGCGGAAGGCGCGCCGAAGCGCCGGTCGGCAGGGATCAGCGTCCCCCCCGCGGAACGCAAAGCGGTTTCGCGGGGCGCTCTACTCCGCCGCCTGCAACTGCATCGCCTGGGCGTATTCCTCCAGCGGCGCGCAGGTGCAGACCAGGTTGCGATCGCCATGGACGTTGTCCACGCGCTTCACCGGCGGCCAGTACTTGTGCGCCCGCACGAAGCGCAGCGGGAAGGCGGCCTCCTCGCGGCTGTAGGGATGCCGCCATTCGGTCGCCATCACCTCGGCCGCGGTATGCGGCGCGTTCTTCAGCGGGTTGTCCGCCTTGTCCGACCGCCCCTGCTCCACCGCGCGGATCTCGGCGCGGATGGCGATCATGGCGTCGCAGAAGCGGTCCAGCTCCTCCTTCGGCTCGCTCTCGGTCGGCTCCACCATCAGCGTGCCGGCAACCGGCCAGGACATGGTCGGCGCGTGGTAGCCGTAGTCCTGGAGCCGCTTGGCGATGTCCTCGACCAGCACGCCGCCGCCCTGCTGGAAGCCGCGGCAGTCGAGGATGCATTCATGCGCCACCATGCCGCGCAGCCCGCGGTAGAGCACGGGGTAATGCGCCTCCAGCCGCCTCGCCACGTAATTGGCGCTGAGGATCGCCACCTGGGTGGCGCGGGTCAGCCCCTCGGCGCCCATCATGCGGATATAGGCGTAGGAGATCGGCAGGATGGCGGCGCTGCCGAAGGGCGCGGCGGAGACCGGGCCGTAGCCGCTGGCCGGGCCGGCGCCGGGGTGCAGCGGATGGTTCGGCAGATGCGGCGCCAGATGCGCGGCGACGCCGATCGGCCCCACCCCTGGCCCGCCGCCGCCATGCGGGATGCAGAAGGTCTTGTGCAGGTTGAGGTGGCAGACATCGGCGCCGATGGCGGCGGGCGAGGTCAGCCCGACCTGCGCGTTCATGTTGGCGCCATCCATGTAGACCTGGCCGCCGTGGCGATGCACCAGGGCGCAGATCTCGCGGATGCTCTCCTCGAAGACGCCATGGGTGCTGGGGTAGGTCACCATCAGCGCCGAGAGCCGGTCGGCATGCTGCGCCGTCTTGGCTTCGAGATCGGCGAGGTCGACGTTGCCGTCGCGGTCGCAGCCGACCACCACCACGCGCATGCCGGCCATCACCGCGCTCGCCGGATTGGTGCCATGCGCCGAGGAGGGAATGAGGCAGACGTCGCGGTGCGTCTCCCCATTGGCGTGATGGAAGGCGCGGATGGCCAGCAGCCCGGCATACTCGCCCTGGCTGCCGGCATTCGGCTGCAGCGAGACGGCGGCGAAGCCGGTGACGGCGCAGAGCCAGCCTTCCAGCCGCTTGACCAGCTCGAAATAGCCCTCCGCCTGCGCCGCAGGCACGAAGGGATGAATGTTGGCGAAGCCGGGGAAGGTGACCGGGATCATCTCCGCCGTCGCGTTCAGCTTCATCGTGCAGGACCCCAGCGGGATCATGCTGCGGTTCAGCGCGACGTCCTTGTCCTCCAGCCGCTTCAGGTAGCGGAGCATCGCATGCTCCGAATGGTGGCTGTTGAACACCTCGGCAGCGCAGAAGGGGGTCGTGCGCGCCAGCGCCTCCGGCAGCCCGCCCCAGGGGGAGAGCGACGCCAGATCGCCACCGCCGAGCAGATCGGCCAGCGAGGCCAGCTCCGCCCGCGTCACCGTCTCGTCGAGCGCGATGGAGACGCAGCCGGCATCGGCGCGCCAGAGGTTGAAGCCGCGCTCCAGCGCCGCGGCCATCAGCGCATCGGCGCGGTCGCCGGCCTCGATGGCGATGGTGTCGAAGAAACCCGCGTGCCGCAGCGCGTAGCCGCCGCGCCGCGCCGCATCGGCCAGCAGCCGGGCCTGGAGCGAGACGCGGCGGGCGATGCGCTTCAGCCCCTCCGGCCCGTGCCACACCGCATACATGCCGGCGATCACTGCCAGCAGCACCTGCGCGGTGCAGATGTTGCTGGTCGCCTTCTCCCGCCGGATGTGCTGCTCGCGCGTTTGAAGCGCCAGGCGCATCGCCGGGTTGCCGGCGGCATCGATGGAAACGCCGACCAGCCGCCCCGGCAGCAGCCGCTTCAGCCCGTCCTTCACCGCCATATAGGCAGCATGCGGCCCGCCGTAGCCGAGCGGCACGCCGAAGCGCTGGCTGCTGCCGACAACGACATCCGCACCCATCTCGCCGGGCGGGGTCAGCAGGGTCAGCGCCAGCGGATCGGCGGCGACGATGGCAAGGCCGCCCGCCGCCTGCACCGCGGCGATCTCGGCGGTGAGGTCACGCACCTCGCCGGTGGTGCCGGGGTATTGCAGCAGCAGGGCGAAGGGCTTCTCCGCCGCGGCGGCGGCGATCACCCCGGCCGGCGGGACGACGACCACGCGGATGCCGACCGGCGCCGCCCGCACCCGCACCACGGCCAGGGTCTGTGGATGGAGGTCGGCGGCGACCAGCAGCGTGTCGCCCTTCCCCTTATGCGCGGCATGGGCCAGGGTCACCGCCTCGGCTGCGGCCGTTGCCTCATCCAGCAGGGAGGCATTGGCCACCGGCAGGCCGGTGAGGTCGGTGATCATGGTCTGGAAATTCACCAGCGCTTCCAGCCGGCCCTGGGCGATCTCCGCCTGGTAGGGAGTGTAGGCGGTGTACCAGCCGGGGTTCTCCAGCACATTGCGCAGGATCACCGGCGGCGTGTGGGTACCATGGTAGCCGAGGCCGATCAGCGATTTGGTGCGGGCATTCCGCTCCGACAGGGCACGCAGCTCGGCGATCGCCTCCGCCTCGGTCGCCGGCGGCGGCAGGCCGGCAAGGTCGGCGCCGGCGATGGCCGCCGGCACGGTGCGGGCGGCCATCGCCTCCAGGCTGTCGGCGCCGACCAGCTTCAGCATCTCCACGATGTCGTCCGGGCCGGGGCCGATGTGGCGGCGGGCGAATTCGGCGCTGTCCTCCAGCCTGGACAGCTCGTCGAGGTGGCTCACGCCTGGCTCTCCACGAAGGCGGCATAGGCGCTGTCGTCGAGCAGCGCGTCGATCTCCGCCGGGTCCTTCGGCTCGATCTTGAAGAACCAGCCCTCGCCGGTCGGCTCGCGGTTGATCAGGCCGGGGTCTTCGGACAGCGCGCTGTTCACCTCGACGATACGGCCGGCGATGGGCGCGTAGACATCCGAGGCCGCCTTGACGCTTTCGACCACCGCCACCGCCTCGCCGGCGGCGACCTCGCGGCCGACCTCGGGCAGATCGACGAAGACCACGTCGCCCAGCGCGTTCTGCGCATGGTCGGTGATGCCGATGGTGGCGGCGTCACCCTCTGGACGCACCCATTCATGGTCCTTGGTGTAACGGAGCTCGGACATCGGAGCGCGATCCTTATCGGGCGTAGCGGTGGGGAATGAAGGGCAGCGGGGAGACGCGGGCGGGCAGCGGCTTGCCGCGCACCAGCAGTTCGAGCGGCGTCGCATCCGCGGCGAAGGGGCGGGCGACATAGCCCATGGCCATCGGGCCATTGAGCGAGGGGCCGAAGCCGCCGGAGGTGATCTCGCCAACCGCCGCGCCGCCGGGGGCGTGGATGGCGGTATGGCCGCGGGCCGGCTGGCGGCCTTCCGGCCGCAGCCCGACGCGCAGCCGGGCGGGGCCATTGGCCAGTTCCTCCCGCACCCGCTCGGCGCCTGGGAAGTTCCATTCCATGCGGCGGCGCTTGCCGAGGGTCCAGGTGAGCGCCGCCTCGACCGGGCTGGTGGTCTCATCGATGTCGGAGCCGTAGAGGCAGAGCCCGGCCTCCAGCCGCAGCGAATCGCGGGCGCCGAGGCCGGCGGGCTGAACCCCGGGCAGCGCCAGCAGGGCCTTGGCCAGGGTCTCGGCGGCTTCGGCCGGGGCACTGATTTCCCAACCATCCTCGCCGGTGTAGCCGCTGCGGCTGGCCAGCACCGGCACGCCGGCGATCTCGGCCTGCGCCACCCCCATGAAGGAGAGCGCCGCCAGCGCCGGCGCCAGCGGCGCCAGCACGGCCGCCGCCGCCGGGCCCTGCAGCGCCAGCAGCGCCCGGTCGGGCAGGGGCTGCAGCCGCACCCCGGCCGGCAACGCCGCCTCGATGCGGGCGAAATCCTCCTGCTTGCGGCTGGCGTTGACCACCAGGAACAGCCGGTCGCCGAGGTTGGCGACCATGAAATCATCGAAGATGCCGCCCGATTCGGTGGTCAGCAGCCCGTAGCGCTGGCGGCCGGGCTTCAGCCCCTGGACATCGGCCGGGGTCAGCCGCTCCAGCGCCGCCGCCGCACCCTCCCCCACCAGCTCCGCCTGGCCCATATGGGAGACGTCGAATAGCGCCGCGGCACTGCGGGTGTGCAGGTGTTCGGCCAGGATGCCGGTGGGGTATTGTACCGGCATGGCATAGCCGGCGAAGGGGACCATGCGGGCCCCGAGGCTGCGGTGCAGCCGGTCCAGCGGGGTGTCAAGCAGCAATTCGGTTTCGGCCACGGGTCCCCCGACCACCTGTGGTGGCGTGAGTTGAAGTCCGTGGCCCCCCTCTGTCCTGTGACCTGAGAGATTCAGCTCGCTTCCGCGCCTTGCGGCGCTGCGAGGCCTTACTCCGTCGGTGCCTGGGGCCAGGCGGCCCAAGGCTTTCCAGAGGTCCCTACCCGCGCGGTCCTTCTGCCTGAGCGTTTCCGGGGGCCGGTTGCGCCTTCGGCGGGGGCGGAAGCCCCTCTCTCCCGCGCGGGATCTGCGGGTGCGGTGGGTCTAACCCGGAACCGGGCGCCCGCGCAATCATCGCTTGCGCAAAGATCATGCACCGAGCTTGAGACCGCCCGACCGCTTCCGGCCGGGCAAAGCCGGCGGAGAGGGGCAGCCTGCCGGCAGCCGGCGATGCCCCCTCTGCCGTAAGGTCTCTGTCATGCGCGGACTTGATCCGCGCATTTGGACTTTCAGTAAAAACAGGTGCTTGGGGATGGCAGGGTCAAGCCCGGCCACGACGGTGGGGCGGCACGGCGCCGCCGCATCCGGCGTTCCCGCAACCTGCTACCGCGGCCCGCGTCGCCGGTTCAGCGCCAGCTCCTCGGCCGACAGCTCGAAGGACACCAGGATGCGGTAATCACCGCCGCGGCGATGCTCGCTCACCGGCAGGCTGATGGTCACCGGCTCGCTTTCTCCGCTGGCCCGCGTCTCGTTGCGGGCGAAGGCGATGCGGTCGACGAAGCTGTGCCGGCTCAGCACCTGATCGTCCCGCCGGTCGAGGACCGCGACGAACCACGGCAGGTCGAATACCCGCCCCTCGGCCCCGGCCCCACGGTCGACGGTGAAGTTGGCGACCAGGCG
This sequence comes from Siccirubricoccus deserti, assembly GCF_014283215.1. GTDB lineage: Bacteria > Pseudomonadota > Alphaproteobacteria > Acetobacterales > Acetobacteraceae > Siccirubricoccus > Siccirubricoccus deserti. Next base: position 141,860 of record NZ_JACOMF010000009.1, read on the forward strand.
CATGTCGATGCTGCGGTCGCCACGGCCGGCGTTGCAGCCGCCGCTCAGCCCGGCGAGCCGGGCATCGAATTCCAGCGTGGTCAGATCCCGCACTTCACCCGGCCGGTAGCGCGTGAGATCGGCCCCTTCGGCCAGGAGCCCCGGGGTTGGGCAGGCCAGCGGCAGCCGGGCCGGCGCCGATTCGCACCCCGCCAGCAGTGCCGTGAGCACCGCGGCCAGGACAACTCCACTGCGCATCCCCATCTTCCCCCTTGAGCCAACCCCGGCGGCGGCTAGTGTGCGCCCGCACTCTGCCCGCCGGCGCCACGGCACGGCAACCCAACGCCCGCGAGCACACCCAATCCATGGATCAGACCACCCGCCTCCGCCTTCCCGACCAGCCTGCCCCGCCCCGGCTCCACGTGCTGCTGGCCGGGCCGCGCGGCTTCTGTGCCGGCGTGGACCGCGCCATCAAGATCGTCGAGGAGGCGATTCGCCGCTACGGCGCGCCTGTGTATGTCCGGCATGAGATCGTGCACAACCGATTCGTCGTCGAGAGCCTGGAACGCCAGGGCGCGGTCTTCGTCGAGAATCTCGACGAGGTGCCGAATGACGCGCCGGTGGTGTTCTCGGCGCATGGCGTGCCGAAATCGGTGCCGGCCGAGGCCAGCCGGCGGAAGCTGTTCTACCTCGACGCCACCTGCCCGCTGGTCAGCAAGGTGCATCGGGAGGCCGAGCAGCATTTCGCCCGCGGCCGCCACATCCTGCTGATCGGTCATGCCGGCCACCCGGAGGTGGTCGGCACCATGGGCCAATTGCCCGAGGGCACGGTGACTTTGATCGAGGATGAGGAGCAGGCCCGCCTTGCCTCGGTGCCGGAAGGGATGCCGCTGGCCTTCATCACCCAGACCACGCTGTCGGTGGATGACACCACCGACATCGTCGCCGTGCTGCGCAGCCGCTTCCCCGAAATCCACGCGCCGGCGAAGGAGGACATCTGCTACGCCACCACCAACCGCCAAGCGGCGGTGAAGGCGATCGCCGGTCAGGCGGCGCTGATGGTGGTGGTCGGGGCGCCGAACTCCTCCAACTCGCTGCGGCTGGTGGAGGTGGCGGAGCGCGCCGGCTGCCCGCGCGCAGTGATGGTGCAGCGCGGGCGCGACCTGGATCTGGCGCTGACGGAGGGACTTTCGACCATCGGCATTACCGCCGGCGCCAGCGCGCCGGAAGTGCTGGTCGAGGAAGTGCTGGCGCGGCTGCGGGAACGCTTCGCCCTGACCATCGAGGAGGTGGTGGTCGCCGAGGAGACCATCACCTTCAAGCTGCCGGCGGCGCTGAACGCCTGATCTCCGGGGCCTGAACCTCGCGGCCCCTGGCGCGAAGCCGACCGGCGGTGAACCGATCAGTGTCACTGATTCCGCCGATTCTGACCGTGCGATTTCTCACTGCATCGATACGAAGCCGTTGCTATCCTGCCCTATCGGTACGAGAAAGCAACGCATGGCCAAGCGGATCATCCTCTGTTTCGATGGCACCTGGAACACGCCCGCGGAGAAATTCGCCGGGCTGAGGGCCCTGCACGCGCGCTTCGAGACGCTTGGCGCGCGGGGCGACGAAGCGCTGCGGCGGGCGCTGGATGCCATCGACCCCGGTCCCGACGCGGTCGAGACGAATGTGTGCCGCCTCTACCGCTCGATCCGCCGGCTCGCACCCGGCGAGGTTGCGCCGGACAGCATGGGGCAGATCAAATGGTACGATGCCGGTGTCGGCACCAGCTGGTACGACCGGCTGGCGGGCGGCACCTTCGGCCTCGGCCTCTCGCGCAACATCCGCGAGGGCTACCATTTTCTGGCGAAGCACTGGGAGCCGGGCGACGAGGTCTACGTCTTCGGCTTCAGTCGCGGCGCCTATACGGCGCGCAGCCTGGTCGGGATGATCCGCAATTGCTGGCTGTTGCCACCCGGGGCGATCGACGGCGGGCCGCATGAGGGGACGATCCTCGATGCCTATGAACTCTACCGCACCCGCGACGACAGCGCCGACAGCCAGCATGCCCGCGCCTTCCGCAAGCAGCATGGGGCGCGCAGCATCCACATCAAATTCCTCGGTGTCTGGGACACGGTCGGCGCGCTGGGCATCCCGGTCCAGTCCTTCGACGCCTTCAACCGCGCCCGCTACGAATTCCATGACACCGAGCTCAGCGCCATCGTGCAGAACGCCTACCACGCCATCGCCGTGGACGAGCACCGCAAGCCCTATGCGCCGACCCTCTGGGACCCGAAGGCGAAGCCGTCGCAGACCCTGGAGCAGCGGTGGTTCATCGGCGCGCATTGCGACGTGGGCGGCGGCTACGAGGACCGCCGGCTGTCCGATGTGACCCTGGCCTGGATGCAGGCGAAGGCGCAGGGCTGCGGTCTGGTGCTGCACCCGGAAGGCGTGCCGCGGCTGCGGCCCGAGGATGCGCAGGCGGGCATCGTTGCCGACAGCTTCGGCGCCTTCCTCGGCGGGCTGTTCCAGCTGTTCCAGGAACGCCATTTCCGCCCGGTCGGCACCACGCCCTTCGGCCAGGAGGCGGTGCACCCCACGGTGTTCGAGCGGATGCGCCACGATCCCGGCTACCGCCCGGGCAACAAGGGATTGCGCGATTTCGAGACCATCGCGGATGGCATGGTCTGACGGACGGGGCGGATCGTAGGCTGAAAGCCTGGAGGCGTGAATCCGCTCTGGAACCATGGCCGGGGCGCAGCCTGATCCGCACGCCCGGCCAACAAACTGCCGCCTGGCCGCTTCAAGCCGAGGCGATCCGGCTCTAGAAGCCGCGCATGGCGGTCTACACCGAAGTCACCGACGAAGCCCTGCGCGCCTTCCTGGCCGATTACCCGCTGGGGGAGCTGATTGCCTTCCGCGGCATCGCCGAAGGGGTCGAGAACTCCAATTACGCGCTGAAGACGACCGCCGGGGACTTCATCCTGACGCTCTACGAACGCCGCGTTGACCCGGCGGAGCTGCCGTACTTCCTCGGGCTGATGGAGCATCTGGCGGGGCAGGGGCTGGCCTGCCCCCAGCCGGTGCAGGCCCGCGACGGTCAGGCGCTGCGCCGACTCGCCGGGCGACCGGCGGCGATCTGCACCTTCCTGCCCGGCGTCTGGCCGCGCCGGGTCCGGCCGGAGCATTGCGGCCCGCTGGGCGAGGCGCTGGCCCGGCTGCATGCGGCGGGGGCGGATTTCCCGGCAACCCGGCGCAATGCGCTCGGCCCGCCCGGCTGGGCGCCGCTGCTGGACCGCTGCCGCGCCGCGGGCGACGCGGTGCAGCCCGGGCTGGTGGCGCAGCTGGATGCCGCGCTGGCTGGCATCCTCGCCGCCTGGCCGAAGCCGGGTGCGCTGCCGGTCGGGCAGATCCACGCCGACCTCTTCCCCGACAACGTCTTCTTCCTGGACGGGCCCGACCGCCGGCCGGCGGTCTCCGGGCTGATCGACTTCTACTTCGCCTGCACCGACCTGCTGGCCTATGACATCGCCGTCTGCCTCAACGCCTGGTGCTTTGAGGCTGATGGCTCCTACAATGTGACAAAGGCGCATGCGCTGCTGACGGCCTACCAGCGGCTGCGGCCGCTTGGCGCGGCAGAGCGGGGCGCGCTGCCGGTGCTCTGCCGCGGCGCCGCGCTGCGCTTCCTGCTGACCCGGCTGCATGACTGGACGGCGACTCCGGCGGGGGCGCTGGTGACGCGGAAGGATCCGCTGGAGTACCTCCGCAAGCTGCGCTTCTTCAGCACCGCCGAAGGGCCCGCCGCCCTTGGCTTCTGACCCCGCGGCGGACCGTCCTTTGGTCGAGATCTGGACCGATGGCGGCTGCAAGCCCAACCCCGGCCCCGGTGGCTGGGCGGCGATCCTGCGCTTCGGCGAGGTGGAGAAGGAGCTTACCGGCAGCGACCTGGCCACCACCAACAACCGCATGGAGCTGATCGCCGCCTGCGCCGCGCTTGAGGCGCTGAAGCGCCCATGCCGCGTCGTCCTGCACACCGACAGCGAATACGTCCGCAACGGTATCAGCCGCTGGATCAACGGCTGGGTTCGGAACAATTGGCGCAATGCGGCGAAGGACCCGGTGGCGAACATGGAGCTGTGGCAGCGGCTGCTGGCCGCGGCGAAGCCGCATGAAGTCGATTGGCGCTGGGTGCGCGGCCATGCCGGCGACCCGATGAACGAGCGGGCGGACCGGCTGGCGACGGCGGCGCGGCTCAGCCTCGGGTAAAGCCGGCCGGCGGCGCGTAGCACGCCGCGGCACCGTTGCTATGTGGCCTCCCAGAGATCCCACCAAACACCAGGAGGACCATGGCCATGAAAGTCGTCCGTGCGGCCGATCGCGCCACCAAGCCCGCGCCCGCCAGCAATTTCACCGGCGTCGTCCTGCTGGATGAGGTGGTCACCGGCGTCGCACCTTCCCGGCTGCGCGCCAGCGTCGTCTCCTTCACCCCCGGCGCCCGCACCAACTGGCATTCGCATCCGGTGGGGCAGACGCTCTACTGACTCTCCGGCGTCGGCCGGGTGTAGCGGGAGGGCAAGCCGGTGCGGCAGCTGAACCCGGGCGACACCGTGCTGATCCCGCTGCAGGTGCGGCACTGGCATGGCGCTGCGCCGGACCGGCTGTTCGCCTATCTCGCCATCTCGGAGAACGGCGAGAATGGCGAGGGCACGGCGTGGTTCGAGCCCGTGTCGGACAGGGACTACACCGCCACGCCGGCCTGAACCTCGCCCCGGCGCCACCCTGCGCCGGGACCTGCACTCCAGGCGCGGTCAGCCCACCGCCGCCCGCCGCCGCGGCGCGGTCTGCACCACCGGCGCCAGTTCCGCCGCGCCGAAGGACGCCGCCCGCCGCTCCGCCGGTATTTCCCCGTACAGCGTGCTGCGCTGCTGCGGTACGCGGCCGATGGAGCGGATCAGCTCCTCCATCGCCTCGGGCGGGAACTCCTGGCCATGCTGGGTGCCGGCGGCGCGGCTGATGCTCTCGTTCATCAGCGTCCCGCCGAGGTCGTTGGCCCCGGCCCGCAGCGCCAGCGCCGCACCCTGCGGCCCCATCTTCACCCAACTGGTCTGGATGTTGGTGATATGCGGGTGCAGCACCAGCCGCGCGACGCTGTGCATCAGCAACGCCTCGCGGAAGGTCGGCCCCCTGCGCGCCTGGCCGCGCAGGTACATCGGCGCTTCCATATGGACGAAGGGCAGCGGCACAAATTCGGTAAAGCCGCCGCTCGCCGCCTGCTGGTCGCGCAGCGCCAGCAGGTGGCGCGCCCAATTCACCGGCCCTTCGACATGGCCGTACATGATGGTGGAGGTGGTGCGCAGCCCGAGCGCATGGGCGGCCCGTGCCACCGCCATCCACTCCTCGGTGTTCACCTTGTCCGGGCAGATGATGGCGCGGATCTCATCGTCGAGGATTTCCGCCGCCGTTCCCGGCAGGGTGCCGAGCCCGGCCGCCTTCAGCCGCGCCAGGAACTCGCCGAGCGAGATGCCGAGCGTCGCCGCGCCCTGCGTCACCTCCAGCGGCGAGAAGGCGTGGATATGCATCCCCGGCACGGCGGCGCGGATCGCCTCGCAGATGCGGATGTAGGTCTCGCCGGTGTAGTCGGGATGGATGCCGCCCTGCAGGCACACCTCGGTCGCGCCGCGCGCCCAGGCTTCCTCGGCACGGCGGGTGATCTCGCCGAGGTCGAGGTCATAGGCCGGGCCGCGCAGCGCCTCATGCGTCTTGCCCTTGCTGAAAGCGCAGAACCGGCAGCGATAGGTGCAGATGTTGGTGTAGTTGATGTTGCGGTTGACCACATAGCGCACGGTGTCGCCGCTCACCGCCTGGCGCAGCGCATCCGCCGCCGCGGTCAGATGCGCCTGGTCGGCGTCGCGCGCGGCGAACAGCCGCATGATCTCCGGCGGGTCCAGCCGGTCGCCGCCCGCGGCGCGCTCCACCAGCCGGGCCAGCGCCGCATCGGCCCTTGCGATGCGCGGGGTGCGGATCGCCGGCGGCACCGTCTCCCCCGGCGACCAATTATCCTCGCGCGCGAAGCCCTCGGCGTCGCTCTCCTGGCGCAACCGGGTCGCCAGCGCCGGCACATGCCAGGCCTCCGGCGCACGGACATAGGCCGGGTAGCTCGGCAGCCGCTGGACCAGCACGCGCCCGGCCTCGGCGGTGCGGCGGGCCAGATCCTCCAGATGCGGCCAGGGCGCTTCCGGGTTCACATGGTCGATGGTGACCGGGGAGACGCCGCCCCAGTCATTCAGCCCGGCATCGACCAGCTTCTGGTAGACCCCCGGCGAGAGGTTGGGCGGCGCCTGGATGTTCATCGCCGGCCCCAGCACCAGCCGCGCCACGGCGATGGTCCAGAGCAGGTCGTCCAGGTCGGGCTCCTCCGCACCGGCCCGCTTGGTGCCGGGCTTGGCGCGGAAATTCTGGATGATGACTTCCTGGATATGGCCGTATTCGGCGTGCAGGGCGGCGATGGCCCGCAGCGCGTCCAGCCGTTCCGCGCGGGTCTCGCCGATGCCGATCAGGATGCCGGTGGTGAAGGGCACCCGCAGTTCGCCGGCCAGGCGCAGCATTTCCAGCCGTGCCGCCGGGTGCTTGTCCGGGCTGCCGTAATGCACCCCACCGGGCTCGCAGAGCCTGGTGCTGGTGCTTTCCAGCATGATGCCCTGGCTGGCCGTCACTTCCCGCAACGCAGCGATCTCGTCACGCGTCATCACCCCAGGGTTGGCGTGGGGCAGCAGGCTGGTCTCCTTCAGCACCAGCGCGCACATCGCCCGCAGGTAGTCGATGGTGGTGGCGTATCCCAAGGAGGCCAGCGCCTCCCGCGCCTGGTCCCAGCGCAGTTCTGGCTTGTCGCCCAGGGTGAACAGTGCCTCGGTGCAGCCGGCGGCGGCACCGGCGCGGGCGATCGCCAGCACCTCCTCCGGCGAGAGGAAGGGCGCGCGGCCGGGCCGTGGCTTCTCGGCGAAGGTGCAGTAATGGCAGACGTCGCGACAGAGCTTCGTCAGCGGAATGAACACCTTGCGCGAATAGCTGATGACCCGGCCGTGGCCGGCGTCGCGCAGCGCCGCCGCCTCGGCCATCAGCCCGGCCAGCGACCTATCCAGAAGCCGATCCTGCACCGCTTCCATATCCCTGTATTCCTCCGCCCGCTCGCGCGGGCTGCGGCGGAATGCGTCATGCCTGAACGCCGATCCGCTGCAGCCTGTGATTTGCAGAGCCGACCGACCCTCCGGGCATCCAAGCCTCCCGGCGATCCGCTCCAGCCCTTGCCCGCCCTCCCGGGAGGCCGCATCGTGTGGCAGAGCCCGGCGGGATGCAATGCGCGCGGCAGAGGAGGAAAGTCCACCATGCAGATCGGCTTCAGCGCACCGTCCGGCGGCCCGATGTCGCTGCCCGGTCCCCTTACCCGCATCGTCCAGGAAGCCGAGGCCATGGGCTTCGACTACGCCACCATCAGCGACCATGTGGTCATCCCGAAGGCCATCCAGGCCAAATACCCCTATACGGACAGCGGCGAATTCCCCGCCTCCTCCCGCGGGGAGCGGCAGGAGCAGCTGACCGAGGTGGCCTTCCTCGCCGCCAAGACGAAGACGCTGCGGCTGGTGACCTCGGTGACGGTGGTGCCGCACCGGCCGGCGGTGCTGCTGGCGAAGATGCTCTCGACCATCGATGTGCTGTCGGAAGGGCGGCTGACCCTTGGCATCGGCGCCGGCTGGCTGCAGGAGGAATTCGAGGCGCTGCAGCTGCCGGATTTCGCCGCCCGCGGCCGGGTGACCGACGAGTACATCATGGCCTGCAAGGCGCTGTGGACCCAGGCGGAGCCGAGCTTCGCCGGCGAGCATGTCCGCTTCGGCAATATCAGCTTCGAGCCGAAGCCGGTGCAGAAGCCCCACCCGCCGATCTGGGTTGGCGGCGAGAGCGGCCCGGCGCTGCGCCGCACCGCCCGGCTGGGCGATGGCTGGTACCCGATCGGCACCAACCCCGCCTTCCCGATGGACAGCCTGGCGCGCTACCAGGCCGGCATCACGAAGCTGCGCAAGCTGGTGACCGAGGCCGGGCGCGACCCCGCCGACGTCGCCCTCGCGCTCCGCGTCCAGCGCTTCGGGCCGGAGCTGCCGGCCAAGGCGGGCGACGGCGAGCGGCGGCTGTTCTCCGGCAGCGCCGAGGATATCGCGGCCGACCTGCGCACGCTGAAATCCCTCGGCGTCGCCGCGGTCGACCTCAACTTCCCCGGCAATGATGCGACGGCGGTGCTCGGCGCCCTGCGCCGTTTTGCCGACACCGTCCTGACGAAAGTGTAATCCCATGAAGCTCGGCATTACCCTCGGCATGAACGCCGGCATCGACATGGAACTGGTGCTGGAGGCGGAGCGGCTCGGCTTCGACAGCGTCTGGTGCGGCGAGGCCTATGGCAGCGACGCGGTCAGCCCGGTCGCCTGGGTGCTGGCACGGACCACGCGCATCAAGGCCGGCACCGGCATATTGCAGATGCCGGCGCGCACCCCGACCTGCGCGGCGATGACGGCGATGACCTTGCAATCCCTCTCGGGCGACCGCTTCCTCTGCGGCATCGGACCCTCCGGGCCGCAGGTGGTGGAAGGCTGGCACGGCACCGCCTATGGCAAGCCGATCGAGCGGACCCGCGAGTACATCTCGATCATCAAGACGATCATCGCCCGGGAGGCACCGCTGGTGCACAAGGGCGAGCATTACTCCATCCCCTATGACGGGCCGGATGCGACCGGGCTCGGCAAGCCGCTGAAGAGCATCATCCACGGCAAGCCGATGAAGTTCTACACCGCCTCCATCACCCCGGGCGGGATGCGCCTCTCGGGCGAAATCGCCGACGGCAACCTGCCGATCTTCATGTCGCCGGAAGGTGCCGGGGCGGTGCTGAAGCCGACCCTCGAAGGTCGCGCCAAGGCAGGGCGCCCGGCGGACCTCGGCGACTACGACATCGCCCCCTACACCAAGATCCGCGTCGGGCCGGATGTGCAGGCCTGCCGGGATGCGGTGAAGCCGGAGCTTGCGCTTTACATCGGCGGTATGGGCGCGCGGGGGAAGAATTTCTACAACGACTACTGCAAGCGGCTTGGCTACCCGGATGCGGCGGTGGCGATCCAGGACCTCTACCTCGCCGGCAAGAAGAAGGAGGCGGCGGCGGCGGTGCCGGATGCGCTGGTGGACCAGATCGCACTGGTCGGTCCCGCCGACCGTATCCGCGGCCGGCTGCAGGATTGGAAGGCGGTGGCGAAGGAGGGCAAGGTCGGCACGCTGGTGCTGACCGGCGCCACGACCGAGGCGCTGCGGGTGGCGGCGGAGGCGGTGCTTTAGCTGCGGAGAAAAGCGGCGCGCCGCCATTCCCGTCATGCGCGGGCCTGACCCGCGCGTCCGGATATTCAGCAAGATCAGCCGATCAGGGATGGCCGGGCCAAGCCTGGCCGTGACGAGGAGGTGGCGGTCAGGAGCGTTGCCTGCGCTTTTCCGCAGCCAGCTCAAGCCCGATCGCGGTAGCACAAGGCGGTCAGGCTTCAGCCCTGCCGAATAAGGGCGGGTACTTGCCGTGATCCAGCGACCGCGGCACCTGATTCCGCGACCTCACTCCGCCGCGACCGGCCCGCGCAACCCGGCGCGCTCCAGCCGCGGCAGCACTTCCTGCACGAAGTACGGGATCTCCTTCAGATAATCGAGGAAGGCGATGGAGGTGCCCGCGAGGCCCGCCTCGCTCATCGCCGCCAGCTCGGCGGCGATGTCGTCGGGCGTGCCGACCAGCGGGAAGGCGCCGGGATAGCCGCCGGCATAGCGCTTGCCGGTCGCCAGGTGGAAGCGGTTGTCGAAGAGTCGGGCGATGGTGCCCTGGCCGCTGCCGACCGTGGTGCCGCGCATCCGGCGGTAATACTCCTGGCCCTCCTCATCGGCCATCTCCTCGGCGAAGTAGTGGAAGAATTCCTCCGCCTCACGCCGGGTCGGGCGGCAGACCACATGCGACATGGTGAAGACCGAGATGCTGCGGCCCCGCGCCGCCATATAAGCGCGGATATCGCCGAGCACGCCAGGAATCTGCGCCAGCTGGGTCAGGTTGGTGAAGAGTACGTCGGCGGCCTGGGCGGCGAAGTCGCGGCCCTTGGGCGAGAAGCCGGCGGACATCACCGCCGGCCAGGGGCGCTGGATGGACAGCGGATCCGTCTGCAGCCGCTTCAGCTTGAAGAAGCGGCCATCCCAGTCGAATTCCGGCCCGCCGGCCAGCAGCTTCGACCAGATCTGGAACCACTCCAGCCCATGGTCGTAGCGGGCGTCCTGATCGATGGTGACGCCGTGGAGGTCGAACTCCTCCTGGTTCCAGCCGCAGACGATGTTCAGCCCGGCGCGGCCATTGGTCACATGGTCGATCGTCGCCATGGCCTTGGCGGCGAAGGCCGGGGTGACCAGCGGCACATGCACGGTGCAGAAGATGGCGATGCGCCGGGTCAGCGCGCCCAGTGCCGCGCCATGGGTCAGGGTCTCGAAGGACCGGCCATAGATCTTCGCCTTGCCCTGATAGGCGCGCCACTTGGCCACCGGCAGGATGAATTCCAGCCCGGCATCGTCGGCGATGCGGGTCATGGCGGCGATATCGGCCCATTCCGCCTTCCAGCGGTCCGGGGCCAGGCTCATGGTCAGGCCGCCGTCGCAATTGGCGCTGAAGATGCCCAGCTTGAACCGGTTCGGCCCGAACAGCGGGTTGCGGCGGCGGTCGGTTTCCATGGCGTCCTCCAGCTTGGCTGGCGCAGAAGGCAGCGGTCGGCGGCGAAAAAGCCGCGCGCGAAAAGCACTCTCGCCGGCGCCGCCATGTCAGGAAGCGGCGATGAACCGCTAGCCCAGCCGCCGGATCAGCTCCGCCCAACGGTCGAGTTGCGGCAGGATCACATCCGCCTTCGCCGCCTCCAGGCTGAGCACCACCCGCTGCACGCCCAGGTCGCGGTCGGCGCAGAGCGCATCGTATTCCTCCTTCGCCCCCCAGATGGTGATCGGCAGTTCGGCCGGGTCGCGCCCCGCCTCCTGCGCCATCTGCCGGAATTGCGGGATGAAGGCCGCCACATCCGGGTAGTGCGGCCGCGCCCGATGCGGCAGCCAGCCATTGCCGTAGCGGATCGCCCGCCGCGCGCCATGCGGAAAGGAGCCGCCGACGATCACCGGCGGGTGCGGCTTCTGCACCGGCTTCGGCCAGGTCATCATCGGGTCGAAATTGACGAATTCGCCGTGGTACTCGGGCTTCGGCTTCGTCCAGATCGCCCGCATCGCCTCGATCCGTTCGCGCGCCAGCTTGTGCCGGCTCTCGAATATGGTGCCGTGATCCTCGATCTCGTCGCGGTTCCAGCCATTGCCGACGCCGAACAGGAAGCGGCCACCCGAAAGCAGGTCCAGCGAAGCGACGGTCTTGGCGGTCTGGATCGGATCGCGCTGCACCACCAGACAGATGCCGGTGCCGACCAGCAGGGTCTTCGTCGCCATCGCCGCCGCGGTCAGCGAGACGAAGGGATCCATCACGTCGTAGTACATCTTCGGCAGCTCGCCGCCGCTTGGCCAGGGCGATTTCCGGCTGAGCGGGATGTGCGAATGCTCCGGCGCCCAGAGGCTGTCGAAGCCACGGTCCTCCGCCGCGCGCGCCAGCTCATCCGGGCGCATCGAGTAGTCGGTGAAGAACATCGCCAGGCCGATCTTCATGGTCCGTCTCCCCAGTCTTTCGCCGATGGTGGCACGATCCCGCCGCCATGGACAAACCGTCCCGGCCGGGCTTGGCTTGCCGCAGGCCACCGGGGGCAGCGCTGGCGGCACGGGAGAGTTGAGCATGGACGACCGCACCCCTGTCCTCATCGGCGCCGGCGAGGTGGTGGAACGCCCGGCCGAGCCGCTGCTGGCGCGGGAACCCGTGGCGCTGATGGCCGAGGCGCTGCGCCGCGCCGCCGAGGATGCCGGCGCGCCCGCACTACTCGCGGCGCTGGACAGCCTGGACATCGTGAACTCCGTCTCCTGGCCCTACCCGGATGTGCCGGAAGCTTTCGTGCGGGAATTCGGCCAGCGGCCGGCGCGACTGGTCTACGGCCCGGTCGGTGGCGAGAGCCCGGTGCGCTTCCTGCACGAGGCCGCCAACCGCATCGCCCGCGGCGAGGCCCGGGTGGCGGCGGTGGTCGGCGGCGAGGCGACGCATGCGGTGGCGCAGGCGCAGAAGGCCGGCATCACCCTGCCCTGGACCACCCCCGATCCGAATTGGCGGCGCACCCGCGGCCGGGACTACCTGCACCCGCTGGCGGTCCGCCTCAACGTCGCCGATCCGGTGCATGTCTACCCCTTCTACGAGAACGCCACGGCGGCGCACTGGGGCCAGACCCCGGCCGAGGGGCAGGCGGCCTCGGCGGCGCTGTGGTCGCGCTTCTCCGCCGTCGCCGCCGCCAACCCCACCGCCTGGATCCGCCGCGCCGCGGCGCCGGAGGAGATCGCCACCCCGAACGAGCGCAATCGGCCGATCGCCTTCCCCTACAACAAGCTGATGGTCGCCAACCCGATGGTGAACCAGGCCGCCGCCATCCTGCTGTGCAGCCTGGCCACCGCCCGCGCCGCCGGGGTGCCGGAGGAGCGCATCGCCTATCTCTGGGGCGGCGCCGCCGCGGTGGAGCCGCGCGACTACCTCAACCGCGACCACTACCACGGAGCGCATGCGCAGGAGGCGGTGCTGGACGCCTGCAACGCCATCGCCACCGAGGAAGCCGCCGGCTTCGCCGCCTTCGAGCTCTACAGCTGCTTCCCCTGCGTGCCGAAGATGGCCGGGCGGCACCTCGGCCTGCCGGCCGATGCGGTGCCGACCACCACCGGCGGCCTGACCTTCTTCGGTGCGCCGCTGAACAATTACATGACCCATGCGGCGGCGGGAATGCTGCGGGCGCTGCGCCAGCGCCCGGGCCGCGCCGCGCTGCTCTACGGCCAGGGCGAGTTCGTCACCAAGCACCATGCGGTGGTCCTCGCCAGCCGCCCGCCCCGCGTCCCACGGCTGCCGCAGGACTATAGCGTGCAGGCCGAGGCGGATGGCCGTCGCGGCCCGGTACCGGCGTTCACCGAAACCGCCGAGGGCGCCGCCGCCATCGAGACCCACACCGTGCTGCATGACCGCGATGGCCGTCCGCACCATGGCGTGGTGATTCTGCGGCTGGCGGATGGCAGGCGCGCCCTGGCGCGGGTGCCGGCAAGCGATGCCGCGACCATCGCCCTGCTGAAGCGCCCCGGCCGCACGCCGATCGGCACGCCGGGCATTGTCGCCCCCGCCGCCGACGGCATCCTGGAATGGCGCCCGGCCTGAGCCGGGTTTGCCGAGACACCGGCACCGCGCCCATACTGCCAGCCAACGCTTAGAGGAGACGTCCCATGGGACAGCGCATCGCCATCATCGGGGCCGGCGCGGTCGGCTGCTATGCCGGCTCATACATGGCGCAGGCCGGCGAGGATGTGACCTTCGTCGACATGTGGCCCGAGCATGTGGAGACGATGCGGGCCAAGGGGTTGCGCATCACCCACATCAAGGACGTGCCGGAGTTCACCGTGCCGGTCCGCGCCATCCACCTGACGGAGCTGCAGCACGTCAGCAAGGAACGGCCCTTCGACATCGCCTTCGTCTGCGTCAAATCCTACGACACCGCCTGGGCGACCCTGATGGTGAAGCAGTATCTGGCGCCGGGCGGCTTCGTCGTCTCCCTGCAGAATTGCATGAATGAGGAGACGGTGGCCGAGATCGTCGGCTGGGGCCGTACCCTTGGTTCCATCGCCTCCTCCATCACCGTCGACCTCTGCGAGCCGGGGCACGTCCGCCGCGCCTCGGGCAAGGGCGGGGCGGCGCATACCGTCTACCGGGTCGGCGAGGTGCATGGCCGCATCACCGACCGCGCGAAGGAGGTCTGCCGCCTCGTCGGCCTGTCCGACAGCGCCAAGGTGACGGAGAACCTCTGGGGCGAGCGCTGGTCGAAGCTCGTCACCAACGGCATGGCGAACGGTCTTTCCGCCTGCACCGGTCTGGTCAGCAAGGAGATCCTGACCGACGACGTGCTGCGCCACTTCACCGCCCGCCTCGGCTCCGAGGCCATCCGGGTCGGCCAGGCGCTGGGCTACACGCTGGAAGAGATCCACCACATCGACCCCGAGGTGATCGCCCGCGCCGGCGAGGGCGATGCCGCGGCGAAGCGCGAATACGACGAGCACCGGCTGGAAGAAGCGCGGAAGCCCGGCGGTGGCGCGCACCGGCCCTCCATGGGCCAGGACATGGTCAAGGGCCGCCGCACCGAGATCGAGTTCATCAACGGCTTCATTGTCGACAAGGCCAAGGCCATCGGCATCGCCACCCCGGCCAATGCCGCGCTGACCGACATCGTCAAGCGCGTCGAGAAGGGCGAGCTGCAGCCCGACCCGAAGCACATCAAGGAGCTGCGCCTGAACTGAAATCAGCGGCATGAATCGTCCATTCATGCCGAGCGCCCGAAGGGCACCATGCCGCGTGGCGCGTCGCCAAGATTTGCGGCGCAGACCGCCCGCGATCGAGAGGGGCCGCCGATCGGTCGCGATCAGCGGCCGTTCGTATAACGCCTGACCTTGTGGGGCATAGCCAGGCCCCGCAGGCTGAGAATCGTCGCCGCACCGTGCAGCAAGCGCGGGCGGCCAGGAGGAGACGCGTATGATTCAGTCCCGCCGTGCCGTGCTGGCCGGAATAGCCACCACCCTTGCGGCGCCCGCGTTGGCGCAGGAGTTTCCAACCAGGCCGATCACCCTGATCGCGGCCGGCGCGGCGGGTGGGCCGACCGACACCATCACCCGCATCCTCGCCGATGCGCTGAGCCGCAGCAGCGGCCATCAATTCGTGGTCGAGAGCATCGGCGGCGCGACCGTCGGACCGCAGCGCGGCGCCACGGCGCGGCCGGATGGCTATACCCTGCTCTGCAACAACATCGGCTTCGCCGCCAGCGCCACGCTCTATCGGCGGCTGCCCTACAGCGTGCTGGAAAGCTTCGCGCCGCTCGGCCTGGTTTCCGATTCGGCGATGACCTTGATCGCCAAACCCGGCTATCCGGCGCGCGACCTGGCCGGCTACATGGCGATGCTGCGCGAGCAGGGGGACAAGCTGAACCTGGCGCATGCCGGCCTCGGCTCGGCGGCGCATCTCTGCGGCATGCTGGTGCAACAGGCGGCCGGCGCCCAGGCGACGACAGTGGTGTTCCGCGGCACCGCCCCGGCGATCGCCGAGCTGATGGCGGGACGCATCGACCTGCTCTGCGACCAGGCGACCAACACCCTGCCCTACATCCGGGACGGCCGGGTGAAGGTCTACGCCGTCACCTCCCCGGTGCGGGTGGCGGAGCTGCCGGATGTGCCAACCACGGCAGAGGCTGGATTCCCGAGCATCGCCATGTCCACCTGGCATGCCGTCTACGCCCCGGCCGGAACGCCGCAGCCGATACAGGAACAGCTCTCCGCCATGATCCGGGCAGCGATGGGCGACGAGAAGCTGCGCCAGCGCTTCGCCGAGCTGGCGACCGCACCGGCGACGGAGGAGCGTGCCAGCATCGCCTTCCACAAGCGCTTCCTGGCGGAGGAGGTGGCGCGGTGGCGGCCAATCATCCAGTCAGCCGGCACCTTCGCGGATTGAATGCCAGGGGGGAAAGGAATGATCATGGACACGGGATATGGCCGGCGCCGCGTGCTGGCGCTGGCGGGCGGCATGCTGGCGGCACCGGGGCTGCTGCGGGCGCAGGGCGCCTACCCGTCGCGCAGCGTGCGGGTGATCAACGCCTACAGCCCGGGCGGCACGGCGGATGTCGTCTCCCGCATCATCCTCTCCGGGCTCTCGGCGCGGATCGGACAGCAATTCGTGGTGGAGAACCGGCCGGGCGCCGCCGGCACCATCGCTGCCCAGGCGGTCGCCCGGGCGCCGGCGGATGGCTACACGCTGCTGTACGACGCGACGGCGCATTCGGTGAACCCGTCGCTGTTCGGCAGCCGGCTTGCCTATGACACGCGGCGGGACCTGCTGCCGGTCTTCCTCACCATGGTCTCGCCCAACACGCTGCACGCCACCAATGCCTTCGCGCCGAAGGCCATCCCGGAGCTGATCGCGCTCGCCAAGGCAAGCCCCGGCAAGCTCGATTGCGCCTCGACCGGCATCGGCACGGTGCAGCATGTCTCGCTCGAGTTCTTCAACCACCGGGCCGGCGTGCAGATCAATCACGTCGTCTACCGCGACATCGCCGCGGCGCGGAGCGACCTGATCTCCGGCCGGGTGCCGCTGCAATTCAGCAATGTGCCGGGCTCGGTGCCGATCTTCGCCTCGAAGGAAGCCCGGGTGATGGCGCATTGCGGCCCGGAGCCTATTCCCGTGCTGCCCGGCGTGCCGGCCATGGTGGAGACCCTGCCCGGCTTTGAAACCTATGAATGGA
Organism: Siccirubricoccus deserti; assembly: GCF_014283215.1. Lineage (GTDB taxonomy): Bacteria > Pseudomonadota > Alphaproteobacteria > Acetobacterales > Acetobacteraceae > Siccirubricoccus > Siccirubricoccus deserti. Next base: position 158,308 of record NZ_JACOMF010000009.1, read on the forward strand.
ACGGCCTCTTCGCCCCCGCCGGCACGCCGCGCGAGGTGATCCAGCGGCTGAGCACGGAGCTGAACGCGACCATCCGCGACGCCGCGGTGCTGGAGCGGCTGCACACCCTCGGCGCCCTGCCGCGCGCCAACACGCCCGAGGAATTCGCCACCTTCCGCGAGCAGCAGATCACTTTCTTCGCCGATATGGTGCGCATGGCGAATATCCGGATCGACTGAGCGCCTTTCACCTGGAGCCACTCCGATGACCGAGCCCTACCACATCGACACCGGCAGCAATTGGCGGCGCCAGGCAGTGGAAGACTGGCTGTTCGGCCTCGACCTGCTCTCGCCGCCGGTGCGGGAGAAGGTGGTGACCGCCTGGGTCAGCGCCTGGGCCTCCTCCAGCCATGAGAAGCTGGAGGACATGCCCTTCTCGCCCGGCTCGCCGACCTACCCGCTGATGCGGCATGTGAACGAGGTGACGCGCGCCGGCGTCGACCTCGGCAAGCGCGCCGCCGCCGATTGGGGCGTGGAATTCGACCCCGACGTGCTGGTCTCCATCCTTATCCTGCATGATGTCGACAAGCCGCTGCTCTATGCGAAGGAAGGCGACGGTGCCGGCCATACGCCGCTGTTCCACGAGCTGCCGCATGGCGTCATCGGCGGGATGCTGCTGAAGGAGCTGGGCTTCCCGCACACGGTTGTCAGCACGGTGGCGACGCATGCGACCAATGCGCCCTTCCACGGCCGCAACCTGGAAGCGCAGGTGCTGCACTACGCCGACCTCTTCGCCGCCGACCACGCCTTCCGCCAGATGGGAAAGACGCCGATCTACCTGCGGCACGGCAAGTAGCAGGAGCGTATTCACGCCTCCGGGCGTTTCCGCCCTCTGGCGATCCGCTCTAGTCGAACCCGGCCGCCCGCAGCCCCGCCTCGTAATGCGCCAGGTCCTCGGCGCGGCGCAGCGGGGTGCGGCGCAGCGCCCGGCCCAGGGTGAAATCCGGCTCGATCACCAGCAGCCGCGCCCGCACCGCTGCGGCCTCCTCCGCCTGGCCGAGATGGCCGAGCGCCGAGAGCAGCGTCTTGTATGGGTAGCTTAGCCCGGCGTGTAGCGCGGTTGCCTTGCGGCCCACCTTCACCGCCTCGGCATGGCGGCCCAGGCACAGCAGCGGAATGCCGCGCGCCGCATCGAAGAAGAATGCGTGCGGATGGCAAGGCGCGAGCTGGGCGTAGCGGTCCAGCCGGCGCAACGCCGCCTCATGCTGCCCGAGGTAGCTGAGCGCCATGCCGGAGAAGACCCAGGCCATCGCCAGATTGGGGTTCAGCGCCAGCGCCCGCTCATGCAGCGCGATGCCTTCGTCCAGCCGGTGGTGCAGGAAGGCGCGGACATGGCCGAAGATGGTCAGCGCCTGGGCGTCCAGCGGATCCAGCGCGATGGCCCGCTGCGCCAGCCGCTCGGCCTCGGTCATGGAGCCAGCCTCGTCGCTGGCCCAGCCCTGGCCTACTAGGAATAAATGCCAGTAGGCATGCCAAGCATGCGCCGAGGCATTCTCCGGCTCCAGCGCCACCGCCTCCCGCAGCCAGCCATCGGCGGCGAGGAAGCCGCTGCGGTCCAGCCGGTGGATCGCCGCGATCGCCCGCAGCAGCAGATCATAGGCCGAGGCATTAACGGCGCCGCGGGCGCTGGCGCGGCTTGCCTCGATCAGCAGGATTTCCGGGTCGATGCGGGCGACCACCTCGGCCGCGACCTGATCCTGCAGGGCGAGGATGTCGCTGGCGTCGCGGTCGAAGCGGCCGGTCCAGACCAGCCCGGCATTGTCGTGCAGGTCGGTCAGCCGCAGCAGCACGCGCACCCGGTCGCCCGACCGCTGCACTGTCCCGGCCAGCAGGAAGTCGAGCCCCAGGGCATTCGCCGCCAGCTCCTCGCCACGCTCGGCGGCGGCCTGGGCGAGGGAGGCGCTGTCGACCACGAAGATCCAGCGGAAGCGTGCAAGAGCGGCGGTGATCTCCTCGGCCAGGCCGATCGAAAGATGCTGTTCCACCGCGCCGATCACCCGCAGCGGCGGCACGCCGAGCCGGGCGCCGCGCGACCCGCTGCGCGGCGCCGGTGGCTGCGGCGGCGCGCGCAGCACCGGCGGGAATAGGCCGGCCATCCGCAGCGCCTCGGCCAGCGCCTCGGTTTCCGGCGAGGGCGTGGCGCCGAAGCGCTCCGCCAGCAGGCCACGGCAGGATTCGAAGGCCGCCAGCGCGGCGCCACGGTCACCACGGCCGGCCTCGGCGCGGATCAGTGCCCGCCAGGCGCCCTCATTGGCCGGATCGAATCCGAGCAGCCGGCGGGCCGCCGCCGCCGCGGCGGCCGGCGCTTCGGCCTGGTCCAGCAGCAGCGCCGCCTGGGCGATGGCGGCATCGTGCAGCCGGCGGCGCTGGTCGGCCAGCCATATGTCGAAGGCGGGGTCGAGGCCGTCGAGGTCGGCCAGCAGCTCCCCGGTCAGCAGATCGAGGCCCTCCGGCCGCCCCTGGCCGGTGCGCGCCGCCTCGATGGCATCGACCCAGACCTGACCGGCACGCAGCATCACCGCCTCGCGCGTCGACTCGAGCAGCGGCACGCCGACCGGGGAAAGTGCTTCCTGCAGTTCGTGCAGTGCTTGGCGCAGCGAGCCACGCTGCTGCTCAATCGCGCGGCGCGACCACAGCAGTTCGGCAAGCCGCAGGCGAGGCACCGGCGTGCCCAGCGCCATGCCGAGCACCGCCAGCAGCGCCCGCGCCTTCCGGGTCCGCGGCAGCACCTGCACGCTGGCGAGGCTCCAGGCCTCCATGCGGCCGATCAGCACGAGGCGCAGGCAGGGGCCTGCCTTCGGGGGCGGCGCCAGGGCCGGCGCGGGCGGAGCATCGGCGTGCAGAGTCGCGGTGAGAGATACGCCCATGCAACGGAGCTTAACCGAAGTGGAGGGCGCGTCACCTGCAGACTTCACATCGTCGCGATATCGGCCATGGCTCTGGCGCAGGCGGGCCGACGCCAGGGGCAGCCGGGAGTCGCGGCATCGTCCGGCGCTGCCAGGCAGCCCGCTCCGATGGTGCCGGCGAAGGCAAAATCCGGATCGATGGCAATCACCGCTTCGCGCAGCGCACGCTCGGCGCGTGGCAGGTCGAAAGCCAGGACGTCGCGCTCGATCGCCGCGGCAAGGCTGCCTACCGGGATGCTGCCATCGGCGAGGGCGGCGGCGCGGGCGCGGCAGGCGAGGAAGCACCTGGCGGTCTCGAACACCCGCAGCAACCCGGTCCCGCAGCCGGGAATGGAGAGCGTGGTCTCGGTGGTGCGGTGCAGCATGGCAGGTTTCCGGCGATTGGTGCGCCTTGCAGCCATAACGCTGGTCGCGGGCAGCGGCGCGTGAGTTTCACGGCAAAGGCGTCAAGGCGACGTAAAATCAACCGGGCGGCGTGGTGGCGGCGGGCTGCCAGGACGCAAGCCAGGGATGCTGCGAGACTTCAAGGAAAATTCGCCTGAACAGGAAAAGTATCTTGCAACTTTCGTTATGTTCCTATAATGTTCCCCCGGGCAGCGAGTTGAGCGTCCGCCGCCCCTGGCCCCCCAACGCTCATGACCGGAGACCTCCATGCGCCCCATCCTCCCCGCCCATATCGCCGATGCCGGTCTGGTTCGCCTCGGCGCTGGCATGCTGCGCTCCGCCCGCCCGGCCCCGCCGGTCGCCCCGGGCCAGACCCGCTTCGGCGCTGGCATGAAGGGCGGCACCCGGCCGACGGCGATCGCCGATGCCGGGCGGGTGCGCCTCGGCGCCGGCATGCGCCGCGGCTGATCGGGCGGCGGGTGAAGGTGGGCCACCCCTTCACCCGCCGTAGCCCATTGTTTGTGGAGCGGTTTCACGCCCCTCGCGATCCGCTCCTGCTTTCCCCTGGAGGAAGAGAGAGTCCCGCATGACTGCCGCCGCCAGCCCGATCGTCACCTTCTACCGGCTGATCGACACGCTGCGCCCGCCCGAGCGGGCCGACCGCAGCGGCCTCGGTAGCCTGCCGACCCGTGCCTTCCGCTACTGCGACGCGGTGACCTCGGCAGCGGGCTTTGGCTGGCACGTCTATCCGGCAATGGATTTCAGCCTGCTGTGGGATGGCGCGCAGCTCTGGTGGCATTGCGAGGGGCTGGACGACTGGTCTCCGCTCGGTGCCGCGCAATTTCCGCATTTCGCCGAACGCTTCGATGCCGCGGCGCCGGCCGAAGTCCGGCGCTACTCGCCGCCCTTCCTGACCGCGCTGCAGGAGCCCGGCGTGGTGCAGCTGTGGTCGGGCCTCGCCGCCCGCACCGCTCCGGGCTGGAGCCTGCTGGTGCGGCCGCTGGCCAACCTGCCACGCCACCCCGGCTATGAACCCTATGAGGGCGTGATCGAGACCGACCGCTGGTTCGGCCCACTGTTCACCAACCTGCGGCTGACCCGCACCGACACGCCGATCCGGTTCCACGCCAATGAGCCGATCCTGCAGGTCCAGCCGATCCCGCAGGTCGCCTATGCCGATGCGGTGCTGAACGGTGCCGGGCTGGTCGCCGGCCTTGCGGGCTTCAGCGCCGGCGACTGGGCCGACTACCACCGCGACATCGTCGCCCCGAACCAGGACCCGGCGCACCAGCCGGGCCACTATGCCGCCGAGGCACGGCGCCGGCGGCGCGGCGGCGGCTGCCCACACAGGGCAGCGACGATGGCGGCCCAGGCGGTGGGTGCCGGGCTTCGGGAGCGGTGAGGTGCCCGGAGTAGGAAACGCCCGGCTTGCATTCATGTGGCTGGCTCACCCACCGTCCGCTCAGGTCAGTTGGCGCGGCCACTGCCCACCACCTCCCGTACCAACGGCGCCAGCTTCGCTTCCTCGGCGGACCAATAGGCGCTGAACTCGGCCGGGGGCATGAAGCGGACCGGCAGCCCCAGCTCCTGCATCTTCCGCTGGTGCTCGGCGCCGGTGATGGCGCGCGCCAGTGCCTCGGCCAGCGTGCTGCCCACCGTCGGAGGCAGCCCGGCCGGGCCGACGAAGCCGCGCGCGGAGCCGGTCACGATGCGCGTGCCCTGCGATGCGGCGGTCGGCACGCCGGGTAGGAAGGCGCTCTCCTGATCGTCCAGAAGCGCGAGGGTGCGGGTGGCGCCGGCACGGCTCTGGGCCATGGCGGTGCCGGCGGCAACCAGCGCGACATCGGTCTCGCCGGCGAGCAGCGCGAGCTGGGCCGGCGCCGAGCCCTGGTAGTGGATCTGGTTGACGCTGAGCCCGTGTTGTTTCTGCAGCGCCAGGGAGGCGAGATGCTCCCAGCTCAGGATGCCGGGGTCGGAAACGCGCAACGCACCCGGCCGCGCCCGCGCCTCGGCGATGAGGTCGGCCAGCGTGCGCAGCGGGTTGTCGGCGCGAACGATGATGCTGCCAGGGTCGATGACATGCATCGCCAGCGGCGTGAAGCTGTCCCGGGTGAAGCCGCGTTGCGCGACGGGTCGAGGTAGAGGGTGATGGTCGAGGGCCAGAGCCCGTAGCACAAGGTGTAGCCGTCCGGCCGGGCCCGCGCGGTCTGCGCCAGGCCGATCTGCGAATTCGCGCCGGGCCGGTTCACGATCACCACCGGCACGCCCAGCTCGCGTTCAAGCACCGGCGCCAGGGCACGGGCGGAGATGTCGCTGCCGCCGCCCGGCGGGTAGGGCACGATGACGGTCACCGGGCGGCCCGGCTCGGGGAACTGCGCGCTCGCCTGGGGTGTCAGCAGCAGCAGCAGCAGCAGCAGCAGCAGCAGGATCAGCAGGAAGCGGGGCATCGCGACTCTCCGGTTGTGCGGCGACCCCATCTCCCGGCCCTGCGGCGGCCTATGACGGAACCGTCCGGGCGATCATCCCGCATGCCTCGGCGCTGGCAAACGGAGATCGTCACGGAGCCTGGCCAGCAGTTCGAGTTGCCGTTCATGCTCGCCGGCGAAGCGCAGCGCGAAATGCGTCACCCCGGCCTCGGCATAGGCCGCGAGCCATTCCCGCGCGGCGGCGAGCGGGCCGGCGAAACAGGCCTGGCGCTTGCGCATCACATCGGGTCGCTGGCCATAGTATTGCGCCAGGAAGCGGTCCATCCGCTCATGCGCGCGGGCGGCATTCTCATCCACCGCCAGGGTCAGGTAGGCGGCGCCGGTGATGGCGCCCGGGGGCCGCCCGGCGGCCTGCGCGGCGGCCTGCATGGCGCGCCAGGTCTCGGCATACTGCGCCGGGGTCGGCCCATTGGGGAACCAGCCGTCGAAGTGGCGGCCGACCCGCTCGATCGTCGGCTCGGCATTGCCGGCGACCCAGATCGGCGGCCCGCCGGGGCGGTGCGGCGTCGGCCCGAGCGTGCCCGCCTTCACCCGCCAGCGGCCGTCCCATTCCACCGGCTCCCCGGTCCAGAGAGCACGGCAAAGGCGCAGCCCTTCCAGCATCCGGCCGAGGCGCTTGTCCCAGGGCACGCCCGCAGCCTCGAATTCATCGCGGATGTTCTGCACGTTGGAGGCGATGCCGACACCGAGGATCATCCGTCCCTCGGCGAGCCGGTCCAGCGTGGCCCATTGATGCGCCAGCAGCACCGGGTTGCGCAGCGCCGGCAGCAGCACCGCGGTGCCCATCTCAACGCGCCGGGTGCGGGCGGCGACAGCGGCCAGCAGGGTCATCGGGTCATGCCGTGGGCGGGCGAGCAGGCTGTCGCCGACCCAGATGGAATCATAGCCCAGCGCCTCCGCCCGCTCCGCCAGGGCCAGCAGCGGGCCGGTTTCGTGCTGGCCTTCCATGACGCGCTCACGCGTCGGCAGCAGGTATCCAATGCGTGGCGCCACCATCCCGCCTCTCCTCGCCTGTTTCACGGCAGCATAGGACGCGGTGCCGGGATGGCGAATGGGATGTGGAGGCTGGCCATTGGGACGACCCGCCAGCTTCGCTTGGTGTGCAGGCGCACGCCGCCACGCCGGCTACTCGCCAGCCTGCGCCGCGACGAAATCGATGAAGGCCTGGATGCGGGGCATGCGGTGTCGCCCCGGCGCGGTGAGCGCCCAGACCGGCACCTCCTCCGAGGCGTGATACGCCTCCAGCAGCGGGAGCAGCCGGCCGTCCCGGATGGCGTCGCGCACCAGGAACTCGCTCACCCGGATGATTCCGAGGCCGGTCAGCGCCATGTCACGCAACGCCTCGGCACTGTCGGTGGTCAGCGGCCCACGCACGAGCAGGGTCACGATCCCGGTGGCGCTGCGGAACGGCCAGGCCGTCAGGCGGGCGAGGCCGTGCAGCACGATGCAGTCGTGCCGCAGCAGATCCTCCGGCCGTTGCGGCGCACCGCGGCGGGCAAGGTAGGCGGGCGCGGCGCAGATCACGCGGCGGCCGTCGGCGATCTTGCGGGCGACCAGCGAGGAGTCCTCGAGCGCTCCGGTGCGCAGCACCACATCGGCGCCATCCTCCAACAGATCCACGCGCCTGTCGGTCAGCGCGAGGTCGAGGGTGATGTCGGGGTAGCGTTCGAAGAAGGCCGGAAGGATGGGGATCAGCCGCTGCCGCGCATAGGCCGTGCCGGTGTTCACCCGTAGATGCCCGCGTGGCCGGCCGCGGGCGGCGGTCACCTCGGCCTCCGCAGCCTCGATCATCGCCAGGATGTCGCGGGCGCGCGCGACATAGGTCTCGCCCTCCGCCGTCAGGGCGATCCGGCGCGTGGTGCGGGTCAGCAGCCGGACGCCAAGCCGCGCCTCGAGCCGCTGCACGAGCTTGGAAAGGGCCGAGGGCGTCAGGGGCGAGCCTCTGGCGGCCGCGGCGAAGCCGCCTCGATCAATGATGCGCAGGAAGGCGGCCATCTCGTCGGACTGGCCCATTCAGGACTCCAGTTCAGCAATCCGGATCCTCGATAGCGGATTATCGTCCCCCGCGGCACGGCCAAGATGGGCAGCAAAGGAGAAACCGACCGTGTCCCACATTCGTACCAGCTTTCCCGAAATTGCCCTGTCTCATCCCGCCGGTGGGCTGGCGCGCCTCCAGGCCAGCGACTCTGGCGGGCGCTGGCGCGGGGCGCTCGCCCGCTGGCTGGGCCGGATCCGCGAGCGCGACGAATTGCGCGGGCTGAGCGGGCGGGAGCGGCGGGACGCCGGCATCACCGCCTACGACGTCGCCATCGAGTCCCGGAAGCTCCCCTGGCGCGACTGAGCGGCATCGCCTTCGCACCAGCGGCAACACCCTGAGAGGACGAGAAAGCAATGAGCACGACGCTGATAAGCCAGCCCGAGGCCGGCACCCTGCGGGCGGTCCTGAACTACGTCGCACCCTCCGTGACCAGGCTGCGGAACTTCACCTATGACCCGCCGGACGGCGAGCCGCGCAGCAACGCCGTCCCTGACCCGCGCGAGGTGCCGATCCACGACCTGCGCCCGATCGCCGAGGAGGTTTCCCTGGACGAGCACGGCTTCGGCATCGTCCGTCACCGCTCCTCGGTGCCGGGCTATGAGGATGACGCGGACATCCGCGAGGTGGTCTACCCGGAGGCGACGCGCCTGCTGCAGGAGATCACCGGGGCCGACCGCGTCCATGTCTTCGACCACACGCTGCGCCGCAGGGTCCCGGGCCAGGAGGACCGCAGCGGCGGGCAGCGCCAGCCGGTGACGCGCGTTCATGTGGACCAGACCGAGCGATCAGGGCCGCAGCGCGTCCGCGACCTGCTGCCCGCGGAGGCCGACACCCTGCTGCGCGGCCGCGTGCAGATCATCAACCTCTGGCGGCCAATCCGGGGTCCGGTCCTTGATGCGCCACTCGCGATGGCGGATGCCCGGAGCGTTGCCGCCAGGGATCTGGTGCCCGCCGACCTCATCTACCCGGACCGGGTCGGGGAACTCTACTATGCGCGCTACAATCCGGCGCATCGCTGGTTCTACATGCCCGCGATGCAGCCAGATGAGGTGCTGCTGCTGAAGTGCTTCGACAGCGCCACCGACGGGCGCGCCCGCTTCGTGCCGCACACCGCCTTCATCGACCCATCCGCCCCGGCCGACGCCCCGCCGCGCGAAAGCATCGAGCTCCGGGCATTGGTGTTCCACCGCGCGTGATGGTGTGGTCCGGATTCGTCCGGGCGCATGCTGCAGCGGGTCGCGTTGATATCCGCAAGCCGATCCGCCGCAGCCTTTCGGTCCTATTTCCTGTTCAGCACCTGCTGGTTGTCCTGGCCAAGGCTGGGCGCCGCCGTGCGCGGGCGTGGCCTTTCGCGGTCGAAGGAGATCGGCACGCCGACCACGCGCAGATCGGTCCCCGGCAGCGTCCGCAGCAGATCCATCGCGGCAAGCTGCGGCGTTTCCGCCAGCTCCGCCAGGTTGTTCACCGGCGCGCAGGGCACGCCGGCGCGGGTGAAGGCCTCCATCCAATGCTCGCGCGTCCGCTCCAGCAGCACCGGGCTGATGGCGGCGACCAGCGGGGCGCGGTTGGCGGTGCGGTCGCGGCCGGTGCGGAAGCGCGGATCCTCGGCCCACTCCGGATGGCCCACGGCCTGGGTGAACTTCACCCATAGGCGCTGGTTGCCAGCGGCGACGCAGATTGGCCGGTCGGCGGTGTCGAAGGTCTGGTAGGGCACCAGATTGGGGCTGCCGGTGCCGTGCCGCGGCGGCATCCGGCCGCTGGCGAGGTAGCCGTTCAACGGCGTCTCCACCAGGGCGACCGCGCTTTCGAAGAGCGAGGTATCCACGACGCAGCCCTGGCCCGTCGCGTCGCGCTGGCGAAGCGCCGCCAGCGCGCCGATCACGCACCACATCGCCGTCGTCTTGTCGTTGATCGCCGCCCCGGCGAAGGTGGGCGGATCATCGGGCCCGCCGGTCACGCTCATCATCGCGCCATAGGCCTGCAGCAGCGGGTCGAAGCCCGGCGCGAGGCGCAGCGGCCCGGTGTAGCCGAAGGCCCAGATGGAGCAGTAGATCAGCCGCGGATTGGCGGCGAGCATGTCCTCCGGCCCGATACCCAGCTCCTCCACCACGCCGGGTCGGAGGTTCTGGATCAGGATGTCCGCGTCCTTGGCCAGCGTCTTCAGCTGCGCGACATCGGCGGGTGATTTCAGATCGAGCGTCACGCCTCGCTTGCCACGGTTGTAGGCGTGGAAGCTCAGCCCCGTCTCGCCAACCCAGGGCGGACCCCAGAGGCGCGCGTCGTCGCCGCCCTCCGGCTTCTCCACCTTGATCACTTCGGCGCCGAGTTCGGCCAGGATGACGCCGGCGAGCGGCGCGGCCACGGCCTGCCCCACCTCGACCACCTTCAGCCCGGCAAGCGGTGTCGTGCCCATTGCTCAGATTCCTGCCAGGGCGGCGAGGTCGCCGCGCGTGATGCCGACCCGCCCGGCGGCGTCGCAGAGTTCTTCCCAGGTCGCATCGGGCACCGGGATGCCCTTGCGCAGCCGCTCGGCCTTGGTGAGCTGTTCCTGCTCGCCGGCCACCAGCACCGGCTGGTCGCCGCCGGGGGCGGAGGTCTTGACATGCGCGACCATCGCCGCGGTCTCCGCCCGGAAGGCCTCGATGTTGCCGAAGCGGGTGGGATCGAGAATGATGGTGAACATGCCGTTGACGATGCCGCGGTCCTTCGGCGTGGCCGGCTGGTTGGTGCCGCCGCCGGTCAGCGCGCCGGCCAGGATCTCGCACATCAGCGCCAGGCCGGATCCCTTATGTCCGCCGAAGGGCAGCAGTGCGCCGCGCGGGCCGCCGCCGTACATGGCGGCGGGATCGGTGGTCGGCCTGCCGCCGTGGTCCACCAGGCAATTCTCCGGCAGCGCCTTCCCCGCCGCATGCGCGACGCGGACCTTGCCAATGGCAATCGCGCTGGTGGCGAAGTCGAGGACCAGCGGCCGTGCATCCGGTGTCGCCGGCGGGATGGCGATGCAGATCGGGTTGGTGCCGAAGCGCGCCTCGCTGCCACGGAAGGGCGCCACCACCGGGGGGCCGGAGACCGCGTTGACGAAGTGGATGGAGAGCATGCCGGCCGCCACCGCGCGCTCGCCATAGGCGCCGATGCGGCCGAGATGGTGCGTGTTGCGGAGCGCCAGCAGCCCGGTGCCGGCATCGCGCGCAACGGCGATGGCCATATCCATCGCCTGGCGCCCGACCACCTGGCCGAAGCCCATGCCGCCATCCACCACCAGGATTGGCCCGTCCCGCCGCGCTACCTGCGCCGCGGCGTTCGGATGCAGCTTGCCGTCCAGCACGTTGAGCACGTAGCGCGGCGCGAGCTGCACGCCGTGGCTGTCGTGGCCTTGCAGATTGGCTTCCAGCAGATCCGCCGCGACCACATGCGCCGCTGCGTCTTCCGTTCCCGCTGCCCGCAGCATCTGCGTGATCGCGGCCTGCAGCGTCTCCGCCCGGATGAGCATGGCCCGCCGTTTCCTCGCTTCTTCCTGTGTGAGCAACGGTAGGCAGGAGGGCCGGGCCGGGTCAACGCCACCATGCGACGTCACCGCCGCGGCTTCGACCACGCCTCGGCGGATGGTTGGCAGCCAGGCCGGCGCTGATGCGTTCGGGGACGCTCCGGTTGCCGCTGCCAGGGCGTGGGCCGGCGATCCCGATGCCGGATCTGGCGTCGGCGGCGTTGGCTCGGGCCGGGATGGACCCGGAACGGTCCGGAAGCCGCGGGTCAGCGGCATGCCGGCCCTCAAGGTCGCTGCGCTGTTCCTCAGCTTCGGGGTTGCGCCGCCCCTCGGAGAAAGCTAGGAAGCCCGCGCGTTCGCGCCGGCAAGCTGCCGTAGCTCAGTGGTAGAGCACTCCCTTGGTAAGGGAGAGGTCGAGAGTTCAATCCTCTCTGGCAGCACCATCCTACGCCTTTGAGGTGTTAGGATTTTCAAGCAGATCAGGAGCTTGGCAACCCTCTGGTGATCCAAAGGGGTGTCCCAAATGGCTCTTCCGATGATCCGGCCCGTCAAGCATCCCAAGTCCCAGGTCTACCGCATCCGCAAGGGCATCCCGGCCCCGTTGCGTCACCTCTTCGGTGGCAAATCGGAGCTGATTGAAAGTCTCGGCACCAAGGACCCCGCTGAAGCGAAGCGGTTGGCGCCTGGCGTCATCACCCGCATCGAAGCACTGATTGCGGGAGCCGGGCTGCGATCCCGAGGCGACGGAGTGCCCCTGTCGGATCGCCGGGTGGCCGAACTTGCGGGGGTGTATTACCGAGAAGGTGCTGCGGCTGTGGAGAGTGAACCCGGCGCGGCGGAAGACGCTGAACGGGCCGTCGAGTTGCTGGAGGACGAGGCCGAGCCGACGGACCTAGGACACAACCTGGACGATGGCGGTCACTGGCGGCCTGAGTTCGTCCCGGGCCGATCTGACCTCGCAGAAGCGGCCGCGCGAGCCGCAGCTGGTGGCTTGTCACCGGATCATGCCAGCGTTCGTAGGATTGCAGTCGAGCTGTTCTACGCAAGGGTTGCGCTTGCCCGACTTCGGCTCAGACGAGCGCGCGGGGACTGGTCGCGCGACGGCTACGCTGACCGGTTCCCACCCGCCGGCGGTGCGCAAGGCGTTCCTTCTGAGTCGCAGGGACCGTCTGCTCCGGCAATGCCAGCGCGGAAACTGCTCGATGCCTGGGCTACCGAAAGGCAGCCGGCGCCAGCGACACTGAGGCGTTACCGAACGGCATTCGCCCACGTCGCTCGCATATTGGGCTTCGACGATCTTCGCCGTGTCCGCCCAGAGGACGTGGTGACGTTCAAGGGAAGGCGACTGGCCGAGAGGATCAGCGTTGAGACCGTCGCGGATGACGTGATGGGGTGCGGTGCCGTCTGCAAATGGGGCGTGCAGAACAAGCACCTGCTCATGAACCCATTCGCCAGCATGGCCCCACGGCCAGCCAAGCGAGGCGAGACCGCGCGGGACGGCTTCACGGACGACGAGGCCGCCGCAATCCTGCAAGCGGCTCGTGGAGCAACTGGCTGGCGCCGGTGGCTGCCGTGGCTGCTCTGCTTCACCGGCGCCCGCATCAGCGAGATTGTCGAGCTTCGGCGGAAGGACGTGCGGCAGGAGGCTGGGGTTTGGATTCTCGATATTCGACCGACCGCAGCGAGAGCGGGCAAAAACGCTACGTTCCAGCGCATGCTCCCCCTCCATCCCAGCGTGATCGAGGAAGGCTTCCTGGCCTATGTGGGCGTGCTGCCGATTGGTGGCGACGGTTCGCTGTTCCCCGACCTCACCGTAGCGCGTGACGGCACGCGAACTGTCGCGGCCACCAGTGCACTCGGCAGGTGGGTGCGAAGGGACCTGGGCATCACCAATCCCCGGAAGGCTCCTGCACATTCTTGGCGGCACCGTATGGAGGACGAACTTCGGAAGGCTAGGGTTACCGAAGAAGCCCAGGACGCTATTACCGGGAGACACAACCCGCGCAATGCCGGCGCCGGCTACGGCAAGGGCTATCGCGGAATGCCCGATGAGGTGCTGAAAGAGCTTCGGAAGGTCCCGTCGCCGCTCGCAGTGCGGGACCAAGCCCGTGCCGCCCCGGCAATGCCCCAGGAAGCCCACCAGCCATCAACTCACTAGGAGTTGGCCGAGGCGCCAGAGGAGCCGTCCAAGGCCCGGAAATCGGGTCCAACAGCGCTCCTCTGGCACCCACTTTATTGGGCCAAGAGTATCTTTAGTGTGGTACTCAGGCTATGGCGTTGGCAGCACCGACAGGCATTGTGCTTCCCGACGGCCATGTCCTGGCTCACCGACGGAAAGGGCTACAGGCAGGCCGCTGGTATCGGATGGATGCTTCTCTAGGTCGTCTTCCACTACGGCCTTGATACCCTCCACCGTCGCCATCCTGATGGCACCGCTCAAGGGGAACGGGCTGTAGAGCTTCCAGTAGAAGCCTCGTGAATCGGACTCGTAGAGGTTCCAGCGCGCCATCTCCTCGATGCTACTTAAGGCGAACCTTAGATCGCCCTCCTTGCCCCTGACCTGAGCGGGTCCCGACATGCCAAGGGCAACAATCTTGCGGCAAAACTTGTTTAGCCCGTTGGCCTTCGTGGTGGTGACCTTCACCTCTGGCCGATGGGTAAGCCAATGAACATGAGTTGGATCATCCTCAACGCGTTTGGGCGGCAGCGTCAAAACGGTGACGGCGATAGGCTCATGGGACCTCATGCCGTGCCGCCCTGGCTTGCTGCCTTTGCAAGCCGCTTCAGGCGACGCTTCATCCCTGCATCTACGTCTGGGCGGAACAGGCAACATTCGAGATCAAGCTGCGCCGTAGCCTGCTGGAGCGGCATCCAGAGATCCACATTCTTGATGCACTCACCTGCCGCGTTGCGCCACGATGTTATCTGCCACCATGGCAGCCACTTCTTGATACCCAATACAAGATATTCGTTGCTATGAATGACCGCACGGCAGGGCTTCGTGAGCATCTCGATGGCTCTGATCGCGGCGGTCAGTTCCATTCTGGCAAAAGTGGTACAGGCCTCCGCTCCGCTTACTTCCTGCTCATCGGTGTCGGGTCGCTGCAAGATTGCGGACCATACACCGGCTTTGGTCTTCGGGTTGCAGCTTCCAAAAAGCCAGATTTCTACAAACGGGGAAGACAGCGTGGCAGAGTTTGCTGAAGATGCGTTCGCGCTCATCATTTCATCCTTTGCGGCTTGAGAATGCGGAGCACGCAGCATCGTCTGCCGGCGCCTTCCCGCCGGAATTCGTGGTGTAAGCGAATGGAGGGTGCTGTACCCGGATCATTCACGTGGGCTGACGGGCATGGTGCAAGCCGCTGACCGGCAATAGATTTCGGCTGCGACACTCGAAACCAGCCGTTTGCGGAGACCATGCCCGCCAAGGTTGAACCTACGCCGCCCC
>NZ_JACOMF010000090.1 GCF_014283215.1 Siccirubricoccus deserti
CCATAACCTCACCAAGCTCGCCAGGGCAGCCGCTGCCTGATGCACGGCGGGCGCGCCGGCGAGGAATACCGCTCCGCCCCAGCGGCGGTCAGTCCGAAATGCGGTTACCGGGACGCGCTCCTAGCCCCCAAATCTGACATGCCCTCCGCAGCCACGTGATTCGTGACGAACTCTTCGCAAACCAATTGGAGTCGGAAATTGCCTGGCGAGCGCGGAGGCATGTGCCTCAGCCATGTCGCTTCTGCTGCAGTTCAAACTCGGCAAAGCGCCTCAGCAGAGCCTTCCTGCTCGGACTTGCGGCATCGTCATTCGGAGGGCGCAGCACCCTGCCAGCCAGCTTCGCATAATGAAGATCCTTCGAGAGATGGCGAGGTGACAACGCGCCGCGTATCGAGGCGGACGGCGATCAGGCCGCAGTCGAACAAGGTGTGCAGATCGGCTCGGAGCAGCAGACCGTTGGTGACGTGATTTGTGAGGAGGCCCTGGTAGGGCACAATATGCGCAGCCTCCAGGACGTCTGGCACAGCGCAGCCGGTGATGGCGCAGCGGCCCGCATAGGTCTGAAGGAGCGCAGCTCGGAAGGCCGGCTGGCCGCGGCGTACCCGAATTGCTCGCAGAGCCCTGCGTCGGACCTCCTCGATGCTGTCCGGATCGAAAGCCTCGTCGTCAGCCTGATCGACGCCCAGAGGCGGCGAGGCCTCAGCGATCCAGGCCGCTAGGCGGCGGTCGAGTTGCTCAGCGACATCGTCCGCTACCTTGTTGCCACTGGCTTGAGCATTGATCACGGACGGTGGAACGATATCGGCTATTTCGGGAACTGCGAGTAGGAAACCCTTCGTTGGGTCTACCAGCGCGGTGAACCGGATCAGAGCCCTGTGCTGCATCCCCTCGTGATCTGATGAGTTGTCCCGGTACTCGGGCCCCTGGACGATGGTCCCAACGCCAAAGATACCTCGCGGGTCGAAGCCCTGCTTAAACAGGTAGATGCGGTTATCGACTCGCGCCGACGCGTGCGAAGCTATTCGCCACCACTCGGTGGCGCCGGAGGAGTCGGCATCGAATCGCTCGACGAGGTCCTGAAGCCTCTCGATCAGCCAGCCTTTCGGCGCTCCGGGGCCCAGCGGCTTGAAGGTCATCCAGTATGCGGACATCGAGACTCAGCGGCGCTCATTTTTCGTTTTAAATCGATATAACCCTTTTCGCCCTTCGGCCCAAGGCTCCGGACGAGAAGATCATGGCACTGAAAGGCCAGTGTTGCCGCCGATCTGGATCCTGATTGCGGCCATGCCTTCCTATGGTCCGCCACTCCCAGGGCGGGACCCGCTCGGCTTCCGGCAGCGCCCAGAGCCCGCGACGTTCGGCCCTTGCCGCCTGCTCGAGGCGCAACAGGGCGAGGTCGCCGCTATAGCGGCGGTAGACCCAGGCTGCGCCGCGGCGGACCATCTCGGCATTGACGTCTTGTGAGCCGGCGAAAATCCGACCGACAGTACGGCCATACCGGTAGGTGTCGTGCACAACGACTCGGACCAATTTGCCGAAGGCAAGGTCCGACAGCGTCTGGCGTGCTCGGGTCCCATAGGGCTGGCCGCGCTCAGGGGTATCGATCTCAGACAGCCGGATGCGGACCTCCTGCCTGTCAGTGAGAAGCGTGAGCGTGTCGCCATCGGTGATGCCGACCACACGGCCTTTGAGACCCCCTGCGACGGCCGGGTGCGCAAACAAGAACACGAGTGCGGTGAGCAGGATCCGCAGGGTCGCGGCCGGTTAACGCAGCTGATTTGATGTCATGGTGAGAGGAGGATCGCCTGCGTCGGTGAATGACGAGTGAATGCCCAGGCCTCTCCGGCCATCACAACAGCGGAGCCGCGAACCAGCCATCATGGCACGCGGCGCTTTGTCGCCGCGACGGACAGCGTAGCAGCTGCCAGATCAAAGGTCGCACCCGGCGAGATGTTGCGCGCCATGACCCGGACCGTGTTGTTGGTCCAGGCCACGGCGTCGAGTTCGATAAAGTGGGTAGAGGAGGCCAATGCGGCGTGCGCGATGTCCCCCTGCCGACACCCGGTGGCCTCCACGTCGAGCAGGCTGGTGACGCCGGGCGCCAGCGAGGGAAGATCCCACGACAGCTCCGCGGCGAAGTTCCGCTGGCCCACCGACAGGGCCGGCGTGCCGCAAAGCAACGCGGACGCGGCCTCCGGCAGGCCGTAGAGGCGCAGCGCCTCGAGCTCGACCTGCCTGTCGAAGCCGATTGCGCCCACCTGCGCAAATGCATCATAGGTCTGGGTCCAGATTCCCGCTTCACTTCCTGCCTGACCAGAGCGAATAGTCTCTCACGCGCCGCGGTGAACATCGGCGCGCCGCCCCGACCGGCACTACGGCAGGGCTCCGGGTCGTGGCACACGGCTGATCGGGTGCTGCCCGAGGAGCCCCGAGATGCCGATCTCCGACACCCAGCGCCAGATCCAAGTCGCCGCCGCGCAGCAGGAGGCGCGGCTGGCAGTACCGCCCGCGAGTCTGCCTGCCGGCGCGCGTAACGTTGTGATCCGCAGCATGCTCAAGAACAGCCTAATCGCCAAGGGCGCCGCACCCGACGAGCCTACCGACTTCACCTGGCGGCATGACGACGCCGGCGCGGCGATCGCCCTGCAGATCACTGACGTGGGCTGGCCGCCATCGCTGGCGGGGCTGAGGATGAGGTCGCGCCGCCTACGACGGAGCAGGACGCTGCCGGAGCCGCCGTGGCGTCCGCGCTGAACGCCCACAGCGCCCCGGAGGAGGCCGCGACGCCAGCGGCGCCACAAGCCCCCTCCTCGGGGGGCGCCGGAGGCGGCCCAGGTCGCCTCCACGGGCCGGCGTGGGCCTGCTGGCCGCCCGAGCCTCCGCGACGCCGCCATGGCCGTCCTGGCGGCCTGGGACGACGAGGCCGAGGCGCGGCCCGGATTGCCGGCAGCCATCGACGCCGCGCGTCGGCCGCTCTGGCGCCATCATCATAGCCAGCACGGAAATCGCGCCCGAGCCCAATCAGGACTCCGGATCAGCGTCGAATACGGACAAGTTGCAGGCTGCGCTGCTTCGCCAATGTGCGATAATGCCGCTCCAACGCACCCATCACCGCCGCGGCGGTTGAGCAGGCGCCAGAGATCGTGTGGGAGGAATCGATAGCAGATGAACGCCATCAAGGACGCCATCAAGTCTGGTAGAACCGTAGTCGGGACTGCCGGATCTCCAAGCGTAGACGTATCACTGCTGGCCGATGCAGGATTCGACTTCCTGCTGTTCGACACACAGCACTCGGCTTGGGAGATCAAGCAGCTTCAGCCGCCGATCCAGGCGATGCGCGGCAAGCAGACAGCGCCGGTAGTACGAGTCGCCGCAAACGAAGCCTACCAGATTTGCTTCGCGCTCGATGCCGGGGCGCGCGGCGTTATCATTCCGATGGTGAACACCCGGGCGGAGGCAGAGGCCGCCGTACGCGCCTGCCGCTACTATCCCGTCGGCAACCGCAGCAATGCCGGAGTGCGCGGCGAGTGGGGCGAGTTCAAAACTTACCGCGACTATATGGATGCCGTTAACAATGAGCTTCTTATCGTGCCGATGATCGAGACCAACCAGGCGCTGGAGAATCTCGATGCCATCGCCTCGGTGCCGGGGGTCGATGTTCTGCTGATCGGGCCGTCCGACCTGTCGATCGAGCTGGGGGTGCCGCTGGACTACGCGTGCGATACCTATCAGCGCGCGCTCGACAAAATCGCGGCCGCTGCTGCAAAGCATGGCATCGCCGCCGGGATGTATTTCATCCCGCCCGGGATGGACCCGAATTTCTTCGTCCAGAAGGGCTTCAAGTTCTTCACCATGCCCTGGAGTCCCTGGGCTCAGGCTGGTATTCGGAATGCCCTGGCCGAGATCAAGCGCTAGGGGTGTGGTCCCGGGCTTTGATGGTGCAGTCTTCTGCCTGGCATGGTGGGATGCGCTAGGGGCTAGGTACTCCACGGCTGCGTCCGCGCTGCCTGACGCTGCGATGTCGGCCAGCACATCGTCAAGCCGCATCTTCAGCAGCTCGACCTCGTCCGCCGAGCGCTCTGCCTCCAGCGTCTGGGCCTCCAGGCAGGACTCAGGCGCCGCGTATCGCTACTCCCATTTCGTTCCGCGCAGGGGCCCCGCAAGCTGGTGCAGGTGTGGTCAGCCCGGTTAACGACCTTACCAGCTGTGGCCTCGCCTGCGCCGGCAAGGTAGATCCCGCTCGCTGTCCTGAATGCGGCGACCGCCGCCAGAACTGCGCAGCGTGCTCGTTGTGACCGCTAAATGAGCCGCAGACACTCATGGTGCGGTAATCGCATTCTCCGCTTCACTTCCTGCCTGACTAGCAGGCTGCTGGAATTCGCCGCGTTCAACCAGCCCTACGAAAGAATATAATTAGGCGGAATGCCGATGCGAAATTTGCGACCGTTTGCCGCAACTGTAGGCGAATAATCTTCCACGATGGGCGCACGGAAATCGAATTTCAGCAGCCTGCTAGAGCGAATGGTTCCCCACGCGCGGCGGTGAACATCGGCATGTCGCCCCGACCGGCATCACGGCGGGGCTCCGGCTCGTAGCACCCGGCTGATCGGTTCTGCACCAGGAGCCCCGCCCATGACCCTCTCCGACACCGCCCGCCGCATCCTCAGTGCGGCTGCGACGCATACGCTTGGCTTAGCCGCGCCGCTGGCTGCACTGCCCGCCGCCGCCCGTGATGCGGTGCGGCGCAGCCTGCTGAAGCAGGGGCTGGTCGCCGAGTGCGCCGCGCCGGCCGAGCAGATCAGCCTCGGCTGGCGGCTGCCGGATGGCGCCTGGACGGCGATGCAGATCACCGAGGCGGGCCGGCAGGCGGTCGCCGCAGAGGCGCCGGCCGAGACCATGCCCGCAACGGCCAGTAGCGAGTCACCAGCGGCAGCGACGCCCGGTCCCGTGGGTGACAGCGGCGAAGCGGCAGAGGCCGCTGGTAGCCCCTCCACGAGCCAGCATGGGGCATTGGGCCGCCCAGAACTCCGCGCCGCCGCCCAGGCCCTGCTCGCCGCCTGGGACGCGAACGATGGCTTGGGCCTCGCGGCGGCGATGGAGGCCCTCCGTGCTGCGATGCCGAGGCGCCCGACGCTGGCATGCACTGTCGGCCCGCGTCAGGGCACCAAGCAGGAGGCCGTGCTGACCCTGCTGCGCCGACGAGAGGGGGCTACACTGGCCCAGATCGCCGAGGCCACCGGCTGGGCCAACCACACCGTCCGTGGCTTCTTCGCCGGCCTGAAGAAGCGCGGCATCGCCGTCGAGGTACTGGAGCGGGTTCGGCAGGTCGGCCCTAACAAGCAGGGCACCAAAGGCAGCTACAGCGTCTACCGCATTGCCGAGGCCGGCTGATGCTATCGGCACGCAGCAACGGCCCGCGCTACGCGGTCGGGCTCTACCGGGTCTCAATCGCCAAGCAGGGCCACAGCGGTCATGGCCTGGGAGCGCAGCAGGCCAGCGTCCGCGCCTTCGCCGCCGCCTGGGTGGCCAAGCCGAGCACCTTTGGCGCGAAGCCTGACAGAACCTGTCAGGCACGGCGCAGGTTCCACATGAAGGCAGCGCCGCCCTCGACCATTCCGGTGAGGGAGCGGCGATAGGCGGTGCGGATCTGGAACCGGCCGCAATGGATGAAGGGCACCGTCTCGAAAGCACGCTGCTGGATAGCATCGGCGGCCGCAGCGCGGGCGGCGTCGGTGGCGGCGATGGTCCAGTCGGCGGTGAGCGACTCGATCCGTTCGTCGCCGAACCAGCCGGCCCAGCCCCTGGCGCCAAGGCCGCGCATGGGGAAGTGCTCGACCGGAGAGCCGAGGACCGAGGAGGGTGCCCAGGTGTGGAAGATCGACCAGCCGCCCTTGTCGGTTGTCTCGCGGTTGGCGCGGCGGGCGACCAGCGTGGCCCAGTCCATCGCGGCAAACTCGACATTCATGCCCAGGCGTTTCAGCAGGTCGGCAGTGACTTCGCCCATCGGGTGGATGGTGGGAACGTCAGCGGGACTGAGCACCACGACCTTGGTGCCGTCGTAGCCGGCGGCCCTGAGGGCTGCGCGGGCGCGTGAAAGGTCGGCGGGCATGTGTTGCAGCGCCGTATCCGCACCGTGGGGGGTGCCGCAAGGGAACATCGAGCGACAATTGGCGTAGGAGGTAGGATCGCCGCCGGTGAGGGCCTGCATATAGTCCTGCTGGTTCACGGCGAGCAGGACGGCACGGCGGATGGCTTGGTTGTTGAACGGAGCCTGGAGGTGGTTGAAGCGCAGGATCCCGTTGAAGCCGGTGGGATTGGCATTGCCTATGCGGATCTCAGGATGGGCGCGCAGGCTGGGCACCAGGTCGGGCTGCACCTGTTCGTACCAGTCGATCTGGCCGGAGCGGAGGGCGGCGGCGGCGGTCGCCTGTTCAGGCAGGGCCTGCCATTCCAGCCGCTCGAAATGGGCGATTTTGGCGCCGGAGGTCCAGTCGGCCGGGCCGGAGGCGGGGATGTAGTCCTTGTTACGGACATAGACGGCGAGCTGGCCGGGGATGAACTCCTCCTTGACGAAGCGGTAGGGGCCGCTGCCGGTGGCGTCAGTGACCTGGGTGAAGGGGTCGGTTCTGGCGACATGCTCAGGGATGATGAAGGGGATTGAGGCGCTGCCGCGGGCGATTGCCTCCAGGAAGATGGGGATGGGCTGGGTCAGCTTAATGCGCAGTGTGCGGTCATTGGCGACCCCCCAGTCGTCGACGAACTTCGCAACGGTCTGGCCGAAGGTTTCGCGGCCGGCCCAGCGCTTCAGACTCTGGATCGCGTCCTGGGCGCGGACTGGCTCACCATTGTGGAATTTCAGACCTTCACGCAGCTTTATGACATAGGTGCGGCCATCGTCTTCGATGATGTGGCCCTCGGCCATTTGCGGGGTGATCTCGCGCTTGCCGGTGAAGCCGAAGAGCGTGTCATAGGCCGCGTAGCCGTGGTTGGTGGTAACCAGCGAGGTGTTGAAGACGGTGTCGACCGAGGACAGCGCGGTCAGGGGTGCGACGCGCAGGGTCCGCTCGCGCGCGGATTGGGCGAAGACGGCGGGCGGGCCGAGGCTTGCGGTGGCGCCCAATGCAGCTGCGGTACGCAAGACATCGCGTCGTTTCACGGATCACGCTCCCCCAAGTTTCTTTCGGCGTCAGACGCGCCATTGAAAAGGATGTAACGAGGGGGTCTCGCACGACAAGGCTAATCGACCGGACGGGCGGGATTGCCGGGTGGTCTTCTTGAGTCGAGAGTGCACGGAACTCTGTATTTCACAACGACGAGGTGGTGAGACCCGCTGATACTCCGGACCGAAACAGCAACCCCACGCTACGGTAGGCTCTGCCGAGTCTTCACCGCCGAGCAGAGCCACAGCGGCTTCGGGCTGGAAGCGCAGCAGCTCAGCGTCCGCGCCTTCACCGCTACTCACGGTTGGACCTTGATCGCCGACTACTCGGATATGGCCAGCCGCAAGGACGACCGCCGGCCGGGCCTCCAGGCAGCGCTGGCCCGCTGCCGGCAGTTCGGCGCGGTGCTGGTGGCCGCCCGGCTCGACCGGATCACCCGGCGTGCCCACACGCTGTCGGGCCTGCTGGAAGAGGGCTACCAGATCCGGGCGGCGGACAAGCCAGGTGCCGACGACCTGATGATGCGGATCTACGCCGCCATGACGCAGAAGGAGCGCGAGCTGATCAGCGAGCGCACCAGGTCGGCGCTTGCGGCCGCCAAGGCTCGGGGCACGGCCCTAGCAGGCTGCTGAAATTCGCCGCGTTCAACCAGCCCTACGAAAGAATAGAATCAGGCGGAATGCCGATGCGAAATTTGTGCCCGTTCGCCGCAACTGTGGCCGAATAATCTTTCACACTGGGCGCGCGGAAACCGAATTTCAGCAGCCTGCTAGGCGGGGACCGGGGGTATCGACCGAAGACGGGTCCCGACACTGCAGCAGCAGCTCAGGGAAGGCGTACGGCGGCAGAGCAGACGGCGCATCGGCTGGCGCTGGAGGTGGAGCAGCTGCGCGACGTGGGCGTTATCGGCCAGGCTGCGATGGCGCGACGGTTGACGGAGCGCGGCGTGCCGACACCGCGGGGCAGCGGCGCCTGGACCCACACAACCGTGGCGCGGGTCCTGGCGCGGGCGAGCATCCACCAGCGTACGTCGGCCTAAACAGCCCCTGGAAGGATCTAGCAAGGCGCGGCGTCGCTGCGGACCTCCAAATCCCAGCCTTCGTCGATCATCGCTGCCGCTATGATCCATGTTGCCCCGGCGCCCGGTTCATTGATGCAGCACGCAAACGGTACAGCATTGTTCGTTTAGGCGGGATTGCAATCAGGTGGTTGCAATGCCTTAGCAATGACTTCCGGAACCGAGCGAGATTCAAAGGCGTGACCACGGCCAAGGCTTCCGCTTCTTCGCACGGTTTATGAACCCCTGCCGTCCTGGCCCGTTCCGGTTGTCCAAATGCAAATAGTTCTCACCAAGCCCGCTCCCGGAGTTTGCGCCCGCCCAACTGCGCTGCGGTCCTAGTGCGCCGTATTGCTCACATCTCCGACCTGCACTTCTGCCGCATAGACCCAGCAGTGGTGGACGCGCTTGCCGCCGAGCTGAACGCCGATTCTGTGGACCTTATCGCGCTCAGCGGCGACCTTACCATGCGCGCCAGGTCGCGGGAGTATCGAGCAGCCCAGGCCTTCCTTGCCCGCCTCCATGCGCCGGTCCTCGCTGTTCCGGGCAACCACGACCTTACCTCC
This sequence comes from Siccirubricoccus deserti, assembly GCF_014283215.1. Classification (GTDB taxonomy): domain Bacteria; phylum Pseudomonadota; class Alphaproteobacteria; order Acetobacterales; family Acetobacteraceae; genus Siccirubricoccus; species Siccirubricoccus deserti. The sequence continues at coordinate 8,784 of NZ_JACOMF010000090.1, forward strand.
TATTGGCTTCACGAGCGCTTTCTCGACCCCCTGGGCCGCTGGCGCCGGTTTATCGCGAAAGACCCTGAGCCGGTCTGGACCGACGACGAGATTGCGGTAGTGGGCCTCAATACCACCTCGCGCGCCGCCGCCTTCCTCGATTGGTCGCAGGGCCGGGTCGGGCAAACGAGGCTTCGGCGCGCAGTGGAGCGCCTGGAAGCCTTGCCACCCCACCTGTTCCGCATAGTTGTCGCCCACCACCCTTTCCTGCCACCGGAGACCGCGCCGGGCACACGGCTTGTCGGCCGGGCAGAGGCGGCTCTCTCCGCCTTTGCCGCGCTCGGCGTCCGCATGATCCTCTCTGGGCATCTGCACCTTGGCTACTTGCGTGCCCGCGGCGCAGCCGCGGACGCAACCGCTGCTGGGGGCGCTGCCGGTTCTGGTGAGGGGCAGCTCCTCGTCGTGCAGGCCGCAACTGCCACCTCCACCCGATTGCGGGGCGAGCCAAACGCCTACAACCGGATCACCATCGAGAACGGCCGCGCTGCTGTCGAAGTCCGCGTCTGGGACGGCATGGGCTGGACGACCTCCTGACGAGGGTTCGACTGGTTCCACTGACTTTGACGAGCAGCTCGGGTGCCGGCTGTACCGCCTGGCCGGTGCAAGCTGTTCAAGCTTGCCGAGGTGGATCGCCCCGCTGGCCGCCCAAGCGGTGCGGCGAATAGACGCTATCTGCAACGCCAGGCGGGCCATCAACGACCTGCCAATCGGGCAGCGCCAGGCCGACCTGCGCCGCAATCGCCTCATAGGTCATGCCGCCCTGGCGACAGGCCGATCACCTGTCGCCGGCGTTCCTCTTGTGCCGCTGCCAGCAGCCGACGCATGTCCACATGCTTCATCCTGGCGATCCAGGCAGATCCTACCTGCCCTCAAGAGAACCCAGGCCAGATCAATAACGGAACCAGAAGCGCGGCATACCATGCCCTTGTGCCTCAGGCTGCGTTACCCCTGGCCGGGCTACTCCTCTTGCACAACGCGTGTGAGCGGCAGATCGAGCTCGCAGATGAGGCCGCCGGGTTCCCACCGCCGCTCGACCCGCCCCCCGAGCTGATCCCGGATTGTCCCCTCAAGCACGCGGCTGCCGAAGCCCCG
>NZ_JACOMF010000091.1 GCF_014283215.1 Siccirubricoccus deserti
CGAGTAGTGGCTGCCATAGGCAGGCAGTGCCGTCCGCCCCACCGCAAGCGCCTCACCGGCCACCCGCAGCGCCGACTTCGAAAGCGTCCGCATCGACCACCTCCGGACCGCTCATCCCAAGATAGCCGCCCAAAGTACCCAGCCAAGCCAGGGTTTCAACAGAGCATTAGACGTTCTAAGTGAGTGCGACATTTGGTGGAGCGGCGATGCCGAGACGGCGCGGGGCGCGATGGCCCCGGCGGCCGCAGATGAGCGGATGCTTGTGCGCATTCCAGTAAGCGCGGCAAAGATGCGCGTGATGGCGTAGCCCGCGTCCATCGTGGCGATCCCGATGGGTACTCTGGTGGTTGCGCCGGTGGCATCGAGCTGGCCCTCGACGGCCTTGGTGTCATGCTGCGCCCCGGTGGTCACCGCAACGTCGAGCACCACGCCGGCCTCGGCATCGACCGCCGTATGCGGCTTGTAGGCCGGCTCGACCCGGCGCGCGCGGTTGTTGGGTGTCAGGCTGGCGTCAGGGTCGGTTCGGCAGACCGGCTCTGCCAGGCCATTCGCCGCCTCGACGGCGTCCGCGTGCTTGCGCGCAATCGCCTCCCAGCTCACATCGGGGCGCACCAGCGAACTGTCGGTGTGCACCACCTCGCCCTTGGCGATGCCGGCCGCCACGCAGGCCTCGACGGTGCGCGTGAAGACCCGCCGGAACCGCTCCGCGCCCCAGCGCTGGCGGATGCGCGTCAGGCTGGAGTGGTCCGGCAACGCCTCGGTCAGCCCGTAGCCGGCGAACCAGCGGATGGCGATATTGACCACCACCTCCCGCATCAGCCGTCGGTCGTGCACTATGCTGAGCAACAGGCCCGCCAGCATCAGCCGGACCGCCGCCTCCGGGTCGATCCCCGGCCGGCCGCTGCCAACCGCATAGCACTCCGCGACCTCGGCCTGCAGCCAGCCGAGGTCCAGAACATGATCGACACGGACGAGGACGTGGTTGTCCGGGATCAGATCGCGCAGCGAGCCGGCAAACACCAACTCATGCTGACCCCGCCCCGGACCTCCCAACATCCCGCCGCCACCGCAGCGAATCAGAGCAGAGCGACTTTTTCAACAAGCCCAGCCGGTTGGTATCAGATTTGGCAGAGGCCGCTGTGGCCGGCCGCCCCGCGGCCCCAGAGGTGCGCCGGCATGGCCCTGACACCGACGGTTGCCATTCGGCACTCGGCCGGCCATATCGCACCGTCACCTGCTGGTGAGTCGGCGGTCGACCCGCTCTCGCCAAGCAGGAACGAAGCCGGCAGCAAGCCGCGTGAGGGAGGGACAGGGAATGACTATTGCACCGCACGGGCATGCTATCTCCATGCCTGCAGCCAAGGGCATGTCGCGCCGCACCGCGCTGAGCGCAATTGCTGGCACGCTTGCCGGCTTTACGGCCACGGGCCATGCGCAAACAGGAACGGACTGGCCCAACCAAGCGGTACGCTACATCAATCTCTTCCCGCCAGGCGGCGCAACCGACACGCTCTCGCGCATCTACTGCGCGAAGATGAGCGAGATCGTAGGCCAGCAGTTCGTGGTGGAGAACCGCAGCGGCTCCGGCGGCGTCGTTGGGACCGACGCCATCGCCAAGTCCCGTCCTGACGGGTACACGATTGGCCTGAGTAGCATCGCCTCGCAATCCATCGCACCAACGCTCTATGCCAATCTGCCCTACAATGCGGCACAGGATTTCACTTACATCTCCGGCCTCTGGCAGCTGCCAAATCTGGTGGTGGTCAATAACGACCTTCCGGTACGCACCGTGCCGGAGTTGATTGCGCTGCTGAAGGCCAATCCGGGAAAATACGCCTATGGCTCCTCCGGCGCCGGGACGACTCCGCATCTTTCCGGCGAATTGCTGAAGCAAATGGCCGGACTGGACGTCCTGCATGTGCCCTACCGTGGCGGTGCACCAGCGCTGCTGGACCTCATCGGCGGTCGAGTGCAGCTGATCATGGACAACATACCGGGCCTGCTGCCGTCGGCGCGCGACGGCAAAATACGGGCACTGGCCGTTACCAGCCCACAGCGTAGCCCGGTGGTTCCGGATCTGCCGACCATGGCGGAGTTCCTGCCGGGGTTCGAGATGACCTCATGGGGCGCGGTCTGTGGTCCCGCAGGCTTGCCGCAGCCGGTCGTAGAGCGGCTATCAGCCTTCTCAAAACGGGCGCTGGAGAACCCGGACTTGATCCGCGGCTACCGGGAACTCGGCGCCACGCCGTGGTGGACGACACCGGACGCCCTTGTAGCCTTTCGCGCACAGGAGGAAGCTCGCTTGGCGCCGGTGATTCGGGCGAGCGGTGCTCGCGTGGAATAATCGCCGGGGAATACGTCAGGGGCGTAAGCTGGCATCATGCATACTCCGTCGAGGCCAGCTGATTCTTCAGCACGACCGTCATCATGGTGGTGGCTGTGGCGTCACCCGCACTGCCTCCGACAGCGCCCACAGCCCTCACCGCTCGGTCCGGGCCACCTGTTCAAGACGTAGCAGCACGGCGTCAGCGCAGTGGCGCCGATACACCCAAGCGGCGCCGCAGCGGACTATCCCGGCACTGACATCCTGGGTGCCGGCAAAGACCCGACCGTCGCACGGCCAGAGCGGTCGGTGTCTTGCACAACGACCCGGACTGGCTTGCCGAAGGCAAGGTCCGACAACGATTGCCGCTCGGGACCCGTAGGGGCCCGCAACCGGTAGCTGATGGCGGTGGCCAAGTGGATGGCGGCGAGGAAGTTGGTGGCCCGCCTGCGCCCGCTGAAGGCCGCCACCCAATCGGCTACTCCGCTTTGATCCCCACACTCCGCGCGATCTCCCGCCAGGTCGCGAGTTCCGTGCGGATGCGTGTCGCGAATTCCTGCGGCCCCGCGAAATCCGGCACCGCGGCTTGGGTCGCGAGTTTCGCGCGGGTATCGGCGGTGCTGGCGAGTGCTTCCAGGTCGTGTGCCATGCGTGTCACGAGGGCGGGTGATGTTCCGGCCGGAGCCATGATGCCGAACCACACGCCCGAATCCGGGACAGGGCGGCCCAGCTCCGCCATGGTCGGCACCTCCGGTAGTTCCGGAGCGCGTTTCGGCCCGAGTACGGCAAGCGGGCGGATATGCCCCGCCTGGAAGGGGCCCACCGCGCCTGCCATCCCATGGGCCAGCAGCGGTACGCGGCCGCCGATCACGTCCTGCATCAGAGGCGCGGTTCCGCGATAGGGCACATGGGTCAGGGAGATGCCGAGCGCCCGGCACATCGTCTCCCCGCCGAAATGCCCGGTGCCGCCCACGCCGGTGGTGCCATAGGCCAGTGTGCTGGGCTGGCCGCGAGCCGCGGCGGCCACCGCCTCCAGGTCGCGCCAAGGCTGATTCGCGGCGCACCAGAAGAGATTGGGCGCGGTGCAGAAGGTGCCTACGGGGGCAAAGCTGCCGGGCAGGGCATAGGGCAGGCTGGGATGGACCGCCGCGTTCAGCACAACGGCATTCGAGGCGAAGAAGAGGGTCAGCCCATCTGGCGCGGCGCGCGACACCACCTCCGCCGCGACGGAGGAGGAGGCGCCGGCGCGGTTTTCCACCACCACGGTCTGCCCCCAGGCCGCTTGCAGGCCGGTGGCGGCTATGCGGCCAATAAAGTCGGTCGGCCCGCCGGGCGGGTAGCCGATCAGCAGCCGCACCGGGCGGTCGGGCCAGGGGGCCTGGGCACGGCTGGCGGCGGCGGCAAGCAGGCTCGGCAGGGCAAGCATCGCGCGGCGCGTCGCCGCGGCGGCAGTGTTCATGTCCGCTTCTCTCCCAACGCCCGCGGGCGCCGAGAGGCACGCCGCCAGGGGCCGAGACGGTAGCGCGGAAACCAGGGCGGCGCGACATACCGATCACGCACCAGGCCGCCTGCCGATCAGGTGGTCCGTGACATCCGCCGCGCGACCCGCAAACAGCATTCATCCGAGGAGAAGATCCGGGTCGTGCTGGAAGGTCTGCGCGGTGAGGACATCATTGCTGCTTTGTGCCGCCGTGAAGGCATTGCCGAAAGCCTGCACTACTCCTGGTCGAAGGAGTTCCTGGGTTTGGCGCACTGCGCTGGACGGCAGGCGGCGCCTGACGGGCGACACGGCCCGCGCTGCGACAACTGACGAGGTCAAGGCCCTGCGCCAGGAAGCGCCATCTGCTCGCCGACACGCTCGGCCTCAGCCCTGCGCGGTGCAGGAGGTCATCGGCACCGCCATCGGCGGGCGCGAGGCAGGTTGAGCCTTCGATGGCGACCGCCGCTTCGCCATCGTGGTGCGGGTGCCCGGGGGACCGGCGCCTTCAAGCTGCGCGGCGGCTTGGTCTGCATGGACCGGCTGAAGCGCGAGCGGCCCGGTCCGCGGCGGTGGCAACATCGACCTGGCGCTGTTCCACGACTGGCTGCTGGTCCACTGAACCTTCCCGTCCCGCGGGCCGTTCCTCCCCCGACAGCGGAGGGCACGGCATGCGCATCCACCACCTTGATTGCGGGCCGGCGCGGCCCTTTGGCGGCGCGTTGATGGACGGGGTCAGCCCCGGCGCCACCGGCCGGCTGAGTTGCCACTGCCTCGCCATCGAGACCAACCGGCATGGGCTGGTGCTGGTGGACACCGGCCTCGGCCTGCGCGACATGGCGCGGCCCTTTGCCCGGCTGCCCTGGCTGAACGCCGCGCTGCTGCGCTTCCGCTACGATCCGGAGCGGACGATGCTGCGGCGGCTGAGGCGGCTGGGCTTCCAGCCGGGCGACGTCCGCCACATCGTCATGACGCATTTGGATTTCGACCATGCCGGGGGGCTGATCGACTTCCCGCATGCGGCGGTGCATCTGATGGAGCCGGAGGCGAAGGCGGCGCGGCAGCGGGAGGGACTGCTCGGCCGCGCCCGCTGGCGGCCGGCGCAATGGGGCGACACGTCCCGCTGGCGCACCTATTCCGACCGCACCGAGGGCCGCTGGTTCGGCTTCGACGCCGTCACCGACATGGAAGGGCTGCCGCCGGAGTTGCTGCTGGTGCCACTGCCCGGCCACACGCCGGGGCACGCGGGGGTGGCAATCGAGGGCCCACGCGGCTGGATGCTGCACGCCGGCGACAGCTACTTCAGCCGCGCCGAGGTGCATGCCGACCCGCCCTCCTGCCCGCCCGGCACCGCCGCCTATGAGCGGATGATGGCCTGGGACAGCAGGTTGCACTGGGCCAACCAGGCGCGGCTGCGCGCCTTGCTGCGCGAGCCGGATGCGCCGGTGGCGGTGTTCTGCACGCATGACCCGGTGGAATACGTCGCGATGGCGGTGTGGAGCGGCAATGCGCCGAACGGCAGGGCGCCGGATGCGGTCGAGGATGAAGCCGTGGTGAGCGTGGCATAAAGTGAGCTTCACCCCTCAAGCTCCCACCAAGGGCGCTTGAAATCCTTCCGCTTAAGCCATTGCCATCCAAAGCCTTTCCGGCCCTTGGCGGGTGAGTTCGAGAGGGGCGGAGCCCATCTCGGCAACGGTCCCGGACGTTTTGCAGCCGCCGGCCGCTACGGAAGTGTCAGGCGCACCGTGGACGGTCCGCGGCAACCTGCACTAGCCTTCTGCAAAACACCCCGGAGGAAACGATGGCGGAACCCACCATCACGCCGCTCGGCTATGCCATGGGCGCCGAGGTCACCGGCCTCGACCTGCGCCGGCCGATCGACGACCTGACCCGCCGCCGCCTCTACGAGGCTTGGCTGAAGCATGTGGTGCTGGTCTTCCCCGGCCAGGCACTGACGCCGCAGCAGCACATCGCCTTCTCGGCCAATTTCGGCACGCTCGACGACCACGCCAGCCAGGCGCCGGAGACGCTGCTGGAGAATGAGCCGCAGATCCTGGTGGTGACCAACAAGCACCGCCTCGGCAAGCCCTCCGGCACCCGCAACACCGGGCGCAACTGGCACACCGACCTCTCCTATTCGCTGCGACCGGCCAAGGGCGCGCTGCTGCTCTGCCAGGAGAAGCCGCCGGTCGGCGGCGACACCATGTGGGCCAACCTGACCATGGCCTATGAGACGCTGAGCCCCACCATGCAGCGCTTCATCGAGGGGTTGGAGGCGGTGCACGACGTCTCCCTCGTCAAGGGCATCGGCCAGCGCGACCCGGCGGTGATCCAGGGGCTGCGCTCGCGCAACCCGCCGGTGGTCCACCCGATGGTGCGGGTCCATCCCGACACCGGCCGCAAGTCGCTGCTGGCCGGTGAGCGCGTCTCCCACATCCTCGGCCTGACCGAGGATGAGAGCACGGCGCTGCTGAACTTCCTCAATGCCCATGCGACCTCGCCGGAATTCGTCTACCGCCACCGCTGGCGGGTCGGCGACATCGTGCTGTGGGACAACCGCTGCACCTGCCACGTCGCGCTGCCGGATTTCGACCAGAGCCAGCCGCGGCTGATGCTGCGCTGCTCCTTGCAGGGCGAGGCGGTCGGCCGGCTGGCCGAGGCGGCGCCAGCCGCGACCAAGGAGCAGATGATCCAGACCGTGGCGGCGCTGTCGTGAACCGGCGCCATCTGCTGGGCGCCGCGGCCGCGCTCGCTGCGGCCGGCGGCGCGGCACGGGCGGAGTGGGCGCCCAGCCAGCCGATCCGGCTGATCGTGCCCTATCCGGCGGGCGGCACCACCGACGTGCTCGGCCGCATGGTGGCGGAGGGGCTGGCGGAGCGGCTCGGCCGGCCGGTGGTGGTCGACAACCGCAGCGGCGCCAGCGGCATCATCGGTTCCGAATTCGTGCAGAAGGCGGCGCCGGATGGGCACACGCTGCTGTTCGTCGCCTCCGGCCATGCGGTGCTGAAGGCGCTCTACCCCAACCTGGCCTTCGACCCGGTTGACGACTTCACCCCCATCGCCCCGATCGCCGGCACCGCCTATGCGCTGGTGGCGCATCCTGGCCTGGGCGTGACGACCCTGGCGCAGCTGGTGGCGCTGGCGAAGGAGAAGCCCGGCACCTTGAGCTTCGCCTCCACCGGCATGGGCACGGCACAGCATCTGTCCGGGGAGCTGTTCAAGCGGCTGGCAGCCATTGACATCGTCCACGTGCCCTATCGCGGCAGCGGCACGGTGCGCGCCGACCTGCTGACCGGCCGGGTGCCGATGATGTTTGAGAACCTGGCGCTGATGGCCCCGGTGCTGAAGCGCGGGGAGCTGCGCGGCCTCGCCGTCACCTCGGCGCAGCCGAGCCCGCTGGTGCCGGAGATCCCGACCATGGCGGCGGAGGGCTATCCGGCGGCGACCATCGAGGGCTGGTTCGGCCTGCTCGGCCCGAAAGGGCTGCCGCCCGAGGCGGTTGCCGCGCTGAATGCCGCGGCCAATGCGACGCTGCGCAACCCGGCGGTGCTGGAGAAGCTGGCCGGGCTTGGCGCCCGGGTGATCGGCGGCTCGCCTGCCGACCTCGGCACCCTCATCCGCAGCGAGGGCAGCCGCTGGGGCAAGGTGATCCGCGATGCCAACATCAGGCCGGAATGAAGGGATGACCACATGAGCCGGCACGTCGTCGCCGCGGTGGGCGAGATCCCGCTGAACGGCAGCAGGAAGGTCACGGTGAAGGGGCGGGAGATCGCCATCTTTCATGTGGCCGGCGAATACTTCGCCCTGACCGACCGTTGCCCGCATGAGGGCGGCAGCCTCTGCGCCGGGCGGCTGATCGGCCTCGTCCGGTCGCAGGAGCCGGGGCGGTACGACTACTCCCGGCCGAACGAGATGCTGCAATGCTCCTGGCATGGCTGGGAGTTCGACATCCGCACCGGCCAGAGCTATTGCGACCCGGACAGCATCCGCGCCCGCACCTACGAGGTGAAGGTCGAGCCGGGCGAGGCGCTGGCCAAGGGGCCCTTCGTCGCCGAGACCTTCCCGGTCTCGGTCGAGGGCGAATACATCGTGGTGGAGGTCTGAACAGCATGGCTGCCTGGCATCGCGTCGCCGCGGAGGATGACCTTGTCGAGAACATGCCGCTGGCGGTGAGGGTCGGCGATTTGTCGATTGCCGTGGTGCGGCTGGAGGACGGCATCTTCGCCGTCAACGACATCTGCACCCATGAGTATGCGCTGCTCTCCGACGGCTTCTGCGAGGATGGCAAGCTGGAGTGCCCGCTGCACCAGGCTTGCTTCGACATCCGCACCGGCGCCGCGCTGAACGAGCCGGCGGAGGTGCCGGTGGCGACCTACAAGGTGAAGGTCGAGGAAGGCGAGGTCTTCGTCGAGGCGTAGCGGCGGTCTTATACGAGCGGCCGTTGATGTTGCCCCATCAACGGCCGCTCGGTCGCCGGGCGGTTTGCCCCGCAAGCCTTAGCTACACCGCACTGGCGGCGGGCCGCGTTCGCGGCCTCGGCATGAGTGAGTTCCCCATGCCGCCGCCATTGTCTTCCCACCGTCATGCACGGGCTCGACCCGTGTCTCCCTCTGCCGGCGGAATGGCCGAGTCACGCCCGGCCCTGACGGTTCTAGCGGAGTGGGCAGGTTCGGGACGCGTGCCCTACTCCGGCTTCACCCCCGCCGCCCGCAGCACCGCCGCATAGCGCTCGATCTCCTTGCGGAGGAAGGCGTCCACCTGCGCCGGCGTCACCACATCGGCCCTGATCTCCAACCCCAACTCGGCGAGCTTCGGCTCGATCTGCCGCGCCGCGGCGTTGTAGGCCGCGTTCAGCGCCGCAACGATGGGCGGGGGCGTGCGCACCGGGGCGGCGGCGATCACCCAGATGTCCTGCTGGAAGCCCGGCAGCCCGGCCTCGGCCGAGGTCGGCACCTCCGCCAGCACCGGGCTGCGCTGCGGCCCGCTGAGGGCGAAGGCCCGCACCGTGCCGTTGCGCACCTGGGAGGCCGCCTCGGCGACCGAGACTCCGGTGAGATGCGCCTCGCCGCTCATCACCGCCTGCAGCGCAGGCCCGCCGCCGCGATAGTGCACGAACTGGATCTCCACCTTGGCGGCGGCGCGGAACACCTCGCCGGTCAGGTGCACCGTGCTGCCGTTGCCGGCGCCGGCGTAGTTGAATTTCCCCGGGTTGGCGCGCAGCAGCGCCAGCAGTTCCTGCATGTTGCGGGCCGGCAGACTCGGATGGCCGACCAGCACCATCGGCGCGCCGCCGAGCACCGCGATGCCGGCGAAATCCGCCGCCGCGTCGTAGGGCATGCGCGCCACCAGCGCGGGTGCGATCGCCTGCGCGCTGCTGTTGATGACGATGGTATAGCCGTCCGGCGCCGCCTTGGCGGCCAGGTCGGTGCCGATCAGCCCCGCCGCGCCGCCGGTGCGGTTCTCGATGGCGATCGGCTGGCCGAGCAGGGGCGCAGCCCGTTCCGACACCAGCCGGGCCATGAGGTCGGCCAGCCCGCCCGGGGCGAAGGGCACGATGGCGCGGATCGAACGTTCGGGCCGCCAGCCCTGATCGGGCTGGGCGAATGCGGCCGCTGACGGCAGCAGGGTGGTGGCGAGCAGCGCCCGACGGCGAAGTCTCATTCCTGGAGTTCTCCCGACATATTGGCCGGGGACCGCGCTGGCCCCCAGCATTCGGGATAAGGCCACAGCCTGGGTGTTCCTGCGAGGGGGGAGGGATGGTGCTCCCGAACCCCCCCCCGCGCTTTTCCGCAACCTGCTAGCACTACTTCGGCAGATTTCTGTTGGCCTGAGATCCCGGCTGGTAAGCTGATGGACGTTCCGATTGAGGTGCGGCCCGGTGAGGTGGCGCATGATCGAAGCGGCAGCGGAGTGGGAATCGACCTTTGC
>NZ_JACOMF010000092.1 GCF_014283215.1 Siccirubricoccus deserti
GGACTGGGCGACGCGGAAGGTGCTGGCCTGGCGGGTGTCGAACACCATGGAGGTGGAGTTCTGCCTCGAGGTGCTGGAGGAGGCCTTGGGGCGGTTCGGGCGACCGGGGATTTTCAATACCGACCAGGGCAGCCAGTTCACCTCGCCGCGGTTCACCGGCGTGCTGCAGCAGGCCGGAGTGCGCATCTCGATGGACGGCCGTGGCCGCTGGATGGACAATGTCTTCATCGAACGACTATGGCGCAGCCTGAAGTACGAGTGCGTCTACCTGCACGCCTTCGAGACCGGCTCGGAGTTGCGGGCCGGGTTGTCGAAGTGGATCGGCTACTACAATGCCGGACGCCCACATAGCGCGCTGGCCGGGCAGACCCCCGACGAGACCTATGGGGCGGACGAGATGGCCAAATTGGCGGCCTGACGACAACCAGGACCGAGCTTATCCAGGCCGCCAAACTGTCCGACCGATGGGGACCACTTCACGGAGATGGTCCACCATCGCCCGGCAGCGCGCAGGCTTCATAGTTTGCGGCGGACAACGTCCTGCCGCATCTCCTTGTCGAGCGACAGGTCAGCCACCAGCCGGTTGAGGCGGACATTCTCCTCCTCGAGTTGCTTCAGCCGCCGCATCTCGGACGGCATCAGCCCGCCGTACTTCTTCCGCCAGCGAATGGCATGGACTGCTCCCCCCTCCCCAGCCGCGCTAGCCTTGGGTCGGCCAGTCACGAGGGAGGAAAGGCCATGGAACTCGGTGTGCTCGGGATCGACCTATCGAAGAACCTGTTCCAGCTGCACGGTGTCGACTTGGCCGGCCGGGCGGTGCTCCGAAAGCGGCTCCGGCGCGACCAGCTCCTGCCGTTCATCGCGGCGCTGGCGCCCTGCACAATCGGCATCGAGGCATGTGCGAGCGCCTTCCATTGGGCGAGGGAGTTCGAGCGGGCCGGGCATGTTGTCCGCATCATCAGCCCGCAATTCGTGAAGCCCTTCGTGCGCGGGAACAAGAATGACGGCAATGACGCCGAGGCGATCTGCGAGGCCGTGCAGCGGCCCAACATGCGATTCGTACCCGCAAAGACTGTCGCACAGCAGGACATCCAGTCCTTGCACCGCTGCCGGCAGCGTCTGGTGAACCACCGCACAGCCCTGATCAGCCAGATGCGAGGCATCCTGCTCGACCGCGGCATCGTCTTCGGCAAATCCGCCTCACGGGCGAGGAGGCTGATCCCACAGATCGTCGCCGATCAGGGCAACGCGCTGACGGTCATGGCGCGCGAGATGCTCGCAAGCCTGTTCGAGTTCCTGCAGCAGCTCGACGAGCGCATCCGGGACTTCGACCGGCGCATCGAGGCGGTGTTCCGTCAGGACCCGGCATGTCAGCGCATCGCCAAGCTCGAAGGCGTCGGCCCGAAGACCGCGACCGCCATCGTCGCAGCGGTCGGCGATGCCAAGGACTTCGAGAACGGCCGGCACATGTCAGCCTGGCTTGGCCTGGTGCCGCGGCACCAAGCCACGGGCGGCCGGATCGTCATGGGCGGCATCAGCAAACGGGGCGACCAGCACCTCCGAACCCTGCTCGTACACGGCGCCCGGGAAGTCGTGCGCGTCAGCGTCGGCAGGAAAGACCCTAAGAGCCAATGGGTGAACAACTTGGTCAAGCGCCGAGGCACCAACCGCGCCATCGTCGCCGTGGCCAACAAGAACGCCAGGCTCATCTGGTCGCTCCTGGCGAAGGGTGAGGAGTACCGGCGGCCAGCAGCCGCATAGGTCCTTGCCACCAGCGTTGCGAGCGTCACGAGGGAATGGGCAATAGGTCATCAAGCCGACGCGCGGAGAGCCTGGCTTCTATCGCGGCCACCCCATAGGCCGTCCATCGGTTGAGGCCCGCGCGTGCGGATTTGCCATTCGGGCGCCGGGGGTAACCCCGAGGCGCCGGATACAGGTACGCAAACTGGCCGTCACACCCAGCCCAAAGAACGCTTGCGCAAGGGGAGCAGTCCATACAGGTAGTAGGTCTGGATCGAGATCCCCGCCTTGCGGCAGACCTCCCCCGCCTGGCGCAGGGTGCGGGGCACTGCCACGCACGGCGATCTGCTGGTCGGTGAGCAGGGACCGCTTCATGGCCCGTCTCCTCAGTCAGCGCTTCCGAACCTAACCAAGAATTTTCCCACTTTCGCCGGTCCAGAATTCCGGAGGCAGGTCAGCAGCGGCGCCCAGCACGGTTTTTCCCGGAACCGCGGCGAGGGAGACTGGTTGAACCGTTGGTCCCGGACAGAACGCGATCCGCTCTCCGTCGCCGCACGGGTGTCCGAACCGCCCGGACCCAATTCTGCCCTTGTACGAGGGAACGTCCATGCAGCCGGTCAATGACATGCCGCCCGCCGTGCTTCCCAAGACGTCCGCCCAGCCTGTCCTGCCGACATAGGAGCGACAGCGATGCTGGAGAACCTGCTGCTCGGCTTCGATGTCGCGCTGAGCCTCAAAAACCTAGCCTTCGCCTTCCTCGGCGCGCTGATCGGTACCGCCATTGGCGTGTTGCCCGGGCTTGGCCCGACCGCAACCATCTCGCTGCTGTTGCCGCTGACCTTCGGGCAGGAGCCGGTAACAGCCATCATCATGCTCGCGGGCATCTACTACGGTTCGCAGTATGGCGGCTCCACCACCGCAATCCTGCTGAACCTACCGGGCGAAATCTCTGGCGTGGTCAGCGCCATTGAAGGTTACCAGATGGCGCAGCAGGGGCGCGGTGGCGCGGCACTGGCAACCGCGGCACTCGGCTCGTTCTTCGCCGGCACTGTTGCTACCTTCGTCGTCGCAGCCTCCGGGCCGTTGCTGACTCAGGTCGCGCTGTCCTTTGGGCCGGCCGACTACTTCGCGCTGATGGCGCTCGGATTGATCGTTGCCAGCGTGCTCGCCCAGGGCGGTGTGGTGAAGGCGGTCGCAATGGTAGTGCTGGGCGTGTCCCTCGGTTTGGTCGGCACTGATGTGCAGACCGGCCAGCAGCGCTTCACCTTCGGCATCCCCGAACTGTCTGACGGTATCAACTTCGTCGCCTTGGCGATGGGGCTGTTCGGCGTCGCTGAGATCATGTTGAACCTGGAGCGCCCAGAGATCCGCAGCGGCCGGGTGGCCAAGCGCGGGCCGCTATGGCTGAGCCGCGAGGAATGGCGCTACGCAATTCCGGCGGCGATACGCGGCACCGTGCTCGGTACCACGCTGGGCGTGCTGCCCGGCGGCGGGGCGACGTTGTCCTCCTTCGGCTCCTACATGCTGGAACGCAAGTTGACCCGCCGCCCCGAACGTTTTGGCAAGGGCGCTATTGAAGGCCTAGCGGGGCCGGAAAGCGCCAACAACGCCGGCGCGCAGACCGCCTTCATTCCGTTGCTGACGCTTGGTATTCCGTCGAATTCAGTGATGGCGCTGATGGTGGGGGCGCTGATCATCCAGGGCATCCAGCCCGGGCCGCGGATGGTCACGGCGCAGCCCGAGCTGTTCTGGGGGCTGATCTGCAGCATGTGGATCGGCAACCTGATGCTGCTGGTCATCAACCTGCCGCTGGTCGGCATCTGGGTGCAACTACTGAAGGTGCCGTACAAGTTCCTTTATCCTGCGATTCTGGTGTTCTGCTGCATCGGCGCCTACAGCATCAACAACAACGTCTTCGATGTCTATATTATGATGGTCTTCGCGTTGGTGGGTTATGTCTTTTCGAAGATCAAGATGGAGCCGGCACCGCTGCTGCTAGGCTTCGTGCTGGGACCGATGATGGAGGAACATCTGCGCCGGGCAATGCTGCTGTCGCGTGGCGACCCGTCGGTCTTCGTGGAACGGCCGATCAGTGCCAGCCTGCTTGGCATTGCGGCCATTATGCTGGCGCTGATGCTGCTGCCCGCCTTACGGCGTCGCAAGGAAGCCGCGATGCGGGAATAGGTCATCGCTCGGCGGATGGGGAGACCCTGCCTTGAGGCCGCGAGGTGCTGGTACGAGCCAAAGTCCCCAACCGCGCGCGATCGGCAGACGTCTACATGGCGGTCTCCAGACAGGAAACCGCCCGCAGATCCAGGATCAGCCCGTCAAGCTGGTCCCATCATCCCTTCGCAAACTGGCCGTCACACCCAGCTCACAGGACGCTTGCGCAAGGGGAGCAGTCCATACAGGTAGTAGGTCTGGATCGAGATCCCCGCTTTGCGGCAGACCTCCTCCACCGCCGTGCCCTCCTCCGCCTGGCGCAGGGTGCGGGGCACTGCCACGCACGGCGATCTGCTGGTCGGTGAACAGGGACCGCTTCATGGTCCGTCTCCTCAGTCAGCGCTTCCGAGCCTAACCGAGAATTTTCCCACTTTCGCCGGTCCAGAATTCCGGAGGCAGGTCATCGGTACCCAGAGCGGGGCGCCCCGTCTTGCGGCATTGGTTAGCCGCCGCTTGCCGGCCTATAGAAATTCCTTCGGCGGCTTCTTCATCGCGGCCGATCCTGGGCTCTACCGCCGCGGCGTGGTGGTGTTGCTGCCGAAGGCCCAGCACACGCGCGTGGACGAGGTGCTCTGCGGACGAACTCGGCACGGATGATGCCATAACAGGGGCAGGCGGCGGCCTCGAGCGCGTCACGGTCAGGGATGGTGACGATCCCGCGCGCGTAGCGGAGTATCCCCTCCCGCTGCAGCGTCGATGCTGCAACCGAGACGCTAGCCCGCCGCACGCCTAGCATCTGGCTCAGGAACGATTGGGTCAGCGGGAAGCGCGGCGCCCGATTCACCTGGTCATGCGTCATGAGCAGCCAGCGTGCACAGCGCTGCTCGATCGGGTGGACGCGGTTGCAGACGGCCGTCTGCGCGACCTGGTTCAGAAGTGCCAGGACATAGCGCAGCAGCAACGCCCGGAAGACCGGGTTCACGTCCAACGCCGTGCGGAAGGTGCCTGCGGCCATGCGCGAGGCAGCGCCTGGAATCTGGCAGAAGGCCCGGCTTGGCATGGTCGTCGCCCCCAGCAGGATCGCGACGCCGACCATACCCTCGTTACCCACGGTGGCGATCTCGACGGAGCGGCTGTCAGGCACCTCGCTAACCAGAGACACGACGCCCCGATGCGGGAAGTAGATATGACTGATCGGCTCGCCCGGTGCGTGGAGATCCTGCCCGGTCGCCAGTCGGATGGTTTCCAGCCCGGGCCGAAGGCGATCCAATTCTTCGGCTGGCAGCGCACTGAGCAGGCGGTTGTCCGTACTTGTGGTCTCAGTCGGGCACAGCATGGGTTGGGCTCCCTCCGGTCACCCCTCACAGCGGCCCGTTCCGGCCGGTTCGGTCAGGCTCGCCTTTATTCCTACGCGCCACCGCTGCACGGCATCCCCTCATGTATTGTTTGCGTCTCCATGTGCGCTGCCGTACATAAGGACGCGCAGGTCGGTAGCGTGGCGGGTAACCAGTCGGGGACCCGCCGGTTCATCAGGCCGCAGATGAGGCTGGCGCAGGACCGCGGCCTGCCAGCCTCTCGGCCCCGGCCAAATGACTCAGGGGCGCCGCCCCGCGAACCGTCCGGAGGCACTCCGGAGCGCTGCTGCCTGTCCCAACAGAACGCGGCCGAGCCGCTCAGGCTGCGCCTTTCCCGGGTCGTGGTGCCCTGACGAGACCGCGGCTGCAGCCAGGCAAGCCGACAGCACGGGCTTGGGCATTACATTGCAAAGGGAGGAAGCTATGGCGGGTAATGAGAGGCAGGAGGGGACGCCAGCTGCCCCGGGGCCCGCTGACGGCGAGAACGTGGCTAACTTGGCACGTGAGCGCGACGCCTTGGCGGCGGAGGTCCAGGTCCTGAAAGCCGCCCTGGGGAAGACCGCGACCGAGAACGCGCCCCAGAGCGGCGGCGCCAGCGCACAGTCGGCCTGGGAGGCGGCAGAGTTACGCGCCGGAGAGGAAGAACGGCGCCTGTCGTTGCAGGAGGCGCACCTCCTGGCCGAGAACCTTGAGGCGGCCAACGCAGCCTTCATCCAAACGAACCTGGAACTCAAGCGGCGGGTTTCCGAGTTGAAGATCGAACTGGAGGCGGCCAGGGCCGCGCTCCGTACAGGCGAAGAGCATCTGCGCCTCATCTTTGAGAGCGCGACCGAGTACGCGATCTTCACCCTCGGCCTTGATGGCCGGTTCACCAGCTGGAACCCGGGGGCGCAGCGCATCCTTGGCTTCACTGAGGATAAGATCCTCGGGCGCCCTGCAGACGTCATCTTCACCCCCGAAGATCGCGAGGCCCGGGTACCCGAAATGGAGATGTGCCGTGCCGCGGAGGAGGGCCGCGCCGGGAATGAAGGCTGGCGCCTGCGCGCCGACGGTTCGCGGTTCTGGGGGTCGGGTCAGACCATGCCGCTCGTGGACAGTGATGGACAGTTGCGGGGCTTCCTGAAGATCCTGCGCGATCAGACCGAGCGCCACCAAAGCAAGGAGCGCCGCGCACTGCTGCTCCGCGAACTTGGCCATCGGGTCAAGAACGCACTCGCCACAGCGCAGGCCGTGGCGGCGCAAACCTTGCGCCAGGCCGGGGCGCCCGCCGACCTTCGGGCGACCTTCGAGGCGCGGCTCATGGCGCTAGCGCGCTCCCATGACATGCTGTCCCAAAGCGACTGGGAGGGCGCGCCGCTGCACGAGGTGGTCGAGCGGACACTCGAACCCTACGCCGCGGACGGCGAGGTGGGACGTGTCACGGTGAACGGACGCCCGGTTCGCCTTGCGCCAAACACCACGGTCACTCTCAACCTTGCGCTGCATGAGCTAGCAACCAACGCCGCGAAGTATGGGGCGCTATCGTTGCCAGGCGGTCGTATCGA
The DNA here is from genome assembly GCF_014283215.1 of Siccirubricoccus deserti. GTDB lineage: Bacteria > Pseudomonadota > Alphaproteobacteria > Acetobacterales > Acetobacteraceae > Siccirubricoccus > Siccirubricoccus deserti. Next base: position 6,803 of record NZ_JACOMF010000092.1, read on the forward strand.
GGTCACATGGGACCTGGAACAGCGACTTAGGAACTCGGCGCCTGCAGTCACAATTTTCTGGCGCGAGCGGGGTGGGCCACCGGTGCGACCACCCGAGCGCCGCGGCTTCGGCTCGCGGTTGTCGGAGCATGCATTGCCGCACGATTCAGGCGGCGAAGTCACGCTCAACTTCCCGCCGGAGGGCGTCGAGTGCCGCATTCGCCTGCCGCTTGTGGTCAGGGAGCGCTTGGCATGACCGTGAGAAGCAAGGGAGGCCAGTCACGACCCGCACCACACCAAGCTCGCAAGAGGCCGCAGGATGAACCTGGTGGGCCATCTAATCCAGCAGCTCGATATCCAGGCACGAACTCATTGAAGTCCACGCGGCTGACAGCGCCAATGGGGAACCTTGTTGCACAGAACGGCGGTGTGGACGTATGAGGCCCTACCCTCATCCGGGCTCATGCGATGCATGCGTACTCCGGGCGCCGCAGATCCAGCATACGACTCAGGACTTCGGCGGCGGCGGCCATTTGGGCAGGCCGCAGAAGACCTCCGCGGCGAACTCCCGCTGGCTTACCAGTAGGTTGGGCGTGGCACAGAGTAGCGCTCAGCCAGTTGATGAATTGTTCGGTCCCAGTGCCGCATCGGCCTGACGATCTAGGTGCGCGACCAAACCATCCGGCAACTTGAGCCGGTGCGCGAGCGCCTGGAGATAGGCGCGCTCGGCAGGCTCGTCCGGATCTACCGCAAGGCGGGATACCAAGTAGATCTCTGAAGCCTGCTCGGGCGTCTTGGCAGCGGCGGCGACCTCACTTACCCCGATCGGGGCGTCCAGCGTGTCAAAGACGAAGGCCTTGGCCTCGGCGTCCAGACCGGCCTTATCCACCTGCTCAAAGATGCGACCCCGCTCAGTGGCGTCGATGTGGCCGTCTGCGCGGGCGGCGCCGATCATGGCCCGAATCAGCGACAACTCGAAGGGCTCCCCGCTGGCCGCCGTGGCGGTAGCTGGCAAGAAACGCGGCTCCACATTGTCCATGTCATGCGCAGTAGTAGTCTTTGCGGTCGCCGGCGCCTGTCCGGCTTGCCAGTTCTGCCAGGCACGATGCGCCAGCGCGCCGAGCAGCGCCGCGCCACCATGGCTCAGCATCCCGCCACCACGCTTGCCGCCCTTCTTGCCGAGCAACAGACCCAGCAGTCCACCAGCCGCGGCGCTGCCGACAAGGCCACCAGCACCGCCGGCGCCCCCAAGAAGCTGCTGCGCGGCTTCGGTCAGCCCGCCGCCCGTGCTGCTGGCGCCGGACGACGGCTGTGTCGCTCCCCAAGGGGAGACGGGACGGCCAGGCCGTTCCGAGGCGCGACCGGACAGGGTGCCGGCCACCCCGCCTGGGCCGAGGAAGCGGTCGAGAAGGGCTTTGGCGTCTATCATGCGGGGGAGATTGGGACTGGACACAGAGGGCACAAGATTACCGGCTGTTTATGTTCGCGCCAGTGAGCAGCACGGGGGTGCCGCTCGAGCGCGACGGAGTGCCAAGGAGCGATTACCCGAGCCTCAGGTCACCAAGTGCGACACCGGCGCCACGCCTTGCAGACAGCGGAGCCACAGCGCCTCGAGGTCGGTCGAACCGTCGCGGTTGACTTTGCTGATTTGCGGGAAGGCATTGTCGGCCCAGCGAGCGCATTTCCGCTTCACTTCCCCCAGCCACAGAGCGAATGGTCGGACGCGCGCCGCGGCAGACGCCGGCGCGCCGCCCTCACCGAGCTCATCGGCGGGGCTTCGGGTCGTAGGACCTGGCTGATCGGGTCCTGCACCAGGAGCCCGACCATGACCCTCTCCGACACCCAGCGGCAGATCCTCACCGCCGCCGCGCAGCATGACGCTCGGCTTGCTGCTGCGCCCGGAGGTCTGCTCGCCGCCGCCCGCAATGCGGTGTTCCGCAGCATGCTGAAGCACGGCTTGCTGACCGAGGTCCCGGCGCAGACTGAGTACGTCGGCCTCGGCTGGCGGCAGGACGATGCCGGCACATGGATCGCGCTGCGTCTCACCGACGCTGGGCTGCAGGCCATCGGCGAGGCCGCGGCAAAGGGCAGTTCCGAACCTTCCACCGAAACCATGCCCGCATTGGCCTGTAGCGAGTCACCAGCGGCAGCGGCGTCCAGCCCCGTGGTGACTAGCGGCGAAGCCGTGGAAGCCCCTGGCGCCCCCTCCACGGGCCAACATGGGGCATCGGCGCGGCTGAGCCTCCGCGCCGCCGCCCGTGCCCTGCTTGCCGCCTGGGACGCGAACGATGGCGTGGCACTGGCGCCCGCCGTCGCCGCCCTCCGCCGCGCCGTGCCGGCCCGCACCGCGGCCGCGCATAGCATTGGTCCGCGCCAACCTAGCCAGGGCACCAAGCAGGAGGCGGTGCTGGCCCTGCTGCGCCGGCCTGAAGGTGCGACCGTCGCCCAGATTGCCGAGGCCACCGGCTGGGCCAACCACACCGTCCGCGGCTTCTTCGCCGGCCTGAAGAAGCGCGGCATCGATGTCACCGTGCTGGAGCGCATCCGCCAAGTCGGGCCCGACCATCAGGGCGCCAAGGGCAGCTACACCATCTACCGCATCGCCGAGGCCGGCTGATGCGACTTGCACCGCATGGTGGTTCCAAGCTCGCGGTGGAGCGCTATCGGGTCTCGACGTCGAGCAAGGCGCCCACAACCTAGAGCAAGAAACCCGATCAGGTCATCCTACCTGATCGGATATCGCTCTAACGTAAGCGTCTGGCCTCCGCCGCCTTCCCTGGCCGCTGACGTCGGTTGAGGCTGGTGGCCTTAACGTCGGGCGTAAGGTCGGCTGTAAGGTCATGGGCAGCGGGGCGGTCGAGATCATCACCGGGCGCGAGCGGCGGCGCCGTTGGAGCGTAGCCGATAAGCTCCGCATCC
>NZ_JACOMF010000093.1 GCF_014283215.1 Siccirubricoccus deserti
CGGCATCCGTGCCGGAGAGCAATTGATCCAGCAACTCATCGGCTATGTGCGGCGCTTTCCTTCGAGCCATGGGGGAGATCCTCTCTTTCCCTCATGACCGGCAACACACGAAAATCCCGACAGTCCCAACACGAGGGGAGCAAAACGCCCCTCGCTACCGCCCCACCATCCGCCAAACCACCACCACCCCCACCGCGGGCAACCCCGCCAGCAGCCCGAAGGCCAGCGCATAGGACCCCACCGCCGCCACCACCGCCCCGAACAGCGACGGCCCCACCACCACCCCCGCAAAGGCCACCGCCAGCACCCCGCCCGCCGCGTCGCCCACCTTGCCCGGCGCCGCCAGCCGCGCGCTCTCCGCCATCAGCACCCCGTTCCAGCCGGCCGCGCTGGCGCCGAGCAGGCAGAACAGCCCGATCACCGCCGCCTCCGGCCAGCCCAGCGCCCAGGGCAAGGCCACGCCCCCCGCCACGCTGACCACGCCGATCAGCGCCAGCGTTCGCATCCCGTCCCGCCAGGCATCGGCCACCATCCCCCAGAACAGCCGTGCCGCCGCGCCGATCGCCTGGGTCAGCGCCGCCACCAGCCCGGCCGCCACCGCGCCCCAGCCGAACTCCTCCACCAGCATCGTTACCGTGTAGGCGCCGAGCGCCAGCTGGAAGGACGAATACAGCGCCGAGGTCACCGCCAGCCCGCCCAGCCCCGGCTGCGACCGCAGCGCCGCCAGCCCGCCACCCGAGCCCGCCCGCAGCGGAAATCCCGGCTCCCGCCCCGCATCCCAGGCCGGGCGGAACACCCCGAAGCCCAGCGCCGCCACCCCCAGCACCACCCCCACCCCGATCACCGCCCCGCGCCAGCCGAGGCCGAGCGCCAGCGAGGGCAGCACCAGCCCGGCCAGCGCCCCGCCGATCGGCACCCCGGTCTGCTTCACCGCGAACACCATGTTGCGCCGTGCCGTCGGCGCCAGCCGCGCCAGCACCTGCGACGCCGCCGGATTGGTCAGCCCGTAGCCGAGGCCGATCAGGAAGGACCCCAGCACCGCCCCCGCCAGTCCCAGCCCCACCATCATCCCGCAGGCCGCCGCCGCCGCCGCCAGCGCGATCTGGGTGCAGCGCGCCGGCCCCAAGCGCCGCAGGGCACCGGCCGAGAGGAAGGAGGTCGCGCTCGCCGCGAGATAGATGCAGGCCACCTGCCAGCCGACCCAGTGCGGCGCCGCGCCCAGGTCCCGCGCCGCCAGCGGCGCCAGCACCGGCAGCACGAAGACTGTCAACGTTGCCAGCGCCTGGGCCGCCGTGGTGGCGAACAGCGCCGCCGCCAGCCCGCCCGCAGCGCGCATCCGCTAGAGCGGCTCGCCGCAGGGCGGCATCGCCCGGAGGCGTGACTCCGCTCTGCCAGCGAAGCAACAGAACATTTTGTGTGGGTTCATGTGAACGCGAGATGCTCTATTGCGGCGGCAGGCGCAGCGCGCCGTCCAGCCGGATGGTCTCGCCGTTCAGCATCGGGTTGGCGGCGATCGCCAGCACCAGCCGGGCGTAATCCGCCGCCGCGCCCAGCCGCTGCGGGAACAGCGGCAGTCGGGTCAGCGCGTCATGCGCCGCTGGCGGCAGCCCGGCCAGCATCGGCGTTTCCATCAGCCCGGGCGCGATGGTGACCACCCGGATGCCGCTCCGCGCCAGCTCCCGCGCCGCCGGCAGGGTCAGCCCGACCACCCCGGCCTTGCTGGACGCATAGGCGCATTGCCCGAGCTGGCCCTCATAGGCGGCGATGGAGGCGGTGTTCACCACCAGCCCGCGCTCGCCATCCGGCGCGGTGGGCTTGGTCGCCTGCATCCGCTCCGCCGCCAGCCGCAGCACGTTGAAGGTGCCGGTGAGGTTGACCCGCAGCACCCGCTCGAACAGCGCCAAGTCATGCGGCCCGTTGCGCCCGACGACGCGCGCCGGCGGCGCGATGCCGGCGCAGGAAACGGCGAGGCGCAGCGGCCCGAGGCCGCAGGCCGCATCCAGCGCCGCCGCCACCGCCACCGCATCCGCCACATCGCCCGCCGCGGCGACGCCGCCGATGCGCGCGGCGACCGCATCCGCCGCCTCCGCATTCAGGTCGAAGACGCAGACCTTCGCCCCCACCGAGGCCAGCACTTCCGCCGTCGCGGCGCCGAGGCCGCTGCCGCCGCCGGTGACCAGCGCGGCGATGCCCGAAAGCTCCATCGCTCAGCCGCCCCGCACGCGGCGCAGCAGATCGGGGCCAAGCTGCCGCAGATCGGTGATGCCGAGCATCGCCATGTCGCGGTGGATCTCCTCCCACAGCAGGGTGATGGCGTGCCGCAGCCCGGCCTCGCCGCCGACCGCCGCGGCATAGAGGAAGGGCCGGCCGAGGAAGACGAACTGCGCGCCGAGCGCCAGGGCCTTCAGCACATCCGTGCCGCGCCGGATGCCGCCATCCAGCATCACCGTCATGTCGCCCGCCACCGCGGCGATCTCCGGCAGCACGTGCAGCGGGGCGATGGCGCCATCCAGTTGCCGCCCGCCGTGGTTGGAGACGATGACGCCATCGGCGCCGTACTCCCGCGCCAGCCGTGCATCCTCCGCCGAGAGCACGCCCTTGACGATGAGCTGGCCCTGCCAGCGCCCACGGATCAGCGCCAGATGCTCCCAGGCCAGCCCGTCGCGCCGGCCGACCGCGCGGATCAGGTTGGGCGAGAGCACCGGCGGGCCGCGATCCGCGTCCATGTTCTCGAAATGCGGCATGCCGTGGTGCCACAGCGTGCGCAGCGCGGTGCCGAACAGCCAGCGTGGATGGCTGACGCCTTCCCAGAACAGCCGCGGGTTCGGCCGCAGCGGCAGGGAATAGCCGTTGCGGACGTTGTTCTCGCGGTTGGAGGAAACCGGCACGTCCACCGTCAGCACGAAGGTCTCGAAGCCGGCGGCGGCGACGCGGTCCACCAGCGCCTCGATCCGCGCCGGCTCGCCGGGCAGATAGGCCTGGTACCAGGCGCTCGGCCCCTCCGCCCGCACCTCCTCCAGCCGGATCAGCGAGGAGGCGCTGAGGATCATCGGAATCCCCGCCGCCGCGGCGGTGCGGGCGAAGACGAGATCGCCGCGATAGGCCGAAAGCGCCGAGGCCCCCATCGGCGCGATGCCGAAGGGCGCGGCATGGCGCCGGCCGAGCAGCGTGGTCTCGGTCTGCCGCGCCGAGACATCCTGCAGCACCCGCGGCACGAAGGCCCAGTCCTGGAAGGCATCGCGGTTGTTGCGCAGCGAGGCATCGGTCTCCACCGCGCCGGAGACGAAGCCATAGAGCATGCGCGGCAGGTGGCGCCGCGCCGCATGCTCGAAATCCTCCAGGCTGAGGAAGCGCTGCAGCCATGGCGGCACCGCCGCCACCGGGCGGGGCTCGGCGCGGACGCCCTGCGGCGTGGCGGGCGAGACGCCGCCGATCGGCTGGCTCAATTGGTCGTTGCGACCGGCATTCAGCGCCTCGCCTTCGGGCGGCATGGCTTCCTCCGCGGAATCGAATCCGGCGCAGCGTCGGGCGAAACCCTCGGCGGGTCAACGCGGCCAGGGCCGCGTCCGGCGGTCATTCCGCGTAGAGGAACACCACGCGTGACACCGCGACGGAGAGCACCCTGGCATCGGCGCTGGCCCCGTCGCGCGCCGGGCTGCCGCTGGTCCGGCTGGCCAGCCGCAGCGCCTCGCAGGCGAGCGGCCCGCCCTCCGGCACGATGCGCAGGACGAAGCCATGCGGCCCGGCGGGCATCGGCGTGACCTGCCCCGGCACCACGTCGAACTGCACCTCGAGCCGCGGCTCAGGGGTGGCGTAGAGATGGGCGATGTCGATCAGCACGGCGGTGACCGGCCGCTCCGGCGCCGGGTTCATCACCAGCCCGGCCTCGGTCATCCAGCGGAAGGAGCCCTCCGGGCTGTCCTCCGCGGCGTGCCAGCCGGGACCGAACTGCGCGGCATGGGCGTCGATCTCCTGCCGGCTGCCAGCCTCCGGCGTGCCGGCGACTGTAGTGGGGCCGTCGCCACCCGGCGCCAGCGTGCCGATCAGCGCGCGCAGCGCGGCCTGGCGATCCCCGGCCTCCTCCGGCCCGGCCAGGCGGTCGAGCAGCAGGGTGGCGGCGGCATCGATGAAGCTGTCGATCCGTTCCTGCTGCAGATCGAGCCGGCGCCGGCTTGCCGTCTCCAGCGCCGCCGCGGCGGCGGCATTGTCCTGCTCCAGCCGCGCCAGCCGCGCCTCCAGCCGAGCGATCTGCGCCTCCACCGCGCCAGGCCCGGTCCGTCCCCAGGCAAAATTCGCCAGCGGCGCCTCCTGGCCGACCAGATAGAGGCCGATGGTGAGGCCCGCCTCGGTCAGATCCTGCGGCAGCAGCGGCAGGCCGAAGCGGAAAGCGCAGCCGCCTTCCGGCCGGGCGACCGGCGGCTCCACCGCCACGGCGCGGGCAAGGGCGCCATTGACCCTTGCGTAGAGCACCGGCTGCAGCAGCCCGTTCGCCGCCTCGACGCCGGTGCCGCGCAGCACCCCATGGTCGAGCCGGAGATCGGCGACCTCGATCCGCGGCGGGCCGAGGATGCTCTGCGCCGCCGCCGCGCTTTCGAGGATCCAGGGCAGGGCGAGATCCGCGGTGTCGATATCGCAGGCGATGCGGATCTCAGCCGGCAGCGGCACCAGCGGCAGGCGGTGCAGCGGCACTTCCAGCAGCGTGTCCGGCAGCAGCACCGGCGGCAGCGCCAGGCTGCCGACCTCGATGCCGGCGCAGAGCAGGCGCAGCGGCCCCGGCGGCTCCAGCCGGCGAAGGCAGCGCAGCGCGAGCCCGCGCGGGCCGCAGCCGAGGACGAGCAGCGGAAGGGTTGCGGGCAAAGTCCCGTGCATGCCAAACAGCCGCTACCATGCGCTTCCGCGTGGCCGCAAGCGCGGCTCCCGCAGCCCCCGGGGCGAGGAGGGCGGAGCCGCGACACGAGACCCGATGGCCAGCCCGCCGCGCCTTACCGTCTTTTCCCCGCTGCCGCCCGAGCGCAATGGCATCGCCGATTATGCGCATGCGCTGCTGGGCGGGCTCGCCGCGCATTACGACCGCACCGCCGCCTGCGCGGATTGGCTGGCCCAGGCGCCGCCCGGCGTGGCGGTGGTCGATCCGGCGCTGGCGCATCGCGGCTTCGGCGCCGAGGGCCGGGTGCTGCATCAGCTCGGCAACAATGCCGGGCATGGCTTCGTGTTGCGGGCGCTGCGCATGCTGCCCGGCGTCGTCACCCTGCATGACCCCGGGCTGCTGCACCTGCATGAGGTGGCCGGGGAGGGGCGGGAGGCGATCCTCGCCGGCATGGTCTCGGCGCTGCCGGGCCTCGCCGAGCGCTTCGGCCGCCAGCTGCGCGACCACGGGGTGGAGAGCCGCGCCAACCATCTGCTGTTCGACCTGGCCGGCGATGTGCTGGCGGCGTCGCGCGCCGTGGTGGTGCATTCCCGCTTCGCCCGCGACCGGCTGCGCCTGGCGCATGGCGCGGCGGCGACGGCGCATGTCGCCGTCATCCCGCATCTGCTGCCGGCGCGGGAGATGCCGGAACGCGGCGCGGCGCGCGCCCGGCTCGGCATCGGCGAGGCCGAGTTCCTGGTGGTCACCGCCGGCTTCGGCACCGTGCCGAAGCGCTTCGACTGGCTGATCGCGGCGCTCGCCCTGGCGCTGCGGCGCGGCGCTTCGCTGCGCTGGATCCATGCCGGGGCGGAGCGCCCGGCGGAATTCCCGATCACCGCCCGGCTGGCCGAGCATCCGGCGCTGCTCGACCGTGCCCGGGTCACTGGCTACCTCGATGCGGCGGCGCTGGATGACCACCTCGCCGCCGCCGATGTGCTGGTGAACCTGCGCTTCCCTTCGTCCGGCGAAAGCTCCGGCCCGGTCGCGCGCGGGCTGGCCGCCGGCGCCTGCTGCATCGTCTCCGACACCGGCGCCTATGCCGAGCTGCCGCGCGATGCGGTGCTGCACATCCCGCCCGCCGCTACGGTGCCGCTGCTGGCCGAGGCGTTGCGGGCGCTGGCGGCGGCGCCGGAGCGGGCGCGGGCGATCGGCGCGGCCGGGCAGCGCTTTGCCCGGTCGGAGATGGCGCTGCCCGTGGTCGCCCGGGCCTATGCCGAGGTGATCGAGGCGAGCCGCGACCGTCCGCCGCGCGCCCAGCCGCCCGCCGCCGACCAGGGCCCGCCGCTGGTGCTGGCGGCCTGGCCGGTGCCGGACCGGGCGGCGATCGCCGCCGCCCTCGCCAGCCGCCCAGGGCCTTGCCGGCTGCTGTTGGCGGTACCGGAACTGGAGGCGCTGGCCGAGCTCAGCCTGGAGATGCCCGGGCTGCTGGCGGCATTGCTGCCGCCGCAAGCGCGGCTGCGGCGGGTACAGCTACAGGCGGCGCCACAGCCTGGGCTGCTGCTGGAGTTCGCCGGCGGATGAGCGCCACCGCCATCCTTGCCGCATTGCTGAGGCGGCTGGCCCCGGCGCCCGTGGTGCTCGATCTCGGCCTGCCAGCGGCCGGGATCTTCCCCCGGCTGCATGTGGCGCGCTGCGGTGTCGCCGATGCGGCGGCGCTGCCGGCGGCGGAACGGGCGCTGCTCGTCGGGTTGCGCGACCCGCTGCGGGGCCTGCCGCCCTTCGGCTTCGACCGGGCGGCCGATGCGGCGCTGCTGGCCGGCGCCCCCGCCGCCTGGGGCGAGGAACCGGGGGAGGGCCGCGACCGGCTGGTCTGGCTGCCCGGCCCGCCGCCCGCCGCTCTCGCGCCGCTATGGCAGGATGGCGCCTGGGCGCTGCTGCGCAGCGGCCCGCCGGGGTCCTGGCCCGGGCCGGAGCGCGGCCGGATCATGCTGCTCGCCGGCAGCACCGCCGCGGTGGAGCGCTTCGACCTGATGCTGCCAATCGACCGCCTGGCCCCGGTGCTGGAGGCGCTGCATGCCGCCGCCCAGGCGCTGGTGGCAACGGGCGGGCGGTGGCAGCTCGGCAAACGCGTGGTTTCGGCCCGCCTTGCCAGCCTTACCGCGCTGCTGGAGGCACCGGCCGCGCTGCCACCGCCCCTGGTGATCCCGGCCGCGGCGCTGCTGCAGGACGGACCGCCGGGGCTGGAGGATGGGGCGCTGCCCCTGGCCGGGGTGGCCCGGCGCCGGCTGCTGCTCGGCGGCCTGCCGCCCGGCCCGGTGCGCATCACCCTGCGGCTGCGCGGCGTCGGCAGCGTCGCTCCGGTGCTCTTCCTTGGCGGGTTGCGGCAGACGGCGAGCCTGCTGCCCGACCCTGATGGCACCGCCCGGCTGGGCGCCGCCGTCACCCTGGAGGGTACGGCGGCGCAGGTCCTCGGCCTCGCCCTGCCGCAAGGCGCCGCGCCGCCCGGCCTCGGCCTGCTCGGCGTCGAGGTGGCATGGTGAGCGCCGGAACGCCGCGCCCGGAAAGCCGGCGCCCGCCGCGGCTGCTGGTGGTCTCGCCCATCCCCTCGCATCCGGCCGACCAGGGCAATGCGGCGCGCATCCAGGCGCTGGGCGCGGCGCTGATGGCGCGCGGGGTGATCTGCGATTTCCTCTACTACGCCACTGAGGGCCTCATCCCACCGCAGCAGGCCGCCATGGCAGGCTTCTGGCACGCGCTGCACATCGTCCCGCCGGTGCCGGTCGGCCGCATGCGCCATCCCGGCTGCTGGGGGATCGACGATTGGTGCGCCCCGGCGCTGGTCGGGCAGGTCGCCGCCCTGCAACGCGGCTGGCGCTACGACGCCGTGCTGGTGAATTACGTCTGGATGTCGGCGGTGCTGGAGGCGGTACCGGATGCCCTCCGCCTCCTCGACACCCACGACCTGTTCGGCGACCGCCACCTGGCGGCCCACGCCCTCGGCGTCGACCCTTCCTGGTTCTTCACCACCGTGGCGGAGGAGGCCAGGGGCCTCGACCGCGCCGACCTCGTGCTGGCGATCCAGGCGGAGGAGGCGGCGGTGCTGCGCACCCGCACGGTGAAGCCGGTGCTGACCCTCGGCCACATGCCGCCGCTGGAATTCCTGATGCGGGACGCCGCGGCACCGCCGCGTCACCCCTTCGGCTACCTCGGCAGCGCCAACCCGTGGAACGCCGCCTCCGTGCTGGCGCTGGATGCCGCGCTGCGGGAGGCGCCGCTGCCCTGGCTGATCGCCGGCCGCATCCTCGGGCGACAGGATCTGGTGCTGGCCAGCCGACCGGCGCGCATGGCCGATGTGCCAGACCCGGCGCAGTTCTACGCCGCCGTCGATTGCGTGCTGAACCCGATGACCGGCGGCACCGGCCTCAAGATCAAGACGGTGGAGGCGCTGGCGCATGGCCGCCCCGTGCTCGGCACCAGCGCCGCCTTCGCCGGGCTGCCGGCCGAACACCCCGGCCACTGCGCCCCCGACGTGCCGGCGCTGGTCGGATTGATGCATGAGTATGCCGGCAGCCCAGCCTTCCGCCACGACCTCCGCCGCGCCTCCCGCCTGCTGGCATTGCGTCATGCGGCGGCGGTGGCGGCGGAGCAGGACAGCCTGGCGGCACGGTTGCACGCGCTGGTCTGAAGTCCGCCAGGACCCGGCACGCCGCATCGGGAAGACAGGCAAGGGCTGCACGGAGATACCGGCAGCACCATCGCCTTCCTTGACACCGAAGCGGAATGAGCGGCAACCGGCGACCCGCCGGTCTCGGTGGAAGCAAGCTCCGACGATGCGGCAGGGTATGGGCAGGCCATCACCGCAGCAGCCGAGGCGCTGGTGGCGGCGCGGCTGATGCTGGAGGATGCCGAGCGCTGCGCGGTGGCAAAGGGATGGCATGCGCCGCGGCATGAGGTGGTGGGGTTGGCGGGGCAGGGAGGCGCCGGCAGGGGTGGGGCGCTGTCTCGTCTCCTGCCCCTCCGCCGGGACCGAGGCTCGGCCCCGGATCCCACCGGAAGCTCTTCAGGTGGGGCGAGAGATATTTGCTTATTGGTCCCGGAATGATTGCAGCCGACTCTGTCCGAACACTCAGCTCATACGGCCGAATGACAGATGTTGTTGCTGGTGTTGAAAGACCCGGCCGTTAGCATCGGGCGATTGCTTCTACTCAGGTCCGGTCGTGGTGCATGGCACGGACGACGCGGAGCCCCGGTCAGGCGTATCTCTTGAGCAGCTTATGCCGTACTTCGGTAAGAGGGGCAAAACCTGTGGCGAGGGTGCAGTTTGCCCTTCCCAGGTGGCGGCTGGTCTGATTCGCTCGGGCGCATGGTCCCGCCCGCCGATCCTGACGCGCTGTCGCCGGCCGAGCTGAAGGCGCTGGTCAGCG
>NZ_JACOMF010000094.1 GCF_014283215.1 Siccirubricoccus deserti
TCAGCTTCTGGGATTACCTCGGCGCCAGGCTCGGCATCCCAGGCCAAGCCAGCATCCCGTACTTGCCCGACTTGGTCCGGCAGCGCTGCCAGCCCGCCTGACCACCACAGGTTTTGCCCCTCTTACGTACTTCGCTGCGATCCGCATTCTTCAGCAGAACTGGCCTGAAGCGGCCTATTCGCTATCAGTTCATTGGCCTTCAAACCAGGCGTCGGATACGGAAAGCGGCTCCATCGCGCTGGGGAGTGGCATCGGCCGCGCCCGGAGGAAACCTTCCTCGATACAGCGGGCAGCTCGGCGGCATGGCCATTCCATATAAGATAAGACACGGGCCGAAATCTGAGGACAGGCATACCATCAAATGCTAAGTCGCGCGGATCGGCAAAAACCTTCGCAGCACAGATGGAAGGCGTGACAATGTACACAGTGGAAGCGGATGCCGCCGCTGGCCGCCAGCTGAGCGAATACGAGGCTCTTGTCGCGTCAGCGCCCAGCGCACTCGATGCCATTCCGGGAGCGGTCTATCTGTGCGATAGCGATGGCTGGCTCGTCAGATACAACTCGGAGGCGGTAGCGCTCTGGGGGCGTGAACCACGGTTGAACGTGACCGGCGAGCGCTTCTGCGGCTCGCAGCGGCTTTATCTCGTCGACGGAACGCCGCTTCCTCACGCGGGCTGCCCAATGGCGGATGCGGTGCGGACCGGACGGGCGACGCGCAACGGCGAAGTCGTGATCGAACGACCGGACGGCACGAAGTTTACGGCGCTCGTCAACATCCAGGCGCTGCGGGACCGCAATGGAAGAATCCAGGGCGCAATAAACTGCTTTCAGGACATCAGCGCTCACAAGGCGCTCGAGGAGGAACTTCGTCGCAGGAACCGGGATCTCGAGGATTTCTTCGAGAACAGCGCGGTCTGCCTCCATATCGTGAACAGCGACGGCATCATTCTGCGCGCCAACCAGGCCGAGCTGGCACTCCTCGGATACTCGCCCGAGGAATATATCGGCCGCCATATCACCGAGTTCCACGCCGACCAGGCCACCATCGACGACATCCTCCGGCGGCTGTCCCGCAAGGAGAGGCTGGACCGCTATCCTGCCAGGCTACGCGCCAAGGACGGCTCGATCCGTCATGTGCTCATCACCTCGAACAGCCGCTTTGACGATGGAAGGTTCGTCAGCACGCGCTGCTTCACGGTCGATGTCACCGAACTGCGAGAGGCCGACGACGCGCGCCGCCAGAGCGACGAGCGATTGGCCGCGACCTACGAAGCCGCGATGGTCGGCATCGCCGAAGTCGACGAGCACGGTCGCTACATGCGCGTCAATGACGCGCTGTGCAACATTCTGGGACGCTCGCGCGAGCAGCTGCTGGCCACCAATCTGCTTGAGCTCACGCATCCTGAGCACCGCGCCTGCGAGGCCGAACATTACGGAAAGCAAGTGCGTGGGGAGCTCGCAAACTATGCCATAGAGAAGCGGGTCGTCAGGCCGGACGGCTCGATCGTCCATCTCGACGTGTCGAGCTCGTCGGTTCGAGATAGGAATGGCCGTTTCCGATACGGCGTCCGGATCATGCAGGACGTGACCGAGCGCAAGCGGATGCAGGACGAAATCCAGGCGAACGAGCGGCGGCTGCGCGAGCTGCTGGAGGCGGTTCCTGCGGCGATCTACACAACCGACTCCGAGGGCCGCATCACCTTCTACAACCAGGCCGCCGTGGAGCTGGCCGGTCGTGAGCCCGTGCTCGGCCACGACCGGTGGTGCGTTACGTGGAAGCTCTACTGGCCCGACGGCACGCCGTTGCCGCACGATCAATGCCCGATGGCAACCACCTTGCGCGAGAACCGGGCTGTCCGCGGCAGCGAGGCGATCGCGGAGCGGCCGGACGGAAGCCGCGTTTTCGTAATTCCCTATCCGACGCCGCTGCGCGACGCCGAGGGCCGGCTTGTGGGCGCGATCAACATGCTGGTCGACATCACCGACCGCAAGAACGCCGAGGCGCGGCAGAAGGTGCTGATCGACGAGCTGAACCACCGCGTGAAGAACAGCCTGGCAACGGTTCAGTCGCTGGCCGCCCAGTCGGCCAGGCATGCGAGTGACCTGCAGGATTTCTCAACCAAATTCGAAGCCCGTGTCCTCTCGCTTGCGAAGGCACATGATCTTCTGACGAAGAGCAACTGGATCAGCGTGCCGTTGGAGACCCTGCTCCGGGACATCATCGCGCCGTACAGCAGCGGTGAGGATAGATCGCGGATCGGCGGTCCGGCGCTTGAACTTAACCCGCGCGCGGCGCTGTCGCTGACGATGGTGCTGAACGAGCTCGCGACGAACGCAGCGAAATATGGATCGCTCGAAGCACCGTCCGGCACGCTGTCGGTGCGATGGGACGTCAGTCCGGAGAACACGCTCGCACTCGAATGGCTGGAACAGGGTGGTCGAAGGGTAAACGAGCCGAGCCGTCGCGGCTTCGGGACGCGTCTCATCCGGCGCTGCATCGAACGCGATCTCGAGGGCTCGGTGGATCTACGCTTCGAGGAGACCGGCGTGCGCTGTCTGATGGCGATGCCGCTTGCGCCTCTGAGCGCCCATGGATGACCTTTCGGGGCTTCGCGTGCTCCTCGTCGAGGATGAGGGCGGTGTCGCTCTCCTGATCGAGGACATGCTGGAGGAGCTTGGGTGCGTGATGGTGGCATCGGCCGCGCGCCTTGGCCGTGCGTATGAGGCCGTGCAGTCCAAGGTGCTGGACCTTGTCGTGCTGGACGTGAATGTGGCCGGAGAAACGTCGTTCGATTTCGCAAGGATGCTCGTCGCTCGGGGCACGCCTTTCGTGTTCAGCACAGGCTACGGCGTCGGCGGCCTGCCGGTGGACCTCCAGAACCAACTGGTCCTTGCCAAGCCGTTCAGCTTGTCCGACCTCCGCCGGTCGATCAAAGCTGCGCTGCCAAAATGCACCTCCGATCAACCCCGGAACGGCGCCTGCCTCTGAATGATGCTGCGCCAGCAGCGGCAGCTGAGCTATAAGCGAGCCCTTCCCATCCAGGCAGGATGGCAGTGGCCGAAGAACTCGCGGGCTGATCGCCTGATATCGGTCTACGGACTGGCAGCGGCTCACCGGTAGCGCAGCCCTACTCGCGAACCAGCCGTGCACGCTGTCCGGCATCCTGCCCGTCAACCCGGCTGAAGCTGGACCGTGAAGTCAGCGCGTGCAGGTGAGGAGCGCACCGGATCAATCCCAATGCCGCTGTCCATGCGCGGTTTGACCTGCCGGTACAGGTCCGCTTCCACCCATCTCAGCAGTTGCGGCCCGCGTCGTGCAATGGCCGTCCGGGAAGAACCTTCGATACGGTGAATGGCATGGGCGGGTGCCGAGCAGACCTCAATGCGGCGATCACCCACCTCCACCTTTCCCCGAAGCGGGTGTTGGCGATGCCCGTGCTGGATTGAGCGGTTTCAGAACGTAACCTTCGGCGAGGATGGAAAGGCTCCCCAATCCAGGCGGCAGGGCAGTCTTCCGTTGCCAAACCCGCTATGTTCCTTATATGTTCTATTCACCCCCACCTTCGGCCCCACCTCATGCCCCCCACCGCCTTCCGCCTCACCCCCCGCCGCCCCTGGCAGCGCATGAGCGACACCGAATGGCTCGCCCTCATGCCCTATGTCGAACGCCGCTCCGGCCCCGGCCGTCCGTTGCGCGAACTCCGCACCCGCATGGATGGCATCTTCCACCTGGCCGCTGCCACCACCGCCCCCTGGCACAGCCTGCCGGCCGAGTTCGGCAGGCCCGACACCGTCCACCGCTACTTCCGCCGCCTGACCCATGCCGGCCTCTGGCAGCGCCTGCTGCACGCCCTGGCCGAGGCGCCTGAGGGCCACCCCCTCCGCGCCCTCGAAGCCTGGATCTGCCGCGCCTGCCGCCGCGCCTACCGCCTCCTCGGCCTCGGCTTCATCCTGCTGGTCCGCCGCCTTGGCCTGCGCTCGGCCATGCCCGGCCCACCCTGGCTGCTGCCCGACCCGGATTTGTCCGAAACCCTGCTCCGCTATCCAATCCCGTGGCCGGATCCGGCCAGGCGCGGCAGCCTCACCCGCTGCCGGGAGGTCCTCCGCCGCCTCCGCCACTGCCTCCGGGTCACCGCCGGGCGGAAATCCATCCCCCGCAGCCTGCGACTGGCCTGGACGTGAGCGGCACGCTTGACCCCACCGCCTGCATGGGGCAACGGCCACCCGTTTCTATCGGGGGCTACGCACCATGGCGCTGACCGACGCGCAGCAACAGGAGATCACGGCCGCCCGCGCAACGGAGGCACGCACCCTCCGCCCCACCGTCCCGGCGCTGGAAGCCATGCTGTTCCACGCCATGCCGGTGCTGGACCACGGCTTCCTCCGGGTCATCGACTACATGGGTGACGATGCCGCGGTGGTGCAGGCCGCCCGCGTCTCCTACGGCCGCGGCACCCGCGCGGCGAATGAGGACCGCGGCCTGATCCGCTACCTCATGCGCCACCGCCACTCCACGCCCTTCGAGATGTGCGAGGTGAAGTACCATGTGAAGCTGCCGATCTTCGTCGCCAGGCAGTGGATCAGGCACCGCACCGCCAACGTGAACGAATACTCCGCCCGCTACTCCATCCTCGACCGCGAATTCTACATCCCCGCGCCGGAACATCTGGCCGCGCAGTCCAGCATCAACCGCCAGGGCAGGGGCGATGTGCTGCAGGGCGAGGAAGCCGCGCAGGTGCTGGACCTGCTGCGCAGCGACGCGACCCAGGCCTATGACCACTACGCCTGGATGCTGAACGAGGATGCCGAGGGCAACACCGTGGACCCCGCGCGCGAGGGCCTGGCGCGCGAACTGGCACGGATGAACCTCACCCTCAACACCTACACCCAGTGGTACTGGAAGACCGACCTGCACAACCTGCTGCACTTCCTCTCCTTGCGCGCCGACCCGCACGCGCAATACGAGATCCGCGCCTATGCGGAGGCGATGCTGCAGACTGTCCAGGCCTGGGTGCCTGCCTGCTACGAGGCATTCGCCGAGTACCGCCTGGGCGCGGCGACGCTCTCGGCCGGCATGCTCGGCGTGGTGCGCCGGCTGCTGGCCGGGGAGGATGTGCAGCAGCCCGCCAGTGGCCTGTCCAAGCGCGAATGGCGGGAGCTGATGGAAACCCTGGGCCGCCCCGTCGCATGAGTCCGGACCGCGCCGCCGCCCCCTGCGCCCGCGCCGAGGCCGCGGCGATGTTCGGATGAGCGGCGCGCGCA
The DNA here is from genome assembly GCF_014283215.1 of Siccirubricoccus deserti. GTDB lineage: Bacteria > Pseudomonadota > Alphaproteobacteria > Acetobacterales > Acetobacteraceae > Siccirubricoccus > Siccirubricoccus deserti. The sequence continues at coordinate 5,263 of NZ_JACOMF010000094.1, forward strand.
GCGCCCCCAGGCCGGCCTCCACCCGGCCTGCCGCTTCGAAGCCCGCCGCATCCAAGCGCGCCGGCAAGCGCGGCCCCGCCGCCGCGCCGCTCTCCGGCTGGCGCCGCTGGATCTGGGTGGGCGTGCTGGTCGCCGCGGTCACCATCGGCCTGCCGCTGGCGCATGCGCTGTTCGGCGAGGTGGTGGCGCTGCTCGGCGGCACCTTGCTGCTCGGCGTGCTGCTCGGCCGCTGGACCGCGCCGCGCCGGTGAGCACGCCACCGCGGCTTTACAGCGCGCGGAACCGGATTACGCTGCCGCACCAAGCGCAGCCGGAGCGCCCAGGGTCTCCCTTTTGCCAAGGAGCAGGAGCCGTTCATGGCGCACCGCCGCATCCGCCCCTTCAACACCCGGGACACCTACCCGGAGCAGAAGCTCGACAACGACCTGGCGCAGGCGGTGGTGGCGCGTGGCGCCACGGTCTTTCTGCGCGGCCAATGCCCGCAGGAGCTGGACGGCGGTGCCAGCGTCGGCCACGGCGACCCGGTCGCGCAGACCCACAAGGTGATGCAGAATATCCGCCAGCTGGTCGAGGAAGCCGGCGCGAGGATGGAGCATGTGACCAAGCTGGTGGTCTACCTCACCGACATCCGCCATCGGGAAGCCGTGTACCGCACCATGGGCGAGTACATCCGCGGTGTGCACCCGGTCTGCACCGGGCTGGTGGTGGTGGCGCTGGCCCGGCCGGAGTGGCTGGTCGAGATCGACGCCACCGCGGTGATCCCCGAATGAGTGGCGCCAATCGCCGCAGCGCGCAGGCGCAGCCGGGACAATGCGCGGCACCGCGGTTGTGCGCATGACCTTTCCCGTCTCCGGCTGTTGCCCGCGCCGCGGTGAGTTCGGCATCGCCGTCTCCTCCTCGCCCATCGTCGCGGCGCACCGCGCCCACGCGCGGGCCGGACGTCGCCGTGGACGGGAAGGCAGGCCGGTGAATTCCGCCGGGATGTCGGTGGTGCGCGATTTTCCATGGCTGCTCGCCGATCTTCACGCCGACTGGACCGGAGCACCGGCCGAGCTCCGGACGTTCTGGCGGCCGCGGCAGGAAATCCGCCTTAACCGCGCCTTCGATCCCTCGGCCGCACCGGCCTTCGGCGTGCCTGGAGACCCATGATGAGACCCATTCCGAACCGCCGCACCCTGCTCGGCGCCGCGCTGGCCCTGCCGGTGGTGGCGCGGGCCCAGCCCAGTTGGCCGGATCGCCCGGTGCGCATCCTCGTCGGCTTCTCACCCGGCGGCTTCACCGACATCCTGGCCCGGGTGATGGCGACCGCATTGCACGCCCGCTTCGGTCAACCCTTCCTGGTGGAGAACCGGATCGGCGCCACTGGCATCATCGCCGCCGATGCGGTGGCCAAGTCGGCGCCCGATGGCCACACCTTGCTGCTGGCGCATCCAACCGCCTCGGCCATCGCCCCCGCGCTGGCCCAGCGCCTGCCCTTCGATGCGGTGCGCGCCTTCGCCCCGGTCACCCTGCTGGCGCGCCAGCCGCACCTGCTGCTGGTGAAGGGCGACTCGCCCTGGAGGTCACTGGGCGACCTCATCGCCGAGGCGAAGCGGAAGCCGGGGAGCATCACCTTCGCCTCCTCCGGCGTCGGCTCGGTGCAGCATATCCAGGGTGAGCAATTCTGCCTCGCGGCTGGGATCGAGGCGGTGCACGTGCCCTATCGCGGCTCTGCGCCGACCATGATCGATATCGCCAATGGGCAGGTGCATTGGGCGATCGACGGTGTCGCGGTCTCGGCGCCATTGATCGAGGCGGGGCAGCTGCGCGCCCTCGGCACCGCCAATGCGACGCGGATCGCCCGCTGGCCGGATGTGCCGACCTTCGCCGAGCAGGGAGTTCAGGGGGTGGTGCCCGGTTCCTGGTTCGGGATGATGGCGCCGGCGGGCACGCCGCCCGCCATCATCGCCAGTCTGGCCCAGGCCACAAAGGCGGCCCTGGAACTGCCGGAGGTCATGCGGGCCATGCGTAGCGCCTCGGCCGATCCGGGCGGGCTGTCGCCCGAGGAATTCGTCGCCTTCCTCGCCAAGGAGACGGACGGCTATCGGGCCCTGGCGGCGCGAACACGGATATCGCTCGATTGAGCCGCGCGAGGGCAGGGGGGTAGCGGGCCGGCATCCTCGGTGCTAGTCAGGCGCCGGACGGACCGTAGCGCAGTCTGGTAGCGCACTTGTCTGGGGGACAAGGGGTCGTGGGTTCAAATCCCGCCGGTCCGACCAATTTTCCCTCATAAATCAAAGGCCTAAGACGTTTCAGGTCCGCGATTTTTATCGTCCGAAGTCAACGTGATACCAGGCTTTTGCAAGCGCAACATGAGCGCTTTGGTATCACAGTGGTATCACGGGATGTTCCCACGCGCACTTGTCTGACGAACAAGAGGCCGCAGGAATTTTCCCCAAAAGTTTGATTTTTTTGGAGAAATCCTCACAAGCCGTGGGCAAAGCCATCCGAAGCGGCCTCAGCCTGGGTTGACGAGGGCCTCCGTGGCAGCGAGGACGGTGACGCAGGTGATGCGGAGCAACGGCCACATCCAGGTGCCCTGCGAGATCGAGTGGCAGGCCGCCCCAGTGCGTGAGCGAACCGAAGCTGCGTTCGACCACCCGGCACCGCTGCAGCACCGCGAAGGCCTTCTGACTGGGCGTGAGTGACGAACTCGTGGCACATGCTGTGCAGGTTGGACCACTCGTTGCAGCGCTCCTGCAATTCGTCTGCCAGTACTCGTTAGAGTCTGTTTCAGAACCACATGGGAACAACCATGAGGCGCGGTAAGCGGGCAGTTGAGCGTACCCCACAGCCAACTCTGCCGGGCCGGTGCGCGCTGGAGCAATTCGGCCCGGCAGCGCACGCCGACAGCCCCACCAAGCGGCGGCAGAGCGTGCTGCAGGCCACTACCCTCAACGGCAAAGTCAATGGTCGCGTCTACTTCCCGCTGGACGAGGCGGTGCTGCCGGGCCCCGCCGGTCGCGGGCGGGGCGGCGCCGGCCGTAGCGCCCCCGTTGCAGCCCCAGGTTCCGGCCAAGGGCACGACGCCCGCGTTGGCGCCTCCATAGGCGGCATACGAAATGCTTGAAGCTCTGCCATCAACCGGCGCAGCCTTGCTTGCCCACTCGTGGCAAGGAGGAAATGTCAGATGTATTTCAGGGTCACTGCATTGGCAGCGATCACCTTGCTTGTCGGAAGCCCAGCTTTTCCGCAGGACGACGCAGGACCATGCGTCCGCAACTACACCACCGGCCAGATCCTTGTTCGGGGCTCTGGCAGTATCTATTACGCTGGATCTTTTGGGGGGCAAGCGGAGCCGGATTGCTCCCCTCGCTTCACGCAGTTCGATGTCATTTCATGCGCAAGGGTCTGTATCAATCTCCCGCTGCACTCTGAACCCGAAGAGATCCTTCGTCTAACGACTGAGGGGCCCGGCAGTCGGACCCCCGGCTGGGTCGCGAAGGAGCACGGGTTTGAGCCGCCCTATACGCGCTGGTGGGGCATGGAATTGGAGCGCACCATCACGACTCACCGATATTGCAGCACGATCGGGAATTGGGCCGCGGCACAACACCGGCCACAGATCGGCGCACAAATGACTGCTCGCGTTCGCATGACCTACGACCGCTGCTGACGCGAGGAGTGGGTGATCTGCCACTCGGCATCGGTGAAGCACGTTGCGAAGGGCTGGGACGGGCGCACAAGCTCGGCCCGAGCGGCGAGGGTCCACATCGGCAGCATCGAAGGACGTCACAAGCCGCGAAATGTCCGTAACCGTCGTCCCGCCCGCACGGTGAGCCTCGGCTGATCTGCCTTTCGGCTGGTTTCTCGGGCGCATGATGGCGCGGTAGCCTGAGCGCTCCGGCGAGACGGGGTGGAGATGGCGGTCGAGGACGA
>NZ_JACOMF010000095.1 GCF_014283215.1 Siccirubricoccus deserti
TCGTCGGTCATCGTGGCGGTCCGAGGTTCGGGTTGTCGGTCTCAGCAACCCAACCCTACCGAGAACCACCACGGTGACCGCCATCATCCCAGCGGCCGCCTCCTACACCACCATCCGGGACGCGATCTCCGCTTCGAGCATCCGGCGTCGCAAATCGTGCTGCAGGACCTCATGGACGCCGTACACTCTAAGGGGACCCCATCCGTCGGACAGTTTGACGACTTGGCCAAGCGCCGTCCTTGTTGCCGTCATGCGGCGGCGTCCTGCGCGGCCGGGTGTAAATAAGCGCCGAACTGGGACCCTACCCGAAAGCGGCCGCAAGAAGCTGAAGTTGCTGCTAAAATCGGCGAGTAGATGGGGTCCCGATTAACGCCGATCAGAACCCCTCTCTTACGCTGCTTTTTCGAGCCTTATCAAGGCTGTTGCTTGACTTGCTGTGGGGTCCCAATTCGGCGCTTATTCACACCCCAGAGGCGATCGTCGAGCGACTGTCCCACGCCATGCAGGAAATCGCGCGCATGCCGGAGGTCCGGACGCAACTGGCCAGCCAGGGGGCGGAGGCGGTGGCCTCCACGCCCGCGGAGACCGATGCCTTGGTCCGCCGCGAAGTGAACAAGTGGAGCGAGGTTGCCTCTTCTGCCAAGCTGGACTGATGGGAAGCGCGACGGCCTGCATGGGCCGACCAGGCTACCGCGTTCGGCGATCAGCGACCTCTCCCCGCGGAAGCTACCATGAACCGCGTCACCCTCACATCCGATGAGCGCGGCCGCATCCCCGGTTCGCCTCCGCGATGACACGTGTGTTGACGCAATTGCTTCTGAGGCCCAGACCCGTTGGCAATATGAAGAAGGTACAGGGTCACATAGCGGTCGACCCGGGACGGGGCGCGGACGGGCGACCACCCGGGTTGCCGCTCGTCGGCCGTCTGCTCGCCTTCGGTGTCGCACTCCTCCTACCGGTACTCGCTTTCAACGGCGTCCTGCTCTGGCAATTCGCCTCGTCCGAACGGGACCGCTTGGAGAATGAGGTTCGGGATACAGCACGCTATGCGGCGGATGCGCTTGACCGCAAGCTTGAGGGGCTCGTCCTCACTCTGCGCGCGCTGTCGCTGTCCTCGCATCTTCAGGCAGGGGATCTTGAAGCTTTCAGGACGCAGGCGGAGGAGCTTGGGCACCTCAAGACGTTCACGGTGGTCCTTCGTGATGGGTTCGGCCGGCTGCTCCTCGACACGCGTCTGCCGCGAGGCACTCCACCAGTGCCTGGTTCGCTCACCGAGACGGATCTCCGGGCCCTACAGATCGGGGAACCAGTCGTCTCCGGCCTGCTCCTGGAGTCCAGCGGGAGATCAGCGGAGTTCACCATCGTTAGCCCGGTAGCAGCGGGTGCGGCCGCGCGCCCCATGCTGCTGAGTCTCAATGTGCCTGTCGAGCTGGCTCTCGAGGCGCTCCGACCGCAGGAGCTACCGAGCGGCTGGACATCGTCCTTCGTAGACGGTGCCGGACGGATTGTGGCGCGCTCCAACCGGAACGAGGAGTTCGTCGGCCACCTTGCGACAAACGATCTTCGCCGCAGCGCCACGGGCGAGGCCGGCACCTGGGTAGGCACGACGGCAACCGGGGAGCCCGTGGTGGCCGCCTACCAACGCTCACAGCTCTCCGGCTGGCGCGCTGCGGTTGGCGTGCCGACGGCGGTGTTGCGTGAGCCTCTGCGTCACTCGCTCTGGATCTTTGCCGGCCTGGCGGCGACGGCATTGCTGGCTTCGGCGCTGCTCGCGCACTCGATGGGCCGGAGCATCCCCATTGCGATCGGACGGCTCGCCTACGCTGCGCGCCGGCTGGCCCACGGCGACTTGGTCCAGGCGCAGCCGAGCGGCATCCGCGAGGTTGATACCGTCGCCGAGGCAATAGCTGCGGCTTCACTCGCGCTGCGTGAGGGCGCGGCGGAGCGCGATCGCGTCGAGGAGGCTCTGCGCGAGGAGACTCACGCACTCGAGACGTTGAACCGGATCGGCACGGTGCTTTCCGCCGAACTTAACCTCGACCGGCTGCTGCAGGCTGTCACAGATGCAGCAACGGAGCTCAGCGGTGCGCGATTCGGTGCCTTCTTCTACAATGCACCCGATCCCAGGGGTGGGTACCTCACCCATTACATTATTTCTGGCGTGCCACGGAATGCCTTCGCCCACTTTCCTATACCGCGTGCTACCGAGCTCTTCGGGCCTACCCTCCGCGGCGAGGGTATAGTGCGCATCGCCGACGTGACCCTCGACGCGCGCTACGGGCGCAATGCGCCATTCCGCGGAATGCCGGAAGGCTACCTCCCTGTTCGGTCCTACATGGCCATCCCGGTGATCGCGCGTTCGGGCGAGGTCATCGGCGGCCTCTTCTTCGGTCACCCGAAGCCGGCGGTCTTTTTAGAGCGTCACGAGCGGCTCGTGGCCGGCGTTGCGGCGCAGGCGGCGATCGCAATCGACAATGCGAGGCTGTTCGAGGAGGCTCGCCGCGCGAGAGAAGGTCTCGAGCAGCGCGTGGCCGAGCGTACACGCGAACTCAAGGACGCCAATGCCCGCCTCCGGCGGGAGGTTTCGGCGCGCGAGGCAATGCAGGCGCAGCTTGCGCAAGCGCAGAAGATGGAGGCGCTGGGCCAACTCGCAGGCGGCATTGCACACGACTTCAACAACGTCCTGCAGGCTATTGCAGGCGCCCTGCGGTTGATTGCGCGGCGGCCGGAGGACCCAGGGCGAGTCCGGCACCTTGCGGGGATGGCGTCGGAGGCAACAGAGCGCGGCGCCTCGATCACCCGGCGCCTTCTCGCCTTCGCCCGGCGTGGTGAGCTGCGGGCAGAACCGGTGAACGTCGCTGCAACGCTCGGTAACCTGCGGGAAGTGCTGGCTCACACGTTAGGCGCGGGAGTCGAGGTGCGCGCGGTTGTGGCCGGCGAACTGCCGCCGGTGATGGCGGACCGGGGGCAGCTCGAGGCGGTGCTGGTCAACCTCGCAACCAATGCACGCGACGCCATGCCCGATGGCGGCACGCTGACGTTGTCCGCTGCTCTCGAGGAAGTGAGTGATGGGCAGGCCCATGGCGCGGGCCTTACGCCTGGCGCCTATCTCCGCCTTGTAGTCGAGGATACCGGATCGGGCATGGACGCGAAGACGTTGGAGCACGCGACGGAGCCCTTCTTCACGACCAAGCCGCTTGGCCGCGGCACAGGCCTAGGACTGTCTATGGCGAAAGGCTTCGCCGAGCAGTCTGGCGGAGGCATTGGCATCGAAAGCGAATCCGGCCGTGGTACGAGGGTTTCGCTCTGGTTCCCCTGCTTTCCAGCCGAAGCTGATCAAGGTTCCGGGTCGGAAAGGGCGGCTGGGGTGCCAATTCCTATTACCGCCAGTGGCGCTCCAGAGACACCCGCTGCGCCCGGCGGCTCGGACCGGCGCGTGCTAGTTGTCGACGACGAGCCAATGGTGCGCGCCACGCTGGCAGCGGAGTTGAGTGCGCGAGGCTGGCACGTGATCGAGGCCGCAGGCCCGGTCGCGGCGCTGATGCGACTGGAGGCCAGCGATCGCCTGGACCTGCTGGTCACCGACCTTGCTATGCCCGGCATGAACGGACTTGCCCTTCTCCACGAGGCGCGCCAGCGGCGGCCGGGCCTGCCGGCGGTGCTGCTGACGGGCTATCTCGAGGACGACACGGCGCCGGCCCTGTGCAAGGCGGCTGCGGGCGGCCCATTCGCGCTGCTGCGAAAGCCGGTATCCTCTGACGACCTAGCGGTGCAGGCGGAGAGGCTTATTGAAAGGTGCGCATGACCGACGTGCTCGTGAGAAGCCCTGTTTGGGTTTCTGGCCGAGGCGCAAGGCCGATGATCTTCGCTCATAGCTACGGGTACGGCTAGGACATGCGGCGCTTGGTGGCGCTCGCATTCGGGCCCGGCTACAGATCTCCTCCAGGAGACCGCCCTTCTCATCAAAGCCGGATGCAGGTCTGTGACGGTGCCGGCCGGTGTAGGGCGACCCGGCGGCTCGCGAGCGCATTCCGCCCAGCTATCAAACCGGGTCCATTCTGCAAGTCTGCGATACCCCTGGAGGACCTCGTACGAGCCGAGCCCTAGGACAGACGTGGCGTGGCGTGAGCGCTGTTGGCCGCCTGCGCAGCAGACAGCGAAGCAGCATTCCCTTCGCGGATGGCGCGGTTCATGAGTAACAAGCCTGCTGAAAGCTTAGCGAGGTACCGGGCTGCTCGCGCGCGGACTGCCTCATGGCCGTCCTCCCCATGCGCAAGTGTGCAGCCCGCAAGGGTGATGGCGGTGCCGACAATCCGCGCCTCCAGCGCAGCGATCGCATCGTCGCCAGACGATGCCTTTCGATATGCCTCATCGGCAAGCTCGCCGGCCCGCTCGATCTCAGACTCGACCTTGTCGCCGTCGGTCAGGACCGCGGCGATCTCCGCCGGCGGATCAGGCTCCTCACCCGCCATCATGGCCAGGAGGCCGACAGAAGCCACCAGCGTGTGTATCGGGCCGCCGTCCCCGCCACGAGCAGCAAAGGCGCCAAAGGCCACCGCCAAAGCCGCCTCAGCCAATATCTCGCCGCTTTCGGCATCCATCCTGGCAATCGGCGTCTCCTCGTCGTCCCCCTGCCGGTCGTTGCCGTCGAGGGCCGCTTGTAAACTCCCATTGGCAAGGCCCCGAGCGACGACCGCCAGAGCCTGCTGGATCTTCGGATCAATGGACGAGGCCATGGATTTCTTGTCTCCCGGAACGGCAGCCAGACCTCTCAGCTAGGAATAGCAGCGCGCTCCAGCAACACGCCCCTACGCGGATCATCAGGCTCAGCATTCGGGCACTCGGTGCGGTACCGTGTCATACCTCAGCCCGGTGGCGGTGATGACAGGCCGTCCCGGACTTGGCCCGGGCTCATGGAATGTTGGCCAGCGGCGTCATCGACGCGCCTTGTCTCGAGGGGCCGACCGCGTGCGACGGTGATGTGGCTAAGTGGCCGCGGTGCCGGGGGCTCCCTCCCTGCAGGCCAGCCTTCTCTCTGCCGAGTCCGGTCGCCGTCATACTGAACGCCCCGGCTTTGCCGGAGGCCTGTTGGCTTGAGTCACGCCGCCAGGGCGGGTGTCTCCATCTGGGCATAGTAGCGTGCCTCGGCCTCGGCGGGTGGGATGTTGCCGATGGACTCGAGGAGGCGGTGGATGTTGAACCAGTCCACCCCCTCGAGGGTGGCGAACTCGACGGCCTCCATGGTGCGCCACGGCCCGCGGCGTCGGATTACCTCCGCCTTGAACAGGCCGATGACGGTTTCGGCGAGCGCGTTATCGTAGGAGTCGCCGACGCTGCCGACGGAGGGCTCGATGCCAGCCTCGAGCAGCCGTTCTGCGTACCGAATGGATAGATATTGCCCGCCCCTGTCGCTGTGGTGGGTCAGGTTGCCCTTCGCCGGACGGCGGTCGTGCAGCGCCTGCTCCAGGGCATCGAGGACGAACCCGGCATGGGCTGTCCGCGACACCCGCCAGCCGATGATGCGTCGGGCAAAGACGTCGATCACGAAGGCGGCGTAGACGAAGCCTTGCCAGGTCGCGACGTAGGTGAAGTCGGACACCCAAAGCACATTCGGCTGCGGAGCCCGGAACTGCCGGTTCACCTTGTCCGCCGGGCAAGGGGTGGCCTTACCGGCGATTGTCGTCCTGACTTCCTTGCCGCGGACCACGCCCTGCAGGCCTATCCGTCGCATCAGGCGTTCCACCGTGCAGCGGGCTGCCGTGACGCCCTCCCGGCCGAGCTGCCGCCAGACCTTGCGGGCGCCGTACACCCCGAAGTTCGCCTCGTGCACCCGCCGGATCTGCTCGATGAGCATCCCGTCCCGCCAGCCACGAAGCGAGCACTTGGTCGGATCGGCACGTCTCGCGACATGAGCGTGGTAGGTCGACGGGGCGATCGGCAGCACCCTGCAGATCGGCTCGACCCCGTAGGCCTCACGATGCTCATCAATGAAGGCGATCATGACTTCGAGCGGCGGTCGAGCTCCGCCATCGCGAAACAGGCCGACGCCTTGCGCAGGATCTCATTTGCCTGGCGCAACTCGCGGTTCTCGCGCTCCAGCACCTTGATCCGCTCCCGCTCCGCCGTCGTCGGCCCCGGGCGCTGGCCACCGTCACGCTCGGCCTGCCGCACCCACTGCCGCAGCGTCTCGGTCGTGCAGCCGATCTTCCCCCCAATCGAGCCAATCGCAGCCCATTGCGAGGCGTGGTCGCTCCCGTGCTCCTGCACCATCCGCACCGCCCGCTCCCGCACTTCAGGCGAAAAGCGGCTCGAAGTCTTCTTCGTCATGGCTCCACTTTCTCAAGGTTCGGAGCCTCCGCCAAACCCAGGGCGGTTCACCCTCGACGGCACGCTCAAGGAGCGCGAGGCTGATGCCGCCCGCACCAAACTCGACCACCATGAAGCGCATCGGCGAACTCAGCCCGCGCCGCTTGGCTCCATATGAGCCAGAAGCGCGCTGCATAGTGCCCACACGTTTCCAGCGAACCGGGTCCGGTACACACACTTGACATCCTGCCTTAGCGGGGACATCCGCCCAGCGTTCACCGCCTGCCGTGGCAGGTGCCCCTCCCTTCAATTCACGCATGCCACCCACAAGGACCGCCATGATCCTGCGCCTTACCGCTCTTGCGCTCGGCCTGAGCTTCGCCGCGGCGAATCCCTTGACCGCCCAGACCGCCGGTCCTCATACCGGCCACCATGGAGCGCGCTCGTCGGTGAGCACCATCAACGGCGCCGTCCCTCCCGGCATCATTCGTGGGCTTGAGGAGGTGACGGTGGTGCTCGACACGCTTACCTCGGACGGGCAGCGCCTCGTGATCACGCGGGGTATCCGCCGGGCTGGGACACGGGTCGGCATCCATGTTCATCAGCATGGCGGCCACACCTGCGTGCTGTCCGGCACGATCACGGATTTCGTCGAAGGCAAGCCCAACTCGGTCTGGCCGGCGGGTACATGCTACTACATGCCCGCCAACACGCCGATGTCGGCCGCCAACCTAGGCACCGAGGACGCCGTGCTGATGGACACCTTCCAACTGCCGCCTGGCGCACCGACAATCACGATCTTGGAGCCGGGCGTGGGACAGTGATCGCGCGGGGACCTTACCCCGCGAAGGCACTTTGTTGCAGGGATCGGGTAGCGGGGTGCCTTGGGGTAGGATGAGGTTGGGGCAAGTCCCCTCCATCTTTCAGGCCCTCCTCCTGCCGTTCAAAATGCTCGCCGATCGTTGACACCGGATCCCCAAGCAGCGGCACCGGGTGACGAACTGGGCCGCATACGACACCGGCTTGCGCGCTCGTGGCAGCTCGACCGTGTGGTTCACGGCGGAGGCGGTCACGACCTGGAACGCTGAGGCGCGCACCACTCGTGGCGGGCAGCCGCGCCCAGGTCCTCGTTGCCGAGGGCGATGCCGAAGACGCGCTGGCATACCAGGGTGGCCACCTCATGTTCGACCCGCTCCGGCGCCCGTGCGTCGCGGAAGCACGATGCGAAGCGCTGGACCAAGCCAATGGCCCGGTCGGTCGCGCCGAGCAGCAGCGCGCCGGCGTTGGAGGTGATCGCCCGGCCGTCGGAGCCGGCCACCACGGCGCGGCCCTCGACAGGTGCAAACTCGAAGGGCGCCGGGCTACATTCTGTCCGCATCGAGGCCCTCCTCTGCGTCCCGTTCAGTCTTTGCCGCAGAAGAATTTTCGCCGATTCAGAGCCCCGATACACCTGTGGATCGTGAGATATGCGGGCAAGGTTTTCTTGGTTGGCTCGCTTTGCGGGGCGTGTCCTGCCGTTAAACTTGGAATGCAGCAGCAGCCCGGGTGAGCAGAATCGGCAGATCGATGTCAGCCCAGTCCTGATCCACATCAGGCCTGGAGCGTGGAATCTCCTGCGGCTCGCCATCTATCCAGACCAATGAAAGCTCTACGCCGTCCGCGTGGCCAAGGACACGGCGGCATTCGTCCGGCAAGCTGAGGTCCCCCATGTATGGGTCTGTCGTAGGGGGAAGGGCTGGAATGTCGTCCATGCGCTGTCTCCAGATCTGCGGGTTTGCATCCGCAGTTGGAAGGTAACGCAACAGGGAGGCGGACGATGCATCTCCAGGTTGCCTTTAGACGCCGGCTGCTTCGGCAGGCCGGATCGCAGCCGCACCGCCGGTAGGATAGAGCGCTATGGTCTCGGGACCAGCAGTGGCGGGCTGTTCAAGCCACCTTGCTGCTCCGGCTTATGCCATCCGTTCCGCCTGATGCAGCAAGCGGCGCTGCTGCGCCAGCACCAGGGAGAGCCGATCGCTGCTCATAACCCGCAGATGGGTCAGCACTTCGTCCGGCCGCTGCGCTTCCGGGGCTGCCGGAACCGTGCAGAACTCCAGCAATGCCTGCTCCTCGATCCGCAGTACCCCGTGACGGTCGCGCGCGGCCTTGAGCCTTCCCGCACGAACCGCATTCAGGAGGGTATCGCGGGGCAGTTTGCACTGCTGAGCCGCCGCGGTGATGGACAGCATTGCGGCACCAGAGGTGAGGGTGGGTCGAGTGGACCTGGTTTAGACGGGCTCCGAGACGGGCCGGTGCGGCCCGTCTCGGTTGCCGGGTTCAGGCGAAGAGCATGTCCGCCGCGGCGATCTTGGTGACATGCGCCAGGAAGACGCTGTCGCCGCCGGTGTCGTAGGTGACCAGCAGGCCG
>NZ_JACOMF010000096.1 GCF_014283215.1 Siccirubricoccus deserti
GTCGTCTCCACCCTCATCGCGCTCCGGCCAGCGCTCCGGCTTGGCTCGCGACCCTAACGCGCTTGTAACGGCCTGGGTCCCTCTGTTTGGAAGAATTCGCAGCGGGAAGTTCGAGGCCCGCCATCGGCCTGGTGCACTGACCCAGACGGAAGGTGCAGGCCCGATGGGAAGATGTCCTCTGATGAAGGGCCTCTCCCTGCTGGCTCCTGAATCTTCTGAATGCGTCTGAGCACTAGGCATGCGCCTATGCCGAAGCTCATCGAGCGCGTCGAAATCATCACCGGCATCCAGCGCCGCCGAAATGCTCACCCGCGATAAGCCCCTACCGCGGGTGAGACTGTGCACCGGTGGGGCGCCCGGCAAAAGAGGGCGCTCCTGGCAGGATCAGTCGCCTCGCCGGCCGATCGTGCGACTTACGGCGTTGGCCTACCGCTTCCCTCTGCCGCCACGGTCAGTCGACCGCGTCCCAGCGGCCCGGTGAGCCAGCCCTCGAGCTGGTCCATGCAGCTGTAGGCCGCAGGCACGAAGAACAGGCTGAGCATCGTCGACGTGATCAGGCCGCCGGTCACCACCAGCGCCATTGGTGAGCGGAACTCGGTGTCGGCGCCGACGCCAAGAGCCGTGTGCAGCATGCCGGCGCACATCGCGAGGGTGGTCATGACAATCGGGCGAGCACGTTTCAGCGCTGCCTCGGCAATCGCCGCGTTCCGGGAGAGGCCCCGCTCGCCGCGTGCCAGGACTGCGTACTCGACCAGCAGGATCGAGTTCTTGGCGACGATTCCCGTCAGCATCAGGATGCCAATGACGGCGGAGACACCCAGGGGCTTTTGCGTAATGATCAACGCCGCTAGCGCCCCACCGAGGGCGAGCGGCAGCGCCGAGAGGATCGTCAGGGGTTGCAGCAGGCGGCCAAACAGCAGCACGAGCACTAGGTATACGAGCAGGACCCCGGCGCCCAGCGCTGACGTGAAGCCGCCGAACAACTCGCGCATGGTCTCCTTGTCGCCGGTCTCCTTCTCGCGGACGCCGTCGGGCAGGTTCCGAATGATCGGCAGTTCCGCCACCAACCGCATCGCCTCCCCGAGTGGAAGTCCGTTCAGCTCGGCCTCCACCGTTGCCTTCCGCTCCCGGTCGAGGCGGTCGATCCGCGCTGGGCCGGCACCGCGGCGGATATCGGCGACCGCACCGAGTGGCACGGACACACCGTCGCGCCCCTCGACCCGTAGGGTACGCAGCACACCAAGGTCGCCACGCGACCGCTCGTCCAGCATCACCCTGATGGGGATCTGCCGATCCGGCAGGTTGAAACGAGCAAGGCTCTGATCCACGTCGCCGATGGTAGCGATGCGCGCCGTTGTGCCGATCCCTGCCACCGATACGCCGAGTTCGGCCGCACGGGCCCCCCGCGGTACGATCTGCAGTTCGGGGCGCTCCAAGCTCCCCGTGGAACGAACGCCGGCCAGCTGGGGAACGCTGCGCATCTGCCGCTCCAGCTCGCGCGCCGCGGTAGCCAGGGTCGCCGCGTTGTCGCCAGCAAGCGTGACCTGCAGTCGTGAGCCGCTCTGCCGCTCGGCGCCGAAGCGCACCCGCGCGCCGGGAAGGCGCTCCAGCTCCGGTCGGACCGCCGCCTCGAAGGCCCGCTGCCCGATGGCACGTTCGCTGCGTGGCACCAGCATCACGACCAGGTTGGCCGTGCGCGGGTCTCCGGTCCTGGTGCTGCTGCCCGAAACGGGACCACCCACGACGTTGCTGCCGGTCGTGCCGATCGAGGCGAAGACGGACGCCACCTCGGGGCGCGCCTTTAGGATGCGCGTCGCCTCCCGCGCCACGGCCTTGCTGTCGGCCAGGGTCGCGCCCGGCGCAAGTTCGATCGAGACGGCGGAACGGCCGCGGTCGGCACTGGGGACAAAGTCTCTGGGAATTAGTGGGACCAGCGCGACTGATATGCCGAAGAAGGCGACGCCAGCGGCAATGGTGGCAAGGCGGTGGCGCAGGCACCAGGACAGCAGGATGAGGTAGCGGCTACCCAGCGTCCCCATCTCGCCCCTACCGGTGCGGCGGCCCGGGCGGGGCCTGAGCAGTTGGGCGCAGAGCAGCGGCGTCAGCAGTCGTGCCACCACCAGGGAGAAGGCCACGGCGGCCGCGACCGTCAGGCCGAACTGGCGGAAGTACTGCCCGGGGATGCCGGGCATGAAGGCCACCGGCACAAAGACTGCAAGGACAGCCGCGGTGGTGGCGACCACCGCCAGGCCGATCTCCGCCGACCCGTCAAGCGCCGCTCGGCGGGCATTGGCATCGGGGTTGGCGCGCATGTGACGGACGATGTTCTCGACCTCGACAATGGCGTCATCCACCAGCACGCCGACCACGAGCCCCAAGCCGAGCAGAGTCACGTTGTTCAGCGAGAACCCCAGCCACCGCATGACCAGGAACGTGGGCAGGAGCGACAGGGGAATGGCCAGCGAGGCGATGGCGGTCGCGCGCCAGTCCCGCAGGAATACCCAGACCGTCAGCACGGCCAAGAGCGCACCGACCGCGAGCGCCTCCGCCGCCGCGCGATAGCCTGCCCTCACGAAGGCCACGGTGCTGGCGATCAGCCGGATGCCGATGCCTGGATGCTCAACCTCAAGCCGGGCCAGGGCCGCGGCGACCTGGTCGGCGACCTGCACTTCGGAGCTGTCGCGGGTGCGCATGACCTCGAAGGCAACCACAGGCCGCCCGTCGAGCAGCGCCGCGGTGCGAACCTCGCCCGTCGCGTCTGTCACCCGGGCGATGTCGCCGAGCCGTGCGACGCGGCCACCGGGCAGCGCCACGCTGCGTCCCCGCAGCTCCTCGACCGAGGCGGCGGAGCCGAGCGTTCGGACGGCTTGCTCGCGGCCGCCCAACGTGGCGCGCCCGCCGGGCAGATTCAGGTTGAGGTCGCGCAGCCGCGCGTTGACCTGATTGGCGGTGATGTCCAGGGCGAGGAGTCGGTCCGGCCTGAGTTCCACGCGGATCTCGCGGTCGGCCCCGCCTACCCGATTCACCTGCGCGACCCCGGGGATGGAGAGCAGCGCCTTGGCCACGGTGTCGTCGACAAACCAGGAGACCTGCTCGTCGTCTTTCAGCAGGGCGGTGACGGCGTAGGTCAGGATGGCGCCGCCGGCTGCCTCGACGCGCGCCACCAGTGGCTCCCGGGCACCTGCCGGCAGGTCGGGCCGGATCTGCGCCATCCTGTCGCGGACGTCTGCGGCGGCTCGGTCGACGTCCCTGCCGTGCGCAAACTCGATGACAGTCGTTGAGGTGCCGTCCGCCACCGTGGACGTGGTGTGCCTGACATCGCCGAGGCGCGAAACCGCGTCCTCGACGCGACGCGTCACCAGCGTCTCGAGCTCCGCGGGCGCGGCCCCAGGCAGTGCGACGGTGACCGTCACCGTGGGGAGGTCGAGGTCGGGGGTGTTGTTGATCCGGAGGCCGGGGAGCGCGGATAGCCCGGCGAGCGCCAGCAGCAGGAACAGCACGCCGGTTGCGACCGGGTTGCGGATCGCCCAGGCGGAGATGTTCCGGTGCTTGCCGCCGGTGAGGAATGGGCCGGTCTGCATGAGGGCGTTCGTCGCCGGTCGACGGGTCAAGGGGCGGCAGCGAGGAGGGGGGCCACCAACACGCTATCGCCTTCCGCGAGGAACCCTGCCCCGGAGACGACCACCCGCTCGCCCGCGCGCAGGCCGTCCATGACCTCCACGAAGCCCCGGTCGTATGCACCGACAGCCAGCCGCCGCAGTGAGACCCGGCCGTCGTCGCCCAGGACGAAGGCCGCTGGCGCGTCGGTACGGAACACCACCGCAACCTGTGGCACTGCCAGCGCGCTCACCGTATCGGCGCGGATCTCGGCGCGGGCGAACATGCCGGGGAGCAGGCCCGCATCGGCCGGCAGCGCCACGCGGACGATGCCGTGTCGCGTCCCGGTGTCGACGATCGGCGCGACAGCGCGCACCGTCGCCTCGATCTCCCGATCGCCATGCACGACCCGCACGGCCTGGCCAGGGCGGACCGCACCGAGGTCGAGCTCGGGCACCTTCGCGTCCAACTCAAGGCGTCCGTCGCGGACCATGCGGAACATCTCCTGGCCAGCCGACGGGACAGCGCCAAGCAGCGCCGCGCGACGCGCGATGACGCCGCCGGCCGGGGCGAGAATCCGTGTCTGGGCCAGCCGGGCGACGGCCTCGTCGCGGCGGGCCCGGGCGGCGGCGAGGCGGGCCTCGGCCTGGAGCGAGGCGGCCTGGCGCTGCTCGACGGCCTGGCGCGTGACGATGGCCCCGCGCGAGAGCTCATCGGCGCGGCTGAGATCCGAGCGGGCGACCTGCAGGGCGGCTTCGTTCTCTGCTACAACCGCCTCGGCCAGGGCCACCTGGGCGATGGGCACGGCGGCGTCGAAGCGCAGGAGGAGCTGACCTTGCCTGACCCTGTCACCCTCCTCGACGGCCACCTCGACGACGCGGAGCCCACCGATCTCGGCGCCGATGGCAAGTTCCTGCCAAGCTACCACCGAGCCGTCACCGACCACGATCCGGTCCACTGGCACTGACTCGACGAGTGCGACGGCGACCGCCAGGGCTGGATGCGGGGTTGTCTGGCCAGCGGCAGCCGCAGTGGCCGAGACCGAGGACGAAGGGCCGGGGGCGAGCCAGGCTGGGGCGGGGCTGCGGAGATAGCGTTCGGCTACCCCGGCCACGAGCAGCACGAGCGCTGTCCCACAGAGCCAAGTCCAGACGGCTCGCCGGCGCCTCCGCGGACGGGCTGTCGGAGTTTGATTGGCCTCCCCTGTGAGCCGGGAGGCGTCTGCCGCGCCATCGAACATGGTGTCACCTCGGAGGGCGTGGCGAGATTCGGTCGGAATGCGTCATAGGCCGCAGCCGGCCGTCCGGCGTCGGAACGCGGCCTCCCCAGCCCGTAGCAATGCCGTCTGTGGCCTGCAGCCGGCGCCCGCCGCTTGCGGTTCGCACCAGGCCGCGCCCTTGCCGTGCAGCGAGGCCAGCTCGGCCTCCAGCGCCGCATGCAGGGGCGAGGTGCCGGAGATGTTGCGGATGCCGCCGGCCCCGGCGCCGTGCTCGGCAACAGCCCGCGTCGCCGCCGCCAGCACCGCCGGGTGGTTGCCCATGCCGAGATAGTCGTTGGAGGACCAGACGGTCACCTCCCTGACCCCCTGCGGCCCGTGCCAGCGGTAGGTCGGGAAGCGCCCGGCCAGCTTTTCAAGACGGGCGAACTCGCGATAGCGGCCTTCCTGGCGAAGGTGGCCAGGCTGTCGCGGCAGTAGGCGAGGAACGCGGTACGAGTGGCGATCGGCACGGTCACGCTCGTCGAGCTCCAACACGGCAGTTATGTTACTATTACGGCTTAAAACTATTGGGGCCAGCCCGCGCGTGTCGAGAGGTTTAGACACACCTTATGGTGTAGTTGTTCGATATATAATTCGTTCACCAAGGTCGCGGTCCAGCGCTGCGCACCGCCCGGGATGCACACGGGCAGAACAGGTAGGGGACGCGTGGACGGCGACGGAGGCACCGACTGGGCACATATGCTCGACTTGCAGCAAGGACCACGCCTTTGTCAGCCACCGCGATCCTGGTGCTGGTTTAGTTATCTCCAATCTGTGCGTTCATTTCGCACGACGTATTGCCGTATAAAGTCGTCTGGTATTTACAAGGTAGTGATGCGATGGCGGTCGATCTGGCTGCTGAGGCCAAAATCGTCACTGAATATGTCCTTAACTGGGAAACCAGCACGGCTGCTGACACGGCTGTCCTGGTTCGCTTGGCGGACTGGCTGGAGCAACGGCTGCAGCTCGGCCGCGACGTGTTCGGCCGCGGCGTTGCCGAGCCTGACGCGGGCAGCCTGCCGGCCGCAGACGTCACCGCGCTGCTGCGGGCCTGCCTGAAGCTGCTGGCGCTGCCGGAGCGCGAGCGGGTCTACCGGCCCAACCCGCCATTGCTCTGGCGGGTGCCGGAGGCGTTGGACCGCATGCGCCGGCTGCTGCCGCACCTGCTCGACGGCGCGCCGCTGGGACGCTTCCTGCCGCCGGTGGGGGAGGGACCTGCCGCCACGCTGCAGCGCCGAGCGGCGCTGCTCGACCTCGGCCACCACCGCACCAGGCTCCCGGTGCAAGGCAGTGCCTTGCACCCGCCACGATCCGCGCCTTGTCGTCGTCAGACCATTTCCGCTGGCGTCCAGGTCCGGTCAGGACCTCGACCCGGCCATACCTGCCACCCTTCGCGTCGTCATTAACGTCGACCCAGTGTGTTGCACGGATCAGCGGTGAGGACGCACGTAGCCCTACCCACGTTGCGGGTCATGCGACGCGAACATACTCCGGCCGTTCGAGGTCCAGCATCCGGTTCAGCACACCGGCGGCGATGGCCACCTCCGTCGCTTGGCGCCCGTCGGTTTGCGAACGGAGCCCATCACCGATCACCCGCTTCCAGCGCGAGATGTCAGCCTCGACCAAGGCACAGTCGTTGTAGCCCGACGCCCGCTGCCAGCCCAAGCGGCCGCGCTTAGCGATGCACTGCAGACGGCAGTCGCGCTGTGTCGGTGCGGTCTCCGCGGCTTCGCTTGGCACCGCGTTCGCGCGAGGTGGTACCACCACGGCTGCCTCGGAATGCCGTGACGTGACCTCGGCGTAGACATCGTCCCGGTCGTAAGCGCCATCGCCGGTGAAGGACGCCACCGACCCCTCGATCTGATCGAGCAAGGAACCGGCCTGCGAGCCGTCGTCAGCGTCCTTGCCGGTCAACACCGCCGCAACTATCCGACCCGTGTCGGCGTCGGTGGCAAGGTGCAGCTTGCGCCAGCCACGACGCCTCTTGCTGCCATGCTTCTCAACCCGCCACTCGCCGGGACCACAAAGCTTCAGCCCAGTGCTGTCCACCAGCAAATGCAGGGGCTCGCTGCTCGCCTTCGGCCGCAGCACCTCCAGCGTCTCGGCCCGGCGGCTCAGGGTGGAGTGGTCCGGCACAGCGAGATCGAGGCCGAGCAGCTGCAGAATGGAGCCGATCAAGCCCTCGGCCTGGCGTAGCGGGAGGCGGAATACCGTGCGCAGGGTCAGGGCGGTGGTGATGGCCAAATCCGAGTAGCAGGGCTGCCCGCCCCAGGTGCTACGCGGCGCCGCGCGCCACCCTTCGATTGCCTCCTCGGAGAACCACACGGTCAGGCTGCCGCGAGCCCGCAGGCCGGCGTCGTACTCGCTCCAGTTCTTCACTCGGTGCCGCTGGGCCGGAATGTGGTGTCGACGGTCAGCATTGGCTTTGAACGGCATGGCGGGCCCCCTCGAACGAGGGCTCTCCCTCGTTCCAGCCTACCCCGCACCGCCCAATCCGGCGATCCCTGCAACAAGATGGAGCCACGCAGGAAAAATGGGAATGTCCCGATTCCGCCGCTGCAATGCCTCGACATACGGCTGGCTGGCGGCAGCTTTATGCAAGCAAGCGTACTTTGACCTCCCAGAGCCGGCGCTTGCGGGCCAGTCGAGGAGGTTTTGTGGGCACGGACGGCCCCCTCAGGGCCGTCTGGCGAGAGGGTTCTGTCAGGCCTCGTGCCAAGCAGCCTGTTTGTTTGGCCGGGGTAGGGCTGGTAGGCTCCGGCTCAGGGCTCGATGAGAGGCACGGGATGGACTGTGTGGCCTGCGGCTCGGCCATGGTGACCGAGCGGCCGGAGCGCACCGCCCAGGGTTACCTCCGGTTCCGCTGCCGCGCCTGCGGCAAGCAGTTTAATGAGCGCTCCGGCACCGTGCTGAACCACGCCCAGTACCCCTCCGACGTCATCGCGCTCGTGGTGCTGTGGCGACTGCGCTACCGCCTGACCCTGCGGGACCTGGCCGAAATGTTCCTCGTCCGTGGGATCGTCTTCAGCCATGAGGCCGTCCGCGAGTGGGAGGCGAAGCTCGCGCCACGTCTTGCCGACGAACTTCGTCAACGCCGGCACGGCAGGAGCGGTGCCCGCGGCCGCCGCTGGCACGTGGATGAGACATACCTGAAGATTGGTGGCCGATGGGCCTATCTGTATCGAGCCATCGACCGCGACGGCAACCTCGTCGACACCATGCTTAGCAAGCACCGCGACATGACCGCGGCCCAGGCCTTCTTTCGCTCAGCCAAGGCCGCCACGGGTGTCACGCCCGATCAGGTCACCACCGACGGGCACGGCTCCTATCCGCGGGCGATCCGCAGCACGCTCGGTCGGCGGGTCGTGCACCGGACCAGCGCCTACAAAAATAACAGGCTCGAGCAGGACCACCGCGGCGTCAAAGGCCGAACACCATGCATGCGCGGCTTCAAAAACTCCGCCTCAGCGGAGCGGTTCTGTCGAAGCTATGACGAGCTCCGCAACTTCCTTCGGCTCCGCACCCGCCACAATCGGTTTATCTCCGCTAATCGCTGTCGCCTGCTTCACCTCCGCCGCACCACAGCTGTGCTTACAATTCTCGAAGCTGTGTGGGCCAAACGCGCCTTGCGTCTCATGCCGTCAGGTGTGGCGCGAGTTCTGACAGAACCCGCGGCAGAGGTGGCTGACGCCTTCAAGGCGTTCTCCGCGGCCGGATTAGAGCACTTTGATGTTGCACGGAATCGCATGGTCTGATTCGACGCTGGTGTTGCACTGGCGAGGCGATGATGACGGCACCTCTGTCTGCGGACCTCCGGCGGCGCCTGGTCCGGGCGGTTGAGGCG
>NZ_JACOMF010000097.1 GCF_014283215.1 Siccirubricoccus deserti
CAACATGGCGGCGGCCGATGCGCTGACCCCGGAGAGAAGCAAGAGCTCCGCAGGCTCCTTCATCCCTCATCCACTCAGGCCAGGAGCAGCAAATGAGGAGTTGCGCCATGCGCCCCGAATAGAGAAGTAGTTTCCCCGGGCAGCCTCGGCCAGGATCTGCTTGTCCAGCGTCAGGTCCGCGATCGCCTTGCGCAGCCGCGCGTTCTCCGCCTCCAGGTCCTTCAGCCGCTTCACCTGGTCCGACTTCAGGCCGCCAAACTCCCGCCGCCAGCGGTAGTACGTCACCTCGGTCACGCCGATAGCCCGGATCGCCTCCGCCACGGACTGCCCCTGCGAAACCAGGACATCCACCTGCCGCAGCTTGGCCAGGGCCTCCTCAGGCCGATGCTTCTTGTTCGCCATCTCGGTCCTCCTCCGGTTCAAACCCATACCTGAAGGCGGACCACTTCAAAGGAGGAGGATCAACTTGCCGGATGAACCGCCAAGGCATTAGAAGCTTATCAAATTGAAATTCGCCTGAAAGTTGAAAACAATACAACAAATTTTACTTTCAGGTGTAGTAATTCCTAGGCAAGACCATGTGTTGCGCCCGCTCTCTGGCGGGGTATAGGCTCCATTACAATCCGCTTAGCCGCTGATCTGGATCTGCTTTGATGCCAAGCCGCCGCGCGCTCGTCGCTTTTTCTGCTGTGCTGGCCACGACGGCGCCATCCTCCGGGAGGGCGGCGTCCTGGCCCGACCGGCCGGTCCGGTGGATCGTCGGCTTCCCGCCGGGCGGGGCGCCGGATCTCCTCACGCGCATCCTGGCGCGACGGCTGGAGCCGGAAATCGGTCAAACCGTTGTAGTAGAGAACCGGCCCGGCGCGGCCGGCAACCTCGCCGCCTCGGTGCTCGCTCGCGCCGCGCCGGACGGCTTGACCTTTGGCACGCTTTTCGCTGCGACGCTTGCGGTGAACCGCCACGTTTACCCCAACCTCCCCTTCGACCCACGGCGCGACTTCACCCTAATCAGCGAGTTTGCGCGCTTCCCCTCGGCGGTGATGGTGCATCCATCCGTTCCGGCTTCAAGCGTTGCCGAGCTCGGTGCCTGGATGAAGGCGCAAGGGACGCCCCCAATCTGCGCGACGCCGGGCGCGGGTGTCATCCCACACCTTGCGACGGAGATGCTGCTCCAACGACTGGGCACGCGCTGCGAGCTGGTCCACTACCGCGGCAATCCCGATGCGTTGCGAGATCTGGCGGCCGGACGTGCGCAAGTGATGGTGGATGCGTTCCCGACCGCACTGCCCTTGGTACGCGACGGCCGCGCCCGTGCGGTGGCGGTCACCAGTGCCGGCCGCTCGCCGCTGATGCCGGCGCTCCCGGCAGTCGCCGAAACCCTGCCAGGCTTCGAGACGGCGTCGTGGCTCGCCGTTGGTGGCCCCGCGGGCGTGCCCGAAGCGATCACCGCGCGGATGGGCGCCGCCGTGATCGCTGCGGCCCGCGACCCGGACACAGCGCAGCGCTTCGCCGCCCTAGGAGCCGAGGCCATCGGCTCGACACGAGAAGAACTCACGACACGCGCTGCGGCGGAGGATGAACGATGGGGCGAACTGGTTCGTGCCAGAGGCATCACCGCGGAATAGATGCATAGTCCCACATCTGCAGCGCTGGCGACGAGTGCCGCGCAGGCTGCTACCCGTGCGCAGTCGCCACTGTCCGAGATGTCGCTGGCGGTCGACGCTGAGCAGCTCGCACGGCGGCGCATTGATCGCAACCGACGGCGCAACTCGTCTAACAGAGCCTCTGGGTTCGCTTCCGCACGAGCCACGATTGAGACAGGAAGTGCGACAGGGAGGGACTTATGCCCTCCGCCTGTTACAAGCGATCGGCGCCATTGCCGATCCTGCTGCTGTCGCGGGGTACCGCATGGGAGCCGCACTGGGCAACATAGATGCGGCGCCGCCTCTGAGCGGCCTAGACGTAAAGGGGAGCCAATGAACACGTTGCGCGCGGTCGGAATTGGCCTCTTCGTTCTTCTCACAGGCTTGCTGCAACCACTCACACCCACCGCTGCGCAGCCCCGTGCCGATCGCCCAATGAATAGGGCTGAAATCGCCGCCAAGTTAAAGCTAAATGCCTGGACGGTAGGTCTGGCCGCAGGCTTGCTTGAAGGAGCGCCTATCCGCCTTGCCGCCGAGATCGCTCGTGTGGTCGATGAAAGTGATGCTCTCCACGTTCTTCCCGTCGTCACGCGTGGGCCAACACATAATGTTGAGGCACTGCTATATCTGCGCGGAATCGACGCGGCAATCATCAATGCCGATGCCCTCGAACAGTTCCGCACCCTAGTACCGAACATCGACCAGCGTATCAGCTACATCCTCAACCTCTTCCCCTCAGAGCTGCATATTTTTGTCCGCCCCGAGATCCGCTCGCTCGCTGACCTTAATGGCAAGAAGGTCAACTTCAACACGCCTGGTACCACCGCGTCCTATTCCGGCCCGTTGATCTTCGATCGGCTCAAGCTCGACGTGGAAAAGACCTTTATCCCGCATCCGGCCGCGCTCGAGCAGATGCGCAGGGGTGAGGGCGAGATCGCAGCTGTCGTGTTTATCACCTCAAAGCCGGTCGATGCGTTCCTACGCGGACGTTGGGATCCTGGCTTCAGGTTTTTATCTGTAGATATTGGAGACGCCGATTTCTTCAATTTCTATCTTCCCTCAACCCTGACCTCGAGGGACTACCCGCAGTTCATCCCGGAAGGTCAGGACGTCCTGACGATCTCGGTACCTACCATCCTCGCCGCCTACAACTGGCCGCAGGGGTCGGACCGCTATAAACGGCTCACCCGCTTGGTGGACCATCTGTTCAGCCGGATTGATCAATTTCACGCGCCAGGCTTTCATCCCGCTTGGCGAGAAGTCAACCTCATGGCGCAAGTGCCAGGTCTGAGGCGGTTCACGCCGGCGCAGGAGTGGATTGACCGCAGCCTTGCCACTCGCCCGCAGCGCGTGCCCGCGGGAACGTCGCAGCGTTGAACGTCCTATTTGATTTGACGCCATCACCTCCCTAGGCAGCAATAGAATGCTGGGCACGGGATCGAAGCACAACGGTAAGGAGATCAGCGGGATGCTCGAGCCTCATTTAGAGCGCATCTCGAAGCCGGCTATCGGCAGGCCCAAGCCCTTGAAACTATGGGCCACCTGGAGGTTTCGTTTTTCGCTCTTAGCCTCTGCCGTTATCGCTTGGTTTATGGAGTTGCAGGAGCGGGGAGGACCGCGATGCGGCCATAGCTAATGTGCCACTCTGCGGGTTTATTACGGTTTTTCGCTTCCGCCACTCTCACCTTGGTTATGGCAGAGCCCATCCACGCGACGGCTCAGACCAGATGTGAGGCAAAACGTCAATCATGCACTGCCGAATGTCATGCACGATACTTCACCATCGATCCGAAGCGCAACGAATGTGTCGCCAAATGCATGGTCGAAGAGAGTAAATGCAGAGGTGATCAGGCTGTGCACCAAAGAAGAAAATACACATCTTGCGTTTCTTCCACATCACTCACTACTTTCTAAGTTAATTTTGTTGGCGCGTTCTTAATTGTGGCTGCTAGATAAAAGGCGATATTCCAAAGAGGTTTTTAGAGATCTTCCGGAAGGAGATTGAGTCTTTGGAATTGGTTGTGATTTCCTGGGCGGCGGCCGTGCTGGGGGATCATACATGTGGAAGCCGGAACATCGTCATGCCGCGATGCGGCGCGGCTTGCGCTACGAGAGCGACCTGACGGATGCGGAATGGGCACTGGTGGCACCGCTGATCCGGCCGGCGAAGCGCGGCGGTCGGCCACGGACGGTGGATGTGCGCGAGGCGCTCAACGCCATCCTCTACGTGCTCTGGACCGGCTGCCAATGGAAGGCGCTGCCGAAGGACCTGCCGCCGCGGAGCACGGTGTGGGACTACCTGGACCGCTGGGAGTGGGACGGCACGCTGACGCGCATCCATCATGCGCTCTACCTCGAGGTGCGGCAGAAGGCAGGGCGGGAGGCCAGTCCGACGCTGGGCATCATCGACAGCCAGAGTGCCAAGGGGGCGCAAAAGGGGGCTCTACGCTTGATCCCTCGGGCTATGACGCAGGCAAGAAGGTGCTCGGGCGCAAGCGCCACATTCTGACCGACACGCTCGGCCTGCTGCTGGCGGTCATCGTCCATCCGGCCAGCGTGCAGGACCGCGGCGGCGCGGAGGACCTGCTGCGGGAGGCACGCCGGAGCTTCCCCTTCATTGAGCGCCTGATTGCGGATGCGGGCTACCAGGGGCCGAAGATGGCAGCGGCCGTTGGGCGGACTGGCCCCTGGATCTTGGAAATCCTCCGCCGCTGCGACCGGCATCGCTTTGTCGTGCTGCCCAAGCGCTGGATTGTCGAGAGAACGCTGGCCTGGACCAACCGATGCCGCAGGTTGGCCCGAGACTACGAGCGGCACGCCCGCATGGCGGCGGCCTTCGTCCGTCTCGCCATGATCCGCCTCATGCTTCGACGCCTTGCCATAAACCCTTCATGATAAATAAGAACTTCCCGGAACGGCTCTTAGAACGCGGAGGAAGACATGCCTGCGGAGACGACTCTCGGCTTTGGCCCGGATGCGGTCGTGTTGCGGATAAGCCAGGATGCCTACGAGGGCGACGCACAGTATACAATCAACCTAGATGGGGCGCAGGTAGGCGGTATCCTGACCGCCAGCGCCCTTCGCTCTCTCGGTGAGATCGATACCGTTGCCGTGCTAGGGAACTTCCCGCCAGGCCCCCACAACGTGTCCGTGAGCTTTCTGAACGATGCATGGGGCGGCACGCCGAATAGCGACCGAAACCTTTATGTCGAGAGCGTCAGCTTTGAAGGCATGATCCTGACCAACGGCGTCTCGTTCTTCGAAAGCGGATCCCAGACCGTCGGCAGTTTCGTCGAGGCCAGGACCACCACGCGCGGCTTTGGCAGCGGCCGGGATACGCTGGAACTGAGAATCAACCAGGATGACTGGCTGGGGAACGCCCAGTACGTGGTCAGCGTGGACGGGGTGCCGATCATCGACGTGCTGACCGCCAGCGCCGAGCGGCAGTTTGGCAATTTCGACACGGTCTGGGTGTCGCGCGACTTCGGACCGGGCGAGCATACTGTGACGGTGAACTTCCTCAACGATGCGTGGGGCGGCACGCCGGATACGGATCGCAACCTCTACGTAGAGCGTGTCAGTTTCAACGGCGAGGTCCTGCCGAACAGCACTGTAGCGCTCTTCGGGAGCGGCGAGCACGCCGTCGGCACCTTCGCCGTGCCGCCGCCGCCCGAGCCCGTGCCTCTGATCGGAGGCAGCGGGCCTGACCGGCTGCAGGAGAGCATCGCGCATGGTGACGTGTTCTGGGGCGGTCCGGGCGCCGACATCTTCGCCTTCGGCATCGGAGTTACCTTTAATCCCGGAACCTCCGGCGACTTCTTCGCAACCGTCCTCGGCACCGGCGTCGGCCCCAGGGCACGTGACGTGATCATCGACTTCGAGCAGGGGGAGGATGTGATCAACCTCTCGGAGGCGCTCCGCTTCGGCCGCCGGGCCCTATCAGTAAACCAGGAGTTCGGCTTCGTCGGCACCGGTGCGTTCAGCGGGACGCCAGATCAGCCAGGTCCGCCTGAGCTTCGCTACGAGGTGCGCGGCGACTTCACGATCATTCAGATGGACGCGGACGGTCTCAGCCGGTTCTTCGGCGACGGGTCGGTGGATGCGGAAATCGCGCTGGTTGGGATGTTCTCGCTCGAGGGTGGCGACTTCATCCTTTGATACCTGCCGTATCCTGACACGACGGCGCTGCCAAGTTGTTGGCTCAGGGCTGACTGAGTTGGCTGGCCGAGGCGATGTGGGAGCAGAGTTCAGGCCGCGGCGGTAACCTCACTGATGTTGGCCACGCCTCGAACGCACGCGCCCTTGCGGCTCGATATTCACTGGCGGTGACGTGGTCGCGGCGGAGATGGAAAAGGTTGACGATCTGGTCATGGCCGGAGCATTCCGGCAGCATACTGGATCGGGGTCGGTCCGCCAAGTTCTACTCAACTTAACAGTGTCCATGCACCACCGCCTCAGCGGGAGGTAGGGTCCTACTGACAGATCTGCTGCGTTTCCAGTGCCGGACGGCTTCGCTAGGTTTTCTGCCGGCAACCAATAGGGGCCGCAGGCCTCGTATGGAGACACGCCATGGCTGACGTGACGATCCGACCAGCTGGGAGCCGAGCGACAAAGACGGCATCTTCCGACAGCTTCACCGGTACAGTCCTGCAGGACTCGATGGCGGCGCCGCAGGCCCCGTCGCGCACCAGCGCCACGCTGGTGACCTTCACGCCGGGTGCGCGCACGAACTGGCACACACACAAGACCCGGCAGGTGCTGGTTGCCACGCAGGGCACCGGCATGGGGCAGGTGAAGGACAAGCCGCCCCGCATCCTGCACGCCGGCGATGTCGCCGAAGTGCCGCCGGGGCTCGTGCACTGGCATGGTGCGGTTGCCGGGCACCTGTCCGCGCACATCTCCTTCGTCGAGACCAATGGCCCCGACAACACCAGCTAGGTGGAGCCGGTGGACGAGGCGCACTACCGCGCGGTCGCGGTGCCGCCGAAAGCATAGCGCAGGTTACCTTCGGTTGGGCGTTCCAAAGCCCCCATGGCGGATCGTCACAAGACGTTTCGCTCGCGACAGCGTCGATCGCGAGCGCCGTACAGATCCAGCTCGGATCCCCACCGCCAAACTCGGTAGCTGCTGGGAGTTGATCCGGAGGAACGCAGCGCCTGACCATGCGTCTTTACCGCAATGTTCGGACCGGGGACCATGGCGATACGGTTGGCAATCTGCATGGGGCTTGCGCTTGGTCTTGCCTGTCCCGCCCGCGGGAACGAGCTTGCTGCGGACAAGCCCGGGCGCGAGGGGTCGCGAGAGGCTGTCGATCGCTCAGGGCGTGAACTGCGTGGACAGGCCGCCATCATCGCCCGAAAGCTTGCCGGCAGGCCCATGGCCGACGGAGGTCTCTTCGATCCTGAAGCATCCGTCGTGGCTAGCAGCACACTGCCGCTCGGTGCCACGGCGCGAGTGACCAACCTCCGGAACGGCCAAGTGGCGATGGTGCGGGTACGCGACCGCATCCCGGGGACAGACGGCCGCATCCTGAATGTCAGTCCCAAGGTCGCGGAGTTTCTGGGCGTACGCCGAGGCGGAGTATTCCAGGTGGTGGTGGCGCCGCTCGCGGTCCCACAGTCTGACGGCAGCGTCCGACTGGGCGCGGGAACGGGCCTCGCCGGGCGGCGCGCGTACGTCACCGGAGGGCGCAACCGGTGATGATGCTGCCGGCGGCGGAGGCCTTCTCGGAGGCTTGCCGCGATGAGGTGACCTCCGCCGGCTCGGCGAGTGATAGCAGCGTTGCCAGGGTGGTGCTGCAGATGCTGATGGAGGCCGATGCAAAGGAGCTGATCGGTGCTAGATAATGCGGCCACGCCCGAGGCCCTGACGGCCGAGGGTACGGCAAGAGCGCCTGGCACACGGCACCAGCTTCCCGCAGGCCCGGTCAGGCGGGCGGCAGGTGCCGCATTTCTGCAGCAGGCCGGGGACAGCGCGCCGCCGTCGCGCGTTTGGCAGGGCCTCCTCGCACACGCGGGCCACGACATGACCGAGACATGTTACGCCGCTACCCACCACGACACCGCCCCTGCGGTGTGCTGTACCGTCGTCCTGCCCCAGGGCGGCGCGCAGTTCGCCCGGCTCTACGGCCGTTGCGAGGTCATCGGGCGGCAGGACACCGGCGACCGCGCACGCTTCCAGCGGCGGCACCGTTGTCCTCGCCGCCTGGACAGCGCGATCTCGCCGACCAAGGACGCTCAATGGGCTGCGAGCGAGCGGTGACGGCGCCGGACGAGGTCGCGCCGGCGCGGCGTGCGGCTCTCGGCCTCGGCATGGCAAGCCTCGCTGCCACGCGGGCGGAGGCTCGGGTCAGCGCCGGCTATATCGTGCTGTTGGGTGATTCCGTCTTCGACAATGCCGCCTTTGTCGACGAGGGGCGGGAGGTGGTGGCGCAGCTGCGGGGTGC
The DNA here is from genome assembly GCF_014283215.1 of Siccirubricoccus deserti. Taxonomy (GTDB): domain Bacteria; phylum Pseudomonadota; class Alphaproteobacteria; order Acetobacterales; family Acetobacteraceae; genus Siccirubricoccus; species Siccirubricoccus deserti. The sequence continues at coordinate 8,089 of NZ_JACOMF010000097.1, forward strand.
GCTGTCCACTTCGGGGTGGCGAGCCATGCTCGCCGCAAGGGGAGGCGCCATGGTGGAGGATGTATCCCGTCAGCTTGCGCGCCTGCCGGGCGACGCCACCCACCTCATCGTCAGCGTTGGCGGAAATGACGCGCTCCGTGCGGAAGCCATGCTGGCCGAGCCGGCGCGCAGCGTGGCGGAGGCGCTGGCACGGCTCGACATCCTGCGCGAGCGGTTCCGCAGGACCTACCGTACCATGCTCGACGCGGTCTGCGCCCACGGCCTGCCGGTCGCGGTCTGCACCATCTACGACCCGCGCTTTCCGGACGCCGCGCGGCAGCGGCTGGCCGTGGCGGGGCTCACCCTGTTCAACGACGCGATCCTGCGCGAAGCCTTTGCCCGCGACCTGGCAGTGATCGACCTGCGCCTGATCTGCAGCGATCCGGCGGACTTCGCCAATGCGATCGAACCGTCGGCACTCGGCGGAGCGAAGATCGCGGCGGAGATCGTGGCGATGGTCACGGCAGGGCCGGTGGCCCAGCGTGGTTTCCGCGTCTTTGCGGGCCGGCAGCGGCGACCATGATC
>NZ_JACOMF010000098.1 GCF_014283215.1 Siccirubricoccus deserti
GGGCGCGTAGATCTTCGGACAGGGTTCTCGCCATGCAAGCTGGCCTCCGTGCCCAGCAGGCACGGTGAATCAGATTTCGCGCCGGGCGGGAATCCTCAGCGACTCTGAATGGTCAGATTTCGCTCTATCATCGCTACGCGCAATTCCTCGCCCGCCATGGCTTCCACGTCCTCACCTATGACTACCGGGGCATCGGGGCGTCGCGGCCGCCGCGCCTTCGCGGTTGTGGCTACCGCTGGCGGGATTGGGGAACGCTGGATTTCGATGCGGCTCTGCGCTTCCTGTGCGATGCTCTGCCTGGCATGCCGCTTCACGTGGTCGGCCACAGCATCGGCGGCTTCCTGCCCGGATACGCCGAGGCTGCACCTGCTCTGTCGCGCATCCTGACCGTCGGGGCGCAGTACGCCTATTGGCGGGACTACGCCGCGCATCGCCGATTGAGGCTGCTGCTGAAATGGCATGTCGCGATGCCCATGCTCACAGCGGCGCTCGGCTATTTTCCGGGTCGGCGGCTGGGTTGGCTGGAGGATCTGCCGGCCGGCGTCGCCAATGAATGGAGCTTTCGTGGTTCTCGATTCGAGAGTTGCCACGAAGCAAGAGAGCGGACCGAGGTTCTCGAACGCTTCGCTGCGGTGAAGGCGCCCATCCTGGCGGTCGCCACCGCGGACGATGAATATGCGACACCGGCGGCCATGCGACGCGGCCTGTCTTACTACTGCCACTCACCCCGCATGATGGTCGTGTTGCCGCCGCGCTCGCTCGGCAGCGAGGCGGTGGGCCACTTTGGCTTGTTTCACACTCGTCATGAGGTGACGTTCTGGATTTCTACCCTTCGGTAGCTCAGAGATGGCATCAGTCCATGGAGCGGCAAGCCGGTATCCGAATAACCCCAGTAAATGTGTCACATCACATCAGCGGGGCTCAAAGGTAACCAGGGCGAAGATCCCACTTTCCAGCCGCCGAGGAAGAGAATTTTCTTCATTCGAACCTCAGAGCCCTTCCGGAACAGATTGAATTTCTGGAATCGGTTGTGATTTCCTGGGCGGCGGCCGTGCTGGGGGATCATGCATGTGGCAGCCGGAACATCGTCGCGCCGCGATGCGGCGCAGGTTGCGCTACGAGAGCGACCTGGCGGATGCGGAATGGGCACTGGCGGCACCGCTGATCCGGCCGGCGAAGCGCGGCGGTCGGCCGCGGACGGTGGATGTGCGCGAGGTGCTCAACGCCATCCTGTACGTGCTCTGGACCGGCTGCCAATGGAAGGCGTTGCCGAAAGACCTGCCGCCGCGGAGCACGGTGTGGGACTACCTGGACCGCTGGGAGTGGGACGGCACGCTGCCGCGCATCCATCATGCGCTCTACGTCAATGAGACCGTGCCCAGCAGCGCATCGAGCAGCGCGCCTGTTGCGGCGACGACTTCCACCTCGGCGCGGTGCTCGACCGCCCAGGCGAGCGGCGGGAGGATCGGGGTCTCCTCCATCGTCTCGCCGTGGCGACGCTGCCCTCGCAGGCGATCGAGATCGGTTACGCCACCGCCACCCGCATGATGACCGCCGTGCTCAAGAACCAGCAGGCGGGGACGGAATACGCGTGACGACCATCGCGCTGCCTGCGGACGACCTCAGGCGGAAGTCACGCATTCACTCGTCGCGCCCGCATCAACGGCGAGCCGCTTGCAGGGCCGCATTTTGCCTTTGCACCGCGACGTGGCGGGCTTCAAGTGCCGCGACATCGGCGGGGTCCTCGATGCCGAGGCGCCCGGCCGACACGGCGAGCTCCGCGTGGCGGAGCAGTTCTGCCCTTCGCTCCGCGCGGGTCTCGACCGCGATCACGCGCCCGAGCGTCTCCAGCAGGCGGATCAGCACTGCCGGCGACCCTGCGGCGTTCTGCCGGATCATGTGGAACATCGCGTCGCAGAGACCGGCGTAGTCCGTCACCTCGCGATGGAGCACCACCCTGCCGCCGCGCTCGATCGTGGGGCCGGTGAGGCGACGCGGGGCGATCTCGCACAGTGCCGCGCCCAGCCGGTCGACGACCGCTACAGCGGTGAACGGGTCGTTGATGCCGGGCGACAGCGCCCGCAGCGCGATCTCCACGAGCTGCCGCACCGCGAATTCGAGGTCCTGCGTCGCCGCCTGCCTGGAGCCGAGCGAGAACGCGGCGCGGATGGCCCGCCCGGCCTCTTCGCTGCCTCGGCCCTGGATCAGTTCCGCCACGGCCGCCTCCGGGAAGAGGTAGTCGCCGGGGCGGACCAGCAGCACCACGACCGCGCCCGTCTCCTCCGCCCAGTTTGCCAGCCCATTGTGATCCACGGCCCGCAGGTAGCCGCGTTCGGCCAGGGTCACCGGTACTCCGCGCGGCGGAGCGGAGCCGGCGACGCTCGCTGGGGCACCGTGGTCGAGGCGGTCGATCGCCTCCGAGAACTCTTCATGCACCACGTCGATGACCGTTTCGACGTTGATGCCGGTGGCCACGTGGTGGACGAACCACACGAGGGTGGCCACGCAGAGCAAGGCGAGGAGCAGCGCACCCGTGACGCCGAGATGCGGGACGAACGCCACCTCTTCGACGGAGCGGACGGTGCGCAGCACCACGAGCGCGTAGGCGAAGGTGCCCAGGAAGATGCCGAGTGCGTACTGATTGCCGCTGTCGCGGACGAAGTTGCGCAGCAGGCGCGGCCCCATCTGGCCGGAGGCCAGCGAGAGCGCCGCCACGGTGATCGAGAAGGTGGTGCCCGCGACGCCGATCGTGGAGGAGGCCACGGCGCCGAGCAGGGCCCGCGCGCCCGCTTCACCCCCGGTGTAGACCCACCCGCTCGGCACCCAGGGCAGCTCCGAGGCCGTCTGCTCGGCCAGGACCGCCGCCTGGCCGAGGAGGACCCCACCGAGCACGAGCAAAGCCGGGCGAATCCAGAAGATGTCTCCAAGCGCCTCCAGCCATTCCCGCAACCGGCTTGTCATGGCCGGTCCCCGGCTGGGCGCTGTGCGGCCTCGCGCACCGCCTGCCAGCGAGGCCGTGGGACGTCCCGCCCGGCAGCCGGCCAGCCTTCGCGCTGCCGGTTGCGGTCGCCGTCGGTCTCCTCGGTCTGGTCGTGGAACAGCACCTGCGTTGTCGGGAAGGGCAGGTCGAGGCCGGCGTCGGTCACCGCCTGCTTCACCGCCTCGATGGCACCATCGAGCGCATCCACCGCCTCGCGCCGCCGCGGCGGGTTGATCCAGAAGCGGGCCACCATGTCCACGCCGGCGGTGCCCAGGCCGGTCACCAATGCCTCGGGCTCCGGGTCGGCCAGAACGCCGGGGGTGGAGCGAAGGGCCTGCACGACAACGTCGCGCGCGCGGGCGATGTCGTCGCCGTTGCCGATCGTCAGGGCGAACTGCAACCGGCGCCTCTCATAGGCGGTGATGACCTCGATCTTGTCCGTGAAGAGGGAGGCGTTCGGGATCAGGATGCGGCGGTTGTCGTAGGTCCGCAGCACCGTTGCCCGGATCCAGATGTCCTCGACGGTGCCTTCCTGTTCACCGTGCCGAATCTGGTCACCGATGCGGAACGGGCGGGTGAGCAGGATCAGGACGCCGGCGAGCAGGTTCTGCAGCACGTCGCGGAAGGCAAAGCCGATGGCCACACCACCGATGCCGAGAAGGTTAAACAGGTCGGCCGCCGACACCGAGGGAAACGCGACCGCGGCGGCGATCAGGAAAACGATGAGCGTGACGAGGCCGCCCGCGATGCGCCCCAGCACGGCCGCCGAGCCGGCGGAGGCCTCCCGCAGGGACGCAGCGCGGGTCACCGCGGCGCGGACTCCGCGCACCAGGAGCAGGCCAAGGCCGAAGACCACAAGGCTCAGGAGCAACCCCGGCAGGATGACAGCGGCAGAATGACCCAGGGCCTCGAGGCGGCCCAGCGCTTCATCGAACATCGCATGACCTCGGTGAAACCGAAGCCGAACGCGCCGGGCGGCGGAAAGTGCGCCGGAGGCGGCTGGACGGGGCGGAGGTCCCGGCTAGCGCGGCCCGCCATCCACACTGCCGACGCCGTCCAGAGAGCCGGCAGCCCCGGCTTGGCTCGCGTTCTGGATGACGCTGAGGCTTCCGTCCGTCTCCAGCACGACTGCCGCGACCTCCGCGGGCTCGCCCGCGCCCGAGCCTCGCAACGCGGCGAGGACCTCCGCGCGGGTCACGCGCTGCGCGCGCATGGCGCCTTCCAGGAAGCGGCCATGGTGGAGCAGGAGGGTTGGCTCCGACTTGACCAGGTCGCTGAACCGCGGCGACCGGACGGCGAGCCACGCGACGAGGTATTGCAGGCCGGCCAGCAGGGCGAAGGCGGCGAGGCCCTCGACCAGGGCCACCGACTTGCTGAGCAGCACGGTGGCCAGGGTGGAGCCGAGGGCGACGGTGACGATCAGGTCGAAGGCGTTCAGCTTTGCCAGCGTGCGCTTTCCCGAGACGCGGAGCAGCAGCACGAGGGTCACGTAGGCCAGGGTGCCGACCACGAGCACGCGGAGCAGGCCGAACCAGCTGTCGAAGAACATCGTCCGGATCCTTTCCGACCGGCCCCGCCCACCTCGGCGGCGGCGCGAGTATCAAAGCCACATCCTCCGGCAAGACCGGCCGATGGTGTCGTTGTCGATGTCGAGAACGCACGGCGCTCGACCTCGGCGGCGTCACCGTCGGCGGTCTGAAGAAAGGCCCGCTTGGACGCGTCCCAGGGTGCTGCGCGGCGGCAGGTCGGGCGCGCCGGCGGCGACCGGGTTCCGCTCCAGTGCCGTAATGAGGTCGCGCATCTCCGCGATCTCGCGCACCTGTGCCTCGATGATCTGGTCCGCCAGACGACGCACGCGCGGATCCCGGATGTGGGCGCGCTCACTCGTCATGATCGCAATGGAGTGGTGCGGCATCATCGCCTTCATATAGGCCAGATCGCCGACGGTCTCCTGACTGCGCACGAGCCAGAGCGAGACGACGAACACGACGGCACTGCCGGCGAGAATGGCGATGTTCGCGCTGCGGTTCCTGTACATGCCCAGCATGAACAGCAGCATGATGATCGCCATCGCCGCGCCCATCAACAGCGCCATCCATGTCCGTGTCTGGCTGTAGACGACGTGGTCGAGCGCGTAGGTGTTCAGATACATCAGGCCGAACATCACCACGGTCGAGGTGGCGATCATCGCGCCGAAGCGCAGGTAGCTCATCGCTAGCTCTCCCTCGAATAGCACCAGAGGGGAACGCTCCGCCTTGCATGCGGATGCAAGGAGTTGGCTAGGAGCCGATCTCGGCAGTTTCGCCGCCAAGCCGGATTCCCAAAGGAGAATGAGCGTTGCTCACCCTCGACCTTCCGGCCGAGGCGTACTGGCCCGACCTTCCGTGCGGCGTGCGCATCGAGATCCGCCCAGTGACGACCGCAGTCATGGCTGCGGCGCAGGCCGCCGCCGCGCGCAGGCTGGCCGCGATCCGCATCGCCGATCCTGACCTCGCCCCCGACATGTCGCGCGGGCTTTCCTTCGCCTTCCTATAGGCGCGGTGCTGGTGGCGGCGCGGCTCAACCGGCTCGCCCGCCGGGCGCATACGTTGTCGCAGCTGCTGGAGGAGGCTACGCGATCAGGGCGGCGGACATGCCCGACGCCGGCGACCTCATGATGCGGATCTACGCGGCCATGGCGCAGAAGGAGCGTGGGCTGATCAGCGGCGGACCCGGGCGGCGCTGGCCGCTGCCAAGGCCCGTGGGGCGGTGCTGGGCGGCGACATGGGCTACCCGCCAGCCAGTGGCCGCGACGCCGCCGCACCAGCTGTTGGCGCGGCAGCAGGCGGCGGGACGGGCCACGCATCGGCTGGCGCTGGAGGTCGAGCGGCTGTGCGGCGAGGGCGTGACCGGCCAGGCGGCGATGGCCAGGGCGCTGAACAAGCGCGGGGTGCCGGTGCCGTCAGGCCGCGGCGCCTGAACCCACACCACGGTGGCGCGGTGCTGGCGCGGGCGGCACCCTGATCGCTTCTGTCGAACCACCGAGAAGGGCCGATTGTGTTGAAAAACCTGGCCGGAGCTACTGGTGTTCTGCTCTAACGTAATATGAGTTCGCGCAGGACACCGCAAGCGTATTAGAGTTGTTGATTGGCGCGCCCGCAGGCCTGTTTCTTGCGCGCTCAGCGGGCGCTCGGACTTTTTCAACACCATCGGCCATGAGCGGACAGCCGTGGCAGCAGCCGGGTCGCAGAAGACGGGATAGAGCGTCAGCCGCGCCGCGCCGCTTCGATCGCAGCGACGTCGATCTTCCTCATGGTCATCATGGCCTGGAACGCGCACCGAGCCTCGTCGCCGCCTGCCGCCATCGCCTCGGTCAGCACGCGCGGCGTGATCTGCCAGGAAATCCCCCATCGATCCTTGCACCAGCCGCACGCGCTCTCCTGCCCACCGTTACCGATGATGGCGTTCCAATAGCGGTCGGTCTCGGCCTGGTCGTCCGTGGCAATCTGGAACGAGAAGGCTTCATTGTGCCGGACTTCGGCCCCCCCGTTCAGGCCAATGCAAGGGATACCAGCGACCGTGAACTCGACGACCAGCACGTCGCCTGCCTTGCCGGCTGGATAGTCGCCGGGTGCACGGTGAACGGCCCCCACCGCGCTGCCAGGGAAGGTCTCGGAGAAAAAGCGCGCGGCAGCCTCGGCATCCTTATCATACCACAGGCAGACCGTATTCTTCGACATTGCTTGTCCTTTCCCTTTGCGGCCGGTTTGCCGACCTTGTCTCCCAATCCGACATCCTGCGGCTTGGGTGGTGATTCACCCTGTCTGCGCCTTGGAAGGGTCCGTCGCACTCGGGTAATGGCAAAGGGCAGTCAACTTTAGCGTCGCCGTCCGCTCCAGGTCGCCTGCCGCGGCACCCATGGCTCCCAAGAATGCCGCCTGGACCAGGACGGGGCACGATGGCCTCGCCCCGCTGCGTGGCGTCAAGCCTTCGGCCTGGCCGAATAGGCTCCGCCTGCCGCCCGCACCTCGGCCGCCGTCTTCGCGGTGCGCAACCGTGCCAGATGCTCGGCCTCGCCAACCAACATTTTCTCGGCGTTTTCCAGCACCTGGGCGGCACGGTCAGCAGAAAACTTCACCGCGCCGTTCTCGTCCATGTGGATCAACTCACCCGGCGCAACATCCATGCCGCCGACCGAGACCGGCACGTTCACTGCCTGAACCGCCATCTCGCCATGTCCGGCCGTGACGCCGCCGAGCAGCAACTGGAAGCCAAGCTTGCGGACCGCATCGACGTCGCGCGAGGGTCCGTTCGACAGCATGCCGATGCAGCCTACCGACATCATGGAGGTGACCATGATCTCGCCAGCAAGCCCGGCCTTCGCCATCAGCTCCGGCGGCCATTTCTGCTGGATGACCAGGATGGTCGGCTTAGGCATGGCATCGAGCGCCTCGATCACGTCCATGAAGCTGAGCCGGCCACTGTAGTTGGGATCCGGCAGGCCGTAGACGCAGGTGACCGCGTGGCCGATGACCGGCCCCATCTCCGGATAGATGCAGCGGATCGAGCTGTCGGTGTACCAGTTCTCAGTCCAGGGATTGTACAGCCCGAGGCAGAGCGGGTTCTTCGGATAGGTCGCCACGACATTGGTGATGGTTGGCGTGTCGATCTTGCGCAGTCCGGCGAAGATCTCGTCCTTGCTGGCCGTCATGCCGGCGCTCTCCCCTGATTGGCCGGCGTATGGTCGCTGGTCGGGCGCCTCCCGTCCAGGCCCCCGCAGGCCCTCGCTACGGACCGTCCCGCTGGCCAAGGACATGCGGACGGCGTGGCTGGCCTGCAAATTCCCTGACGTGCCGCCGACTGGTGTGATGCCGGGCCGACCCAGCGGCGCCAACATATCGGGATCACCGGCGCGCCGGACCGTTGTCGCCAGCGCCCCCGGCACTGATCGTTGTGTCCTCCACACCGCCGACGCCACGCTGACACCCGTTCGTGGCATTCGGCGCTATGGTGAAATTGATGTCGGCGAGCGTGCCTTCACGCTCGCCGCGCCATCAGGCTTAGAGCTGACCCTAGGGGATGGCTTGGTATCTTCCCTACGGTCTGTGAGGGGCATTCAAGTGGTGCAGACTAGCGCACCGATGTCACCCGGATCGTCTGGAGGCGCTTTGCTCGACGCCAAGGGTAATTTGATTGGCATCCTGGCCTTCGACGTTCGTGGCGTGCAATCACTTGGCTTCGCCCTCGCGGCTGAAGGTTTTTGGACCTTGCGATAGGCTGCCTGCTCCAATCGGCCGGTCAAGAAAGGTGGGGCACCGGGCCACTTCCCTCAACTGGTTGATTTCTTGGTGCCGGGTGAGGGGAATGGCCCAAAAAGCGGAAAGCCGCAGAAAACCTAGGTTTGGCGGCACGCTCGGTTAACCTTGTATCCCATGCCGTATCCCGAAATGGAAGGGCTACTATGCTGGCGAGCGGTGCCTCGCGGGACTTCGATTGCGTCCTGCCTAGCACTACTTCGGCACTTTCATTCGCGCTTGTGTAGGTCGATGAACTCGCGGCATCTGGGACATCGCAGCCGGATGGCGGCAGCGAGCTGAGCCAGCAGTGCGCGCCGGATGGCGGGCAAGGTG
>NZ_JACOMF010000099.1 GCF_014283215.1 Siccirubricoccus deserti
CACCCTCACGCCATCTTCGGGGACGGCCTGCTCGATCGTCCGGTAGGCACCAGGGCCACGGTTCCAACCAGCCGCCCGGCAGACGGCGTAGCGGGTCATCGGCTGATCGAGTTCCAACACCTGAGCGGCATGAACACCAGCCTCGTCGAGCCCTCAACCTGCACGACGACGGGCGAGCCGCACCGGGACAGAACTGGCGGTGCAGCGCTAGCCCCGAGGTCCCGCCGGGCTGGGTGTATGTCTGCATAGCCCTCATGGTGGGGATCGCATTTTTGAGGATCGCGACGGCGGCCACGAAAGCCGAGCCGGTGAAGCGCCAGCATTCCTTGCAGTGGCAGGCGCGCACGAAGATCGGCTGCGTCTCGACCTTGTAGCGAACGGCCCCGCAGAGACACCCACCCATCATCCTCGGCATTGGTTCGGCCTCCCGCTTGTAGTGAGGCTACCCGTCGTGGGGATGCAGCGGCGACCCCAGGGTGGACGGGCGGTCAGCAGGGACGTGCTCCCGCTCTGGCTGGTTGCCCTGGGCGGTGAGGCGGCGCGGGGCCGCGCACTGTTGGCGGCCGCTCGCCCTCAGCCTTTCGGACGGGCTGCCGCTTCCACGACGCCTTCAGAGATGCGGTCGAGCTTCACGGCCATGATAAAATCGTTCTCGTGTAACCCCTTGATCTTCTTAGTCCGTAGCGAGACAGACGCGTAGCCCCAACCAAACGAGATATCAGGGTGGTGGCCCTGCGCCTTGGCCAGTTCCCCGGCGCGCATAACAAAGGCGAACGCCTCGCCGAAATCCTTGAACCGGTAGCGCCGCTCGATGCGGGTCGCGTCGTCCATCAGCGACCAGTCGGGTGCCTGCGTGCGATAAGCTTCCGCCTCTTCAGGCGTGAACGGCGGGACGCCGCCGCGGCACGGGGTGCAGGTCTTCTCCGCCAATGTGCTCGCCATGGTATTGCCTCCCGACGGACGGCCGCGCCTGCAAGGCCCTGGCGGCCGTCAGGCCGGTATCATCACCATCCAGAGGAAGGATAGGTTCAGACTGCTGTTCCTCTCGCTCCTTCTCTCTCAAGCGTGTTCTCGCTACCTCGCGACACGCCCGGGATATTCCGATATGCCGAGGGCATGGCAGGTGACCGAAACGAATCTCCGAAAGAGCGTGCGCCGCTGCTCTTGGTGTTTGCCGATCTGGCGCCGCGCGTCGCCGCCCTTATTCGCGCCCGTCCCCTCCTGATTGCTCGACTGATCGTCGCCCCACGAGAGGCCATCCACAGCATCGGCGCGTTCCTCCACCTCGCCCCCGATGCCGTAGGGTCGGACGCCGACGTGGCCACGATCATCAACGAGACCGATCCGCGTGAACTTCTGAATGCTGCCCTACCGGCTTGTCCGGCGCGGCTTTACCGGGCGCTGGACCGGGCTGGGGACCGTGTCCGTGAACGGCGCTTCTACGAAAAACTGGCCGCAGTGTGCGGCGGCCCCTTCGCTGACAGGCTGCTCGATGGCGCGCTTGACGATATTCGCGTCGGGCATTTCGAAGCCCTGTCGCGAATGGACCCGGCCCTGGGCGCTATCCGCAGCGCACTTCCGGAAAACACCTATCTGGTGGAGGGGATCGACAGTCTTGTCGCATTTCTCCGCGCTCGCGGTGCATTGCGTGATGGCGACCTTCGGCTGCCTCCTGGGGCCGGACTGCCGGCCATAACCCGGCGGCTCCGCGCCGCACTTAGCCGCATTGAGGCGCCTGATCCGGGTTTCAACCCGCCGCCGCCCTTCCGCCTGCTGCGCACCAGTGACGAACTTCAGCGGGTTGGAAAGACGTTCGGGACCTGTGTGGCTTTGCCCCAGTGGGGATCAGCGCAACACCATTTTCATCTGCTCGACGGCACTGGGGTCTATCTTGCCTCCGATGAGCCGCCGCTGCTCGTCTCGCTGCGCCGCGCCGCTGATCGCGTTTGGTACTTTGATCAGGCCGCGGGACCGGGGAATGAAACGCCTCCTGCGGGTATGAAGGCAGGGCTGTTGCGCGATTCAAGGGCCACCGGGCTGACAATCGTCACCGCGGACCCGCAGTCGTCGCTGGCAAGGCTGGAGCAGGAAACACGACGCAGCCGTAGGGCCGGCGGTGCGGAAGTTGATCTTGGCGGTGAAGGCGATGGCCAGGACGATGATGAGATCGCCGCCTGAGCGAGGTAATCGTCGGCGCGGTATCGGCGGATCGAGACGCAGTGGTGCGGCGACGCTGAGCAACGGGATAGACGCACGGCGCCGCCGGAGGTGGGCATGAAGCGCAGTGAGTTCGCTATTGGCCGGGTCTTCACCACCGGTCAAGGTCTCTGGCGCTGTACGGATGTCGGCACGCGCACCGTCATTGCCATCCGGACCGACTCTGCCGATGTTGTGTCCATCCTCGGCGGGCGGGAGGCGCCGAGCATCGTCGCTCCCAGTTGGTTCGACGGCCCGCCCTACGCGCTGGCCGGGACGATGTTGGACAAATGCGATTTTCCGGCGCTCCAACAGGTGCCCGAGTGGGACATGATGAAATGGAGGCCCGAGCCAGGACGGGGCTCAACATTGAATCGACAGGAACGCCGCGCATCCGTGGGTTGTTCGATCTGTTCCATGGCCCTGTGGTCATCGTCAATGGAGTAGTGGGCGACGGCCACGTCCCAACCAGCGCCGTGTTGAAGGCCGCGGTCGCGGAGGGCCGCGTTGGCCCTCCGCTTCTGCCCCATTCACCGAGTGCAAGGGCTTTTCGCCATTGAGGTGGCGCAACACGACCACCTTGCCGGGGATATCGTTGAGTGCGTCGCCGACTCCGGTTTGTTGCTACATGGCTGGAGCAAGGCGGTGCATCTCGTCCTTGAGCCGAAGTTTGTCCAGCTTGATTCGGCGCGCTTCGGTCTCATCGGCACAGGGCCGGGAGTACACCTCCCGCAGCGTTCTTCGAGTTCCGCATGCCTCCGGATCAGGCTTTCTCGGCGCGCACTACCAAGCTCTTGGTATCCATAGATTTCTCCCTCTTCGGACATCACGACAGGCGCCTTTGGAGATTTTGCGTTGATGCACCTCACAGGCAACGTGAAGCTGAGATGTCTGCTTTCGGCCGCCGGTGCGGCGGATGCAGTCGGCAGAGGCGACGTGGCTGTCAGGGTTGCTTGAGACGAAACCATCTCGCGCACGGTGCCTACAAGACGCTCGGCATCGAATGGCTTCAACAAGCAACGTTCGTCACTGCCCAAGCGTCGGCCAGCCATGCTGCTCCAGCGGCCGGTGATGTAGATGACCCGAACCACAGGCCAGTGGCGGCGCAGGATCGTGGCCAGTTGAAGCCCGTTCAGACCACCTCCAAGGTCGATGTCGGTGATCAGCACTGCCGGCGAATACACGTGGGTGACGGCAATCTCCAACGCTGCCTCGGCGCAGCGAACTACCTTCACGTCGAAGCCGGTGGGCTGAAGTGCATCAACCAGCGTCTCGCCAACCAATGGATCATATTCCACGAGCATCAGGTGCATATTGGCAAGACCTGTTCCCGAATAGTTGCTTACAAACGAATAAGACTATCCAAAAGCGCCGATTTCACTGAGATACACACGCGTGAGTAGTATTCTAACGCATGGGTAAGCTGATCCGGCAAGCCAAGTTGCAATTGACAGTCATTCACGGTGCCTTGAGCAATATACAGGTAGAAGCCTTGGCCTCACGTCATGGTAGAAATACACTCTGATTGATTTACTTTAACTATCAGTATGCCGCGCTCCACGGGAGCAAAACTCGGCCTACCCGTGGTGCCGGCGGTCTGACCGGACCGGAGCTTCATAGGCAGCGTCTCAATGGACGTGACCGAAGAAGTGAGACGCAGCCGAGGCGGCACCCGCTGCCGTATTAGATCGGCCTTGGGCCAAGGACGCGCTCGCGGTGCAGTCAGTGTTGCGCCTGACGCCCGCTGACGATCCGGCGTTTCCACTCTGGTCGAGACACGGTCGTCGCACAGACGGGCGACACACTCGCTGAATGCCGCGGACGAGTGATCTGGCGTCAACCTGGGTGCAGATGCGTAGCGGATTTCGGTTCGCCACCATCGCTGATTTGTTGGAGCGACCCGCCGGCCGGGCACCGAGGCGCACACCGCTGGAGCCTCCGCCGCGGGGCAGATGAAGATCGATGGATGGAGGTATCGTCAGTGCGGTGTCCCAGGGGGCGCGGCCCGAAAGCGCAGCCCGGCGACTGTCCCGCGATGGCCCTCGCCTGGATAGCGTGAGAAGCTGCCGCGAAGCTGTGCCGCCAGCGCGCGCAGCAGCCGCGTGCCCAAGCCTGAGCCGTGCGGTGGTGGCGCGGATGGTGCCGCCGACAACTCGCCTTCAGCGGGCAAGCCGATGCCGTCGTCTGCCACAGTCAGGACGAACTCTTCCTCCTCACGCGCGAAGCGCACCCGCACTGTTCCGGGCCGGTCCTCAGGGAACGCGTATTTGAGCGCGTTGGTGACCGCCTCGTTCAGCACGAGACCAAGCTGGACGGCCCGTTCAGTGTCGAGCGTGTGCGCCTCGGCCTCGACCGACAGCGCCAAGGGACGCAGCCCCTCGCCCATCTGCGCCGCCACGATGTCGGCGCACAGCCCCTCGACAAAGCGCCGGGTGTCAATCACAGCCGCGTTGTCGCCATCGGCGCCGCCCCCTGCTAGGTGGGTGTGGACGCGGGCCAGCGCCGCGGCGTGCTCGGCCGCCTCTCGCAGCCCCTCGCGTGCAGCCTCGGAGGGAGCGGCCCGGGCACGTAGGCGCAAGAGTCCGATCAGTGAGTGAAGATCGTTGCGGGTCCTGTGGCGGAACTCCCGCAGCAGCAGCCCGCGCTGCCTTTCCGACCGCCTGAGGTCGGCGTTCAAGCGAGCGAGATCGGCGAGCGCTTGATGTCGGTCGTCCAGCGCCCGCTGGAGGTCGGCCAGCGCTCGGTGCAGCGCCTCGACGGTCAGCGAGATTGTCGCCCCAACGGCGGCGAACAGCCCCAGGCCGACCACATCACCTTGGTTCTGCACGGCGACACTGCCGACCGGCGGCAAGTAGAACCAATCTGCAAGCAACGCTGAGAGCCCGGTGGCGAGCAGGCCGGAGGCATGATTGAACAAGACGGCGGAGAGCAGGACGGCCACGAAGGCCAGCAAATATGGGTAGCCCGGCGGCAGGATGGGATCGGCCGCCCGACGGAGCAGGAAGATGGCTGCGACGATGGCAGTGGTGGCGGCATAGCGCGCCCAGGTCGGCCAGTGCCGGGTCCGGGAGATGGCAGCTTTCGCCAGGGCGGTGCGGATCATATCGCGACATAAACGCCATGGTGCTGAGCCGGTGCCGTTGCCGTTTGAGATATTGTGGCAGCGCCTCCGTCAGGAATTCGGCTCGACTGCGCACCGGCAGCGGCACCTGTGCAGGCGTCCATTCCGCTTCTGGGCACCCTCGACGGCAGCAGCGCAGTTTGGTCCCTGCTAAACGAATGAGCCGGAAAGACCAAATGTCGGGCGGATGGCCGGCGCCGTTCGTGACGGAGAACCATCATAGGTTGCAATCACTCACCCTCTAGTAGATGGTGGGGCAGCCGATGCAATCTCAACAGAATGGCGCGCTGCCGCCGGCAGCACCCACAGCAAAGCTCTACGGATTGCGGCTCCATGTGGTCGCCCTTGTGGCCGCCGCGCTCCTCCCGGCCTTCGCGGTCGGCGCGATCTCCGTCCGAGCGGCTCTGGGCAGCTATCGCCAAGCCTTCGACGATCGGCTTGAAGGCACGGCCAGAGCGCTGGCAAGCGCAGTCAACACCGAGATCGGCTCCTATATTCTCGCGCTCTCGACGCTGGCCACCGCACGCAGCCTCGATGAGGGCGGCAATTTAGGTCTGTTCCATCAGCGGGCACAGCAGATCGCCGCACGGCTTGGCACCCGCATCTTCGTGGTGGCGCCAGACCTCTCCTTGCTCCTGCACACGAGTTTTCCGGCAGGAACAGTCTTCCCAGAGGGACGGCGACGGGAGTCCGTCAATCTGGCGCAGCGGGTTTTCGAGACCAGCCGCCCGGCGGTCGGCAATCTGCTTCGCGGTCAGGTCACCGGCCGTCAGGTCGCGGCCATCTACGTGCCGGTCTTCAGAGACGGGCGGGTTGTCTTGGCGCTTGGCCTCGCGGTGGAACCCGGGCGCATCTCGGCGATGCTGGCCGAGCAGACCTTCCGCGAGGGCGGCTATGCATCGCTGGTGGATGGGCAAGGGCAGATCATGGCTCGCTCCTCCGAGCCTGAGCGGTCTGTTGGTCAGACGGTCCGCGATTGGATGACTGACGCCGCCCGCAACAGGGAGGCTGATATCCTTCAAGGCACCAACCGGTCCGGGGTGGAGATCATCACAGCGCTTCAGCAGGTCTCTGGTGCGCCGGGATGGTTTGTCATCGTCGCCGAGCCTCTGTCGACCTATTACACGAGCCTGTGGAAGCCGCTCGCCACGCTGGCGTTCGGCGCGCTCGGCAGTTTGGGACTAGCGCTCAGCGCCGCCATCTGGATCGGCGGACGCATCCTTGGGCCGGTGGGCTGGCTGACCAGTACGGCAGAACGCGTTGCGGCCAGCGGCGGCGCCGCAGAGTTCATGCGCGAGGGGCCGCCGGTGCGTGTCCAAGAGTTCGAGCGCCTTCGTGTGGCGGTGTTGCAGGCGCACATGGCGATGAAGGCCGACCAAGCGCGAAAGACCCTGCTGATGCGCGAACTCGACCATCGGGCCAAGAACGTCCTGGCAGTGGTGCAATCGGTGCTGCGCCTTAGCCCACGCGACGAACCAAGAGCCTTTGTGGCGGCGGTTGAGGCGAGGATCGCCGCCCTCGGACGAACCCAGTCGCTCCTGGCGCAAGGGGGATGGTCTGGCGCCGATCTACGCGTTGTCGTCGAGCAGGAGGTAGCCCCCTACATTCAAGGCCAGGGGCAGGCGCCGCGACTTTCCAGTGCCCTGATCGATGGGCCGCAGGTGGCACTTGCCGCGACTGCGGTGCAGCCGCTTGCCATGGTGCTGCACGAGTTAGCCACGAATGCGGCCAAACATGGTGCGCTCTCCACCCCTGGCGGTACGGTCGAGATACGCTGGTCCGCCGGCCGCAGGATTGGGGAGGACGGCTTGCTGCACCTGCGGTGGGCGGAAGCGGGCGGACCACCGATCATCAGCACCCCTTCAGGGCGGGGGTTCGGCTCGCGGGTCATCGAAGCCACGGTGCGTGGGCAGCTTGGTGGCTCGGTGGTACGGCGCTGGGAGCGAACGGGCCTCATCTGCGAGGTCACCCTGCCGCTGGAGCGCATTGTGGCCGACGCTGAAGCGTTCCCTCCCATATCCATCGCAGCCGCCGCCTAACCGTCGACGTCAGGCGGATGGTACGCGCCAGTGACATCCCGGCGTCGCTGGCCCGATGGCGTGCTTCGCAGGGCCGACAGAGGCATAACCAGCGCTCATTCGGCGTCCGTCAGATCAGAGGGGTAGCGCAGTCTGCGCCGGTCCGCCGCACGTCGATGCTCCGCTGTCCATCCATCTGCTCCCGCGAAGCGTCCGCAGGACAAACGAATCACAACTGACTCAGCCGATCCAATTTCTTTTCGGATCGGCGCTCAGGGTTTATCCAGCAGGACGAATGGCTTGAGCATGCATGTCTCCTGTGCGCCGGCGAGAATTTCGCCGACCTTGCAGGTACCGATCATGACCACAACGCCCGCCTCCTGGCCGGCGCTGCTCGACCTTGCAGCGGAAGCTAACGCCGATTGATCACGTATTCGTTACAAGAAATTTCGGTGAGTTAGCGCAATAAGCTCGCCTAGGAGTTGAACGGCTTGGGGAAGTCGTCGGGTCCTGGGGGGCAACCGCAGATGTGCGTGCTGATTGTCGAGGACGAACCTCTGATCCGGATGCTCGTCTGCGATCTGCTGGAAGAAGCAGGTTTTGCGTGCACCGAGGCGGCAAGCGGTGAGGCTGCACTGCGGCTGCTGGACCAGGGTCGGCGCCGCCCCGACCTCCTTGTCACCGACTTCAATCTCGGTCCTGGCCTTGATGGCAAGATGTTAGCCCGCGAGGTCCAGCGGCGCCTGCCTGCATTGCCGACCGCTTTTGTGACCGGCAATCCTGAGAGTTTTGCTGACTACTTGTTCCAGCCTTGGGAAGCCATTCTGGCCAAACCCTTCGCAGGAGCCGAACTCGTGGCAGTGGTTCGCGCACTTTGCGCTGATGGTCGTGGCACGAACCAGAGCCCATGGATGATGCCGAGCCGGTGGGACCAAACCGTACACCTCCGAGCATAATAAGAGGGTCGTGTCGTGCTGCCGTTCGACGAGGTGTTCGCCATACCTGATGGCATTCGCCGCACTCCTCATTCCCACCATGGCCTTCAACCGGCTGTATGCCACGGTAAAGGAGAGCGTGGACGCCATCCGGTGCCAGAGGGCGGAGCGCGAGGTAGCCAAGCGGGAACGGGGAGCACGGTTGCCTCGACGGGGACTGCGGGACCGGCTTTCCCTCGATGAACGACACAGCTTCGGCAATCGTCCCAAAGCGGAA